>NZ_LJCO01000008.1 GCF_001399675.1 Paenalicyclobacillus ferrooxydans
CAAGGTAGATCGGTCCGGTGTGGAAGCATGGTGACATGTGGAGCTGACGGATACGAATCGGTCGAGGGCTTCACCTGAGTATGTCGGGGAAAGTAGGAAACAACATTCGCTGCTCGTTTCGAAGGTACAGGGTCTGGTGTCCAGTGGACACAGTTTAGACCCGCGATAGCGAGTTACCTTCGAAGATGTTTGAACTTCAAAGAAGTCTGGTGACGATGGCGGAGGGGACACACGCGTACCCATGCCGAACACGACCGTTAAGACCTCCAGCGCCGATAATACTTGGAGCGCGAGTTCCTGGGAAGGTAGGACGTTGCCAGGCAAGTGAGTAACACAGAGGGCTCAGCAGAGATGCTGGGCTCTTTTTGTGTTGTGTCCTGATGGATTCGCGCGCGAAGGCGCGCACCTTCTATTCTTTTGTTCGATACTTTGAAAAGAGGATGTGGAAGGCAGGCCTGAGGCCTGGCCAATGCACGTGTAAGGTAAGTGGCGATACAGGGGGTTCCTTAGGATGGGGAGATAGGGGAAAGAATGTTCGTTGACGGCTGATTCCGGGCAAGTACGGACGGAACAATGAACAGAACTTCCCTTGTAGGGGTTTGCAGGCCTCGAAAGCCGGCAAACCCCTACAAGGGACATTCTGTGCGCTAAGTGCCGGCCACCATGTGAAAAGGGAGCAAGAGAGGAAGATTTGTTCGTTCTCATCTGGCGATGCGGCAACTTTGTTCGCTATACATCGGACAAAGGAAAATTCGTTTGTACCGCAGTGCCGGAGTGCCGGAGACCTCGCTCGGTGCGTCTTGTCCTGACTGATTCGCGCGCGAAGGCGCGCACCTTCTATTCTTTTGTTCGATACTTTGCTTTGAATTTGAAAGCTGGGAGACCATCGAGAATAGTAATACAAAGGACAACATTGAATGAGAGGCAGAAGCATAAAAGCAGAAGCAAAAGAGGATGTGGAAGGCAGGCCTGTGGCCTGCCCGCTGCACGTGTAAGGTAAGTGGCGTTGCAGGGGGGTCCTTAGGATGGGGAGATAAGGGAAAGAATGTTCGTTGATGGCTGATTATCGGCGAAACGGGGCGAAAAGACGAACAGGACTTCCCTTGTAGGGGTTCGGCCCCCTCAAAACTAGGGGGAACCGAGGCAACAAGGGAAGTCCTGTGCGCTAAATGCCAGTGGCCATGTGAGAATGGAGCAATAGAGGAAGTTTTGTTCGTTCCCACCTAGGCGATGCGGCAACTTTGTTCGCTGTTGCTGTAACAGAGGAGGGATCGTTCGTTACCTCTCGCCTCTCGCCTGCCGCCTGTCGCCTGCCGCCTCTCGTGGTACATTGAACCCGAAGGGACTTTCCTGTTCCTGTGAGAGCAGGGCGGCTGGAGAAAAATAAGGAGGATAACAAGGCGATAATCGGGAAGATCCTTGAAACCGTTGTCGTGAAATACCGAAAGTTAGATTATGATTAGATACATAGCTGTTCCAAATGGAGGTCCTAACAGATGTCTCAAGTTCAGGTTCAGACTGCACCAGTCATCACGGTTACCCGCGGCGGTATTGTAGAAAGTCAGCATGATGCTGTGATCTCCGTTGTCAGTGCGGAGGGCAAACAGATTGCCCATTATGGGGATACGGAGCTAGTTACTTTTGCACGGAGTTCTGCAAAACCGATACAGGCAATTCCAGTTGTCGAGTCGGGGGCTTTAGACGCATTTGGGTTTGACGAGGCGGACTTGGCACTGTTCTGTGCTTCTCACAGCAGCGAACTGCAACACACCGACAGGGTGGCAAATGTTTTAAAACGGATCGGCTTGGACGAGTCTTACTTGAAGTGCGGAGGGCATATCCCGCATAGCATGGAGACCTATGATCGCTTAATTCTTGCTGGACAAAAACCTACTTCACTATACAGCAACTGTTCAGGTAAGCACTCTGGTATGTTGACCTACACCAGGCATACCGGGACTGATCCGAACACGTATCATTTGCCTGAGCACCCGTTGCAACAGGAGATCGTTAAGGTGCTCGCAGAGCTGTCTGAAGTCCCTGCGGAGGATATTGTGATTGGTACCGACGGTTGCGGTGTACCTTGCTTTGCCATTCCGGTGTTTAACTGGGCGCTTGCGATGGCAAAGTACAGTGATCCGAAAAATACAAGCCACGGTCCAGCGATGACGCGCATCGTGAAGGCGATGGGTGCTTATCCAGAGCTTGTCGGAGGTACAGACAGATTTGACACAGACCTCATGCGGGCGACTTCCGGCCGTATTGTAGCCAAGGGCGGTGCAGAGGGATTCATCATCGCGATCGATACAGCGAACCACTACGCCATTGCAGCCAAAGTCAAGGACGGTAACGCTCGCGGCATCCCATCGCTCGTGATTAAGACACTTCTGGAGCTGAATGCGCTTACTCAGAAAGAGCGTACACTGCTCGGTCGGTACGAAGAACCTGTGATTATGAACACCCGGCAGGAGATTGTTGGCAAGATCAGTGTGGATGTTGAGTTGGTGCGAGACTAGAACTTGTCAGCGCTGAACAACACGTAAAACCGAGGGGGAGCAGAATGACGGTTGACATCCGGAGGGTAACCTCCTTAGCAGACTGCGATACAGCGCGCGCCATTGCAGCAACCGTCTGGGGCAGCGATGCTGCATGCTCAACCCCCCAGATGTCTGTGCATGCAAATTACGGTGGCGTCGTACTGCTGGCGTATGCAGGCAGTGAGCCGGTCGGATTTCTCTTCAGCTTTCCCGCCTTGTATCGAGGAGAGTGGGTGTTGTGGTCCCACGAAACTGCGGTCTTGCCTGAATACCTGCACCAAGGCATCGGATCAGCTCTGAAGCTGTACCAAAGAACTGCAGCCACCGAGTTGGGGTATCGGAGTATCGCGTGGACGTTTGACCCGCTCGTATCCCGTAATGCCCACTTTAACTTGAACAAGTTGGGTGCGAACGTGGTCGAGTACAAGGTCAACGCGTACGGTGCAGATGAAAAGGACCTAGTGAACCAGGGGATTGAAACAGACCGTTTCATTGCTCTGTGGGATGTCAATGTGGGTCAGACGATACAAGGGATTAAGTCAGACCAAGAGGGCATCATGGAGCACCGTGGGTTCGCGGAACAATATGGGTTATCAGATCAGCAGGACTTACTAGAAACGCGTCAGCACACGATCCTTGCAGTGGGTTCCGATGACGAACCACTGGTACATATCCATCAGACGCCTGCTCGGGTTGCCGGAACAGGACATATGCTGCTCGGGCACAAATGGGATCCAGGGGCTTGTGGAGACGAGGTCTTTCACACCCGTATTCCACTCGAGCTCCCTGCCAGAAGAGAGACCCGAGGCCTCTGGCGAGAAGTATTCCGAGATGCTGCCTTGTCATTGTTTAAGTCTGGTTACACACCGGTCCAGTTTCGCAGAACCAAAGGCTATGGTGAGTATATTTGGGCCAAGTGAACTGTTCTTGGCCCGCTCTTGATCTGTACCTCTATCTTGAAAACCGAAGGGAGGCCCTATAACCATGAAAATCCGAAAGGTAACCTTGCACAGACTCGAGTCCAAGATGAGAGAGCCGTTTGAAACCTCTTTTGGAAGAGAGGAAAACAAGGATGTCATTATCGTAGAGGTCGAGACAGAGGCAGGCGCAATCGGTTTTGCGGAGTGCGTCACGAGTACGGAGCCGCTCTACAGTTCAGAGACAAATGAAACAGCATGGCACGTATTACGAGACTTTATTATACCCATGGCGAAGGGCTGGCAGGCAGACTCTTTGCAAGATGTGTCGACGTTCTGGCGACGGTTTGCGTCGATTCGAGGACACCAAATGGCGAAGGCTGCATTGGAAATGGCCGTCTGGGACGCCTGGTCAAATGAGACGCAACAACCTTTGCACAAACTGCTTGGCGGCGTGAAGTCGGAGATCCCCGTCGGAATTAGTGTTGGTATTCAACCCGACATCAACGCATTGTTGAGCAAGATCGACGGGTACTTAAAGAATGGTTTTCAGCGCATCAAGGTCAAAATCAAGCCGGGCTGGGACGTTGACGTGATTGCAGCCATTCGTGATGAATTTGGTGATATCCCGCTGATGGCCGATGCCAATAGTGCTTATACGCTGGCCGACATCGATCATCTGAAGCGCCTCGATGCATACAACTTGATGATGATCGAACAACCCCTTGGATATGATGATATTGTCGATCACGCTACGCTTCAGGATAAGCTTGTCACTCCGATCTGTCTTGACGAGAGCATTCACAGACCTTCGGATGCGAGAAAAGCTGCTCAACTTGGTGCATGCCGTATTATTAACCTGAAACTCGGACGAGTTGGAGGCTTTGCACAGGCTATTGCTATTCATGATATTTGTGTCCGGGAGTCGATCCCTCTATGGTGCGGCGGGATGCTTGAGACAGGTATCGGTCGGCTGCACAACATCGCGATTACTGCGTTACCTGGCTTCACCCTTCCTGGAGATACAGCACCGAGTGCGCGCTACTTTGATGAGGATATTATTGAACCTGCGGTCACGTTTGAGCGGCCGGGTGTCTTGGCCGTCGAAGACCTGTGCGGCGTTGCGGACCGGGTGGACCGCAAACGCCTTGAACAGTGGACTATGACAAAAGAGTCATTTACCTTGTAAAAGGCGAAAGCTAGCTGGAAATGGTATTAAATGCAACGTCGGTATGAGACAATAACGGCGTAGTTAAGTTGGAGCTCTGTTCTAGCGGATTCTTTGCTTGAGCGTCAATTCACTTGTTGTTCCAAGCGGCGTTTGCCAAGGAGGCAGGTGGAAATCATGGCATGGTGGGCTTGGTTGATTATTGCTTTTGTCATTGGGATTGTAGAGGTTTCGTCTTTCACGTTTGTACTACTGTGGTTTGCGATTGCCGCATTTGTAACCGCACTGTTGTCTACTGGTGTGCACGATGTGTGGATACAACTGCTGGTCTTCGCTGTTCTTGGCGTGGCGCTTTTTGTCGCAACCCGTCCACTCGCACGAAAGTGGAAACAACAGAAGTCGTACCCCGACCGCTCTGACACGATGATTGGTAAGACGGGAGTTGTCGTCACTGCTGCAGAGCCTGGGGCTTTTGCGACAGTGCGCGTTCAGGGGGACTTGTGGAGTGCCAGATCGAATTCGGAATTAAAGCCGGGCCAACCCGTTATGGTGCGAGCTGCAAGTGCCACTGTGTTAACAGTAGAACCGATTCGAGAGGGACGGTGATTGAGGATGGTAGCAACAATTGTGGTCATTGTACTGGTTATCTTGGTTATCCTAGTCGTCTTGCGCGGTATTCGAATCATCCCGCAGCAACGTGTTGCCATCGTTGAACGGCTGGGCAAATATCAGGCGACGCTCAGTGCAGGTGTGAACTTGATCATTCCCTTTATCGATCGCGTTGCCAGGTTGCTCGACTTGCGAACGCAGCAGGTGGTTGTACCGCCGCAGATGGTGATCACGAAGGACAATGTACAAATTCAGATCGACACGGTTTTTTTCTATACAGTGGTGGAACCCAAAATGGCGACTTACAACATTGCGAATGTCGTTCAAGGTATTCAAAACATCACTGCGGCGAATATACGCCAAGTTGTGGGTCACATGGAGCTCGATGAAACGCTGTCCGGTCGTGACAAAATCAGCATGGCACTCCGTACTGCACTCGATGAGGTGACAGAGTCCTGGGGTGTCAGAATCGACCGTGTGGAAGTCGTCGATATCAAGCCACCGAAAGAGATACAGGATGCCATGGAGAAGCAGATGAAGGCTGAACGGGAGAAACGCGCATCCATTCTCCAGGCAGAGGGCTTGCGGCAAGCGGCCATTTTGAAAGCAGAAGGCGAAAAGCAGAGTGCAATCCTTGAAGCTGAGGGGATGAAAGAGGCCAAGATCCAGCAGGCAGAGGGCTTGCGGCAGGCGCAGCAACTCGAGGCAGAAGGCCGGTCCAGGGCGATTCGATTGGTTGCCGAAGCTGAAAAAGCAAGAATTGAAATGCTTCGAGAGGCAAAGCTCGATCAGCAGGTCCTCACCTATCAATCCTTTGAAGCCCTGCAGGGCATTGCACAGGGACAGGCGACAACGCTGTTTGTGCCGACGGAAGCGGTTGGCGTCTTGTCGGCTTTGGGTGGGCTGAAGACTTCATTTCAGAAGTCGGACGCTGCAGGCACAGCCGAAGGGATTATCATTGAGACACCAGGGATCAATCCCAAAATGCCCGGCCAAGGTGGACCGAATGCAGGACCTTCGGGCCCAGGTGGTATGAACAAGAACTGATGACCTGTGCCGGGAGCAGTACCTCATGGCTGCTCCTGGTGACTGGGGAGACTTTCTGCGGATTAATTCCGTCGCATCTGCCGTTTGAGCCAATCTGTTTGTAAAGAAAACTCCTTCAAACAACCCCCGAAAAGGGGTTTTTGTCTCCGAATCATGTGAAAGTTGGGACAAGACTGGGAGTTAAAAGGTCGGGAGAAGGGAGTTTTCGGGCACGTGGGGATTGTCGTGTATTCGATGTTTACCCAACCACTGTTGCGACTAGGCCTGGAACAAGTTCTTTCTGGTATCGAAGACTGTGCCTATGCGGGCGAGATGACGGAATCCATGCAACTTCGTCAACGCTTGCTCATAGAGAGGATCGGTGGTCGCGCAGGCGGACGTAAACCGCTTCTGGTCCTTGACTATCATCCGGATGATAACGATCAGCAGCAATGGTTGGTTAATTTACGTAAAGACTTTCCAGAACTCCGAGTCCTGGTGTTTCTACCTATGCTCGCAAACGAATCTGTAGTCGTACGAGCCATGCGCCTCGGGGCCCATGCATATCTGTTTCACACTGCAACTCCGGAGGTTGTTACGCGAGCTATCCGTGAGATTTCGGTCGGCCGTTCGTATCTGCAGAGTCACGTCACTCCGATTGTACTCGCTGAGATCCGTAGACCCCGTTATCAAACCGATACGGAGTGGATTGAGTTTGAGTTAACGGAACGCGATCGCATGCTCCTTCAGCTTGCAGCGGACGGGCTCAGTAATGTCCAGATTGGACAGATTCTCGGACTTGCCGAGAAAACCGTTCGAAACGCTTGGTCGCAATTGTTTGAAAAGCTTGGCATGACTGACCGGACTCAGGCTGTCTTATGGGCGATTCGTGGTGGACACGCCGAGCTTCGATAATCGGCCGGGCGCGGCGGCGTGCTAAGCACCGACGGCCGCTCGCGTTTCGACAACAGGCCGTCCAAGGTCAGTCGCGAAGGGCAAGGACCCGCGTCTCGCTGCCCATTGGCATCCTTATATAAAATGTGGTATTTCAAAACTTTAGACAGGATTTCGGCCAGCCACGTCGAAAGTGTCGCAAGACAAGATTCGACGTTTTTTGTGTTTCGTCGATGAGTGAGGAGTGCCGCAAGTGATTGAGATGCAAGATGTGTGGAAGGAATATCCGACTGGTACCAGAGCGCTGAATGGTATCTCTGTGAACATTGGGAAATCCGAATTCGTGTACGTTGTTGGACCGAGCGGTGCAGGAAAGTCAACATTTATCAAATTGATGTACCGCGAAGAGAGACCGACGAAAGGACACATCTTCATTAATGGATTTAATATTGAACGTCTGAAGAATCGCAAGGTGCCCTTGTTACGGCGCAGCATCGGCGTCGTCTTCCAGGACTTTAAACTCCTGCCAAACCTGACGGCTGCGGAAAATATTGCATTTGCGCAAGAGGTTATCGGGATTTCGCAGCGACACATCAAAAGGCGTGTCAAAGAGGTTCTCGAATGGGTGGGTCTATCTCACAAAACAGACGTATTGCCATCGCGATTGTCCGGCGGTGAACAACAACGGATCGCGGTTGCGCGTGCTTTAGTGAACAACCCAACAGTCATTATTGCCGACGAACCAACCGGAAATCTTGATCCAGAAACCTCTTGGGGCATTATGAAGTTGTTCCAGCGCATCAATGACCGCGGAACGACAATTGTCATGGCGACGCACAACAAGGATATTGTAAACACAATGAGAAAACGCGTCATTGCCATTGAACACGGTCAAATTGTTCGGGATGAAGTGAAAGGGACGTACGGATATGAGGATTAGAATTCTCCGGCATTTTCGTGAAGGCTTCAAAAACCTCATCCGAAACGGTTGGATGACTTTTGCGTCACTGAGTGCGGTCGGGATCACGCTTTTGATTCTTGGTGTGACACTGGTTATTGCCATGAACGCGCAGCAGATGTCCAATTACATTACGGGTCAACTCCAAGTGAATGTGTTCTACAAGATGACGGCGACACCGTCTCAGGAGAAGCAGACGATTGCCGAAATCGAAGCGATGCCTGGTGTTAAATCTGTGCAGTTTGTGTCGAAACAGCAGGAATTTAAGGACCTGCAAAAGTCTATCGGATCGCAGTACAACGACGTGTTATCAGGGCTCTCGGCGAACAATACTTTGCCGGATAAATTGATTGTCAAGGCTGTTGACCCAAGGAAGACGGTTGCGCTCGGTGAATCCATCGCGAAACTGCCGCAAGTGGATAAGGTTCAGGACGGCAGCGATATCGCAAACAAACTCTTCCGCTTTCTGGATGTCGTTCGGAACATTGGCCTGGCATTTGTGATTGGACTCGTCATCACAGCGATGTTTCTCATCTCAAATACCATTAAGATAACGATTTTCTCCCGGCGTCGGGAAATTGAGATTATGCGTCTCGTCGGTGCTACCAATTGGTTCATTCGTTGGCCGTTCCTGACGGAAGGGATACTGATTGGCGCGATTGGCGCGGCTATTCCATTCGCCGCCATCTTCTTCGCGTATCGAGCGGCTTACACAAAGGTCGGCGGTGCCTTCATGTCGATCGCGTTTCCGCTGATGCCGATTGGTTCGATTGGTTCAAAACTAGCACTGGTCTTGTTCGGCCTCGGACTGTTTATTGGTATCTGGGGCGGCATCATGTCCGTTCGAAAGTTTCTCAAAGTCTAGCGCCGTATAACCAACTCTCGAGACAATGAAACAGGGACGCAACAGACTGGACGCACCATACGATGTGGTGCGTCTTTTTCATCAGGGAGGAATCGTATGAGAACTTGATTCATTGCGCGAATCCGTGCATAGTGGGAAATAAAAGGGAGGAGTCTTGCATATGAAACGAGGCGCCTCTTTTCGCGCGATGGCCGGAACACTGGTGCTTGGACTTGTCATCGGAGCAGGCGGGACTCTGCTCGGGCTGAAGATTGCTGACGTGAGTCTCGTGCCAGGGACGGGATCTCCTGCATTTCAGAAGTTTTTCTCTGCATATGAAATCTTGCATACCAAGTATTTTGAGCACGAATCAGACACCAAACTGCTCAATGGCGCAGTAGCCGGGATGACCAATTCGATCGGCGATCCATTTACAGACTACTTCCCGCCGGTTGCCGCCAGTCAGTTCACCCAAATGCTTTCGGGCTCTTTCGTCGGAATCGGCGTAGAGATTGAGCAGACCCAAAACGGGATCGAGATCCAATCTGTGATGCCGAATTCGCCGGCGAAAACGGCTGGACTCAAACCTCACGATGTGATGGTTCAGGTGAATGGGAAAAGTGTAAAAGGAATGGCTCTGCAGTCGGTGAGCAATTTAGTGATGGGGCCAGAGGGGTCGTCCGTCACGATTGGGGTGAACCGTCCGTCGGACCCTGGTCATGTGTTGCAGTTTACGATGAAGCGCGCACGCATCACACAACCATCTGTAACGACACGGATGCTGTCTGGAAAAGTGGGTTATATGCAGATTTCTGTTGTTGCCCAAAATACGGCCACCGAAGTGAATCAGGGGCTGGCTGACTTGCAAAAGCAAGGTGCCAAAGCACTGATTCTCGATTTGCGTGGGAATCCCGGCGGATATCTCAATGTCGCCGTTGATATAGCGAGCGACTTTATTCCGAAGGGCAAGCTGATTGTCCAGACGCAGAATCGGAATCAACAGATTGATAAGCTGACTTCGAAAGGTCCGGGCAACAACATACCCGTTGTTGTTTTAATGGATGAAAACACTGCGAGTGCTGCAGAGATTCTATCGGCTGCCTTGAATGAAGATGATGGGGTACCGCTCGTCGGTACAAGGTCGTTTGGGAAAGGGACGGTTCAGGAAACACAAGGCTATTCCGACGGGAGCACACTGAAGTACACGGTTGCCAAGTGGTTGACACCGAACGGAAGTTGGATCAATAAGAAAGGTTTGACCCCGACTTATCCAGTGAACTTGCCGTCATACGTTTCTTTGCCGTCCATCTCCAGTCAGAAACTTCCGCTGGAGGAAAACCAGAATACAAAGACCGTGGCGTACCTTCAGCAAACACTCCAGGCTCTCAAGTATCCTGTTGACCGTACGGACGGGTATTTTGATGCCAGCACGAAACAAGCGGTGATGGACATACAGAAGTCTGCAGGATTGCCTATCACGGGTATCGTTGACGCAAAGACAGCAGCTGCAATTGACACGCGGTTCCAGAGTTTACTGGCAAATTCCGATACGCAGTTGAAAAAAGCGGAAGCACTGGCGAAAACACTTGAGTCATCCCAGTGACCCCCAAGCAGGACACCATTCGAGCATGTCGAATTACAGTCTGTGCTGTCGTGAGATTCCGTCAAGTGTTTCCATCAATATTCCATCGATAAATATTTTATCGGTAATCAATCAAGCTGTGGGAAAGGACAGGTGAACGGCAAAAAATGAACGTGCACGACGCAGTCCTTTCCGGCTTGTATGTTCTACGTGACATCTTCCTGAACCCGCTTTTATATCTTGGGTTTCTCCTCGCCTTTTGGGATCTGCGCCGAACCTCAATGTTTGAGCGCAAATTCTTTGGCATCCGGGCCACCCGGCCGCTGCGCCTGACGATTATTCGTGGCGCTCAGGGGCTGATCGCTGGTCTTGTCCTTTCCGCCGTCCTGATTGCGAGTGGGACAACAGTGGGTCTGTGGGAGGTTGTGGCCATCACCATCCTCGGACTCGTATTGGCAGCAATTCAAGTCCGATTTCTGTCCCCAGTCTACGGGGTAGCAATACTGGCACTCGTTTCAGAAATCGCAAGACGATGGGCGCCGCATCATGGCACGGGAGTCCTTAGTGCCGTATTCAACCATCTGCGTTCATTTCATGCAGTAGGATGGTCCGCGGTGCTCAGCGGCGTCTTGATTGCTGAGGCAGTTTTGGTGCTCGCAGTCCGAAAGCGCGCCGCGTCACCTGTTGTATCTGTGAGCAGACGTGGACGCGGGATCGGCGCGCTTTGGGTGCAACTCGCATTCATGGTGCCGCTCGTGATTCCTACGACTGGGACACTCTTACCGACTCCAGGTTTTGCACACACCTCTATACACCTCTTGTGGTCCAGTTCACTAGCGTCCTTCGGTCTGCTCGGTGTCCCTGTCTTGGCGGGGTTCAGCGGACTGTTTGACAATCTTCGTCCGCGCGTAGCGATTCGCCAGACGGCCTCAATGGACATTGTGTCGGCGCTGATTGCAGCCGCAGGCGCGTATCTCGGCACGCACGCAGGTACAGCGTACGCCGCTTGGACGCCGTGGCTGGTCATCCTGGTGAGAGAGGGGTCCAGGTGGTGGCTGGATCACCGTCAATCCTTGGCTGATCCGTTGTTTGCCCCTGCCGACGAAGGCGTCATGGTGCTTGCAGTGCTTCCGGATTCGTGGGCTGCGCGTCTTGGCGTGCAGCCTGGAGATACGATTACACGCGTCAACAGTGTCCCAGTACATTCTCAGTACGATTTACATTTCGCCCTAAATCAGAACCCAGCCTACGCGAAACTTGAAGTTGTGGATGGACGCGGAGAACTTCGTTTTGTCAATCATACGGTCTACGAGGGTGAACGGACGCAACTAGGCCTGATCTTTGCGCCCGATGGTCAGAGTGCTCGATTTGTTAAGGTTGGCGGCAGCGGCCTTTTGCAAAGCTTGTATGCCCGCTTATCGACATCCAGTGTCGCAATGAGTACTGGGGTGTCAACCGTCAGTCCTGTTAGTCCAACAACGACGGTGAGCGGTGGGGTTTCGGGGACAAGCAGTTCAGGGGGCGGTCAACCGTTGCAGAGTGCATCGAGTGACTTTGTCTCCCACACGAGCGATAGGGTCTCGCGATCAAATGATTTGTCTATGGAGAGAGGAACAGTGGGCGATTCACGTGGATGGCAGTCTGCGCTGCGGGATCCTAAGACGGAGCAGTCCAAACCAAGTGGAGCAATTTCTAGGGACTCTGAAGGCGTATCCTCTCCAGAAGCGAAATCAAAGTCCGGCTACTCGGGCATGGCGGCAGCGCTTGAAGCGCATCGAGTAACGAGAAGCGAGGCTGCGTCCACGAAAGAACCGGATTGATTCAAAAGAACCGGATTGATTCAAACGGATCCTAGCTTCCAAGAATTCATGGCGTTTGAGTCCGGAATATGAATACAAAAGATCTGGCGCCAATTTAAGGGAACATTTGTTCCCTTTTTGCGTTTCGTGGTAACATAAAGAAGTGACTTTTTTTCACAAGCAGGAGATTGGAGGGATTCCGTTGTCGGCAAAGGACGGACGGTTTGAACTGGTGTCCGAATACAAGCCTCAAGGGGATCAGCCAGAGGCAATTGAACAGTTGGTCGACGGCGTCAATCGTGGCCTGAAACACCAGACCTTGCTCGGCGTAACAGGCTCAGGGAAGACGTTTACGATGGCGAATGTCGTCGCTAAATTAAACCGCCCCACACTCGTCATTGCCCACAACAAGACCCTCGCAGCACAGTTGGCAGCTGAGTTTAAGGAGTTTTTCCCGAACAACGCTGTCGAGTATTTTGTCAGCTACTACGACTACTACCAACCGGAGGCGTATATCCCGTCGACGGATACCTATATCGAAAAAGATGCAAAGATCAACGATGAAATCGACAAACTGCGACACTCGGCAACGGCGTCTTTACTGGAGCGCAATGACGTCCTGGTCGTCGCCAGTGTGTCTGCGATTTATGGCTTAGGCAATCCGGAAGAGTACCGCGATCATGTCCTGTCCTTAAGGCCCGGCATGGTAAGACGGCGTGATGACATTCTCCGGCGCCTCGTTGATATGCAGTATGAACGCAACGACATCAACTTCACACGAGGCACCTTTCGCGTTCGCGGGGATGTCGTTGAGATCTTCCCGGCTTCGCGCGGGGAACAGGCGATTCGCGTGGAGTTGTTTGGCGACGAGATCGACCGCATTACTGAGATTGATGTCCTGACAGGCGAAGTGCTTGGCACGCGCGATCACGTTGGCATCTATCCGGCATCTCACTTTGTCACCTCGCGTCCGCGTCTTGAAGCAGCGATTTCTCGCATTCAGGATGAACTGAAGGAACGATTGGCGGAGCTGCGCGACAACAATAAGCTGCTCGAGGCACAGCGGCTGGAGCAACGGACCAACTACGACATTGAGATGATGAAAGAGATTGGTTTTTGTTCCGGCATCGAGAATTACTCGAGACACATGGAAGGACGCGAAGCAGGCGAGCCGCCGTTTACCTTGCTCGACTACTTCCCGGAAGACTTCCTGACCATCATCGACGAGTCCCATGTCACTTTGCCTCAGGTCCGCGGCATGTACGGCGGTGACCGGACGCGAAAGCTGACCTTGGTGGAGCATGGTTTCCGTCTTCCATCTGCTGCAGACAACCGGCCGCTTACGTTTGACGAGTTTGAGGGCAAACTTGGCCAAGCTTTGTATGTGTCTGCGACGCCCGGGCCGTATGAACTTGAGCATCAACAGGCGCAGGTACAGCAGATTATTCGTCCGACTGGCCTCCTCGATCCAGAGGTGTTTGTCCGTCCTATTAAAGGTCAGATTGACGATCTCGTTGGAGAGATTCACGATCGGACGAAGAAGGGCGAGCGCGTGCTTGTCACCACATTGACGAAGAAGATGGCGGAAGACCTCACGGATTACTTTAAAGAACTCGGCATTAAAGTGCGGTATATGCACTCAGATATCAAGACGATGGAACGCATGGTTATTCTTCGTGATCTGCGGCTGGGTGCGTTTGATGTGCTCGTCGGCATTAACCTCTTGAGAGAAGGTCTCGACCTGCCGGAAGTATCCCTTGTCGCCATTCTCGATGCCGACAAGGAAGGGTTCTTGCGCGCTGAACGGTCCTTGATTCAGACGATTGGCCGCGCAGCCAGAAACGCAAACGGCAAGGTCATTATGTATGCCGATAAGGTGACCGATTCAATGCGGGTGGCTATCGACGAGACAATGCGCCGCCGGCAGATTCAGATGGCGTTTAATGAAGAGCACGGAATCACGCCGGCAACGATTCAGAAGGCGGTTCGCGATGTGATTGAAGCGACAAAGGCCGCGGAATCGCAAGCGGACTATATGAGCGTTGCACAGCGGGCTGCTGCATTGTCCGCGAAGGAAAAGAAAGATTTGATTGCCAAGCTGCAACAGGAGATGAAGAACGCAGCCAAAGAGTTGCAGTTCGAGCGGGCTGCCGAACTGCGCGATATGATTGTCGAACTGAGTGCCTCCTAAGGCATCTTTGCCAAGGCAACGGCCGCGTCTATCGCTTCGTAAAACTGATAATCTCAGCAAGTACGGTGAAAAGGTGGGAATCAAGTGGCACATGACCGAATTGTGGTCAAGGGCGCACGTGCGCACAACCTGAAGAATGTCGATGTGGTCATTCCGCGTGACAAGTTCGTTGTGTTGACAGGGCTCAGCGGATCGGGCAAGTCGTCCCTGGCTTTTGACACGATTTACGCAGAGGGACAACGCCGCTATGTAGAATCACTGTCTGCCTACGCGCGTCAGTTTCTCGGACAGATGGACAAACCGGATGTGGACTCTATTGACGGGCTGTCGCCCGCCATCTCAATCGATCAGAAGACAACCTCTCGCAATCCGCGTTCAACGGTCGGTACCGTGACCGAGATCTACGATTACTTGCGACTGCTGTATGCGCGGATTGGGCATCCGCATTGCCCGAACTGCCATATCCCCATCAGCTCACAGACGGTGGAACAGATGGTGGACCGGATTTTAGAGTACCCGGAGAGCACCCGGCTGCAAGTGCTGGCTCCGCTTGTTCGCGGGCGCAAGGGCGAGCACAAAAACGTCTTTGAGGACATGAAAAAGAGCGGCTACGTTCGTGTCCGTGTAGACGGTGAGGTGCGGGAAGTCTCCGATCCGATTTCGCTTGAAAAGAACAAAAAACATACGATTGAGGTCGTCGTGGACCGGATTGTCATCCGGGACGACATCGCCGGCCGGTTAGCGGATTCACTGGAGACCGCACTCGGGTTGTCAGGCGGTCTCGTGGTCATTGATGTCATCGGGCAGGACGAGCTGTTGTTCAGCCAGAACTTTGCATGTCCGAACTGCGGTTTCAGTGTCGGAGAGTTGGCTCCTCGGATGTTTTCGTTTAACAGTCCGTTTGGCGCTTGTGAGGCCTGCAGCGGGCTCGGTGTGCACATGGAAGTGGACGAGGACCTGGTGATTCCGGACTGGTCAAAGAGCATTGACGAAGGAGCGATTGTGCCCTGGGTGGGATCCTCCTCGACCTACTATCCACAGTTGCTTGCCGCAGCATGCAAGGCGCTTGGCGTGTCGACAGACGTCCCAATATCGGAGATCCCGAAGCCGCTCATGGAGAAAATCCTGCATGGCACGAACGACAAGATTAAGTTTGCGTTTGAGAACGATTGGGGCCAGACGAAGGTCGCTGAGTTGCCGTTTGAAGGCGTCATTACAAACCTGCAGCGCCGCTACAAGGAAACTGCTTCTGACTGGACTCGTGAGTTCATTGAAGAATACATGAGCTCGAAGCCGTGCCCAGCCTGTAAAGGTCGTCGCTTGCGGCCAGAGAGTCTGGCGGTAAAGGTAGGCGAGAAGAACATCTCAGAGTTGACCGGTCTCGCTGTTCGGGACGCCTTACCGCACTTTGAAGGCTTGGACCTGACCGAGAAGGAGACTGCCATTGCTCGCTTGATTTTGCGTGAGATTGAGGCGCGTCTTGGTTTCCTGCGGGATGTCGGACTTGATTATTTGACATTATCCAGGTCTGCTGGCACCCTGTCCGGCGGTGAAGCACAGCGGATTCGGTTGGCAACACAGCTGGGCTCCAGCTTGATGGGCGTCCTGTACATCCTCGACGAACCGTCGATTGGGCTCCATCAGCGCGACAATGAGCGTCTGATTCGGACGTTGGAAAACATGCGCGACCTCGGGAACACCTTGATTGTTGTGGAGCATGATGAGGACACCATGCTTGCAGCAGACCATATCATCGACATGGGGCCTGGTGCGGGCGTGCATGGCGGTTCCGTGGTCAGTCAAGGGTCGCCGGAGGAGATTATGGCGGATGATGCGTCGTTGACGGGGCAGTATCTGGTAGGGAAACGTTTTATCCCGGTTCCGGAAAAACGCCGCAAGCCAGACGGCCGGAAGCTGCGCGTGAAAAAGGCAAAGGAAAACAACCTGAAGAACGTGAATGTCGATATCCCAATCGGTGTCTTTACCTGTGTTACGGGCGTGAGCGGATCGGGCAAGTCGACACTGGTCAACGAGATCGTATACAAAACGTTGGCGAGGGATCTGAACGGTGCAAGGACCAGGCCCGGAGCGTGTGCAGGTATAGAAGGACTCGATCAGTTGGATAAGGTGATCGACATCGACCAGTCGCCAATCGGCCGGACACCTCGCAGTAACCCGGCAACCTACACAGGGGTGTTTGATGATATTCGGGACTTGTTTGCAACGACCAACGAAGCCAAGATGCGCGGTTATAAGAAAGGCCGCTTCAGCTTCAACGTTCGCGGGGGTCGCTGTGAGGCCTGCAAAGGCGACGGGATCATCAAGATTGAGATGCACTTCCTGCCGGATGTGTACGTTCCCTGCGAAGTATGTAAAGGGAAGCGGTACAACCGCGAGACACTCGAAGTGAAGTATAAGGGTAAGAGTATTTCTGAAGTACTCGACATGACGATTGAAGATGCACTGGAGTTCTTCGAGAACATCCCGCGAATCGCACGGAAACTGCAGACTCTGGTCGATGTCGGCCTGGGCTATATGCATGTCGGACAGCCTGCGACGACGTTGTCCGGCGGTGAGGCGCAGCGCATCAAGCTGGCATCCGAACTCCACCGGCGCAGTACGGGACGAACACTGTACATCCTTGACGAGCCAACCACTGGTCTTCACGTGGCCGACATCGAGCGCCTGTTGACCGTTTTGCACAGACTGGTCGAGGCAGGGGACACGGTACTGGTCATTGAGCACAACCTCGATGTGATTAAAACTGCAGACTACTTGATTGACCTCGGGCCGGAAGGCGGCGAGGGCGGCGGCACCATCATTGCCACAGGTACCCCTGAACAGGTGACTCAAGTCGAGGCATCCTACACGGGCACGTTCCTCCGTCCCATCCTGGAGCGGGATAAAGCGCGGGCAAAAGGGGAGTATCGTCCGGCCGTGATTGCCACCCGGCATCCTCTCGCCGATCGCACGCAAGCTGCAACGCATCAGGCGGCGCTTGACCAGGCTGATGGGCATGGCCGGACTGATGCGCTCGACCAGGCTGATGGGCAAGATGAGGAAGAAGTGGTGCTTAAACGGAGGACAGGTGCATGACCACGGCAGGAATGTGGTGGGCTGACACGCTCGAGTCGTTTTCGGAAGCACTCGAACAAACGTATGATCTCGTTCAGGAGCGACACCCCGCCGTTCGTCACGTTGGAGAGTGGTGGATGAAAGATGGGCTGTGGTGCATTCAACTCGACTCTTGGTCGCATGCGGCCTGGAGCGGATCACTTGAGAATGCAGCTTGGCGGCGAGCCTTGAGCATTGCGCTTCAGAATGCCAGTGCTGCAAGCGCTCGACAGTTATCTTGGCGTCAAGTGGTCACGCAGCATTTTACTGAGTTGGTCCATCGTGCACTGTTAGATAGTTGGAAGTTCGATACGAAGGAACAGCGGTTGGGTTTGCGTCTGACAACCCGGGAGTTAACTACCCCGGGTTCCTTCGCATGGCTGGAGTTTTCGCGAACCCCAACAGACATCGATGAGTTTCGAACTTTGGTCGAACAGGTCCTGGAGGCATCTGCACAGGTTGTGTTTGTCGGTTGGACGGAGCACCCAAGTGCGCTTCAAGCTGCATTGGTATTTTTGCGAACCAGCAACGACGATGAATCGGCAGATCAGGACTGGGACTTCAATGAACATGACGAAGACCTCGTTACTGAGGACGGTGGTTCCGGTCCTCGGAGGACACAGGCAGGTGTTGCACGAATGCTTCGGCCGCTGCTCGATTCGCTCGAGTCGGACGCTATGGTAGCGGTGAAGGCGACGGTTGGATCTCAGTTTCCAGACGTCCGGGATTGGGCACTTGGTCTGCACTCTCTTGTCGAGGCATGGCGCGAGCGCACCTGGTTCGCTCCTGGACACGCGATTTACATATGGGGCCAGCAGCCGATTGCGTACCTACTGTCCAGTCTGCAGAGCAGCCAGATTGATCCGTTCCTTCTCATGGTCAGCAAGGAGGCAGAGGGAGACATCTTTTTGTCCACCGACTTGTCGGAGACCCTGCAGGGGGTTCTCGCTGCAAACCTCAATATCAGTGAGGCGTCTCGCCTGCTGTATCTCCATCGAAACACATTGATGAACCGAATTGAACGGATCCGCACGCAGACGGGCTACGATATTCGGCAGTTTGACGATGCGCTGATTCTCTGGGTTTCACAGGTGTTACTTCGCAGGCGGCGAGATGCACTCCCAGGCTCGTCTGTGGAGTCTGCCAGAACCTAGATCACATCGAAGTCGCTCGGGACTCAAGCAACGCGTTGTCTCGGACTCAAGCCACCGTGGGTGTGTCGGACTCGAGGTGTGCGATGTCTCTGGCCGAAGCCGTGCGATGTGCCCAACGGGACTGTGCAAAAACGTTGCACATTGCATCTCGTTCGATTTTGGGCGTGCAGAGTATACTGAGGTCATTCACTAAGAGTGATCGTAACGGCAAAGGACACAACGTCGGCGAGTTCACATCTACAAAGAGGAACGGTTTAAAGATGAGTAGATGTGTTTATAAGGAGGCAGATTTTCCATGGCAAGAGTTCAATTGAACAGCATTTGGAAAAAGTACACAGGTGATGTGGTTGCGGTAAAGGACTTCAATCTTGATGTTCAAGATAAGGAATTTGTCGTGTTTGTCGGCCCATCCGGCTGCGGTAAGACGACAACCCTGCGTATGATTGCAGGCCTCGAGGATATTACGACAGGCGACCTGTTTATCGGCGATCGCCGAGTCAACGACGTTGCACCGAAAGACCGGGACATCGCGATGGTGTTCCAGAACTATGCTCTGTACCCTCACATGACGGTATATCAGAACATGGCGTTCGGATTGAAACTTCGCAAGTTCTCGAAGGCAGAGATTGACAAGCGTGTTCGCGAAGCGGCTGACATTCTTGACATCGGACATCTGCTCGACAGAAAGCCGAAGGCGTTGTCAGGCGGTCAGAGGCAGCGTGTTGCGCTTGGCCGCGCCATTGTTCGTGAACCAGCTGTGTTTTTGATGGACGAGCCGCTGTCTAACCTTGATGCAAAACTTCGCGTTCAGATGCGTGCTGAGATTCGCAAACTTCATCAACGCATTCAGACGACAGTTGTTTACGTCACGCACGATCAGACCGAAGCTATGACCATGGGCGATCGCATTGTTGTCATGCGCGACGGCGTGATTCAACAGTCAGATACGCCGCAACAGGTGTACAACCACCCAGCAAACATGTTTGTCGCAGGCTTCATCGGATCGCCGGCAATGAACTTTGTCCGCGGCGAACTCATCGAAGAGAGCGGAAGCATCACGTTCCGTGCACCTGAAATTTCCGTCAAGATTCCTGAAGGCCGCTACCAAGCGCTGAGAAACGCAGGTGTAATCGGGAAACAGGTTGTCCTCGGGATTCGTCCGGAAGACATTCACAATGAAGAAATGTACCTGTCCACGTACCCAGACGCTATCTTGAATGCCCGCGTAGAGGTTGCGGAACACATGGGTTCTGAGGTCTACATCCACATTTCAGTGGGTGGACAATCGATGATTTCACGTGTCAGCTCGCGCTATCACTATTCGCCAGGCACTGAATTGAAGCTGGCACTCGACATGAACAAGGCGCATATCTTCAATGCAGAGACGGAGGAGACCATTCCGCACACCGTCGCAGAAGCACAGGTAGCACGATGAGTAAAACCCGATCTGTGACCGTGGAAGAGCTTGTCCGCGGCCTTGGACTGACGGTGTTCACACCAGACGCCGACATGTCCCGCACGATCAATACTGTGGATATTAACCGGCCAGGGCTTGCCTTGGCCGGCTATCTACGATATCACGCCGCGGAGCGAGTGCAATTGCTTGGCCGGACGGAATTATCGTTCTTTCGCGGGATGGATCCGAGGGAACAGGCGCTACGCGTGTTTGCGTTTTGCTCTTACGAGCAGACGCCCTGCATCATTGTTTCGCGTGGGGACATGCCCCCGGAGACCCTGCTGAAAGAAGCGATGGCACGCGGGTTGGCAGTGCTGGGTTCCAATCAAGTGACTACCAGAGCCGCGGCGATTATTTCCAACTTCCTTGAGGAAAGGTTGGCCCCGGAAACACTCGTTCATGGTGTCTTGGTGGACGTGTACGGCATTGGTATCTTAATCACCGGATCGAGCGGCATTGGCAAAAGTGAAACGGCACTAGAACTTGTCAAACGCGGGCACCGCTTGGTGGCGGACGACGCCGTTGTGATTCGCCAAGTCTCGGACGAGAGTCTCGTCGGCAGTCCGCCGCCGTTACTGCAGTATCTGCTTGAGATCCGCGGTGTTGGCGTGTTGAATGCGATGACCTTGTTTGGCGCGGGCGCAGTACGCACCCATAAGAAGGTTGCGATGGTCATCCACCTCGAAGCATGGCGCGAAGACGTGGCATACGATCGGCTCGGCATTGATGAAGAGACGATTCGCATACTCGATCTCGATCTCCCTTCGCTCACCATCCCAGTCCGTCCCGGTCGAAACTTGGCTGTCATTATTGAGGTGGCAGCAATGAACCACCGGTTGAAGCGGATCGGGTTTAATGCGGCCCAGGCCTTCTCCGATCAATTGGCGCAGGCGATTGAGGAGCAGGATGATTGAGGAGCAGGATGATTTGAGGAGCAAGATGATTAACGTCTGAAGGCGCGAAGTCAGCGCATTGGTTGGGGCAGAGCGGCGACAGGCGGGTAGGGCAGTAACGGAATGGACTGTTACCGTAGTAACACCGAAATAGCTAAAGACCATGCGGAGGCATGAACGGATGCCTTCAAGCATGGTCTTTTTGTTGTCCGTGTGTACTTCCAGGGTACCGAGTAAATGGTACGGGTAATTGTCGAAAATTGTCAAAAGAACGCCGTTTTTGCCTGCTTAAGGCAGGACATCTGTACTGAATGTCGAAAGAGGGCAGTGGTCTTTTTTGACAGGAGGGGATTGGGTGGAGCTGACACAGCGCCTGCAGAGCCTGAAAAGGCTGATGACAATGGCGAGGCAGCGCAAGCGATTGAATACGGTAACGTGGTTTAATGGTTCTTCTAACGACAAAAGTAGTGAGAGGTCCAATGGGTCGAATGTTCGACTATACGCTGCGACAATAGCAGCAGGCATGCTCCTTATTGGAGGGTCGTACCTTGCGATCGATCGGATCCAGTCTACGCAACCTTGGGTTCGCGTATTTTCCAACGGGAACTACATGGGCATGATACCCGACGACAGGTCCGTGGTTGCTAGTTTAAACCGCACAGCAAAGGCGTACCACGTGAGTATAAATCTCTCTCCCGTCCATACGCATGTTGATTCTGGATACAATTGGGGAGGGGTAGCTGCTCTTCCGACCGAAGCGACAGCCATTCGGTATAACGGGCAGCCTTTGGTCTACGTTTCTTCTCGAGCGCAGGCAGCATCCGTTCTTCGTCAGGTTCGAAATGCCCTGGTTCCAAAGGGAGTTAGTGGCAGCAGGGATGTTCATTTTGTAGGTAAGGTGGACGTTGCTCCTGCTGTCGTCAGCGTAACTTCTCTACTCGACACGAGTGCTGCGATTCGCTCGATTCTGCACCCTGAGATAAACCATTTAGCGGGACGTTCCGTCTCATTAAGCTGGTTGGCCCCGCAGTCTGGGATCTCCGGTTTCGCATCCAAGGTGAGCAGTGGTTTCCATTCAAACAATCCACCTGTCACATTTGGAGTCAGTTATAACGTGAACACCATCAGCGGGATCGCCGACACGTCAAACGCGCATCCCGAAAATGCATGGCGGGACGTACAGGCAAAAGCCAGTCACGGGGCACTAAACGGACCTCTTTTGAGTGTGCAGGCAATGGGCACAATCACGAAGGATCTCGCCCTCCCGTACGCAGTGCACTACATTCAATCTCCTGATCTAGGGCTTGGGGCAGTGAAGGTTGTACGACAAGGGCAACCTGGCAAGGTGAAGGAGAACGTTGCTGTCACCTACGTCAACGGCACGGCTGTCGCTGAGAAAGTCTTAAGTAAAAAAGTTCTCGAGCCACCTCGCCCGGAAGTTGTAGATAAAGGAACGAATGCGGGGATTGCTTCGGGATCGTGGAACTGGCCAACAGACAACTACGACATCACTTCGGGGTTCGGCTGGCGGATCTTAGGCGGGCGACCGAATTTCCACCCAGGGAAGGATATTGGGGTGCCTATCGGATCGCCCGTATATGCAACGAATAACGGTGTCGTGATTCAGGCTGGTTGGAATGCCGGCGGATATGGGAATTGGGTCATGATAAACAATGGACATGGCATCGAGACGGTCTTTGGACACATGTCAAAAGTTTTGGTGCATGTGGGGCAGACAGTCGCGAAAGGCGAATTGATTGGCAGGTCTGGAGACACAGGCTTCTCCACGGGACCCCACTTACACTACGAGGTTCGACTGAACGGCGTGCCTGTTGACCCTGCGAAGTATATGTAAAAACATGGTAGGTACCGTGTGCTGGGGGACCGGGGGACCGGGGGACCGGGGGATGCCAGGGGATGGGAGCGACTTAGGTCGCTGTGACCGACTTAGCTTCGAAAAACGGCGGGATTAAGTGGCTCAGACCGACTAAGGTGTCGAAAATCACGAGGTTAAGTCGCTGCGGCCGACTAAGCGTAGGCCGCGGACCGGTGTGGGAGCGAAATAAGTCGCTGTCACCGACTTAGCTTCGAAAAACGGCGAGATTACGTGGCTCAGACCGACTAAGGTGTCGAGAATCACGAGGTTAAGTCGCTGCGGCCGACTAAGCGTAGGCCGCGGACCGGTGTGGGAGCGAAATAAGTCGCTGTCACCGACTTAGCTTCGAAAAACGGCGAGATTAAGTGGCTCAGACCGACTAAGGTGTCGAAAATCACGAGGTTAAGTCGCTGCGGCCGACTAAGCGTAGGCCGCGGACGGGTGTGGGAGCGACTTAGGTCGCTGTGACCGACTTAGCTTCGAAAAACGGCGGGATTAAGTGGCTCAGGCCGACTAAGGTGTCGAAAATCACGAGATTAAGTCGCTGCGGCCGACTAAGCGTAGGCCGCGGACCGGTGTGGGAGCGAAATAAGTCGCTGTCACCGACTTAGCTTCGAAAAACGGCGGGATTACGTGGCTCAGACCAACTAAGGTGTCGAAAATCACGAGGTTAAGTCGCTGCGGCCGACTAAGCGTAGGCCGCGGACCGGTGTGGGAGCGAAATAAGTCGCTGTCACCGACTTAGCTTCGAAAAACGGCGAGATTACGTGGCTCAAACCGACTAAGCTGTCGAAAATCACGAGATTAAGTCGCTGCGGCCGACTAAGCGTAGGCCGCGGACCGGGCGAGTCGCATATAAGGAAAGGCCGCACCCACATAGGTGCGGCCTTCAAATTATCTAACAAGCCCCAAGCCCCAAGCCGGACACATTACATGGCTTCGGGTGCACGCAGTCCGAGCAGGTTGAGACAGTATGCGATAAATCTC
This sequence comes from Paenalicyclobacillus ferrooxydans, assembly GCF_001399675.1. GTDB lineage: Bacteria > Bacillota > Bacilli > Alicyclobacillales > Alicyclobacillaceae > Alicyclobacillus_B > Alicyclobacillus_B ferrooxydans. The sequence goes on from NZ_LJCO01000008.1 coordinate 24,006, forward strand.
CGTGAAGCGTCGGTTAACTCCAGACGAAACTCCTTCTCGGACTCTGTGTCAGCACCGAGGATGGGCACATCGTGGTAAAACCGATTAAAGGCATGACAGACATCGAGAACCAGCCTGGCGATGAGGGACGGATCGAGTTGGTCGATGGCTCGTTCAAACATCTCGTTTGCCTTGTTCATCTCTACGATGAGTCTCCACTCACTCGGCTGAAGCACAACATCGCTGGCTGATGACGAATCAAAGTTGTCCTTGACCCCTGCCTTACGAAGGACGCTGCACGCGCGCGCATGCGTGTACTGAACGTAAGGCCCGGTCTCACCGTCGAAATTGAGGACATCCTCATAACGGAAATCGACATCGTGCATGCGGTAGTTCTTCAAATCGTTGAAGACGACAGCGCCGATCCCGATCGCTTCAGCAACGTCATCTTTGTTTGGGAGCTCTGGATTCTTTTCGTCGATGATTCGCCGCGCTTCCGCAACAGCCTTCTCAAGGACGTCTTCCAGGTATACAACCTTCCCGCGCCGAGTCGACAGCCGTTCACCGTTGTACTTCATCATGCCGAACGCAACATGACGGCAATCTTTCGCCCACTCACGGCCCATCAGTTCGAGTACCTTAAACACCTGCTGGAAGTGCAGTGTTTGTTCAGCACCGACAACGTAGATGAGACGATTGCCCCCGAGCACATCGTGCCGATAGAGGGCTGCAGCCAAGTCACGCGTGGCGTAGATGGTCGCCCCATCCGACTTTCGAATGATGCAAGGAGGCAGGTCGTATGCTGATAGATCCACAACTTCTGCACCTTCGCTCTCCGTCAGAAGCCCTTTCTCCTTCAGTTCCTCGACAACCGCGTCCATTTTGTCGTTATAGAAACTCTCGCCAAGGACCTGCTCATGGTGAACACCGAGTCTGTCGTATGTTGCCTGAAAAGCCTTCAGGCTTTCATCAATGAACCACTGCCACAGGGAGCGGGCTTCTTCGTCGCCGTCCTCGAGGCGCTTAAACCATGCACGTGCCTCATCGTCGAGTGCGGGATGTTTCTCGGCCTCTGCGTGAAACCGGACATACAGCTCTAGCAATTCACGAGTTGGGTTTTTGCGGACCGTCTCTTCGTCTCCCCACATGCGGTAAGCAGCGATGTTTTTGCCAAACTGCGTACCCCAGTCGCCGAGATGGTTGATCCCGATAACTCTTGATCCATCCTCACGAAGCAGGTTGGCAATGGCATGTCCAATCATGGTCGATCTGAGATGCCCAACACCAAACGGCTTTGCGATATTTGGGGAGGAGTAGTCAATGGCTGCCGAGTCCCCAATCAGACGTTTCTCCGCGAATAAATTCTGCGGCTCTGTGCGCAGTGCACCAACGACCTCTTTTGCCACAGCTCCTTGCGCCACGTAGACGTTCACATAGCCGCCTGCCACTGCGACATCTTTAAAGTTCCCGGACTCTGTGAGCACTGCAGCAACTTCTTTGGCGATCTCGGTGGGCGCTTTGCGCAACTGTTTTGCAAAGCGGAAACACGGCAACGCCAAGTCTCCCAAATCTGGATTAGGCGGATATTCCACGAGCCCGGCTATCTCCACAGTGGGTAGTCCAACCACGGGGGCGACAAGCTCAGCAATTGTGAATTTCTGTGATTTCATGAAACCCTGTCCTCCTAAATTGACCCCTGCATGAATTTCATTATTATAGCACGGCCTAGACCAGGATAAGAAACTTCAACAGGCCGTACGACTTCATGAAGGCCGTACGACTTCATGACACCAAATAACTTCATTGCCTGTGCAGCCTGTGATATACTCGGTGTACATCGAAGTTCACATAAGTCTTGGATATTGTTTGGAGAAGTGAAGTAAAGAATCGTATGGCATAAACAACACTCTATTTGTGGAAGAATCGGAATTTGGAGACATGAAGCATCACCCTGGGACGTGAAGCACCACGGGAGACATGAAGCGTCACCCTGGGACATGATGCACACCGGGGACATGATGCAGCATAGGAAACGTGAAAGCTGCAAGGGAGGCATTGCGATGGATAGACATACAACCAGTGATTCGAACACACTGCGTGACCGGCGCTCGCTTCGGCGTGACCGGAATAACGTCATCGCCATGCAACTTGATGCCGCTTTTTTCTTTGAGCGGGGTGTCAAGTACCTGGAACGCAACCAATTAAAGAAGGCCTTACAGGCGTTTAGGAAAACTATAGAGTACGAACCGAACAACCCTGTCAATTACTGCAACCTGGCAGGTGTCTTGTCTGAACTCGGAGATTTCGAGGCCTCGAACGAGGCGCTTTTGCATGTGCTTGACAAGCTCGATCCGGAAATGACCGAGTGTCAGTTTTATCTGGCCAACAATTACGCGAACATGGGACAGTACGAAATCGCTGAGGAATACGTGATACAGTACTTGGACAAGGACCCGGAAGGCGAATTTGCGCTGGATGCGGAAGAGATGCTCGACATCCTCATGGATGAGTTTGGCGGCGGCGAGGCCTTTGCCAAGTGGGAGGAGACCCGTAAGGAACGCGAACGTACACAAGCCATTGAAGATGGACGGCATTTTCTTGAAGAGGGCCAGTTTGAAGCTGCGGTTCAGTGGCTCGAAGGACTCACCGGTCGGAATCCTGATGATATGGCAGCCCGCAACAATCTGTCACTCGCGTATTACTACACGGGACGGTATCAGGAAGCGATTGAGGCCGCCGAGCACGTTTTGCGCAAAGACCCGGACAACATTCACGGCCTGTGCAACCTGGCTGTGTTTACCGCACACCTTGGTACGCCAGCGGCCTTACAGGCGATCGTTAAACGGCTGAGGAAGGTGTTTCCGCTTCATTACGATCACGCGATGAAAATCGGCACCACCTTTGGCATCATCGGTGAGCATGATTCTGCGTTTGAGGTCTTTCGCAAACTTGTGCGCTTGGTAGACGTCCCAGAGCCGGTGTTGATGCATTCCATTGCCGCTTCTGCCGCCAACAGCGGGAGACTAGCTGCAGCACGCAAGTGGTGGAATGTACTCAGTCAGGAACCGGATATGTCTGAGGTGGCTTTGTATTACCTGGAGGCGCTGAAGCAGGTGGAAAGCATCGGATCGCGAACGATGCGTGTCAGTTACCAGTATGACATGCCCTTGCAAGTCAAGTTTGCGGAGATGAAGAAGCGGCTTTCGCGCGGGGATATCGAGGCTTGGCGAAGCGATCCGCTGCTTCGTACATCCCTTTACTGGGGCCTTCGCCATGGTTCCGATGAGATGCGGCGAGCTGTAATTCGTACCCTGTCCGTCATGGCAGATGCAGATGCGGAGCGTGCCTTACGGTCTTTTCTGCAGCGCCAGGACCTGTCCGTACCACTGCAGGCGGCAGCATTATACGCCTTACAGCGCATGGGCGCGCGCGGACGAGTTGAACTGTGGTCTGACAATGGCGAGATCTCTGTTCGCATGAGCGACGTACCGAAAGACATTATTCTTTCTGTCGATCCGGTTTGGCTCGATATCTATAACGCTGCAGAAACCTGGTTATGTGACCGTCATAAGAAGCGCTTGACTGCGGAAGCCAAACGAGTGTGGAGCGGTTTTTTGCGCCACGCGTTTGGGCGAAATGAGTTGGTGATTGGGAAACCGGAAATCTGGACCGCCGCGCTGGTCTACAGTGTTTTGAAGCGAAACGGTGTCCCAGTTCGACAGAAAGACGTAGCTGAAGAGTTTAAGGTTTCCGTTTCGTCTGTCAGTAAAGCAGCAGGCAAGCTCAGCGGGTTTTTCGTAACCATGCCGTAGTCTGCACGAGGGGATGACTGCATGGCGGAGGCAAGGTATGTAATTGTTGGGACAGCAGGACATATCGATCATGGCAAAACGTCACTCGTCTATGCCTTGACGGGAAAACATACGGATCGGTTGAAGGAAGAACAAACACGAGGTATTTCCATTGATATCGACTTTGCACCGCTGCGCTTTGATGATGGCTTGTTGATTGGCATGGTTGACGTGCCGGGTCATGAGCGGTTCATTCGCAATATGTTGGCAGGAGCCGCGGGAATTGACGCGGCTCTTCTTACGATTGATGTGAATGAAGGTGTGAAGCCGCAAACGCTTGAGCACCTGGCAATTCTTCAGATGCTTGGCGTCTCCAGTCTGGTTATTGCGCTCACAAAATGCGACCTAGCGGACGAAGAATGGATTCTTCTCGCTCGCGAGGTGTTGCAGGAGACGCTTCAAGGCACACCGTACGAAGGGGCCCCCGTGATTGCGACGAGTACGGTCACGGGCCAGGGATTAACGGAACTGAAAGTGGCGTTGCACCAACTTGCCCTCGACACACCCATCAGGGATGCAGGCGGGGCATTTCGGTTGCCTGTGGACAAGGTATTCTCTATTCCTGGCTTTGGCACGGTTGTAAGTGGGACGGTTTGGCGAGGAACTGTAGCCGTAGGAGATCACCTGGAATCCCTTCCTGGTCGCAAACCGGTTCGCGTACGTGGGATACAGTCCCACGGGAAACCAGTAAACACCGCACTCGCTGGTCAGCGTGCAGCGTTGAACCTGGTTGGTGTGGGTCACGACGAGGTTCACCGTGGTCATGCCATCGCAGCCTCGGGTACACTGATCGAGACTCGAATTGTGGACGTTCACCTTGGTGTAGTCGCCGGGTACGAAGCGGGCCTAGTGCATCGGAGCCGGGTGCACGTACACCTGGGGACAGCTCAAACCGTGGGACGTGTTCTTTTGCTCGAGGAAGATGTGATTGAAGCTGGCGCCTCGGCGTACGCACAGCTTTTGCTTGAACACCCTCTTGTCTGCGAGGCGGGGGACCACTTTGTGTTGCGAAGTTACTCACCGGTGACGACTGTCGGAGGCGGTCGAATTGTCGATCCGTCACCCGCTCGGTTATACCGCCGGAAGCGTCCGCAGGTCATTGCTGAGCTGAAGTCTCGTGACGGTGCGTCTCCACTCGAACGGGTTACACGTTTATGTCAAGTCGCACCCATCAGCACTGCGGCTATTGCATCACATTTGGGTTACACGGTCGAAGAAGCACAGTCGCTGACGTTCCAGGGCGTCGAGTCTGGTCGCTTAATGGAGGTGCCTGGCGGCTGGCTCGCTGATGAGGCGGTAGAGCGACTGCTTGAAGCGTCTTTGGCTGCCCTGACGGAAGCACACCGCAAACATCGTTTCCGCAACTGGCTGGCGAGGCGAGACGTAATCAGCCCGCGGCTAAATGCGCTCACGTCTCGCGATTTGGATTTTATCTTTCAAGAAGGCGCGCGCCGATCGTTGTGGGAGCTTCAGTCGGGGATGATCCGCATCTCAGGATGGGAAGTGACCCTCAGTGCTGAAGAGCAGACGATGTATGCGGACATGTTGGAAAGACTCAAGCATGCAGGAATCGAAGGCATGCTTCGCACGGAGCTTGTATCAGCGTACCCGAAGCGCGACAGAGTCGCCGACGCTTTGCTGCATTTTGCGGTCGAGTCGAACGACGCTGTTTCCCTCGGTGAAGGTGTGATGCTGGAAAGGTCTGTATTTGATGAGACTGTCCGACAGATTCGAGTGTTGTCTGATACAGTCGAGTCGTTTACAGTAGCACAGGTGCGGGATTTGCTGCACACGAGCCGCAGGCCGACGCTTATTCTGCTGGAAGCCCTGGATGCACTCGGAATAACCGTCCGTATTGGAGATGCACGTCAATTTGTGAAGTGACACAAATTCTTAAAGTCGGTGTAACACAACTGCAACATGAACGTTTTAAGATAAACCTGTATCACATTTGACCCCCTTTGATATACATTACTTGGGCGCCTCTTAAGGGCGCCAACTTTTTTTATATGGGTCACCATGCTATGCTACGCATAGTGAGGTGACTCTTTGTGCAGATCATTGTTAATTGCGTGATTCTTATAGATGACCAACTGGTTTTGTTGCAAAAACCGAGGAGAGGTTGGTGGGTCGCTCCTGGCGGGAAAGTGGAGCCGTCTGAGACGTGGGTCGAGGCGGTTCGAAGGGAATTTTGGGAAGAAACCGGGTTGACTGTCAGCGGCCTGCATCTCCGCGGTATTCACCGAATTTGGATTGGCGAAGGTGAGAACCGTAAAGACCGCATCATTGCACAGTTTTCAGCGTCCACCGCAACGGGAACCCTTCTTTCCGAGTCGAAAGAAGGTATACTGGATAAGGTCGGCTTGGAAAAGTGGGAGAACCTCCCCATGGACGATGGCGATCGAATCATGATTCGCCACACACTGGACAGTATGCGGAACAACAGCAGTGCCATTTGCTTCGGGAAGTTTGTGTACACAGAGGACCATGCGCTCATCACATGGGAGATCTCGGATTGTGATGTGCCAGTTGGAGCAGAATCAACATCTGGGGCAGGGGGAGACATCCATTGGACGCATGGTTTGGCATAGATATAGGTGGAACAAGCGTAAAAACAGCACTCGTTGACAATGTTGGACACATCCTTGTTTCACAGTCGTTTGACACCGGTGCAGAACGGGACGCCGAGACTGTTGCTGTTCGGATTAAAGATACCCTTGAGTTGTTGAAAGCCCGACTTAAAGACGGGGGGAGTACGTGCCAGGTACACGGGGCCGGCGTTGGCATTCCAGGCTTTTTGGACTTAGATACCGGTATTGTGGCTGAGGCCGTAAACCTGGGTTGGACAGACGTTCCCTTTCAGAGCATGCTTGAGCAACTCCTGCAATTGCCTGTGGCAATGGAAAATGATGCGAACTTGGCGGCGCTCGGTGAAGCGTTCGCTGGGGCAGGAGCCGACCGCCGCGTGGTCTTATGTGCAACTGTCGGGACAGGTATCGGTGGAGGTATCGTGATCGACGGGAGATTGCACCGAGGTGTCAACGGGATGGCCGGAGAGATTGGTCACTTGGTTGTAAAGCGGGACGGAGGCATCCTTTGCAACTGCGGGCACCATGGTTGTCTGGAGACCGTTGCTTCAGCCACCGCCATCGTGCGGCAGGCGCAGGCGTTGCAGTCTGCAGGAAAGCTTCCAGCGGATAAGGTGGTGACAGAGGCCAAGGATGTCTTTGACCTTGCTGAACGCGGGAACGAGGCGGCGCTTAGTGTCATCACAGATGCGGCAAACTGGCTTGGCTATGGTTTGTCCCTTGCGGCCATTACGTTAAATCCGGATGTGATTGTGATTGGCGGCGGTGTCTCGCGGGCCGAAGAGCGTTTCCTAATGCCGATGCAGGCTGCTTTTGAACAATACGCTTTGGAACGTGTGGCGCAGGCTGCGGAGGTTCGGGCAGCGACCTTGTCAAATGATGCAGGCGTCATCGGGGCCGCTCGTCTCGCTCAACAGCGAGTCAGCTCAAACGCCTGACGAGCAGATTATCCTGCGAAGATGCGGAGGTGCAGCAATGGCGACACGCATTGAAGTCATCGTGATGACGGGGATGTCAGGAGCCGGCAAAACGGTCGCGATGCAGGCGTTGGAGGACATCGGATTCTTTTGCGTGGACAACTTACCGCCAGCGCTGATCCCGAAGTTTGTCGAGATCATTCAGCAGAACGGGCAGACGAGGCGTGTAGCTCTCGCCTGCGACTTGCGCGGCGGCGACCTGTTCCAACCTTTGCTCGATACCGTCAATCAACTGCGGCAATTGTCTGGCCTAGAGGTGCTCCTCGTGTACCTCGATGCCAGTGACGCCGCATTGGTGCGGCGATACAAAGAGACGCGCCGACGTCACCCGTTTGTTGACGGTGCACGTCTCCTCGACGGAATTGAAGCGGAACGAAAGGCACTTGCACAAGTGAAGGCAGGTGCCGATCTGATTCTCGACACCAGCGATTGGAAACCGCCTCGTCTTAAGCAGGAACTTGCCAGTCGTTTGTCAAAAAGTCCCTATACATTACCTGTGCATATCATCTCCTTTGGCTTTAAATACGGTATCCCGATTGATGCAGACATGATTTTCGACGTCCGATTTTTGCCAAACCCGCACTACGTGGAGGGGTTGCGCCCATACACAGGGGAAGATACGCCGGTCTATGATTACGTGATGCAGTGGCCAGCCACGCAAGAGTTCTTGCAAAGGACAGAAGAGCTGATTGACTTTCTGTTGCCTCAGTTTACCAAGGAGGGGAAGAGTCAGCTCGTCATCGCGGTTGGTTGTACAGGAGGCAAACACCGTTCTGTGGCGGTGAGTCGGCATATTCTCGAACACCTGCGCGATAAAGCGGATGCCTACCTGACCCACCGCGACAGCGCTCGGGAGGGCTGATTCAGTGCGGCGATGGTGGTTATGGGCATGGACCATCGGAACCTTCGGTTGTGGCATCGTAGCTGGCACACTGGGAGTGTCCACGTGGCAGAACCGCGGGTTGTTGATGGGCCTGCTGGTGCTCGTTTTAGCTGTTTTCTTGCTCGGCTTTGGTTGGTGGCGCGATATTCGTCAGGCACGTCAACGGACAAAACAATTGCGGCGAAGGCCCCGTATAGCGGCCATCGGCGGGGGGACAGGACTCTCTGTCGTGTTGCGAGGATTGAAAGAGTTTGAGGTGGATCTAACCGCCATCGTTACGGTGGCAGATGACGGTGGGAGTTCCGGCCGTTTGCGATCCGATCTCGCGATGCCGCCCCCGGGAGACATCCGCAATTGTCTGGTCGCCCTGGCTGACACTGAGCCTCTGCTTGAACGGTTGTTGCAGTTCCGTTTCCCTGCTGGTGAAGGACTCGCAGGCCACAGTTTCGGAAACCTGTTTCTGGCTGCAATGACGCACATTATGGGGGATTTTGAGTCAGCCATTCGCGAAACCAGCCGTGTCCTTGCGGTTCGCGGGCGGGTGCTCCCTGCTGTGCACGAAGACGTGATTCTGCGCGCGGTGATGTCGGATGGGACCTTTGTCGAGGGCGAGTCCAATATCCCGCTTGCAGGGGGCAAGGTCGATCACGTTGAACTGTCCCCGTCTGAGCTCCATCCGCTTCCGGAGGCCATTGCAGCGATTCGTGAGGCGGATGCTATCGTCATAGGGCCTGGAAGTCTCTACACCAGTGTTCTACCGAATCTGTTAGTTCCTGAACTGGTAGAGGCGATTGCTGAGAGTCCCGCGAAGAAGATTTATATCTGCAACGTGATGACGCAGCCGGGTGAGACAGACGCCTTTTCAGCTGCGGAGCACGTCGAGGTTATCTATCGCCACATTGGAAGAAAGTTGTTTGATTACATCGTCGTCAACGCGTCAGCCCTTCCTGCCGAAGCACTGGAACAGTACCAGGAACAAAAATCCTATCCGGTGCTTGTCGACATGGAACGCCTGAACCAACTTGGGTTACGTGTTATCGCAAGGAATTTCGTACACTATGCAACCTATGCCAGGCATGACAGTCGCTTGATTGCGGAGCAGATTGTCAGTCTGATTGGGTACGAGCGGTGGACGCAGAGTTAAGCAAAGTGACGCGACGCTGACACTCGAGGGGGTGAGCACATGTCTTTCGCAGCACAAACGAAAAAAGAACTGACTGCTATTGTCAACGAACCTTGTTGTGCACTGGCTGAACTGCAGGCTTTGGTCGAATTGAACGGCCAGGTTAAAGTCGTCGACAGCCGCCGAACGCTTGATGTCGAAACGGAAAACGTTTCAACGGCAAGGCGTATTTACACAGAGCTGCGTAAGACGGTTGGCGTGCACCCGGAGGTTTCCGTGCGCAAGAAGATGCGCTTGAAGAAGAACAACGTGTATTCAGTGCGGCTGCAACATGGCGTGGATACTGCACTTTCGCAACTTGGCTTAGAGGTAGATGATGAAGGTGCAATTGGTCTGATGAAGCCTGTTTCCGAAGCGACCTGTTGCAGACGTGCATATCTGCGGGGAGCATTTTTGGCGGCGGGTTCAGTCAATGACCCAGGCAGCAATTCATATCATCTGGAGATGACTGTGCACTCTCTCGGCGAGGCCACCCGCCTTCAGGAACTCATGGCTGAATACGATCTTCGACCCAAGGTGATCCCGCGTAAGAACGGGTTTGTCGTCTATCTCAAAGAAGGCGAGAAGATTGTTGAATTACTCAGCGTGATTGGGGCTCACCAGGCACTTTTGCGGTTTGAAGACATTCGTATCTTAAAGGGGATGCGCAATCAGGTCAACCGCTTGGTCAACTGTGAAACGGCGAATATGAACAAAACCATCAGCGCTGCGGTTCGTCAACTTGAAGTGATTCAGACCATTGATGAACGAATGGGGTTGCACAACCTGCCTGATCACTTGCGCGAGGTAGCTGAGATGAGGCAGCAGTTCCCGGAGGCGAACCTGAAGGAATTATGCGACAGGATGGATAATAAGGTAACCAAATCAGGGTTGAACCACAGGTTAAAGAAACTTGAAGAAATTGCCGACAATCTGCGTAGTGCCAAGGCCTAGATGTGTGCGAGATGCACATTGGTCATGCCGTCTTGGCGTGTTATACTTTGCACAAAGTTGCTGGTGGGAAGGTCATTCATTTGTGCGCACTGCCGCACAGTGACGTGAGAGGGTTCCCACTCGTTAAGGAGGACTTTACATGGTAGAAAAAACGGTGATCGTCAATCTCCGTTCAGGGTTGTTAGCGCGGCCGGCAGCACTGTTTGTTCAGGAAGCCAACCGGTTCTCATCGGATATCTTTGTTGAGAAAGACGGCAAATCCGTCAATGCTAAGAGCATTATGGGAATTATGTCGCTGGCCATCGCACACGGTCAGGAAGTCATCATCAAGGCTGACGGCTCCGATGCTGAGCAAGCTGTCGCTCGCCTCGGTGAGATGATTACGAAGGAAGAATAATTTAACACCTGAGCTGCAGAGCTTGTTCTGTCTCCGCATTTCTTTTCATAGGCTTAGTCATAGGGATCGTCTTTGTGCACCGGACTCGGTGCAGCAAGCCGACGAGAGTGACTGAGCCCGAGGAGGAACGCCTGATGGAACGCTTTCGGGTTCGAACTCGTGCCGAGGCGCGGGGGAGAACAGTATGGGTGCTCGCGATTGCGGTTGCCTGCGTTGGGTTGTTTGAACTATTCCGCCTGCTCGTCCCGTTTCAATCCATCAATCCTTTGTGGAGCGAAGCGACAATTGGTCAAACGGTCCTTGGCAATTGGAGTTATGGCGGGGAAGATGCAGAAGGATACTTGCGATTCTATGACAGTGGCCACGAAATCACATTGCCGCCTAATGCGCATTTGTTTGGCGCCAATGGGCGGTTTGTTGTTCTTGAACAGCATTCGCCAACTTCCATCACCTACGCGTTACCGTGGAATGCCATCCCGGTAAGCTGGCTGATGGGCGGGGCAGCGCTGATTGCGATGCCGGTTGGCCTGTTGTTTTTACGACTGCGCGGCAGGAAAGGCTGGAAATCTGTCGGTCCGCGAGCAGGTGGTCTGAAGGCAGGGCCCCGTTTCAAAAACCATGCATCCTCAACGAGGACGAAAAGTGGAGGCCGGTCATTTCGTTCGACAAGCGGTCATCGGTTCATCACGACGCGGCGTTCATCTGGTCCAGGGTTTCGGTCTAAAAAATCCCGTTAAGCTGTGCGGATGTCCTCTACACGTGCATGAAGAATTGCATTTATTGTCGTGAGCGAACGTGTAACCTGGCGGGGTGTGATGGGCTCGTCGCGAAATTCGGTCGGTTACAGGATTGGGATGGGGGGACCCTTGTGGTCCTCCTTTTTGTGTCGGCATTTTATGTCAAGTTTTCTTGTGGGCGCGCGGTGGACATGGTACGCTAAAAGGCAGCATACAAAAGCAACCAACATTCTCGTTAATGAGGGGAAGGACGGAGGGAATGGCGTTACGTCCCGGGCGCGTCCAGCAAATCCACAAGCACGACGCGCGAGGTATCGATCGCAGCAACCAGCCCTTCACGATTGACAAGTTGATTCGCCGTCCAGGGCTCGTGTCGATTCAACGACCGGCGTTTGAACCAGGCTACAGTCATCATATGCGCGAGGTATATCCGCATTGGGGCATTGCAGTAAGCACATGTCTGGATAACGGTTTACCCGTCAAACATCCCCGGCTGAAGTTCGATCACTATGTCGACTTGGTTAAGGTCTGGGAAGACCAAGAGTACATCTATGTGGAAGATATGTACGTCGACGTGCTTCTGTATGAACGGTCGTACTACCATGTAATTGACATGGAGGAGCTCGGCGAGGCGATTGCGGACCGATTGGTTAGTTCAACTGAAGCCAAACGTGTCCTCGAGAACACTCAGAAGTTTGTTGATGCCATGAAGCGCAGCAGACTTTCCTACGTCATCTGGAAGCAGAAGTACGGGACACACCGCCGGCATCTGTAGGCCTGGGGGTTCATTCTGAAGCTGTTGTGTCGACCAGATGGCCGACCATCGTCCGGGGTATCACTTCTCGGACCGGTCACAGCCACAACACAGGGAGGTAGAGGCGCATGCGCCTCTACCGCTGACTGTTGTGGTGCATTAGAACCAGCTGCAATCGACGGCTAACCGTCGATGCTGTCAATGACCTGCTCAGCAATGCGGCTTGCGTCCCCCATACTCGTCCCATTCATACGGGTACGGCGATACGTTTCCCAGGCCGCAATCCCGACACTTGCACCGAGAACCACCGCGGTCAGGGTGCCCATCCCATTATTGTGACGCCGCGGCATCCAGCGATTTCGCATGCTTCCAGCCATACCGTTCATCAGTTCCCACATGGTCAGCACCTCCCGTAGCGTAGTTTATCCAAGTGACCTGTTTTCACACTCGGCAAGCGGGATGAAAGGGAGGGCAATAGATGGAATTTGCGGACGTGAACAATGGTGTCAGAGTTCTCCTTGGGGCGGTAAATATGGGCCTTGTAATGACTTCAGATGGTCTCACGGCGGTCGATACAGGTCTCGACAAACAGGCTGCGAAAAAGCTCATCCACGCTGCCGAAGATCTTGGCCGCCCCATTATTGCCATCATCAATACACACGCTCATGCGGACCACTTTGGGGGAAACGATGCTGTTCTGGCGAAGTACCCGCAAGCGTTGGTTTACGCCCCAGTCCATGAAGCGCCGATGATCCGTCAGCCGTCTTTTGAACCGCAGTATCTGTGGCAAGGTGCCCAACCCTTTTCACAGCTTCAGAACAAGTTTCTGCTCGCGCCTGCGAGTCGTGTCGATAACGAATTTCACCCCGGCGAAGCATGGCAGATTGGGGAAACCAGGTTTGAAGCCTTTGGATTGCCAGGACACGCCCATGCACAGTGTGGGATTCGCGTGAACGGGGTTTTGTTTGCGGCCGACAGTTACTTTGGGGCAAACGTAACGGACAAGCACGGTATCCCGTTCATGGTGGATTATCATCGCACTTTACAGAGTGCACAGGCAGCGGCTTCGATTGCGGCAGACTGGTGGGTGCCTGGACATGGCGATCCGACGAGAGACCCTTCCGCCGATATTGAACACCTTATCAACCGCCATCAATCGGCGTATGAACGCGTCATTCGGATGGTCAGTGAGTCTTCTGAGAGTGGCATCTCACTGGACGACTTGACTGGGCAGATGTGTCTTCAATTTCAACTTAAGCCGGCGAATCCAGGCGGATGGCTGTTAATCCGCACAACCATCGCAGCGTACGTCAGTGCCGCCATTGACAACCGCGAGATCGAGCCTGCTGTTGAGGCTGGCATCCTTAAATTGCGCTCGCTCTGATAGGCGGACAAAGAGGTCTGAATTAAGGAGTGTTGGTGTAAAATTGACTATAGAGGCAGCCAGTCTGGCCCATCCGGATGGTCTCTCCCTCACAGAGTGGTATGAGCGTGTACACCGGAAACTGCCTTGGCGTGAAAGTCGCGATCCTTACGCCATCTGGATCAGCGAGACGATGCTACAGCAGACCAGGGTCGAGACTGTCATTCCGTATTACCGAGCTTTTATGGAACGATATCCATCCGTTCAGGAACTGGCATCCGCAGATTTCGATGAAGTTGCCAAGCTGTGGCAAGGTCTTGGATATTACTCTCGGGCAAGGAACCTTCATCAGGCTGCCCAAGTTGTCGTCACACAGTACGGGGGCACCATGCCGAGTACGGAGGACGATGTTCGGCGTTTGCCTGGGATTGGGCCGTACACTGCAGGAGCTGTACTGAGTATCGCGTTCGACCTTCCGATACCTGCCGTCGACGGGAACGTCCTGCGCGTTATGACTCGGTATCTCGGTATTTATGAGCCGATCGAAACCAACGCGGTGAAACAGGCAGTCGCGGATCAAGTCAGGTCTTGGCTGCTGGTCTCACGACCTTCTGTGTTGACGCAAGCCGTGATGGAACTCGGAGCAATGGTGTGTACACCAAAGTCGCCAGACTGCGCATCGTGTCCGCTTCGTGAAAGGTGCCACGCTTTTGAAGCCGGGACACAGTCCACATTGCCGATGAGAAAGCCGAAGCGGGCTAAACGCATGGTGAACGTGTACGCGCTGTGGTTAGAGCACGACGGACTGGTGTGTATGCACAAGCGACCAGAAAAAGGCCTGCTGGCAGGCATGTGGGAATTCCCGTCGATTGAGCAGCTCGTCACAGAGGATTCGGCAAGGAATCGGAAGAAGTCCCGAGGAGGCAAGAGTCTCGTTCGTGACAACGTTTCTTCTGAGGGTGTGATTCCTGGTGATAGTCTGGTACTTTCGGATGAAGTGATTCCTTCTGATGAAGTGATTCCTTCTGATGATGTAATTCCTTCTGATGATGTAATTCCTTCTGATGTGGAAGCCAGTTTGACTGTGTTGCTCGAGAGTTTGAAACACCCCTCTGGCGCCGAGAGGACAGTTGAACAGCCACAAGACCTGACAATGGTCCGAGAACAGTTAGACGGAGAAAGATTGGATTTGGCAGAAGAGAGGGGATCCACCCTTCGAAAGTTCGCAAAGGTGGCTGAGGAAAGGCACCTGTTTACGCACATTGATTGGACGGTTCAAGTGTTGCGTCCAGTTGGTGTAACTGCGCTTGACTACCTGGCGCATACTGTTGACACGGGAATAACAGACGAGTACGCTTGGGTACCCAAGCGTGAATTGCACAAGTTGGTCTTGCCACGTGTGTACGAAAAGTTAGTGGAGGTCATGGTGCAAGAAACGTAAGGGACCAGAAAGATGATTTTGCTACCTGAAAAGGAGTGTGGATTCGGTGGAAACTTACGCAGTGACGAGAAGAAACAGTGTTCTTGGACGCGTGTTCCTCGGCCTGTCCATCAGTCTGGTGTTTGCCTTTGCCGGAGTCTTTACAGGACAGTACGTACCTGCTGGCGTGATTGGGCTGTTGATGATTGTCGAGTTTGCGATGCTGATTGGTGCGATGTTCCTTCAGCGTCGACGCAGCATTGGTATGTGGTTTGTCTATCTATTCACTTTTGTCTCCGGAGTCACCTTGTATCCAACGCTGTCCTACTATGCCGGTGTCTTAGGGCCTGGTGCATTGTTGAAGGCGATTGGCGTCAGTGCCATCGCGTTTCTTGTAGCCGCAGCAGTGGCTTCCCGTACCTCGTTCGATTTCTCATGGCTCGGCGGTTTCCTGCTGATTGGTTTGATTGCCATCGTCATTATGGGCCTGGTATCCTTTTTCACGGGCTTTTCGACGATGTTTGGGCTCGTGTATTCTTTGCTAGGCATCGCCATCTTTGTCGGGTATGTGCTTTATGACGTAAACCGAATGGCGCACTTCGGGCTCAGTGAAAACGCGGTGCCATGGATGGTTTTGTCCCTGTACCTCGATTTTATCAACCTGTTGTTGTTTGTTTTGCAACTGCTCGGCATTCTCGGGGGTCAGTCTTCCCGGCGGTGATTCGTGTCGAGTCTTGCAGATCACGGCAGACAGCACTATAATAAGGCAAAACTGTGAATCGATCCGATGAGGGAGCCTAGTAGCACCCAGTCTGGGTTTCAGAGAGCCGGTGGATGGTGAGAACCGGTACCCTGCGGTTGTGAACTCTCTTCCGAGGTTTCGGCGGGAAATGACGGCATCTGCACGACGCAAAAGCCATCTGTACTGTCGAACGCTGCCAGCGTTAACGGTGTGAGCGGGACTGACCCTGATTTCGGGTTCAGTTCAACATAGGTGGTACCGCGGGAGTCGCCTCTCGTCCTATTTTGGACGGGGGGCGTTTTTGACGTTTGAGACGGTCAGCAGACAAGGAGTGGAAGAGATGGAGTATCAACCACGGATCATGGAGAAGAAGTGGAGCGAGCGATGGAAGGCTGACGAAGCCCATATCGTGAAAGCCGACAGCAGCAAACCGAAGTACTATTCGCTGGACATGTTTCCCTACCCATCCGGAGCAGGGTTACACGTTGGGCATTGGCGGGGGTACACCATATCGGACGTGTGGAGTCGGTATAAAAAACTTCAGGGCTACGAAGTTTTGCACCCGATGGGCTGGGACGCATTCGGACTTCCGGCGGAAAACGCAGCAATTAAACTAGGCATTCATCCTGCGGTTTCGACAGCGAACAATGTGGCCAATTTCAAACGCCAGTTGCAAGAGATCGGGGCGATGTACGACTGGACGCGTGAAATCAATACGAGTGATCCATCTTATTACAAGTGGACTCAGTACTTCTTTGTGAAGATGTTTGAGCGAGGACTGGCCTACCGAAAAAAGATGCCGATTAACTGGTGCCCAAGTTGTAAGACTGGACTCGCCAACGAGGAAGTCATTGACGGAACCTGCGAACGATGCGGGACCGAAGTAACAAAAAAAGAAATGAATCAGTGGATGCTCAAAATTACGGCCTACGCAGACAGGCTCCTTTACGACTTGGAGAAATTGGACTGGCCAGACAAAGTCAAACGGATGCAGACCAACTGGATTGGGCGCAGTGAAGGTGCGCGGATCCACTTTGACGTCGCGGATGTGGAAGATGCCAAAATTGAGGTCTTTACCACCCGGCCGGATACGCTTTACGGGGCCACATATATGGTGCTTGCGCCTGAGCATCCGTTGGTGGACCGGATCGTCACCGAATCAGAACGGAACAGCGTTGAGGAATACGTCAAAGAAACGCTCAAGAAGAGCTCTGTAGCCAGGCAGGTCGTGGATAAGACCAAGACCGGCGTATTTACCGGTGCATACGCGATACACCCCATTTCGGGAGCAAAAATCCCCGTCTGGATCGCGGACTATGTCTTGATGGAGTATGGAACGGGTGCCATTATGGCTGTGCCGGCCCATGACGAACGCGATTATGAGTTTGCACAGGCATTTGGGCTGCCGATTGTCCAGGTGGTTGCCCCGAAAGCAGAATCAGATGCCACAGGCGAAGGTGGTTCATCGAGCAGTAAAGAGGTACCAGAGTTGTACGTTGGCCCTGGTGTGCTGGTCAACTCAGGACCGTATAATGGCTTGACCATCGAGGAAGGAAAGCAGGCTATCGTCGCCGCGTTGGCTGAGAAGGGCGTCGGTGAGAAGACAGTGACCTATCGCATGCGGGACTGGGTTTTTGCGAGACAGCGGTATTGGGGAGAACCGATACCCATCATCTACTGTGATTCCTGTGGCACGTTGCCAGTTCCAGTCGAAGACCTGCCCGTGGCACTGCCGGACGTAGAGCGCTATGAGCCGACGGGAACGGGCGAGTCACCACTGGCCGCCATCGAGTCGTTTGTACACACAACCTGCCCGAAGTGCGGCGGACCTGCGCGTCGCGAGACCGACACCATGCCGCAGTGGGCAGGATCAAGCTGGTATTTTCTGCGTTATCCGGATCCGCATAATGATACGGCACCCTTCTCAAAGGAAGCTGCTAATGAATGGCTGCCCGTAGACATGTACATCGGCGGTGTTGAGCACGCGGTATTGCACCTGCTCTATTCCCGTTTCTTTACCAAAGTGATTCACGATCTCGGTCTCATTGACTTTGACGAGCCCTTCCAGCATCTGTTTAATCAGGGCATGCTCACACTCAATGGGGCAAAGATGAGTAAGTCCAAAGGCAATGTTGTGAACCCGGATGACATCATCGAGAAACACGGTGTCGATGCACTGCGTATGTATGAGCTGTTCGTGGGTCCCCCGGAGGATGACGCTGAATGGAATGATAATGGACTTGAAGGTGTCAGTCGCTTCCTCGGGCGTTTGTATCGTGTCTTCCAACAGCATGTGACAACCCAGGCACCGAGTCGTCCTGAACTGGAAAGGCTGCGCCATCGATTCATCGCATCTTTGTCAGAACGTATGGAGACATTCAGACTGAATACAGCGGTCAGTGCGTTCATGGAATACCTCAATGCACTCACGGCTGCTGCAGCGCATGGCGGGATCGACAAAGCAACTCTGGAGACCCTGGCAATCGCTCTCGCCCCATTTGCGCCGCATCTTGGGGAAGAGCTCTGGTCTAACCTTGGTAATCAGAAGTCGGTTTTTAACGCGAAGTGGCCAACCTTTGAGGAACAATGGCTCAAAGACGACGAGGTCGAGGTTGCGGTGCAGGTAAACGGAAAGGTTCGCGCGAAAATTGTCATTTCAGCAGAGGCGACACAGGAAGACGCAGTATCAGCGGCGAAGGATCATCCTGACACGTCTGTGTGGATTGAAGGCAAGGAGATCATGAAGACGATTTATGTACCTGGGCGACTGGTAAACCTGGTTGTAAAGGGATAAATTTCGGTGGCAGCTCGGTAATGGACAGGGGGAGACGACAATGACTCCACATTCGGGCACGTCCGGAAAACTCTACGTCCAAATTGCCAATGCCATTCGGCAGCGGATCGAAGACGGCGTCTATGTGCCTGGCGACCGTCTTCCTCCGCTCGCCAAATTGGCAGATGAGTACCAATGTAGTCGTGCAACCGTTCGAGAGGCTTTAGGTACACTGCGTGGACAAGGTCTGATTGAGTTTCGACAGGGCGATGGGACATACGTCCGTACAGCCACGCTGAACTTGTGGATGGACCCGTTAGACGCAGCTCTGTTGCTTGGCCTCGGACATATCCGCGAGTTGGTCGAACTTCAGACGGCAGTGCTTGCTGCAGTCGCGAGTCGCCTTGCAGAGATGGACGGTCCCCACAGTGAACTGGCCCAAAGCCTGTTCCAATTGGAATGTGCGTTGCCAAAAACCGAAGAGGCCATCACCGCAGAGATGAATTTTTATCTGCGCATGGCCGATCATGCAGGTAATCCGCTGTTAGAAAATGTTTTACGCGTGATGCAGGAGTCTTTTCGAAGCTGTCTGCGGCTTATTAGCGGCGGTGATTCCCTAGGTCTGGATACCTGTCGTTCCGTGTATGATGCCGTCGTTCAAAAGAAGGCTGCCTTCGCGCGGGAGATTATGTACACCTATGGGAAGGCCATCATGCGACAGTTAGAACTCGAGCGGGTCGGTCATTTGCATACCGTTGAGATAATGCGCATGACAGAGCCAGAAGAGGACGTGGAGAATGTGCGACCGTTCCACACAAGCACAGAAAGACAAGACCAAGAAGATTAGGCTCGTAGGTCAAAAATGATCGTTCACAGAAATGCCATGGTGTTGTATAATGAAAATGTAAGCGCTATCATCTTGGGGGAGTGACACCATGACAATAAGAATGCTGGTGGCAGCGTTTCACCCAGAGAGCCAAAGATACGTGAAATTCGCAACCGAATCCGGAATGATTGTACGTGTCTTAGATTGCGTAGAATCCGAACATAAACGTCTTGTCCGTCGGTTTGGAGATGCTGTTTTGACGGTTCGCGGCACGCGCGGGGAAGTGCGAAAGACAGTGGCCGCCGAGGGTTTTGAAGTGGCTGTTGTCCATGAAGGTGAGGATTTCGTTCTTACAGCACTAATTACACAGTCGTTGCGTGAAGCAGGCGTACCTCTCGTGGTCGTGGTAACGTCTGACATCACGCGAGCTGCGATGTACCGAAAGTTGGGAGCACACCAGGTGATTGCAGCAGATTCAGAGGATGAGGCCTGGTCAGCTTTGGAGGGCATGTTGCCAAACTTTGCAACAGCTTAACCAAGAGACATCCATGCCGAGAGTACAAAGAGAGTAAATAACCCGAAGGCGACTGTCGAGTCAGAGCGACGTAGCCTTCGGGTTTGTTTACTTTACCAATTCAATTCAACGTCCAAGTTGCTCTACCCGTGTGGGAGCGATTTGGCTGTCTATCATCCAAAGATATGACTTGTCAAATTCTTTGGTATAGCGTCAAAACAGGTTAAAATGCGCTGGAGATGGCCATAAATGGACACAAGTGCTGTGGGTTTCGGAGATTAGGCAGGGCGTGTATGATATGATCGGAGACGTCATATGATGGAGGAAGTCTGTACGACAACTCCGTACACAAATGCGAGGGAGAGACGGTTTGTGACAAAGAAGGCAAAATTCATATATTTTATCGTTGCCGTGCTGAGCATGATCGGACTTGCATCAGCAAGCTTGGCTATGGCACAGAATCACGCAACTCTAGCGACGACTTTGTTTATCGTAACATTTATTGTTATTGGCGCTGCATTTGTCATGAAGGCGAGAATTAGACGGGCAGCAGGTACGAAGGCGTAACCAGGAGGACATGAAATGACTCAGTACACCCATCAAAAGCGAGTCCGCAAGTACTTTTGGCGCGTTGTTGAAGTTGCGGCGTTGCTCCTTTTTGTAGCACTGGTGTGTACTGTGTTCGTCGCTACATTACGCTACACGTTACCATTCGTCATTGGCGGGCTCGTGGCGATTTTGCTGTTGCCGGTAGTCCGTAGACTGGAGACGCAGGGTATTCGCCGAATGCCTGCAGTTCTCACTGTGATGATTGGCGTGATAGCAATTGTTGCCATCGGGTCTGTGTTTGTGCTCGTAGCTGTCACTCGGGAAGCAGCGTTGTGGTCGAAAAATCTGCCCGAGTACTTCCTGATTCTGCAGAACTGGGTCGAACGTCAGCTTGGGGTAGGCAAGACGGTGTTTGGACAACTGCCCCCGGATGTTGCCGCAAGCTTACAGTCGACCTTCACAAGCTCCATTACAACCGCGAAAGACTTGATGAGCGGCCTGACAAAGATCCTCATCAACTCCGTCAAGCACATGCCAGAGTATTTGTTTGTGGTTGTCATTGCGGGCATCACATCGTTTTTCATGTTGCTCAACCGAGATCGTATGTATAACAACTTCTTGAAGTTGTTACCCCCAGGCTGGGCACCGAAGGTTCGTGTGGTCAGCAACGACATGATGCGCGCCTTCGCAGGAACAATTCGGGTGCAAGTATTTTTAATGGTATTGTCTGCTGTGCTCGGCGTCCTCGGCATGTGGTTGCTTCATATCCATTACGCGGTCATCCTGGGCCTCGTTTTCGGTTTGACCGGCATGATCCCGATTCTCGGCTCCGCCTTGCTCACTGTCCCATGGGCATTTGGTGCGCTGTTAATCGGAGACGTGCCGTTGGCGATAAAGATCATTATGCTGCAACTGGTCATTTCTCTGATACGCCACATGGTCGAGCCAAAGATTCTTGCCGACAGTGTGGGGCTGGATACCTTGTCAACCCTGTTCGCCCTTTATGTAGGTATGAAGTTGGTCGGTGTTATTGGCTTGTTTGTGGGCCCCATCGTACTGATTGGAATAAAGTCACTCCTGCGCATTCGTTTGTTTGTGGACCTGATGCCAACCGTGGAGGATGCGGAGGGCGATGTTGCGAACAGTTTTGCTCAAAGAACGGGGATGGCCAAAGCTGCATCTGAAGGTAACTCTTCAACTGAGGATGGAAAGCCTGCAACTATGGATGGAAAGCCTGCAACTATGGACGAGAAGTCCGCAACTAAGTCAGAGGCTCAGTCGGATGGGATTCCACTGGGTAAGCAGGAGGGGACGATGGGAGCAAGAGATGAAAACGTTGGAACTGGTCAGTAGTCATGGCAAAGGACAGCCCCATCGCCAATGGCTGGATGTGTTCCCTACGTATGATCCATGGAGTTTTTGGATCCCTCCAGGAGGGCCGGTTGTTGAGGCGAACGGCAGGAGTTGGTCAAGCCCTTATCCTGTGATAGCGATGTTTTGGCCGCAGCAGTATTACCAGGTCTTTGTACTCCTGAAAGAGAGCTGCACCGAATACTACTGTAATATCATCACACCGCCTGTTTTTGATCCGCAGAAGCGTTGTGTTTTGTTTCAAGATTTGGAGCTTGATGTGTATGTGACAGACGACGGAGCAAAGCTGCTGGATGTTGCGGAGTTTGAGGAATCGAAGGTGACCTACCCAAAAGCATGGAGTGTTGCAGCATGGAGGGCAGCAGAGACTTTACTGCGCATGGGTGAAGCGAAGGAAGGCCCGTTCTCACGGGAGGTAGCACAGTTCTGGCGCAAAGGGAGAGGAGTGCCGTCATACATCGCCGATCCCGCAACCCGTTAAGCCTGGGTGCCCGTCAATAGACAGCTGGCCACTTGGGGGCAATTCATAAATCAGGTGGACACATGCTGTCATTTCACGTGAAGGTAAAATCAAAGGTCCACTGTCACAGTGAAGTTCCCCTGGGTTGAATCAGCGGCACGAATAATGACTCGACACATCCTGCAGGATGTTGACAGTGGACCTTGCCCGCTACTCAGTCTGTGCTTTTGGAGTACCAGGGTCGAGCAACTTTCTAGCTCGTTCCATGATTGCAAATAGTGTACGAGAGTCTTGCTCTAGTTGTTCTGGTGTAACTTCTGCTGCATCAACGAGTGATACAGTAGAACTTTCCAATTCATGAACCCTTTTAACCAATGTATCCTTCTCGGACTCCAAGTCTTGAATTCGTTGACGCAGTGACTGGTACTGCTCGTCATAGGTTTGCAAGAATTGAATGACCTCTTTCATTGAATCAGCGGAACTTACCGTTACTGCAGATGTATCCTGTTGTGGCTCGCGCACTGCAGGACTTGAACTCGCCTTCTGAGCTGCTTTTCGCGCCTGTTTGGCGGTTTCGATATCTGCTCTCCTGTCTTTGCGGAGAACTCCATTCCATCGATAACCACAGGCAGCTGAGGTACGGCCTAGTTCATTACCCGCTTGTTCAAATGCTTTGAGCTGTGTGCTTCCAGTCCTGATGTGGTCTAAAACAATCTCCGCCAGGCGTTCATCGTCTGCCGGGGTCCACGCGTCGGACCGGGTTACCCATTTCTGCGCACTCTGCAAGGCAATTCCTCCCTCGGTCTGTACTATACTTTATCTCCACGGAGTGTGAGATTCATACTGCTCCAATAGCCATCTCTTTTATCATGCTATGTATGAAATGGCAGAAGGTGACCTAGAACAGTAAATTTTCGTAGAGCAATAATTCTAAAAACACAAAATATACCAAATATAGTAGAGCGAACAGGAGTTCGGGTCTTTGCCGCGAAATACTTATTCAGCTGCATCAGCGATTTGATGCGGCTTGTCCAGCGCCCCGTACGGTGTGCGTGGAAATTTATCTAGAAGAGAGGAGCCGCGACCTTGGAACTCTCATTACTGCTCGATGAGTGGCGTCGCACGCCTGCATTCATAGAACAAGTTACAGCATGGGATATTGCTCCTGCACGAATTGGAAGATTTAGAGAGACGCCGGGGTGGGTGCATGAAGACCTGGTGTCTGTTCTTGAGAAAAAGGGGATTCGCCAGCTCTACAGCCACCAGGCGGAAGCCGTCGAAGCTGTGCATGCAAATAAGGACGTCATGGTGGTTACGCCGACGGCCAGCGGTAAAACCCTGTGTTATAACCTGCCAGTTCTTGATGCTATCAGCAAGGATTCGTCGACGAGGGCCCTTTACATCTTTCCAACGAAGGCTCTGTCACAGGATCAAGTGGCTGAGCTCCATGAGATCTCAAACGGACTGCGAACCCAGGTACAGTCGTACACGTACGACGGTGATACGCCGATGCATGCCCGGACCCGCATCCGGGAGGCCGGGCACATCGTGGTGACAAACCCGGATATGTTGCATGCGGCACTGCTGCCCCATCACACAAAGTGGCTGCGGTTGTTTGAGAACCTGAAGTACATCGTGATCGACGAAGCACATATTTACCGAGGTGTTTTTGGCAGTCATGTCGCCAATGTCATTCGGCGGTTGCTGCGGATCTGCGCGTTTTATGGAAGACATCCCCAGTTCATACTCTCCTCAGCGACGGTGGCCAATCCGGGCGATCTCGGTCGTGAACTCATCGGGCGGGATGTCGAGGTGGTGGACGAGTCAGGGGCACCGGAAGGCGAGCGGCACACAGTGCTCTACAATCCGCCCATCTTTGCGCCTCAGCTAGGTCTGCGCAAATCTTCGTTGATGGAGGCGCGAAGAATCGGCGGAAGGCTGCTAAAGGAAGGCGTATCGACGATTCATTTCGTAAAGACGCGCACCCAGGTGGAACTGCTCAGCTCCTATTTGAAGTCGGATCTGCCGGAACGCCTTCGTACGCGGGTGGTGGGTTATCGTGGGGGGTATCTTCCACATGAGCGCCGATCCATCGAACAGAGACTCCGGACTGGTGACATTCAAGGCGTTGTCAGCACCAATGCGCTCGAGCTCGGTGTCGATATCGGATCGCTCCAGGCATCCGTGACCGTCGGCTACCCTGGGACGATTGCTTCAATTCGTCAGCAAAGTGGACGAGCGGGGCGCCGCAAGGGGATGTCCCTCGCCTTGTTTATCGCCAATGCCTCCGCGCTCGACCAATACGTCGTCGGCCATCCGGATGTGATTTTGCACCATTCACCGGAAGCAGCCAGAGTGTACCCGGAGAACCTGCTGATCCTGACCGACCACTTAAAGTGCGCGGCCTATGAGCTGCCGTTCTCAAGAGATGAATCCTTTGGCGTTGAAACCACCTCGGAACTGCTCGATTATCTGGCGGAATACCGAGTCCTGCATCAAGGCGGTGATGGCCGTTACTTCTGGATGTCAGACGCACTGCCAAGCCACGGCGTGTCTCTTCGCAGCGCTGCTCAGGACAACGTGGTCATCGTCGATCAGACAGACGCCCGGGCTGAAATCATTGGTGAGATGGACCGCTTCAGTGCACTCACGATGCTCCATGAGGAAGCCATTTATCTGCATCAGTCCAAGGTGTTTCAAGTCGAGCGGCTCGATCTCGATAACGGGAAAGCGTTCGTCCGTGCTGTGAATGTAGACTACTACACTGATGCCGAACTGGCCGTTCGTTTGCGAGTTCTTGACTCATTAGAAGACAAAGACGACGGGCTTGCAAAGCACCACACGGGAGAAGTCATGGTTAACGCGATGGCAACCTTGTTTAAGAAGATCAAGTTTGACACACATGAAAACCTTGGATGGGGCAAGATTCATCTGCCCGAAGCTGAACTTCACACAGTGGGGTATTGGATATCCTGGCCCGCTTCTGCTCTTCCTTTTGACAACGAGGCTTGGGAGACGGCATTGTCAGGAGCCGCACATGCGCTTCGTCATGCAGCATCGCTCCACTGCATGTGTGCTGTCCCGGACATCCATATGGCGGTAGAAGTAAGGGATCTGTTAACGGCAAAGCCAACGCTTTACCTCTACGATGCCTACCCAGGCGGTGTCGGGCTTGCGGAGCGGGTCTTTCGAACCAGCCGCGAGGTGTTGGCAACGGCTCGAGAGATGGTCGTCAACTGTCCTTGCGAATCTGGATGTCCATCTTGCATCGGCCCGCAGGCACAGTCTTCCGAGTCAAAAACGGAGGGTCAACCGAAGGAGTGGGTGGCGCGCCTTTTGCTCTCTGCGGTCGGCAGTGAGGTGGGGGATGCGCATAAGTCTACAGGCACGGAAGGCTCAGCGCCTGTCCATTCGACGGAAGGGATGTAGCCATGACAAGGTCACTTTCTGAACGCTTGCGTGCATTGCAGGCCTCGGTCGGCGGTCCAGGCAGTACCCCTGATTCAGGTTCCGACGGCACCAGTTCCGACCGTGTCGGAAGTCTTGACGCTCCCCGAAGCATCCGTTCTCCGGAAGAGGTAGAGCAGCCGATATACCAGTCCAAGTCCGAGTCTGATTGCCACGCAGAGCATGAGTTCGCTGAAGAAGGGTATTCGGAAATTGGGCAAGGTGTCTGGCATCGCACGCTTCGTTACGACATCCTCATGGCTCATGGTGACCACCGGTTCGCAGACCTCTGTGAGGCCGACCTTGGCGGGCTCCTGAAAGCAGCAAAGTTGTCAGATCTGGTTCAGCTGCAAGCGCAAAATTTTCGGTTTTACGACACAGAGACGACAGGCCTCGGAACGGGGGCAGGTACATTTCCGTTTCTGCATGCGGTAGGGCGGTTTGAAGAGGACGAATTTGTCGTGCATCAGTATTTTCTGGCCGACTACGCGGCAGAGCGCGAACTGTTGACAGTGATGATTCATGATCACTTCCCAGATGGCGTAACAGTTGTCACATTTAATGGGAAGTCGTTTGACTGGCCGCTCTTGTCCAACCGTCTGACCATGCATCGGTTAGAGGCTCCGGTCGTGTGTCAACTCGATCTCCTCTATCCAAGTCGCCGTCTTTGGCGGCAGACCCTGACGCGTGTGTCACTCGGTGCCGTGGAATCGGCCATTCTTGGACTCGAACGGTTAGATGATCTGCCGGGCAAAGAAGCCCCCATGCGCTACTTCGAGTATGTCTCTGATGGTATCTTATCTCGTTTGGTACCGGTGTTTGACCACAATGCGACTGACGTTTGCAGTCTTGTCACGCTCGCAGGGCACTTGGCTGACATCCTGTCTGGTCGTACTTCTGTTCACGCAGCGTCCGAGTGGAGCGCGCTCGGGAGGTTGTACGATGAATGGAACGAGTCCGATCTCGCTTTGCGCTGCTTTCATCAAGCTGTGGACTGCCCTGACGCCTCTTGGCGAGAGCACTGGCTGCACAGCCTACACTGTAAACGGCGAGGTGACGTCGACACGGCTGTGGAGACCTGGCTTCGAATGGCCGATCACTATCCATGGAGTGTTCCTCCATGTGTGGAATTGGCAAAGGTATATGAACACCGAATCGGGGATTTTCAAGCGGCTTTAATGTTTGCAAGAGAAGCAAAAAACCGGATGCTCCGGTACAGCCGCGATGCAGGTGTTGAAGGGAACGGTACACCAAGATACAAAGGAGGCGCTGACGAACGGATCGTAAGCGCCTTGCAACATCGTATGGCTCGCATTGAGCGAAAGCTGAGCGCGCAT
Source organism: Paenalicyclobacillus ferrooxydans (assembly GCF_001399675.1). Classification (GTDB taxonomy): domain Bacteria; phylum Bacillota; class Bacilli; order Alicyclobacillales; family Alicyclobacillaceae; genus Alicyclobacillus_B; species Alicyclobacillus_B ferrooxydans. The sequence goes on from NZ_LJCO01000008.1 coordinate 51,090, forward strand.
TCAGCCTCATGAGCCTGATTTGGCTGTCCGAACTCATCCTGAGCGTAAAACGTGGCTGACACCCGAAGCCCTGGCTACTCTGCCAGGGCTTGTTCGCGTCGGTGGTGGCGCAGATGCAGCAACTCATACATGACCGGCACGATGAAGAGAGTGAGGGCTGTTGAACTGATGAGCCCGCCAATCACGACAACGGCCAAGCCTTGAGAGATGAGTGCTCCTTCGGCAAATCCAATGGCGAGTGGCAGCAAGGAGCAGATGGTCGCGATCGCGGTCATCAGAATCGGACGCAGCCGAGTGGTCCCGGCCTCGAGCAGAGCCTCACGGACGGTCAGGCCGCGTCGGCGTTGTTGCTCCACGCGATCGACCAGCACAATCGCATTGGTGACGACGATGCCCATCAACATCAGGATGCCGATCAACGACGACACGCTGATGGGTTGCTTGCTGATGACCGTTCCAAAGAATGCACCAATCAGAGCGACTGGCATCGAGAACAGGATCGCAAACGGCGCCGCCCAACCGCCAAACGCAATCAACATGACCATGTAGACCAGACCGACAGAGATGAGAATGGCTTCAATCAGCTGCTTGAAGCTGCTGTTCATCTCTTGCGTATCACCAGCCACCTGGACTTGAACGTCGGAGGGAAGTTTTAGTTGGCTGATGGCCTTTAGTGCATCACGACTGGTTTTGCCAGTGTTCTTCGACGTGAAATCACCAGACACGCTGGCATAGGGCTGTCCGTCTTGGTGCTCAATCTGCACAGGCGCTGAGGCCATCTGTACGGTCGCGACGTCTGCGAGCTTAATCGTCTGGCCCGTCGGTGCAGCGATGGGCAGGTTCTGAACGGTACTGAGGGACGTTAAGGGGTTCGCTGGTATTAGAGACACCCACACGGCTCTCGATTGACCGTTGATGTTTGCATTGCCAATGCTTTGGCCTTGCACGTAAGACTGCACCACGTTTGCAATCTGATACGGCGTCAAACCGTACTTCGCTGCATCCTGCAAACGCGGAACGACGTTGAGCTGTGGTCTCTTGTCAGACAGGTTGTTGTTTACATTGGCGAGGCCCGGGACTTGCTTCAGTGCACTGGTTACCATCGTCGCAGCCGTCTGAATGTCATGCGCGTTTGGCCCAATCAAATTAACGGAAAAGCCGCCGGTTGAGCCACCCATGACCAGCGTCTTGACTTGGATGGTCGCAGGTCCAGAAAGAGGTTGCAGGCGCGACCGCAGGGTGCTGACAAAACTATCGACATTCGTGTTCGGTTGCAGTTCAAGGAACATGGTTGCCTGATTTTCACCGCTCACTGATCCGGATGGACTGAGTTGTCCCGGGTCCGAGCCGACCTTTGTATTCCACTGGTCAATGGTCGATCCGTAACTGTGAAGCACGTTTTCCACTTGTTTTGCCTTCGCGTCGGTACTGCTCCGCGGTGTGCCGACGGGCATCTGAATGGATATCGTCGCGAATTTCTCATTCGAGGCAGGAATAAAGGTGCTGCCTGCGGCAGGTAAGACCGCAAGCGATCCGATGAACAGCACGAGAGTGATTCCGAGCACCCAGGCTTTGTGATTCAGGGCGCCGCGGAGGAACCCCTGATACTTACGCTGCCAGGGTCGAACGGCGAGTTGTGTTCCTTTGTCGTCAGCGAGAGCAGCTTGGGTCATGACCACAGTGTGCTGTAAGGATGACTCGGATGGAGCAGATGCGTTTGAAGCGAACGGATCATCTGCACGTGCGGAATTCTGAATCAGTACCGGATGGACTGATTCAGTCGACGATGGGTTCCCACTTAACCAACCGTAATCAGCTGCGGACTCTGGACGACGTGCGACGAACAGCCATGCCAGTGCAGGCACCACTGTCAAGGCGACCAGGAGGGAAGAGAGCAACGAACAGACCACGGTGACGGCAAACGGCATAAAGATTTTTCCGACCACGCCGCTTACGAAACCGAGTGGAAGGAACACCGCAACTGTCGTGATAGTCGACGAAGTGATGGCCTGACCGACTTCCCGTGTGGCAAAGTACACAAACGAGCGGCCATATCCAAGTCCCCGTTTCCAAGCCCGGTATATGTTCTCAATGACCACAATACTGTCGTCCACCACGCGGCCGGTGGCAATCGCCATGCCGCCAAGTGTCATGATGTTAAGTGTGATGTTGAGTCGATTTAAGACCATCAGGGCAATCAGCAGGGACAAGGGAATCGATACGACGGCGATGATGGTGGTTCGCCAGTTCCGCAAAAACAGGAGGATCACCAACACGGCGAAACCTGCGCCAAGGATGGCCTCGCGGAGCATGCCGTTTACGGACGCGACAATCATCGTGGAAGAATCAAACAAGGGAACGATGGTCACACCCGCAGGCATCTGCTTTTGCAGTTTGCTTAACTCCTGGTTGACGGCTTTAGCCATCACAACCGTGTTGGCATTTTCCGTCTTTACAACGCCGACGAAGACGCTTGGCTGCCCGTTGGTGCGGTTGATGGACCCGTCGTTTGGCGGAGCGAAAGTGACCGTTGCAAGGTCGGACAATGGCACGGTGTTGAGCGTGGTTGATGTGTTGGTCGATCCGCTGGTTTTGGTCGCGGCGGTTGCAGGCAGAGTGCCTGAGTGGGTACCCGTCTTAGGAATCGACGGAACGCCTCCTGAGTTGCTCTTTGCTGCTCCGAGGGCCCCAAGTTGTTGTTGCAGTCCGGTTAGTTTCTGACTGATGATCTTTTGTTCTTGCGACAGTGCTGCAATGGTTGCTTGAAGTGTGGCGATTTGCTGCGGGTTTTGTTGGGCCTGTGGCAGTGTTTGTTGCTTGGCGAGTGCTAACTCGGCACCAAATAATTGACCTTGCAAGCCTTGCAGACTGCTAATCAGTTGGTTTTCGGCTTGAACAGCGGCAAGGCCTTGGGACAACCCGGAAACACCTTGGCCGAGCTGTCCGACAGCTGAACCGATTTGACCTACGGCGGTCCCAAGCTGTCCGACCGACGTTCCGAGCGCCTGCATGCCTTTTCCGATGTCCTTCAGACCCGCTGTCGGATTCGCCGGGATGGGAATAGGGATGGACTTTATTTGCGCAACCGAAGAGAACGGACTCGTCAGCTGCAACGGACTGACTGATCCTGAGATGGTCTGCGAGCCAAGCGGCACTGTGACGTTGTCAGCCTGTAGGTCTTGGATCACCTGTTGCATGGTCAGGTTATGTGCTGTAAGCTGCGCTGGATTGAACTGTATGTTGACCCTTGGTTCGGATGCCCCACCGGTTTGAACCTGCCCTACACCTGCAACTCCCTGAAGTGCAGGGACAATCGTTTGATTGACAATGGTCCGCAGTTCATTGTTGGAAGCAGTCTTCGAAGCCACGGTGAAATTGACGACAGGGCTGGAGTTAAAGGAGAAGTTTTGGACAGTTGGTTTCATCGCGCTTTGCGGCAGAGATACGCCGGCAACCACCTGTTCGACCTTCTGCTGCACGCTGTTTAAATCTGCGCTCATACTGAGTTCGAGAGTGATTTCAGAGACATTTTGAACCGAAGTCGATGTGACGGTCTGAACACCGCTGACATTGCGCAAGGCGTTTTCGAGCGGATCGGATACGTCCGTTGCGACCGCCTGCGGAGACGCACCTGGGTAAGGGGTAACGACCGCGATGACTGGGAATGCAATGTTCGGCATCAATTCTTCCTTCAGTGAGAAGGCAGAGAGAATGCCACCAACACATACGAGCAGAGCAAGCAAAAAGACGACGACAGGGTTTCTCAGTGAAAATCGCGTGAACCAACCCATTGAAAAGGTGACTCCTCTCCAGAACAAAAATCCACAGTCACGTAAATCCCACGTTAAGTCTAATCATTCCCCAGCTCGGAAACAATATCTTTAGTAAATAAAATAATATCCTGCTAAATGGAGCAGATTACATATCAATTCGATTTCCAAATGTTTGTGGATGTATCGTGTATTTTACAGGACTGCAGGTACCTTACAGGCACACAACTCACGTAACTTCCAGAAAACTTTCATGATTTACTTGCACATCCCGTGGAAACTTGTCTACCTTGTAAAGTAGACAGTTCTGAACTGTGCACTACATCTTTTTCAAGGAGTCAATTCAAGGAGTCAATGAGGGGGACAAGATGACGCATTTTGTTGGTTTTGATGATGAGGATTTCGATGTTTTTTCCGTCCCGGGACTGGAATCGCGCATGGATGCGCTGAAGAGCCACCTGCGACCCAAATTGGAGCAACTTGGAGAGGATTTCTCGGCGCTGCTCGGTGACTGGCTGCATCAACCCATCTACGCTCATGTTGCAAAGCATGCGAGGCGAACAGTAAACCCGCCGAATGATAGTTGGGTGGCCTTTTGCACCGATAAACGAGGTTACAAAAAGCACCCGCATTTTCAGATTGGCGCTTGGGAGTCGCATGCATTTGCACTCTTTGGCCTCATTTATGAGTCTCCCGTACGGGGGAATTACGCAGCGAAGTTGAGGGAAAATGCAGCAGCTGTTGTGTCGCGAATCCCTAAGGACTTTGTATGGGTGCCAAACCACATGGATCCGAACGCAATTTCCGCACGCGATGTGGATGTGGACAAGCTCTGTGAACTCGCTGACGGGTTGCTGAAGAAACGTCAGGGTGAACTTCTCGTCGGCATTACTCTGCCCCGGCAAGAAGCCGTAACGATGACCGGAGAGGCCTTTGTTGCCCGAGTGAGTGATTGTTTTCAGACGTTGTTACCGCTGTTTGAACTCGCACAGACTGAAGAACTGGGGGTTACACTGTGAAGACGAGAGATGAGGCACTGAAATTGCTCCAAGAGTACACCAAAACGGACTCGCTGCTGCGACACGCCTTTGCGGTTGAAGCCTCTTGCCGTGCCTATGCGCGCAAGTTTGGTGAAGATGAAGAAAAGTGGGGCATCACGGGTCTGCTGCACGACTTTGACTACGAGATGTATCCGACGCCTGACGAGCATACCATTGTTGGAGCAAGGATTCTTGCCGAGCAGGGGTACCCTGAAGATGTGATTTACGCCATCCGGGCTCATGCAGACTACAACAACCTGGAACGTAATACGCTCTTGGATAAGGTGCTTTACGCTTCAGATGAACTGTCCGGATTTGTGATGGCCGTCGCCATGGTACGCCCAACCAAAAACGTAGCTGATGTTGAAGTGAAGAGCGTCAAAAAGAAGTTGAAAGACAAGGCATTTGCGCGCGGTGTAAATCGAGATGATGTATACCGAGGCGCTGAGGAGCTAGGTATTCCTTTAGATGAACACATTGCGTTTGTTATAGATGCCCTGACGCAGGTCGCAGACCGCCTTGGGCTGGATGGCACCGAAAGCGCCTGATGTTAAAGCTGGCCCGGATATCAGGCAGGGGATCGGCTGATGCGTCTAGGCATGTTCGATGTTCGATGTTCGATGTTCGATGTTCGATGTTCGATGTTCGATGTTCGATGTTCAATGTTCAATGTTCAATGTTCAATGTTCAATGGATGTACTGTTGAGGTGAGTCTGTGAAGGTTCATATTCTGCACGCAAACGACGTCCACAGTCAGCTTGAAAACCACATGCGTGTCGGCTGTGCACTAAGAACGCTGCGCAGTTCCCTTGAGTCGCAAGGGGAGCCCGTACTGACCTTCGACATCGGTGACGTTATGGACAGGGTTCGCCCGGAGACGGAGGCATCCCTTGGACAAGTCAATGCTGCATTATTGCGGGCACTGGGTGTGGATGCGTGGGTCTTTGGCAACAATGAAGGACTCACGGTCCCGGTTGACGGCTGGGCGGAATTGGTTCAAAACAGCGGAGCTCTGGTATTTGGAACAAATATTCGGGACAGTACCGGATCTCCCCTGCCGTATTTCACGGATCTGAAGATGTACGATGTGTGCGGTTTGAAGCTCGGCGTATTTGGGGTCACGCCGAATTATGCGAAGCCTTATGAATACCTAGGCGTTCACGTGCTCGATCCGGTCACAGAAGCTGACCGTGCCGTGCGCACGTTGCGACGGATGGGGGCTCACGTTGTGGTGGTGCTGTCGCATCTTGGACTGCGGGCGGACAGAAACCTTGCAACGACAGTCCCGGGAATTGATGTCATTCTCGGCGGACATACACATCACTTTATGGACGAACCTGTGTATGAAGGGAGAACGGCCATCTTCCAGGTCGGAAAGCACGCCATTGCCTTTGGACATACGACCCTCACCATCGACGACGACACGAAAGAGCTCCTTGCAGTAACGGGATCGGCCATTCAACCGGCCACAGGCGATCCGCTCGACTCATCCATGGAACAGGCGCTCAACGCGTATCTTCCTGAGATCCGTGGTCGTCTCGATGAGTCTGTCTGCGAACTCGACAAGCCTCTTCAAACGTCACTCGAACGGGAGTCTACTTTTGCCAACCTTTTAGCAGGGGTACTGTGGGAGGCTTACCCGTCTGATCTCGGTTTTGTCGTCTCGGGACTGTTGAACGCCAGTCTTTTGGCAGGGGAGGTAAAGCGACGTCACCTCCACGGTGCATGTCAGACTCCAACTCGGCCGATTCGACTGACCCTGACAGGGCGGCAACTCTGGAATGTGTTCGAGCGGGGGCTCCAACCTGAGATAACAGCTGCGCGAGGTTTTGGTTTCGGATTTCGAGGTTCATCTGTAGGCGGCCTCGGATTCGCGAATGTCCATGTAACGGGACAGGTGAAACCGGCTGGTGATGTCAGGCTGGAAGAGGTTCGGATTGGGGACCAACCAATTGACCTGGACAAATTCTACCGGGTAACAACGTGCGAGTATCTCTGGCTCTCATCCGTGTTTCCGGAAGTGCAACAAGGAACAGATGTTGAGATTCCACCTCCGCTGCTCCGTGACCTGCTTATGCGGCACATCGGTGACAAAAACATCCAGTCCGATGCAGGGTTACAACGTGTCCACTTGTCGTTTGAACAGGTATGATAGGACTGAAGGATATCCAGGAGAGGTAGCTGCATATGAATCTATTGTCCAGAGCACAGACAAGGCGGATGCTTGGTAAGCTGGAAGAGGCGTATCCGGATGCAAAGTGTGCACTCAACTACACTACACCGTTTGAGTTGTTGATAGCCACAATGCTTTCGGCGCAGTGCACAGACGCTCGCGTCAACATGGTGACGGCAAATCTCTTTCAAAAATATCGGACTCCCGAGGATTACGCACAGCTTACACCGGAAATACTGCAAGAAGACATAGCTCAACTAGGCTTGTTCCGGGCCAAGTCTGAGAACATTATTGCAGCATCTCGGTTGTTACTTGAGAAGTTTGGCGGTGAAGTCCCGAAAACCCAGGAAGAGTTGGTTCAACTGCCCGGCGTCGGACGGAAGACGGCGAATGTGGTATTGTCCAATGCGTTTGGCATCCCTGCGCTTGCAGTCGACACCCACGTGCAGAGAGTAGCGAATCGGATCGGCATTGCCAACTCGATGAATCCGGAGATCACCGAACGGCAGGTTTGCCAGCGCGTTCCGCAAAAACTTTGGAGCCAAGCGCACCACTGGCTGATCTTTCATGGTCGTCAGGTATGCAGCGCTCGCAATCCAAAGTGTGAGCAATGCCCGGTTTCGGAGTTCTGTCAGTTTTATCAGAAACTGCAGCAGGAATCGAAGCTGAGGGAAAAGGTGTTCGAAGACAAACCGGGTAAAAAGGCAAGCAAAGGGCGCCGAAGCAGTCGTTAAAGCTGGAGCGTCAGATAAGCAGTCGAAGGGCGATCAATGATCAGAAGCTCTCGAGCCTACTCCTGTGGGACATAAGGTTCGTACGAACCGTCGTTGGTCTTCCGTAACGGCTGTTGACAGTGACTGCAGGCGTCTTCGAGGCCCGTCAGCCGAGTGCGCTTTCCGCAGCGAGGACATTCAATCTCTGCGATGGAAGGGTTCACCGGACCGAACCTGAAGTAGATGAGGATGCCTGCCACGACGCCGATGCCGCCAACAACCAGCAGATATGGCAGCAAGGCACGGCTGTACATGCCGCAGTACATGACAAAAAAGCCGCCAAACATACAGACAAGGCCCCAGTTGCGCCAGCGATTTGACTTCATCGTGATCCCCCCATGTTTGCGAGACTATCCTAGCTGATTTGGGGGATACTGTCCAGTCATCGTTTGGGAAAGGAGGGGGTGACATGTGGAAAAAGGCATTTATCGTACTCTTGTCGCTCAATCTGTTTATTGTCGTCGGAGGCGCATTGTGGTGGGGATCCTTGCCTAAAGCAACATCTGTTCAATCTCCGACACAAGCTATCAGTACAAATGGCAAGCCTGCGACCGTTCAATTGTCCGTTGGTCAGGATGCGGTGAACACCTACTTGGAATACGCTTTGGCACAGCAACAGGACGTACAGCGTGTACTTGCGTATGCCAGTGTGCAGTTTTCCAACACGTGGCAGGTCCAGCTCGGGTTGAAGTTGCGCGACAGGGTCATTCCATGCAACATTGTCTTTGCCCCCGAAGTCCAGGGCGGCAATCTGGTTCTTCACGTACAGAGCGCTGCGATGGGGGACATCCCTGCACCACTCGGTGCACTGTTTTTTGTCCTGCGTCACTTACCCTGGCCGCAGTGGATTGTGGTCGATGGCTTAAACCACGATCTCCATGTGAATTTCACAGACCGACCGCAAAATCCTTACGGAATCAAAGTCCTCTCGTATTCCCCGACCACCCGACAGGTCACCATTCAGATTTCCATCATTCCAAAGTCCATCCTGCAATCCAAAGCGAAATAAGCTTCGTGTGAGTGCACGTGGGCAAGGCCCGCGTGCACTCACCATAGGCCGACGTGCGCCATTACGTCATTACGCCACAGGTGGGTGTCATCGCTCCCATTGTTCATTTGCCGCTGCAGCCGAAGCACGTGAAGTCACGCGAAGTCACGCGAAGTCACGCGAAGTCACGCGAAGTCACGCGAAGTCACGCGAAGTCACGCGAAGTCACGCGAAGTCACGCGAAGTCACGCGAAGTCACGCGGTTACAGCCGGTTTGGATGACCGCATAGTTCTGGATCCCTAGGCACATTCTAGATGGTGCATGAATGGAAGGGGGGTCTCTGTGGGCGTTCCAAAGTGGTTATCCAGTATGTTCACGGTGGATGACACCATCATTTCAACGCAGTTCTCGCTCATTGAAGCGGAGACTTCTGATTCTGGGAACAGCAATGCATCGAACAACAACCAGTCTACAGGAAAGACCAAACCAGCTAGAGATGATACAGACAACGCTGGAGATGTTGAGCAGGATTCTGGGATGCGGGAAGAAATAGAGGACGAAAAACGTGGGGAAGATGAACCTGAATTCATTCGTTCACAGCGCCCCATTCCTCTCTTAAAATACGTCCGACAGAGTGAAGAGCAAGCAGCGACAAGGAAAGCGGTCACCACAGATTCACCACTTATCCCAGCTCGGCTCAAAGTGGTTCATGAGCGGCTGAATCGCAGCTTTCACCTGCCAGACAATAAAGACATTGTGATTCGTGAGTTTTATATCGGGATCGACAAGCGTTGGCCAGCCATCGCCGTATTTGTCGATGGCTTAGCGAACACATTGCTGGTCAATACCAACTTGCTCGAACCGTTGATGCTGCTGTCTCATATCACGGAACATAACAGCACCGCCGAGCGGATAGATACCGTCATGGAGGCACTGCTTCCCAGCAATCAGGTGGCTGTTGTAGACCACTGGGAAGAAGCAGTTGCGGGAATACTCACCGGATCGACCGCCATTTTCGTCGAGGACTCAGATTCGGCGATTATCGCAGAGTCGAAAGGATGGGAGCATCGCAGCGTCGGTACACCACAGACTGAAAACGTCGTCAACGGTCCCCATCAGGCGTTTACCGAAAGTTTTCGGGCAAACACGGCTTTGGTGCGCTCACTTTTACGCAGTCCTGATCTCGTTACGGAGATGCTGTCTGTAGGTAGATTGGCAAAGACGGATGTCGCTATCATGTATATCCATGGGTTGACAAATGAACGCCTTGTTGCGGAGATTCGTCGACGGATTAAGGCCATTGATGTGGACTACTTGGCGGACACAGGTACGCTCAGCCAATTTATCGAAGACAACCCGCGGGTGTGGCTTCCGCAGACGTTAACCACAGAGCGGCCAGACCGAGTGGCACAGAGTCTCAGTGAAGGGTACGTGGCCATCTTCGTCGGCCAAAGCTCATTTGTGATGGTGGCTCCAATGGTCTTTTTTGGTCTGATGCAAGCCGCGGAAGACGCCTATCTGCGTTTTCCGTTTGGGAGCTTTCTGCGTCTGATCCGCTGGATCTCACTTCTTTCCGCGTTGTTTATTCCGGCTTTGTACGTTTCTGTAACGAATTATCACCCGGAGATGATTCCTACTGACCTTATGATGGCCATCGCTGGCAGTCGAGAGCAGGTTCCGTTCCCTGTGATCGTTGAAGTGCTTATGATGGAACTCGCCATTGAGCTGATCCGTGAGGCCGGAATTCGTATCCCGTCCATTATCGGACCAACTATCGGCATTGTCGGCGCATTGATCATTGGCCAAGCCGCGGTCCAAGCCGGCGTCGTCAGCCCCCTCTTGGTCATTGTCATTGCCGTGACCGCACTGGCATCCTTTACGATTCCGAATTATAACCTCCAGTTTGGCGTTCGAATTCTGCGCTTCGTATTCCTGTTCGTCGCCGCGCTGTTCGGTTTTTACGGGCTGACACTGGCCATCGTCGCTGTCCTTGCTCGACTGACCGTTCAACAATCGCTGGGTGTGCCGCTGTTTTCACCGGCAGCGCCGAAATCTGACAGCTCCCGGGATGCATTTTTACGCGGTCCGGCGTTTGAAATGAATCAGCGCCCGCTTTTCCTCTACCCTCAGAAAAGTTGGCGTCAGAAGCCCTACACACGCCCTTGGAGCGGGGTATCTGGATCTGAGTCTGTGATGAAGAGTGAATCAAAATCCCCAGGCGGGCAATCGTCAGGGTCGTCAACGAAGCGGGGGGGAGCGAGATCGGCAACGCGATCCTCGAAGCGAAAAGGGTCGGACAAGCAGTAAGACTGCGCAACAAAGGCTGAGTTCGGGCAGGAGGAACGCGAGATGACAGTAGGGAACGTGAAGGCACGAGTCGGCCGTCGGGAACTGACGAGCATGTTTACCCTGTTTGTGGCTGCGCATGCTTTTTTGGATTATCCGGATCAGGTATCTGAATATGGCTTTGAGGCAGCGTGGATGGAACCGTTACTGGCCGGCATCATGGCACTCGTTGTGTTCTTGGCCATGGATCAGCTGTTTCGGAGGTTCTTCCCAGGAAAAGGATTGCTTGAGGTTCTGCGCATCGGTTTTGGCCGGTATGTGTCAACGGCGATCGCCCTTGCCCTGGCGGGTTATTTCATCTTCGTAACGGCGAGCATCATGCGGCAGTTCTCAGAAACTGTGATTATCACTGTACTTCCTGCAACGCCAATCCTGGTGGTGTCAGCGATGTTCGTCGCTACGGTCGCCTATGTGGCGACCTGTGGTCTGGAGGCGGTTGTCAGGGTGGCACAAATCGCCTTCCCGATTGTCATTATCGCGTTCATCGGCCTTTGCCTGCTGACGATGAACTGGTGGCACCCCGCACTTTTGTTTCCGTTCTGGGGCTCCGGTATTGGTTCCCTTGCCATCGGTGGTTACAAGACATCCGCCATCTTTCTGAACGTCCTTTTGCTCTCCATCATCTACCCTCATGCCCAGGATTACAGAGACCTGCGCAAAGTAGGTGTTCGCAGCACTCTCTACAGCATGTTGTTGCTCACAGCATTTCTGTTGGTCTATCACATGGTGTTTGCGCCGTTGGAGACACAAAACCTTGCATCGCCAATTTACTCCCTGGCACGGGTCATCCACGCGGGGCGGTTCATCCAGCGGATCGAGAGCATTTATATCTTCATCTGGGTCAGTGCGGCAGTGCTCAAGATGTCGATTACGATATGGGCGGCAGCGTACATTCTGACGGATACGTTCCAGTGGCCATCCTACCGTCCGATTATGCCTGCACTCGCTTTGTTGTGTGCGTCCATCAGCCTGACGACGTCTGATGTTGCAAGCGTCGTCCGCAGCCAGGAGGATACGATGCTGGATTGGGGCTGGATTGTGGCGTTGGGAGTACCTCTCGCAATCCTTCTCATTGGGACGTTTCGTCAGCAGTTAAAGCGGGGTGACGCGCGTGTTTAGATTTATCATGACAATGCTCATCCCAATCTGGGTGGGTATTTACACCTTCCAGTTTGGCAGGTGGGTGAAGACAAAGCAGAATCCTGTCGGATCGTACGCGGCATTTATCATCGCCGTTGGCAGTGTGGCCACATCCGGATGGGTTTTATGGCGGATCACACATTGAAAACAGACTTTTGCTGCAGGATCTCTCCTTTGGCAGATGCATAGACAACCGAGGACGGTATAATGGACTCGGAGGTGATGTGATTGGTATCGGTTAAACGCAAACAGGTTGAAATCTATACAGACGGAGCATGTTCCGGCAACCCTGGACCGGGGGGATGGGCAGCCGTTTTAACATATGAAGGACATGAAAAAGAGCTCTCCGGCGGCGAGACGAATACGACCAACCAGCGCATGGAACTGAAGGCTGTTTATGAGGCGTTACGGGGATTAAAAGAGCCCTGTGAGGTTGTTTTGCACAGTGATTCTGCCTATGTCATCAACTGCTTTAAGCAAAAATGGTATGCAGGATGGCGGAAGAACGGTTGGAAAAACAGTAAGGGTGATCCGGTGCAAAACCGCGACCTGTGGGAACTTCTGCTGTCTGAGGTGGAGCGGCATCAAGTGACATTTGACAAAGTCAAGGGTCACGCCGGGGTTGAGATGAATGAGCGGTGCGACGAGCTTGCACGGGCTGCTGTCCCTAAGAGGTAGAGCATCATGGCTGAGTTGTCTTCTCACACCTTGCAGAGACTTGGCCGCGAGGCTGGGTTTGACGCGATTGGGGCCACGTCTGCAAAACCTTTTCCGGAGCTCATCCCGCGTCTTGAAGACTATGAAAAACGTGGTCGAACCGGGTTCGAACACGCAGACATCGCTGCCCGAGTTGACCCAAAGACATGGTTTCCTCCTGCACGAAGCCTGATATCCGTGGCAATGGCGTACCTGACAGACGAAGGGCGGAAGTTGGCGCGAAGCCACCCGCAGAAAGGCTGGCATGGTCACGTTACGGTGTATTCGTACGGAGAAGATTACCACCAGGTGATGGTGGCCAAAATGCGTCATCTGGTCGCTCTGATAGAGGCGGAACTCGGCAGAAAGATTGAAAGCAAGACTGCCATTGATACGGCTCCGCTTGTTGATCGACGCGTCGCTGAGCGCGCGGGGATTGGCTGGGTTGGGAAGAACTGCATGTTTTTCACACCTCAGCACGGATCCTTTGTTTTTCTCGGTACACTTGCGGTAGATATTGAAGTTGAGTCGGTAAGGACTGAACTGGAGCAAAAGTGCGGATCCTGCACGCTTTGCCTGGACGCGTGCCCGACAGGGGCGCTTCTTGCACCAGGGGTGATTGACGCTACACGGTGTTTGTCCTACATCACGCAGATGAAAGGCGTCATCCCTCGTGAATTCCGAGCTGCTTTGGGGAAAAGAGTCTGGGGTTGTGATACCTGTCAATGGGCTTGTCCAGAAAATAAGGCGGTCACGGGATCCGGTCACGGCGAATACATGCCATCGTCTCCTGCAGGTGAACTGGAGTTTCCGGACCTTGCAGAGGTGCTGTCTTGGACCAACCGTTCTTTTGCGAAGCGCTATGGGCATACAGCAGCCGCGTGGCGAGGACTTCGTACCTGGCAACGAAACGCTTTGATTGCACTCGGGAATACAAGGTCGAAAGAAGCTGTCCCACTCGTCACTCCATTTCTGAACCACGAGCGCAAGGAACTGCGAATCAGCGCCATTTGGGCACTTGGCAGGATTGGCGGGGAGGAGGCGAGGAATGCACTCACGTTATGCCTGGTAGATGAGTCGGATTCCGAAGTCATCGAGGAGTTGCAACTCGCATTGCAGGGGGAGGAGTAGTAAGGAATGGCGGTAGACTGGTGCGGCATTGTAGACGGGGAAGCAAGAGCAGTTGGGACGTTTCAGTCACAGTGGGGGCCATGTACGATTGTGACCTGCCCGGAGGGGATTTTGTCGGTGGACTGGGGCGGAGCGTTGGGACAACCTATGGAACAGGCATTGGCAAAACGAGATCGGCATACGGAGCGAAAGACGGAAGCGGCAGATGGCGAAAACGAGTCATCCACGGACAGTAGGATAGAATCGGATGAAGTTCGCATCTCGCAAGCCGCTTTGTTCGCAGAGGCGGCGATCGAGCAACTTGAGCAATACTTTGCCGGATCGCGCCACAGTTTCACACTTCCCTTGGTGCTTCGAGGAACTGAGTTTCAAAAATCGGTATGGAAGTATCTCACTGAAATTCCCTATGGAGAGACGAGGTCGTACGGGGACGTTGCACGGGCGATTGGCCGCGACAAAGCCGTTCGCGCTGTCGGACAAGCCAACCGACGGAACCCGATTCCAATTGTCGTCCCCTGCCATCGCGTCATCGGCAGCCACGGTGAATTGACCGGCTATGCCGGGTCACAAGTGCACTTAAAGGCGGCGTTGCTAAACCTCGAGCGTGGCATTGGTCAAGACTGAATCTGACGCGAAAATGAGTCGAGAAACGTGTGCCGACGAGGCATCTCCCGAACGGACAACTCAAGCTCCTCTGTCTGGCCGTCTTGTTTTCCAATTCGATAGTGGCTGTGTGCCACCCGCCAGACTCGGTAAGGGAAGCGAAGCAGCGCGTAAATGAGGCGGTATTCAGGGCCTGAGATAACCTCGGCGTGGTTGTACTCAACAAAGCACGTGTAGGCAACATCACTCAACCAACGTTGTTGCTGTAAAGCCCTTCGGAGCAGATGTGATAGGTCCAACGCCCTGGGGGCGTACGTGCACATGTCGAAATCGATAGCGATAACCTTTTGCTCGGGAGTGTAAATAAAATTTCCCGGTATCACGTCGAGATGGCACAGGCCAGGCGTGTCTTCGTCGTCGCGGAGAAATGACAGGCACTCGGTCGATTCGACAACCCGAACGCTTTCTTCGGCGTCATTTCGCAAGGCAGAAGCGTGGTTCGCGAGAAGTCGGTCAAAGGCATCCGGATCATTTCGTGTTTGGGCACGCGCGAGTAAGGCTTTCAGGTCTTCTGTGCGATCCCGCAGAAGGTCATCCAGTTTGAACTCCATGGGCGGCGAATAACCGTCGTACTCAAATCCGCGAGAGGTGTGGTGAAACTGCGCTAACACATGCGCTACTTCACGGACCTGTCCAAGCGACGCAAAGTTTGCTGGTTGGCCAGCAATCCAATCGGTGGCGTAGTATGTCTCGTTCTTTCGGACCACGTATGGCTTCCCTGAGGCCGACGTTTGAAGCGGAGCAAACAAAGTGAACCCTTGTTGCTCAACATACTGAAACGCTTTTCGTAAAAAATTGAGACGTTCCGGCGAAAGGTGCCCGCGTTTTAACGCGTAGGTGCCTTTTGTTGTCTGCAAACGGATGATCCCGTGTTTTTGCTCAGCCCGTTTGACAGTCCACCCATATCCCTTTGGTATCGAAACCGGGAAGCCACTCCGCTTAAAAACAAATTGCCAGTCGGTTGTCGGCGCAATGGGAGCAGGTACAGTCGTTCCTGCATTGACAATGTCTTTGTTATCTGCCCATTCCCCGTTTCTTGGAACGGATTGCAGGGTTGGGCCGTGCACAGATGAACTCCTGGCGAAATCCTCAGGATCAGGCTTCACCTTCTGACTAGATTTGCCGCCTTGACTACCTTTTTGGTTATGCCCTGAGCCGGAGGTCATGCTGGTCTTCGTGTAACTTGGTGAGTGACCGTAGTGCTTGCCGTTCCCGCTGCCGCTTCCGTTGCTGTTGCCGTTTGAGGCGGAACGACTTGTACTGTTTCCGTGGGAGCTTGCCTTTTTGTCACCAGGTTCGCGGTTCTCGTCGTTGGTATTACCAGTTTTTGCGGCATGAGCGCTGCTTGCCTCGCTATATAAGTGTTGCAAGAAGTACGGTGGGCGCATAAGTTCTTCCATCAGTTCATTAGCCCAATCGGGCATCGGTCGTCGTCTGCGCAACAATGGGCATCCCCCCAAACGCATAGGCACTTTACACCCATGATGAGTGGTCATGTACCCAAGGTATTCGGGGATACAGTCTGCTGTATGGGCGTTTGTCTAGGTAGCGCGGGCGGCTGCCGGCGTACGTTTCGGCTGTCCCTTAGTCGGTGTCAGCGACTAAAGGAGCCGATTGGAGCTAATTAAGAGGCTGAGACCGACTAAGCAAAGGCGGTATGGGCTACCTTAGTCGGTCTCAGCGACTTAATAGGCTGCCGGCGCACACCCAGGCTGTCCCTTAGTCGGTCTGAGCTACCTTAGTCGGCCCCAGCGACTTAATAGGCTGCCGGCGCACACCCAGGCTCTCCCTTAGTCGGTCTGAGCGACTAAAGGAGCCGATTGGAGCTAATTAAGAGGCTGAGACCGACTAAGCAAAGGCGGTATGGGCTACCTTAGTGGTCTCAGCGACTTAATAGGCTGCCGGCGCACACCTAGGCTGTCCCTTAGTCGGCCCCAGCGACTAAAGGAGCCGATTGGAGCGAATTAAGAGGCTGAGACCGACTAAGCAAAGGCGGTATGGGCCACCTTAGTCGGCCCGAGCGACTTAACAGGCTGCCGGCGCACACCAAGGCTGTCCTTTAGTCGGTCTGAGCGACTTAGCGGGCCGATTGGAGCGAATTAAGAGGCTGAGACCGACTAAGCAAAGGCGGTATAGGCCACCTTAGTCGGCCCCAGCGACTTAACAGGCTGCCGGCACACACCTAGGCTGTCCCTTAGTCGGCCCCAGCGACTAAAGGAGCCGATTGGAGCGAATTAAGAGGCTGAGACCGACTAAGCAAAGGCGGTATGGGCTACCTTAGTCGGCCCCAGCGACTTAACAGGCTGCCGGCGCACACCCAGGCTGTCCCTTAGTCGGTCTGAGCGACTAAAGGAGCCGATTGGAGCTAATTAAGAGGCTGAGACCGACTAAGCAAAGGCGGTATGGGCTACCTTAGTCGGCCCCAGCGACTTAACAGGCTGTCGGCGATTTACTTCGAAAACCTGCGAGGGTAAGAGGCTATGAGCCACCTATATGCAGCATCGAGGTCTCTTGGGGCCGATTGAATTACCAGAGCCAAAGGAGCGCGGTGCGCGAATAGATAAAAAAGGCACCCCGCAGTGGGATGCCCTTATCTTATCCTACGTCCACACCTCGACCTCGGCACCTTCCGCCGATGCCAGAGGCCTGCCACCGCGACCTCGGCACCTTCCGCCGATGCCAGAGGCCTGCCACCGCGACCTCGGCACCTTCCGCCGAGTCCCGACGCCAGCCACCTCGACCTCCGCACCTTCCGCCAAAGCCCGGTGCCTGCCATGACAACTTTCCTGGAGACTTGCGCTTGGAGACACAGGTCAGTTTATCGGCCTGCGGTATCTCCGAGTGTGCTCCAGACTTCCAACTTCGTCCGCACTCGCTCGATCACGCTGTTCGTGAACTCAGTGGTGCTGGTTCCGCCGGACAGATCCGGTGTACGGACACCGCCCAACACGGCCTCCAAGGTGGACTCATAGATGGCGCGGGAGGCCAATTGTACCTCGCGTCGCTCACTGTGTGCCAGAAGGGATGCTGCGGCAAGAATCATCGCCATCGGATTGGCCACGTTCTTACCTTGCAGACTCGGTGCCGTACCATGTGGTGCCTCGGCCATGATAACCTTTGGCTTCCAATTCTCATCCAGAGACAGAAGGATGGACTCAGAACCGGCAATCGATCCGAACATCTGCAGCACCAGATCCGATAGGCAGTCGCCATCACGGTTGAGTGCCGGTATGACCAGCGCTTCACCTGCTTTGACCAACAACAATGCGTATGTGGCGTCAATCAACTGCGGTTCGTACTCAACGTCTGGATACCGCTTAGAAGCAGCATCTAATTCCTCTTTAAACATTCCTTCGTAGATGGGGCTCACTGTGAACTTTGGTCCGCCAAATACCTTAGCCTTTGCCCGTTTCGCATATTGGAAGGCGTACTCTGCAACCCCGTGGCAAACGGAGCGTGAAATCTTTTCGGTCCTCATGGCGATCTCGTCCTGACCGCTGCCTTCTCGCCACTCTTTTGCCCCATAAGCGTCATCGACAGCCATACGAACAACAGAGATGGGGGAGTACACGCCAACCGGGGGAGCAATTCCTGGAATTCTGCGGCCTGTACGGACAATCACAGTACCGTTAATCTCTTTTCTCAGGATGGCATTCGGACTGCCGACGTCCCCCGAAGTCTCAGGAGTGATGGTAGCGGCTTTCAGACCGTAACCGTACTCGCGCATTGCTGCAGCAGCTTCATAAACCACTTGGTTTTTAGTGTTTCTGCGATTCTCGAGACTCAAATCAAAGCGTACCAATTCGATTTGAGTTCCAATCACATCTGGAGCCAGAACCCGGAGTGCTTCTTCAAGAAGCTCCTGACCGGTCTGATCGCCTTCCATGACGACAACTTTTTGAGCAGCCATATGGTTTCACCTCGTAGCAAAGGATGTCGGTTGTCACGCGCACCAGGCATGCGTCTCGGTGGTGTGGCAAAACCAAATCTTAATGTGACAGGAGTCGTGAAATCAATTGGGCAGACCGCAGAACCGTCTCCCGAATCGATTCCATCACCGCCAGTGTTAATCGATCTGCAGATCCACTTACAGAGAGCGCCGCCAAAAAATTATTCCGTCCATAAATCGGGACAGCCATCGCGGACGAATCAGCATCTCGCTCACGAAAGCTCGTTGCATAACCGCGTTCCTTCACCTTACGGAGCTCTTCCCGAAAGTTATCGTAAGCCGCGGTCGGAAGTTTTGCCTTGTCCATATGCTTTACAAATCGGGGGTCACTCATGACTTCAGCAATCAGCTGTTCATCAGAATAGGCCAGAAGCACCTTGCCAGAAGCTCCAACATAAAGCGGATACGTTCGCCCGATGTCAAGGGGCTTGTGCCCGGGTTTGTTGCTCTCCACTGTTTGAATACGGATCCGGTCATAACCTGAACGAACATACAGTACAACTGTTTCACCGGTCGAATCGCGCAAATGGGTAATCTCAGGAAGAACAATGGAGGA
Source organism: Paenalicyclobacillus ferrooxydans (assembly GCF_001399675.1). GTDB lineage: Bacteria > Bacillota > Bacilli > Alicyclobacillales > Alicyclobacillaceae > Alicyclobacillus_B > Alicyclobacillus_B ferrooxydans. The sequence goes on from NZ_LJCO01000008.1 coordinate 70,316, forward strand.
AAGTTCATCAGATTGGTAAATTCCACTCATCAGCTCGAGAACACTCCAGCCAAGACTGTACCGGTCAGAGTGCGGATACTTGCGCACAAAGCCCTTGGCCTGTAGTGAAGTCAGCAATCGATGAACCGTACTCTTATGTAGGTCCACTTCTCTGGCGATCTCGCTAAGCGTCAGGCCACCTTCCGATTTGGAAAAACAAAGTAAAATATCCATGGCTCTTTCGACGGCGCGGACGGTACTTTGGGGATGGGACTGGGACTGCTGCAGGTCGTCTGGCATAACAGGTCCTCCTGGGTGTCTCATCAAGCGGAACGGGGTTCCGACGGGTAGTATAGCACAACTGCTGAGACACGTCATCCGGCATTGCGCGACCGATGACGCGCAATCGAACACCGGAAGCCAGACACCGGAAGCCAGACACCGGAAGACCGAGCAATCGGTATCCATCCTCTCAAGAAGGCAATCACAGACATTCACCCATGTGTCATACCATGTACCGAGTATGTGGAGTTTGCGACTGGGGGGAGCTGTTATGGAAGCCTGTCTCGACGCAATTCGAAAGTTTTTTGATATACGCAACGAAGTCTGGCTGGAAGGCGACCCTGACACGTTACGGGATTTTCTTTCAATCAAGCGAAACCGAGGGATCGAAGCAGGGGTTACAGGAAGTGTGGAATGTAAACGCCGCTCCATGGCAGCCCGGAAAGCGCCTTTGTTGCGTACGCACACCAAGATCTCCGTACGGCGGTTACCGGCGGAATCGAGGAGCGACGATGAACAGAATTACCTGATCCGTGAAAACATCACATGGGTGTATCAGGATGGGCTCGACTACTCTGTCGAAGCTCGTATCATCTGGCATCGCCAACGCTGGCGTCTGGAGGACGGGAGTTGGAGGCTCGCTGACCTGTGGGAATCCGATGAAACGACGCTCACGCCCACGCGCATGGCCGATCTGGTCGAGGCTTCATCTGCCCCCGGCTTGGCCCCCGAACGCCCGGCTCAGTGTGTCGAGTACGACCGCTTTCGTGCATTTCGCTATGCCGAGTTGTGGTGGAACGGTTGGAACCCAAACTTTCCGAGACTGCGGGATGACTGCACGAATTTCATCTCTCAGTGCCTGTTTGCTGGCAGGGCTCCAATGGATAAACGCAAATCCCGTGCCGAGGGCTGGTGGATGCACATTGGTGCCAAACCCGATTCTGAAAACTGGAGCTACAGTTGGTCTGTTACAGAAGCTTTCAAACGGTTCCTGCTTACGACGCGTGGAGCAAAGCGAGTTCACAGCGCTGAGGAACTCAAAATTGGCGATGTTATTCTCTACGACTGGAACGGTACGGGAAGGGTCCATCATGCAACGATGGTGACCGACTTTGACAACCATGGCGATCCGCTCGTCAATGCCCATACGAACCCCAGTTATCATCGCCATTATCGCTATCTTGACAGTGCAGCCTGGACGCCAAGGACAAGATATGACTTCATTCGCATGCCAGACTCCTTGTGCTGACCGCGTGAACCTGGTATGTCAATTATGGTAAGCTAGTGGAATCGTAGTGAATTTGGTACGTTACGCGGAGGACTATAAATTGCTTCACATTGTACTCGTCGAACCTGAAATCCCATCCAATACTGGGAACATCTCGAGAACGTGTTCGGTTACGGGAGCAGTGCTTCACTTGGTTCGCCCTCTCGGTTTCTCAACGGATGATCGTCAACTCAAACGGGCAGGGTTGGACTATTGGAACCTGCTCGACATCCGTTACCATGATTCGATTGACGAACTGTGGGACAAGCATTCCAATGCTCGCTTTTTTTATGTCGAAACGAGCGGTGAACGCTGGTATTCAGACGTGAAGTACCAACCTGGGGATTTTCTTGTGTTTGGGAAGGAAACCAAGGGCCTGTCAGAGCGGATTCTCAATCATGATCCGGAAAACATTGTGCGGATACCGATTCGACAAGGGGCCCGTTCGCTGAACCTGTCTAATGCTGTCGCGATTGTTGCATTTGAGGCGTTTCGACAGATCGGATTTCCAGACATGGTATGAGCGTCTTGCCGCATCGCCTGATTTAACGCAGAGAACTATGGTAAAGGGGAAAAAACCAAGATGCTTAAAACGCTCTTATTCGATCTCGATGGAACCTTGTTGCCCTTTGACCAAAACCGCTTTATGCATGGTTATTTCCACGCACTAGTGCCCGAAATCGCGCATCTTGTGAATACCAAGGAGATCGCTGCTCAAATCCTGACGGCAACCCAGGCAATGGTTGAAAATGAAGACCCGCAGTTACCGAACATTGATGCTTTCAAACATGCATTTTTTGGCACCGTAGATGTTGCAGAATCCGACATTTGGCCGATTTTCGATGAATTTTACCACACGAAGTTTGGCGATTTACAGAGTTTGACGGAACCATCTCCAATTTCTCGGGAAATATGTCGAAGCGCCCTGTCAAAAGGGTACGAACTCGTATTAGCTACAAACCCGATTTTCCCAGACGATGCAGTGCGGCATCGCATGGCGTGGGCCGGGATTGACGATGTGCCATTCAAGCTGGTCACGACGATGGAACACATGCACTTCTGTAAGCCAAGCCCAAAATACTACCTAGAAATTCTTGACCGTATTGGACGTTCCCCTGAGGAGTGTATGATGATCGGCAACGATGTTCAGGAAGATGGTGTGGCCGGCAAACTGGGCATGCAGACGTTTCTTGTGAAGGACTTTGTGATTGATCGCGGAGTCGGGCATATCGAGTTCACACACGAGGGATCACTCAAAGATGTCCTTTCTTTTATTGAATCCTTAGCGGTACTCGAGCAGAACCCAACCTTCCCGTCATAATGTAATTTCGGCCCGTGCGAAAAGCTCAGCGGTTTGAGAGAACTATTTCAGGGATGGTGGAACGGTTTTTAGTTCTTAGAGGGTGTTAAGCGGTGTTCAGTGGTGTTCAGCGGTGTTACGCGGTACAAAGCGCTGTTAAGTGGTGCTGCTATGCGGTACTAATCCCATAAAAACGAGCAAAGAGGAGCGCCCGTGATGCGGGGGCTCCTCTTTGCGCAAAACAGCTGACTATTTGATTACTTCGTTACGATATGGATTGGTGATCCGATACCGACTTCCGCTGCTTCCATCACCATTTCACCAAGTGTTGGGTGAGCGTGGATGGTCAGCGCCAAGTCCTCAAGGGTTGCACTCATCTCGATGGCGAGACCGAGCTCCGCAATCAAATTGGAAGCCTCAACGCCAATAACTTGTGCACCGACAAGTAAGCCGGAATCTTTCTCAGAAATCAGCTTCACAAAACCTTCGCTTGCATTCAGGGCCGTAGCACGACCATTCGCGGCGTACGGGAAACGCCCGACGGTTACATCGCCGTACTGCTCTTTTGCCTCTGCTTCGCTGAGACCGACGGTTGCAATCTCGGGGTCAGAGAACACGACAGCCGGAATACATCGGTAATCCACTGTACTCGGTTTACCTGCAATGGCTTCAGCAGCAACCTTGCCCTCGTAGGATGCCTTGTGTGCAAGGGCAGCGCCAGGGACGATATCACCAATTGCGAAGATCTTCGGATTGCTTGTCCGGCACTGACCGTCCACCTCAATCAGGCCTTTTTCACCGATCTTGACACCTGCAGCCTCGAGCCCAATTTCGTCAGTATTCGGTCGACGTCCCACGGTCACAAGGACGTAATCCGCTGTCACGGACTTTTCTTCATCTTTTACTTTGAAGGTCAGCGTGACGCCCTTTTCATCCTCTTGAACCGATTGTGCTAACGCTCCGGTGTAGATGTCCACGTCGTACTTCTTCAGGTTACGTGTGACGAGGCGGGTCAACTGTGGATCGAAGACGGAAAGGATGTTGTCCAGTCCTTCGACAATGGTGACCTTCGAGCCAAACTTGGCATAGGTTTGTCCAAGTTCGATCCCGATGTAGCCGCCGCCAACAACGACGAGGCGCTCAGGCACTTCCGAGAGCGACAACGCTTCTGTTGAGGAGATGACTCGCTTGCTGTAGGGGAGGGCTCGTAATTCAATCGGTCGGCTTCCCGTTGCAAGAATGCAGTGCTGGAAGTGCAACTTCTTGCCTTCATACTCCGTGACCACACGAACCTCTTCAGGACCCGTGAAAAAGACTTCGCCTGTCATGACGTTGATTTTATTCCCTTTCATCAACGTCTTAACACCACCCGTCATCTTGTCAACGACGGATTGCTTCCAGGTTTGAACCTTAGCAAAGTCAAGACTTGCAGTGGTTTCAATCCCAGGGAACGGTTGTTCTTTCGCAGACTCATACTGATGAGCTGCAGAAATCAACGCTTTGGAAGGAATACAACCACGATTCAAGCAGACTCCGCCAAGCTCAGCTTTGTCCACGATCGTTACATTCAACCCTAGCTGAGCCGCCCGAATAGCAGCAACATATCCCCCTGGGCCGGCTCCAACAACAAGAACATCCACTTCTTCTGTAAACTCTCCAACAACCACAGCTTACACCTCCATCATGAGCAGGCGAGGATTCTCGAGCAACCGCTTGATCTCGTTGACAAAGTTCTGGCCCATCACACCGTCAATGATACGGTGGTCAAAACTTAAGGACAACGCCATCATGTGTGCACCGACAACCTCGCCATTCTTCATCACAGGTTTCTCCGTAATCCGACCAACACCGAGGATAGCGACCTCTGGATAATTGATGACAGGGGTAAAGAACATCCCGCCGGCTGAACCAATGTTCGTAATGGAGATGGTGCTTCCTCTCATCTCCGCAGGACCAAGCTTGTTGGTTCTGGCTCGGGTTGCAAGGTCGGCAATTTCACCTGCGATAGTCCACATGCTCTTGCGGTCTGCGTTGCGAACGACAGGGACGACTAAGCCTCTTTCGGTGTCAGTTGCGATGCCAATGTGGTAGTTGTGCTTGACCACAAGTTCTTGGCGATCGTCATCAAGCGACGCGTTCAGATGCGGGTACTTGCGGATAGCCGCAATCATCGCCTTTACGATAAACGGCAAGTAGGTGATCTTGACCCCGCGATCTTCGGCAAGCGGCTTTAATTCCTTTCGCAGCTGAACGAGGTCTGTCACATCGACTTCATCCATCACGGTCACATGTGGTGCAGTATACATGGACTTTGCCATCGCCGCGGCAATGATCTTGCGGATCGAGGAAAGCGGAATCCGCTCTTCTGCCGTATCCGCCGTATTCACTGCAACTGTCGCGGCCAATGGCCGTGCATCTTCCGCTGCGTCTGATAAGGTCGCTTCTGCAGGACTTACGCTCGCTCCATCGAGGACTGCGTTTACGCCGCCACCCTGCAAGAACGTCTCAACGTCTTCCTTTGTAACTTTACCATTTGCGCCCGTTCCTTTCACGCGACCGATGTCGATGCCGCTTTCACGAGCAAATTTCCGTACGCCAGGGGTGGCGAGGACTTCATGCGCCCTCGAAGCAAGGGAATCTGCGTTTGCAGCCGCAGGACTTTCAACCGCAGCTGGCGTTGCTGGCGCGCTCGGAGCAGTCGGAGCAGTCTGTGATGCGGGAGTAGGCTGAGGAGATGGGGCAGCAGTTGGTGCTGTGCCTGCTGTTACAGTCCCGTCGACATTACCCTCGCCTGCGACCTCAAGCGTTAAAAGGATATCGCCTACAACTGCCGTCGTGCCCTCTTCCAGGACGAGGTTTACAACTTTCCCGTCCACAGGGCTTGGCAGTTCCACCATCGACTTGTCGTTTTCTACTTCGGCAACCGCGTCGTCTTCCTTAATGACGTCTCCAGGTTTGACCAACCATCTGGCAATTCGACCTTCATGAAGTCCTTCGCCAAGCTCCGGGAGTTTTAATTCGTAAATCGCCATTTCGTTCACCTCCAAATTACAGGCTGAGCGCCTTATCCATACCGGCCAAAACTTGCTTGGAATCCGGAATCCATTCGTCTTCAATCTGCGCAAAAGGATAAACAGTATCCGGAGGTGTGATGCGCAGTACAGGCCCCTCCAGGTGATAAATCGCGTGCTCGTTAATCTGAGCGATGATTTCGGCTGCTGCACCAGCGCTGCGCTGTGCTTCTTGGACAACCATGGCACGGTGAGTTTTCTTAATGGATGTCACAATCGTGTCGATATCAATCGGGCTGATGCTGCGAAGGTCAATAACCTCGGCTTGAACACCCCGTTTTGCGAGTTCATCGGCCGACTTCAGTGCAGTATGAACCATTGCACCGTAGGCAATAACGGTGAGGTCTTTACCTTCGCGGACTACGTTCGCCTTATCAAGGGGAACTGTGTAAGCCTCTTCAGGAACTTCCGCGCGAATCGAACGGTATAACTTCATGTGTTCAAGGAAGATAACTGGGTCGTTGTTCCGGATCGCCGAAATCAAAAGACCTTTTGCGTCATACGGGTTTGACGGGATGACAACACGGACACCGGGAGTTTGCAGGAACAACCCCTCGAGACTGTCTGCATGCATTTCCGGCGTTTTTACGCCGCCGCCAAACGGGGAGCGAACAACCAGCGGACAGGTAAAACGTCCATTGGTGCGGTAACGCATGCGGGCCGCTTGACCGGCGATTTCATCCATCGCTTCAAATACAAAGCCGAAAAACTGAATCTCCGGAACCGGTCGGAATCCCTGCATTGCAAGCCCGGTCGCAAGTCCCATAATTCCGGATTCTGCAAGCGGCGTATCAAACACACGGTCTTTGCCGTGCTTTTTCTGCAGGCCGTCAGTGGCGCGGAAGACACCGCCGTTATGGCCAACGTCTTCGCCAAATACGAGAACGTCTTTATTCAGCCCGAGCTCAACGTCAAGGGCATTATTAATGGCTTGAATCATAGTCATTTGCGCCATGTTTACGCATCCTCCTTGCCGGTGTACTCGCTTTTCTGTCTTTTCAGGCTATCAGGCAACACTTCAAACATGCTGTCAATCAAACTTGGGATGGTCATCTTCGGATAAGCGTCCGCCTGTTTCAGAGCGTCGTTTAATTCGTTTTTGGCATCCTCCATCACTTGCTCTTCGTCCTGTTCGCTCCACAATTTCTTCTGTTCAAGGAACTTACGGAAACGTACCAGCGGATCTTTTTGCTCCCACTCGTTTTCCAGTTCTTTGGTGCGATACCGCGTCGGGTCGTCGCCGCTCATGGTGTGGGGGCCAAAACGGAACGTCAACGCTTCAATTAGGGTCGGACCGTTACCGGCGCGTGCTCGGTCGACCGCTTCTTTGGTGACTGCGTACATCGCGAGAATGTCATTTCCGTCTACTTGATAACCTGGAATGCCTGCAGCAACGGATTTCTGTGCCAACGTTTCTGCAGCCGTCTGGAGTTCAACGGGTACAGAGATTGCAAACTGGTTATTCTGTACAACAAAGACAGCTGGGAGATTGAATGCGCCAGCAAAGTTGATGCCTTCGTAAAAATCGCCTTGTGATGTACCACCATCACCGGTGTATGTGATTGCAACCCGTTTTTCACCACGAAGCTTAAATGCCATCGCGATACCAGGCGTTTGTGCATACTGCGCGCCAATGATGATCTGCGGGAGCAGTGCATGCATGTCCTGCGGCATAGCTGTTCCGTGTTGATGTCCACGTGAAAACAAAATCCACTGAGTGAGGTTCCAGCCGTGGAACAAAAGTTGGGGAATGTCGCGGTATCCTGGCAAAATGAAATCGTCTTTATTCAGTGCAGCCTGGCTGCCAATCATCGATGCTTCCTGGCCGCCCGCAGGTGCGTAGAAGCCGAGCCGGCCTTGGCGGGACAGCTTAATCGCACGTTGATCGATGATGCGCGTAAAAACCATCCGCCTCATGAGTTCGCGTAAGGTATCATTTGACAAATCCGGCATCAAACTTGGATTTACTACGTCGCCGTCCTTGTTCAGAACTTGTAAATACGGGGTTTTCTCCGTTTCAAGTACGGTACTCATATACTCACCTCATTGTTGATGTGTCGATTTCAGGCTGTTTTCCTGATTGTCAATAGTTCATTAATACAGGTTCATAATTCATTATAATACACCTTGATGAAAATGCGCTAACAACTTTTAAAATGTACACTTATCTGTTGTATAGTGTAGATGTATTGTTGTGTAACAGTTTTGCTGTTGGCACTGAAACAGTTTGAAACAGTTTTGAAACAGTTTTGAACTCTGATGTACCACACCGTTTTGTCGCCTATCCGCAGTGCGTGGCATCATGAGAAGGTGTACCATGAACAAACGTTTAGGCCGTGAAGAACGAACACTTTATGACAGACGCGAAAAACATGGAAAAGGAGGGAACCGACATGACAACGACTGACGGAAATCTGTCGGACCCGCAATATACCCGCCGTGTGATTGAAACACACACGTTACAGAGTGCCCATTTGGGCGAGGATCGAACCCTGAAGATCTATCTGCCACCGGGATACACGGAACACCCTGAAGCGCGTTATCCCGTGGTCTACTGCCACGACGGACTGGAGTTCTTCACGCACGGACGGATCGCCACCATTTGCAACAAACTCATTCTCGAGGGGAAATTGAATCCGTTGTTTATTGTGGGCATCGAGGTTCATAAGCAGACGCGCAATGACGACTATGGTCCGGACGGCGCCCGTCACGATGCATACACAGCGTTTGTTGCGAAAGAGTGCGTTCCGTTTGTCGAAGGCCGCTATCGTGTCAGTGATGACCCGTACCATCGATTTATGGCGGGGATATCGCTCGGAGCCGCTGCAAGTTTGTCGCTCCATCTTCGATATCCTGAGCTGTTTCGCCGGTTGTTATTATTCTCAGGGGCCTTTTACGATACCTCGCGTGAACTCGTTCGAAGAGAGTCGTTTTTGAACGATCTCACGGCTTATATGGTTGTGGGGCGGCAGGAGACCGGTGTTGACACTACGGCTGGTCCGTATGACTTTTACCAAGCCAACCAGACCATGCGAGACCTGTTGCGAGCTCGAAGTGCAGACGTTACCTATAAGGAGTCTGACGGGACACATATCTGGGGATTTTGGCAGAAAGAAATTCCAGATGCACTTGAGTTTCTACAAAGGACACTCGCCTAAAGAAAGAGACTTGCGAACAAAGGGACACTTGGCAGACAACTTGCATAATCTAAACAAACCCCGCGAGAGAGCGGCGCAGAGCGTCGGTCTCTCAAGTCGTCCCTACAGTTGTTTGAAGATTCAAACACGGCGCTTTATGGACGAAAGGGAATTTGGCCAAGAAGGCTACGAATATAGTGAAACAATAATAAAGATTTTGCATTTGCATTCGCCGTTGTATACGTGGCCTGACTTGGATGTGCCGCCTTGAAGCACACGTCAAAATGACCGTTGCGCCAATTTGCGCGGCGACAGCCATTGCGGAATTGAGGTGGAAGATCTTCGCGAGAGCTCAGATGGCAACAGTCGCTGGTCAACAATGGGTGGATCGCCTGCCCAGACTGAAGGAGGATGCGACAATGGACTTTCTTGACCGTCTAGGTGCTTTTCGGGCAGAGGCAGAAGGCTTACGCTGGGAAGGCACGTTTGCCGATTATCTGAAGCTTGTGCAAGCAAACCCTGGAATTGCAAAAACAGCGCATGCTCGTATCTACGACATGATTGCAGCTGCAGGCATTCATGTGGATGAAGATGGGCATCGCCATTACAAGTTCTTTGAGAAAGAGATGTTTGGCGTTGAGGAGTCGCTTGAGCGTTTGGTGGAGGAGTACTTTCATGCATCTGCAAGGCGTCTTGAGGTACGAAAACGGATCCTGTTGTTGATGGGGCCAGTTAGCGGCGGCAAGTCCACACTCGTTACGATGCTGAAACGCGGTCTGGAACGTTACAGCCGAACGGATGCCGGAGCATTGTACGCAATCGCGGGCTGTCCGATGCACGAAGACCCTTTGCACCTTGTACCGCCAGAACTGCGAGATGAACTCGAAAACGCTTATGGAGTCAGGATCGAAGGAAACCTCTGCCCGGCCTGTCAGATGCGTTTGGAAACAGAGTACGGCGGGAGAAACGAAGATGTCGTTGTGCAACGAATTGTCCTGTCAGAGGACAAACGCGTTGGTATTGGAACGTTCAGCCCGTCAGACCCGAAGTCGCAGGACATTGCAGATTTGACTGGCAGCATCGACTTTTCCACCATCACAGAGTACGGATCGGAATCGGATCCCAGGGCATACCGGTTTGACGGTGAGTTGAACAAAGCAAACCGAGGGCTGATGGAGTTCCAGGAGATGCTGAAATGTGATGAGAAATTTCTCTGGCATTTGCTCAGCCTGACGCAGGAAGGCAACTTCAAGGCGGGGCGGTTCGCACTCATCTCAGCGGACGAGATGATTATCGCCCATACGAATGAAGCGGAGTATCGATCATTCATTGCCAATAAGAAAAATGAGGCTCTGCAGTCTCGTATGATCGTGATGAATATCCCATACAACCTTCGTGTAGACGATGAAGTCAAAATATACGAAAAACTTGTACGGCAAAGTGATTTGCAGGGGATTCACATCGCTCCCCATGCACTCAAAACAGCAGCCATTTTCTCCATCTTGACGCGGCTGAAGGAGCCGAAGAAGCAAGGCGTGGACTTAATGAAGAAACTGTACCTCTACAATGGCCAGTCGGTTGAGGGACTGAAAGACACAGATCTAAAAGAACTTCGCTCGGAGTATGCGGACGAGGGGATGTCAGGTCTTGATCCACGGTATGTCATCAACCGCATCTCGACCGCCCTTATCCGTCACGACACCACCTGTATCAACGCGCTTGATGTATTACGGGCGTTGAAGGAGGGACTGTCACAACACGCTTCCATCTCTGCGGAAGTCAAGGAGCGGTTGCTGAACTTCATCGCAATGGCACGGCAAGAGTACGACCAGATGGCTAAAACAGAAGTTCAAAAGGCATTCGTGTATTCGTTTGAAGAATCCGCGAAGACTTTGCTGGAGAACTACCTTGACAATGTAGAGGCGTACTGCAGTTGGCAGAAGCTGCGCGATCCGTTGACGGGCGAGGAAGTCGACCCTGACGAAAAGTTGATGCGGTCCATTGAGGAACAGATTGGAATCTCGGAAAATGCCAAGAAGGCCTTCAGGGAAGAGATTCTCATTCGCATTTCCACCTATGCAAGACGAGGCAGACGGTTTGACTACCACTCTCATGAACGACTTCGGGAGGCGATTGAGCGGAAGTTGTTTGCCGATCTGAAGGATGTCGTGAAGATTACAACGTCAACCAAGACGCCGGATGAACAGCAGTTAAAGAAGGTCAATGAGGTAACGGCTCGCTTAATGGATGATCACGGGTACTGCCCGGTATGTGCCAACGAATTACTGCGGTACACGGGAAGTCTTTTGAATCGCTGAGCCAAGCGACGGGTGGTACTCGCCCACAATGAGAGGATTGGGGAGGGAGAACGAGATGGCCGACATGAATTTCAGTCTGCAGAGAGAAGACTGGTCCTTACACCGTAAAGGCCACCAGGACCAGGAACGTCACCGGGAGAAGGTCAAACAGGCCATCAAGGAAAACCTGGGTGACCTGATTAGCGACGAGAGCATCATTATGAGCAACGGGCGCCAAATCATCAAAATTCCCATCCGGTCGTTGGAGGAGTACCGGTTCCGCTACAACTTCAACAAAGGGCAGCACGCAGGGAGTGGCGACGGTGGCAGCCAAGTTGGTGATGTGATTGCACAAGGCAAGCCGGAAGGGAACGCAAAAGGTCCAGGCAAAGGACAGGGCGCAGGTGATGCGCCCGGCCAAGACTACCTTGAAGCAGAAGTCAGCTTGGAAGAAATCCAAGCAATGTTGTTCGAAGAGTTGGAGCTGCCAAACCTGGCGCCCAAAGCACCAGACAGGGTAACCGTTGAAGATGTGGAATATAAAGATGTTCGCAAAACAGGACTGATGGGCAACATTGACAAGAAGCGGACACTTCTCGAATCCATTCGGAGAAATCAAAGGTCCGCAACGGGCAAGGTGCAGATTTTGCCTGATGACCTCAGGTTTAAAACCTGGGAAGATGTTCAAAAACCGGAATCAAGCGCTGTTGTGCTGGCGATGATGGATACCAGCGGGTCCCCGGTTGTTACATAATCAAGTAAAAAAACTGGACAAGCCTGTGTGTTGACACAATACCCTAAGGGGTATATAAATATTTATAGACAACGTTAACGAAAATATCGGTTCCGATGCCGGGGAGGTCTTTGGATTTGCATAGCTCATGGGTGATTGTTCTTGTTGTAGTTGTATTGTTTGTCCTCTGGAGATGGTGGTCCGGACGTGGTATTAACAAGCTGAACAGCGGGGCGCTTGAAGCTCGAATTAAAGAGAAACCAAACTCTATCGAGTTAGTGGATGTACGCGAGCCATCCGAGTACAAAGGCGGGCATATCGCCTTTGCGAAGAACATTCCGCTTGGTCAGATTGACAGAAAGCTTGATACGCTGCCGAAAGACAAGGACATCGTCTTTGTTTGTCAGAGTGGTGCACGCAGTATGATGGCTGCCCGGAAAGCAAAAAAAGCGGGATTACAGGCTATCTACAACCTCTCCGGCGGTATGTCTGCTTGGCGAGGACCAGTGAAACGGTAACACCATCAGCAATCCATCTCGGTCGCTGCTTCACCTGATGACAGAATCGTATATCAAACCGGGTCAGGATCCACGAGTTGTTTTGGATCCTGGCCCGGTTTTTGTTTTTGCCCATGAGACAACCCGTAACTTGCATAGGGTTTTAGTAAGGAGGGGGGATTATGGGGGAAAGTTCGCAGAAGTATCTACCTAATGCGCGATATGAAGGAAGGACAATTCGCCAATCCAGGGACGGGCAGAAGGTTCAAATTGGCGATGCCCGCGTGGTGTACCCGGAGTCTCCGCACGTATCAGCTTGGTTTCAGAGCGAGATCGAAAGCTGGATTCTAGAAGAATTCCACGAGGAAGTGAAGGTAGACCCGTTACCGACTCTTGACAGCAAGTCCGCATCCACTCGGTTATCCAGCAACAACCATCAGAGGGGGTAAGGCTTTGCAACGTTGCGCGGTGTATGCGCGGGTAAGTACCGACATGCAGGGAGAGAGCCTCGAGAATCAGGTGGACTATGCGCTCGAGTACATTCGGCGGCTTGGTTTGGACTATCAGATTGAAGAGTCTTGTATTTACACGGATTTTGACCAAAGCGGGTACTACACTCGATTCCTCCAAAGACCAGCTATTGAACGTGCCCTCCACGATGCGAGGGAGCGTCGTTATGACGTAATTGTATTTAAGGAAATCAGCCGAATTAGTCGCGATCAAGCCGAACACATCGAAATTGTCAGTCGGTTTACTCAGTACGGTGTTCGGATGATAGCCATCAATGATAACCTCGACAGCAGCCGGCCAGAGACCCTTGACCTGCTAGGAATCCACTCCGTGATGGCAGAGCTCGAAAGCAAACGCATCTCGTCTCGCGTATCTTCAGGGAAGAAGTCGTTAGCTCGAAGGGGTCAATGGACAGGGGAAGCACCGATTGGATATGTGGTCAACAAAGAGACAAAATCGCTTGAAGAGGACATGACGAAGAGCGAGATTCCTCGACTGATTTTCAGACTGTATACAGAGGAGGGGTACGGCACGCTTCGCATCGCAGCGTATTTAAACGAGCGCGCGTTGTTCACAAAGAACGGGAAGCCGTGGTCGCGAGTGACTGTGCATCGTGTACTGTGCAATCCCGCTTACCGGGGAGATCTCGTTTACGGCCGTACTCGTAATCAATTGAAGCGAAAATTTGACGAATCAGGGTACACAAAGTCACATGGACGTGAAAAAATTCCGCAACAAGACTGGATTGTCGTAAGTGGAGCTCACCCCGCCCTGATTGATGATAAAACTTTCCAGAAGGCTCAGTCTATTCTCGCGGGCAGGAGTCACAACAATCCCAGAAGATCGCGACATCCACTGACGGGAATTCTCACGTGCGGCCGTTGTGGCGCGGGGCTCATCTGCCAGATGCAGCGTCATGACACAAAAGAATATCGTTACTATTCCTGCAGCCGGAAGTTCCGGTTCGGCAAGAACGCCTGCACTCAGCCCAACGTGAATGCAGATGAAATCGAAGCGTTACTCAGTCAGTGGCTGTTTCGCCAATTGAGTCAACTGAGCGCGCAGCGTTTTTCTGTTCAACAAAAAAAGTTATCAAACAAGAGCAGTACCAAGCGTATCGCCGAACTTGAGCGTGCCCTTGAAAGGGCGCAAACCGGCCTGACTCGCCTGCTGATGGATACGAGTCTATCGGAGGATACGGTCGAGCGCCTGAAGCTAAACTACGTGAAACTCATTGAATCCCTCGAAGAACAGATACAAGCGGTGAAGACACAGATGACGAGATCAGTAGTTAAAGCTCCGTCCATGGTATCTGGGGACGATTACCTGAATCAAATGAAGTGGCAGACTGTACATCGCGATCGTGACCGATTTCGTCAGGTGGTTCACGGGCTTGTTCAGAGTGTCACCGTTGATGGAATGAAAGTGAAGGAGATTGCACTTCGGTATGACTTTCATCCGCCTCCGTCTGACCCCATTGGTTATGAAAGTCACGGGCGTCTCAAGTAACCCGTACTCCATCATGCAACATCCGCATCAATGGGGCTGTTTGAAAAGTACTGTGCCCGCACCTTTTTCTTCTGGATGACACGGTTCTTGAAGACGAAGTACGAGACCGTTCAAATTCGTTACATTGCTCATCACACGGAGGCAAAAGAGGTCAGTGAGGATCACTTCTTCAATCGGGGAGAAAGCGGCGGAACGATTTGCTCATCTGCATACGAAAAAGCACTGCAGATCATCGAACGCGATTACCCGCCGGATTATTACAACCTGTATCCGATTCACTTTTCGGACGGTGATAACTTGACCTCAGACAACGAGAAGTGCGTTCGCTACGTGAAGCAGCTTTGCGACATATCGCAGATGTTCGGGTATGCCGAAGTGAACCAGTATAATCGCAGTTCCACCTTGATGAGTGCGTACGGAAAACTGCGCCACCCAGATTTCCGGACAGCCGTCATTCGTGACAAGTCAGGGGTTTACGAGGCGTTGCGGCAGTTCTTCTCCGCCAAGCAGAGCGGGGTGAAACCAGCATGAACCTGCTTGAAATGGAAGAGCTCGAGAACAGTATAGAGAAGATGATGGAGATTGCTACAGGGTTTGGCCTGGACTACTATCCAATGCGCTTCGAGGTCTGCCCTGCAGACATCATCTACACGTTCGGGGCATACGGAATGCCCACTCGTTACAGTCACTGGAGCTTCGGTAAAGCAAAACAACATAAAAATGAAAAAACTATACGTTCCAGATGATCTCGGCCTCAGTACCTTTGGGGTGCAGGATGATCTTTTTTATCGCCGCTCTAAGCACGGTTTGGCGTTCTTCCAACTCAAGAACGTCCCAAGCAGTTGATATGAGGTTCAACGAATCGAAAACTTCTCCGCTTTTGTCCACACGGTAGTCAGAGTCCTCAACTTCTTCTAGCCGAATCGTGAGGGCTTTTTTTGTCTCCTCAAGCGGTTGAATTCGGTCTTTAAGTTGTCTCGGATCAAGGACTCCTTCTTCAAATGCCGTGTACCAACGATCAAGTTTCTTTTCAACCTCGTTAAGATCAAACTTGATTTCGTCTATTAAGCTGTCACTCTCACTAGAGGACTCTTGCATGGTGTTGAGCTGCGATTGAACAACGGATGGATCGAGTGCGGCTTGCTTTAGCAGAGATACCACATAGTCATCCAACTTGACCTCATTGAAATACCCGAGATTGCATTTTGGTTGCCCTTTGCGCTCTTTAGGTCTAACGTGCTGTCGCTTGCAACAGTAGAGAGGGTAGACATATTCCTTTTCATGTTTACTTTTACGAATGATATGGATAATTGACCCACCACATAGCCCGCAAACCATCAGTCCGCTTAACAGATATGTACCAGCCGGAGCTTTGCCATCCCTCCGGCTCTCCATTTCCCCTTGAACTTGTTCCCACACTTCTTTACTCACAATGGCCTCATGACGCCCTTTGACGAGCTTTCCTGCGTTGTTCATATATCCCATGTAGAGCGGGCGGCGGAGGAATTCGCGAATGCGTGCATGATCAATCGTTCTGTCAGTCGTCCTATCTGCAAGCCACTCCGCGATCCAGTTATAAGACCGCCCTTGGAGATAAAAGTCGAACACATCTCGCACAAGTGACGCTTGTTGAGGGTGTATTTGCAATTCCTGTCGTTCTTTGTCCCACCGATAGCCAAAAGGAATGCGACCTCCATACCACATGCCTTTACTTGTTCTAACTCGTCTCCCCATGGTTGTTCGTTCAACGATAGTGTCCCTCTCCAATTGAGCAAAAACAGCGAGAATACCGATCATGGCTTGCCCAAGCGGGGTGCCAGTGTCAAATGGCTCTGAGGCAGATTTGAATATGACTTTGTTAGCCATGAACACATCTGAAAGCATATTGATTATATCTTGTTGTTTACGGCCCAACCTGTCGAGCTTATACACGATGACGGCATCTATTTTTTTTTGCTTGATGTGCTGGATCATCCGTTGCAACTGGGGGCGATCCGTGTTAGTTCCGCTGTATCCGTCGTCCGTGTAGAGCCTGTAGTCTGTCCATCCTTGAGAGGCACAGTAGGCTTTGAGACGTTCCTGTTGGTTTTCAATCGAAAACCCTTGTTGAGCTTGCTCATCTGTGGATACTCGGCAGTAAAGTGCAACAGTCATTAGTGATTAACACCCCGAATCGCCATTGGATGAAAAAATCATATCAAATTGTATGAGAGACGCAAGGGCAAATACTATCCTCGCCCCGCTGGCTTCCTATCAAAAGTCCCCTTTGAACGGAATCTATGACCAACGAAAACATTTTTTGAGATTCTAGCGCAAATAGTGTCGCTTTTTGAGAGCAAACGGGTACACTTACGTGCTTCGAAATTCAAAGTTCAGAGGGATGAGAAAATGAAAGAGGTTTTGACGCCGGAAGAGGTAGCACGGTTGCTGACTAAGGAATATTTAACCCCGCAAGAGATAGCAAGCCTAATGAGGCTTAACGTCAAAACCATCTACGCGCTGCTGGATAACGGAGAACTGCAAGGGAAGAAATGGGGCAACCAGTGGCGTGTTCACCGCAGCCAGTTGGAGGCGTAAAAAAACCTGAATAAAATATTTTTCGACAATATTCGACATGAAATAGGTTGTACGCCGAGAGGTTTTACAGCCCCAACTAGATGCCAGAAATACGCTGCATATAGCGTCAAAGTGACTCAATAGCGAGAAATGAACACTGCATTTATGATAAATAGTGTCACGGTTCGACAACTAAAAAGAAGGAGTGAACGACAATGAATGAGTGGCTCAAAATTGAGGAAGCGGCGGAGATTTTACGTGTTAATCCAACCACATTAAGGATTTGGGCGCGAGAAGGAAAGATTCCAGCCAAGAAATATGGACGCTGCTGGCGCATCCATCGCAGTGTCGTCGAGGCGGCCTAAAAAAAGCAAAAGACCAGCGTGTCACCGCTGGCCTTCGCCAAAACCGTCTCTGAACCTTTAGCTCCGTACTACAACCAACAGCGCAACCGCACAGCAATGCGGTTTGCAACTATCGGAGGGATAACCGTGACCGCAGATCACGATAATCATCCTCATATCCAGTTTACACCGGATGTGAGTGGCAACGCAAGCGGCTCTAGGCCGACATCGTTGGAATTCTTCTCAAAACACGGATTTCGACTCTTGCCTGTGAATTCTATGAAAAATGGTCTTTGCACTTGTGGGCGTGGCCCTGATTGCCCTGAAAAATCGCGTGGAAAGCATCCACGTATCCTAGCATGGCAGGACAACGCCACAACTGACCTCATTCAACTTGCAAAGTGGAAAAAGCAATGGCCGGACACGAACTGGGCATTAGCGTGCGGGCCAGAATCAAAGGTTTGGGTACTGGACATCGACAACCACAAGAACGGATACGAGTCGTTGGCGCGACTCGAAGAAAAGGTTGGCACTCTGCGTGGGAACACTGTCATGGTCAAAACGGGCGGCGGTGGACTACATATCTACTTTGCTTGGCCTACCGATGGCTCTCTCATCACGAACAAAGTTGATTTGAAAGAGTACGAAGGAATTGACGTTCGCGGTGATGGCGGATATGTCGTCGTTCCTCCGGCGTTGCACCGTTCAGGAAATCGCTATAAGTGGCTGGAAGGACTTGACCCGGACAGCATTACACTGGCACAGGCTCCACAAGCCTTGATTGAACTTATAAAGACATCTGAGGAATACGTGCGTTCGGGGAAACCGAAAGACACAAGACCTTGGGACAACGTTCCTGATGAAGTGATACGCGAAAAAGCCCCGGCTTTATGTGCGCGGATTGAGTATTTCACTTCTGAGGCGGGTGCAAACGATGTCAGCTACGAAGATTGGGTAGCACTCGCATCGTGGGCACATGCCATGACGGATGAAGACTCTGTTTTCCATGATTGGAGTTCAGTTGATAAAGACCGTTACAGCAAGCGTGATACGGGTCGGAAGTGGAAAGACACAAATGATATGGCTCCGCGTAGTTGCCACAGGGCGCAAGCTGATCATCCATTGGAACAGTGCGAGAATTGTCCTCTGTTTGAATTGGACAAGAACCCGTCGTATCACGTCCGAGTTGCGTATAATCGGGAACTCAGTAAACCCGGCCCATTCGGGGCACCGCCGCCGAACCTAGAACTACTTGAACAACGTCGCAAAGCACATCAGAAGGAGCGTGAGGCTTACATGGAGGCACTACAGGTAGTAAACGAGGTAGCGGCGGCTGGCATGGAGGCCACCGCACCGAAGATTGATGTGACGGAGGACAACGAAGGCGAGTACAGTTCCACAAAGGAAGCTGGACAAGCCCACGAGGAACCGGGAGCGGGGCAGGGACGGGCGAAGTTCAAGGTGTACGACAATCTCGAACCGTACCTTGAGCAGTCCCTTGCATTGGCGGAGCAACTCAAGAACGGAGACGATCCGTTCAACCTTATGCCAGAAGTTGCGAGGGTGTTGGCAGCTATCAAAAGACTGGCTCCGACACGTTACAATGCAGAACACACTCGTATAATGTCAGCCGAGTGTGATGGCCGCCCAAAAGGACAGAAAGCAAGATACACAACCAAGACAATTGATCAAGCGGTTAAATCAGCGACAGAAAATGAAGTAAATCACCTTATGAGTCATCGGGGTACTGTCGGTGATTATTGGCCGGATGCACCAGTAGCGCATCATCATCTACCTATTGCCGAGGGTTTTGGCTGTTCTGATGATGGTGTCAGTAAGGTCGTTATGGTAGGGAACGGTGTTGCACAGGAAGAGGTGAGTGGTCAACCTGTTTACGTCGCCGCGCCTCGTTTGAATATCAGCACTGGTGAAACGCAAATGGTGATTATGCACAGAACTCGTTACGCAGGTTGGCAGGAAATTACTGAGTTGCCTAGCGTGGCTACTAACCCGTACTCCGTGAGAAAGCTGGCGGACAAATCTCTGTCAGTTTTGAACGCTCCACACATGGCAGAGTACATCAATAAGTGCAACGATCTTGTGGTCAACACGTTCGGCGAAGCCCCCGGCCTCCAGACGGAGCGGCTTGGGTTGCATTTGACGACAGATGACGAGGACTCGGATGAGAAAGACAACGTCACGTTTGTCTGGCTGGACAAAAGTGTGGGAGCGAAGAAGATAACGCCTGCACCACAGTCAGGTACGCGAAGTTTCATGAGTAACTATCGCCCTAAGGGTAGTGCTGACGTTGAGATGAATGGAGTCTTTGGGGTATTGAGGAACTTCCCCAAAACGGCTTTTGCCTTTGGGGTTATGGCGTCAGCATTTTTGGTGCGTGCTGCACGCGAATCTAAAGCTATTGAGTTTTATGGTTTCTGTGCTGAGATTGTTTCGGCAAAGACAACAATCGGTAAAAGCAAAACCCTTGAATTCGCCATTGCTCCGTGGGCAAATCCGGATGTGATAAGGCCGTTAGATGGAACATCGTTTGGAGTGGGAGAGGTCTTGCACGCAATGTCTGATCTTCCTGTGGGATTTGTAGAAGGGCAGCAGCTAAATGACAATACCAAGGGAACTGCCGATGCTCAACGCATCCTGCACGCCTTGGGTGATGGTGGAACTCGTTTGCTAGGAGCAAAAACGGGGGGTATTCGGAATTCAAATCAATTGCACACCACGGTCATGATGGCGAACAACGCATCGGTCTTGCCAGATTCAGCGGATGATGGCCCCCGTGCAAGGCTTTTGCCCGTTAATCCCCTCATCCCGCCGGGTGATGAATTTATTGCGCAACAGGTGGACTCTTTCGCGGAGTTGTTTGCGGGAAATCACGGTCATGGTGGCAGGGCATTGGTCGAAGGTTTTCTGGCGGATTGTGATGGTAATTGGAAGAAGTTCAAGGACAAAGTAAATGCTGATCTGAAAGCTGAAATCGCTCAGATTAAAGTCCCTCAACTTTCCGGTGATCTTGCTCGACGTGTAAGCCGCCGTCGAAAACTTGTTGGGCTTGCACGTTTGGGTTTTAAGTACCTAATTCACTACGCCTATCCCGGCTTTGAGAGATTGCCAGCAGAATACTTTGACCCTTGGATGAATGGAATTCAAGAAGTTTTCGACGAACTTGTGAATAACGAACGCAAATACGAGCGTGAGAACAACACCTCGTTACGCTTGCTGGATCAAATCGGGGATTGGGTTCAATCGGAACTTGGAAAGGTACGAGGTTGCGAACCTAAACGGCTTGTCAGTGGTGTTGAAGAACCCGTAATCCCGTCTTACTACATCGGGGCACTTACTACTGTGAATGGGGTAAAGTGCATCGGGTTATACAAGATGCGTCTGGAGGATTTTGTGAACGGCAAATACAAAAAATCATTGCGTGCGTTGATCCCGGAGTGGGAAGAAGCAGAGGTTTTGGTGAAAGACAAAGACCAAACAACTCGAAAGGTTAATAAAATTGACCCTGTTGAGAAGAAGCCGTTTGGGAAAACGTTGGTATTTTCACTTGAATCGCTCGGCCTTGATGATTTGGATGGCGGCGACGAAGGCCAGCAGCAGAGAGATGAAAGTAATCATCAGTCGGTTGAAAGTGACAACGACATCTAAACCCAAAGCCCTCAAGCCCGCACGAATATTCACGGTGCGGGTCTTTCTTTTCTACGATTTTAACAGCACTTGTCAGGGACACCGATAGGGACATTTTGGAGTGGAATAGGGACATGCAGGGACATCCCAAATAACATGCGATCTACGGAGACATGGACGAGCGGGCTATTTTGTCGCAATGTCCCTATGTCCCTGAATTTTTCCGGGATGTATGTCTATGTATCTATTTTTTAATTTGTTCATTGATAGGGATGTAACTCTGTGAAAAAGAGATTTCGCACTTTATGTATAGTGATTGCAGTAGGGACATAGGGACATTGATCTGAAAATCCTTATATAGTGCGACTTTCTAGGCATTTTCATGTCCCTGCATGTCCCTAAAATGAGGGTAAATGTTCCTATTCTAGTGCCAAATGTCCCTGCTCTGTGAGCGGCTTTTTTTGAATTGCAATCACTGACACATTCCCCCGTAACTCTGCACCCCTTTCTCCGCCGCTCCATCTCCATGCAACCCTGCCATGCCATTACCCCAGAACTGCCGCCGTCGCACCACTCCTGCCCTGCGATTGCACATGCCACCCCCAGAATCCCCGCCCGGAACGCGGAAATCTGCATCGCGCCCTAATTCACCGCCACCCGGAACCCCGCGTCCGCCAAGGACTGTTTCCTACTCCTTGCAACCCCGTGATCCCTGTAAGCCTCGAAGCATCGCGCGGAAGGGAGAGAACCACTGTTCACGTTTACTCACAGCGACCCGCAGACCCGCACGCGGCAAGGACTCGTCACCGGGTCATCGAGTATGCAAAGGAACATTTTTGCGGAACTGAAATTCTTTATAAATGCCTTGACGTGGCAACATCTGGGTTGTATTATGTATTTAACTAGAAATATATTTCCTTACAAATGACAAGGAAGTGAACGGACGTGTCTCTAATTGATCTGGATCGTGCAATCATTCGCACTGGAGGCAAATTTGACTCTATGGTGGAGCGTTGCTACTACCGCCCAGTAGAGCGCGAGGCGTTAGTTTTTCCAATCTGTGCGCTAATCCCCGGAGACGCTTTGTACCAATGTCGCGGAGAGGACGCGGTACTTGCGTTTCTGACGCTTTCACCGTATCCACAACTGAACTCGCAAACGAGGCTTGAAAAACGGTTTGCCGCATGCGTTCACGCGGCGGAAGGACACGCCTACCGGGGCGAAGCAATCAGCGTTGTAGTCGGCGACTGCGTGTATATGGACAACCATGATGGGAAAGCTGTCTCACCGTTTCTATACGATGCTAGTAACGAGAGAACGCTTCTTGCATCATTGGTCGCAAATGGCGACCTGAAACTTTGGGAACGCGCAGACAGTAGAATTCTCCGAGGCCGTCGAGCCGACGCACAAATCATGAATAGGTCATGTAGCAATTGTGTGTTCCGCAGACAGACAGGCTCCATCGGGAGCGCGAATTACGACCGCTGGTGCCACTTGGACTTGCTTGCATTGGATGTGGATCGAGCAAAGTCCTGTGCAAGTTACCGGGCCGCAGAGCAAAGACCAAGTGACAGGTTTGTTCGCATTAAGGCCGACGACATCTGGATTCCACCGTTTGCAGAACGTCCACAAGGGCCGTTTTCAGTGGCTGCAAACGATAAATGAGGTGACATCAACGTGATGGAGAAACGAAAGCGAGGCAGACCGCCGAAAGACCCTTCCGGGCGGCGCGTTGCAAAGATAAGCACCTATGTCTCGGATGAAGTTGCAGACGCATTAAGGGCTGAGTCCGACGTTCGCGGGATGACGATCTCAGAACTAGTTGCAACGGTATTGGAAGGGCACGTTTTTAGTGACAAAAAAGACGTACAACTTCCACCGGTTCCACGCGATGCGATATACGCAGTCATCATGGCTTTGGCGGACGAGGGATTGATTCTTGGTGCGAATGTGTCACCAAAAACAATACCTAAAACAATAAGTAGTGCGAAATTGTCACCACAAACCTCACTCCCTTCTACGACGGGCGCAAAAGCAGAGGAACAGCGTGACGATGATAGCGGGTCGAATGTAGCACCAAGCACGAAACGAAGAGGCAAAGGAGGCGAGGACACATGATCTTGAATTGGGCCGACGGTCAATACACGGACACTGAAAAAATTGTAGGAGCAATCTATGACGCAGGGTGCATACGCCGCTCAGATTTGATGGAAATCCTCGAATGGAAGCGCAGCAAGACTGATGCGCATCTTCTCAAATTGAGACAGCGTGAAATGCTTATCACAAGGCGTGATCACCGTTCTGAGACTGTCTACATGCTTGCGGAAAACGGCGTTCGGTTTGCCCAACAGCTAGTCGGCTTTGACGGCAAAGTAATCACGATGGAAGCTCAAATTTCGCACCAGTTGGGAGTCAACGACATTTTGATGCGGTTTATCCGTGCTTACGGGCGCGATGGAGTCAAGTGGTATTCGACCAGAGAGGCATCGGACGAGCTTTTTAATTTTAGGAGCATGGTCGGACAATCGGACAGAGACATTCGCACCAACTACATCCGCCCTGACGCTTTGATATTGACCCCGAATGATTACATCTTCTGGATCGAATACGACAATGCGACGGAATCTAGCAGGCAGATCAGAAAGAAGTACATGCTATACATCCAAAATCTTTCAGTAATCGACGAAGTGACCTATGGAGAGATGCGCCGAGTTGTATGGATTTCCCCTAGCGTAGAACGAACCCGCTGGCTTGAAGCCAGGTGGAACGAGGTCAAGGAAAAGAGAAATACGAACGTGGAAATGCGCTTTTTTGTTGCAGGGGAAGAGACACACGATCTTGCAGGGATCAAGGTGCAGCAAACAGTGTAACAACGATACACCGATCAGCGGATCAAAGAACCAAGGCCAATCCAAGAACCAAAGAGGGCCGAAAACTAAACCGCCGGAGGCGGTAGATTGTCTCTGAGAGAACCAAGTTCCGAAGGAACTATAAGCGGCTCAACGGCTAAAAAGGATAGCGTACCAAGCGGATTCGGGGCCAAATTTGGATTGGCACCGAATTGATACCGAACATTTACCGATTTTTGTCATACAGCACACCAATGAATAAGGAGAGTGGATTCAATGACTCGAAATAGCGTTCTTTCGGCACTTTCAGGAGTTTTAGCAGTCGGAGCAGTGTTGGCATCGTTGCCAGTCGCTGCGGATGCTGCAACAGGTGGTAGTTACATCTACTACAACACGGAGATTTACGCCAACGGACAACAAATCTCACAGCCTAAGCATATTGCTACTCGCGATTGGTTTGGTGGCCCGAATGGTGCTGTGACGAGTTTCTTGCCTTTTTACTACACCGACCAAGCACTGGCGGACATGGGCATCAAAACGACTTGGAACGGCACAAACGGAATCCTCAATCTGCAAGTCCCGGCAGGCACTACGGTTAATTACCCAACCAACGTGACTCCCGTTGCAATCACACCAAACACGATGGCAATCCAAATTAACGGGCGGGCTGTGACATTCGCGCCGCGCATCGCCTATTTCGACGCTGGAACCAATATTACGACGAGCTTTATCCCTGTTTACTATTTGCAAAAGGCTTTGTCTTACGCTGGCATCACTGCTAACTGGAATGGGGCTGACTGGACTATGGTATCCCAGTCCCAAACGTCCAATGGAACGGGTGGAGCAACCAAGTTACAAGCGGCATTGGACTTTGCTCAAGCATTGGGGATCAAGACCGCTCCAAGCGGGCAGAATCCTTATTCGGACGTGAGTTCGGCAGATTCAAGCGTGATCAGCAAACTGAGTAGTGATTTCCATTACGCCGTCCCGGATTCGTTTGGAGAAACTATCGACACTGGTTCGTCCTTGTTTCAGCCGGATAGCAGCAGTAAGTTTGGCGCAAACGATCCGATCACCACACAGCAGATCGATTACGCATACATGGTCTACAGCGGTATTAAGCCTTCGCAAATGCAAAACTTACCGGGTGGTGCGACCGGGATGGCGAACCTGATTGGGTTGAACAAGGGACTGCCGAGCAGCGGGGTCTTATCATCAGCGGACTTGCAGACGATGACAAAGAACCTCGAAACACTGCAAAAAGGCTACACAGACCTTGGTTCTGGAAAGTACCAGCTTGTGTATTGCCCCACTCCGGAGATTGCAAGCGGTTTTAACGGCGGAATATCTCAATCCAAGTGGCAGTCAGATGTTTCCCAAATAGTCAAAGAGTACGACGCATCTACCGTCACTGTTGGAAATGGAGTAGTGATTACTTCAATTCCGGGGCTAAATGATGCTGGTTACAACACCACATCAGGTAACTTTCCTGTAATTGACGGCAACGGTGGGGCATCAATTACGAGTAGCGAGTACAGCTTGGACGGCGGAAAGTTGTGGCAAACGGCACAAAGTGCCTACGGGTACTCAAGCCTAGACCCGGCCAACGGGGGCACCTCAAATCCACCGTCAGAAGTGCTCTTGCGTAACTCGCAGGGTAGTAGCGTTGAGTACGGATACCTCTTCAATGGTAGTTGGTACACGTTTGCGTCTGAAATTGCCACCGGAACGGCGACTGGTGGGCTTTTAATTCAGTAAAATTCAACAATCAAAAGCGGTCACTTCGCTTATGCGGGGTGGCCGCTTTTGTCGTACAGAACCGGGATTCGTGAAGAAGATTACTCGGAAAGGAAGTGATACCTGTGCGTGGACAACATCGCAAACAAAACGGGTTTGTGGCAATAGCACACTCTAAACCTGCTATGTATGCACTTGTCGTTCTGGTTCTAGGCGGTGGGGCGTTGTACTTGTCGAAAACCTCCTATGCTGCGAATACTCCCGGAACAGGCGTATATGTAGGCACACCCGGCACCTATGATTCAAGTGGAGTGATACAAGGCGGTTCGACATTGGCTCTTCAACCCAACTCCGCCCAACCACAGGGGTATTTGCAAAGCGCAAACAATGCGCTGTTTTCTTTCGCAAAGGACTATGTAGTGATAAACAACAACGGAAATCTGATTGACACAAACCTACTTCATTTGGATGAAACCCAACGTGGCGGGGTCAAAATCAGTTCCGACAACGGCTATCTTTACACCTCTGAGTCAAGTTCAAACGGATCGGAGGACGAAATCACAGACTGGGGCACGGAATTAAACGCGAATGCGTCCTACCTGCAAAACCTTTATCAATCTGGCCAATTGGAACAAGCTGTGTATATGGTCAAAGGGACGAATCAAGGTGAACGACTGGTCGATCTTTCCGACCTAGTGCAAGAATCCGGCGCGGCTTTTGAGGATGGAAACTACATTAAGTACGGCAAGGACTACGGCTATCACTACATCATGGCAACGCAGCCGCCGCAGGCACAGTTGGTCATCCCTAAAACCACGGTCAATCCCGGAGGAACCTTGAAGTGGTACGACGAGGCTGCATTGCAGTCGTATAACGAGACGGGGTTCCACCTTGAATATGTACAAGTCAAGGACTCAAATGGTCAAGATGTGACCAGCCAGTGGGAACAAGGAATGAACGGTGGTGGCACTGTTGGTGGCACTGAAAATCTTGTAGGGAACCCCGGATATGCGACAACTCATCAGCAGGCTCCATACAGCGGCGGGCCGCAGATGACCGCTGTAATGGGTGGAGGAACAACGAGTACCACCCTAAAACCAACATGGGAGACGTGGGCTGATTCTACGAACATCGGTAGTTCCCAATCTAGCCCGCAATTTATTGACAACCCTTGGGCAAGCGTCAGGCCGAATCAGGTCAAAGTTCCATCCGATGCGTCTGGCAAGTACACCATGACCCTTTTCGTGAGCGATTGGTATGGCCGTGTGGCGCAGGCATCAGCGACTTTCACTGTCAGTGGAACTCCGCAAGGGGGAGGGAATCCTTCACCGCCTCCACCGCCACCTCCGGGAAACAGTGGCTTATGCCCCGCTCCATATGATTCATCCGAGGCTTGGAGCAGCGACGGAAATGGCGCAGAAACGCTCTCATGGGTCTACAACGTGCCAACACCGCAATATCGCAACACCAAAAACGGGCCAGTGTTCGTCGGTTGTAAAGACATTACAACGCCTATGAGCCACACGTACAACTGGACTTTGAATCAGGGTCAAATCACCGGATTGAGTTATGATCCAGGGACACCTAGCCTTATGTATCTTCCAACGTCAAACGCTGAGTCATGGGCGGTTCAAGCCAATGGCAAATCGTTTTGGAAATCCCTGCTATCGAGTCACGGTTGGGATGGATTCGAGAATTCTAGCCCTACAGCCTCACAGGTTTCCGGCACTTACACTATAAACGGAGTAGGCGGTTATCACACCTACGGCCCCGGTGAAGGTTCGAAGCCTTGGGCGTGGTCGAGACCGGGAGCAGGGTTCGGTTGGAGAATGCGTTGGACGGGTTCGCCGCACAGTTTACCCACCAGCGGTACGGTAACTTTCACAATGCGAAACCCTGACGGGACGACTCGCACTTGGAAAGAAAAGCTGATAGTCAATTCGGATACCCTCATCACCCAAGGCTCGTCGCTCATCGGCCTTAATGAGCCACCGCCGCCCGCGTCAGAGTATATCAGTGCTTGGACGCAGGTTCCCAAACACACGACGAGCGGAGTCCAACCAGAACTCGCAGCGTGGAGCGTGAGTGGAAATACCGCTACGGCATTCAACGAGGGAGCGCACATCTCTGCGACCATCACCATCGTTACACAACACGCCGGGAACATTACTCAAACTGAGGACAACATAATCGCGCTCTACAGTTTTCCAGCGTGGTTTTTCAACCAAATCAAGAGTACCACCGTCGCAGGTCAGACATACTCCAACCAGTAAAGAGTGCAAAGAGCGTTCGGCAATCGCCGGACGCTTAATTTTTTGCACGGAAAACCGCGTGGGAGCCGTTTTTGTCATACAGCAGAGGTTCATGTAAAGGGAGGTTTTTTGATGATGACAAAACGACTAATCGCATTGAGTGTAATTGCAGTCAGTGCGGTTTTTGGGCTAGCGGGTTGCGCAACAACAACTCAAACACCTGTAACAGCGACACAACCTCAAACAAAAACCGCACACATCACATC
Organism: Paenalicyclobacillus ferrooxydans; assembly: GCF_001399675.1. Taxonomy (GTDB): domain Bacteria; phylum Bacillota; class Bacilli; order Alicyclobacillales; family Alicyclobacillaceae; genus Alicyclobacillus_B; species Alicyclobacillus_B ferrooxydans. The sequence continues at coordinate 98,547 of NZ_LJCO01000008.1, forward strand.
CACTGGTCACGCGGTCAACCTCAACGTGCGAACCGGGACGCGGGACAATGGCATCGCACAAGTGACGATGCTCGGCTCCAACAGCGAGTATCAGTATGCTGTGCCCGTGTCCGATGGAAGCATCCATGCAACACTCACTATTCCGTGGGATGGCAAGACAAACATCGGGGTCATTGAAGGCTCCAAGATGGTCGCTAACAGTGGTGTAACGGTGTCGGGCCAAGCCCTGTCAGAACAACAACTAGACCTACTGCCATCGTATCTCATGGACTCCAATATTCAGACCGTAGCCCAACAAGCCCATACCATCGCATCCAGTGTAACTACGCAAGGTATGAAGCGGAATCAGGCTCTCGCATCTGCGTCGATGCAGTGGGTTAGGCAGCACATCCGCACTGCAAACCAAGGCCAAACCGCACGGGCCGATCAGACGCTCCAAAGTAGAAGTGCCAATCAAGCCTCTCGGACAGCGTTGGCAGTCGCGCTTCTTCGGGCGAACAACATCCCGGCGAAAGCAGTGCAAAAGCAAGAGAACCAAGACGGACTGTACGGAACCAGCTACTCGGTGTCTGCGTGGATTAGCGGTAAATGGACAAACATCGGAACCCCCTAACCGGGGGTTTTTCACTCTGACAGGAGGTACAAAGTATGTCAACTACCGTTCCTACCAACACAGTGTTCGCAGGGCACACATCATCATTCCCCAGTGGGCCTCCGGGGTGGAACAGCCCAGACCCATCAGCGTATGCGTGGACACTACCTGACACGTCACATTGGTACAACGTTGCGCAAAACATCTCCCAAGGTGTGTTTTCGTTCGTTGCGAACACACTCTTGGAACTGATCGCGTGGATTTTGCACATTGCGATCTACGTTTGCTCTTACTTCTCCGATCCGTCGAACATTACGGACAAGGCGGTTAAAGCGACAGCGGGCATTTTCCGAAATGCTTATCAAGACATTTTTGTGAAGTTTTTGCCAGTGCTGATCATGTTTTTTGTCGCGTATTTAGCGTGGAAGTACGTGGTGGCGCATCACGCAAAAATGATACAAGGAATTGCCAGTGTGCTACTTGCAACCGGGCTTATCGCATTCTTCTGTTTCGACTTTGGGCCTGCGTTTGACACCGTTGACTCCTTTGGGCAGTTGGTAACGAATACTGCTGCTTCGGCAGTCGCGTCTACCGCTGGAACGAATGTTGGATCGGAATACGACACACTGTGGCAGAACTACGTTTTGTTCCCGTGGGAATATGGTCAGTTTGGTGGATTCTCGGGAACCTATTCAGATTTCAACGTGAGTAGTGCTGTCTGTAGCGATCCTAGTGTGAGTTGCTCTTTCACAAATGATGCAGGGCAAAAAGTGAGCATATCGGGTGGTAACTGGGTCAACTTGTTCTTAGCAAACACATCTTCGGGCGCAAGAACATCTCTCGAAAATGCCCTGACACAAGCTGCCCAAGACGGTCACAGTCCATTCACGGGTGCGTCTTTATCTGCCCAAGATGTAACCAACGCAAACCCATACGGGATGATTCCGTTTTTGGTCATCGAATTGCTCTTAATTCTCGTCCCTGTGTTTTTCTTGATTTACGTCGGGTTCCAGTTATTCGTGCGTGAGTTACTGTTCATCGTCACGATCATGATGGGGATAGTAACCATCCCGATGGCGTTCGTTCCTGAAATTGGATGGCGAATCACGTTTAACTGGTTACGCGAAGCAGTTGGTCATCAAGTGGAACGGCTTGGTAACGCAATTTACGCGGCGTTGCTGTTCTTGGTCGCATCGCTTATCACTCAGAGTGTTACCCACAGCGAGTTCGGCATGATGGAAGCATTTCTCGTCGATGCGATTTTGTTCGCGGCGGCTTTGATTTATCGCCAGAAAGTGTTCAGTATCGCAGTCAATCCGCTTTCCGATTCTGTACGCGGAGTAGATCAGCACCAACGCATGACAATGGATGAGTATGTTGCACAGCAACAAGAAAGGGAACAGCGCGAAGGTCGGCACGGTTCACAAGGTGCAGGCAGAAGTCACAAGCTCGGCAAGCTGGCAGAACATTTTGCAGCGTCGGAGCTGCATCACGAGGAACATCATGTCAGTGCGGCATCGACACGGCAGATTGGTGATGCACTGCACGTGCCGAAAGAGGACGAACAAAAGCCGGTAGGCCAGTCCAAGCAACCGCACAAGTTCGCACGCCACCTTGCAAACCTTGGACAAGCTGCCAAACAGCGCGTAGAACAACACTTGCAAGATGCCATGAGTCCCGGTCGCCCACGGACTCCGGAAGAACGCATCCGGGAGCGAGAACAGCGTGTAAGAGGGATTGAAGCCAAGCTACACGGGCACAGCGTTAAGGCGTTGCGCCGCACTATAACTTCCCTCCCCAAACTTGCGAGTGGTTTCAATAACCCATCCGACGACGATCCACCACCGTCAGCACCACCGGGCGGCGGGCCAGTGGCAGACAGTGGCGACAAGCTAAGAAAGATGATGGTCACATCGGATGGTAGCGGTTCGCAAGGAGTTATCTTTGACGGCGATGGTAATAAGATCGCGTATGATCCACCTTCGATTGCACGTCCACGCCGCGACGAAGCTGAAATCAACGCGCCGAGCCTGTCGGAAGGGTTCAACGTGCCACAAGTGCAAGATGTGAGCAGCCTAACGGAACAGCCAAGCCAACCAATCGGTGGAGCACTGCCAGAAGGAGTGGCCGAAGCCGAGCAAGCCGTTCAGTCTACTCTCGCAACTGGTTTCACGCCGGAACCGCAGTCCGAACCCGAACCAGCATCCAACCAGGCCCAGTTGTCGGCTGAGAATCCCGTGTCATACAAGGGCGAGAACGGAGAGAGTTCTAGGGCATCTACAAGGCCCGTAAAGCCTTTGACTCCCGAAAATGGAACAGTTGGTCAATCACCACCGCAAAACGCGCCAGCACCGCATTCTGTGGTGGTCAGCCACATGTCAGAGCGTCCACCAACGCCCACACAAACAAGGCCACTCCCTGCGAACGTGACGCGGTTGCAAGATGAGCGCGAACATCGTCAAGAGGTCGAAGGCAGGCAGCGCGAACAGCGGTCGCAGCGTGTGAGACAAGCGCAAGGGCGGCGAAGAGCGGTCAGAATGAACGAACGTAGTCCACGCCCGCCGCGTCCGTAAATTGTCGTGCGGGAGCCGGGAAGATGTAAGGATGGTGAGTGGTAGTGACAAAAAGACGGATGAGTAAGACTGAAAAATGGATGGTCGCCCTGACTGAGTTGTCAGGGCGTTACGGTGTGGCTTTGGTTGAGGTTTATGACGGAGCGCGGATTGTGGACGGCAAAAGCGGCAAGGAGCTTGGAAGTTCCCTTGCTTATGTTTGCGGCCTTTACACGGCACATAAACCGCGTATAGGCAAAACAAAGCAAAGTGAACCCTCACAGAATGCGCGGAATATTCAAGGATTTGTGCAGGAGCTATGCGAACTTTCAAACGCCCTTGAAGTGCGACTTGAGTTGAGGTCAAGTCCGATGGTGTTGATAGATACTACGACAATGCAACCCGTGGGACGGTTACAGAAATCTGCGGAAGGATATACCGTTGTGGAACCGCAACCAGCGTAACAACACGTGCCGATCTCAGTTGTCCGGGGTCGGCTTTACGCATAGCAAAAAAATGTCATACTGTTTCGGAAAGCGTGGAGGCGATGAAGCATGGATAAAATCGTGTTCACCCGAGCGTATCCGCTCTTTGGTGACTACGCGCCGCGAAACTCGCTTGATCAGTCGATGTATGTACTATTGGAATTGCCGGACGGTCAATGGTTGGCCTATCTAGGGTGCGACTTCGTTGGGCCATCACCGTTACAGGAAGTCTGGGCGGAGGTGTTGGTTGAGCTTGAACGGGTTTCACCGCTCCTTTATCGAGCAGCGGGTCAGTGGCCGTCAGAGCCGATTATCTTCCCGGACGATGCCATCGACATGCTGTGGCAGGATTCGGACGGCCAGATTATGTGCTTGTGTGAGTACGATGGCATGTACATGATCGCAGGGATGGAGTTTCCAACACGCGAAGAAGCCGTTGGGTTTGCGGTTGCTCATCTCTTGCCAGAAGAGATTTTTGCGGTCAGTGAAGTACTTGCCGATGAGTATCCGCAAGTTGCAAGTGCGCTGATTGACCCTTGGCACGATTAGTTTACATTGCGTTGATCTCGCATGATGGGGATCGGCGCACTATTTTGCCTGTATAGGGTCATTTTGACCCCACATAATGGGTATTCCGGAATGTTATCCAAATTGAGCTTTATAACATCGCTGGATTCAGCCTCATTTTCGTCTCTATGCCGTTTTTCTTACGAAGTCGATAGATTGGTCGTCCAGTCATGTTGAGGGGCATATACGGGCGATTAGGGGCTAAAGTTGTTTTCGACTTTAGTACATAGGGGTATTTTTCCTCCATAATGCCACCTTTCTAACACTGCCATACACGCTCTGAATCGGTGAAGGGAGAGTGATGGCAGCATGATAGCCAAGCTCAGTTCACCGATTTATCTCCGTTATGAACCAAAATCGGCAAACGGAAAACCAATCGTATATGAAGTCACAACGGTTGATGGCCTCGATGAAGTTGCAAGGGTCGTTAATCAGCAAACGGGCCAAGTCCACTTTATCGACCAGCAAGAGTTTTTGCACTGCGAGGACGCAGAGCGGATCACCGATGACTGTACTGGCATTGTCGGCGCAGTATATGCCCCGGACAGCGTGTTTTACGTCTTCGTCGGATAGCACTTGAAAGCTCAAAAACAGCCTCAACCCTTATGGCACAAGGGTTGAGGCTGTTTTTGTTTTCCTACTACGGGAAACCGCACCCGCTTGCCTTACTCTCCCACGGCCACTCATTCTACGGCCTCTAAACGCTTGAAAGAGAGATTTGACATGCAGATCAGTATAAGTGTCGCGAACCTGCTTCAAGACGCAAGAGAAGCCGAATATGAGCGTCTGGTGACTTGTTAGGAGGCGAAGCATAGATCGTCGCGTATCGGCTATCGGAGTGAATAGCGCACGTAATATAGACTTTTCAACATGCGATGATCTTTGCATTTTGGTGTTGTGAATTTCCAATTCGTGATTTTCCGTAGCCTCTTGACACTTGTTATGGTCACAAAAGGGGCGTTTTTGTGTAGGTTTGGGTCACAAAAGGGGCGATCATGGTCACAGAAACGCGATTCTTGGTCACAAATGAGGCGTAGGGTGTCACGTAGATTTGGAAATGGTAATTGCTAAAATCCTTGTTGCAGTAGGATATATATATAATATTGATGGAAAATATCTATAATCTTATATAGTATGTGACCACCTTTTTGCAATAGTGTCTATGATCATGCGGGGGATTTTTTTCTTGTTCCATTCCTGTCTTCCATATCCCTTTCCATTTCCATTTCGGATGACTCACTGATCTTAATATAAGCAGAATGTTTATACACACCCCCCGAAAAAGTTGGTCACTGAAGGCCGAAAAACCACGGTTTTTTCCAGTAAAACGACGAGGCATTCTACTCGCTCAATAAATCATTGGCAAATCTGCAAGACACAACGTCTCGTTTACGTGACCAAAGGCGATGGATTTTTGCCCGAAAACGGGTACTTTTGTGACACGCTGAGTCATGTTTTATGACCGTAATCAGATGATAGAAAGAGGTCAAAATGACTTCTATATAACTTTTTGGTTCATCAGTTTCAAATATGTTGCTATTCGTGTTCCTAAAAAGGAATGTACAATTTCCAGCGTGTGTTATATTTTTATTCACATTTCGCTTGTATAACAAAAATAATAATTACTGAAATGACATATAAACATTATATTTAAGTTCGTTTTTTTGTATATGCTTTTGTTGTAAGAACTATTATGTAATTTATGTATTGACCGTCCCAAAGCCAAGAGTTAAAATATAGTTATCACATATGGCTTGTTTACAAATTTATATGAACTTAAAAGTAATTTCGACTCAGGAGGCATGTTGAACATGGCAATGACTGTCCAGCAGTATGTCCAAGGTTTGCTTGATGAACACGGCGTAAAAGCTAATGCCGTTGCAGCAAAGGCAGAGATGAGTGCCAGCTACTTTTACCGTGTGTTGGGCAGCGACGAAAATATCTCGCCTAAGTTCCTACGTAAAATTGCGCCGCATGTACCGGGAGCGAGTGTTCACCGCATGATGGTGTTGGCCGGGTATTTGCCAGACGACGAAGGTGGTGAGAACGAGTCTCTGGAGGATTTGCGAGTGCGGGTCTACGATCTAAAGGATAAGTTGGAAGCTGCGCTCGAAAAGTATGTTGGATTATTGGGGGTCAGCGAGGAACCAGACTTTCTCGAAGCTACGGCTCCCAAAAAGGCACTTGAGCTTCTACTTAGAAGCGTTGAAACAGGAAAGGCTTTCAGGCAATTTGGGTTCGTAGAGCGGGAAGCATCAAAGGAACTCGTACGGGCTATAGCTTGGCTCAAAGAAGGACAGGGTAAACTTTTCAAACCGCTTGTTGAAGAATTGACTGGCGTGAAGGAAAGTGATGAACAAATGAAAACCCCACCAACGGCGTGACACTGTGGCGGGGTTTGTCTACTGCATGAATAAATCAAAGAGTCATAATGACCCTATAATGGAAGTAAATTGTAATTTATTAAAAACAGTGATATAGTTACTAGCGGAACGCCCCACGGAGCGGCGTTACAAGACTGGGATGAATGGGGAGACGGGACGGATGGAACGAAACGTAGCGATTTTGACGGATGACATCTGCGACGAGATTATCAGTGGAGTGTACGATTCGCAGGAATACCAAGCGGCTAGCAGTTACTTGGAATCGGAAATTATAAAACTTCTCGGCGAAGATGAGTTAAAATGGGCAAAACACAACGATGCTTATATGATGCTTGAAAATAGCGTAGTGCGTAAAGCCGTTGAGATCGGCTACGCCCTTGGCAAGGCAGACAAGCAGTCAATAGAGGTTGTTGCCACTGCTCTGTAATTTGCAATACAAAACCCCGCACGTGGTTCGGTGAGCCGTGTGCGGGGTTTTTATGTCATCACTAAACGAAAAAAGAGCCGATGGCAGTCGGCTCTCTCTTGTACACCAAGGAGGCAAATCCTTAATGCTATCAACAAAAAACATTATATCATAGTGTAGGCATATGTGTACTGCATCGGCGGCGAAGCAGCCCAAAGCGGTTCTGTGGCAGGGGTAAGCTGATACCATTCCTCGTCGTCCAGTGTAACTGGCTCCACATGATAGTCCATTACTCCATTACATGCCAAAAACGCGGCTGTACTCGGGAGTTCGTAGCGACGGACGAGAACAGCTTGTGTCACGCTATGTGCAAATAGTGTTAGTTGTGTAATGAGGTTGCCGTCCACAATGTGTCACACTTCCTTCTTGAAAATTAGAAAGACCGCCAGAACGATTCTGACGGCCTTTCGTATTGATCAGTTCAGGCACGACTTGATTTCGCTGCTTGGTACAAAACGTACAGTGCGATATGCCTTTGCCTGCATCACTTCGCCCGTATGAGGATGGCGGCAACGTCGGGCGGCATGGTCGCTGATGGCAAAGCTGCCAAAACCCCTGATGGACACCTTGTCTCCGTGTGTGACCGCGTTGGTTACTGCGTCCTGCAAGGATGTGAGCATTTTTGCAGCAACTCCTTTCGAAACCCCCGAACCTACTGCGATGGACTTGATCAACTCTGTTTTATTCATCATGTCATTCCTCCCCTTCTTCATCCATCCAGAGAAGGTATGACAAAACGCGGGTGGTGGGGCGTTACAGATTAAGCGTCAAATACACGCGATCCATCTCATCCTGCGATGCTCCAATGTACCGCAAAGTATGAGAGGGGCTGCTATGGTTCAGGAGTTGCATAATCAACGCTAAGTCCTTGCCGTCGCGGTAAGCATGGTAGCCAAACGTCTTTCGCATTGTGTGGGTTCCGATCTTGTCCTTGATGCCGACTGCTCTGGCTGCACCGTTAAGTATTTCCCATGCCCGCGCCCTTTTTAACGCGCCGCCTTTTCGACTCGCGAATAGCGGTTCATCGTCGGTTGCATCAGGGCGAGTTGCGAGGAATTCCGCTATCGCCTTCGTAACACTGACACCAACTGCAAAACTTTTGCGTTTGCCAGTCTTTTGCTCTGTGACGACCATGCGCTCCCTAATGCGACCTCTCGAATCGGTCACGTCACCGACTGTCAGGTTCAACAGGTCGGATACTCTCAAACCACTGTTGATGCCGAGAACAAACAACGCATGATCTCGCAAGCTGGTTCCACGCAGGTACTTTTTCATGGCTTCAAGTTGTTTCCGATCTCGGATCGGTTCGACAAATTCCATGACCTCATCGCTCCCTTCATAAAGAGCCATAAGGTATGACAAAGAGGCATTTTGTTTGGTTCACGGTTGACCAACTACAACCGTCCGTCTCTCAAACGCCTTAAAACCCACACCCTGTGCGACTCTCAGCCTGATTCGGTGAGCAAACACAAAATCCATTGTGTCTGGTCGATTGACATGGCTAATTCGTTTAAATGCGAAATATTTAGCCTCACGCACAGGACAAGCATCCATTCGGTTTACAGTGGTGAGCCATACGATGCGATTACGTGCTTGGCCAGCACGTCAAAGAAGTGTCTCGCGAACACTAAACCAGTTGAAAGGGATGTTTGTGGATGAGTTCTGCACCTCCGAGTGGATACAGTTGGACGAATCAGCGTACCATTTCAAATGGTGACCAAGGCGGAGACGTACTCGGTGCCCAATCAGTCTTGCACTTCATGGGATTTCTAACGGGAACTGTTTCGGTAATTGACGGTGCATTCGGGCCGAACACAGAGTCCGCAGTGAAGGCGTATCAATCTGCGTATGGATTGTCCGTTGATGGCATTGTTGGCCCGAATACTTGGAGCAGCCTTCAACAATGGCTTGCGCAAGACGGTACTTCATCGCCGTACTACGAGTACAACGTAAATTATGAGTCAGGATCGTCACATTGGTTTGCGTACCAAACCAGCACAGGGTACTGGTGTGTGAAGTATCCTTCTGAGGGTGATGCTTACTACTGGATGGAAAATGGGTTCTATCAAAACATCCTGTTTTAAGCCCCGCAACAACAAGTTCTATTTGGCAAACCCCGACACGTCAGTTGACTGTCGGGGTTTGCTATTCGATCAAAATTGAACAAGTGTAACCCAGATTAGAAAAATCACGTCCAATACATAGACACATACCGGGAGTGTTGATTTTGGAGTTGATAGAAGAGTGGTATAAGCAGTACGGCTTGGAGGTCTTTAACTATCTGGCGTATAGAATGGCTACACGTGATGTTGATGACCTTGTTCAAGAAACCTTCATCAAGGCGTTTCACGGAGTAAATCGCTTCAAAGGTGATTCATCACCCAAAACATGGTTAATATCCATTGCACGCAATGTCGCGACAGATTTTCATAGGAAGAGAAGACGTTTTGTATCTGATGAACAGTTTTCTGATTTAGTTTCGCCGGATTTGCCCATTGAGCGGTTGATCGATGTAATGGACGCGAGACACGCGATAAACAAAGCCGTTCAGAATCTAAAGCCAAACTATCAAGAAGTTGTCATTCTACGAGGGATTTTGGAACTTTCCATTGTCGAAACTGCTCAAACGTTGGGATGGACTGAATCCAAGGTGAAAGTGACTTGGCATAGGGCACTGAAAGAACTACGAAAACACCTTGAAACTGGAGGAATGGAGCATGTTTCCGTCAGATGAGCGATTCGGGAATTCTGAACTAATTGAGCACCTTAAAAGTCTGAAACTCGATAAAATGAACTCGACTACAGATGAGTTGGTATTGTCTGCACTTCGTGGTCAGAGAATCAAAATTCATAAAAGCATACGAACGTCTCGATGGTTCGGCGGTGCAGTGGCTAGTGTAGCAGGGTTGTGTATTGCAGCGGGAGCGGTGTTTGTGGTACAGGGGCGACTTCCGGGACATCAGGGTTCAACTACAGGTGCAGGTGGACAACAGACCTCAGCCACCTTACGGCCTTCAAGTGTAACGCATCAAAGTCTTTCCGGGGCAATCCCCACGACGACGTACACTTATACAGGTTCGGAAGCATTTCAGGCAATAAAGTCACTTGTAAGTTTCAAAGTGAAAGAGCCAGCAGTTCCAAAGGGATTTCCTATGTATCGGTTGCAGGTGGTAAACACAGTACCAGATTCGGGTGGTCAGGCATCGCAACAGAGTGTTTCGTTTGTGAGCTTAACGGTGCCCGGCAAAACAAATCAACTTGACAGCCAAAATCCCGAAGCCGTACTTAGGACGCACGAATGGCAACAGTATGCCGTGTCTGAGTATTCCTCGAACATGATTGACAGTACACACTATACGTCGGTTCCGTACCTTAAAACCGTTCCTTATGAAGGAATTCAGGTCAAGGTCTACTCAAATAAGAATCACTACACGAGCACATATTTATTTGCATTTGATGGACACTTAACTTCAGTCAACTTTAGTGCTGCGAACGCGACACTAGGACGCAACCCCCTCACCGACGAGAACGCTTGGAAGATTATCGACTCGTTGATTAAAGGAGACTCGTATCTGAATTAAAAATGGATTGTCAAAAGACCATCGAGCGTTGGACGCTTGATGGTCTTTACTCTCCTGTTTGTATGCTGTTAGTAGGGTATGATCCCCTCATAATTTCTTCAATAGTAGAAATTATTCAGATGTCACTTGAAGGAATTTCGTCTCACCTCTCGAATAATCAACGAGAAGAGACATATCAGACGTTTTCTCAGTCAGGGAGGACGCTCCGGGATAGGGTACAGTGTGTCAGCCTCTTCGTCATGTTGGCGGAGGGGCTTTGTGATGTTTTCAGGAGGGGGCGATCCAATGAATCCAAGCATCCTGCGAGGATTCTGCCACCGTTCACGGGAGTGGTCACGTGCCAAGCGCGGCATGGAACTGTTCGAGATGGCCGCTACGGATTTACGTGAGTTTGCCGACGCCGACTCAGGATTTTTTGTTTACAGAAAGAGGGTGCTGACATACGGCGTAACGTCGCAAACTCCGACTGTCTACGCATCATGGGGTGTATTTGCAAACGACGAAGAACGATTACAAGCTGATGTTGACCACGCATTGAGTCAGATGGAATTGCTACATCCGCATATGGAGCGGTGGATGCTAACAGAAGATATGCCGTCAGACTTGCAAGAGGCGTGGAAAGGGTATGGGTTACTCGAAGTTGGCATTTGGCCCCTTGTGTCGCGGGAGCGGATGATAGGGGCGATTGTCGTGGGCCGAACAAAACCCGTGTCAGGGCGGCTCACAATAGAGACAGGAACCGCTCTAATGGATTCGTGCGCGGCGCAGATTTCCCTTGCACTGGACTTAATTTTGACAGGAAGGATTGCGGAGGAAGCGAGTCAGCGTGACCTTTTGACAGGATTGCTCAATCGTCGTGGCTTGGAAGTGCGGCTCCCACAGCTAGTGGAGGAGTGCAATGATTTTGGAACACATCTGGTTCTAGGTCTAATCGACATGGACGAACTGAAACAGATTAACGACACACATGGCCATCCTATGGGAGATCAGGCACTCCGACAGGTGGCAGACATCATCTCTCGCAACGTCAGCACGGGTGACATTGTAGCGAGGTTTGGCGGTGATGAATTTGCAGTCGTCCTGCAATCCGATTGGCCAGACGCAATATCGGCGATGGAGAGAATCCGTCAAGCACTACAAGAAAGCGGCCTCTCCGTTAGCGTCGGCGGTGCGGTATGGGGCATTGATGGTGATTCGTTGGAACAATGCTATGTGGTCGCCGATGAACGGTTGTACGAATGTAGACAACTTGCAAAGGCTGATGCAGCTATCTAGCATTGTTCCATTAAACTAGATAAACTGGAGATATATTGCAATGGGTGGCGGTGATTTGATGAGTTTGACAGATGAGTTGAGAGTATATTGCATCCAATGTGGGCAGTTACGCGAAAAGACAGACCTGCATCGAGTCTTTCAAACCGGTTTTTATCAGATCAACGGAGTGAACTACCATATGGCTACATGCAGCAAATCATGCAATTTACATAAAATGGTCAGGGGGGCAACCGTCTAACCCTCGCAAAGCCGAGTAGTTTTCGTGCCCTAAGGCAGATGGAACTATGGTGCTGAATATCGCGCTCGGTTTCATTCTGCCTTGGATTTTTGGTGTCTTTCTCTACCGCAAACATCCTCTAATTGTCCTCGCCGTGGCACCGTTTGCCTCCGTTGTATCATTCGTGATTAACGCTGTTGGATTCGGTTTGGAATTGTGGAATCTGGCCCCATACACGCGCATAGAGACGCTTTCAGCGTTGCCACTCGACATTGGATTGTACCCTGTCTTAGGTTGTTGGTGCATTGTGTTGATACGGCGATTCGGACGGTCGCTGTCTATGGTACTGGTTTTCTCAATAGGTACAACACTGCTCGAAGGCTTTGCCGTTTTTATTGGGCACGCAAGCTACGGGAACGGCTGGAACCTCGCGTGGACGTTCATTTCGTACTTGGTTGCATATGTGGTCGTGTATAAGTTTTACACGCTCATTCGGCATGTTTTGACGGCAGGTTGGTCAAAATACGAGGCGTCGACTCGGTTCGACAGATGATCGAACTCAAAGCTGATACGATAAGTCAATGCCAAGCAAATACGGAGTAAATGGGGTAAGGTTTTGGGGGATTTATCACCAAGAGAGTATGTTTTGATGCGCCTAAAAGAAGCGAAACTACCAATAGATGTGGTCGAAAAGATTTTGAAGCAGCTTGAATTCGATGAACTATCAGAGGAAGAACGGGAGGAAATTTTGAATAATGAAGGCTGACTACGACTTGCAGACAATGGAAATGGAACCCCTGAACGTCCTTACGACCACATCTACTTTAAGGACGTTCGGAGTACAAGAGTGACTGACCCCTGATAAGGTTTACTTGGGAAAGTACCAGTGATCAGGGATATTCCAAGGGATGATTCCCTTGTTTTTGTTGAACCCCCTTCTGATAGGGCATCTTTCCAACGGGATATGCCTTTCTCCCGCAGCTACACCACATAGACGGATATGGAAATTCAGAAGCATGTTCCTTGCCGCACTCACAGACGTAGCGGGTTGCAGGTATCACTTTAAGAACCGTGGTCACGCTACTGTCGATTGGTTCGGCCCGTTCGGGAGTCCACGTTGGCGGCATCAATTGGACGCCGTTCTCGTGGAAGGGAAACTGAACAATGATGCAACCGTTCCCCGTTTCACACTTGCGCCGCTTTCCGTAATGTTTGATCACGTTGTGAGGGGATGAGGACTCGACGTAATAGACGAAATCCATGCTTCGACCGTCCTGAGGGTGCCCCACAATCCTGTACCATCTGAAAGGTTGTTGTTTGCCCACTCACATCCCTCCCACGCCATTGCGTGTTTCGAAAATTCTTCCATCAAGTATGTGTGGACAATTTTAACATATCCACAAGTCGATTGGGATAACCTTACATCATTGTGGGGGGGTTTTTCGTGTTTCGAAAGAGAACGCTATTCTGGGGTGTTGGTGTCCTGTCTTGTGTCATCCTATTTGCGACATTGGGTTTTGTGAATGCAAAACCTGCTCAAGCGGGACAAAAGGTCCTGTACCTGACCTTCGACGATGGGCCAAGCGCAGTGTACACACCTCAAATTCTGTATGTGCTGCGTCGTGAGCACGTTCATGCCACCTTCTTTGTTCTAGGGCATAGGTGTCGTGAATTACCCGCCATTACTCGCAGAATCATGCGAGAGGGGCACGAGATCGGGAATCATGGATATGACCATAGAGATTTGGCGCACGCTCCGGAGTCCGTGATCAAATCTGAAATCAGGATGGCTGATTCCGCCATTGTTGCAGTTACGGGCCAAAAGCCCTTGTACTATCGCCCAACCTATGGAGGTATTGACCGCCGTGAAATTCCGGTTATTACAAAAATGGGGCATCCAGTCGTGTTCTGGACGGTCGATTCGTTGGATTGGAAAGCGAAATCGGTGGCTACCATTGTTCAAAACGTCGAGCGAAATGCCGGGCCGGGGTCAATCGTCCTTTTTCACGATGGAATTAGCCAAAGCCGTCTAACGGCCCAAGCGTTGCCCACGATCATTCATTATTACAAGGCGAAGGGTTATGTTTTTCGTGTTCTATGATTCGGGCCGACCGATGGTGCGTAAAGGTATTTGGGTCTACGGTGGGCAATTCCGGATTAACGGTGAAGTGTCTAGAGGGTCAATGGCGATAAGTAAGCATCAAAGTAGGGGTGTCCACGAAAACGGACTCTCGTTTTTGCGTCGGCTAACCCAAAATAAAATTGTAGAGCAACAATACGGAAAGCACCGCGATTCCAATTAGGATGAACCATCCCCACGCATTATAGAGCGTCCGGTTCGCATAATTACCCATGACACGTTTATCCCTTGCTAGCAACAGCAGAAAAAACAGTGCCGGAATGATGAGAATCGCGGATACAAATTGGGCGATCACAGCCATTAGGTTGAGTGGTAGAGAGGGAATCAGAACGATGAGTGCTGCGAGTATAACGCTTCCAATGTAAATCCCGTAAAACTTTGGTGCTTTATGAACCTTATCATTTAGGCTGTTTGCCCAACCAAGAGTCGTGGCAAACGTCCAAGACGTAGACATGGAAATCGTAAATGCAGCGAGAAATCCTGCATTGAACAGCCCAAATGCAAATAAGTCTGCGCCCACAATGCCGATATATTGTGTATAGGCATGAATGACTTGAAGTGGGACCGACAAGGAGGCCACCACATTACTAGATGGTGTGTAAAGTGCTGCGCCACAAATAATCAAAATGGCAGCAATCAGAACCTGACTCACACTTCCTGTAATCGTATCGATACGACCATACCGTAGGTCTTTTACGGTCAATCCCTTGTCAAGCACTGCACCACCTTGAAAGAAGATCATCCAAGGTGCAAAGGCATTACCAATCGTGGCGATGATGTACCATAGGAAAATGGTGTGCGTTTGGGATGGAATCGACCAGTAGGTAAAGGCGTTCCCAATTTTTGCGAGGCTTGGATGGGTCATAAACGATACGAAAAGGAAAACGACATTAAAAGTGCCAAGCAACAGCGCGAGACGTTCTTTTGTCCAGTAGCTCCCGAATATGGCAAGTACAATAACGATAACTAGGCTAAGAAGATCACTGGCAACAAATGGAATGCCAAGAATTGACAGCCCTGCGCTCATGCCGATAAACTCGGTGGTCAGCGAGAGAATGTTGTTCACAAGGAGCGTACCGAGAGAAAATTTTACCCAGAACGTGCCGAATCGTTCAGAAATCAATGTTGTGAAACTGCGTTGAGTCACCACACAGAGTCGCATCACCATTTCTTGTACGGTGTACGTGAGTGGGGCGAGTAGCAATATAAATGGGACAAAAAATCCGATGCCGAATTGAGCACCAGTGATGACGTAACTCAAAACACCGCCTGCATCGTTGTCACCGATCATCGCCAACAATCCGGGGCCGAGGACTATCCAGAATAATGTCATCAGCTGAAAACGTGGCTTCCGCTCCTGTGTTGGGGCATCAATCTTCTCTTCAATATCCATCATGATGACAACTCCTCAACGGTCGATGGCATATCATATACAAACACCATGCGATGTGTGTTGATGAAGTGTTGAGAAACGATCAACGCAAGAACATCACATGTGACGAGAGGGGTGTCTAACAAGATGGAGCGGAAAGAACCGAACCAGCTTGAGGATACCGTCAAGTCGTTGTTGGAGAAGCGTTCCATGTCGCTCCGTACATTGGGAAAACAAACAGGCATCGACGTAGCTTCACTTTCACGCATGATTTCAGGCAAGCAGAAAGCCAACCCCGACTATCTACAGAGGATGGCAGTAGAGTTAGGGGTGTCCTCTGATGAATTATTCCGTGCTGCGGGATTCGACGTGGGAGGAACGATACAACGAGGTTCGGTGAATGACTCCTTTGACTTCCTCCGTGAATTGCTTAATGGACAGCGATTCTCGAAACAAGAAATCGAAGTCGAATTGGCCAAATATGAAGACTATGCTCGGACGGATGAGGGCACGAATCTTATCGTCGAGAAGTTCCCTGAAAAACGCCAACAGGTGCCAGGGACTGGCCCATTCATTGAACAGTTAGATGACATGTATAACAGCTTTTTGAAAAGCAGTTCGGATGAAGAGCGATGTATTTTGGGAAGCGGGTTACTGTATTTTGTTCTGTCTACTGATATAATCCCGGATTACATATTCCCAATTGGGTATGTTGATGATGCTTTGGCGATTCAATTAGCGTGGAGCCGTTTTTCGCTGATTCGTCGCGATTTAGGCGAAAAGGAGTAGCACAAATGAATTTGATAACGGTTAGGAACGCCTAATCAGAAATATTTCTGTTGACAAAACTGCATCGTGTGAACTACAGTGACGAAGGGTCTTACAGGCGTTTAACACGTTTTAAGACAAAGTTAGGCGAATGGGATTCACAAGTGCGAACAAGTTGCCATAAGGTATGGCAGTTGAATACAGACAGTCCTCGTTAGGCGAGGCGTCTATGCGAATACATGCCACTGCCCGGAAACGTGGAAACACGCCAATGGGTTGAACAGGTACTGCCGGATTAAGGCTTTACTTAACGTGGCCGGGTGAGAACCCTACGTCGTATAGTGCCAAAGCTCAACTAGGGGGATTGTGATGACGCTCGTATTTTAAGTGTGCGTTTTTCACGCCCCCAGAGGATTTACTTCTGGGGGCTTTTAGCATAGAAAAATCTCTCTTTGAAGGAGGTGAGGGCATGGATACTGGCCCTAGTCCGCGATCAAGCCAGTCAAGGTTTCAACACAAGGCGTTTCTATGCCCAAACCGACTTCAAGGGGGTATTTCCGATGGTGAAGGGAAATGTTTGCTTCAAAGAGTCCGCTGTGCTGGATGCAGCACATCAAGGTGACATCAAAGGTGCATTGGGCACCGTTCGTGTAGCGGATTTTGCAAAGAGAGCCACGTGGGGTACTCGAATTCGTACTCTTCTCGCCATTATGGGGCCGGGACTCATTGTCATGGTTGGGGACAATGATGCAGGCGGTGTTTCCACGTATGCTCAAGCAGGTCAGAACTATGGAACCAGCCTGTTGTGGGTGCTATTGTTGCTGATTCCTGTTCTGATTGTTTGTCAAGAAATGGCCGTGCGTTTGGGGCTTGTTACAGGTGTAGGCCATGCACGTCTCATCTTCGAGCGGTTCGGTAAGTTCTGGGGAATGTTTTCTGTCGGGGACTTGTTCGTTCTGAATTTCTTAACAATCGTTACTGAATTCATAGGGATTAGCATGGCGATGTCATATTTTGGTGTGAGTGCATACATCTCGGTTCCTGCATTCGCGTTGATCTTAATCTTAGTCACACTCACAGGGAGCTTTCGCAAATGGGAGACGTTTATGTTCGTCTGCGTTGCTGCCAACTTTGTAGCGATTCCGTTAGCGTTCTTGAGCCATCCACACATTGGCCCGATTGTGCATGATACGTTTATTCCGAGTGTTCAAGGTGGGTTGAATAGCAATGCCATGCTGCTGATCATCGGTATGGTGGGAACTACAGTGGCCCCGTGGCAGTTATTCTTTCAACAATCAAACGTAATTGACAAAAGACTGACGCCGCGCTGGATGCGGTATGAACAAATGGATACGACCATTGGTGCATTCGTCGTTGTCATTGGTGCGGCTGCGTTAATCATCGCAACTGCTTTCGCGTTTCATGGTACAAAAGTGGAAGGGCAATTCGTTGATGCTGCGACGGTAGCTCATCAGCTTCGTCATGCTATAGGCCGTGTTTCAGGCGATTTGTTTGCCATTGCGCTCTTGAATGCCTCAATCATCGGTGCTGGTGCAGTGACGCTTTCGACCTCATACGCTTTTGGAGATGTATTCAACATGAAGCACTCTTTGCATCGCAAATGGTCGGATGCGAAAGGATTCTACAGTATTTATGCGGCGATTGTACTTGTGGCTGCTGGGATTGTTCTTATTCCACATGCACCATTGGGACTCATGACAATCCTTGTTCAAGTTCTCGCAGGCGTATTATTACCGAGTGCTACGGCATTTCTGTTATTGCTCTGTAATGATAAAGCAATTCTTGGCCCGTGGGTCAATAAGGCTTGGCAAAATGTGTTGGGTAGTGTGATTGTCGGAGTTCTTACTATGTTGTCTCTCATTTTGGCAGCTACAACAATGTTCCCGCAGTGGAATGTAAATCTCATCGCGGAAGTTTTGGCTGGAGTATTGGTCGTTGGTCTGGTTGCTGTAGGAGTGTTTCAAGTTCGAAAACGTGGCACCAAGAAAGAAATCGTTCAGGAAGAGTTGGATCGTTGGACATGGCGGATGCCACCTCTAAAAAATTTACCGAAAGCGATGCCTTCACGTGCCAGTGCAATTGGGATGCTTACACTGCGGGGCTACCTTGTTGTCGCGGTTTTATTGCTAGTTGTGAAGGCTGTTGAACTTACTCTCGGTCATTGAACGGGGGGGAAGGAATGTCTACGAAGAGTCGAATCTTATTTGCAGTCGTTCATTTTTCTTGGATTATTATGTGGCTTCTGGCCAATGGCCTACAAAGGGAAATTCCAAGGGTGTACGATAATTCGTTGTGTAGTGTTGCCGTAATTACCGCTGTGTTATCTACCGTCGGCATGGTTAGAACTATGGTAAGGTTGCGGAGATAAACTGTTTTCATTTTCGAGTTGCAAAAAGTATTTGGTGAGTCAAGTTGTCAGCACGATACATCGACAGGGAGTCCAATCACCCGTACTCCCTGTTTTTTGGTTATATTTATTGGCTCATGAACCTGCTTCGTGGCATACTATATTCAAACATACGTTTGAATGAAGGTGAAAAGTCAGTGCCGAAACAGAATATGTGCCAAGTTGAATGCGTTGATGTGTCAAAGGTGGAAAGGCTCCGAACTGCACTCCCTGAGACAGGTTCGTTCGCTGTCGTCTTCAAGGCATTAGCCGATGCAACACGCCTGAAGGTGGCGTTCGCGCTTTTGACAGACGAACTGTGCGTCTGCGAAGTTGCCGCGTTACTCGATACATCAGTGCAGAACACCTCTCACCATCTGCGGTGGCTCAAACGTGCTGGGTTAGCAACGTACCGAAAAGACGGGAAGCTCGTCTACTACAGGCTGTTGCCACCAGTCTTCGTGATTCTCAATTCGGTTCAACAATGGCAAGGGGGCGAAGATGTTGTCAGTGCAAGCTATGCAGGTTAAGAAAGGCATCAATATCGAGATCGTCAGTATCCTTTGGATGATTGTCGAGGCTGCTGTCGCCATCGGAGCCGGGATAGTGGCTCATTCACTTGCGCTTACAGCGTTTGGTGCCGATAGCATTATCGAACTGGTAGCCGGAGGGATTCTGCTCTGGAGACTTTATGTTGAGGCAAGCGGTGCAAGCCTTGCAAGGGTTAAACAAGCTGAGAAGCGGGCTTCGTGGGTCGTCGGAGTGGCTTTAATCGCCTTGGCTATTTACATCGTTATCATGGCCGGATACGATCTGTGGACGCGATCTGGTTCGGAGACAAGTGTGCTCGGACTTGCACTCGCAGTAGCTTCAGGAATCATCATGCCCTACTTATCCCGTGCGAAAAAGTCCATTGGTACGCAGGCTGGCAGCAAGGCACTTCGAGCCGATGGTTCATGTAGCATCGTTTGTGTATACATGGCGTGGACACTGATCGTCGGTCTGATTCTCACCGCTTTGGTGGGATGGTGGTGGCTCAATGCGTTGGCTGGATTGGCATTGGTGTACTTCGTCGTGAAGGAAGGTATTGAGGCGATTCAGGAGGCACGCGGCGTCGAAGATGCTTGTGGATGCGGATGTCACGATGATTGAGCAGCGTAGACTCCTTGTTGGCCATGTGTCCTCCTTTTTACCCCATAAATAGGTGCTCCGCATTTAACGTGGCAGAGTCCGTATCAGTTCGCGTTTCCTCCTGTACCACGCAAACAGCCCTGCTCGTACCGCGTTATCCACTGCAATGCTTCCCCATACAGCAGGCAACCCGAACCCCATTCTCCATGCCACTAAATACACGCCCAGAGTACGAATAAACCAGATTCCGAGTGCAGTGACTATCATCGGAAACTTGCTGTTTCCTCCTGCCTGAATTGAAGCTGTATCCACCACAACTGCCGACATAAATGGCTGAAAAATTGTATCAATCGCAAGCACAATGAACAGCAAGTGAAGAACGTGAGAATTGTGAGTAAAGAGCAACCCGATCCACGGACTCAGTACGCATATAAGGGCTGTTACAATGAGTCATAGATGTCGCCGATAGGATGTAACTCCAACGGCGGTACGATTTTACTGACGATTCATCGCCGCTTCCAATTGCCTGACCGATAGTCGTTGTCGCAGCGGTTGCGAATCCTCCACCAATGGTCGAAGCAAAGACAGTGAGTGTGCCTGCGATATTGTGTGTGGCGTACACATCCACGCCCATGCGAACGATCAGACCGAAGTAGATGACCTGACCAAGCCGCATAGAAAGACGTTCAAGGGCGGCAGGAACAGCGAACTTCGTCATACTTGCGAGGAAATCTAGTTGTGGATGTAGGTTGGCTCTTTCAAGGCGAATTTCCTGCATCTGCCGTGACTTCCACCAAAGGCGTAGAAAAGCGTATAAGCGGGCCAGAAACATTGCCCACGCCGCACCTAAAAGCCCAAGACCATGAATGGGGCCGATGCCAAAGATGAGAATGTAGTCCAAAACAACATGAATCACATTCATTTCTAGCCCAACCCGCAGGGGCGTTTTCGTATCTCCTATGGCTCGAAATGCTGCTGACTGCGCCGTGAACAGTGCAATCAGTGGCGAGATACCAAGTACCATGCGAAAATAGGGCCATGCAGTTTTTTCGAGGGTTCCATGTGCGCCCATCAAGTGTAAAAGGGGTGCCGTAAAAATTAACGAGAGGGTAGAGAACAACAGACCAACGAGGAACGCGATAAACATTCCGTGAGCTATGGCTGCTTTTCCGCGATTCGCATCCGCGCCATACGCACGGGATAGAAAGACGGACAAGGCGGTAGACGTTGCTGTGAATACACCGATATACGTCATACTGTATATGTTCGTAACGCCAACTGCGTCAATTGCAACAAGTCCGATTCTTGCAATGAAAAATGAATCTACAACGCCTAGCAGGTTTTGTAGGTATGCCTCGCCTATCGCGGGCCATGCAATAGAGAATATTCTTTTTGCCGGGGACTGCGTGAGTTCAGTCATTCAGAACCTCCTTTGGGCAATACATAGTTTCATTCTATAGATTTGGTTACGGAGAGGAAATGCAGAGTGATACTTTTGAAAATGATCGTTCTAGTCCTTTCCCTCGGCATAGACACGCTACTGATGTCCGTTTCACTTGGGATGGCTCAACGTACTAATAGCAATCGACTGCGAATAGGACTGACTTTTGCGTTGGCAGAAGCAGTCATGCCACTTATCGGGCTTGGTATTGGTAAGACCCTTGGTAACTTCATTGGCAACTGGGCGTCTTTGATTGGTAGCATCGCACTCGTAGCTGTAGCGGTATGGCTTATTTTCTTTGAGGATGAAGACGATGAGGAAGAAAAGTTGGAACGAAATCTCATTGGCTGGAGGACGTTGGTTGTAACGGCGTTAAGCATTAGTCTGGATGAACTAGCGGTGGGGTTCTCCATCGGACTTATCGGTGTTCCTGCTGCACTTACGATTGTTCTAATCGCGGCGCAGGCGTTTCTATTTACGATTATAGGGCTGACTCTCGGTGGACGATTGAAACGATACCTCGGGGAGTGGTCGGAGAAGTTAGCAGGTATTGTGCTTGGGTTGCTTGGCATCTGGATACTCATTGATGCGATTCGGCATATAGCGTAGGGGAGTTCGGGTTAGAAGCCGAGTGTCTCACCTTTGCGCATTTCTTGGTAAGTTGGGCAGTAAAAAACGGCGTGTTGGAGTTACACGTCGTAACTTTAGGCAACACACTATTCCCTTTCGTTCTTGGAAAACTCCAAATGATTGCCTTCTGGATCGCGAGAGTAGAATGTTCTCTCACCCCAAGGCTTGGTTTCTGGCTGCCCTTCAGTTGAGAATCCTTCGCGCTGGAATGCCTCGTACAGACCGTCCACATCATCGGTTTCAATCTCCAAATGAAATGGAGGTTGGAGCTTCAAGTTCACCAAGTTTAGTGTGTTCTTACCAATCCGAATTACCGCAAGGTGTTTAGGACGGTGTACTTCCAACTTTGCACCCGGTATTTTCATATAGTATTCGAGACACTTTTCCACATCGCTTACGTGAATCGCAAATCCTTCGAGGCTAACCATTTTGTCACGCTCCTACTAATGCGATCTACAACCACGTCATCTGAATCTGTCTGGATCTTATCACACTACTGTTTCTACATCTCACCGAACACCCCTCCCACGCGCCATTTCACGCGGGCACCACTTTTGCGGCGTTTTAAGGGGGTTCTCACGGCCTGATGGTGCTGAATGACCAATGTATCGAACTTGTATATGAAAACAGAAGACAGGCTCAATGTGGCGGCCTGTCTTCGATGTATGATGGGATATTGTTCCTCTTCCTGCGTGAATCAGTCACGGGGATCGAGCGGATCGTCGTGAACATCAGGCACTTTGAATTCGCGCATGGTTCCTCCATCATCCCCGATACCATGCCCGCACCCGCACACAATCGTGCTACCAACTGCCTCGATATACATTTCGCCGTACTTTTTGCCATCGTCCCATTCTTGTTCGCGTCCGCATAATTCGCATTTCACCCGAAAGGCCATGTGCCCGTCTCTCCCCGTGCGATGGATTTACGGGAAGACCGTAACTCTTCGGGGACAACGAAGCAATACCTCATAGAAAATTTGAGGACTTTTGCCTTAGATACATTGATCCGCGTCAGAAAAATACCCGAAACGAGTAAACTCAGCCACTTTGCATAAAGCAGGTGGTTATATGGGTTATCAGGCAAGTCGGACAAGTATCGTCGCATACCTTTCAAAGAGAAGGGAGCGATGATATTTGGCTGACCCAAAGAAGATTCAACTCAATCCAGAAGCGTCCAGTATCATCGCTAGGATTTGTATTGGAGCACTGATAAGAGCGGGCAAGATAAAAACAAGTAACGACGATAGGGACGATCAGGTTATCACCGCCTGATCGTCCTTTTTTTCTAAGTGCCATATGGGTTCGTGATTTTTTTTCATTTTTCCGGTTGTTTGCTAAAGCCTTTCATCGAATGAAGATGGAGTACGACTTTGGCCTTAGCCGCATTTATGAACTGGTGATTAATTCGGACCCGTGTTATGCCTTTTTACTTGACGGCAATTCACTGCTGCAGAATAAGACGGTATCAGCTCACGTCCTGGCGCACTGTGACTTCTTCAAAAACAACACAGCTTTTTCCCGGACATCGCGGGATATGGTCGATCGGATGGCCTCCAATGCGGAACGCATTCGCGGATACGAGCTCGAGTATGGCAGAAAGCGCGTTGAAGCACTCCTAGATGCCGGGATGGCCGTTCAGGAACATGTCGATCCGACACTGCACGGATCACGGGGCAGAGCCGCAGCGGAACAGAGACGTCGGGCGTCAATGGCACAACGCAGGGCAGAAAGTGACGGGGGAGGTACGGCTGCTTCGAGTACCGGTTCTGCCTTGTCCAGGAGAGGGTACTCAGACCTGTGGGACCTCGACAGCGGACTGGAGAAGGGACCAGGCACCTCGGGACAGCCTTCCAAAACAGACAGTCCAGGGAGCGGCAGGCGAAAGAACCCCACCATGCCGCAAAAAGACATTATGTTGTTTCTGATTGAAAACAGCTCGACGCTCGAGGAATGGGAGCGCGATGTCCTTTCCCTGCTGCGGGAAGAAATGCTGTATTTTTGGCCGCAGATTGAGACCAAGATTATGAACGAGGGTTGGGCCACATACTGGCACTTGAGAATTATGCGTGAGCTCGATCTCGATGAATCAGATGCGGTTGAGTTCGCCAAGATGCATTCCGGAGTCGTCCTTCCATCGCGGATGTCAATCAATCCGTATCATGTGGGACTCGCCATCTGGGAGGACATTGAACGGCGTTGGGATAACCCGACGCAAGAGGAACGTGAACGATTCGGGAGAGAACCAGGGCAGGGGCGCGCAAAAATGTTTGAGATCCGAGAGATGGAAACGGACATGTCGTTTTTGCGGAACTACCTGACCAAGGACCTCGTGCACGACCTTGACCTATACCTCTATCAAAAGGTTGGCAACGAGTGGAGGATCGTCGAGAAAGACTGGGAAAAGGTTCGTGACACGTTGTGTGCCGCCCGCGTCAACGGCGGCATGCCGGTCCTCTATATAGAAGACGGCGACTATAACAACAATGGAGAGTTGTACGTCAAACACGCCTACGAAGGGCTGGAGCTTGACCTGAAGCATATGGAAAAGACCTTGCCCTATCTTCAGCAACTATGGGGAAGAACGGCCCACATGCAGACGGTGATTGAAGGTCGAGATGTCCTCTTCACGTGTGATGGGAAGAAGACGGTTCGCAAGTTTCTATAAAAATGATTTGCATAACCAAAGAGCTGTGAGAACGACAAATACTCCCCACGCAGAAGCGGGGGAGTATTTGTCTGTGTTAGTGCCTTCGGCTTTTGGGCATCATAACCATTAGGGGTAAGAAGCTTTGGAGGAATATACATGTGGAAGTTGAATCAGTTTCAAGCAATAATGCTTACATCCTCCAGTTACATGCCATTGACTTACTACTTTTTTGCCGGGACGGCGGTTGAATACAGCGGCTACTATGCCTTATGGACAATTTTTAGCATGATTTTGATTGGTTTGCTTCTTGGATGGCTACATCATCAATTGAACAAATGTTTCCCCGGATTAACTGGAGGGGACTATCACATAATCACTTTCGGGAGATTTATCGGAAAAACTGTTGCAGCCGCATATCTTCCCGTGTACCTTATGTTTGTCGGGCTATCCATACATTATTATCTAATGACTATGAAGCCATTTTTCCCCTTAACACCAGTTTCTGCACTAGGCAGTGCAATGATTACTGTTGCAATTCTAGGCGCTGTTCGCGGGCTTGAAGCACTTGGTCGAGCTGCTAGCATTATTTCCAGTTTGACGCTCTTTGGCAATTTACTGACTATGGTATTCATCATTTTTAGTGGAGAACACAGCCCCCACGTAGTCTACGCGCTCCCACCAGTAACTCCGCTATTGAATGCCATATACCACTTATTCCCTATGTACCTCGGCTTCAACTTGGTGAACATGCTTAATCCTTATGTTGACAAGACGTGGTACCCTGTCTTGGGCCCAGCCGTAAACTCGAGCATGTTGTTGGGGAATTTTATCATGAGCGTTCACGTCCTTGGGTATGGCGCGATTACGCACCTTCAATATCCATTTACGTATGTGATCCAATTACTCAGATTAACCGGCTTCATCATCGAGCGATTAGGAATTACTGTCGTTATAGTGGCAACTGCCTTTACCTGCAGTTTTGTCGCGAATCATCTATGGTGTCTTTCTGTCTTGACGAGTCGCATCTTTGGAAGGCCCGATTCGGAGTATCGAACATACGTGATCTTCTTGGCTATTCCCACGCTCCTAGTCGCAATCATCGCCGACGAAGAGTTCGATCACATTATTTTGAATTCGTTTCTTGTCCCCACGAGTTGGATTACGTTGGTTGTCTTGCCCCTAATCTCACTGGTTACTGCTAAACTCAAGCACTTACCCCACCGTATCGACAGATACAAGAAGCGATATTTTCCCACTGAGTCAAATTGAGATTTACCTTAAAGCGCCTTTACGCTTTAGTCGCACTTCAACCTGAATGTTGGTCGTGGCGTGTGCAAAGTCATGAGGCCACCGCGAGCTTACATATTCCGCCATTCGGGGATTTTGCGTGACGAGCGTCTCCCCAAAACCAAAAGGATCCGTTTCGTTGTGTTGGAATTTTTTAATTATTTGATCAACTTGCACTTTTATTTGATCAGACATCACTCGTTCATAGCGCTTTATGTCTTTGTGGTTGAGTGGTACCAATCCGTCACTCTCGTCTCGTAAGATGACCGCATTAATACGGATTTGTGCTCTTAGCACACGCCCACGCCCTCTGTTCATGGAGACAGAAAGGTTTGACTTGGTCTTAACCTCACCTACCCCAAAGGACTCTGCTCCGTCGATCACGTTGAAGGAAATGCTTTGCACACGGCGGCAAAGCATATTGAAGTACAGTGTTTCTTCCGGAGTTAACTCCATGCAATGATTGTGTTGTACCGGAACAACTAACCCGTCCACCCGAAAGCCTGTAGGCGTCTTTTGAATTTCGCCTCCATACGGCTGCCTGCCGATTGTCCAAAAATCGCGCCAAAACTCCCAGAGATGAGTTCGGACCGTGTATCCGTGTTGTTTAACGGACGAGCTCAAAATCCGATCGAAGGAATCTGCGGGCGTCAAGTCTGTTTTAGCAGCAAGCACCTCTGACGGGGGCTGTGACGTAAATTCAACCCACGATAGCTTTTCAAATCTCGGGTTTCGCATGAATTCTCCTGTTATGCGTCGAAATTGAGCATGGGATAGTTTCGTGCTATAGAGAATAAGTTGTATGTTTCCGAGGTACAATCCTTTGTCTGATTGAGTTTGAGCTTTTGATACGGCCTCATCAAAACTAAGTGCTGAGATAACGTAGTTGTGGTAATTTGACGTTGGCTCTTCACCGCCGCTTCCAGGAGCCGTCCCCCCTTGCCCGGGCTGCTGAAAAACTGGAACCTGCAGGGTATACGTGAACATCTTCTGATTGTCGCTGGTTGGTTCTACACCTACGGCTATGATTTGAGACCGATCATTGATCTTCTGATAATCCCAACACCCAGGTAAAAAAAGCATGCACAGGGTAAGCCAGGATAAAGTAATAATCCGTTGTCTAATCATTTGAGCGGTCTCCGCCAATTTCCTTTTTTTGACGGTGGACTGGATGTACTTAATGGAGCGTGTTTTGCGGGGTTGCGATAACGCGACTCTGCTGTTTGGTCTTGTACACGTAGATGTCGCGGGCGTTGCCTAAACAAGTTGTAGGGAGCCCTGATTATGCCATCCGTAACGAGGTCTCTGAAGTATTCTCCACTGAACGGGTCTGCGTAAGATACGCCAAACGATTTCAAGAAACAAACTTCGTATATGCCTGCAATCGTCACAAGCACTACACCGTATAACCCAAAAAACGCAGCTGCGACATCCATTACCCAAGTACCGACTCGAATTACAATTGCGAATTCGTAACTCGGGGATACAAAGATACTTACCGCTGCTAAGGCGACTACGATTATAAGAATGTTACTTACGATACCGGCTTGAACACTCGCTTCTCCAACGACCAAACCTCCGACGATACCGATCGTTTGACCCATTTGTTTTGGCATACGCAAAGTCGCCTCACGTAAAATTTCGATGATAAGTTGCATGATGAGAACCTCAATAAATGCGGGAAACGGGACACCCTCTCTGGACTTCGCGATTTGCAGTCCGAGGACTTTGGGTAACAACTCGGGGTTATAGTCTGTAAATGAGATGTAAAGGGCTGGGAGGTACAACCCGAACATGAACGATACAAATCGAAGCCATCGAACCAAGGTGGCTTCGTGAAATGTGTGACTAAAGTCCTCCGAAGTCTGAAAGAAATCCCGAATTGTAGCCGGAACCATAAGCACCGTCGGGTCACCGTCGACGAAGATTACCACCTTACCCTGATTCACTTCATGCGCCACACTGTCAGTTCGTTGTGCGGTTCTGGTGAGAGGAAAGATTGACGATTTGTGGTCGATGATTAAATGTTCCAGTTCCGCCCCTTGATTAATCGTATCAACGTGGACTGCGTTAATCCTTTCAAGCACCGTGTTTATCAGTGTTGGATTCGCTACATCTTCCAAGAATACAACAGCCACGTCTGTCCGGGTCCGATATCCAACGTTCAGTTTCTTTATCCGAAGTGTATCAGTGTTCAATATTTGTCTTAGTAATCCTATATTTATATCCAAATTCTCTACGAAGCTAATCTGCGGTCCTCGAACTGAAGATTCAATATAAGGCTGCTCCGGTGTACGGTGTTCAACAAACTTGGCACCCAGTACAATCGCAGGGACGACCCCATCAACCAGCAACACTAAATCTCCGGAAGTGATCGATTCTCTCAGTGCGTGTAAATTTGTCACGTATATACTATTCGAACTTGGAAGAACCTTTTCAGTTAAGTATTGAGCAAGATCCTTGGGAGATAGTCGGGGAAATTGGTGTTGCTGAAGGCTTCTTAGGCACTCCTCAACAGCTTTATGGTCGCAGACAGTAGTGATAAATATGCAAGCAGCTGAGCGTCCGGCAATTTCCGTGAGCCGTACTATGTAATCATCGCTTTTACCTAGTGTTTCAGCGAAATGTTCAAGGACCTGATTTAAATCCCCCTTGTAGTGCGGAGAATTTCGATAGTCCCGGACGTTTTGAGTTCTTGTACCTAGGAGCTGAAATTTTTTGCGTCCAGGAATCTTAAACACGAACGATTTCACCACCATATCGAAGAGGCCATATCTGTCTACCAAAGTTAAGATTCCCCAACTCAAATCAATGTATGTCTCTCTTAGTGGCAGGATATTCCGATTGAAGTGAGACAAAATTAAAACCCGCAGGTGAAATTGGAACGGAAGGTGGGTGAAATTCATTCACTCACAAATAAATGGAGTAAAATTCAAATACTTTCCTTTGTGGTATATTTGCACAAAGGCGTTAACCTTAGAGTAGTCAAGTGAAAATGAAACGTACAGTTCTGGACACGGTTCTTCGAGTTCTCCAGGAGGGAGGCATTTCCTTGGCTGGCATTGTAGGTGAACGGATTGCTGATTATCTTGAAGGGCATCGTAATGAACTCCTCAACACATGGATGTCTAGGGCTATAGCAAACCAGGAGGATCCGTATCTAGAAGTTATAAAGACAAATGGTTCTATGATGATAGACGTCATTATTGATTCGGCCAGAGGCAAAGCCACGCACATGGCAGCATTACAAGAACTAGCCTCCAAGGTGTCTTATGAACGCGTACAAGCCAATGTGAATATTAGTGAATTCGTTTACAACGTAGCAGTGGGGCGTACTGCGCTTTTTTCTCATATTCCCAAAATCGACATACCAATCCAGGACTTGTACCCAGTTTTTGAAGGGTTCAATACGTTGTTTGACCAGTTCTTGTACAGTGCAGTTCACAACTATACCGACCTTAAAGACCAACAATTGGTGGAACAGTCGATGTTCATCGAGCAGTTACATGAGGACAAGTTGACGATTTTGGGGCAGATGTCTTCGAGTTTTGTTCATGAATTTAGGAATCCGTTGACTTCAGTAATCGGATTTGTGCATCTCTTACGTGAGAAATACCCGTCCTTGGAATACATCGATGTCCTAGCAAAGGAATTAGATGAATTGAAATTCCGCGTAACCCAGTTCCTCCTTATTTCAAAAAGAGGGGGGGATGAGCCTGAAAAGCAATGGTTTCGGCTAGGAGAGATAGTTCATGAAACCTTGAATTTCTTATATCCTGTCATCGTAAACTCAAATGTTCAGGTTACCTCCGACCTCGACGAATCTGGCACGTTATTTGGTTATCGTTCTGAATTTCGCCAAGTATTAATCAACATCATCATGAATTCAATCGATGCTCTGGCTGCATGTTCCGAAAAGGTGATTTGTATTCAAGGTTACGCGGATAATGGACATTTTATTGTAGATATCTCAAACAACGGGCCAGCGATTCCCCCCAATATGATTTCAACCATTTTCGAACCATTTGTATCGACGAAAAAGCTGGGTACAGGTATCGGACTTTATCTGTGTCGAAAAATAATTACGGGTCATGGCGGCACGATTGAATGCCATTCAGATGAGCAGAAGACGACATTTCACATTGTCATTCCACGGAAGTACGTAAAATCCACGACTTAGAGAAGACTCCAGTTAGATGCAGACCTCAGTGATAGGCGTTGCTCCTTTTCCTACGATGAATAATAAATCACAAACACTCAGCTATCGCTCAGGAACATGTCGATCCGACTCTGCATGGGTCTAGAGGAAGAGCTGCAAACGGAGTAAAGGCGTCGCATGTCGATCGCTCAGCATAAGGCTGAGCATGCCGACAACCGTGACTCACTGAACGGCGTCGGGATACCCCTCTTGAAGAGGAAAAACCAAAGAGCTGTGAGAACGACCAATACTTCCTACGCAGAAGCGGGGGAGTATTGGTCTGTGTTAGTGCCTGATTAATAGTCCAGATGCCCCCCTGGTTTCAGCCGACGACGAAAGACCCAATACGTCCATAGTTGGTAGGCCATCACAATCGGCAGCAATGTCAACGCAATAATACTCATCACAGTCAAGGAATAGTGTCCGCTCGCAGCGTTATATATCGTCAGATTCCAGGCAGGGTTGAGTGAACTAAGCATGACACGCGGGAATAAATCGTAGAACACTGTTGCGCTGGAACATGCGATAGTGACTGCGTTCAGTAAAAATGCCCAACCGTCATGTTCTGTGTAGACGAGAAAGGGTACCGAGAGGAGTGTGATTCCAGCCAATACCGGCAAGCTGCCAGGATCCAGACCGACCTTCTGGAAGAGGTCCGTTTGAAAATAGCTGTAGACAACGAATAGAAACATCGCCATTGTGGTCCACACACCAATCCGTTTGGCCGTTTGCCTAGCTTTGTTGCGAAGCTCGCCTTCAAGTCGAAGTGTCAGAAATAGAGCACCATGAAGTGTGCACATCAAGGCGAGAGAGATACCGCCGAGGATAGTAAATGGGCTGAGCAAATCCCAGAACGTACCTACATAGTTCATGTGTGCGTCAATAGGGACACCCTTCATCAAGTTCGACAGAGCGACACCCCAAAGTACAGGCGGAAGCAAACTGCCGACGCATGCTGCATAGTCCCAGAAGACTCGCCAGCCCGGATGGTGTAACTTGCTCCGGAACTCGAACGCCGTGCCCCGGGCCATTAATGCCAGCAACATGAGAAACAGGGGGACGTAAAACCCACTGAAGAGCGTTGCATACCAATTTGGGAATGCTGCAAACATCGCAGCGCCTGCCGTGATGAACCATACTTCGTTGGCATCCCAAAACGGACCTATGCTATTGATAAGGAGTCGCCGCTCTTCGTCTGTCTTTCCGAGAAAGGGTGTCAGGATGCCTACACCGAAGTCAAATCCCTCCAATACAAAGAAACCCGTGAAAAGGACGGCGATAATGATAAACCACAAGACGTTGAGACTCATGAAGCTGGCCTCCCCTGAAATTTCATTCCTGTCTTACGCATGGTTCAGATCTGCGGTTCGATCGTCCGTAAAGTGTCTGTAGGATCCATTTCATCGGGGCCATCGTCAGCATCGGGTCCTCTATGAATGAATTGGTAAAACAGATACACGTCGATAACAGCAAAGGCCAGATAGACAATGCCGAACCCGAGAATTGTCATCAAAACAAGCGGGGCTCCTACGGTTGGCGAGATGCTGTCAATGGTCTTGAGCAATCCGTTTACTGCCCATGGCTGCCTTCCCATCTCTGTCATTAACCAGCCCGTTGTATTCGCTATGTAGGGAAGGGCAATGGCCCAAACCATGATCTTCAGGTACTTTCTACGCTTTACAAGCCACTCATCATCCCGAAGACCTCGAAATGCTCCGTACAAGGCAAGCAGGATCATCAGTGAACCGGCGAACACCATCAGGCGGAACGTCCAAAAGGTGACCCAAACCGAGGGAACGTAGTTTCCCGGGCCGTATTGACGGATGTACTGTGCTTGCAACTCATCGATTCCCGGGACAGAGCCGTACGTGTGGTTATAAGACAGAATACTGAGCGCGTATGGGATTTCGATATCAATTGGGTTTCGGTGATGGGCAGAATCAATCCATGCAACCAATGACCAGGGTGCGTGATACGGGCTGGTGTGCCACAGAGCTTCTGAAGCGGCCATTTTCATCGGTTGACTGTGTATTAGCAACTGTCCTTGGGCGTGACCAACTACGGCTACCAACAGACTCGAGATGAGGCCGGCATAAATAGCGATTCGAAAGGACTTAGCAAACAAGGCAGTTTCGCGTCGACGAAGCAGGTAATACGCGCTCACCCCGGCGACAAAAAATGATCCAGTCGTGATTGCGCCTAACCACACATGAGGAAATTCAACACGCAATTGCGGATTCGTGATGAGCGCACCGAAGCTGTTCATTTGTGCCCGGCCGTTGATAACCGCGTAGCCGACTGGCTCTTGCATAAAGGCGTTAGCTGTAAGAATCCAAAATGCCGACAGGCTGACGCCAAACGCGACCATCCAGATGGAGAGCAGGTGTACTTTGCGCGGAACGTGATTCCAGCCAAACAACCAAACACCGATAAACGCAGATTCAAGAAAGAACGCTGCCAGTGATTCAATCGCAAGTGGGGCGCCAAAGACATCGCCGACAAATCTGGAGTAGCTGGACCAGTTCATGCCGAATTGGAATTCCTGCATGATGCCGGTCACAACCCCAAGGGCAAAGTTAATCAGGAACAGTTTGCCCCAGAATTTCGCCATGCGCAGATAAACTCGGTCTCCTTTGATAATGTACAAAGTCTCCATAATGCTGATTAGAAACGCCAGCCCAATGGTCAGCGGCACGAACAAAAAATGATATACCGTCGTCATACCAAATTGCCATCGGTCTAGCCATGTAACCCACATCATTGTCACCCCGGAGTTCTTGCCTCAGATTTTGGGAGTCAATCGACTCGTCCAGGTTATTCCTTGTCCTAGTTTGGTATAGCGTGGAAGTTTTATACGAGGGTATGTAACCTGCTGAGGTCATGTTCGATAGCTGTTCATAGAGACTGCAATTTCTGATTCATTTCGATGTTTGAATGACCGCTAATGTTACAACTTGCGACTAGGGTTTTCCCCGATGTCAAGAGGTTTGAGGGACATGTTATTTTGTTCAAGCGGGAGGTGAGAACGAACAGATGACAGACGTTCAAGACATTCTATCAGTCGTTTCGGGAGGAACCGTTGGGTTTGCTTTGGGTCTGCTTGGTGGAGGAGGTTCGATCTTGGCCGTACCGCTGCTGCTGTACGTGGTTGGGATCCATGATGCACATGTCGTCATTGGAAGTACGGCCATGGCAGTCGCCGTGAATGCGTATTTTAACTTACTTCCTCACGCACGATCCGGTCACGTTCGCTGGAAGCCCGCTGTCTGGTTTGCAATCTTCGGAGCCGTCGGAGCGGCTTTCGGTTCCTTTGTCGGCAAGCTGGTTCCTTCGAAAGATATATTGTTTCTATTTGCGGTCCTCATGCTTGTCATGGCGTATCGCATGATGAAGGGAAATTTGCCGGGGAGTAGTGGGGATTCCGCAGCATCTCAACGAGGGCGTTTCTGGCGGTTGCCAGCAAGTGCAGGAACTGTCGGTATCTTATCTGGATTTTTCGGTATCGGCGGAGGTTTTCTCATTGTCCCGGCGCTCATGTACTCCGCAGGACTCTCAATGGTTGAAGCCGTTGGGACATCGTTGTTTTCGGTTGGAAGTTTCGGGTTGACAACAGCGGTCAGCTACAGCTTGTCTGGGCTGGTCAATTGGGGCATTGTTATCCCGTTTATTTTAGGCGGGGCGGCGGGCGGAATCGCCGGAACCATGTTGGCAAGCAGACTCGGGAAACAGAAGACGACGCTGCGATACGTTTTTTCCGGAGTCATCGCTGTTGTCGCACTGTACATGCTTGTGATGAGCTTCCAAGCGCTGCAGACGCATATCGCATAGGCGAGTGACTTCATCCCAAGCTTGAGTGTGACTCAGCCTATGAAAAGCAGTGAAGAAGTATTCAAATGAAAAATATGAGCGAGGAGAGATGACAGATGAGCAACACGTTACACTACACAGTGGTCATCGTTGGCGGCGGAACGGGTGGGATTACCACTGCAGCGCAACTCCTGCGTGCTGATAATAGACTTCTCAACGAGATCGCCATTGTGGACCCGGCTGAAAAACACTACTACCAACCCCTGTGGACTTTAGTGGGTGCTGGGCAGGTAGAGCGCGAGGTGACAGAACGGGATGAGGAGTCTGATTCGAGGCTGTCCGCATTTGATTTATATGAGGTGCTGGCTTGCCGCGTATTGTATTAGATCTGCTCGCGAGCGAGCCTGAATCCGCGCAACGATATGAGCCCTGTGAGCTTCGACGGTCTTGATACTGATGTGAAGTCGGTCGGCAACCTCTTTGTTGGTGTACCCCCGTGCAATCAGCGTCAGCACCTCTGTTTCGCGGGGCGACAGTAAGGACCGAGCGTGTTTCTGGGTCTGTAGACGCTGCAGTATGCGTGTTTTTGTGTCTAGCGGAATGCGGGCTGGCAGATACGGGATGGACGGGGAAGCTAAAATTGCTCGAATGGCCTCGATAATCTGGTCGCTGGAGTCATGCTTGAACAAGACTCCGCTGGCGCCTGCACTGAGCATTCGTTCAATGTGCGGCTCGTCATCGAACATCGTCAACATGAGAACGCGGCTGGCGGGGACCGTCTCTCGGATGTGGCGCGTGGCTACGATTCCGTCTGTCCCCTTTGGCATGTGGACGTCCATCAGTATAATGTCTGGTTGAAGACGAACGGCCAATGGCACTGCTTCATCACCGCTTTCCGCTTCGCCTACTACCTCGAGATTGCTTTCCTCCTCCAGTAACAGTCGAATCCCCTGACGAACGAGGGCATGGTCATCAACAAGTAGAATGGTCGTTGGCTGCATCAAAACTTTCCCCCTTTTTCGTCATGGCAATTGTTTGGCGTTTGAAGACGGCAAGGTTTTTCTCCAGGACATAGGAATGACAAGATGAATCTGAGTCCCCTCTCGCTCATGGCTCGTAATGGAAAAGGGACTCCCGATCGCCCGTGCGCGTTCTTGCATGTTGCGAAGGCCATATCCGGTGAAATCTTGACTTTCAGGGCGAAACCCTATGCCATTGTCATGGATGTCGAGTGTTATGATGTCGTTCTCTTGATTCAGTTGAATGACCACAAAATCGGCGCGTCCATGCAAGACGGCGTTGTGTGTGGCTTCCTGAACGATACGGTAGATGTGGACTGCAGTCTCCGGGGGAACCTGAGTGTCGCTCGGTATATTGGTGATGTACGACACCATGAGGTTTGTGTTTGTCATGGTTTCCGCAAAGGTTTGCAGCGCAGCTACGAGTCCAAGACTGTACAAAACAGCCGGATACAGTGTTTTGGACAGGGCTCGTACCTCTTCGATACTCGTGTCCATTTGCTGTTGAAGTTCACGAATTTTAGCGGACAGCTTCGGGGTGTCGATATGCTTTGCAAGATGACCCAAGCCCAGATTGACTGCGTACAGGCTCTGGGAAACACCATCGTGAAGCTCTTGTGAAAGCCGTTTTCTTTCTTCCTCTTGAACCTTCCAAGTTTGGTAAGTAAGCCGCCTCGTCAACCGAAGTTCTTCTTCTTGCTGCTCAAGCGTAACATCTCGAATTGTGATGACCATGTCTCGTATTCTCGAATCATTTTGGGGCATGAGAAAGGTACGGCTCATTCCGACTGTGACCCAGCCCTCTGTCCTCGTTGGAAGCTGTGATTCGAAGTAGCTGCGATCGCGCTCTTGGGCGAGCAGACAGCGTTGCTCTCCTGGGGCCAATTGCCGTTCTTGGCAGTATCGGCAATACGGTACCGTGTCATTTAAATTCCAACCAGTCATGCGAACGGCAGCTGGGTTTGTATATACAATAGATCGATTAGGATCCATCACGATAATGCCATCGCTCAGCGAGGTGAATAGTTCACGAAATCTTCCGTACTCCATCTTGCGAAGGTCCCTGGATTCGTGTACAAGTACGGCGAAGCCGATGATTGAACCAATCAGTAACAACACCATTGCAATGCCGAGACTGGTGTCTCTGAAGCGAAGATATGCTGCGAGAAGAAACCCTGTCCCAATCAGCATTGTCCACGTAATTCGAACAAACCCCAAGACCCGTGCAGATGGCTCCACCATTCCAACCTCTCCATTACGGAATCTGCTCTTCAGATATCCTGCGTTAGGTATACATCTTATCCCGATAAATAACGAGATTTCCAATCAGGTGTTTACCCTAATCGGGTTTTACCCGATGGAACACCTCTGTGGACAGACGTACCATGACAGAGAACCGCGCGTGGGTTCTTCGTCGTTCATAGTCTGGCCGTTTGGCGCACAATCAATGAATTTGAAAGGTTGTCGTCTACGACATCAGAAGACAATGGTCAACCTGTTTACCGATGAAATACCCGCAAGGAGTTGAGACATATGTCACATGTAATGATGGCACGTGCACTGTTTGGGATTACCCTGGGTTATCACATTGCCTATGCGACCATTTCTGTGGGAGCACCAATGTTGATTGTTGTGGCTGAAATCCTTCACCTGAAGACAGGTCAGGAAATATATCGATTATTTGCGAAGCGTGTCACGATGGTACTGGTTCTCTTGGTCGGCGTTGGGCTCGTTACTGGGACGACGGTTGCGGTCATGTTATCGGTCCTCTGGCCAGGATTTATGAAAACAGTCGGTCAGGTTATTAACCTTCCCTTTCAAATTGAGGTCTTTGCTTTCATGCTGGAATCGTTGTTCCTAGCCATCTATATCTATGGCGGACAACGCTTGTCAGCCCGTACCCGAATTATCAGCGCGGGATTGGTATCTGTCGGCAGCGGACTGTCAGCTCTTCTCATCACAGATGTAAATGCATTCATGAATACCCCGGTCGGATTTCAATGGGTGAATGGAAGGGTCACAGATGCACATCCCTGGCAAGCAATGCTCAGTCCTGCGATGCCTACTGAACTTGCTCACGTGTTGGTGTCCGCTTATATGACGGTGGGGTTTGTCTTCGCAGCTATTGCCGCAAAGGGTCTTTTGAAGCGGGGTATAACAAAGGTTGAACGAGACTACCACAACAAGGTGCTGCGCTTGACGATTATATTTGGGGGCGTGATGGCGGTTGCAACCGCTGTAATCGGAGATGCGTCGGGGAAGTTCTTAGCTCACTTTCAGCCAGAGAAGTTAGCTGCTGCAGAAGGATTGTTTCAAACAACTCATCATGCACCACTTGTTATCGGTGGGGTCGTCAATGCAGCCACCGGGAAGGTTGTCGGAGGTATCGCTATCCCAGGGTTGCTGAGTTTTCTTGCCACCGGAAGCCTGTCGGGTCAAGTCACTGGATTGGACGCATTTCCAAGGACAACCTGGCCGCCGCTCTTCGTCCACAGTTTGTTTGATGTGATGGTGAGCATTGGTTCCTTCTCTATCGCGGTCGCTGGGGTTTATGTTCTGTACTTGTGGCGCCAAAGAAGCATGCCGAGATGGCTGCTTTGGACCATCGTAACAACTGGGATTTTGTCCATGGGCGGCATTGAAGACGGTTGGGTCATTGCTGAGATTGCGCGACAACCATGGATGATTTATGGATACCTGCACGTCTCTCAAGCGGTTACGGCTTCGGGAGGCATCAGCTGGATGTTCGGCGGATTTCTATCTCTTTACACTGTACTCCTGGCGGGTACAATTTGGGCACTTCGAGTGTATTTCCGCAAGCATCCATTACCGACAGACGGGATGTCCTGCTCCACGGAAACAAGTCCAGTGAAGAAGCGAGGTGTGTCAGCATGACACTCATTCATGTGGGTGCAGGTTTGATCTGGCTGCTCATCCTTGTCTATGGCATTCTCGGCGCAATCGACTTTGGGTCAAGTTTCTGGCGCTGGTATTTCAATCGGCGGGGTGAATGGAACGCAGAAGCCATCGCGAGAAATTACGTCAGTCCAACGTGGGAACTGATTAATGCGTTTCTGATTCTGATTCCGGTGACCCTTGTGGGATTGTTCCCGGGTGCTGTGTTTGCGTATGGAACGGTGCTGCTCGTACCAGCGACACTCCTTTTGGCCTTGATCGCTCTGCGCGGCGCGTATTGGCAGTTTGGCTATGCATCAGCCCATCGGCAAAGCCAAACGATTCTGGTGGTTGGTATTACAGGTTTGATATTGCCGGGAGTATTTTCAACCTTGTTGCCGTTGTCGCAAGGTGGTTTCGTCAATGTGATGGACGGGGTGTCTCGGCTCCGGACGCTTTACTTCTTCATGAGTCCAGCTGTTTATCTGTACACGGTGTTTGGCATCACATTGGCTCTGTATGTGGCTGCTCTCTTTCTCAGTCGTTACGCGTACCTTGGCCGACAATTCTCTGTGTATGCCCGCTACCGCAGGCAAGCTCTCTGGACTGGACCCGTGAGCCTCATCGCGGGGGTTGCCGCGGTAACCGTACGGGTGCCGGGGAGTCTCAA
Organism: Paenalicyclobacillus ferrooxydans; assembly: GCF_001399675.1. GTDB lineage: Bacteria > Bacillota > Bacilli > Alicyclobacillales > Alicyclobacillaceae > Alicyclobacillus_B > Alicyclobacillus_B ferrooxydans. Next base: position 137,080 of record NZ_LJCO01000008.1, read on the forward strand.
CATGGCAGCGCGGATGATGCATTGGTGGCCCATATTGGCTGCTTCACTTGCGTCATTCGCTGTGTCCTACGGAGCCTTATGGTGGGCTGGACGTTTTGGCAAGACAGACAAGGGACTCAGGTTCCTCAATATCTCCCTGGTGTTTACGTTAGTTCAGTTAACGACGGCACACTTTGCTTACGGTCTTGCACATGCTGTCTATTGGCTCTACCCCTATGTGACCTTTGCCAATTCGGTCTCGAATCCCATCATGTTCCGAGCAACGTTGCTTGTACTTGGCGTAGGAATGCTCATTCTGACACCTGGATTTTTGTGGTTTCGTCATCTGTTTATTACGGACCGCGATTACGTATCCGGGAGGTCCACCACAGGTTCACAGTGACGGCAAGTAGGGGACAGTCGGTATGGTGCAACTCAGTTCCTGGCAAACTACGTCTCAGTGCACGTTGTGACGTGGAGGGCTGTACATGGCAACTACGCCAGAAGTTTTGTATCAATCGCTGTTCGCTTTCGTCGTCTTGTTTATCCTGGCTCGGATCATGGGGAAACGTCAGGTTGCCCAGTTAAACTTCTTTGACTATATCGCGGGTATCACCATCGGGAACATTGCCGCTTCGTGGTCGCTGGATGAAATCCGTGACCTGCACGCTATTATCGCATTGCTCATCTGGACGGCTCTCTCACTAATCATGTCTTGGCTGCAAAGAAAATCACATCGTGCACGCCTCTTGATTGATGGGAGACCGACCGTATTGATTCGGAACGGCAATGTTTTGGATGGGAACTTGAAGAAGGCGAAGCTCGACATCGACGAAATGATGTTGCTGCTTCGCACCAAAAACGCTTTTAAGCTTGCGGATGTCGAGTTTGCCATTCTGGAGACAAACGGAACACTGAACGTCATGAGAAAATCTGATGTGGAACCCCTCACGCCGAAAGCTGCCGGGATTCCGGTCTTGTCAGAGCGTGAACCACGAGTCTTGATCGTGGACGGAAATGTGATGGAGCAGTCCCTGGACAGAAGCGGCTATACGAAAGAGTGGCTGTACGGGGAAATCCTGAAACAGGGTGCAAAGCGATTCGAAGACGTTTTTCTTGCTCAGGTAGACTCAAATGGCAGTTTGTACGTGGACTTGTACTCTGACCCCCAGAAAGAACCACAAGTTAAAGAGAAACCCTTACAAGCAGCGTCGTTGAAGAAGATTCAGGCTGACCTTGAAAATTTCGCATTGGAAACCAAAAATCCGGAAGCAAAGGCCTTGTATACAACGTGTTCACAACAACTGCAGGAAGTGATTGAAAAGGTGGGGCCGTATTTAAAGGGATAACCGACAGGTCAGTTTGGCAACGATTCGAAGCATATTTGTCCTAACGCGGCGTATGGTGGTAAATGTACCAACTTGTCCGCCGTTGGAGGGGTGAATGTGCACGGGGAATTGACTGCCTTGCTATCAGCAACCTGTTACGCCGTCTCAAACCTCTTAATCCGGAAAGGGCAGGACGACACACTACCTTCTGATTACGGACTGTTTCCCGTCTTGTTGATCACAGGAGTCATTCTGTCGATCACTTTGACTATCGATGTTTCATATGACAGAGGGCCCTTGATGGATAAAGGCTTGGCGGGAACCATGGGTATTTTGTTCTGTGCTCTGTCTGGACTGTTAGCGACACTTTTCGGACGCCTCGCACTTTACACAGCGATATCCCGGATTGGAGCTACACGAGGTTCTATCATTGCAGCGATGTCTCCGCTCGTTACACTGACGGTGGCACTGGTCATTTTGCGAGAACGGTTGACGCTCTTTGATAAAACTGGCATCGGTGTTTTGCTGGTTGGTGTGTTCTTGCTGCTCTTCGAACAAAAACTGTTTCCAACGAGGTTTGCGCCAAGTGATGTTGTAAAGAGCGGTATCGCGATTGCCGTTTGGGCAACTTTGTTCCAGGGAGTTGGGTACGCCTTTCGCAAAGTTGGCATACTGTACCCGATTGACTCGCTCTTTGCCGGCGTTGTCGACACCTGGGCTGCTCTGCTCTTGTACATCGTTTTTCTGTCTCTAACGGGCCGACTAGTTCCGCTTCTCAGGCACTACTGGTCCCATATGAACCTCTCTATCGTCTCGGCTGGTGTTGTCATGTCAGCCGCGGTATATCTGTTTTTTGAGGCTGTATCAGACGTTCCCGTATCCACGGTGTCTGTCATCATGGGTACGCAACCTGTCATTGTGGCACTTCTCGCAGGCCTGTTCATGAATAAACTGGAACGGCTGACGATAGCCACCTGGTTGAGCTCACTGATTGTGTGTGTGGGCGTCATCTTGCTTGGTATCTAGTTGACGTCTGCACTAGGCACCAATGGCATCTTCTTGCGCAGGTTTCCCGTCCGCAACTGCGGTCGCGCGAAGGCTGTTCACATGTCCAGTTAATGCCTCTTTTCGGGAAGTGATGTTGCACACGCCGAGCGCGTAATCAACCCCGTTGATTCGTCGAAATCCGGTTGAGAACTGTCGCTTAACTTCTGAAGCTAGGTGAAGGCAATCGCAATTCAAGCAATATACGAAGCTTTCCACACGTGTTCCCTTCTCTCTACGAATACTTTACATATTATTCGACAAAGTCTCGCAGTTTCTGACGGTACTTGATCGAAAACAGTTGCGAAATAGAAATCAACCCCAACGAATATTGTCAGGGTTGATTGTTTCGCCTGGGCTTCAACAGCCATTCAAATCGGTCGTTGTACACTTTCACGTGATATCACCCGTGTTCATTCAGTGCGGATTAATCCTCGGTGTACATTGCAAAATCACTCGGGCCTGCGCCGCAGGCCGGGCATTCGGATGGAACGCCGTGGTTTCGCTTTACCAGTTCACCGCACTCCGTACACCTGTAGGTGAGGTGCATCGCAAAGGTTCGCACTTCTAAGACCTGACGAGGATGACCGCTTTGAGTCTTCGCTTCATCAACGGCCCAGTGTACCTGAGGAATGATTCCCTGATATGTGCCGTCGTGATCGACCACCATGATGGTGCGATGGGGGATAGGGGACTCGGCATCATGGTTCAAGTCTTCCAGTGCAAATGCGCGATCACAGATCAGTGCGTCCTCACAACAGACGTTCGTGACGCTGTCTTCATCAGAACCTCTGTAGTCCAAGAGTGATGATTTCTGGACTGCACCATGGTATCTGCCGCTGTCATCAACAACTGGAATGACGTCGAGAGCGGACCTGGCCACGCGGCGTTTAGCATCTGCTACGGAGGACGTGGGGCGGAGGATGAGATCCGAATCGAGCATCACTTCGTTTGCTTTCATGCACTTTCACCGTCCTTACGGCCAGATGATGTGACTTCGTGAGGCTTTCCCGGTCGGAACTGTCCATTGCTCGACACCATGGTCGATTCGCCAAGGTGTCCGGCGGCTTCGACAGCACTCTGGGTAACTGTGCTGCCTTCTTCGGCTTGGCTGTGCTTAATGTGATTTAAGAGCCCGCCGGAGAAGAGGATATTTCGCTGTCGCTCGGATACGTCGCAGACGGTCTTGATCTCTCGACCCGATCCGATGCGTACAACAATCTCTGAGCCGCTCTGAAGCTGCTTCTGGACATCGTCGATGATGAGCTCATCGAAGCTTGAGACGAGTTCGTAATCGGCTTCATCCGCGAAACGAAGCGGGAGAATACCGAAGTTGATGAGGTTGGAGCGGTGAATGCGCGCAAATGATTTCGCGATGACGGCTTTCACACCCAAGTACATCGGGGCGAGGGCAGCGTGCTCGCGGCTCGAACCTTGTCCGTAGTTTGCACCCGCAACAATGAAACCGCCGTTGTTCTCCTTAGCCCGTTTTGGGAAATCGGGATCGACCCGGATAAACACGAATTCACTGATGGCAGGGATGTTCGAACGCAAAGGCAGGATTTTCGATCCAGCTGGCATGATGTGGTCTGTCGTGATGTTGTCCCCGACTTTAATGAGCACCTTGCCTTCCATCTTCTCTTCGAGCGGACCACGAATCGGGAGAGGCTTAATGTTCGGGCCACGGACAACTTCCACGCTGTCGGGGTCTTCGGATGGTTCGATAATCATCCCTGTATCGTTGGTGTCATACACCTCTGGTTCCTTCTCTGTTACGTAGTCGCCTTCGAAGTCGCGGGGGTCTGTCAAGATACCCCGAAGCGCAGACACAGCGGCGGTTTCCGGACTGCACAGATAGACCTTGGCATCTGGTGTTCCGGACCTGCCTTCAAAGTTTCGATTAAAGCTGCGCAGGCTGATACCACCCGATTTCGGGGCTTGACCCATACCAATGCAGGGACCGCAGGCTGACTCGAGGATCCGAGCCCCAGCAGAGATGATGTCTGCCAAGATACCGTTGCGGGCAATCGTCGCGAACACCTGTCTTGACCCGGGGGTGAGGGTCATCTGCACGTTCTGTGCAACGCGCTTTTTGCGCAAGACGTGACCGGCAATGGCCAGATCGTGAAAGGATGAATTCGTGCAGGAACCGATGCATACTTGGTCCAGTTTTAGACCTTGGATGGACCGGACGGTGGCCACGTTGTCCGGGCTGTGCGGCTGTGCTATCAGCGGTTCGAGCTCAGAGAGGTTAATCTCAATCAGTTCATCATACCTTGCGCCTTCATCGGGCCCCAGTTCGCGCCACATCTTTTCCCTGTTTTGACGTTTAAAGTAGGAGAGCGTGATGTGATCGCTTGGAAAGATGGAAGTTGTCGCTCCGAGTTCTGCACCCATGTTGCAAATGGTGGCCCGTTCCGGCACAGTCAGGTCTTCAATCCCATCCCCGTGGTATTCGAATACCTTCCCTACGCCGCCTTTGACGGTGAGCCTGCGGAGCATCTCCAGGATAATATCTTTGGCCGCGACCCATGGTTGGCGTTTTCCCGTCAGTTTCACTCCAACCACTTTTGGCATCGGCATTCCAAAGGGTCCGCCTGCCATCGCAACTGCGACATCAAGACCGCCTGCACCAATTGCAAGCATTCCGGCCCCGCCGGATGTAGGCGTGTGAGAGTCTGAGCCAAGCAGGATGTAGCCCGGTTCGGAAAACCGTTCGAGATGAACTTGATGGCAGATCCCGTTCCCTGGACGAGAGAAGTAAACCCCGTGTTTTTGGGCGAAGGTTTGGAGGAAAACGTGATCGTCCATATTCTCATATCCGGTCTGCAATGTGTTGTGGTCAACGTAGCTGACTGACACACGGGTCCGCACCTTCGGAATCCCCATGGCCTCAAACTGCAGATAAGCCATCGTGCCAGTCGCGTCTTGGGTTAACGTGTGGTCGACTTTGACCAGCACTTCTTCGCCGGGCCGCACGTTATCTGCGGTAGAAATCATGTGTTCGCGGATAATTTTCATGGTCAGATTTTCTGACATTATGTAGCCTCCCGATGGTTACTGTGCAATAGTATGGATTCAATTGGGGCTTCTATACAGGATTTGGAGGCTGCCAATGTACCTGGAGACTCGCAATTCTATGGGATCGTTCTATATTTTTCGTTCAAGAAATTGTAGAATCAAACTAACGGTCGGTCGTTGACTAAGAAATGGATTGAAAGCGTGTACAGGATGCGAAATGGAGGACTCAATGTGCTGAACTTTGAATTAAGCGATGAGCAAAAGGAAATGCAGAATCTGGCTCATGATTTTGCGGAGGAAAAAATCCGCCCTGTAGCGGCTTATTACGATGAGACTGAAGAGTTTCCTTGGGATGTTGTAAAGGAAGCACACAAGATTGGGTTGACCACCTATCAGTATCCGGAAGAATACGGCGGCGGCGGTATCAGCGATCCGGTGACAGGTCTTTTGATCGCTGAAGAGCTGGCTTGGGGATGCGCAGGTATTCAGACCTCGATCACTGGCAGCGGATTGGCTGGACAAGGTATCCTCGCAACCGGCACCGAAGAGCAGAAGAAAAAGTATATCGGCTACCTGTGCGACCCAAAGGAACTGCACCTCGGGGCAATGGGACTGACTGAGCCTGACGCAGGGTCTGACGTCTCATCGATGCGGACCACAGCTGTCCGCGACGGAGATCACTGGGTCCTGAACGGAACCAAACAGTTTATCACACACGGCGGCATTGCCGACCTTCATGTCATTTTCGCCCAAACACAGCCCGGCAGTGGTTGGAAGGGCATCGAGTGCTTTGTTGTTGAAAAGGGCACTCCGGGATTGTCGATGGGACGAAAGGAAAAGAAGTTGGGGGTACGCGCCTCGCACACCGCACAGGTTGTGTTGGAAGACTGCCGGATTCCGCTTGAGAACCGCCTCAGCGGTCTCGATGGCAACCCGAAAGGCATTTCCGGCGGACTTGGCTGCTTGATGATGCTTGAGCGCACACGCCCGGCTGTTGGCGCTGCAGCACTCGGTGTGGCTCGTGCTGCATACGAATATGCACTCGAGTATGCGAAGACCCGTGTTGCCTTTGGGCACAAGATCATCGCAAACCAAGGTATTTCCTTCAAGCTTGCGGACATGGCAACGGAGATCGACGCGGCAAGACTCCTCGTGTGGCGTGCAGGATGGGTGCAGGGTCAAGGTAAAAACGCAGGTCTTCAAGCCAGCATGGCGAAGTTGTTTGCAGGTGACACTGCGATGAAGGTGACGGAAGAGGCAGTACAGATTCTTGGCGGAAACGGTTATATCCGGGAGTATCCTGTGGAGAAGTGGATGCGGGACGCGAAGATCTTCAAGATCTGGGAAGGTACGGCTGAAATCCAACGTCTGGTCATTTCACGCACGATTGCAGGCCGCTGATTCGAAATCGGTCGTGGAAATCGGTTGCCGGAACTGGTTGCCGGAATCGATGGCCAAATCGACGGTACGTTAAATTGCGTTTGAAATGCTGTTCATGAACAAGCAAAGGCTGCGGGGGACACCTGATTGGGTTCCCGCAGCCTTTGTTCACGTGTTGCCATTACGCCCAAATCTCTGATCTCCAAAGCGGTTGGAAAATTAGGAACCGCCTTTTGGCGTGCCTTCTTGTTCTAGGTTCTGCGACTGATGCGGTGCTGGTTTTCGCTTTTGGACGCGCGAACTGTGACCTGCTTGCGAACTGGTGCTGCGTGAATTGGATTTTGGATAGTTGTATGTCTTGCTGTCCCCCAATAAATCCACCTCCTGATTCCGGTTGAGCTTAACTTGTGCTGCTACGGTCTGTATATGCAGGGAAGCGGGACGCAAATGGAATTGCGGCTAAAGCGCCGACCAGCAATACTGCGACGGCTGCGGTAGTCGATGCAATCAGGCCTTGAACGAGCAATGCCAGTACAATCCCCCCAGCGTTTCCGAACAACATTAATAAAGCGTTGACTGTACCCGCTTGTTCTGGTTCAGCGATGAGCTCAGAGATGGTAAGGACCACGGGCAAGTCTGCCAACAGCAGAAATCCGGCGATGACGAGCAAGCTGGTCATGAGCCAGAACGGCAGCCCAATCAGGATGTACAAAGAGGCTGCAATCGACGCAATGAGTGACGCGAGTATCATCATTTTTGCCTTTTTACGGCGGATCGCCCAGTCGGGCACAATGGCTGCACCAATCATGCCAGCTGCGGTCATCAGCGCCAGTGCAATGCCTACCTCAACAGCGTCAATTCGTTTTGGGGCGAGCAGCACTTGTAACCACGTCGTAAGTGCGATAAAGAGACCAAAACCGATGAACAACAGGAAGCAGAGCTGTCGGATTTCGCGCCTTGCCCAAACCTGCCGTAAGGATGTCTGCTGATTACGAGAATGTTGCACAGGCAGATGAAGCGGATTGTCGACATGTACAAAGCGCCTTGAAGCAAAGAGAGCTGACAGGAGCCATATGCCAGTCGCGACAGCAAACGCGGCTTGCGCGTAGAGGAGACCGGACATTCCAAATTGACCGAGGATTATCGGACCTGACAGCATGGCTAAGAGAATACCGAGAAAAAGACTGGCCGAAGACACGCTGATGGCCACCGTTTGCTTGTTTGGGGCAGCATACACGACTGCAGTCTTGTTGATGGCATTGAGAATCAGTGGCTGCCCAACAGATGTGACCAACTGGCCGATGAGAATAAACGTGAAATGTCCTTGGATACGCAGTGCGGCACCGATGAATGTCAGCAGCGTTCCCAGTACTAATGACGGGCGAAACCACCTGTCCGTGATAAGCCCGAACGGTATGGCGAGCACAACATAAACGAGTGGGAAGACCTCCGACAACCAGCCCACAGCCCCTTCACTGACCCCTAGCAGACGAGCTGATTCTGTCGTGATGGGCGTGAAAGTAACCCACAAAAGTTGGGTAGATACAGCGACTGCAGCGAATGCCAAGATGGTATTCCAGTTGGTCGTTTGATTTGCGATGGGAGCTTGTTGCCGAAATTCAAGCATGGTCCGTCACCTCCTGCAACAGAGGGAGACCGAATAGTGTGCGCAGGTACGAGTTTAGAAAGATGCCAGCGGGATCGCAAGATGCACGAATCGTTAAAAACTCACCCCAAGCCGGATAGCGGGTACTAAGTTCGGTTGACGTCAGTGTGTGGAGCTTGCCCCAGTGGGGCCGACCGCCGTATCGGAGGAAGATTTCCTCCACGGCACGAAAGTATGGCTCGTGGGGCATCCCTTTGTACATATGGACGGCCACGTAGGCCGACTCTCGACTGTTTGCGGGACTGAGAGGGATGTTGTCACCGTGGGCAAATCGGCATTCGATGGGAAAGTGGACGGGGATTTTTGCTGCTTCAATTTTAGCCAAGACTTCACGGACCACATCGGGCAGTGCTTCAGCAGGGATGTTGTATTCCATCTCGTTAAACCGGACCAAGCGAGGCGTGGCAAATACTGAATAGCTCGGGCCAACCTCTTCGCTGACGGGAACACTGCTTGCGGACAGCCGACTGACGGGCCTGCACAGGCTCGGCATACTTTTGCATGCTGTGGAGAGTGCGCCGAATAACCAGTTCTCCATGACAACTTTATTGAAATAATCGCGTATTGGCCGATGGGTTGCGGGGGTCTCGGTTTCCGTCATCAGTTTCAGCTGGACAGTGTCTGAGTACGGGAAGCAGTAGAACTCAAACTGCCGGAAATTCTCTTTATACTCTTCAAGGTGAGTGAGGCAATCATTGAGTCGGACTCGACGGCTCTCATAGTGAAGTTGGAAAGCCTTTTTGCATTGCAACCGCATCTTTACAATCACTCCAATGGCACCAAGAGAGACTTGAAGTGCCCGGAACAGCTCGGGGCTGGATTCGGCAGAACAGGTTACGACCTCACCGGTACCGAGGACGGCGGTGATCTCGATAACCTGCGTTGCGAGGATGCCGAACTGTGATCCTGTCCCGTGGGTGCCTGTGCTGATGGCACCCGCGATGGACTGGGCATCGATATCGCCGAGATTCTCTTGTGCCAGGCCATGCTTCCATAAGAGGGGCCCCAAGTCGTGTAACCGAGTGCCTGCCCAAACCAGTGCAGTTTGTTCTGCGTGGTTGATTTCAATAATGCCGCTCATACGGTCTAGTGACATCAATACGTCGTTTGTCGCCGCGAGTGCAGTAAATGAATGACCAGCTCCCACAACTCTTAGGCTGCGTCTCGATGCGGCGCAGGACTGAACAATTGCACGGACCTCTTCAATTGACGACGGGTATACGATGTCGCGCGGGGCGCTCGTCACAATTCCAGACCAGTTTGACCACCGATTGGGCTGGCCCTTTTGGATTCCCAAAGCACCCGCTTTTGACCTTGACGGTTCTACAGAAAGCATTTTCCATCCCCCCGGTAGGTTGAGATGATGTCCGTTATGGCTCCATTTTGGACGCAGTACAGGCTGTTGAACCGCTCACACAGTTCGCCGGCTTTGCTGTGCCGCATGAAGACCGGATCGCCGAGGGATAGTGAGACACCCTGCGGCACCTGAAAGGGGGTCTGCACCTCACCTGCGCCTTCCAGCGAAATGAGTTGAAGGTCGGCTGGTAAGTACGGTTTTGGCAGTTTGTCTTTCGCAGCGGCACCTGAAGCAACATATCCTCCGCCCGCACACGTGACGATGTTGGCCGCCGGTTGTCGAACGACTTCAATGGCAAAACCAAGAGCCGGCTGGTACTGAAACGACCGATAGTTATCAAACAGCCCAGGCGAGTAAAAGCCGGAACCTACCGTAATCTCGGTTACGAGTTTTTCTCGTTTTGTTGTTTCAAGGCTTCCTGTCCCGCCGCCATTGACGAATTTCAGCTGGATACCTTGGCTGAGAATGTATTCGACAACTTCAGTGCGGCGCGATGCGATGGCAGATACGGATCGGCGTTTGAGCTGCTGAACGAGGGCATTCTTGGCTCTTTGTCCGGGATACTGGTCACCGACGCCGGCAATTTGGGCCTCATAACCCATAAGTCCATCTAGTCGAATAAACGGCAGGCGAAGAAGTTTATCAATAACGGGCTTTGCCTGTGCCACATTCGAAATTGGGGATCGCCAGACTCCAAAGTGCAGACCGGGGAAGTTCGTCGACATATCCACATCCAAACAGACAGGGATGACGATGCCTGTTCGCTCTCCAATTGAATTGATGTGGGTCACGTGTTCAAGTGAATCTATCATCAGTGTGATGGAATGCCCGTCGTTGATTGCACGTGCAAGGTCTTGAATGGCTTTTGGCGACCAGACGGGATAGCCGAGCAGGATGTCTTGAATCCCCTCTTGGCAGAGGTATAGCGCTTCATTCGCAGTGAACGACATGACACCAGAAAAAGCATCCGGCTCGGCGCTCAGGATCCGTTTGAGCACGCCAATCGAACGTACAGACTTACTTGCAACCCGAATTTTCTTTGTGCCGCGTCTTTGCAGGATATCGTGGATGTTTTGTTCGAGCAGGTCGAGATCGACAAATGCGAACGGCATTTGGGTTTTTGTAAAGATGTCTCGGTAATATGCGTAATCTCGGCGCAAAGCGGACGTCGTTGACACGGAACCCCTCCCGGAAAAAACGTTGACTTGCCCACGTATCAATCTAGCTGGCTAACAAAATACATATAATTTTATGAAATATGAAATAATTGTATGGCGTGTCTTTGGCAGCAGTCAATGTCATTGATGGATTTGGCTGTCTGTCTTCTGGCTTTTCGGTAAAATGAATACAAAAGGGGGAATCGCCAATGAACGAGACGCGGAATGGCAACTCGGAACCCAATTACAGTTTGCAAGACAAATCGAAAGACAAACCGATCCATGGAATTTCGGTGATTTCCCTGACGCCGTTTACGGACGATGGGACAGTGGATACACAAAGTCTGCGTTCGTTACTCGACTTTTACCTTGCGGCTGGTGTCCATGGCGTCACACTGCTTGGCATTATGGGTGAAGCAAACAAGGTTACGGAGCGTGAACGACGAACCATTATCGATACTGCGGTAAAGCAGGTGGGTGGTCGAGTGCCCGTAACGGTTGGGTGTTCAGCCGCGGGTACGCATCAGGCTGCTGAGTTTGCGCGAGAGGCGGAAATGGCCGGCGCAGATGCCATTATGGTTGCTCCACCGCAGAACCAGCGGAACCTGAACCTTGTACTTGAGCATTATCGGCGGATCTCCGAGGCGTGCACGCTGCCGCTTGTCATCCAGGATGAACCAACGACGACAGGGGTCATGTTGCCGCCGGATTTTTTCTCTCGTGCAGTCAAAGAGGTTCCCACTGCTCGCTATGTCAAGATTGAAGAGTCTCCGACCATTATGAAGGTGTCAAGAATTCGCGAGGCAACAGAAGGCAAGTTAGGGTTGTTCGGGGGACTCGGCGGTATGTACTTCTATGAGGAATTGGAGCGAGGCGCGATCGGGATCATGACTGGCTTCGCCTATCCGGAAATTTTGGTTCAGGTTTATGAGCAGTTCATGTCGGGTATGCGTGCACAGGCACGACGCTACTTCTATCAGTATCTGCCGCTGATTCGTTTTGAGGCGCAACTGGGTGTAACCGGGGTAGCGATTCGGAAGGAAACGTACAAACTTCGGGGAGCCATCGCGTCATCTTACGTTCGGCCCCCGGCGCCCGCGGTGGATCGACAGACATTGAATGAACTGGCCGATCTCGTTCAATTTCTGGGTCTCGAAAACATCTGATGCGAAATCCCTAGCATGACAGTCAGCCGGATCAATCTGTCGGGTCAATCAGCCGGATCAATCTGCAATATTGGTTCTCGCGGACGCAGCATGCGCTTGGCTGCGGGAAGCCGGCGTCTGCTGGAGTGACTGTTCCGCCCGTCTCTGGACGTTTGTGCGGCGGCCGCGTTGGTAGACAATCCAGTACCGGACGAACACAGACGCTGCTACGCAAAGACCGGTTACAATGTACAGCCAGCGAATGCTCGGCGTATCAGCTCCGGTCAAAGCCCCGTGAGACCACGCTGCCACAAACGTGTACAGGGAGACTCGATGTACAGTGAGCCAGCGGTTGTTGGGGAGAACGCGAGGGAACCGCGCTGTCACTGCGACAAGCAACAAGGCGAAGAAGGAGATTGTGCCAATTGCGACCGGTACAGTTCGGTAGCTGGAAAGCCCGGGAATCAGCGCGCCAATAACGCCGACCTTGGCAAACGGATCGATTGCGATGGTAACGATGTGGAGTCCTAAAAAGAACAACATGAACAGTGCCAGATATCGGTGCCAGGGCAGAAGATAGCGGGTCAGCCGCCATGACTGTTTGTTTGGCGCACTGCTCAAAATCATACCGAAACAGACCAAAACGGTGAGCAACACCAATGCCGTGACCCCGCCTGCCCTGGCAATCAGCCATGGGGTCATCTTGCTGAACTGGAACACCGACTGACCAGTATGTTGCACAGACATCCTGGACAGCCCAAGAATGATGGCGAGTATGGCTGCCAGCCAAACTCCGACCCACACCCAAATCGTGTTTCTCTTTCTGTTCGACACAGCCCATCACCCCATTGATTTGATATATCCGCTTACGACCCGCCCGACGTTGTGACGATAGGCGGCGGCGTACTGCTCACCTGGATACCTTGGAGCGGTTTCGGACTGGCGGGCAAGGGAACCGGCGTCAAGCCCATACCCTGCAACCGTTGATTCAGCACTTGCAAGACCTGGTCATCTTGTTGACTCACTGAGTAGGCCTGTTGGTAGTTTTGCGTCGTCGTTTGCAGTGTCCCTTGGGCGTTCTGAAGTTGTTGGAGAACGCTTTGCAATTCCTGTTGTTTCTTGGTCAGCTCTTGCTGTGCGTTCTGCCCTGTCGCAGTAGAGATCGTCATCGCCTTTGCAGTTTTGGTGGAGACAGACTGAAACATCGCCAGATAGGCACCAATACTGGAGATTGAGAGGACACTGAGAATCAAGGCGTGTACCTTAGCATCCTTCATACCATCACCTCATTTGCGTGTTGCTAACAGGAATGACTGCAGTCTGCGTCCTTTCGGACGGAGGACTCAAGAGAACAATTGACGGATTTCTCAAATAACGGACCCCGCAAACTGCGAATGACTCCACGGATTACTGATTTGACCCTGCTTTTGCGAGGATCTCATGATACGTGTTGACGTCGTCTTGCAGATGCTGCTGCACCCCTTGAATAGCCTGATTGATTTGATTTATCTGCTGGTTGGTTTTGTTGAGTTGGGCTTTGCTGCTGTTCACTTGTGAGGATACCGTGTTCAGTTGAGACAGCACCGTCGGCTGTAATTAATAACCGGGTGAGTGCAGCAGGACCAGCGATCCAACCAAGATGCCAAACGACACCCCGCTGATAAGCATGATTCTGCGTAGCATCAATGTCTCCCCTTCCGATGGAAGTTTGTTCGCCACACTATTTTTTACATATATCCACGATAGTGAAGTTATTGTAGCAACGAAATGCGAATTAGCTGAGGATTTTGTATGGAGAAGATATGGAGAATGCAAGAGCGAGCGAGCCGATTTACACGGCTCGCGAAAGGTACGCATTCCTAGTGCAGATTGGTCAGAGCTGTGGATGATTGGGATGTTCAATCGCCAGCCCGTCGACGTGGCGTTTGTTCATCAGTTTTCTTTTCTTTCGCACATCCTTTGACTCGAGCACGATATCTAAATCATAGTTTTCGGGGTACAGTTCCTCACGAGACAAGTAAGGTGCCACGCGTTTTTGATTGATTACGTGACGGCGCTTTTGAACCATCACAACGAGATTCCCTCGGGTGTCCGGTAGTTCGGCTACAATCCCACTTTGACGCATGGGATGGATCCAAACTCGGTCGCCGATCTGAAACGGTTTTGTCTTCGTAATGAGTGCGGCATCGTTGCCGTCCCGTACCCCATTCACTTGAGGCACCTTCTCGAGTTCACTGTGGTGACGGGGGGCCCGGAGATCAGAATGCTGTTCAGCCGGGCTCAGTTCATTCATATGCTTGTGCACCTTTGTCTGGACCTTTCCATTTTCACCAGCACCAGACTGCGTCTCGACAATCGTGCGTGCTCTATCGATCAACTCTTTGCTAAGCCCAAGTTTCCGAGCTATCAGCAGGGCATAGCTTTCACCGGCCTCGCCAATTGTGATCCGGTAGAGCGGCCGCAGGGTCTCGACGTCGAACTCCATCCGGGCAACCTCAAAACCTGGAGTCACGATGGCGAAGTCTTTAATCTCGCTAAAGTGGGTCGTGGCAACGATGGTACAGCCGCGTTCAAACAACTTCTCCAAAACTGCAATGGACAGGCCGATCCCTTCGCCAGGATCAGTACCTGAGGCGAGTTCATCGAGTAATATCAGACTCCGGTGGTTTGCGTGTTCCATGATGTCCACAAGGCTTCTTATATGTGCTGAAAAAGTACTCAGGGATTGTTCAAGACTCTGCCCGTCTCCAATGTCTGGCAACACTTGTTGAAATACAGCCAGCGAACTTCCAGGTAATGCAGGCACCAGCAGTCCACACTGCATCATTATCGTCAGCAAGCCAACAGTTTTGAGCGTAGCGGTTTTTCCGCCCGTATTTGGACCAGTGATGATGAGTGCTTGGTTTTCCTTACCCATACAGAAATCGATGGGGACACTGTTTTTGCCGATCAGCGGATGCCTGCCCTGCCTAATCTCTATCCATCCCTCCTGATTGACGTCAACGCGATTTGCCTCCAAGGCTTTCGCATATTTGCCTTTCGCTATGACAAAGTCGCAAATACCGATCGTCTCAAGGTTTTGTATGATGGCAGCCCGTTCCAAGTCCAATTGCTCCGAAAGTGAACATAGTACCCGGTGCTTCTCCTGTTCGATCTCGTTCCTCCAGTCGTCCAACTCAAGGGATAGTGCCGATACGTCCGCAGGTTCAATGAAGACCGTTTGTCCGCTTGACGATTCGTCAACAATGCTGCCGCGTACCACTTTCTTTTGATCACGCCGCACTGCCAGGACATATCGTCCTCCTCGTTGTATCACAAAGCTTTCCTGGAGATATGCATGGTACTTCTGCAGCAAACTGTCGAGCTTTTTGCGCAGGCGCGATTCTACGATGGACTCCTGCTTCTTTGCCCGAAGCAGAGCATCGCTCGCACTGTCGATAACGTCACCTTGTGCAATACAGCGATGGATTTCGTTGTACAAGTCTTGCAGGAGGTGCAGGCTCTCTCCATAACCATATAAACGCGGAGCAATCTCTTGTTTTCTTCGCAAATAGGCTTGCAGTTGAGCCGTACTGCGCAAAAACGTTGCAACGGACTCAAAGTCGGCTGGCGTAAAAACAAAATTTTTTCCCAGCATGAGTGCCACGCGTTCAATTCCGTCTAGTGTGGGTATCGGCACACTGCCACCGCTCTCAACCAAACGCTTGGCCTCGGCTGCCTCGTCGAGGCGATATTGAATCCGCTTGATGTCAGTATCCGGGGTCATCTGATGGATGTGCTGATGACCGAGATACGACAGTGCGTAGTGTGCGAGTTCCTCTTTGACTTTGTCGAATTCGAGCGCAGAATAGGTCTTTTCGTTCAAGATGAACAGCCTCCTTGAATCTCTGAATGACGTGTTCCATTCCGGGCATGGTTGCGATTCACATGATGCTCGATATGCCTGTTCTGCGCCTGCGAGATGTTGACCGACGAAAGAAAAGAGGGTGAACCACGGTGGGTTCACCCTCATGCCCCTGATTGTCTGCCGACTGCTTTCTCACCGACAACGGGAACACATACTAACACAGTGTGCTTCCCGTCAAAGGAAAAATTGAAAGGCCAAATCAGACAATAAAAAAACGTGCCTTAAGAGCACGGTTTTCGCAAACTGCTGCAGGAGATGATGCGATTTCCGCCGTTCTTAACTCGAATTCGCGCAGGCAGCCACAAAGGTGCCAGTTCGGCAACCTGCTGTTTCTGCGAGGCATATCAAATTCGTTAGTTAAGAACAACCGCCAACATCCACACAGCCCCTAGGAAATGATGTTGAAACACTCTTAGGATATGGGAAGACAAAGTCCAATGTCAAGTCGGTACGGTGAAACGAAACCGTATGACAAAATGTCACCTTTCACACTGGTTCGTATGCACTTGCGAATTGCAATGCGTGTTACAATCAGGGAAAACCAGGCAAGGGAGCGACATCATGCGCATTATCTGCTTTGGTGACAGTGTGACGAGAGGGATTTCGTACGTTCGTGGGCGGCTTCGCATCTTAAAGGAAAATTATCCTGCGTTGTTACAGGCTGCCCTTACTCAACATGGAGAGTTTGACGTGGTGAATAAAGGCGTCTTTAATGATAACTCAGACCTGTTGGTCAGTCGCTTGGCTGACGACGTGGTGATGGAACATCCGGATTACGTGTTGATTGAGATTGGCGGAAATGATTGTAATTTTCGGTGGGATGAGGTGGCATTGGCCAAGGATGGGGAGCACGAGCCAATTGTCCCTCTGGATAGATACCTCACTAATCTGCAACATATCGTGCTTGTACTGCGTGAAAATGGCATAACCCCTGTGTTGATGAACTTACTCCCTCTTGATCCGGTACGTTACTACAATGCAGTCTGCGCCCAGCATGGTTCAAACGTTGCCCACTGGATTGGAAGGTGCGGCGGCATCGAACACTGGCATGGAATGTACAACAGAGCACTGGTGCAACTCGTCCACAGGCTGAACGTGCTGACGATAGACGTGCGAACTGCGTTCAAACAAGCGGCAGACTTGTCTGTGCTGCTGAGTGATGACGGCATTCACCCGACTGCGGAAGGATACCGGGTTATGGCAAGAACTATCGTGTCTGCACTTCCACGGTTGATTGGCAATCCGGTTACAATGTAGCAAAGGTCTTACATAACAGTTGCTGAAAATGACACCTCCAACTTCATTCACATTCAAACTTCATTCACATTCAAAGAAAACTCTAAAAAAGAGCTCTAGAACAGACCCAGCGTGCCAATTGGCGCGCTTTTTTGTTGTGCTGGGAAGGTAAAGATTGCCACTGAACTCATGAGGCATGTTGTCCAATCGGCACTGTCCCGTTGTCTAGTGTGACTACACGATGATGCACTGAGCTAGTACATTTCGCCACCGAGGAGCGGTTGTGATGTAGTCGTTAAGGGGTGCGATGATACGCGAGGATGATGAGAAAGGTCTAGCCCGCTTAGCACCGCGAAATCATCCTGTTTGAGCTCCTGTAAACGCGGCAAGCAGGCGATAATAAGGCTGTAACAAAGAGTAAGTAACGCGTCGGTAAGTAGTTAATCACCTAGGACTACTTCATTATGAAGGGGTTGGGTCTTATGTTCACAAATTTCCTGAGAAGGAACGTCTGGGCCGCCGGTATCTTGACGATTCTCCGGATTTACGTTGGATGGCAGTTTCTCCAGGCAGGTTGGGAAAAACTGACGAGTTCGCCGGCGTTTACAGCGGCTGGATTTCTGAAAGGTGCAATCGCTAAACCAGTGCTTGTTTCGCACTCGACCGCGCTTGAGTATCCAAACTATGTGGCATTCATCAAGAACTTTGCACTGCCGCATGTCGCATTCTTCAACTTTATGATTCCGTGGGGCGAATTTCTGGTCGGTGTGGGTCTCATTACCGGTACACTGACGACCGCCGCTGCATTCTTTGGCATGGTCATGAACTTCGCGTATATGTTTGCAGGCACCCTGTCGAGCAACCCTTGGCTGGTCATGATTAGCATCTTCTTGATTGTTGCGGGGTACAATGCCGGCCGCTTTGGTGGAGACTATTGGGTTATCCCTTACATCCGTAGAATGACTGCTGGCTGGTGGAAGCGGGAAGTTGAAATCCCAAGCGTTGGCGGTAACAAGGCGGCTCATTAAGCAACGGGTTATCCGAAACGAAGGATACGATACAAAGACGACTGATTACAGATAAACAGTTTCATACAAGTTCACCCCGGAGTGTACACGTCCTCCGGGGTGAACTTGTATGACCGATCAAGAAACCGGTGTTGTATGGATGCCTGTTTTAGGTGGCAACACACCGTTGACAATTTCGCCGCAAATGGTCGTAGTAGTATGTATAATAGTTGAATGAGTTCTATCATTCGGTACACGTTGATGTCTAGAACCTGAACTGGAGGAGTGAATCAGGCTGAAGAACTACTGGAAATCTCTTTGACCGTCACAAAAATTGATGTTCCTGTTAGGAGCATTTGGCTCGATTTTGATTGTCGGCAGTTGGGTTGTAGCGAGGTTTTAAATTTTGCGGCAGGCAGGCAACATAGGCAGGCAACAAACCTGTTTATGTTTCGGATTACGTTTCGGAGGTGGTTACGAAGTGGACTGGGATCACGGTCTTCACATCCTAGAACAGCTGAGCACGTCTGATATCGTGATTGCCCCTTGGTTATATTGGCAAGGTGATACAGAACGTTTGTCACGTCATCAAACGCAGATGCTCACACGAATTGCACAGCGGTTAACCCGGCAACACTGGCGGCAGACACGCGCAACGAATGAATGGCCTGAATACTCCGTCACTCCACAGTTGGCTCAACGGGCTGTGTACGAGACACTTACATCAACCGCGGCCTACCTGACAAACCTACGGTTGGGAACCCTCGTTATCACGGATGAAATGGTGGTTGTCACAGAGCGCCTTTTTGACACCTTTATTCGCGAAAACAGTTTCTCTTCGTTCCTTACTGCATACCTGCTCATCTCTACATTCGAAAACTTACATGCAGTTGCTCACTATGGAACTGTGCAGGAGGAAGTCTTTGTCCGTGGATCTCTGCATCGTCCATGGATTGGAGATGCCCAAACTAATGGTGTCATAGGCTCAGACGGGGAGTTGCTGGAGGGACAGGTCGGCACGGCAATGGACCTTCGCGATGAACTGACCGCTTTGCTGGCGAATGGTCTTCTATCGGTGAACAGCGGTACGCCCATAGGGGTGGAGTTAACTCAGTCTGGTCGGCAGACTTTTGAAGCCCTGGACGAATTGCTGCACAAAAGCCGTATCTTTCACCTGCGCGCGGGTTTGATGCGTGCTTCGGAGTTTACGAACCTTGAAGATTACGATGCGATTATGGAAAAACTGGGACCGAAGAGCCATGAGCTGCGCAGAACTTTGATTGAGTGGACAGGTATTCGCCCGGGTATGAAAGTTCTCGAGCTCGGTTGCGGCACAGGCATCCTCACATTTGAGGATGGACTCGCTTCTGCAGTTGGTCCATCTGGATCCATCACCGCGATTGACCCCGCTCCTGGCATGTTAGCGCGGGCTGACCATAAACGGTGCCGACTCAAAGCTGAGAACGTACAGTTTATCCAGGCTCGAGCCGAGAGTCTGCCTTTTAGCGACAATGAATTCGATGCCGTGATTGGATGCGCCTTTTTACACTTTACAGACGCCGACGCTGTCCTCAAGGAAGCTGCCCGCGTGGCCAAGCCGGGTGCTGTGTTTGGTACAAACTTTCCACTTAGTTTCGGTAACCACCCCGCTTTTTTTCGTGAGTGGTTTGCACCCATCATGAGCGGCCTTCCTGCGGGTGGGAGCAATGATATTCTCCCGGACCATGAGCGAATTCCGCGAATCGCAGCGTCTGTATTTAATGATGCCGTGTTCGAACTGTCCAAGGTCCCTATCGACTACAGTGATCCTGAGGCAGCCGTACGTTTCTTTGTAAAAGTTGCCAACGTTTTTGAGCAACCGATGTCAGCGTTGCCTTGGCAGGCACGACGCCAAATGGAGCATGAGTTGGTCAACCGAGGATTGGCCGTGCGCGAGCAGTACGGAGCTGAGAATCTGTTCGACTTCCATGAATTCCAGTGGATTCGAGGGATTATCAAATAGTACATCTGCCAAAAAGAACAATAACCTTACTAGTAAAGAACTAGTAAAGCGGAACTGTCCGCGTGTCGGGAGGCCACCTCTGATGGAAGTTGTCGATGTGTTTGACACGGTTCAGCGGATTCGTAACAACGTACACCATGTGATTGTTGGAAAGGAGGAGGTCGTCGACCTCCTTCTTGTTGCGTTGTTTACCGGAGGACATGTTTTACTCGAAGATGTGCCCGGAACAGGCAAGACCCTCATCGCAAAGACTCTGGCGAAGTCGATTCAGGCAACGTTTCGGCGAGTTCAGTTCACTCCGGATCTACTTCCGAGTGACTTGAGTGGAATTCACTTCTACAACCAGAAACAAGGAGAGTTTGAATTTCGGAGAGGACCTGTGTTCACGAATATTTTGCTTGCTGACGAGTTAAACCGGGCCACTCCCCGGACACAGTCGAGCCTCCTCGAGGCAATGGAAGAGCGGCAAGTCTCTCTGGATGGAGAGACGTACCCACTGGCGGCCCCGTTTATGGTGATCGCCACACAGAATCCGATTGAAAACCAAGGTACCTATCCATTGCCTGAGGCTCAGTTGGACCGGTTTATGCTACGGATTCGGATGGGCTACCCGAACCACGAAGAAGGCCTGCGGATTCTGAAGCGTTTTCAGTCAGAAAACCCGTTTTTACAGATTTCTCCTGCTGTTGAAGCCAAGGAAGTCGTCGAAGCTGCCATTTCGCTCAGTCAAATCCGTGTGAGTGAGGACGTACTGGATTACCTGCTCCAGGTTGTAGAGGCGACAAGGAACCACCCGGATGTTGTACTTGGCATCAGTCCACGCGGAAGCCAAGCCTTGCTCAGAGCATCTCAAGCGTACGCGATGCTTCAGCAGCGGGACTACGTCATTCCTGAAGACATCAAGGGTTTGGCCGATCCGGTCCTGTCGCACCGATTGATTGTCCGACAACGCAGCATCTCAGACCGCGATGATGGCGGTCGCGTATTAGCTGAAATCGTAAACGGTGTCCCGGTTCCGACTGAGGATGTCGTGTAGCGGGGGATTGGCCCATGGTCATCTATGCGATATTGGCGGCAACACTGCTGGTCATACTGTTGCAAATGCTTATCTATCGCTGGGTTAGTTTGAGGGCGGTCGATTACACCGCAGGGTTTGACGCTCGTCGAGCGAGTGCTGGAGATACGATTCACTTTTCGGAACAGATCCGTAACCAAGCGCTCATCCCGATTCCGTGGGTTCGGGTTGAGTCCTCCTTTGACTTAAGCCTTCGGTTCCACGGTGCATCGGATCGGCAAATCAAGCTTGGACAGCAGTTTCATCAGTTTCATTACAGCGTTTTTTCGCTGGCGAGGCGGACTCAAATTACCCGTCGGCACGATGTCGTCTGTTCGGCACGAGGCGTATTTGAGTTAGATGGTGCTGTCATGACCACTGGCGACCTGTTTGGTCTATGGCGAAGCACCAGGCACTACCCTGTCAAGTCCGAAGTTATTGTTTATCCGAGAGTTGAAGCATACGAAGACCTGCCGTTGCCTGTCAGTCGTTCGCTCGGAGAGATGTTGGTTCGAAGGTCCTTCGTCGACGATCCGTTCATGGTCAGCGGTGTTCGCGAATACGTCCCCGGTGACTCGCTGAAACTCATCAATTGGAAGGCCACTGCCCACACCGGAGACGTCATGGTCCACCGTCGGGATGCCACGGCAGACCTTCAACTGATGATTTATCTAAACGTAGAAGACATGGAAAACATGTGGAATAAGGTCAGCCACCCCGAATGGATTGAACAAGGGATCGTAATTGCTGCATCGGCAGCGGCGTTTGCTGTTCAGCATGGCATGCGTGTGGGATTTGTGACGAACGCAGAGAACGCAACCCGTACCTTAATGCTCACAGGGGACGCTCATCTTGAAGAGCTTTTGGACCGGATGGCTCGTATCCGGATCGAGCGGGAGATTGGCTTTGAGAGGCTTCTCGAAGCAGAGATTCGTGACCAGACCAAAAACACCGCCATGCTCATCTTGACCGCCTACGTCAATGAAGACCTTGAAGCTGCATTCATCGCTTTGCGACGACTTGGGAATTTCGTTCATGTTGTGAACCTCCGTGAACTGTCGGAACAGGAGGGGAAGATGGTCCGATGAATCAAGGATGGAATCGCGTCACTCAAAGCATCCGGGATACCTGTCTGGAGGGGCTGTTTTATCTTCCGGTCGCGGTGGCGGTAGCGAAGCTGATTGAACGAGGGTACGAACTGCTGCTGTTTGTTGCAATTGTATTTGTCATCCGTGTCATCGGAGTCGTAGTGACCCGTTATGTGCAGCGCAGAGTTTGGCTGTTTGGATTCGGCGTCATCGCCAGTGGACTCGGTGCACTGCTGGTGCCGGCCACTCTTAGTCAGCAGTTTGTCTTATTTTTGCTGATAGGAGCATCGTTCTGGCGTTCCATCCGGATTGTTTCAGCCAGCGAATACTTGTATCCACTGGCACTCTATGTTGTCGGGCTCGTCAGCTATGCGGGATACGCAGCACTCAGTTTTCATTACCCAACCTATCGTCCTTTGCTGGGGCTCATGACAACGCTCGCCATTGTATGTATCTTGCTGTTTCTTGTTTTCCTAAATCGTACGACACTTCTTGATGCCAGTTTTACAGAGACAGACAAAGTCGAGATCGATCGGAAAGTGAAAGAGACGAACCGGATGCACCTGGCTGCTTTATTCGGTGTGATTGTATTTTTGTCGCTATTCTGGCCGGTTCTCGGTGTGATTGCCCATGCCTTCACTGCTTGGACAGCAGGGCACGGAAGTCACACGCAGGTCAGTGCTCCTCACACATCAGGAACCCAGGCGCTGCATATGAAGCCAAGCCGTACGGGTCACGCATCCCGGATTCTGTCCATCGTGTTGCAGATCTTTGGCATCGCCCTGCTTGTTGTAGTCGGGGCTTGGTTTGCGATTCAAGCTGGCAGACTCATCATCGCCTTGGCTCTCAGGCTGTTTTATGCACTCAAAGGAAAAGTAAATACGGAAAATCATGGGTACATCGATCACGTGGATCATCTCAAAGGGCCGTCCATAAAAGAACGTTTGGCCCTTACGAGATTAAGAAGGGCCAAACGTTCACTTCGGTGGGATGACTTGAAGGATCCGCGAGATAAAATTCGTTACGTGTATCTCAAACTAGTACAGGACGCAATCGCACGAGGTCTCCCATGGTCAAGGAGCAAAGACTCCTCTGAAGTCATTCATCAGGTCAGGGAATATTTCGCAGACTCCAGTGCCGTGGAGCAACTCAGGCCGTTTGCCACGCTGTACCATCGTGCGAGGTACAGCGACCATCTTGTGACCGAAGCAGAGTCTGAGGAGACACTGCAGATTCTGAAGAGTGCACGTCTCATTGATAGGAAACAAGGACAGTGACGAAGCAGACTGAAGCAGACTTAGTGTGGGCCTAGGGCGAAAGGGACGCAGACCGGTATACGGCGCGTCCCCTTTTCATGAGATGAAATGGCCTGATGATTAAGCGAATTGTTCCTGTTCAGTCGAGCCGTCGAGTGCAGTGGTCGAGGACAATCCGCCTGTGATAACCTGTGCTACTTCATCAAAGTAACCTGTTCCCACCTCGCGCTGATGCTTGGTAGCGGTATAACCGTAGACCTCATTGGCGAATTCCTTTTGTTGTAGTTCTGAGTACGCAGCCATTCCACGCTGCTTGTATTCACGGGCGAGTTCAAACATGCTGTTGTTCAAAGCATGGAACCCGGCGAGGGTGACGAACTGGAATTTATAACCCATGTCTCCGAGTTGATCCTGGAAGGATTCAATCGTTGACTCATCCAGTTTTTTGCGCCAATTGAACGACGGAGAGCAGTTGTATGCGAGCAGCTTGCCTGGGAACTTGGCGTGAATGGCTTCGGCAAACCGACGTGCCTCCTCAAGATTTGGCTCTGAGGTTTCACACCAAATGAGGTCAGCGTACGGTGCGTAAGCAAGGCCCCTCGCGATGGCAGAATCAATACCGCCGCGGATGCGGAAGAAACCTTCTGCTGTCCGTTCTCCAGTAATAAACTCATGATCTCGCTCATCCACATCACTGGTGAGGAGGAACGCTCCGTTCGCATCGGTTCGTGCCACGATGAGCGTTGGAACATCCATCACGTCAGCTGCAAGACGGGCTGCAATCAGGTTTCTCACAGCCTGTGATGTTGGGATGAGAACTTTGCCACCCATGTGTCCGCACTTTTTCTCGGAAGAAAGCTGGTCTTCGAAGTGCACTCCAGCGGCACCCGCTTCAATCATCTGTTTCATTAGTTCGAAGACATTCAGATGTCCGCCGAATCCAGCCTCTGCATCCGCCACGATAGGGGCAAACCAGTGAATATCAGAATTGCCTTCCACGTGGTGGATTTGATCGGCACGCTGCAGTGCCTGGTTGATCCGTTTTACCACGCTTGGCACGCTGTTCGATGGATACAGACTCTGATCTGGGTACATATGCCCTGAGAGGTTGGCATCGGCAGCAACCTGCCAGCCGCTGAGATAAATAGCTTGCAAGCCCGCCTTGACCTGCTGGACTGCCTGATTCCCTGTGAGTGCCCCGAGGGCTTTAACATGATGTTCATGGTTCAAGAGTGTCCAAAGGCGCTCTGCACCAAGTCGGGCTAGGGTGTGCTCGATTTTGATGCTGCCGCGCAGACGGATGACGTCTTCCGGCGTGTAAGGCCGTGTAATTCCATTCCAACGGTCGTTCTTGGTCCAATTCTTTTGCATCTGTTCCACGTCGTTGGTGAAAGTCATTAATAATTCCTCCTCAAAGTCAATTCAATGTATTTTTAAAGCGCGTTCCACGATTTTGACAGTGAATTTTGCTGTTCTGACAAAGCCCCCCGTGATCCAAAACGTCATTCTGCGATTTTCACGGAAACCTTACGCAAATCGCTGATACCCTGGGGTGGTGAGAAAGTCTTCGAATGTCTCTTGACGGGTCAGATCCCACAGAAGTTCTGCTGCCTCGTCAAACAGACGGTTTTGATCCGCATCACTGAGCTTTTGGCGCAAGGATGCAAGTTCTTCGTCCATAACGCTTCGAACGTAGTCGAGCGTGATATCCACACCAGTGTCGGTAACGCCTGATGGGTAGCGGATCCATTGCCACAACTGCGCTCGTGAAATCTCAGCAGTCGCTGCATCTTCCATCAGATTGTTGATGGGGACCGCTCCCGAACCGCGCAACCAGGCTTCGATATATTCAAGTCCAACACGTACATTCGTACGAACGCCGACCTCGGTGATTGGACCTTTGGGCGGGGTTAACAGGTCTGTGTTTCGCACAGTGAAGTCATCCAGCTTTTTATCCAGTTGATTTGGCTTAGGCATGAGCCTGTTGAAAACCTCGAGTGCCACTGGCACAAGTCCGGGATGAGCAACCCATGTTCCGTCATGGCCGTCTGAGGCCTCGCGTTCTTTGTCAACGCGGACCTTTTCGAGTGCCTGTTGGTTCGCCGCAGGGTCGTTTTTGATGGGGATTTGTGCTGCCATACCACCAATGGCATGTGCGCCTCTTCGATGACATGTTTGAATGGCTAATTTCGAATAGTTGCGCATCATCTCGGTCGTCATGGTGACAAGGCTTCGGTCAGGTAACACCGCACCAGGGTGAGAACGGTGTTTTTTAATGAAACTGAAAATATAGTCCCAACGACCGCAATTCAAACCGGAGGCGTGAGGGCGAAGTTCGTAAAGGATTTCATCCATTTCAAACGCAGCCGGAATGGTTTCAATGAGGACCGTAGCGCGGATGCTGCCGACAGGTATGCCAACATAATGCTCCGCGAACGTAAACACGTCGTTCCACAGACGTGCCTCCTGGTGACTCTCAAGCTTTGGCAGATAAAAATACGGACCTGAACCGCGCGAAAGCAACTCTTTGGCGTTATGGAAGAAATAAAATCCAAAGTCAAAGAGGCTTGCCGGTACGGGTTCTCCATCAACGAGGAGATGCTTTTCAAGCATGTGCCAACCACGCGGTCGTACAATCAATGTTGCCGGGTTGCCCCCCAGCTCATAGTGTTTCCCTTCAGGGTTAACGAAGGAGATTTGCCGTCGAATCGCATCGCGCAGATTCACCTGGCCCATCAGGCTGTTCTCCCAGGTTGGGGAATTGGCGTCTTCAAAGTCTGCCATGAACACTTTCGCGCCTGAATTGAGCGCGTTGATAACCATCTTGCGGTCGCCAGAAGGCCCTGTAATTTCAACGCGCCGGTCCTGCAGGTCGGCTGGCGCTGATGGCACATGCCACTCTCCGTCGCGCAGCTTTTTTGTTTCCGGCAGAAAATCAAGCGTGGCTCCCGCATCGAGTGCAGCCTGTCGACGTGTTCGAGCCCACAACAGGTGCTGACGGCGGGAATCAAATGAGCGTGCGAGATTCACAACGAAGTGCACAGCTTCGTGTGTCAAGATGTCACGAAACAGCGGGTTCTCGACCGGTGCGAGGTACACTCCGGTATGACCAGGCAGAACCTCATAGCTTACCTGCATGCCAAATCCCCCTTGCGAATCATGCGGCGTTACAACCCACCGCATTTTGTTGTATGACAACAATTCATTTATATGATCTGTTATACAACAATGTCAACACATAAATTTTTTTATTTGTATAAAAAACTCAGCACATTTATTTTGTTTTGTGTTATATAATACAACAAACAATATCTGATTGTGTTATACAACACAGTGGGGGTGGCCACGATGAATAGTTCAGCGATGTTTCAGCCAGAGTGGAACCGAGTTCAGCGCAGACAATTTCGCCACATGGAGGTGCTGCGAAGGATGACAAAGTCATCAGGAGTTGGTGAAGACAGCTTTCCAGTAGAGGATTTGACTCGAGGAGAATGTGTTTGCCTGGAATGTGGACGTGAGTTTGGGGTACAGCGGGAAGGCGCCATGTATATGTGCGAACGGTGCACGGCAAAGGCAGAGTAGCCCTCTATTGCGATGGGAACGCGGCCTGTTCCATTGACGAAACCTTATCCGTGTAATATCCTGTAGATAATACACAAAACACATAATGTTACTCGGAAAAGGGAGTTCGACAATGACAACAACGACAACGACGAATTCTGCATCCCGGCCCATATCCGTTCCGCGGCCGCTGGTTCGTGTCAACCAATGGTTGATTGTCCTCTCTGTTGTACTTGCATGGGCAACGCGCGATGTTTGGATTATGGCCATCCCACTCGTGTGCGGACTATGCGGTTTGTTTTTGAACTGGAACCCCGCGATGAAAATTGGCCGTCTCTTTTTGCATAAGCCAATGAGCGAATATATCCCTGAGGATCGCGATCAACAACAGTTCAATCAGGTTATCTCGGTCGTCTGCTTGGGACTGGCGATTTTGTCTGCAATTCTTGGTTGGACGATTGTGATGTACGTGTTTTCGGCATTGGTTCTGGTTGCTGCGTTTATCGCTATTCTGGGTTTTTGCATCGGATGCTTCATTCGGTATCAGTGGTCGCAGTATCGTTACAGACGGTCAACCCGTGCAAGGTAACGAATACAGACCAGCACTCATACCGGCACTCATACCGATTACATGAGACACTTCGATGTGACGTTGCAGCACCACCTGTTGAATTGCACGGCAGCTTTCACGGCAACGAAAACAATCTGGAACAACTGGAACAATGAATGACGCCTTGACCGGAGAAATGTCAGGGCGTCTTTTTGTTACATAAACTATTTTTGATGCTATAAGTTGTCAGACTGCAATGGTAGAATTCGTAAGACTGATATTTTCTGATGATCGTTTCGATTGACGTCTCCGTTTTGGCGTTGAGAGGAAAGGAGCACCTAATGAATACACCAGAATGCGCGGCCTGTCAGGGGAGAACGGGCATCGTGATCGCTTTTCCGGATCGCCATGCGCTGACCGCAGTCCTAAATGGGCTACATGCAACACATACATCCGACTGGCGTCTGTTTGAAAACCAAACCATATGGTTCAGCCTTTCCTTCGCTTATAATTTGCTTCCTTATTGGGAAGAGTTTCATACCCCTGAAGACTGGCAGATGCAGTATGCCACCCTATCTGCAGACGGTCGAGTCGAGTATGGGGATGTGCTTCACTGGCAAGATTTCCGGGTTGTTAACCCAAGCTTGTGGGTGGAGGACATTGTGCGTGAGCAGCGACTTCGCATGATGATGCAGCCGATTGTGGATTTGGCCGCCGGCAGGGTCGTCGGTTACGAATTGCTTGCCCGCGGCATCTCAAAGGACAACGAAGTGATTTCCCCGCTGAAGTTATACCAGGCCGCTCGTGAGCAGAACCAGTTGTTTCGCCTTGACAGAGCTTGTCGGATTTGCGGAATTGAAACAGGACAAGAGGTCCCTGCCGATGCGCTGATGTTTATCAACTTCATTCCAACCTCTATTTACGTGCCGGAACACTGTCTCGCCACGACAATTGCGGCTGCCGAGCGCTGTGGAATCGAACGCAATCGTGTCGTATTCGAAGTGGTAGAAACAGACCTTGTCGAGGATATGGGGCATTTGCGACGGATCCTCGAATATTACCGGAAACAAGGCTTCCAAACGGCCCTTGATGATGTCGGTACGGGCTACAACAATCTGGACGTCTTAGCGGCACTCGAGCCCGATATTGTGAAACTCGATCGCGCGTTTGTCTCCGACATTCATGAATCCAAGGAGAAGCGGGACGCCGCCAAGCAAATCCTTGAAGCGGGGCGCAAAATTGGCGCACGCATGTTGGCAGAAGGTGTCGAGCGGCCTGAAGAGGGTAGGGTTCTGCTGGAGATGGGTTACGAATGGCAGCAGGGATACTGGTATGGACGCCCCGATTGGAAAGCTCCGTCTGTTCCGGCAGAACGCATGGCACCAGTCCAGATTGGCTAAAGCTGACACTTTGCCGTTGCAAAGTGCCGCTCAGATTGTGTAAAGTAATACCATATTGTTGCAATGTCGGGCAGTGATTCGCCGGCACTGAAATATGACGTCTAGCTTGGATACGCTTGATATGTATCTTGGATGGGGAAGGTGTGCAGGAAGTGGGTAGCTTTGGTATTTCCGCTCGATTGATGCTCGCAGTGGCTTGATACGGGACAGATCTGTCCATTTTCGCCATACCGAGCTGACGCGAAGCGGAGAAGCACCTGACCTGCGATGATAGGACTGCTGACGACACGTATGTTGGCAGGCATACTACATGCAGATACAACAGGGCTTACAGCCCTGTTTTTTTGATCTCTTCGCCCTTCGCTCGGCTGGAATCAATGTCCAGTACGAGGAGGAATCCCCTGTGAGTTTATTGAATGCGGATAATATCTCATATACATTTGGCGACCAACTCATTTTTCGTTCCGTCAGTATGAAGTTGTCTCAGCACGATCACACTGGCCTGGTTGGTGCAAACGGCGCAGGCAAGACGACTTTGCTGTCGCTTTTATCGGGGGAGCGGCAGCCGGATGAAGGCAAGATTGAGTGGCTCCCGGAAACCCGAATCGGGTACCTCGAACAACATCTCAATTTAAACGAAGACATGACTGTTCGGGATGTCCTTCGGAGCGCCTTTGCTCCTCTGTACGATATGGAGCGTCAGATGATTGACATGGCGGACAAGATGGCTGCAGCTGAGGATGTGTCAGAAGCGGAGGATGTGTATAAAGGCGAGCGGACTCGGTTGGATTCCTATTTGCGCCGCTTTGCAGAACTTGAGGAGCAACTGCAGCAGTCAGGGTTCTACCAGGTTGAGATCGAGATCGACCGGATCGCGGAAGGCCTCGGTCTATCTGAAATTGGCCTCGACAAGACTGTTGGGTACCTAAGCGGTGGGCAAAAGACGAAATTGGCTCTTGCCGTCTTGCTGTTGCAGAAGCCGCACGCACTTTTGCTTGATGAACCAACGAACTATCTGGACCAGCAGCATGTAGAGTGGCTCGCAACGTATCTGAAAAACTATCCTCATGCATTTGTGGTGATCTCACATGACGAGTTGTTCTTACAGCAGGTCGTCAATGTCGTCTTTCATCTGGAACACCACCGTGTCACGAGATATCCCGGAGATTACCGAGCCTTTGCGGCAGCTTACGAGCTGCGGAAGAATCAAGTTCAGACAATGTATCAGCAACAACAGGCGGAAATTCGAAGACTTGAGACGTACATTCAGAAAAATAAGGTGAGGGCTTCGACGGCCAAACAGGCAAAAAGCCGGGAGAAGCGTCTGGAGAAGACGATGGAGAATCGGATTAAGCCGCCAAAGCTGGCTGCCAGACCGCACTTTCGTTTCCATTTTTCGAAGCCAGCTTCCGGAACGGTCATGGAGGCGACAAAGCTTCTCGTCGGCTATGGCGATCCGCTCTTCCCACCACTCGATTTGAAGTTGAAACAAGGGCAGAAGGTGGCGGTGACGGGGTTTAACGGGATCGGGAAAACAACGCTGCTACGCACCCTGCTCGGGCAAATTCCGCAACTGTCAGGACAAGTCAAACTCGGAGATGGTGTTGTAGTCGGTTACTTTGAACAGGAACCAAAGGTTGATGGCGTCGAGAGTGCAATTGAAAGGGTATGGGGAGCATTCCCGGCGCTCACGCAAAGGGAAGTGCGAACGGGACTGGCGCAGTGCGGCTTGCGCGGAGAGCAGGTATTTCAGGCCTTCAAAGACCTGAGCGGGGGCGAACAATCGAAAGTCCGCCTTTGCCAACTGATGATGAGGCAGGCAAACTGGCTCGTACTTGATGAACCGACCAACCATCTGGATGCGCTGGCAAAGGAAGCGCTTCGCGATGCCTTGGCGAAGTTCCCTGGGACGGTTCTTGTCGTTGCCCACGAGCCGCAGTTTTACGAGGACTGGGTCACAGATGTGTGGGATGTGAGCGCGTGGAGCAACGAAGAAGCTGGTGCGTTGGGAGAAGACTAGAGTGGCCAGGCGGCAGATGGCGTCGTAAGGGGGGAGCATGGGACTGGGACAGAAGGTCGGTGTCGCAAGCAGACAGCATGGGGACACAGGGACTTTGTCGCCAGCGGAGTAGAGCGGGCAAACGAGGCAGTCACATGGGGGAGGGGACCAATAGTGAGTAAACTGACACTTAAGGTTAATTTGTCTCCGCTGGAAGCATTAGCGAAAGTAACCGAGGTGATGGGGGTTGACCTCGTCCACGAAGAGCAGCATAAACTTGACGGTGGACTTGAGATCGGCACACTCATCTTCGAAAAATATTACATGCGGGTGAAAAACCGGATCGCGCTGATTGTGATAGCAGACAACTTTCAAGGCAGTACGGAAATTCGGGCCATTGCGACTGCAAGTTCTGAGGGGATTATCTTCAACTTTGACTGGGGAGCAGGGGATAGTTTCTTGCGGGAGCTGGAAGGTATCTTGGAACCATATGTCACCCATGCGGAATGGGTAGACTGAAAGGGATATGAAGGTGGAAGGCGGCCTTAGCGGCCGCCTCAGATTGTCGAGAAAGTTCATCGGATGAAAAATCCCTTTGCTCAATGCCCAACCGCATAGGAACTGAGTTCCTCTGTAGTCAGACCCGTGGCGACTCGAAGGGATTTAGAGGAACTGAGTTCCTCTGCAGTGGGACCCGTGGCGACTGCGAAGGATTTAGAGGAACTGAGTTCCTCAACAACCTGAGGCGGCCGCCTACGAATGAATGGAAAAATGACCGGCAGGGTCGACCCTCGTGAGCGTCCGACGCACCTCGGGAGCCCTCCGAAGCACCTCCGAAACACCGACACAGGTAGGGTACAGGTAGGGCGTTAAGTATCATACAAGGGACAATTTGTCCCTACGGCAATCTGCATTCTCCCGTGTCTTCATCGATCAGGGGAAAGATTGTTCGCTAACCGCTGAATTCTACACACGGGTGAGAAATTAGGGGGAAATGTGTACCTTGTTCGCCAGATCGAGTGCCCAAACAGCCTCCGGACAGGTCAGAAGGGAAAAAAGTTCCCTTGTTTGGATGCGGAATCGCGAAAAATACCGTATAAGAAACAAAATGACTGTTGTTGACGATTGCCGCCTCGCTGTCGGTGAGGCTGCCCCCTACTGCCCCCCATACTGTCCACTGCCCCCTCGCTGTAGGTGATTGCCCCCCGTCTGGTGCACAGGCTTATTGTCTTATGTCTTATTGTTGCCTCAGGCTGCGCGCGATGGCTTCTGCCGCACGTTGGACCAAGGGTATCCACGATTTGCGTTCCTCAGTCGTGTGACGGAAGAGCGGACCGAGCACGGCTACCCCTCCAAGTAACAGGCCCTGCCCTGTTCGAATCGGTGCTGCGATGGCAAAAGCCCCTTTGTCCAGTTCCTCTTCACTATAGGCATAGCCATCGTGCACGATTTGCTCCAGTTCGCACTGCAAATCAGCGTTCAGGACCCTGCCGAATCCCGATCCTGACATGTTTCCCGTCTCGGCACCGGATGGTGTACTCAGGTCACCGCTGCTCGCCGACGCCCTGACGCGAGTCATGTAGGAATGTTGCTGATCCGGTGGCAGGTACGCGAGCAGCACTTTACGGGTCGCTCCCCTGTGCAGAGGGCGCATGCTGCCGACGACCGTCGTCAGTTTGATGCTGTTTGCACTGTCGATGGAGGCGATGCATAGACCGTCGTGGCTGACCGGATCGACAACCGTTAGGCTTACACTCTCGCCCGTTTCCCGCGCAAGCTGTTCCATCCATGGCCATGCTGCCCGTTTGAGTTCTTCATGAGGATTCGCGGCCATACCCAGCGTAAACGCAGTGAGGCCCAAACGGTACTTCCGAGTCGTCGGATTTTGATACAGGTAACCATACTCGACTAAGGTGGCTGTCAGCCGCGACACGACGGTCTGCGGCAAGCCCAGCCTCTGCACCAGTTCTTTGATCCCAAGTTCCCTGCCTTGAGCCGAGGCCGATCCCGATTCACCCAGGTTGTTACCGAGATGATTTAACCCACTGTCTGGTTGATCGCTTTGGAAGCAGTTTAAGAGCATGAGGCCGCGCGCCAGAGTTTGCGCGGTTCGGGTCTGCTGTGCGCGATTCTCCGTTGTCCGGGTCTGTATCGCTCCGGCCTGCACGACTTCCGGGCTCTGATCTGTCCGGGTCTGCTGTGCGCGCGCCTCCATTGTGCCCGTCTGAGCCGTTCGAGCCTGCGCTCTCTCATCGTGTGTTGCCCGGGTCTGAGCCGCCCGGATCTGCGCTCTCTCATCGTGCGCCATCTGGGTCTGAGCCTTACTGGATGTCTGTTCCTCGATGGCTCACACCTCCGGGTTCCATGCCGGGAGCATTTTGTTGAGCGGCCTGTCTTCGCGAAATCCGAGTGCGTACTCGGCCTGCATAATGGTGTGGATTTCGTGGGTCCCTTCGTAAATCACGAGGGCCTTCGAGTTCCTGAGGAAGCGCTCCACCGGGTACTCGTTGGAATAGCCGTTCGCGCCGTGGATCTCGATGGCGTCCGTTGCCGATTTAAACGCCGTGTCTGCCGCGACCCACTTGGCAAGTGAGGTCTCACGGGTGTTCCGGACGCCTTGGTTTTTCAGCCACCCTGCACGGTACACCAGCAGATCGGATACCTGCAGTCCGGCTTCCATTTTCGCAATCATCTGTTGCACCAGCTGATGGTGGGCGATGGCTTTGCCGAACGTTTTTCGTTCGAGCGCGTATTTGACCGAGGCATCGAGGCAAGCCCGGGTTAATCCGGCAGCCCCTGCGGCAACAGTGAAGCGTCCGTTGTCGAGAGCAGACATCGCAATCTTGAACCCTTCGCCTTCTTCGCCAACGCGGTTTTCCACTGGGACACGGACGTTCTCAAGGATGACCTCACCTGTGTCACCGCCGTGGATGCCGAGTTTGCCCTTGATGGGGCGTGTGGTGACCCCCGGGAACGAACGTTCTACGATGAACGCCGTCATGCCTTTGTGTTTCAGACTGGGATCGACGGTTGCGAACACCAGGATGTTGTCCGCGTAATTGGCCATCGAGATCCACAGTTTCGATCCGTTCAGCACATACGAGTTTCCGTCACGGACCGCGCGGGTGCGGATGGAGCCAGCGTCTGACCCTGCGTCCGGTTCAGTCAGACCGAATGCTCCGAGTTTCTTGCCTTGGGCTTGAGGAACCAGGTAGCGCTGTTTCTGGTCTTCCGTACCCCACTGTAAAAGGGTCATGCTGTTTAGACCAGTATGTACTGACACCGCAGTCCGATAGGCTGTGTCCCCGTATTCCAGCTCACTACAGACAATCGCTAAGGCGTTGTAGTCCATTCCAGCACCGCCGTATTGCTCCGGAATGCAGACACCCATCAGGCCAAGCGCTGAAAGTTTGTCGATCACGCTCATTTCAAAATGGTGATCCTCATCCCACTCCTTAATGTGCGGCAGGATCTCGTTTTGCGTAAACCTGCGGACCATCGACTGAAGCTCAAGTTGTTCTTGACTCAGTGAGAAATCGAACATGTTTTCAACACTCCTTTGTCTATCCATGATTGAACTTGCTCTGGCAGAAAGCCAAGCTCGTTCAGAACATCGACGGTGTGTTCGCCGTGCCTAGGAGGAACGCGCTTGTAACAGACTGGGCTCTCCGACAGCTTCAGCGGGCTCGCAACCAGACGTAAATCGCCAAGCACGGGATGGTTGACATGCCACAGCATGTCTCGCCTTGCAGTGTCCTCAGCTTCTAGCGCTTCTTTCACACTTAGGACGGGCCCCGATGGAACATTCGCCTCAGCACAGCCAGCAAGGATCTGCGATGTAGTAAGCTGCTTGAAAGTTGCAGACAGGACCCTGACCAAAGTGTCCCGGTTCGCCACTCGCAGTTCGTTCGTTTGAAACCGCGGGTCTAAGAGGACATCATCAAGCCCAAACACGCGGCACAAAGCCGCAAATTGATGATTGTTACCGACGGTGATAATGACGGAACCATCTGCTGTATCAAACAACTGATAAGGAACGATGTTTGGGTGACCATTTCCGAGCCGGGGGGCGTCTTTACCTCCAATCAGCACATTGCTTGCCACATTTGCCAACATGGCAATTTGAGCATCGTAGAGCGCCATGTCGATCCGTTGGCCTTTTCCCGTTCTCTGTTTGAACAAGAGTGCAGCCTGAATCGCAATCGTCGCGTAAAGTCCAGTGAAGAGGTCTGTGATGGCCACCCCGACTTTCATCGGCTGGCCTTGTGGTTCACCCGTAATCCTCATCAGTCCGCCAACAGCCTGCATGATGTAGTCGTATCCCGGACGTAGGTCATTACTGCCATAACCGGAAACGGAGCAGTAAATAACCTCCTGGTTGAACTCACGGATGTGGTTGTAGGAGACCCCAAGTTTATCGGCCACAGGCGGAAGAAAGTTGTGAATGACAACATCAGACTGTTTCACTAAGCACTCGATGATCCGCTTGCCCTCAGTAGATTTGAGGTCCACAGCGATAGAACGCTTGTTTCGGTTGACACATAAAAAGTATGCGCTTTCACCGCCAACGAACGGCGGCCCCCAAGTCCTTGTTTCGTCACCTGTTGCGACGGGCTCCACTTTGATGACATCAGCACCGAGATCGGCCAGGTTCATTGTGCAAAACGGGCCGGCGAGCACTCTGGACAGATCGAGGACCTTGATACCGTCAAGTGGCTGCAGGTCCACCATCTCCTTTCGAGATCCGATAATCGAATGATGATTCCTATAATCAATGGTAGAACAGTTTACTGAACATTACAACTAGAGCCCCGGAAATCCCTCAGGGGAGATTCGACAAGGGACACGAAAGTAGGGACGCAGAAGTAGGGACGCAGAAGTAGGGACGCAGAAGTAGGGACGCAGAAGTAGGGACGCAGAAGTAGGGACGCAGAAGTAGGGACGCAGAAGTAGGGGCGCAGAGAAAGGGAGAAGGAAGACCGGAAACAAAAGAAGGGGCAGAAGACCAAGGAAGTCGATTCCGGGGTCCAATCCTATCGCAGATCTTCGAACAAAGGGGAGAGCTTCTTCTTGTTCAGGTTGTCGTTGGTTGTATTCCTGGTACCGGTTCTGCTACCGGCGTCCGTTTCGATATCGGATGGTTCCAGACCTCTGGGTTCACTGGAAAGAGTAAAAGAGCCGGGCAGTGATGTTTGAGATTCCTTTTCCAATCCAAACTCCATCAGTATCCGATGGAGGTCTCTAACGGTTAACGGGCGTGCCTCAGGGATGAGTTCGTAACTCAGTTCCCCGTTTGACTCAATAACTGCGATTTCAATGTCGGACAACTTTTCGATCCCGGCTTTGCGGAGCCGCGTGTTGAGCTGCCCAAATGTCATATGTAGTTTCTTTAGACGGTCTCCGTAAGGTACACCGTTTTCGATCACAACGGTTGGCGGCGGAGTCATGAGTTTTGTCAGGAACTTCGACCGCAGTTCAAACCATTCAAAGACCCACAACAGACCAACATAAAGGCCGAGTGCAGCAACGGTTTTCCCAAGCCCCTTATCCACCAGCGGGCCTACCATTACTGCACCGACCGAGATCATCACGACTGTTGTCGCAATGGTCATTTGCGAGAGTGATTTCTTGCCTGAAAGTCTAACAAACACCAAACTGCAAACAAACAATACAACGCACTTGATAATGACACTCAAAGACGACACCTCGTTGTATCAGACGATCTCAACGGACGACTCTTCAGTCGAAACCCCCCGTACATAGAGATCTCTCTCCACGACAGACTTCAACCAGAGTTCCATCGTGACCAAACTCCATAAAAGTCTTGCGGACCGACGCTGAGCATCAGGAGAGCTCGAGAGCAGGGATTCAACCATCTGCCGCTGGTACATATCTTTGGTTACGGCGTCTGGAGACAGCAGAAGATCGCGAATCTGATCATGCCATTCGCCATACACCCATGCTGTAATGGGAACAGGGAAGCCTGCTTTGGGACGGTGAAGCACATCGTACGGAATCACATCCTGAAATGCTTTCCGGATGATGAACTTGTGTACACCTCTGCGCATCTTATATTTTGCCGGCAAGCTCAGTGCGTATTCAAACAATCGTTCATTTAAGAATGGCACACGCAACTCTACTGAGTGCGCCATTGATATTTTGTCTGACTTCGTCAGCGTGTTCTCCGGCAGCCAGT
The DNA here is from genome assembly GCF_001399675.1 of Paenalicyclobacillus ferrooxydans. Classification (GTDB taxonomy): domain Bacteria; phylum Bacillota; class Bacilli; order Alicyclobacillales; family Alicyclobacillaceae; genus Alicyclobacillus_B; species Alicyclobacillus_B ferrooxydans. The sequence goes on from NZ_LJCO01000008.1 coordinate 174,413, forward strand.
GTACGCAGTCAAACAGTAACATCTGCTGCAGCGGATCGATATTCGTACGAGCGTGATCGCTCAGATGAAGGAATCTTGTGATGGTGCTTGCACTCCAGTGCCTTGGCGCGGTCTTGGCTGCGTCTCGGAGTTCCTGTGCAAACAGGCGGTTTATTTCATCCGTATCGAACAGTTCACCAATACTCCGGTACCACTCTGTGACGGGCTTGATGGAGTGCTCGACAAGGTTCGTACCCGGCCAGCGAGCGTCTTTCAGGAATTCGTACAACCCCTGTCTGAAGTTTTTCGGGAACGCATTTAGTGCTCTCAGCCAGTACGTTTGCCGGTACAGACTGTACCCAGCAAACAGCTCGTCCATTCCTTCACCGCTGAACATGACGCGGTGTCCAGATTGATGCGCCAGCCGGCTTGCAAACCAGAGCGGCAGTGCAGTCGGATCGGCGATGGGTTCATCGAGATCGGAAACAATCTGGGGAAGTAGATCCCAGGTTTCATTTGCGTCGAACTCTTCTGCACGGTGCTCACAGCCGAACAGGTCAGCGACCTGACGCGCATAGCTGTGTTCGTCGTATTCGGTCGATACGTATTGATTTGCGGAGGCGGGGGGCTTAAAACTGACTGTAATGGTATTCGGCGCCGTCCCAAACAGTTTCGTTTGCAACGCGACGAGGAGCGTTGAATCGAGGCCTCCGCTTAACAGTACGCTCGACTTTACTCCGTCGGCCCGTTGTGCGTTAACTGCATCTTCAATCAGCCCACGCACATGCTGTTGCTTTTCAACGTCTGTTGTGAGATGAGAAACGACGGGGGCGGTCGGACTGGAATCACTCGCTTGCCGAGCGGGGTTGACGGATGAATCAACATCAATCGATGTCATTAGCGTCGGTTTCCAGTACCCTTGCACACGCAATTGACGTCCATGAATGACGGCGTAATGGGCGGGCGGCAATTTTTCAATGCGCTCGACCAATGTGTACGGGGCAGGTGCAAACCGTAATTCGTGATAGGATGCGAGTGCGGATACGTTCAGCTGACCAGGCGCAAAAGGGAGCAGCGCTCTTAGCTCGGAAGCAAAGGCGAAGGCATCGTCAGTGTTGATGTAGTACAAGGGCTTCACGCCAATGCGATCGCGCGCGATCAGCATGCGCTGCCGTTCAGCATCCCAGATGGACAGCGCAAAGATACCCTCCAAGTGTGAGAGGAACTGCTCACCATATTCTTCATACAGGTGAATGATGACCTCGACATCGGAGTCCGTCTGGAATTCGTGACCGTGGAAGGTCAAGGTTTCTTTTAGAGCATGATAATTGTATATCTCACCATTACAGACAACAGCACAGGTGTGCGTTTCATTCCAAATTGGTTGAACACCGTTATCGCCGCCGACAATTGCAAGTCGTGTCATTCCGAGTGCGACGTTCGGATTAATAAAATGATAAGTGGCGTCCGGACCTCGGTGCTCCAACTCCGTCAGCATTGCTTTCAAGTCTTCCGTGTAAAGCAAACCTGAGTTGGACCGTGGGACGATGCCAGCGATTCCACACATAATTTCAACCTCTTTCCCTGGGCAAAAGGCATCACGTTCGGAGCAGGAATCTCTTTAACTCTTAACTGTGGCAATGGTTGCCAAACGATTGTAAGATACCCAGATGAGAGCAAAACAATGCGTTCTTTAAGATTGCATGACCACATCATGAGAATTTGGTGAGAAACACCCACTCAAAGACTTGCTGCTCTACTTTAGGAGAAGACATCGGTGTATGATGCGATTGCGAGGTGAGATGATGGACGAACTGTATCGAAGTACGGATGAGCAGTACCGAATTCTCATTGTCGAGGATGAATTGGATATTGCCGGCTTTTTAAAACTCGAACTGGAACATGAAGGCTATGAGGTCGTCGCTTGTCATGATGGACGCAGCGCATTAGAGGAAGCACGAAATCAGGAGTGGAACTTGATTATCCTGGATATTATGCTGCCTGGTATCAATGGTATGGAGATTTGCAGACGGATTCGGACGCAAAGTGACGTGCCGATTATCATGTTGACGGCGAGGAATACAGTTCCGGACCGGGTTGCAGGTCTCGACAGCGGGGCGGACGATTACGTCGTCAAGCCGTTTGCGATTGAAGAGCTCCTTGCTCGCGTACGGGCTCTAATTCGTCGCAACGTCCCCAAGTCAAAAGCGGAACAAATGCAACTTGGCGGCCTGACTTTGGACAAGGCTACGAGAGAGGTTTTCCGCGGCGAGGAATCGATTCAGTTGACGGCGCGGGAATTTGACCTGTTAGAGACCTTCATGATGCACGCGAATCACGTATTAACAAGACAGCAAATCCTTGAATTGGTCTGGGGATATGATTTCGTCGGTGAGACCAATGTGGTCGATGTTTATGTCCGTTATCTGCGGGCCAAAATTGATGTCCCGTTTCGCACACAACTAATTCAAACCGTACGTGGAGTCGGTTACATTTTTAAAGTTTGACAGGATTAAGCTGTGGAAAGTCAGTTAGATGGCACGACCAAACAGCCAGCCGCAAGTCCGTTGACTGGCATGACCAAACAGACTGTAAAGGCCAGACTAGGTGGGATGGAATGAAATTAAAAATCGCATCGTTTACAGCTGTTGTCATGATGGTCGTACTCTGTATTCTGGATGTGTTCATTTACTTTACATTACAGACCCATCTGGCGAACCTTCAAATGGGCAACATGAATAACACTTCGGTGTCCGCGGCGGATTATGTGGAACGTGTACTGACCGACGGGGGAAGCCTGCGTACCGGGTCGGATTATCGTTGGTTGGACCGTTTTCTGCGCGAAGGGCAGGAGATCTACGTCCTTGGTCCAGATGGCAAAGTTCGTGGACGAACGGGGGCCAATTTACTGAAAACCGTTGCACCGCCTGTGGATGTGGAGTCAGGCGTGCAACAGGGGCATCTGACTGTGCACGGCGCTTCCATCATGTACTCCGTAACTCCCATTGTTGATGACGACTCTGCCCGGATTATTGGGTACGTAGAACTCCTTTCGGACACCGCTTCGGAAAAAGACTACATGAGGTTGCTTGTTACAGTGCTGGTGATTGGATCGTTTGGTGCCGTCCTGTTGACAGCCCTCGGCGGATACGTCATTTCGGCAGCAGCCACGCGCCCACTGAAGCGGATGATGATCACGGTGGGACGCATCGAGGCAAACCGGTTGCATGAACGGGTGCCACTGCCCCGCCGAAGGGACGAGGTGGCAGCTTTATCGCAGGCATTTAACCGCATGCTGGGACGGATTGAGCGCTCCTTCGAACAGCAGAGCCAATTCGTGGCTGACGCGTCGCATGAAATCCGGACACCGCTGACCATTATCCAAGGTTACGCAAATCTGCTCAAACGGTGGGGGAAATCGGATCCCAATGTGCTTGAGCAAGGGCTTCTTGTGATTGAAAACGAGTCGAGAAGATTACGTACGCTCGCCGATGACCTCCTGACCCTTGCCGGGATGGAGGCTTCAGTCAACGATGAGCCGCATGTTGTGGATGTTGATGAAGTCATCGCAGAGACGATTGAAACGCTCGCGCCGCTTTATCCAGAGCGGACCATTCAGTCCTTTCTTGGAGGAGCGGAGGTCGCGATGGCTCCTTCGCATTTCAGAAGACTCTGCACAAACCTGCTCGACAACGCCCTCAAATACACGCCGCAGGGGCAGGAAGTTAATGTTCGAACTTCTGTGGATGGCCGCGTGGTGCAACTCGAATTTGAAGATACCGGTGCAGGGATCCCGGAAGATGCGCTCCCACATATTTTTGAGCGGTTTTATCGTGTAGAGAAGTCCCGAGATCGCAAAGGCGGTGGGACAGGACTTGGTTTGGCAATTGTCAAGGAACTCATCGATCTGTACGGTGGGACCATCGGTGTTCACAGCACCCTCGCGCAAGGAACCACGTTTACGGTACGCTTGCCGCGTGTACGGGAACGGCCAGGAAAGACACAGGAGTAGGGCGTAGGGCGCAGCGGGCGTAGCGGATATGGCGTAGGGCGCAGCGGACATGGCGTAGGGGCGTGGGTTATTGACGTTCCTTTTTTGTTTACATAGGATAGAATGGATGATCCGTCTGACTTATTTGGCTTGCCTGCATCTTTTATTAGACATTCTGAGACGGAAAGACTTGTCTGTCCAAATGAGGTGAATACCGTGACTGTGCAAATCAGAAAACCGTTGATCGGGATTTCGGGTAATCGTAATAACCGCAAAATGGATGTTGCAGCACCGAATTTACTTGGCGTGAATGTCAGTGACGACTATGTACACGGGGTTGAAACTGCAGGCGGGATCCCTGTGGTCATCCCGTTTTACGAAGACAAAAGCAGCGTAGACAGTCTCGCAGCTCATCTCGATGGCCTTTTGTTGTCCGGAGGAGAAGACATCAATCCCTTGTTGTTTGGCGAACAGCCGAGGCGTGGTCTTGGCAGTGTGACGCCTGAGCGCGATGAGCTAGAAAAAGCCTTGATTGAAGTCATGATGGAGCAAGGGAAACCGATTTTGGCCATCTGCCGTGGGATTCAAATTCTCAATGCGGTACTCGGCGGGACGCTCTATCAAGACCTCCCGAGCCAGTGGGCAAGCACCATTCAGCACGCGCAAAAGTCCCGTCGTGATCACCTGAGCCATACAATCCGCATCGAACGGGACAGCAAACTGTTTACCCTTCTCGGCAAACAAGATGAGGTGTACTGCAACTCATACCACCATCAGGCCATCAAGGAGTGTGCTCCTTCTCTTCGTCCGGTCGGATGGGATCCGGACGGCTTAATTGAAGCAGTCGAACACGTGGATGCAGACTTTGTCGTTGGGGTGCAGTGGCATCCCGAAAACCTGTGGCGAACGACGCCTTATTATCTGGGACTGTTCCAAGGCCTCGTCGAGGCAGCAACGAAGGGATAAACACACCCGCCAAAGGATAGTCACACCCGCGAAACGATAAAGACACCTGCCCGCACCGTAACAGACATTCCGAAACAATTACATTCAAAAGGGTACTCACCGTGGTCCTTCCTGCGACTTTGCCAGCCAGGAAGGACCTCTCTTTCTCAATATATTTTATATATCAAAATATTGACATATATATATATGTCGGATATGGTAATATACGTGTTTGAGCCGGGGAGGAACGTTGTTCCCTGGCATTGTTTGCAGGCCGTGGAGGTGAGCGGGGTAGACAAAGACGGGGTACTTTTATTCCTGCACGTGGTCCGGAAAATGTCACGGGAAGTGAGCGAGGCGCTTCGCATCCCGGTTGTCGGACCCCAGGTAGAACTGCTTGAATTGCTGGCCAACCAAGGACCTATGAAGATGTCCGATCTGGCTGCGGAACTCGGGATCTCACTTGGAGCGGTGACTGCGCTTGCTGACCGGATGGTGCGCGCAGGCGTCATCGAGCGAAAGCGATCCACAACGGATCGGCGTGTGATTCTACTCGTTCAGACGGATCACGGCCGTCAGGTGCTTCAGAACATCTCGGAGACGCGCAGCGCCGTGATGGGGCGGTACTTTGGACGTCTGACCGACGAAGAGATGATGCAGATGGAGAACATCTGCCGAAAGATGCTGGGAGTAGAGAAATCCAGATAATGACCAAGGTGGTGTGAGAGAGGACACATGTCTATGAGTGAACAAGTTACAACGGGGGAACATCAGCACGAGCACGTGAATATTTGGCACCAGCCGATGGCGGTTTGGGCTGTTGCGTTTGCGTGTGTGGTTGCATTTATGGGGCTTGGCTTGGTCGATCCGATTTTGCCTGCCATTGCAACTCAACTGCACGCGTTGCCCGCAACAGTTGAGCTGTTGTTTACCAGTTATCTGTTGGTGACTGGTATAGCCATGCTGATCACAGGTGTCGTATCATCCAATATCGGGTACAAAGCAACCTTGTTAACAGGCCTCTTTTTGATTGTCGTTTTTTCCGCTCTCGGCGGTCATGCAGCCAATGTAGGGCAGATCATCTGGTTCCGTGCAGGATGGGGACTTGGCAACGCCCTCTTTATCGCCACCGCACTAGCGGTCATTGTCAATGTGGCCAAAGGTGGAACGGAAGGCGCCATCATTCTGTACGAAGCAGCACTGGGCCTTGGGATTTCAGTCGGTCCGTTGCTCGGAGGGTTACTCGGGGGCATCAGTTGGCGCGGACCATTTTATGGCGTAGCTGTATTGATGTCGATTGGCTTTATTGCAATTTCCACGTGGTTGCGGGGGCTGGAACGTCCGAAACGGCGCAGTTCGATTGCCGATCCGTTCCGCGCTCTCGGACATGGCGGATTGTTTCGCCTTGGTTTAACCGCGCTGCTCTACAACTTCGGCTTCTTTACCCTTTTGGCATACACGCCTTACGTGTTGGCGAATTTCAAGGTGGGTGTTCACGGACTCGGCTTCATCTTCTTTGGGTGGGGTGTGTTGCTTGCGCTCACCTCGGTATTTGTAGCGCCGAGACTACAAGAACGTTTTGGGACTCTGGCTACATTGATGGGCGTACTTGTGTGTATTGGACTTGATCTCTTGTTTATCGGGCTGGGTTTGTCTTCTGAGATAGTCGTGATTGTCATGGTCATTGTGGCCGGGGCATTTCTTGGTGTCAACAACACCTTGATTACGACGGCAGTCATGGAAGTATCACCGTTCGAACGGCCAGTCGCGTCTGCCGCGTACAGCTTTATCCGCTTCTTTGGCGGTGCGATTGCGCCTTGGGTAGCTGGCAAGCTTGCTGCGGCCTACAGCCCGCATGTCCCGTACTATGTCGGGGCGGTGGCGCTGGGGTTGGCGGTACTCGTGCTGCTCAGCGGCCGCAAATACTTGCGCGCGATTTGATGGAGAGTGTAAGGTGCGGAATGGGCAGGCGGTGGCGACCGGTGGGCCGTGCGCGGGGGGCGAGGGGGGCGACATCCGGATCGTCTATCCGGCCCGACTTCCGGATCGTCTAAAGGAACTCAGTTCCGCTATTGGTTGGCGGGCGGCGCCCTTGGGTATTTTAGAGGAACTCAGTTCCGCTATTGGATGACGGCCTGCGCCCCCGAGTGTTTTAGAGGAACTCAGTTCCGCTACGGCGGGGCGAACGGCGACCCCTGGTATTTTAGAGGAACTCAGTTCCGCTATCGGATGACGAGCGGCGCCCTTGGGTGTTTTAGAGGAACTCAGTTCCGCTATTGGATGACGGCCTGAGACCCCGGGTGTTTTAGAGGAACTCAGTTCCGCTATTGGATGACGGCCTGAGACCCCGGGTGTTTTAGAGGAACTCAGTTCCGCTATTGGATGACGGCCTGCGCCCTTGGGTATTTTAGAGGAACTCAGTTCCGCTATCGCCCGCCCCAAAAACCCATAAACGGATTAGGTGAGCCCAGGAGTCTTCACTCCTGGGCTCTTTATCAGTGAGGGAAGCCTCCCAACCAAATCATGGGATCGTCGCGAACGGACCGCGGTTACCGTAGAGCATACTTACGGCTCATCGCCGATGCGATGTCACCCTGCGATGGCTCCCATTAAACGATGTATGTTATCCCGGCGATGATGGCTCGCGAAAACTATGGTTACCCCCGGCGATGGTTGCGGCCTGGACCACGCCGCCGCTCCCTTCGCACTCGAGCCAAGTTCAACAGGTTGAAGACGGTGAGCACACCAAACAACCCAGTAGCAACGAATGCTACGTCTGCTTCTGTATAGGCGGTCTTTGCTTGCAAGTACAGGCCTGCAACACCACTCACACAGGTGCAGAGTACCCAAACGCTGCGGACTAAAAGCTTCTCCTGGCGTTCAATTCTGAAGAGTGCTTCCTGAAGGTCGAGTCGAATGCTGAGATCACCTTGCTCAGCCTGTTTAAGAACGCGTTCGAGCGACTGTGGCAAACGGATGGAGGCTGATGCCGTCTCGGACGCCTGTGTGAGAATCACATCCGCTGCAATGGCGGCCTTGTCGCCAAGAAAACGACGAATCAGGTCGGTAGCCGACTTTTTCCATGCACTTTGACCCTGGCTGTTCGGATCGTCCAGCAGGCGATTCAGCATCGGTAATGCCCGCGTCTCGAGGATATTCATCCACTTGATGTTGGGGTGGAGCGATGTTGCTACGCCTGCAACCATTCCGATGGTGCGGCCAAGGAACATAAACTTAGCCTGCAAAACCAAAGGTTCATCGTGCAGGAAGTTTTGGAAATCATCAACAAACCTATCGAGTTCAGGGCCCTTCTGCAACTGGATTCCCGTGATCCGATCGAGGATGACACCGAGGGCTCGTCTCAGAAAGCGACGGTCCGCATGGGCTTGCAAAAAGCCGAGTTCGTCCATGCACTCGACGACCGTATCGAGATCGCGCAGGAGTGCAGCTCGAACCAGCCGTGCAAAGGAAGAAACTTCAGACGCAGGCAGATCCGCCATCATCCCAAAGTCGAGGAAGCAAAGTCTGCCATCGGAAAGGACGAAGAGATTCCCGGGGTGCGGATCGAGATGGACAAACCCGTGTGCCAGCAATTGTTCCAGGTAGGCATCGACCAGTATGTTCACGACACCCCGCGGGTCAATATTTGCCGTTTTCATCGCCTCGAGATCGGTGATTTTGATACCTCGCATAAACTCCATGACGAGCACACGGCGAGAAACAAACTCTTCATATACGCGAGGAACCACGATGTTTGGTCTGTCCCTGAACTGTTTTGTGAAGCGTTTTAGATGATCCGCTTCCGTTCGGTAGTCAAGTTCCTCGAGCACATTTTTTCGAAACTCTGCGTAAATCTCATTGACCCTGAGCCGCTTGCCTGTCTTTGTGAAACGATAGAGGACTTGCACCACTCGGTGGAGGGCCCGAAGGTCAATCTCTGCGAGTCTCTCGATGCCGGGGCGCAGCACTTTAACAGCTACAGCTTGTCCGTCTCGAAGCACTGCCTCATGAACCTGTCCGAGCGACGCAGCGGCAATCGGCTCTTCTCGGAACGAAGAAAATACCGTCTCGAGCTTTGCACCGAGTTCCGATTCCACGGCGGACTGTATCCTGCGGAACGCAACCCCTGGAACAGCATCTTGCAACTGTGTCAGCTCCCGTGTAAATGCGAGCGGCAACACATCTGCTCGCGCACTGAGAAACTGCCCAACCTTGACAATGAGCCCTTGCAGACGTAAAGCAGCCCGCCGAACACGCGCGCCTGAGCGGGCGTAGACGCGGGCTTCTGCTTCTTCGAGCATGGAACCGGACAGCTTTTTACGCAGTCGCTTGATTGTGCGGTAATCCCGCAAGAACGACAGCGCCAAGAGGAAAATCTGTAAAGACCGAGTGATTTGTCGCCACACAGCGAGATCTCCTATCTACAGCAGGCGGTTATTCAGCCGATTTGGTATCTTCCGGCTCCTCGTCCCAAACAGCCAAGGCTTCCCGGAACTTGGTGCGGAAGCGCCGAGCCTTATCGCGGTACGCGTCACGGTCTTCATCAGACAGACGGCTTTTTGCGACGAATTTAATTCCAAAGAGCAACAATAACAGGCGCAATGGAGCTGGTACTGGGCAATACCTGCGTCGGAACCAAAACATGCCTACCACACCCTTCACAGTCTCAAAATGTCGTATAACTGATAGTTCAACGATACAGCGTTAGGAGGTACTGGTCAATCAGACAGCGTTGAGTCGACCGCAGGTGGCCACGGGATCACGTTGATAAAGTGGACGATTGTCGGCTGTTTGTCACGGATACTCTCGCCTGTATCGATCGAATTGAAACGCTGTTATAAAACAGGAACATGCTTATAAATTCAGTATTCATACACACATTCGGGAAACTTTAAAACCACATTTAAGACTGTTCTCATCAAAAAATAGGCACTGTTTTGTGTTGCATCTTCAAAAGTATGTTAGAATTCAGAGTATTAAGGCGGACAGAGAAAACGTTTACAGAGCTTGGCCATCCATGTTGACTAGTATGTCTAGCAGGTAAGCACTATCGAAATGGTTGGTCTGGAGCTTATGTCTCTGTCTGTCGCAGATTATCATCTGTTTCGAGGAGGGTTTCGCATGCAGGACTGCGGTTGGAAGATCGGTGGCAAACAGGGCGAAGGCATCGACAGCACAGGCGATATCTATGCCATCGCATTGCATCGAATGGGTTACTACGTCTTCACGTACCGCCACTTTATGTCCCTCATCAAAGGTGGCCACACAAACTACAAAATCCGTGTGGCTGATGAACAGATTCGACATCATGGAGACCTGGTACACGTGCTGATTGCCTTTGACCAGACGACCATTGATGAGAACTGGCAGGAACTCGCCGACGGTGCTGTTGTCATATACGACGGTGCGGCATTCGAAGCAAAACTGCCTGGCGATCGCGATGTGAACCTCTGTCAGGTGCCACTCACCGAGATCGCGAAACAAGCAGGTGGTGCCATCATGAAAAACATGGTGTCCATCGGGGTTACGGCGGCAATTCACAATATGGACCCAGAGTTATTTCACCCAGTGATTGAAGACAAGTTTGGCAAGAAAGGCGCCAAAGTCGTCCAGTCGAACCTTGAAGCGGTGCGGCAAGGCTATGTGTATTACGAGGAGCATTACAAGGCACACATTCCGATGCCTAAACCGAGCGTGGTACCTTCCGACGAACGGCATTTTTACGTCTCGGGCAACCAAGCTGCAGGTTTTGGAGCACTGGCTGGCGGGTGCCGCTTCCTTGCGGCCTATCCAATTACGCCGGCGACGGAGATCATGTACTGGCTTATCAACGAGATGCCGAAGCACGGCGGAATTGTAGTACAGGCAGAAGATGAGATTGCTGCCGTGAACATGGCCATCGGGGCGAACTTCTCCGGCGTGCCAGCCATGACATCGACTTCAGGACCTGGTTTTTCACTGATGATGGAAGCACTCGGTCTCGCAGGCATGTCGGAGACGCCGTTGGTCATTGTGGATGTGCAGCGCAGCGGGCCGTCGACAGGTCTGCCGACAAAGACGGAACAGAGCGACTTAAACGAAGCTCTGTACGGGACACACGGGGAAATTCAGCGCATTGTCTTGACGCCTCGGACTGTCGAAGAGTGTTTCCTCTATACGGCGGATGCTTTCAGCCTGGCAGAGAAGTATCAAATGCCGGTGATTGTTCTGACCGATTTGTACATGGGCATGTCGTCGCAAACGATTGATCGGTTTCCAGCCGACAAAGTAATGGCCGACACAGGCAAGCGGATCTCTGACGAGGCTCTGTTGGCGCTCGAACCTGGTGCATTTGTTCGTTACGACGAAACCGTGAAAGACGGAGTCTCCCCACGCAGCCTGCCAGGGCAGAAAAACGGGAGATACGTCGCACTTGGCAACGAGCATAACGGCATTGGGCTTGAAGTCGAAGAGACCTACATCCGCCAGGCACAAGCTGACAAGCGGATGCGGAAATTGCAGCACTTTACCCACCAGAGTGGTGTCACTGTGGACGGTATCAAAGATGCACCGTTCGCCCTTGTCGGTTTTGGCAGCACCTATGGCCTGCTGGAAGAAGCACGCCAAAAGCTCGCACAGAGTGGACTGCAGGTCAAACACATCCACTTCTCACGGGTTGCTCCGTTCCCCAAAGAGGATTTTGCAGCAGCTATGGGCGGGGTGGAGCGTGCACTTGTCGTTGAATTGAATCAGCAAGGACAACTCGCCAATGTCATTCGGCGTGAAGCAGGTTACCACGACATCCTGTTTAACGGACTGAAATACAATGGCGATCCGCTCTATCTTCACGAGGTGCTCGAGCGCGCGGGTCAAGTCTTCCCGATGGGGGTGCTGCAGTAATGTCTACGATGAAGGATTTTAAAGCAGAAAAACCTACTTGGTGTCCAGGCTGCGGCGATTTTGGCGTCTTAAATGCGATGCAGCGTGCCGCAGTGTCGCTTGGACTCGAGCCCGAGAACGTGGCGGTCATCTCCGGTATCGGCTGTTCAGGTAAAATGTCGCAGCACTTTGGCGGCTATGGATTGCACTCTCTGCACGGCAGGTCATTACCGACTGCTCAGGCGGTAAAACTGGCCAACAAGAACTTGACGGTCATGGCGGCTGGCGGTGACGGGGATGGGTTTGGCATCGGCATGGGACACTTCATCCACGCGATGCGCCGGAATGTGGACATCACATACATCGTGATGGATAACCATATTTATGGCCTGACCACAGGGCAGGCATCACCGACGAGTGACATCGGATCGACAACGAAGACCTCGCCGCACGGAACCGTGGAGAAACCGATTGAGCCGCTGCAACTCGCCCTCTCGGAGCGTTGTGGTTTTATCGCTCAGGGATTCTCTGGTGACACAAAGCATCTTGCGACGTTGATTGAAAAGGCCATCCGCCATCGCGGATTCTCGTTTGTCAACGTGTTCAGCCCGTGCGTGACATTCAACAAGGTCAACACGTATGAGTTCTACAAGACGGGCCTCGTAAACCTCGATGAAGACGAAGGTTACAACAATGCGGATCGATTTGAGGCGATGCGCCGAGTAAGTGAGGCTAACAACCTTGTGGTCGGGGTAGTCTACGAGGACCCAGCACAGACGGCTTACGAAGACACCGTCTACGGTTACCCGTCTGAGTCCCTCGTGAGCATGGAGCGCGGCCTAAAGCAGGAAGAGTACGACCGCATTCTCGCTGCTTTCCATTGAGTCTAGAGAACTTCGCTGATGAGTCTAGAGAACTTCGCTGAAGTGTAGAGAAGTTCGACGAAGTCACCAAATGTTGTTTCCGTTTGTGAGTTATCTCTCAGCGCCCTTCATGCAAGAGGCGCAAACTAAAATAGATAAAGATGTCTGCAGTGCGAAGATCAGGCCCGAGTACAAAATACAGACCCGAAGCGCATCAGGCAGACACACGAGCTAGGAGTAATCGGGGAGGAATCAGATATGGAAGCACGCATCCGAATGCCAAAACTCCAAGAACGTATTATGTCAGCTGATGATGCTGCCGGGTTCATCAAAGATGGAATGATCGTCGGCATTAGCGGATTCACTAGGGCAGGGGATGCAAAGGCGGTTCCGATGGCGCTTGCCGAGCGAAGCAAACGCCTTGGTACCCCGATGCACATTCAACTGTGGACAGGTGCATCTGTAGCTGAAGAGGTCGACAGGGTACTGGCCGAAGCCGGGATCGTCACGCGCCGTTTGCCTTACCAGTCAGACAGGTTGCTGCGGGACGCCATCAACCGCGGTGAAGTGATGTATACCGACCAGCACTTGAGTTTAACCGTAGAGATGATCAGGGCCGGTCAGTTAGGAAGACTAGACGTAGCCATTATTGAGGCCGTGGCAATCACGGAAGAGGGCGGCATTATTCCATCGACGTCGGTCGGCAACTCACCGACATTTGCCCTTATGGCAGATAAGGTCATTGTTGAGTTGAATACGAGGCAATCTGCACTTCTTGAAGGGATGCACGACATCTACTTGCCAGGGGCTCGTCCGCACCGTGAGCCGCTGCCCTTGCAAGAGGTCGATCAGCGGATCGGCACCACGTTCATTCCTGTTGATCCGGACAAGATTGTCGGTATCGTCCTGACAGACAGGGTCGACCACTTTGTCGATATGGTTCCGGGGGACGAAGAGACAGACCGGATTGCTGAGCATCTGCTTGATTTCTTTGAGTATCAGGTGAAGACGGGGCAAATGCCACCGGAACTGTATCCTCTGCAATCGGGCGTCGGTGCGGTATCAAACGCTGTTCTCAGCGGACTAAAGCACGCCAGTTTCCGAGATTTGACGATGTACTCCGAGGTTTTGCAGGACTCAGTGTTTGAGCTCCTTGACAGTGGGGTGCTTCGCTTCGCATCCGGTTGCGCGATCACGGTCACGCCGGAACATGCATCAGATGTGATGCGTCGATTGCATGAATACAAAGACAAAATCATTCTCCGTCCACAGGAGATCTCGAATCATCCTGAACTCATTCGTCGTCTCGGAATCATTGCGATGAACACGGCGCTCGAAGCCGATATTTACGGCAATGTGAACTCAACGCACGTCGGCGGAACGCACATCATGAACGGCATTGGCGGTTCGGGGGACTTTGCCAGAAACGCGCTCTTATCTGTGTTCGTGACGAAATCGACGGCCAAAGGCGGAAGAATCTCCTCTATTGTGCCGATGGTCTCGCATGTGGATCACACCGAGCATGACGTAGACATCCTGGTCACAGAGCAAGGACTCGCTGACCTTCGAGGATTGGCACCACGCGAACGTTCGCGCCTAGTGATTGAGAAGTGTGTGCACCCGGACTACCGTGACGCGATGATCGACTACGTAGAACGTGCGGAACAGAGAGGCGGCCAGACACCGCACATCCTTGAAGAGGCACTCTCCTGGCATGAACGGTACCGCGAGACTGGAACGATGCAGGTCCGCCGGCCCCAACTTGCCGGGCAGAGATAGGGCGAAAACACGACAGAGGTGATGAATGTCACAGCACATACCGCTCGTCACGTGTACGCTGAAGACAGTAATCATAAAGATACTCATTCATATGAAGTCTTGAAGATTGTCGGAGGCGTTAACCATGATAAATCAACCATCAGAGCGGTTTGTTGCAAGGGACTTTCAACAGAACCCGTTTATTGTTATCTGGGAAGTGACCCGTGCCTGTCAGTTGCATTGTCTGCACTGTCGCGCAGAGGCACAGCGACATCGCGATCCGCGGGAGCTCAGTACAGAGGAAGGTCGAGCGTTGATTCGATCTGTCGCAGAAATGGACCACCCACTGTTGGTCTTTACCGGCGGCGATCCGCTCGAACGTCCTGACCTTTTCGAGTTCATTCAGTACGGTCGAAGTCTCGGCCTGCAGGTCTCCATTACGCCAAGTGCTACGCCAAAGGTGACACGAGAGGCGATTATCGCAGCGAAATCTGCTGGGCTCGAACGATGGGCGTTTAGTCTCGATGGATCGCGTGCCGAGATTCACGATAAGTTTCGCGGAACCAAAGGTTCTTTTGACAGAACGATGGCTGCATTAGAGATTCTGGTGGAGCAAGGCATCCCCATCCAAATCAATACCACCGTTACCCGATACAACTTGGGTGACCTTGAGCAAATCGCCCGCGTGGTGGAGTCTTACGGGGCTGTGCTGTGGAGCGTCTTCTTCCTGGTCCCAACGGGCCGTGCAAGGACAAAGGATATGGTTACGGCTGAGGAACACGAAGCTGTGATGAATTGGCTGTATGAACGTGCCAAGAACAGCACCTTTGACGTCAAGACGACAGCAGCTCCGCACTACCGTCGGATCGTGATTGAGCATCGCGCCAAAGAAACCGGTGCGGCTCCGGCCAACAGAGGATTCAGTATCGGTAAGGATCCGCTGCGGTCTGGACGCGGCGTGAACGATGGTAATGGCTTCGTGTTTATCTCGCATACGGGGGAAGTCTACCCAAGCGGTTTTCTCCCTGTTGCAGCAGGGAATGTCAGGGAGCAGGCACTGGCAGATTTATATCGGGAGTCGCCATTGTTCAAGGCCCTTCGCGACACCAATCAGTTAAAAGGAAAGTGCGGGGTTTGCGAGTTCA
Organism: Paenalicyclobacillus ferrooxydans; assembly: GCF_001399675.1. Classification (GTDB taxonomy): domain Bacteria; phylum Bacillota; class Bacilli; order Alicyclobacillales; family Alicyclobacillaceae; genus Alicyclobacillus_B; species Alicyclobacillus_B ferrooxydans. Next base: position 189,952 of record NZ_LJCO01000008.1, read on the forward strand.
GAAACGTCTGCGGTGGTTCAAGAGCGCGTGCGTATGCACTGACAGGCGATTATCTCGAGAGTGATCCCAGTTGCGCATATGTCCCACAGGCTCTGCGGGCATCGGGAGACTAACAATCAGAGTGCCATGATTCTGCAATACTTAGGGCCCCGTCAAGACGACGGGGCCCTAACTCATATCTCGATAAGCCAGTAAAAGAACTGAACGGTTTCTGTAATTAGACGACCATGTACTCGACGTCATCTGCAACCTGGGTAATCGAGAGATTCTTTCCGTCAAAATACCAAGCATCTTCATCTCTGACAAACAGGGTAATGCCGTCGATTTCGGCAGCAGCGACGACATTCTTCGGCGGCTCGAGGCTGATGCCGAGAGAAAATCCAGGTTGTACAACGCTTTCGCCCCCGTACTTAACGAAAAAACGAATGGCGTCCCCACTGTTTACACCTAGTTCTGATTTAAACCACTGCAGCGCTTTACTGTCACATTCAATTCGCACCATGATTCACTCCTCGTTACGGGTCGTCAAGAGCGTTTTTCCAACCATGTCTTTGTTATAGTGACCACTACGATTCTTTTACAACCAACACCGGAATTTCAGATCGATGCACAACTCCTTGGCTGGTGCTGCCTAGCAACATTCTATCAACAGCACCTTGAGTATGGCTCCCAATCACAATTAAATTTGCCCCGAGCTTGACCGCAGCTCGACATATTGTATGCACCGGGTGCCCGCGCTCGTTATAAAACTGTACTCGATTGCCTAAGCGATGCCACAAGGTGTGTGTAACATGTTCTCTCAGTCGTTCCACCAGTGCTTGTTCATAGTGTTCCGGCACGTTTCCGAAGCGAAGGGTTTCTGCTGGGCTCACGTAGATGGCAATGAGCTCGGCTTCCTCAAAACGGTCCATTAACGTGTTTACCATGCTGACAAGCTTTCGGGTTTCTGAGCCGTCCACTGCTACGACAATTCTCTCCATGTGAACACCCCCGTCTTGACTCTATTTTCAAGTATCGCTCGAGGAGATGCATCGTCCGATTGGGGGATTTATAGATAAGTCACGGACCATCTGCCGAACTTAGTGCACTGCTGACCGCATCGATCACACTTTGATACCTAGGCCTGTCCCAAGAGTTGTAGGAGGGGTGCGGCACATCGTGAATGACATTCCAGTTTGAACTTTCCTGTCCCGTGAGACGGAAAAACTTTTGTGCAAAGCGACCGCAGGGGACAATAGTGCACGGCCGGTCCTTCAAGCTTTCGAGTTTGTCACGGAGTGAGGAAACGAGTATGGACTGCACTGCTTGACAATACGGGTTGCTGGCACGGTCTCTTTGGTTGTCCGTGCGTACGGCAGACATGGCGTCAAACCAAACTTGATGCGTTTGAACTAGGGATTGGTTTTGGTACGCACTGCTCTGGAGGGGCACGTTACACACATTAATCAGGCCGATACGATTCAACTGGGGTCCGATGGATTCATCCGTGAATTCACGAGCGGATGCATCAGCTGATTCACGAGGGCTCTCTTTCACCAGCCGCCCAAGTGGAAACTTGGCGTAGTCTGCGCCAAACAGATGACGCGTCATGGTGGCACCAGACAAACCTGATACCGGGGCCCCAAACTGCAATTCTTGGACATGTGGGGACTCCAAAATAAAAATAAGGGTTGCGGAGGGAAAGAGGATATCCTGAACTTCGTAGCGGGGGCAAAGCCCTTGTAAAAAGTCTAGAAATGACTCCTCGAGTCCGGCGCTCGATTCATAATGTGTTGTGATAGAACGTTCGTCGTTGGTCAGCTTTGATCCCTCCCGTTTCTTTGATATTAGACACTGCCGTTTCTTTTATATTAGAACTTGCTGTCAACGCGACGGGCGGTTCTTTCTAACCAGAAGGTAAGATTGGAAACGTGATCGGGGGCTGTGTATAAAAGGCTTGCAGAAACAACTTCAAGAAACGCGGCATTGGAAAACGTCCCTAGGGCTTCGACGCAGCGAGTGACCTGTAGTATGATGAGCCCAAAGAACAGTGGCGTATGGCCTTAACAACCCATTTATGAAAGGAGCCCGCGGCTTGACTGACATTCACCCGCATGCAAATCAGAAGATTGAGTCAGACCCGTTCCTCAAAGCAAAAGCTGTGCGCCTTCATCCATCAGCGTACCCTCTCCAAGGCGACGTCGAGATCTCTGGCAGCAAGAGTCTGACCAACAGAGCTCTGATTCTCGCGGCCCTTTCCGATCCAACAGTACTGGCGTCTACCGATACGACACCTTTTGAGAATGCCAATCCCGATGTTGCAGATAGAAGTGTTGCAGATAGCAGTGTTGCAGATAGCAGTGTTGCAGATAGCAGTGTTGCAGACAGAAGTGTTGCAGACAGAAGTGTTGCAGACAGAAGTGTTGCAGACAGCGGCAGGGTTTCTGTCGTCCACGGTGTCCTGCACTGCGACGACTCTCATTGGTGCATTGGGGCACTCGAATCACTCGGCATCCAGATTGGCGTGAACGGGACAACCGTGACAGTCGGGGGATGTGGGGGGCGCTGGGCCAACCAAGAGGCAGCTGTGTTTACCGGATCGTCTGGTACACTGTCCCGCTTTTTACCGCCTGCACTTGCGGCTGGGACTGGTACTTATACTCTTCGCGCAAGCGAGCAGATGTCAAAGAGGCCGGTTGGCCCGCTGGTTGATGCACTCCGGGCACTTGGGACAGACATTCAGTATCTCGGCAGCGATGGCTACTATCCGTTTGTGCTAAACGCTCGTGGATTTCACGGAAGCGAGGTTCAAGTGCCAGGAAATGTCTCGAGCCAGTACCTGAGCGGACTATTGATGGCTGCGCCGCTTGCACAGTCTCCGCTGACGATCCGCATTGAAAACGACCTGGTCCAACCCGCTTACATCGACTTAACCCTCAGCCTGATGAGGGAGTTTGGTGTTGAAGTCGATCGTGTAGCGGATGAGAGAGGAATCGGCTTTAGGGTCTCTCCGCAGCGCTACAGACCAGAAACAGTCACCCTTGAAGCGGACGCATCCACAGCAGGCTACTTTTTTGCGCTGGCGGCACTCACCAGGGGAAGGATTCGCGTTGTGAATCTGGACGCGCGTACGACTCAACCGGACATTGCTTTGCTTGATGTTCTGGAACGCATGGGTGCCCGCGTTGTGCGCGGGGCAGGGTGGACCGAGGTGCATGGTCCTCAGCAACTGCGTGGCGGATTTTCTGTGAGTCTGCATGAGTTCAGCGATCAAGCACTGACTGTCGGCGCCCTCGCCGTGTTCGCAGACGGGCCGGTGACGGTGACGGATGTCGGGCACATCCGAAAGCATGAGTCTGATCGGATCGCCGCGCTGCACGCTTGTCTGGAACGGCTGGGAGTTCAAATGACGGAAATGGAGGACGGCTTCACGGTAACGCCCGGTTTAGTCAGTCCGGCTCGTCTTGCAACCTTCGATGACCACCGGGTGGCCATGTCGATGGCGCTCATTGGGGCTGTGATTCCAGGGATCGAGTTGGAGGATCCAGGCTGCGTATCGAAAACCTGTCCCGACTTTTTCTCGCGTATTCAAAACATCGGCGTAGGTGTTGAGGTTGTCGAGAGGAGGCCCTCGTCCTGAATCCAAACGAACCACGGTTCCACACGCTCGGGGACAGTGCGGTGGTCATCGAATTTGCAGATCGCGACATCAGCGAAGCGTATCCCTTGGTGCAGGCTGCGTACCGTCGGTTCCATCACTTGCGGGGGTCTCACGGCATTGTGACGGTTGTGCCAGGCTACACCAGTGTCACAGTCTTTTACGATCCGATGACCGCTCATCAGCTGCATATGACGGAATACCTGCGCAGGGAAGTCAACGGTCTGACCCCGTATGTGCAGGAAGCAGCGAGAACCGTGGAGATCCCTGTGTGCTACGGGGGAGAATACGGTCCTGACTTGGCTGAGGTGGCGGATTATGCATCGTTGACGGAAGATGAGGTCATCTCCATCCACAGCTCGCAACGGTACACGGTCTACATGATTGGCTTTGCACCGGGGTTCCCGTACCTTGGGGGGATGGACGAGCGGATCGCGATGCCAAGGCGTTCAACGCCGAGGGTGAATATCCCGGCTGGATCGGTTGGCGTGGCAGGTGCACAAACCGGTGTATACCCGAATGACAGCCCCGGCGGCTGGCAGCTGATTGGCCGGACTCCGATACGTTTGTTCGATCCGCTGGCTGCTCAGCCGAGCGTCCTACAGTCTGGCGACGAGGTTCGGTTTCGACCCATCAGCGATGCTGAATACCTGAATCTCAAGGTGATGGAAAGTCCGGAGGGCAGTCGTGATGTGCGTGTGGAGGGTCCATCGGCGGGCCCGCGAGATGGTAGTGGTGATGTGCGTGTGGAGGGTCCATCGGAGTGCTCGCAAAATCCCCCAGCTAGCCCGTCTACGATTGAAGTCATCAAGCCTGGTCTGCTGACGACGGTCCAAGATCAAGGGCGGTACGGCTATGAACACCTTGGCGTCAGTCCAGGTGGAGCAATGGATCCAATGAGTGCCGCCATGGCCAACACCATTCTGGGCAACGACGAGGACGCTGCTGTCTTGGAGATGACCTGGATTGGCCCTGTCCTCGAATTCAACACGGAGAGTTGGATTGCACTTTGCGGAGCGGACATGGAGGCCAAGGTGGACGGCATCTACCTGCCGACAAATCGTTTGATCCGGGTTGCGAAGGGAGCTGTGCTCTCGTTTGGCCGAGCGAAACAGGGCGCGCGAACGTACTTGGCGGTTGCAGGCGGCATTCAGGTGCCAAATGTGCTCGGGAGCCGAAGCACGCATGTTCACGGGAAACTCGGAGGGTATGAAGGGCGTCCTCTTCGCGCAGGTGACCTTCTTCAAAGTGGCTCCCCTGCTTGGATTGCGAACGTGGAATCGAAACTAAGGACGGTGTCCATGCAACAAACCAGTACGCATGCCTGGGTGTCTAGGTGGCAAGTGAGATGGACCTCGTGGCAGACCAGATGGACTTCACACAGTGCCGAAGCGTTTTCCGTGGCTGGAGGGAGTCGTTTCACAGACCACGGAACTTCGGCAGATGACAGCCGCGTCGTAACCGTGCGAGTCATCAAAGGGCCCGAAGCGGACTGGTTTTCCGAAGGTGACCTCGTAGACTTCACGGACAGACCCTATCAGATATCCCAGGATTCGAATCGGATGGGATATCGGCTGGCAGGGACGCCGATATCCCGAACGCACAGCAGACACCTTTGGTCGAGCGCTGTATCATTTGGCACAGTTCAGGTACCGCCAAGCGGCCAGCCTGTCATTTTGATGGCAGAGCGACAAACAACCGGAGGATATCCACGGATCGGGGTGGTCGCGACCGTGGATAGACCCCTTCTGGCACAATTACGACCGGGTCATCAAGTAAGGTTTCACTGGATCGATGCAGAAACGGCACAAAAGTTACTTCGGGAGCAGCAAGAGGTTGCGAAACAAGTTAAAACTGCGGTGAGGCTGATGGGGGGCAGGTTGTGATGAGTTATCGGATCGATCTCAATTGCGATTTAGGAGAAAGCTTTGGGCACTATCATCTTGGCAATGATCAACAAGTCCTACAGTATGTAACTTCAGCGAACATCGCCTGTGGATTCCACGGAGGAGACCCGAGTGTCATGAAAAGGACAGTTGCCATTTGTGTGGAAAATGGGGTGGCAATTGGTGTGCATCCTGGATTACCCGACCTTGTCGGCTTTGGGCGGCGCACGATGTCGGTATCCGCAGATGAGGTACACGATATGGTGGTCTACCAGATTGGAGCGTTGCTCGGATTTGCTTTGGCAGAAGGCGCGGTATTGCACCACGTTAAGCCGCACGGAGCACTGTACAATATGGCTGCCAAAGACAGAACCGTCGCAGATGCCATTGCGAGGGCCGTTCAAGATGTCGATAGAAATTTGGTGTTGTTCGGTCTATCCGGGAGTCAACTGATTGAAGCAGGGAAAGCGGCCGGTCTTACCACGGCGAGTGAAGTGTTTGCTGATAGAACCTATCAGCCGGATGGGAGTTTGACACCTCGAGACCAGGCGGGAGCCTTGATTACAGATGTCTCAGAAGCAGTGACACAAGTGCTCAAAATGGTGAAGGAGCAGACAGTGCGAACAGTGGGGGGCGGAGAGATTCAAATTGTTGCAGACACGGTCTGTCTCCACGGAGACGGCGCACATGCAATGGAACTCGCACAAATGCTGCGTCAAACACTGACGGCAGAGGGGATTCAATGTCTGGCGGGGTGACATTGAACGGCACTGAGGGTGCTGTGGTGTAGCACCGGAGGAGACTGAGGGTGGTGCAGTGTAGCAGCGGATCGCGCCCTGTGTGGAACGGGTGGCAGTGGATGGGATTCATGTCTGCCGGTCTACGGAGTCAGTCGTTACGGATCGTCAAAAAGAGGAGTATACTTCTAAGTCAGCATCGCAAGATCGGTCAAAGACCGAAGATATCCTGCAGGAGGAAGAAAATATGGCTACAATTCGTGAGTTGAAAACCGTTGAGGAATGGCAAGCACTGCACACAGATAACGGCGGACAAAAGGTTCTGATTATGAAACATAGTACAACCTGTCCCATCAGCGCTGCAGCATGGAGAGCGGTGCAAACCTTCGTGAACAACGATGAGACGGGCAAAGCGGACTACGTGATGGTCAAGGTGATTGAGTCTCGAACCGTGTCGAATGCTATCGCCGAAGATTTACATGTTCGACACCAGTCTCCGCAAGCAATTTTGCTCCAGAACGGAGAAGTAGCTTGGCAAGCTACACACTGGGATATAACGGAAAAATCACTGGCGAAGGCGCTCGGCTGATCGACGGATCGCGACAAGAGATTCTATGTTTCGAGACCAGTGATCAGATCTATTTCGGGGTTGCTCTCATGGATTGAAGGAGGAGCGATCGGGGGACCAAAATAGATCTGATCTTTTTTGCTGAATTTGTCGCGAAAACGCGAGCTTTGGAGGCGTTTTTGAAGGCCCTCATGACCGGACGATCTCGATGTCAATGCCACACGCCCGAGCTAAGTCGGTGTCGGCGACTTAACGACCATGGAGCCGCATAGTTAAGTCGGTGTCGGCGACTTAACGACCATGGAGTCGCATAGCTAAGTGGGTCCCAGCGACTTAACGACCGTGGAGCCGCATAGTTAAGTCGGTCTCAGCGACTAAAGTGGAGGAAAATGTCGTGCTAAGGGGCTGAGACCGACTTAAGCTGGTGCTGCCGAAGTATTTGAGCCGAGCTAAGTCGGTGTCGGCGACTTAACGACCGTGGAGCCGCATAGTTAAGTCGGTCTCAGCGACTAAAGTGGAGGAAAATGTCGTGCTAAGGGGCTGAGACCGACTTAAGCTGGTGCTGCCGAAGCATTTGAGCCGAGCTAAGTCGGTCCCAGCGACTTAACGACCATGGAGCCGCATAGTTAAGTCGGTCTCAGCGACTAAAGTGGAGGAAAATGTCGTGCTAAGGGGCTGAGACCGACTTAAGCTGACTTTGCCGATCCCGTTTGGCCCACACCCGGCACAGGCCACATAAGCGGGCAGCTGGTCGGCTGTCACCACACCTCATCGAGTGCACGCAGGAGTTTCGCGTGCTGAGTCGGAGTGCCAATTGTGATACGGATACATTCGCTAAGCGGGAGGATCCCAGGTTTGCGGATGAACACGCCGCGGACTAGCAGTTCATCGACCATTTGGCTCGATCTCGCATCACTGCCCACGTGGGTCAGCAGGAAGTTCGTCGATGATGGGATCGCGAAGTGTCCGTGGCGTTCCGCAGCCATTGCCAGATCGGCCCGGCCGACCCTCGTCTGCTCGACAACCATCTCCAGAAACTCCGTGTCCTCGAGTGCCGCCAAAGCTCCGGCTTGTGCCACCCGATTGACGCCAAAATGGTTGCGGAACTTGTCAAACACGGCGATGATTTCTGGTCCTGAAATCGCATACCCGATCCGAAGTCCCGCCATTCCGTATGCCTTCGAGAAAGTCCGCAAGCGAATGACTCGGTCCATCACGGGCGAAAGCGGCAGCACTTCACTCTGATCCGCAAATTCGATGTAAGCCTCATCCAGGATCAATACCGCGTCTTTGGGGAGAGACTCGATGAACTCCATCACCGCCTGTGCCGAATAAAAGGTTCCGGTCGGGTTGTCGGGGTTCGCCAGGTAAACAAGGCGCGCATGGGTCTCACGGGCTGCTTGAGACAGACCAGCCAAGTCGTTCTTCCACTCGGCTGTATACGGGACGAAATGCAGTTTGCCGCCAAAACTTGTGACGTGATAGTTGAACGTCGGGTATCCGCCGAGGGAAGTCACGACCGTGTCCCCAGGATCGAGAAAGGCGCGGGTAATCCAACCCAAAATTTCGTCGATCCCGCTTCCCACAGCCATCTGATTGAGGCTGATGCCGTGTTTCGCAGCCAGTGCCGTGCGCAGTTCGAGACTTTCCGGATCGCCGTAGAAATTTCCCATTGCAGCCTCGGCTCGGATGGCCTCCATAGCCTTCGGCGAGATGCCAAACGGACTTTCGTTCGCACCGAGTCGCAGCTCAATCGGCTTTCCTGATTGCCGCTCAAGTGCCTCGGGTGCGACGAACGGAACGGTGGCGGGCAGTGCGTCAATTACTTTGGAAAAGCGCAGATGATTGGCCGCCATTGGTGACCTCCTTTGCACAAAATGCTTTACGACAATGCTTTACGACACCGCCGACCACTGATGCCTACAAAGATGCCTACAAAGATGCCTACAAAAATCCTTACGAAAAAGCGGGGTCTGCAAACGGGTGAGCCACCCAGCCAGACGGATCGATGAACAGGCGAACGGCAACGACTTTCCGCTCACTGGTCAAGGTGAAAAAGTGAGGGTTGTTCTCAGGCACGGAAATGACGTCGCCTGCCTCGAGAACAACATCGAAGTACCCGACATCATCGGATCCCTTGATCACAAAAATCCCGCTGCCCGCCGCAATGGCACGCACTTCGTCTTCGGTGTGGGTATGGACTTGTTCGAACTTCTTTAAGAGCGCGTCAAGGTCAGGGGTCGAGTCAGACAGAGCGATGACGTCCCACTTAACATATCCGCGTGCTCCGGCCAAACGGGTGATGTCACCGTTGAAGCTCGAGAGGATTTCCTCCTTATCGGCATCACTCAGGTTGAATTTATCTTGCAGGTGCGAGGGCAATTGGTTTGTGTCCCAGTGCTCGTATAAGACGCCTTGCTTGTCCAGAAATGCACTGACTTCTGCGAAGCCGCTGATGGTTTCTCCCGTGTTTCGAATGTTGATTTGTGCCAATTGATTCATCCCCTTAAATCAGGTGTAGTATGCGTATAATTGGTTGCTTCAAGTTCGTTATCGCAACAGGACACTTTGTTTGACAACCAATAAGATGCATTTGTATAGTAACACTATTCAAACTTGCACTCGCAATCAAGAGGAAAATGTATGCGATCCGGTGATTTCGGAGACTCTGAGGCCGCAACCGGATCGCCTTTTTGTGAGGTGGAAGCACGCTATGAAGAACACCAATACGGGAGATCGTGCACTTACACATGTAATTGCAACGTATCGAGTTCGTGATAAACAGGAAAACCTATCAAAGCGCGCAGAAGGTATTGCTGTCGGACTGACAGTAGGAAGTTGGACAGACTTGCCAGCCATGAAGCAGTCCGCAGTCTTACGGCATTGCGGAACTGTGGAAGACATTCGTGTACTAGATACATCAGAAGCACCAAGCTCAGACGCATCCGTTGGGGATCCCGTTGACAGAGGCCACGCCGCATTGGACACAGTCATTGCGGATATCTCCATCGGATACCCGATAGACAATTTCAACAACACTATCACTTCCATTTTAACGACGGTGTTTGGAAAGCTATCCATGGACGGGGAAATTCGGCTCATAGCACTCCAAATACCAGATGCACTAGCTGAAAGATTCAGCGGCCCAAAATTCGGTGTGAGCGGTATTCGGGATCGCCTCAAAATCTATGATCGGCCGCTTTTGATGAGTATTTTTAAAGCCTGCGTAGGCAGAGATGTGTCTGACTTGACGAAGGCCTTCTTGGAACAGGCGCGGGGCGGGGCAGACCTGATCAAGGATGATGAAATCTTCTTCTCCGAACAGTATGCAACGCCAGAGGCGCGCGTAGCAGCGTTTACGGAGGCAGCGAGACAGCTGCAGGCAGAGACAGGCCAGCGTGTCAGCTACGCGGTCAACCTGACCGGCCCCGTGCGCCAACTGTTTGACAGGGCGCGTCGTTTGGCTGAATTGGGGGCAGGAGCCCTGCTCGTGAACGCTGTGGCTTACGGATACGATGTCCTCGCCGAGCTAGCGGCCGATCCCGATGTGACCGTTCCTTTGATGGTCCATCCCGCAGTTTCTGGCGCTTTGTATGGATCCGACACCCACGGTATAGCCGCGGACATCGTGCTTGGGAGCCTGATGAGATTAGCTGGGGCCGATATTGTGATCTACCCGTCTCCGTACGGCACCGTTACGCTTTCACGAGCTGAGGGGCTGCGGCTCGTCGACGCCTTGCGAACCCCGAGTGTGCACAAAGAGGTTCTGCCAGCGCCATCTGCTGGAATCTTCCCCGGCTTGGTTCCCAAGCTTGTTTCCGATCTCGGTGTCGATTGCATCGTCAACGCAGGTGGTGCTATCCACGGTCACCCAGGTGGTGCGACGGACGGTGCAGCGGCGTTTATGGCGTCGATTGAGGCCACTGTTGCAGGCGTATCCCTCGAGCAGGCAGCAAACGGCAATGCAGCCCTCAAAGCGGCGCTCAAGAAGTGGGGGCAGCCATCATGAACCAGGTTCCAATCGGCATTTTTTGTGATTTTGACGGAACGATTTCGAAGAGTGATCTGATTACCTCGATCGCCAACGAGTTTGCAGGGCAAACTGGGCGCGCCATCGTAGACCGCGTTCAGCGGCGAGAACTGAGTATTAAAAGCGGCGTCGAAGCCATCTTCCACTCCATCCCGTCATCCAGGCTCCCGGACATCATTGATTACACGAGGAGCTTGACCGTGATTCGCGACGGTTTTGACGAATTGGTCCAAGGATGTATCTCGCGTGGGTGGATGTTCGCCGTTGTCAGCGGTGGACTCGATGTGTTTGTCGATCCGGTGGTGGAGCCGTACCGAGACTCCATCAAGGTGTTTTGCAATCACCTTGACGATACCGGTGAGCATCTCGCCATTCGTTGGATGGTCGAATGCGATGCAGCTTGCGATGGCGGTTGTGGTTTGTGTAAGCCGAGTGTACTGAGGCAGTTTCGTTCGCAGATTCAGGCAGAGGTTGTCATCGGTGATGGTGTAACGGACTTAAAGGCGGCTGCGGAAGCCGACTACGTGTTCGCGCGTGACCGTTTACGGCGGGCCTGCGACGAACAAGGCATCTCGTACTGGCCGTTTAAATCATTATCCGAGATCATTCCAATTCTCGACCGGGAGGTGCAAAACCAGAGTGACCTCTAATCAAGCGATTCTCGAAGCAAAACAAGCAGTTGCGAAGCTCGCTGTGGACCTGTCAGGCCGCGGTTGGATGCCTGCCACGAGCGGGAACCTTAGCGTTCGTGTGGACGGTACCACCGACTTCTGCATTACGCCAAGCGGCGTGGACAAAGGGGCGCTGCAGGCGACAGACGTGTTGTTGCTGGACCTTGACGGCACCGTTTTGGAAGAGACCCGATATCGTCCTTCCGCAGAGACGATCGTTCATCAAAAGCTTTACGCGTCAGAGGAGTGCGGCTCAGTTCTGCACGTACACACCGTTTATAACAATATGGTTTCACAGCTCTATTTCAATCAAGGACATGTAGAGTTCGCGGACCACGAACTATTAAAAGCACTGGGCCACTGGGAGCCTGATGCAAAGATTACACTGCCGATTGTAGAAAACCATGCAGATTTACAGCTCCTTGGACAAGCGGTGGGTGAGGCGGCTGTGGCCGGCGTGCCGGGTGTTCTTGTTCGAAATCACGGAATCTACGCGTTTGGAAGGAAACCTTTTGATGCAAAACGACACTTAGAGGCGTTCGAGTTTCTGTTTGAATATCATGTTCGTATGTTGCAGCTCGCACAAGTTCCACTGCACAGATAAAAAAGATAGTGTAAACTAGCATTGATACGCTGGAGTACGGAGTGTTTTTGGCTTTGGGTGTTATGCCTAATCATGCGGCAGGGCCAGCGGGCTTGATGGGCGGCTTGGAGCCGAACTTGGCGTTAAACAAGCGTCTTGGATGGGGGAGTTTGCGATCCCTGCGTGGAACATGGAAATTAACTGGCGGGCATTGTTCCGAGCAGTCGGAGGCATTCGCACTCTGATTGTTTACGGATTTGTCTTGCTGTTAGCCCTTGGTGTCCTGTATCTGGATCGGTCAGGCGTGATTACAAATACAGTCCGCAATTGGGGAACGGCAGGAATCATCCTTGCCGTGTTGCTGATGTTTGTCGTTTGTTTGACACCGATCCCCTCTGAAGGTCTGCTCATCATCTACCTGAAAGTCTATGGTGTTTGGTGGGGTGTCTTTTATTCTTGGTTCGGTGCGGTGCTGAGCACCGTCATCATCTTTCCCGTTGCTCGCACATACGGTCAGGCGGCGTTGCGGCGCTTTGCCAGCCAGAGCACATTTGTAGAGATTGACGAGTGGGTGAAACGCAAAGGCAGTCTGGGACTTTTGGTTGCCCGTCTGTTGCCGTTGCCTGGTTTTGCTGTGAGTTATGTTGCCGGGATTTTACCATCGATTGGATTTTGGGCGTACGTCTGGACTGCAGGCGTCTCACTGATCCCGTATTATGTAGGTGCAGCACTTGTATTCCTTGGAATTACCTCGAAATTCACGATCGCGATTGTCTTTGGCTTTGTGGCACTCGCTGCCTTCTGGGTCGTGGGTTTTTCTATACACCGGCGTTACCGCATGAGAAAGTGACATCGTTGGCATTGAAGGGATGGGAGCATGGCCGGGGAGACATATCGTAAGCTGTGGATGGCCTGGGAACGTGTGTTTAATGTTGCGGCACACGTACAAAATCTAAGTGACGATGGCGAGGAGTACCTGTTTCACGTCGCGAAGCGGCGGTATATGGGCCATCCGTTCACAGTTGACGGTGTTGAGGTGCACGCATTCGATCCGGTGATTGAATTACATATGAACAATGAACTGCTGGCCCAGATCTTGAGTCAAGAAACAAGTATGGTTCGGGTGGCTGTTAAACTCATCGCGGAAGCCAAACGATCGTTTCCTGCGCTTGTAAAACATGTCAGCAGTGAGGAGTATGAACGGGAACAGGTTCTCTACGGAACGACTTTTATCCACCGCAGCGTCGAGCGCTTTGGCTTTTCCACGTTCCCCTTTTACTGGCGATGGAGTGAGATTATCTTTACTCGTTATCTGCAATTGGTGTTTCGGGCAGTGAATCCCCGGGCTGCCGACCTCTTAAAGAACCATGCCGACACCTTCGTACCCCGAGTCGTTGCGATTTCCAAACAAAAACTCGTTCAATTGCATGCACCGGATGGAACCGGCGCAGCAAAGTCCTGACCATGACTATCCGCGTGCTGTTGTTTGTGGCTCATTTCGGGGATGGCCACCGGCAGGTGGCAAGTGCCCTTCGTGCCGCATTTGAGCGGGAGGGTGTCGAGGTCAAGGAAATTGATTGCATGCGCAGTGCACATCCGAAGTTTGCCAAGTTGAACGAAGCGTCGTTCGAACTGACAACGCGTTATTTGCCGCACATGTACGGGTTCAGTTACATCTGGACTCGGCGCCTGCCAAACAACTCATTTTTGTGGCGCATGCTGTCTATTGGTGCTCGACAGACTGCTGAGGCTGCCATCGCTGAATTTTCCCCTGATGCTGTCCTGCAGTTGTTTCCTGAACACACTCTCGTCAATCTGAAGACCTCGGACTCTTGTGATTCGGACTCTTCTGATTCGGCCCCTTGGTCTGATGATGATTCGGACGTGCTGTCTGAGGGACAGCTATTGCCGACCGACGTTAACCATCGGGCGAAGCGTCCTGTATCCGGAGTCGTTTTGACTGACTTCAGCACACACTCCCGCTGGTTCTGTCCGAATACGGATGTTTATTATCTTCCCCACGACAGCTTTTTGTCCGACGCTAAGAAATTAGCCAAGAGCTCCAAGGACGACGCCGATTTTGTCGTCAGCGGGATCCCTCTTCGGGAGCAGTTCATGAAACAGGGACCTCGCGCGAATGGTCATATCCTGGTGGCGACAGGCGGCAGGGGTGTCTTCAGCGGGCTGACACAAGTGCTCACAACCCTCTACGAACGACGCAACGGTCGGGATGTAATTGTCATGTGCGGTCGAAATGAAGCGATGCGAAGTCTCGTCGAGGAACTATCTGCAGATAAACCAGATCTTGTCGCGCTGCCGTTCGTGGAAGAAGTCGCGCCGCTTTTACAGTCCGCCGCATTCGCAGTCATCAAGCCAGGCGGAGTGACTGTCGCAGAATGCCTCGCAAGCGGCTGTCCAATGTTGTTTTACCGGCCGCCGCTGGGCCAGGAATTGGACAACGCAAGGTGGGTTACTCGTTTTGGTGCCGGCAAGATTGCCAACAACATGCATGAATTTGAAGCGGCAGCAACGTTTTTGTCTCAGTCGGAAAACAGCCAAAGGGCTGCACGTGCTGCACAGGATTTGGGGCGGGCGGATGCAGCAAAGAACGTGGTTCAGGATATTATGACAAGGCTATCTAAGCGCCGATGAGCGCTGTTGAAAGGTGGGCAGCCTGTGAATGAGGCGCTGAAAGTGTTTTTGTCTGTCGTCGAATACGGTAACTTTACCAGGGCTGCCGAGTCGTTGCACATGACACAGCCTGCCGTCAGTCAACATATTCGCGCTCTCGAACAGGACTTAGATGCTTGCCTGATTGAGCGGACCAACCGAATGGTGAGGCTGACAAGAGCAGGTGAAATTGTACACGATCATGCTTTACGTATGGTGGGCATTGAGGACTCGATGCGACGGCTGGTCGATGACCTGTCAAATACGATCGGGGGGCCGCTTCGGATCGGCGCAAGCTATAGCATTGGTGAGTACATGCTGCCAGGAATCCTTGCCGAATTTTGCCGCGTCTATCCCAATGTCGTGCCTGACATTGAGATCGGTAACACGCAGCATATCGGATCGCTCGTCAGCAGTCGCCAGCTTGACCTTGGGTTCGTAGAAGGGCATTACGCTGGACCTGATGTGCAGACAGAGACGCTTGGCGAAGACACCTTGATCTTAGTGGGAAGTCAGAATCATCGTCTGATCGAGACAGAAGCCGCCACCGCATCGGACATCGCAGAGGAATGCTGGCTGGTACGTGAAGAAGGTTCGGGTACACGAAGTGTCACCGACAACGTGCTTCAGCAGTATCAAATTTCACCACGGCGCACAATGACGTTTAGCAGCACGCAAGCGATTAAAGAAGCGGTCCGGGCCGGCCTGGGTATCAGCGTGCTGTCCATTTGGACCGTGCAGACCGAACTCAGCTTAGGGATGTTGCAACCGATTCATTTTTCTGGAATGCCAATCCGCCGAAGCTTGTACGTTGTCACTCAGAGCTCGGGATTTCAACCAAAGGTCGTGAGTGCATTTGCTGAGTTTGCACAGCACTACTTTGATGACATTCCGAAACCGGAGGCGCATATGCTCGCCGGTGAAATCAACACTGACAAGGTCGGCACGGACAAGGTCGACACGGACAAGGTCGACACGGACAACGAAGTCATCAGCGCCGCGGTTAACACAGACAAAGTCAACACTGATAAAGTCAATCCAGAATGACTTTACAACGAACGTTTGTTTTTCCATCAAAAAATTTCGAGTCTAAAGTGTGATCCCATATGTTCTGTCGAGAATACGCGGTATACTAGACCTGTTGAGCTTCGAGCAAGTCCGTCCGGAGGTGAAAGATTGTGACAGATGAGAACGGCAAACAACTCGGAGACGCACACATGTATGAGATGTACCGTATGAAAGCTCCCTATGTGCAGGTTGCCATTATCGTGCTTGGGGTTTTCATGGCGGTCCTCGACATGGGCGTCGTCAACGTTGCAATTCCGACGATGGAATCGGACCTGCACGCCACCACGAACCAGATTCAATGGGTATTAACTGCCTACATGCTTGTCATCGGCGTACTTGTCCCGATTTCTGGCTGGATGGCAGACCGCTTTGGTGCCAAAAAACTGTTCTTGTTTTCCTTGTTCATGTTCACGCTTGGTTCTGCCCTGTGCGGTATGGCCTGGAATGTGGGAAGCATCATTGGATTCCGGGTCGTTCAGGCACTTGGCGGCGGGTTTATGATGCCCGTGGCGATGGCAATGATTTACCGAATATTCCCACCGGATCGGCGCGGGTTAGTCATGGGTGTCTTTGGTGTGGCCATCATGGCAGCACCTGCTTTCGGTCCAGCACTCAGTGGTTATCTTGTCGAGTACTCAAGCTGGCGGCTGATTTTTTACATCAACGTTCCAATTGGTATCATCGCGCTGTTGCTCGGGGCCACGATGATGCACGAATTCTCGCATGAGGTCAAAAACAAGCTCGACATCTGGGGCTTTATGCTCTCGACCGTCGGCTTCTTTAGTCTGTTGTACGGATTTAACAATGTTCCGGATCACGGTTGGCACTCTCTGCTGGTCACGGGCTTTGTGGCCCTCGGTGTGATTTGTCTGATTTTGCTTGTGATTGTGGAGCTTACCACGAAGTCGCCAATCATTGAACTTCGAGTACTCAAAAACTACATGTTTTCCATGAGTCTCGTCATTAGTTCAATCATCAACACAGCGCTTTTTGTCGGTATCTTCCTGCTTCCACTGTATCTGCAGAATATCCTCGGACTCAGCGCCGTACGCACAGGCTTGTTCATGACCCCTGCCGCACTCGCTTCTGCGGTGGTAATGCCCATCAGCGGTCGCTTGTTCGACCGTATTGGAGCACGCCCGCTCGCACTAATCGGGCTCTTGTTCGTCACGGTCGCTTCCTTCGGATTTACCTCAATGACGACGGACAGTGGTACGGGTCACATCCAGTGGTTGTACATTATTCGCAGCATCGGCATGGGTATGACCATGATGCCCATCATGACAGCCGGTATGAATACGGTAAAACGGGAATGGGTCAGCCAAGGTACTGCAATGACGAACACGGTGCGGCAGGTAGCCTCATCGCTTGGAACTGCAATTTTGACCTCGTACTTCACGACGAGGATGCACTTCCATCAAACGGTAGCATCTTGGTCCGTAACGCCGTTTTCCCCGTCGGGGGCAGCAGTCAATCACCTGCAGGGTGCCCTGCAGGGGAAGGGCATGGCACCTGGGGTGGCGCATCAGTTAGCCTTGTCGATGATGTCAGGCTTAACTTCGGAACAAGGGTTTGTTGCCGGGCTGAACGATACATTCTGGGCATCAACCATTCTTGCCGGAATTGCGTGGATCCTCGTCTGGTTCTACGGCAGCAAAACGGAGCGGGAAATGCGTCTCAGTAATCGGCGCCAAAAAGAAAAGCCCGCCCGCAAAGCGGCAAAAGAGGTTTCCGTTAAGGCGAACAGAGATGTTGCCATAAACTAAGCTGCCAAGGTTTAGTGAATCAAGTAGGATAGAGGACGAAATGTCCTCTATCATCATATTTCAAACGCTTTGAGAACACGCTAGCCCGCTGTAGCGCAACTCAGTTCCTTAAAGCGGCGGAGAGCGCCGCCGCCCCTGTGGTGTAGCGGAACTGAGTTCCGTTAAGCGTGGGAGAGCGCCGCGGCGCCGCCGCTCCTGTGGTCCGAATGCCGTAAGACAAAAAGAATACAACAAACGGGCAGAGCCCGCCGGATACACTCGGCGCTCTGCCCGTTGTGATTTTTCATTCTAAAACGACGCCACGATCGAAACGACGCGACGATTAGGAATAACTTAGCGGACGGCCGTGCTCGAAACGGACCAGTCCTGGAAAGCCGAACCTTCGAGGTATTTTTCAACATCCAATGCAGCTTTGCACCCGCTGCCGGCAGCTGTCACCGCTTGACGATAATGGGAATCCATCACGTCACCGCAAGCAAACACACCTTCAACACTGGTCGCCGTCGTGATGCCCTTGGTGACGATATAGCCGACCGGATCAACCTCGATTTGATTGTTCAAGAACGCGGTGTTCGGCTGATGACCAATCGCAACAAACACGCCATCCGTTGGAAGCACGCGGGTTTCGCCTGTCTCATTGTCACGAACTTCAAGGCCGTTGACCTTGTTTCCATCCGATTTCACTGAGAGCGGTGTCACGTTCAGAGCCCACTTGATTTTGGGGTTATTGCGAGCCCTGTCCTGCATCACCTTGGAGGCGCGAAGTTCATTCCGTCGGTGGACAATCGTCACCTCGGAAGCAAACTTCGTCAAAAATGTCGCTTCCTCCATCGCGGAATCCCCGCCGCCGACCACGATGATGGGTTTGTTGCGGAAGAAGAATCCGTCACAGGTTGCGCACGTGGAGACGCCGCGTCCAATCAAGTCGGACTCGCCTTCAATACCCAGCATCTTCGCAGATGCACCCGTTGAGATGATGAGGGTCTCGGACACGTACTCATCGTTCTCGTCAACCGTCACATGAAACGGACGCTGACTCAGGTCCACGCCGGAAACCCATCCTTGAACAAACTTGGCGCCGAACCGCTCGGCTTGTTTGCGCATATTGTCCATCAGTTCCGGACCCATAATTCCGTCCGTGAAACCGGGGAAGTTCTCGACTTCTGTCGTTAATGTTAATTGACCACCAGGCTCATTTCCTTCGATGACAACCGGGTTCAAGTTGGCTCTTGCAGCGTAGATTGCTGCCGTAAGTCCAGCAGGACCAGTGCCAAGAATCATGACCTTGTGCTGTTCCATGCATATATCACCCTTTCGATTTCAACATTCATGGTTTGTGGGAGACCATCCCTTTCATTATACACCGGGTGGTATGCTTGTCGAAACGACCTCATCTGAAAACTGCCGTATCTAGAAATTGTCTTATCTGAAACTGCCGTATCTGAAAACGACCTCATTTGTAAACCGGCTCATCTGGAAACTGGCTTATTTGGAAACACACTCACCCCATCTCAAGAAATCAATGCATTGCGAACAACGGTTAGGCAGACTATACTGAACCTATCGAAGTCCCAACAACCGCATACTAGGAATAACGGTCTCACCTTAAGTGAGTGAAATGGGAATCCGGTGAAAATCCGGGACAGCCCCCGCTACTGTGAGTGAATACGAAATCTCAGGTGCCACTGCAGCTGATGCTGCGGGAAGGCGAGAGAGTAGGTAAGTCACGAGTCAGGAGACCAGCCGATTATCCTTTTGTGATCCGCTTCGGAGGGAAGCTGTGGCGCAAGTGAATGAGTCTGATGTTCATTGTGTTCTATGCTCCCCAAATGCGGGGGGCATTTTTTATTGTTTCAGCGGGACGTCAAGCCCGCTTCAGTCCTGCTATTCATTTCTAAGAGGGGGAACCATGGTGAGAAAGACATGGGCTCGTTTGGTCCTTATCGTTGCTGTGGTGTGCGCAGTTGGTGTCGGCTGGATCTACCATCAGCGTGCATCTGCAAGCGCGAGTTCGCACTGGCTGACCGCGCTTGCCAATCAAACGGCGGTCAGTACGAACAACAGTGCAGCAGTGACCGCGTCCTCGACGGTTGGGGCCAACGCTCAGCCGACCAACACTCAGCTGACCAACACGGCCAATCCGTCTACCGGTAAGACAGGTCAGTCCGGTCAGACAGGGAACGAGACAAAGGCCGGTGATCCATCTGCGGCATCTAACATGAGCCAAAGTTCGGGCAATGGAACGACGTCGCATCAAACTACTTCGTCAGCAAGCGATGCCGCCCGTGCGGCTGCCACGGGTACAAAGTCCAGCGGTACAGGGACAGGCAAGGTCAACGAAACTGCTCACCAACCAACGAGGAGCACCAACAGTACAAATACTTCCGCATCCACAGATCCATCGAAGACGTCGAGTGCACCGGCCAAATCGGGGACAACCAACTCGACTAGCGTAAGCAATACGACGCAGAACAGTGGGTCTTTCACGGTCATTGTGAGCGAGAACCACGGACAAACAGTCCTCGAGAAAAAGGTCATCTCAATTCATCCGGGAGAAAACCTGATGCAGTACATGGAGCAGAACTTCCAGATTGGAACCGCATATGGCGGTGCGTACATTACCTCGATTGACGGTATCAAGTCACAGTGGACCGGAGTGCCAGTCGACCAGAGAAAGCCTGTGGATTGGTTCCTGTACATCAATACCCAAGAGGCTCCTGTGGGAGCGGAATCCATCGTTCCCCGCAAGGGAGATGTGGATGATTGGGACTACCATAGTTGGAACCCGAGTACGGGGCAGGGTTGAGATGAGGAATATACGGCAGATGCACCCGTACAATCTGCTCATTGCCCTCGTGGGATGGGTCGTTGTTGTATACCAGATCAGCGGATTTGTTGCCGCCGCCGTTTCTTTTCTGAGCGCATCCGCTCTGCAGGCAGGCATCAATCAAGCTGCAGACGTGCGATCTCGATTGGGCGGAATGGTACGCGTTCTCCAGTTTTCGTTGCCGCTGATGCTCGTGTACACCCTGATTCAAGCGGCTTTATCTTCGGACCAGAGCAGCCCGAGCAGCGTTGCAGGAACGATCCTATCGCAGGCTCCAGGCGCACAGGGACTAAGCCGTATCCTATGGGTCGGACCAGCAGTCCCTACCTTGGGTCAGCTGATGATTACAACCGGCAGCTTGCTTGGCGGTATCGACCGCGCGCTGCATCTCTGGGCGTTGCTGCTTGGCGTGATGGCCATCACGAGGATGATCCGACCCGACCACGTGACGGTTTGGCTGGGTCGGCACTTTGGGCGCGTCGGTTTGACGATTTCGATGATGATGAACTTTTTACCGCTGATGCAGGCGGAATACCACCGGATCCACGAGTATGTCTGGCTCCGTGCAGGAATCGGCAGTGACGCAAAATGGCGGGATCGTCTTCGGGCGACGGGTGCGGTCTTGCAGGCATTGCTCATGAATGCACTCGAGCGCTCATGGTTCCTCGCTGAGAGTATGTTTGTGCGGGGTTATGGAGATCGAGTACGAACTTTTTATAACCATACGCCTTGGCGAACAAGGGACACGTGGACGCTGACGGCTTGGGTTCTGCTCGGAGCAGCCGCTGTCGTACTGAATGTCGCTAACCCGGGCACAGGAGGGATGACGGCAAACCCTTCCGCCATTTCTCTTGGAGCCCAGTGCTGGTTGGCCGCTGACGTATTGGTCGCGAGTTTGATCTGTCTGTGGATGGGAGGTTTGTTTCATGCCAATCGTGACCGTTGATCACCTGACTTACCGATATGGCGGAGCATCCTCTGATGCACTGAAAGACGTTTCTTTGCAAATTGAACCAGGCGAGTGGGTGGTCATTCAAGGCGTAACAGGATCGGGCAAGTCGACCCTCCTTAAGACGTTGACCGGGGCCTGCCCAGAGTTTTACGGGGGTACGATACAGGGGAGCGTCGCTCTCGGCGGCAAGGCGGTTCACGAGATGACGGTTGCAGAGCGTGTCGGCATGGTTGGATTCGTGAATCAGGACCCGGAAGCCGGCACAGTCTACGACGTCACTGACCGGGAAGTTGCCTTTACCTTGGAGAACCAAGGACTGCCCGGAGTTGATATGGCGTGGAGGGTTGCCGAAGCGATGGAACTCGCAGGTCTGTCGGAAGTCGCACTGCGCCACACCAGTGAACTGTCCGGAGGGCAGCGACAGCGCCTTGCTCTCGCAGCTGCACTGGTTCACCAACCGAGAATCCTTGTGTTGGACGAGCCTTCTTCTCAGCTCGATCCGGTGTCAGCGAGTGACCTGCTCGACCATCTTCGCCGCCTTCAAGAGGAGTTCGGCATGACGATTGTGATGTCAGAGCATCGCCTCGATGCAGTCTACGCAGTGGCTGACAGAGCCGTCTTTATGGCAGACGGCGAGATTAAATATATCGGCTCCACACGCGACATGGCGCGTTGGACCCGCATCCATGCTCCCGGTCAGACACCGGCCATCGCGAGACTGTTTCCAACCGATGAATCACCTGCGCTGTCTGTGCGCGAAGCGCGTGAGCATCTCCTGCTCCCGAATGAGCAGAAGTCTCAGCCAGACGCTAGGAACGATTGGTCTGCTCCGAGTGCACGGCGAGACGCCAGCCACGAGCCGTTTGCTGCGGCCGCGAACGGCGAGATAAACGAGCACGGCCACAAGGACGAGAATGGTTACAAGGACGGCCACGGTCACAAGGACGAGAATGGTTACAACGACGACCACGGTCACAAGGACGAGAATGGTTACAACGACGACCACGGTCACAAGGACGAGATGACCAGACACCGGGATCGGCGAGTCATCACCCTCGACAGGGTCAGCGCTCGTTACAGGGGGGCCTCCGAGCTGACCCTTCGCGATTGTTCACTGGAACTTCAGGAGGGGCAGGCAACAGCCGTTATTGGGCCAAACGGATCGGGCAAGTCGACGCTCCTGAGGGTGCTCGCGGGACTGATGCCGGTGGAATCTGGCAGGCTGACAGCCCCAACAGCGAATCGACAGAGAAAGAGGTGGCTTTCAAGAAAGGACGCACCTTCTTATCCGGGAGACCTAAAGGTCGGATACTTGCCGCAAAAACCGTCCGATTTGTTTAGTCAACTGAAGGTTCGAGATGAAATCCTGCTTGGACTTCGGCTCGCCGGCGGTTCGGCGGGGGAAATGACAAAGCAGCTCGAGCGGGTGTCAGCAGAACTGCGTGTGGGACATCTGTTAGACCGCTCACCGCGCGACCTGTCGGGCGGTGAACAAATGCAGGTTGCCCTGGCTGGGTTACTCGTGACAAACCCTTCTGTACTTTTGCTTGATGAACCAACACGAGGCCTCGATGCTGAGCAAAAGGTTAAGGTTGGAGCGCTCATTAAAGAACTGACGCAACGACGCGGCCTGATCGTAGTCATGGTGTCCCACGATATGGAACTCGTGGCGCAGACCGCAGACCAGGTGCTGTTTCTGTTCAACGGATCGATCGCGCTTCGGGGCGGTCCTGACCAGGTGTTCTCGAAAGGGCTCTATTTCTCTCCACCTGTTGCACGCGTGTTCCGCGGGTTTGACGACCGGGTATTGTCCCTCGAGGATGCTGTGCAGAAGGGGTGGGCGAGATGAGTCGGAAACACCTTGCGACGACAGCATTGATTCTTGCCGTGCTCAGTGTGCTCGTTTGCACCGCGCTTCGGTTTCCGTGGTGGGCGGAACTCATTATTTTACTTGCTTTAGGAGCCTATGCCCTCCTCGAATGGTATGAGCATTTTGCAATCGACCCCAAGCAGATTGCGCTTGTGGCTACTTTATCCGCGCTCGGTGCAGTTGGTCGAACGGCTGTGCAGGGCGTCCCTGGTGTACAACCTGCTACGTTTCTGGTCATTGCAAGCGGCTACGCTTTTGGTCCGGTGGTCGGAGCAGTTGTTGGGGCGTTTACGGGCATCGGATCGGACTTGTTTCTTGGCGAAGGGGGGTGGACACCTTGGCACGTGTTGGCCTGGGGGCTGGCTGGGTTCTGCAGCGGTCTGCTCCGATACGTCGTCAACCGTTACCGTAGAGGACTGATGGGGTTATACGGTGCTGTGTGGGGATATGTCTTTGGTTGGATCATGAACACTTGGCTCTTACTTGGCGGCAGCAGCGTCAGTCTGCATGCATACTTTGCACTTTGCGCAGCGAGCTTCTGGTTTGACACCTTGCATGCGGCAGCGACAGGAGCCCTTTGTGTCTTTGTAGGCAAACCGGTTGATACCGTGCTCAGTCGTTTTCGACATCGCATGAAAGTCAGCCGAATCGCATCATAACCGGATTGCATCATAACCAAATTCGCACGATAAAAGGAGAGGTTAAAACATGAAAAAACAACTCACGCTGACTGGAGTCAGTGCAGCACTGGCGCTTGGGATGGTGGTCCCGGCAGCCTTGGCCGCACAGACAGGAACAACTTCGACAGCAACTCTGTCTGCAGAAAAAACGTCTGCAGTGGCGTGGATGCAGAAAAATGCGGTCAGTCAGATGCCAGACTGGACAGCGGTAGCGACCTATGCGGCAACCGGAAACTTTGCCAACATCACATTCCCTAAGTCGTACGTGTCGGGACTCAAAAGCAGTACGGATTACGCACGGGCCATTTTGGGCGTGTTGGCGACAGGAGGGGACCCTCATTCATTCCAAGGGGTGAATCTGGTGGCAAAACTCGCAGCGACACAGCTCACGAGCGGATCGAATGAAGGCAAGTTTACAGACAATATTGATAAGACGGGTACGGACATGATTAACAACCAGGCATGGGCCATCATTGCACTTGAAGATGCTGGCGGGGTTACATATAACCGTGCTGCTGCAGCCATGTGGCTCATCAGTCATCAAAACAAGGATGGCGGATTTGGCTATTCCGCACAGTACAATACCAGTGACGCGGACGATACCGCCGCCGCGGTGGTTGCGCTCGGGCTACTAGGCTTCACCAAGGACAGCAAGCCAGTGTCAGCAGCCTTACAGTACTTAAAGACCCAACAGGCCGCTGACGGCGGGTTTGTCAATGGAGCCACAACAAGCAATTCTGATTCGACAGGCGTGACTATTGATGCACTCGAAAGTGCCGGCATTCCGGCTGCAAGCTGGACAGCGAAAGACGGGAACCCAGTTTCCGCATTGTTGTCCTTTTATGATAAGGCAAGCGGCGGGTTCAACTACGATAACACAGGCAGTGAGTGGTCAGGCGTATCGGCGATGTCGACCCGCGATTCCATCTTTGGTCTGTCCGCAGTCCAAACCGGCAAATCGGTCTATCAACGCTTGCATTATCGGCGGTTGAACTCATTGAACAGCTATTGGAGCCACATTTATGCAGCAGGCGGGGCATGGTTCAATCATCAGTGGATTGCGTGGCCTCAGCTGCGATCGATGGCGATTGCGGGCAGCTATCTTTCAGATTTGACGCCAGAGTGGCAAAAGGTGGTTGCCGCCAGGGGGGAATGGGTGACGCAAAATGGACATCGAACATGGCTGACGTGGGGGCCAGCACTGGCAAATGAGGCATTGGCTCAAAGTTTTGGACTCGATACCCTACACCTCAGTCTGATTGCCGCTGTGAAATAAGGCGCATACAACCTTGATGCGTGAGGACACCCTAGCAGGTACACACATAGTCCGGGGTGATCCAATGCGCAATCGATGGTTTGGGATGCTTACAATGACTCTCACAGTCACGCTCACAATGACTGCTGCGCTCGGAGTCACAGCCTGTGGGTCTGGAAACACCGCGGCACAAGCCAGCGGTGAGCAGTTACCCGCCGGGGTCGTTGAAGTGCTGCCTCAAGATGTGGCGGGTGCACCGATGAACCTGCGTATTCCGGCGCTTGACAGGCCCTCTGTGACGAAGGCAGTCCATAATGGGCAGACGGTGAATATCGCAGCACGCGCCAGGTGGAGGGGGAGCACCGTCACACTGTACTATCTTCCTCGCTACAACTTGAAACATGAAGGAACACATTTCAAACTGGTCAGTGCGCAAGGCGTACAGCGGATCGGAAAATATCCGATCGACCAAAAAGGAAACTGGACGGCAAGCTGGGGTGTAGGGGACTATCCGATACCACAGCATAAACCAATGTATTTGCTCGCAGTGACAGATGCAGGGCAGGTTGGACTTGTCCAGATGGATACCACGTAAGACATAGCATGATTGACGAAGGGCTGGACGCATGTGTCCAGCCCTGTCGCTTGAATGAATGATTGACGATCCGGTTTCCTGTCCTGAGTCAGGACAACTCGGGTCATTATAGACTACTGGATGACACGCCTGGCAAAGACAAGATTCCGTCCCAACCAGGTGCCACGGAGAGGTTCAATGGTTACTTTGCCCCAACCGCCGCCTTCCTGAATCACCATTCCATTGCCCATATAGATACCCACATGCCCTCCGCCTGTCGGGTTATTCGCCGTAGCAAAGAACAGAAGGTCTCCTTCACGGATGTCACTCAAGGCAACAGGGGTACCGACAGAGTTTCTCTGCGTGACAGAACTCCCTGAGAATCTGATACCAAGGGCTGTACGAAACGTCCAAGCGGTAAAGTTGCTGCAGTCAAAACCAACTCCAGGCTCCTGTTTCCCCCACAGGTATGGAACGTTTAACTGGGTCTTGGCCGTGGCAATGACTTTATCAGCTTCCACCTGCCAACTTGGCGTAGTGGTTGGAGCAGGACTCGTTGCGGGTGAAGATGATGCGGGTGCGGAAGCTGCAGTCGGGGATACGGGTTGGGTTGGGCTTGTCCCTGTTGTAGTTACGGTAACGAGGTGCGTATAGAAGCTGTCTGTCGTGATGTATACGTCTTTCCCATTCCATTTGATCTCGTACCAGTACGCATTCGCTTTGGCAACAAGCGGTGCTTTATCGCCGATGAGCAATCTGCCGAGAATGGGACTCTTCAGGGATGCCGCACTGTGGTAAGAGACCCACCCGTGGTTTGTTTCGACAAAGTTGTGAACCTGCGTTGTTCCGGCAAAGGCCGTCGGCGTGATAGCCGCAACTGTAAGGGCACCGGTGATAAGGGATAGTTTGAGGTTTCGCAAAAGACGAATCGCTCCTTCGTAGCTGCAGCATATCAGAATTGGCCCTGTTTCCACCCATGTAGCTGGGATACCGGGCTTTTCCTGTACATGTTGATTTCTTCCTGCGAAGTCCTATCCCTTCCGGTAATCGTTTCCTGTAATTCCATGACGAAATCAGGCGATTTTACGTAATATTGACCAACGTTCCAAGGTGCATGTAGGGCCATACCTGCTTCGCTGCCGGGATGGGAAGCTCAACACAACCGAGGCTCTGTGGATAGCCGTACTGTGATCGAACGAACCCATGTACAGCCTCGCCGCCATAGAAGTAGCTGACGTAGGGGACACCGGGATCAGAATAGTGCTGACCGTTCGGATCTTTTCCTTTCATGGTTTGGGAAAGATACTGCAGGTACACGGGGTACGTCCCGGTCACTGTCGGACTTTGTGGAATCCCGCTGTTGGCTAAGGATTTAATGATGATCTGGCCGTTATGCCAGAGGCTTAGGGACTCAGGCACCGAAAGGGAGACTTGAACATATGTGAACCCGTATGGGCTCGTTCGGTGAGCCGCTGCAGCGCTCTTCAACGCGGCGAAGACTTGCGGACCGGCGACACCATCTACAGCCAGCTGATGGACTTCTTCAAATGTCATGACAGCCGATTTGGTCAGCAACGTGTACTTTGTCGGTGACCAAAGTGAGACGAGCGACTTCGGTGTCGAAGCGTATTTCCAGTGCCATGAGTTTTGCCCGGCTGTCCATTCAAGTGGGAGGTAGCCAGTTACGGCGAGCAACTCCTGCAGGCGTTCAACGTTTGTTCCTTGGGATCCGAGGGAAAGGACAATTGGCTGCTGTTTTGGCGGGCTGGTTCTTACTTGTGCCGCTGGTTCACGTGAAACGGTACTCTTGGCAGCCACCTTCACGGCCTTTGAAGCAGATTTGCTTTTCACGGGGGCAGCTGCGGAGCCTGCAGACGAATCTCTGGATGTGGATTTTGTTTGTGTAGTTGCCGTACTGTTTGGTCCAGCCGGGTGACTTGAAAGAGCGACAGTTCCACAGCCTGTTACAACTGCACACAAACAGACACTCAACACAATGCCCAGTCCGTACTTCATACAAACCCCAACCTTTGCCATCGATTACGGAGCCAGAAAAGGCATCCAATCTACCCTATGGCAGCGGTTGACGATTATGAACGGACATTTGGTTGAGATTTCCTCTTATTCACAAAAAAACCCCCGATGTATTCATCGGGAGTGCAAAGCAATTTTGTGTTGCACGGTCGGTCGGGGAATCCAATCATCGGCCCATTGTTGAACGCTATCCATGACAGGAGCGAGTGCACGGCCTTTGTCAGTCAACTCGTATTCGATACGTACCGGTGTCTCTGGATAGACCCGGCGCACCAGAATGCCAGCCGCCTCCAGCTCACGAAATCGCTCAGCAAGCATCCTGTCACTCATGTTGGGAATCATGCCTGAAATGTCTTTAAAACGCTTCGGGCCGGTTAAAAGCACCCGAATCATAAGCCCTGTCCAGCGTTTTCCCAACAATTCAAAAGCGGATTCGAATTTTGGGCACAGTTCGAAGGTTTCCTTTTCCATCTCCGATCATCTCCATGCTTATCGTACCACAGATACTTAAGAAACGTAACTGGAAAGCTTAGTAACTAACCTTATATAAGCAAACAGCCCTGCCGAACCTACACTGCAGGCAGGGAAGCCGCGATTCACTCAAAAGTGTGACGCTCTGCATGCCTACGTTTTACAGTATGGCCATTTTTCTGACTGGTTTAGTCAGACATATCAAGGCGTGAGTTTGTAACCCACGCCGCGAATCGTTTTGATGATTTCAGGTGACTTTGGATTCTCCTCGACCTTGTCGCGAAGATGCGAGATGTGAACATCGACAATACGCGTATCGCCAGGGTAGTCATAACCCCATACATTTTCCAACAGTTGGTTTCTTGAGAGCACATTCCCATTGTTCCTGCAAAGATAGAAGAGCAGGTCAAATTCACGGGATGTCAGTTCAATGCGTTCATCACGGACATATACCTCGTGTTTGCCGGTATCAATCCGAATGACCCCGACTTGGAGTTCCTTGTCATTTTTCTCGACCCGCTCATCAGGTTGTTGTCCGAGGCGGCGAAGGATCGCACGGACACGAGCCACAAGTTCTCTCGGTGAGAATGGCTTAGTTACGTAATCGTCCGCACCTAATTCGAGCCCGATGATCCGGTCGACTTCATCGTCCCTTGCAGTCAACATAATTACGGGCGTGTGGATGCCATCCATTCTGAGCGTTCGACAGACTTGCAATCCGTCCATTCCTGGCAACATCAAGTCTAACACGATGATGTCGGGGTTTGTGCTTTTCACGAACTGGACTGCTTGAGGCCCGTTTTCGGCGGTCACTACTTCGAATCCCGCTTGGGAAAGATTATACTCCACCAACTTCAGGATAGACTTCTCATCATCCACTACCAGAACACGGGTCATACCGTTTGGGAGACCTCCTGCTTTACATGAATGCCTTCTTGGTTATTCTAACATGTCGAACTGGTCTTGTCCGAGATTAGGGTGTACCTGAAGGTTCGGCGACGGAACCCTCCACCTGCTGCAGCGTGGACGGTTCGAGCACAGCCGCTTCTGATGGTGACTTGGCAGAACGGACAGCCGGATGAAGAAATGCCCCAAGTCCTGCAAGCGTTGCCATGCCGCCCATGATACTGATGAGCGGTCCAAGTGGCACGATTGCTGCCAACTCCCCAAACACAACCTGGGACAGCGGAGTGGCTCCATCAAACAGTGCGCCGAGGAGTGCCCATACCCGTCCTAAGGCATCAATTGGAATCTGTTGTTGAATGCCTGTAAAGAACGAGATGTTGACGATACTCATGCAGAAACCTGTGATAAACATCAGCACCCCGACCATCCATGCGTAAGGCGAAAATCCAACCGCAGTGATGCACAGTGCAGTGATAACCATATTTACTACGAGCCCGCGGGTGCTTGTCCATTTGGTTTGAACAAAGACCAAAACGGTTCCGGACAGAAGCTCACCGACCGCCCCTGCAGCTGTTACAAGGCCGATAATCAGAGGACCTTGACCGAGTGTGTTGGACAAAAACTGAACCAACAGGAGGTTTTCCAAAGCCGCCAACATGAAGTTAAATACCAACATAAAGGGGGTTAAGGCACGAACCGTGGGTACTCCCTTGAGCACGGCCACTCCTCCGCCCATTTCTTGAAACAACGCACGAATTGAGAGCCTTTCGTGCACACGGACAGGTTCACTCACTTGGACGAATGTCAACCCGAGGAGGGAGACAATAAACGTTCCTGCATCAATGGCAAATGCGGCCCCAATCCCAACCGTACCGACAAAAATTCCGGCCAGCGCAGGACCTGCGATTTGCGAAATATTGATGCTCACCTGCTGCAACGAGTTCGCCTGCATCAGCTGGTCTTCCGCAACAATCCGCTTCTGCAAAACAGTATAAGCCGGTGTAAAGAGCGTTGAAGCGGCAGCGAGGATAAATGAAAACACAATCAGGATCCAAGCCGTCACATGATGTGAAAAGGTAAGGTACGTCAAGGCCATAAGAAGCAGAAAGCGCACTGCGTCAGTTACAATCAAGATCCGTCGTTTTCGCCACCTGTCGGCAAGCACCCCGGCCATCGGGCCAAGCACAACCCGGGGGAGGAAGCTGGCTGCCAAAGTGAGCGACATCAAGAGCGTAGAGTTTGTGAGGACATGCATCATCCAGACCAAACCAAGCGTGTAGATGCCATCGCCCAGCCTGGATATCAGTTGACCGCCAAAGAACAGCAGAAAGTTGCGATTGCCAAACACAGATGGTTGCCGCAATCGGGTCACTCCTTGTAGACCAAAGAATAGGTGTGTGGAGCAAACCTGTTGACGGGAATCGGCCAGTTCTTCGCTGTTCTTTCATGTTGGCGGCCGTTCGGGGATCTAGCCCAGATCGTCATTTCTCTGTTTTTATTTCTCTCTCAAAGTGGTTCTATCTAACAACGATGGTGTCAGTGTCCAAGCCAAGCTCGGAACATATTCGTTGTCTCACCCTGGGGAAACACAATGTATAACATCAGAAACACGAGGAAACCGGTGACAGCCGTGACAAACCAAGTCGAGGTGGTCCACGGGCCAATTTTTCTGTGGGAGCCAAACCTGCTCTTGAAGGCAAAGGTCAAGGTGATGATACCGAGAATTGCCGCCACCGTTGCCAAAATAGAGTGGGCTTGTAAAAACACTTGATATGGTGTCTGCCACATCTTGGGGCCTCCAAATGTCGTATCACCAAAGATGACCGTTTTCAACACGTAAGTGATGAAAAACAAGGCTGCCAGTGTCGATCCGATTAACATCAATCGACGGTGAACTTCGACATTTCTACGGCGGATAAAGTACCAGCCAAATGCCATGACGATTGCACTCGACAAGATGAAGGCTTCATTGACATAAGCCATTGCGACCGCCATTTCATGTGGCCCCTTTCAGACTATATGGTTGCATTCTAGCAAGAATCAACTAGAGTCGCAAACAATTCCTCCCCGGAATGCATTCGCCAAACCTGTCGATAATTTCCTGGACGTGTCGACGGGACACAAGTCATCAGGCGAAGATTGTCAGTCTGCCGGAACAGCCGCTTTGGCATACTACTCACGTCTTGCACATTCTGCTGTTGAGGAGGCGTTGCGTGTGGCGTTAAAAGCACATGAAGTCGCAGAGCTGAACGAACTTTTGATGAGTTGCACAAACACCATCAATTCCATGGGCATATTCCTGAATCAAGTTCAATGTCAGGAGTTGAAAGGGATTCTTCAAAAGCAACTTGCAGCCCACATTCAGGATTACAACATGAAGGTGGATTGGATTGAAAAGGGATCTAGCACGCAAAAGTTGGCGGTGCCGAGTATGCCAACGCCATCCTCAGGGGGCACACACAAATTGCCGCAGGCGGTAACCCCGAATCCAGGGATGACTTCATTTGATGACCGGGCGATCGCGACATCTTATCTGCTGACATTAAAACGCGCCGGTCGAGAATACGCATGGGCCACCTTTGAAACAGACAATCCCCAGTTACGGGCTCTGTTTGAAGATGCCTTCACAGTTGCTTCGCATCATGCTTTTGAAGTTGGCGAGTACATGGCGAAAAAAGGCTACTACCCGTCGGAAGAGGCAACGACTACGTATGTAAACAAGGTCGCACAGACGTACGAGCCGATTCGGGAACTTGCAGGGGTTCACTAACCCCATTGCGATAGTCTTGCACAAAGGGTACGGGACCGAGACCAACGCGTCTCGTGTTCCGTACCCTCTTTTTTACTCGTTTGTGATCATGTTTAGTCAAAGAATTTAGTCAAAGAAAAAAGCCGCCTCCCAGATGGGACACGGCCTTCTTTTGCTGTTTTCTTTCTCGTTGGTCGGAATGACAGGACTCGAACCTGCGACCTCACGGTCCCGAACCGTGCGCTCTACCACCTGAGCTACATTCCGTCAGTAATTATCTGTTCGCATTCCTTTGTTAACGTGCGGACAGTCAACGTGACAGGTGCTAATATACCACGCTGGAAAACCACCGTCAACTCCTCCCTTCTGGAAAAGACAGGTCTTCGTAACTCGTCCACGTAACACTTCAAATCGAATATAATGTAGAGAGCATATTGAAACTGTTGAAAGGTGGACTACGGGTGCAGAAATCGATACCGACGGCCGAACAGATATTGTCTGGCCTCAATCCGCCTCAACGTCAGGCTGTGGAACAAGTGGATGGGCCGGTCTTAGTGATTGCTGGTGCTGGGAGCGGCAAAACGAATGTGTTAACCCGGAGAATTGCCTATCTGATTGTCGAACGGCGGGTTCCGCCGTGGGCGATTTTGGCGATTACGTTTACGAATAAAGCCGCAAAGGAGATGCAAGAGCGGATTGAAGCGTGGACTGGCTCGATAGCTGCAGATGTTTGGGCCATGACCTTCCATGCCATGTGTGTCCGCATCCTCCGCCGCGACGGCGAACACATGGGGATTTCACGGAACTTTACGATCCTTGATGCAGCTGACCAGCTAGCGATTGTAAAACGCATCATGGACAGTCTGAACATTGATACCAAGCGGTACGATCCAAAAGCAGTCTTGCACAGTATCAGCTCAGCGAAGAACGAACTGCAAACAGCGGTGGAGTACACCGATAAAGCCGCCGATCCGTTTCGGAAGATTGTCGCTCAAGTGTACCAGGAGTATGAGCGCCGCCTAAAGGCCAATCAGTCCTTGGATTTTGATGACCTCATCTTCAAAACGGTGCAATTGCTCTCAAATAACCCGGACGTGTTGCGTTTTTACCAGACGCGTTTTCAATACATCCATGTCGACGAGTATCAGGACACCAACCATGCGCAGTATAAGATCGTGTCACTGCTTTCTGGCAAACGGCAGAATATCTGCGTTGTCGGTGACTCGGATCAGTCTATTTACGCTTGGCGGGGCGCTGATATTCGGAACATACTCGACTTTGAAAAAGAGTATCCCAATGCGCGGGTCATTCGGCTCGAGCAGAACTACCGCTCCACGAAGACCATTCTTGAGATTGCCAACGGCGTGATTGAAAACAATCGCCAACGGCGTGCAAAAAAGCTCTGGACAGAAAACCATGAGGGAGACAAGGCGGTGTTGTACCAGGCACCGGATGAACGAGCCGAGGCCAGATACATCGTTGAGAAAATCCAGTCGTTGCACACGGACGGACTCCCGTACGGTGAAATGTCTATCCTCTATCGAACCAATGCACAGTCCCGCGTGATTGAAGAGGCGTTTTTACAGGCAGGGATTCCGTACCGCGTGTTTGGCGGCTTAAAGTTCTACGACCGAAAAGAAATTAAGGATGTCCTTTCATACCTGCGCCTTGTCATCAACCCGGATGACGATGTCAGTATGCGTCGGGTCATCAATGTACCAAAACGCGGTATTGGGGATACAAGTATCGATAAGCTGCAGACGATGGCGGATCGATATGGTACATCATTGTACGGTGCGCTTGGTCGTGCTGATGAAGCAGGCGTACATGGCAAGTCGCTAAAGTCATTGGCAGAGTTTGTGAGGGTTCTTGATACCCTGATTCAACAGCGTCCATTTTTGAATGTCACAGAGCTGACAGAGTCTCTTCTCGGCAAAATTGGATATCGGGAAATGTTAAAGGCGGAAAAAAGTCTCGAGGCTGAAGCTCGTCTCGAAAACCTGGACGAGTTTTTGTCTGTTACAAGGGAGTTTGATGCACGCTACCAAGACGGTGCAGAAGAAGACGCACTGGCCTCGTTTTTGACTGAAGTGGCTTTGATTGCGGATGTCGATTTGAATGCTGGCAGACCGGAAGAGACCATAAAAACCGAGTCAGAGGATCAAGTGGTGATGATGACTCTCCACAGTGCCAAAGGTCTCGAGTTTCCCACCGTTTTTTTGCCGGGGATGGAAGAAGGACTGTTCCCACACATGCGTTCTCTCGAATCAGATACGGGTATGGAGGAAGAACGAAGGTTGTGTTATGTCGGGGTGACCCGTGCAAAACAGAAACTCTTCCTGACCACTTGTACCATGCGGACCATCTTCGGACAGACGCGTCCGGCACGCCAATCCCGGTTTCTCGCTGAGATGCCAAAGGATCACCTGACACTGGAGTCAGGCATGGGTTCTAGAGGGTTGTTTTCGTATGGGACAGCTTCGGAGTCGTCTCCTTCTCGGGGGTGGACCCCGCGTCCCGATTCAGCTGGCCGGCGTCCGGATGCCAGTGCGGGCAGTGAGGGGGCGTTTGCCATCGACCCCGATGCATCCTTTCATTCGGGTGACAAGGTAGAGCATCGAAAATGGGGTCAAGGAACGGTCGTTTCCGTCCATGCAGGCGACGACCTTGAATTGACGATTGCCTTTCCTGCGCCAATCGGGATTAAACGTCTCGTGGCTCGTTTTGCTCCGATTCGCAAAGTCGACTAAAAATGCACAGGCAGCAACGGGCTGCACGGCTAGCAACGAGATATACAGATATCAACCAGCGGGAGCAGGTGGAATGAGTGGCAGAATCCAAATTGGACAAGTCCGCTGCAAAGGAGCGGATCGACCAGCTGAAAAGTGAGATCGAGCGCCATAACTACCAATACTACGTGCTCGACAATCCCACCATCAGTGACTTTGAATGGGATGCTTTGATGCGAGAGTTGAATCAACTCGAGCAAGAGTATCCGGAGTTTGCAACGCCTGATTCTCCGACACAGCGCGTTGGTGGGGCTCCGGTTGATGGATTTACAAAAGTGGTGCACGACATCCCTATGCTCTCGCTCGGAAACGCCTACAGTCCTGACGAGATGCGTGAATTCGACCGCCGCGTCCGCGAACTCACAGGAGGACCGGTGCGGTATGCCTGTGAACTCAAAATCGACGGGTTGGCAGTCAGTTTGCGCTATGAGGATGGTGTGCTCATGCAAGGGGCCACACGCGGAGACGGGGACATTGGAGAAGACATCACGACCAATATTCGGACCATCCAAACCGTTCCACTTCGCCTGAAGAAGCCAATTTCCCTCGAGGTTCGCGGCGAAGCGTACATGCCGAAACGGGCCTTTGAGCGCTTGAATCAAGCGCGGGAAGCAAGAGGCGAGGCGCTGTTTGCAAATCCGCGCAACGCGGCTGCCGGCTCACTTCGACAGCTCGATCCGAAAATCGCAGCGGATCGGCGCCTGTCTGTCTTCGTGTACACCCTCGCCAGAGCAGACATGGATACGCCCCCTGCACATTCGGAATCCTTGAAGTGGCTTGAGGACCTTGGCCTGCCGGTGAATCCAGAATTGGTGGTCCTTGAAGACATTGAGGATGTCATTGAGTTCATCATGTCTTGGCAGACCAAGCGTCATGAACTGCCATACGCGACAGACGGAATGGTCATCAAGGTAGACAGTTTAGAACAGCAGCAACGGCTTGGGTTTACCGCGAAAAGTCCGCGTTGGGCGATTGCCTACAAGTATGCTGCCGAGCAGGCTGAGACACGTCTTCACAGTATCCTGCTTACAGTTGGTCGGACAGGTGCCGTGACACCGACTGCTGTGTTCGATCCGGTACAGTTGGCTGGCACGACGGTTACCCGTGCATCTTTGCACAATGAGGACTACATTCGGGAGAAAGATGTCCGGATCGGAGACACGATTGTTGTTCAGAAGGCTGGGGATATTATTCCTGAGGTCGTGCGTGTTGTTCTGGAGAGCCGGAACGGTGATGAGGAGCCCTTCCAGATGCCCATGCATTGTCCTCAATGCCATGAACCCTTGCAACGGTTGCCCGGCGAGGCAGCATGGCGATGTGTAAACCCGAGTTGTCCGGCACAGATTCGGGAGCGGATTATCCACTTTGCATCGCGGGATGCAATGAACATCGACGGACTCGGAGAACAGTGGGTTGCACAACTCCTGCAGGAGGGGTTGATTGCGGACGTTGCGGACTTGTACGGGCTGACCAAAGAACAACTGCAGGGCCTTGAACGGATGGGAGAGCGCTCCGCCCAGAATCTCATAGATGCCATTTTGGCCAGCAAGCAAAATTCGCTGGAACGACTGCTGTTTGGGCTTGGCATCCGGTTAGTGGGGGAGAAGGCTGCGAAAACGGTAGCTCGGCACTTTGGGAACCTTACGGCGATTGAGCACGCGAGTGTCGAAGACCTCATGGCAATTCCGGAAATCGGACCGAAGATGGCGGAGAGCATCGTCGAGTTTTTCGCAAGTGACGCGGCAGAGGAACTATTGAATCGGTTGGTCGGATACGGCTTGAACACAGAGTATCTCGGAGCCCGGGTGGAAACGAACAGTACATCGCCGTTTGCCGGAAAAACGGTTGTGCTCACGGGTACGCTGGCCACACTCGACAGGAAGCGGGCGGGTGAGTACGTGGAACGCCTCGGTGGTACGGTGACAGGCAGTGTCAGTGCGCGGACAGATGTGCTGGTCGCAGGGGAGAAAGCGGGATCGAAGCTGGCAAAGGCCGAACAGTTGATTGCATCCGGACAGAAACCAGAACTGCAGATTATGGATGAAGCAAGGTTCCTTGAGATTCTGCGCCAGGAAGGGCTTGAAGTGGAATAATCAAGATGGGAGAGGCCAATCGGCCTCTCCCATCGCATTGCGCCGAGGTCAGCAAGAGCTGTTACGAATCCTCAACGGCGACCGCGAACGAATTCCGGAAGGCTGTATTTTTCCTCGGTAGTTGCGTGGAACCACGCGAGTTTGGTCGATAGGCGACCGAGATAAAATGCCACGGGAACTGCAACAACCCACGCTACAATAATGTCGTTTTGCGTCAGCGTCAATGAAATCCCTCCAGTCTGTCTGAAAATGGCGGATATTGCCTTGCTGATTGATGTGTATGAACTTGTCATACGAGACATGCTATTTGACAGTCGAAAAAGATCCATCTCTTCACAGGCAGACCCACTATCCTGTGTGGGCTTGCCTTGCTATAATGTTTTCGAACTTTATTCATTCGCCGAATCTCGACAAGAACTGCGTATCGACAACGAGTAGAAATGTTCAGTACCGACGCAAGCGAGGACATTGCTCCGAATAACTGTGAACAGCAGTTGTCAAACGGATCCACAGGAAGGGTGTACTCCGGGGATGCATAGTGGTTGGTACTATATCATGAGCTTTGCGACTGCTTTTGTTTTTGTGTACGTGTCGATTCCATATGTGCGTAAGCTGGCCGTTAGGCTTGGCTTCGTGGATAGACCGAACCAGCGTAAGATTCACAAAGAGCCCATCCCGTTGCTCGGGGGACTTCCTTTATATGTAGGTTTTCTGGTTTCAGCGGGTGCCTTTGGCAAAGGCGGACAGACGTTCTGGGGTGTAGCCGTCGGAGGACTGCTGATTCTGTTGATTGGGATCCTCGACGACTATTACAAGACACGCGGTCGTGATTTTAAAGCTTGGCCTAAATTTCTGACGCAGATTGTTGCAGCACTCATCCTGGTTGCCTTTGGCATTAACATCAACGGGGTAAATCTACCCCTGAGTCATGGCTACTACGCATTTCCGACTTGGCTGTCGATTGTAACTACGGTCGTCTGGGTGGTTGCCATCACGAATATGATGAATTTTCTTGATGGCGTGGATGGATTGGCTGCTGGTATCTCAGCGATTTCAGCCATGACCCTGTTTTTTATCGCGCTTCTCAAAGGCCAAGGGGCCATGGCTGTGTTTGCAGTCGTATTGATGGGATCGGCACTGGGATTTTTGCGACACAATTTTCATCCGGCTCGCATCTTCATGGGAGACGCCGGAGCCACATTTCTTGGCTACGTTCTCGCTGCAGTCGCGGTGCAAGGAGCGTTTAAGAGTGCAACGTTGGTTTCCTTGGTGGTTCCCGTTCTGGCACTCGGTGTCCCAATTCTAGACACGGTTTGGGTCATTATCCGCCGCTTTCGTGAGAATCGGCCGATCTACGTTGCGGATAAGGGACATACCTTTCATTTGTTGATGAAGTCCGGCTTGTCTCAGGTACAGACGGTGGCATTCTTGTACTTGCTCGGATTGTGTTTCTCACTGGCGTCCATTGTTGTCCTCTTAGCGGTCCACTAACCACTCATGGTTTGAAGGAACCCTGTGTCCATTTGGATGCAGGGCTTTTTGTGCTTCTGTGCTATAATCCCCAAAAAGACCGCCGCGGACCGAAGTCCGAAAGGAAAGACTTGAAGTCTGAAGGGAAGCGTTTAAAGTCCGAAAGGAAGCCGTTTGAAGTCTGAAGGGAAGCGTTTGAAGTCTGAAGGGAAGCGTTTAAGGAGGGAGTCCGTTGAACATTACCGAGGACGTTGTAAAAAACGTGGCCAAGTTAGCACGCCTGGCTGTGAGCGAAGAAGATGCGCAAAAGCTGGCACCGGAGTTGAGTGAAATCATCTCCTACGCACAGCAACTGCAAGAGGTTGACCTGACGGATGTGCCCCCGACAAGTCACTCTCTGTCACTGGTCAACGTTATGCGCCCAGACATTCCAAGTGCCGGACTGACAAGAGAGGAAGCACTCAAAAATGCACCTGATTCAGATGGAGCAGAGATTCGAGTGCCTGCGGTGTTGGACGTATGAAGGTGACGATGCCGACAGTCAAAGAGGTCTACAATTCGCTCTGGCGGCGTGAAACAAAGCCATCTGACTGGGCACAAAGATCGCTCCTCGCGATTCGCGGGATGGACAAGCAAATAGGGGCCTTCCTGACAGTAGAAGAGGATCAAGTGATGGCCAATGCGAGACGGCTTGACGATGCAAAATCCAATCATCGGATGTTTGGCGTTCCCTTCGCGCTGAAGGATAACATCTGTACCGCTGGACAAAAAACAACGGCAGCCAGTCGAATCCTTGAGAACTATATACCGCCCTACTCGGCGACAGTTTATCAACGGCTTCTGGACCAGAGTGCTGTGTTAATGGGAAAGACGAATCTGGACGAGTTTGCGATGGGCTCATCGACGGAAAACTCCGCCTATCAGAAGACAAGAAACCCATACAATCTTGAACGGGTGCCAGGCGGGTCGAGTGGCGGTTCTGCAGCAGCGGTTGCCGCAGGCATGGTTCCGTTTGCCCTCGGTTCTGATACCGGAGGCTCGATTCGACAGCCCGCGGCGTATTGCGGCGTCGTTGGACTGAAACCTACATATGGGCGTGTCTCACGCTACGGTCTGATCGCATTTGCTTCTTCACTGGACCAAATTGGGCCGTTTACCCGCAACGTTGAGGATGCTGCATTCGTTCTGCAGGCCATCAGCGGTCACGATCCGATGGACTCCACGTCAGCCCCGATGGACGTCGACGACTATGTCACGCATATTGGAGACAGCATCAAGGGACTGCGTGTTGGTGTTGTCACAGACGCGGCGACCGACGGGCTCCATCCCGGAGTGCAAGAGGCCGTGGACAAAGCTGTCCAGGTGTTGGCACAGGCAGGTGCGGAAGTCGTTGAAGTGTCACTGCCGCACAGTGTGTACGCCGTTGCAACCTATTATCTTGTGGCACCGGCTGAGGCCTCTTCAAACCTGGCTCGCTATGACGGTGTCCGTTATGGGCGCCGTGCGGCGGGTGAGTCTTTACTCGAGATGTACGAACGAACCAGAAGTGAAGGGTTTGGCTTGGAAGTCAAACGCCGGATCATGATTGGCACTTACGCCTTATCCTCCGGCTACTATGACGCGTATTATCTGCGTGCACAACAGATGCGTACGCTGATTCGCCGGGATTACGATGAGGCTTTTGAGCGCTGTGACGTGATAGTCACCCCGACTGCCCCGACTCCGGCTTTTCGCTTTGGAGAAAACAGTGATCCGCTCGAGATGTACCTCAACGACCTGTACACCATTCCGGCAAACCTCGCAGGTCTGCCAGGCATCAGTGTACCGTGCGGCCTAGTGGACGGACTCCCAGTCGGAATGCAATTGGTTGGCAAGGCATTTGACGAAAAGACCCTCCTGCAGGTGGCCCACGCCTATGAAAAGCTGCGCGGTTTCGAAATGCCGCAACCGGAGGTGACGTTGTGAGTACACAAGCGACGTTTGAAACGGTGATTGGTCTCGAGGTCCACGTCGAATTAAAGACAGAGACAAAGATTTTTTGCGGTTGCAAGACGACATTTGGAGCACCGCCGAACACAAATGTCTGTCCAGTCTGTTTAGGTCATCCTGGTGCACTGCCGGTGTTGAACAGACAAGCGGTCGATCTCGCTGTCAAAGCAGCAATGGCCCTCAATTGCCACATCAATCACGACAGCAAGTTTGATCGGAAGAACTACTTTTATCCGGACCTGCCGAAGGGCTATCAGATTTCACAGTACGATAAGCCGATTGGCGAGCATGGCTTTATCGAGATCGAAGTGGGCGGGGAGACCAAGCGGATCGGCATTACACGTGTTCATCTCGAAGATGACGCTGGCAAATCGTCGCATGCTGCCGACGGCACACATACGCTGGTCGACTACAACCGCACGGGTGTACCGCTGATTGAGATTGTCTCGGAGCCGGACATTCGTTCGCCGGAGGAAGCAAGACTGTACCTCGAGGGTATCAAGGCCATCATGCAGTACTGCGACATCTCGGATGTCCGCATGGAGGAGGGGTCTTTACGTTGCGATGCCAACATCTCCCTGCGCCCCGCGGGTCAGAAGGAATTTGGGCAAAAGACAGAGCTCAAGAACATGAACTCGTTTCGAAACGTCCAGCGTGGACTTGAGTATGAGGTCATCCGCCAGACCGAAGTCCTGTCGTCTGGAGGAGAGGTTTCGCAGGAAACCCGCCGTTTTGACGAGGCATCGCAAACAACGGTGCTCATGCGAACCAAAGAAGAAGCGCACGACTATCGCTATTTTCCCGACCCTGACCTGGTTTGGTTGAAGATCGACTTTGCTTGGTTGGACAGGTTACGTGAAAGTCTGCCCGAGCTGCCCGCAGCAAAGCGTCGACGTTTTATCACTGAACTTGGGCTGCCGCCCTACGACGCAGGCGTTCTGACAAGCGACTTGGCACTTGCCAATTACTTTGAAGGCGTCGTGAAAGCTGGTGCAGAACCAAAACCGGCCAGTAATTGGATCATGGGCGACCTGCTTGCCTACCTGAACAGCAGCGGCCAGACCATTGCGCAGTCGCCCATCCCACCGGGCCAGCTCGCCGGATTGTTAGCCGAGGTTGCAAACCAGACGATTTCCGGAAAACAGGCGAAAGATGTCTTTCAACTGATGTGCGGGTCGGGTAAAGATGCAAAGACTGTCATCAAGGAACAGGGTCTTGAGCAAATCAGTGACGAGTCAGCGCTTTTGCCCATTATTGATGAGGTCATCGCGAACAACGAAAAGTCCGTTGCCGACTATTTGAATGGCAAAGAGAAGGCGCTTGGTGCACTCGTTGGTCAGACTATGAAGGCGACAAAGGGCCAAGCAAACCCCGGTCTGGTAAACAAGCTCTTGATTAAGCGCCTGAAAGAGCGCTCCTGATGGCAAAGGCATCGCATCTCGGAAGCAGGCATTCGAATCGAAATCAACGGGCACGACGTAGACCGACGGAGGAGTCAAACCCGCTGTCGGCCTTCGTCAAAACCATCCATACGGTGGATATCGTGCGCCTTAACGACGACGGGGACGGGGTCGGTCTCATCGATGACGTGACTGTATTTGTGCGGGGGGCACTCCCCGGTGAGAACGTTCGCGTAGAGGTGACAGAGGCGCATCGCCGTCACTTAATCGCCCAGGTCGTAGAATGGCTCGGCGTTGAAGGGCACCGTTCGTCAGGAGTCGAAGTGCTGCGTTTATCAGGAATCGAAGAACAGCGTACATCTAGAGTTGAAGAGCAGCGTTCGTCCGATGAACAAGATGAGGTGTCGGGTGATGCAGTGACGAGTAACTCTCAAGACATCCTGTCACTGGATCGCGTGACACCGCTTTGCGGTGTTTTCGAGGCGTGCGGAGGATGTCAGTTGCAACATGTCTCTTATCGAGGTCAACTTCTGCATAAGAGAAGTGTCGTGGTGAACGCTCTTCAGCGGATCGGCCGCTTCAGCGAATTCGTGGTGCAACCTACCATCGGAATGGACGAGCCGTGGCGTTATCGAAACCAGATTCAGGTCCCACTCAAGTGGGATGAGGAGTCTCTCAGTCTCAGCCAAGGCTTTTTTGCCCCTGGCAGTCATACGGTCGTACAGACAAATAGTTGCGCCCTCGTGCCGGAGGTTGTCGAACAGACAATGACGCTGGTACCGAAGGCCTTAACGGAAGTCCTCGGCCCTGATGCCGCCTTCGTTCACCATCTGATTATCAGGTTTTCTGTGCATACAGGGGAACAGATGCTGATTCTTGGTGTGAGCAGGCGCTTACGTCAGGAGCGTGAGTTGATGGACGCCTTGATGGTCGGTTCCATTGTGTCTCTCGCAATGACGGTTCAGGAGCGGTCAACCGGGCCGGTCTGGGGTAAAACGGTGGAACACCTTGCTGGTAAGAGGGTGTTGACAGAGCGACTTGGAGACGTCGAGTTTCTCATCTCACCTCGATCATTTTTCCAAGTCAACACCAGACAGGCTGAAGTCCTGACGAAGCTCGTTCAGGACAGGGCCGCATTGTCTGGGAACGAAACAATACTTGATGCCTATTGCGGTACGGGGACCTTCAGTCTGACTCTTGCGCGTTTTGTGAAGCAAACGGTCGGGATTGAGACGGTGGTGGCTGCAGTTCATGATGCAAGGGAAAACGCCCGGGTCAATCGGATCGACAATGCCAGATTTGAGGTTGGCGAAGTTGAGCAACTCTTGCCAGAGTGGGTGCGACACGGGCAGAAATTCGATGTCGCCGTACTTGATCCGCCGAGAAAAGGGTGTCACCCGGATGTCTTACGTGCCTTGATAGACGCAGGCATTCCGAAAATTGTATACGTCTCGTGCAATCCATCTACACTTGCCAGGGATGTCCGTTTGCTAGCTGATGAAGGGTACCAATTGGGAGAATTTCAGCCTGTAGACATGTTTCCGCAGACGAGTCATGTGGAGTGCGTAGTGGCAGCTTTCAAAAGCTTGTAACCCCATAACAAACCTCCGCAATCTCGAATAATCACCTGCTCCAGAACAAATAAACACCTGCTCCAAGCGGGAAAAGAGCGTGAGGCAAAACGGAGAAATCCTGATTCCTCAAGCCTTTTCCCTGTTTTTTACCCGAACTTTATTATCCTAAGAATAAAGATTTGCCAGACTGAAAGCGGGAGAAAAGGCATGAACAGGAAATCCCTTGCAGGACACTATATTCACAAGTCATAATTGAGAACGGTGGAATGCGGGATTGAGGCGGGGAATGAAGCAAGGGAATAATATTCCGCAACAGCTGAAGTGCAGCATTGCTAACGTAGTGCCCCAAACCGAGACTACAAACCGAGACTACAAACCGAGACTACAAACCGAGACTACAAACCGAGACTACAAACCGAGACTACAAACCGAGACCAGACAGCTTCACCGTGTCCACGCGTCTCACCTCGGACTGGAATACACTGTTTTATTCCAAATTGGGAGGGGAATGTTGTTGAACAACGAGATTGAACTGCTTGGTACGGCGTCTCGGGAGCAGCAACCAGAGGTACAGCAGTGCATATTGCCGCTCATCGTTTTATTTTCTATTGCCGCACAGGAAAATCGCGCAACTGCTGGAGGCGCACGCAGGATGGGACGCGTCTCACCGATCTACCCGGGAATGGCCCCCGGTTTCCCACCTGGCAGAGGTGTTCGAAGACGCGTAATGGTGCAACAGCCAGCACCTGGTTTGTATTATGGACGTCGTAGAATCTATTAGGTCAAATGGCTGGTTTAGAAACCCGTATGTAGAAATGAGGAGATAGGTTGTCCGACAATGATGTGAACAAACCTTCACCGTTAAGGTTCCGATACGACGCTGCATATGAAAAACTTATGGATGTCATCCGAACAGCTGGGCTGAATGCCTACGACGTCATTGCGGAAGCGGTTGATGATGAACCCCCTAAAAAAGCTGTTTTAATCCGCATCCGATATGGAGATGGATTTCGGCAGACGAAAGAACAATCGTTTGATGAATCCTGCTTACGTGTCCCGTGTGCTGAGATGATTGAGTTTTTTCAGCAAGTTGCAAAGGATTGCAATCAGACTAACATAACCGAGTATCGAGCATACATGAAAAACCCCCGTCCCTGACTGACGGGGGTTTTTCATCAGGCTGTCGGGAAAGTGCATCAGCTGGAAACACGCAAATTTCCATTCGTTCTGAAACACGATCCGGTCTCTTTATCTTACGAGAGACGTCTTAAAATGGATTTCCGAAGAACAAACTTTCACTCTTGTTTTTTTGTGAATTTCAACAGGCCAACGGTACTCCGACGGCCGACAGGGGAGCCTCACAAAGGAACTGAGTTCCTCTGTTGGGGCGAGATGGGCGTGACGGCTGGATTTAGCGGAACTGAGTTCCGCTGTAGAGACGAGATGAGCGTGACGGCTGGATTTAGCGGAACTGAGTTCCGCTGTAGAGACGAGATGAGCGTGACGGCTGGATTTAACGGAACTGAGTTCCGCTGTAGAGACGAGATGAGCGTGACGGCTGGATTTAGCGGAACTGAGTTCCTCTGTGGTAGCGAGATGAGCGTGACGGCTGGATTTAGCGGAACTGAGTTCCTCTGTGGTAGCGAGATGAGCGTGACGGCTGGATTTAGCGGAACTGAGTTCCG
Organism: Paenalicyclobacillus ferrooxydans; assembly: GCF_001399675.1. GTDB lineage: Bacteria > Bacillota > Bacilli > Alicyclobacillales > Alicyclobacillaceae > Alicyclobacillus_B > Alicyclobacillus_B ferrooxydans. Next base: position 234,886 of record NZ_LJCO01000008.1, read on the forward strand.
CTGTAGAGACGAGATGAGCGTGACGGCTGGATTTAGCGGAACTGAGTTCCTCTGTGGGGGCGAGATGAGCGTGACGGCTGGATTTAGCGGAACTGAGTTCCTCTGTAGAGACGAGATGAGCGTGACGGCTGGATTTAGCGGAACTGAGTTCCTCTGTGGTAGCGAGATGAGCGTGACGGCTGGATTTAGCGGAACTGAGTTCCGCTGTAGAGACGAGATGAGCATGACGGCTGGATTTAGCGGAACTGAGTTCCTCTGATGAAAAATCCCCGTCCTTGTCTGACGGGGGTTTTTCATGTGTTGAGAATTCCCCGTCTAAACACACGGAAATGTGTGAATGGCAGTGGACGAACACCCTCCCAGCCTACTTGTCCCACAACATACTCTGCAGCATGTCGTCCGAAAGGAGGAGTTTCGAATGTACGGTGGTGGAGCTTTCGGAGGATATACACGTTGGGCAGTTGTCTTCCTGATCATCTTCGTACTGTTCTTCCTGCTTGTTCCAGGTGCTTCTGGATACGGCGGGGGGGCGGGTGTCGGAGGAGCTTATTAAGAGATCGTTTAACCCGTGCCACATGCAAGATTCAAATGCAACATTCGCGTACACCATTCACATGCAACATTTGCCTGAAGATTCACGTGCAACATTCATTCGAGAACGTATGACGGCCATTAACAGCAGCCTAAGTGACTGCCGACACCGAGCAGGGTCGGCAGGCTTGGGTCGAACTGCGGTGGAGGTGGTCTCGCGAAGGAGGTGGGTGTCGTGTGCTCAAGAGCAGAATGCCAACGTCTTGTCGGGCAATATGTCCGATTTCAAAGTCCATATGGATACCATGAGGGAATTATTGAAAGGGTCTCTGGAAACCGGGCTGTCGTGATGTCGCCTCGCAAGTACATCCCTGTTCAGTTTGCCAGTGAGTCAATTGACAGCGATGCTGAACAACGGCTGGATCTGGCACTTGCCTGGGGCGGCTATGGACGTGGATACGGAGGCTACGGAGCTGGTTATGGCGGCGGAGGCTGGGGCTACGGTTGGGGTCGCTGGGCTGTCTCATTCCTCGTTATCTACGCTCTATGGGGACTGTTGTGGTAAGAACTCAGAGTCCCCAAACCGGGCTTCTGTCTCTGTCGGCAGGTGCCGACGGATAGTATTGTAAATCGATTCAAGAAGGGGGGGCACAGTATGTACGGTGGAACTTTTGGCGGATACACGCGTTGGGCAGTTGTGTTCCTGATTATCTTTGTTCTGTTCATTTTGCTCGTTCCCTACGTAACCACAACATGCACAACCACCCCCGTTTATTAATCAAGACTTGCGACGAGCTCCCATCCGCCTGACTTCCATCCACCTGAACATTGTGGGTGGGTGGAGGAGAGGGGGGATATCCCCCAGCCCGATTCTGGTACTTGCCTCGGAAGAATCCCCATACTCGATCAATTTCAGATAACTGGTCAGTACAGGCACGTGGTCGTTCACTCCAAGCGTTGAAGTCTTTTACCAGGCTTTTCTTCTAGTACGCAGACGACCGCGTAGTTGACGCCTGTTTGGCTCACGCCTGTGCTTTGGCTTCGGCTTTGGAATGGCTTCACCAGACAGATATTCGTTAATCAGATGGGCAATCTCGCGGTGGCCCATGTTGTTTGGATGAATTGGCCGCCGAAATGGTGATGCCAGGTCCTCAAAACGGCCGTTGCGGTACCCTTCAATATAAAGGGCTTCGTTGTTTCGAAATCTCTCGTAGACATGTATCAGGCCAAACTTGTAATGTTCTGCAATCTGTCTCGTGACCTGGTTGAGTCCTTCGATAGCATCTACGCCGAGTGGAAAATGGGGTACGGGGTTATAGATGGTGGCGAGGATGATGTGAGGAATGTTCTTTTGCTTTAGAAAGCTGCATAAGTGGTCCATGTAAACGGTGAATTCGTCAAGCTGTTTGGCAACCATTTGAGGCGAGATGGGGGCTCCTGACAGTGAGAGATACTGTCGCCTGAGAAGCCTGCGCAAGTCGTTCCCCCCAGCTATCAGAGTCAACACGTTTGCAGCCTCCCAGACCGCTGGAGGCAGAGTGTGCACTGCATTCCCAATATCTCTGCTCGTCCATCCGTTCTTCGCGATGACGAGGGTCCGGTTTGCCAGGCCCTGTTTACTGCAGAACTCCGCAACGTGGGTGGTGAAGCCCAAACTGGGGTGGGTTGCACTGTAACCCGCTGTCACGGAGTCACCGAGAGCTACGTAAAGATTGCGCTCCATATCCTCCCTCCTTAATCATTCAGCAAGCCTGCTGTATACAGATGCCGACATAGACGGTATGGACTCCACAAATATCCCCTGGATACCAGCCCCTTTTGTGTACACCTGGGCCGCTTTTCAGGGACAACGCCCCATGCCAAAGAAGGCATGTCAGCATAGGCTTTGAAAAGGTAGTACACAAGGTGATCTCCTGAAAGAAAAGGTGAGGGGTGTGAGTAAGGTGCGGGAGTCACAACCTCTTGGTGACGGGGTGAGGGCCCCTGGCCGTACTGCGGGCACGGTTTGTGTCGTGCGCATGTCGGCACTTCGGCAGTTTCTGCAGGCTGCCTGCAATGCAGCGCACACTTGTCAGGAAACTCCCTGGGTCGTTGTTGTGGGGGGGCCTGCATTGGAGGGACAGGAAGGATAGGATTCAGTGTAAAAAGAATCTGTGGAGGTTTTGGTTCTGCCTAACATCTGCCTAACATCTCGCTGACATCTCCCTGACTTCTCCCCAACATCTACCGATGCGGGAAGATTGTTCGGGAGATTTTTGTGTCCGGTACATTTGCCAGGAAAACAAGTTGTCTACTTTGCAAATTCCGTCATCAGCCTCTGTTGTCTCGGATATTCCGGCAAAATGACAGCTGACTCCAGATATGCACTATAATTCGTACTTTGCCCTCTTGCCGCTGTTCATCATATGATGGTGGATGGGGGTGGGGCCTATGGAAGCCAGTGACACGATGCAACACGAAGTGCTCGACCGAAAATGGTATTCTCCAAAGCTCGGACTACATACTCGCTTGACCCGGCTGTTGCCGGAGCCGCTTGTGCTGTTGTTCTATGCGGTATTGATCGGTGTTGTGGCTGGCTACGGTGCGGTGGGCTTTCGGAAGCTGATTGATGTGTTTACGAACTTATTCTTTGTTCATTTATCCGGTGGCTTGTCTTGGATTGGTCGGGCAGACGTATTCCTGTTGCCAGTAATTGGCCTCGTGATTGTCAGCTTTATCGTCAAGAAGTTTGCACCGGAGGCCAAGGGACATGGCGTTCCTGAAGTGATGGCCGCTATTGCAGAGCATGGAAGCATCATTCGACCGCGAGTTGTCCTTGTCAAGGCTGTTGCTTCTGCGTTGACAATAGGCTCTGGGGGATCCGTTGGGCGTGAAGGTCCGATTGTCCAGATCGGATCGGCATTCGGATCGACCTTGGGCCAATACCTCGGTTTACCGGAACGTTATCTGCGACTGATGGTTGCATGCGGAGCGGGGGCTGGAATTGCCGCTACTTTTAATGCACCGGTTGGCGGCGTGATGTTCGCAACCGAAGTAATCCTCGGCAGTTTCGCACTGCAGAATTTCACCGCGATCGTGATTTCTTGTGTGGTGAGTGCGGCCATTGGTCGGATTTACCTTGGTGATCACCCGTCGTTCCCCATGCCGACGTATCATGTTGGCCACTTTTCAGTTTATTGGATCTACGTCATCATTGGAATTCTGGCCGGTGTGTGGGGCTACGTGTACATCAAGGTCCTTTACTACCTGGAGGACTGGTTCGACGCAAGGCATTGGCCATTCTGGCTGAAGGCCGCGTTTGGCGGGCTGATCGTTGGTGTTATCGGCATTTGGTTTCCACAGATTTTTGGTGTCGGATACAACTCAGTGGACCAAGCCTTGACGAATCATATGGGTCTCAAATTGCTCTTGGCCTTGTTGCTTTTAAAGCTGTTTGTTACTTCCGTCACGATCGCGGCCGGTGGATCCGGCGGTGTATTCTCCCCAGGACTCTACCAAGGGTCTATGCTTGGCGGAGCGATTGGCGTTGTGATCTCGATGGCTTTCCCCCACTTAGGCGTGAGTCCCGGGGCAATGGCCGCAATGGCCATGGCAGGCGTTTTTGCAGGCAGTGCGCAAGCGCCGGTTACGTCCATCATGATGTTGTTTGAGATGACGGGGGATTACAGCATTATCCTGCCGCTGATGATCTCATCTGTATTGGCTGCCACAATCGCCGGTACTCTCTCCAAAGACTCCATCTATACGCTGAAACTTGTTCGACGTGGGCTTGACATCGCCCGGCTGCGTCACCCTGACAGAATGAAGGCTGTCTACGTCGGCGAAGCTGTCGCCAAAGAGAGATTGACCCTGCGCAGCAATATGACTGTTGATCAGGCATGGGAACGGTTTGCGGAAACGGGAGAATGGTTTGCGTTGGTGCGTACAGAAAAAGGGTTGCTCCTCGGTTCCGTTGCTCGAGCACAGGTGTTGGAGGCGCTGAATGACCACCGAAACAGTGCTGTCGTGTCGGACTTGCTGCCGAAAACTGTGCATCGAATACAGGAGCGGGCCACGTTAGCGGATGCCTTGTCGCAAATGAACCTTCACCACGTAACGTACCTGCTCGTTTGTCGACAAGATATACCCGTCGGGGTTATCGGAAGCTCGGATGTCATTCATGCATATAAGAGTGTTGAGTAAGGGCAGTTCCGTCTAACTGCTCTAACTGCTTTTGACAGGGAGCGCCGATCTCGATCAAGGCAGATGTGTCTATCGCTCGTATAAACAAGCTGCAAGTAAAGAAGCGGCAAGTCACCGTGTTTGACTTGCCGCTTCTTTGTGTCAGTGTGGGTGATGTACCAAGAGGTCACTAGGGAGTACGCGCAGATACGATTATGACCGACTGCCGTCCTTTGACGGGTGCAGCACTGCGTAGACTGACCGTACAGAGGGGACAGAGATTCCATGCCGCTCTGCGAGTGCCAGGACAGCCCCCTGCAAGCTGTCAATCTCGAGGGGTAGCCCTTTTTCGAGGTCGCGGTGCAGAGAAGACGTCATCGATGGGGAAACGCTGCTGAGTTTATTCATCACTTGCTCAAATGCATTCTCCGAAAGGTTGACAGCGGCTTTGGCAACGGACTCAATCTCGCGAACCAGGTCGTTAAGAAACGGGCGTGTGACCGGATCGCTGAGGACATCTCCAATCGGCTTCCGAGTGGCTGCAGTAATGCCGCTGAACGAAGTCAGGAAGATGAATTTTTGCCACATCTCAATCAAGATAGAACTGCTCTGCCGTGCAGGAACCCCGCAGGCTTGGAAGGCAGCTTCCAGCTCCGAGAGCAGCGGGTGGTTCTTGCCAGACAGTGTACCGAAGATAATATCATGCATCGGGCTGGTGTGAACGACATGTCCTTCGGTATCCAAGGTCGCTTCTATGTAACATGCTCCCCCTACTACGGAGTTGGCACCGAAATGGTGAACAAGTGTGTCAATGTGGGAGACGCCGTTCAGGAGGGGAAGAACCAGAGCTCCTTTGTCCACCAGCGCACGAATCTGAGGAAGGGCACCCTCCAGATGGTAGTTTTTTAGAGCCACGATCACGATGTCCGGATGGTCAATTTCGCTCGCGGACAGGGCAAGTTGCGGTGCCACCGTAAAGTTACCGTGTCTACTTTCAACGACAAGCCCGTGTGCTGACAATTGTTCATACCTTCGTTCACGCACTAAAAACGTGACGGGAACCCCTACCGCCGCCAACTTTCCACCAAAATATCCACCTACCGCTCCTGCACCAAGTACGACAACGTTCATGTAAATCCCTCCACGACAACTAATGAATCACCTGCTAATGAATCACCTTCGTCTGAATCATCTATGTCCCATGTTAGCATCGGATGTTTGGCATGTCACAACGTCTGGCATGTCACCATGTTTGGCGTGTCGCAACGTCTGGTATGTCGCAGTGTCTGGCATGTCACAACGTCTGGCATGTCACCATGTTTGGCATGTCGCGGAAGACCGGAGACAGGGGAGGCCTCGCTTAGACCAGCGGGACGACGCGTCACGGAAGCTGGACTTTACGAGGGGAGTCGATCCGCCAGGGGAGGCGGACTTGGACCATGGGAGTTCACCCGCACGGGAAGTCGGACTCGGACCATGGGATCACGTCAGGGAAGTCGGACTCGGACCACGGGATCACGCCAGGGAAGTAGGATAGTCCCTTAAGACCGCGATCAGTCTGTTTTCATACCAGCGTCAGCAGCGTACTGAGCCAGAGATTGTTCTGTCAGTGGTCCGACAGTATGGCGTACAATTTTGCCTGAGGGTGTAATAAAAAAGGTCTCCGGCTGGCCCGTGACTCCGTATTGCAAAGACCAGTTATCATTCGGGTTGATGAGAACGGTCATGAAAGACGGGGTATGGTATTGCTGGACATAGTCGCGGACAAAACCTGCGCCGTCACCGCGATCGATGAGCACCACATGCACTTTTCCTTCATATTTTTTTGTGAAGTGAATCAGGTCCGGCGTTTCTTGGATACAAGGAGCACACCAAGGCGTAAAGAAATCAAGCACCACGGTTTGGCCGCGCAGACTATTGAGGGCAAACGCATTACCTGAGGTTGTGACAGCAGTAATATTCGGAGCCATGTCGCCGACACTGGCAGGGGCTTCATGTTTCCCGTACAACCACAGGCAGAAACCGAGGACTAGAGATGATATAACGGCAAAGACCAAAGCCATTTTCGTTCTTCGTGTCAAACTGGACATCTGTCGTTCTAGCTCCTTCGTGGCATCTCTCCTCATTGTAACGAAACGTCACTTGAGTGGTACAGAGAGGCTCCGCCACAGGCGTGAGATCAGGCTTGACAGTTGTTGACTGTCGGAAGATAATATACCCCATACGGTATGTGTGGTGGCGTAATCGACAGAATGTCTTTATGCTGGATAAGGTTGATTTTACTGTGAGACAGTGTAAATGGAGTAATTTTTCATTTCAGGTGCAGGGTTAAACAAACGGGTCCACTCGATTTCGAGGGGGAGAGAGTATGGAATACGATGATTCAGCAAAACATCGCCTGCGGCGTATCGAAGGACAAGTTCGCGGTGTATTGAACATGATGGAACAAGAGAAGATGTGCCAGGACGTCGTCACGCAGTTGTCAGCGATACGTTCTGCACTCGACAGGGTAACGCTATATGTAATTGGCCAGAATATGGAGAGGTGCCTTCGGGACGAGATGCAAAAGCCTGACGGCGGTATGACGGATGAAGTGCTTAAGGAAGCGATTGCCCTGTTCATGAAGAGTCGTTAAGTGTTTGAGCAGTTGAGGAGGGATTCTTTTGAGTCATCGGTTTAATCCGAAACACCTTCATAAGTTAGAGAGCCCGGAGCGACGAAAAGCGTTGCCTCCGGATGAGATTTTAGGGTTGTTTGGAACACCCGGTGACGCAAATTTTGCTGATGTCGGCTGTGGGCCAGGGTATTTTACAATCCCCTTGGCGAAGCGGACGACAGGCAAAGTCTATGCCTTGGATGTGTCTTCGGAGATGTTGAATGTCCTCACTGAACGTGTTCAGGAAGCAAACGTAACGAATGTGGAGAACGTCCTGTCGAACGCGGAACAGATTGCACTGCCGGACCACAGCGTCGACGGAGTCCTGTGTTCATTGGTGCTTCACGAAGTTGATGATTTGAAGCAGACACTGAGTGAGTTTCGGCGAGTACTCAGACCAGGCGGGAAGATGCTCCTGATTGAATGGGAAAAGAAGCAGATGGAGATGGGACCGCCAGTCGAGATTCGAATCTCAAGTGATGAGTTGTTAGAGTACGTCGGTGCAGCAGGATTACAAGGACAGATCGTTCGACCCAATCCCGACCAATACATTGTCCTAGCTCATTAGTTTCATGTAGCAAGGCCCGCTCAAGCGCGCCTTGCTTTCCATATTCAAGAGAGGACAAGTGCCTTGCGGGGATGGGCGGATGGGCGCGCCCTGAGATGATCTGCATCCGTGGGTATACACAGAGGAAAATTTGTACGCTAATGTGGGTTTTTGGGTAAGAGACCTCTAAAACAACGAACCGGATGTTCGTTGTTTGGGCTGACACTACCCAGAATGCGGCAGAAACACGTCATAAGGGAAAGTTTGTACCTTGATTGCAAGCGATATCTAGGAATCCAAGCGTTAAGGGAAGTTTTGTTCGTTACCCATACTGGCCAGGGATGTCCCGCAACGGATGGCCAAGGATGTCTCAGAATCGAAGCCCCGAATCACCATTCCAGAGCCACCCAGCGACCTCAATAGCTCTATCTCCTACTGCAATTACCCCCATGGGGTTTATGGTCCGTTCAGAAAACCAGATTCCCTCTTTCATTCTTAAATAATTGGCTTGATTATCTTTCTATAATTTTCCCTAACGGACATCATATATACCCCGTATGGTATATTGAGACTATATGAATTGGTCCATTACAACCTCGTGAGAATTTGTAGAGACGTCTACATTTGATTACGAGGAGGTATTGAAAATGGATGACAAACAATCAGGCAAAAAAATCGTAATTGTCGGCGGTGTAGCCCTTGGAGCCGGAGCAGCCGCGAAGGCTAGACGGATGGACGAAGGCTCAGAAATCGTCTTGATTGAACGAGGTCCTTATGTGTCATTTGCAAATTGCGGTTTGCCTTATTATGTAGGAAATGAGATATCCGACCGCGGGGCACTGCTTTTAAATACTCCAGAATCACTGAAAAGCCGCTTCAACATTGATGTACGTGTTTTGCAGGAGGTGGTTTCAATCAACCGCTCGGACAAAACGATTACTGTCCGAAAGGTTGAGTCCGGTGAAACCTACGATGAACCATACGACAAGCTGGTTCTTGCCATGGGGGCGAAGCCGATTGTGCCGCCGCTTCCGGGCATCCAATTGTCAGGTATTTTTAACCTTCGTTCAGTGCCTGATGCAGACCAAATTAAGTCTTGGGTCAGCCAGCAATTGGTCAAGCGAGCGGTTGTCATCGGCGCAGGTTTCATTGGCTTAGAGACCGTTGAAAACCTTGTGAAACTCGGCATTGAGGTCACATTGGTTGAAAAAGCACCGCAGGTACTGCCACCTTTCGATGCTGAGATGACAGCTGCTGCTTTACGCGAGTTGAACCGGATGGGTGTTCATGTGATTCTCGGAGATGGCATTTCGGGGTTCGATGGCGTGGACAAGGCAACAGCTGTGAATCTTGAGAGCGGCCTGAGGCTTGAAGCAGACATTTTCTTACTTGGCATCGGCGTCCGGCCAGAAACCGGTTTGGCGAAGGATGCAGGTCTTGAGCTCGGTGTCGCGGGCGCACTCGTGATCAACGAATATCTACAGACGAGCGATCCGGACATTTACAGTGGCGGAGACCTGGCGGAGATTGTTCACCTTGTGGATGGCGTTCGACGGTGGATCCCGCTGGCTGGCCCGGCAAACAAGCAGGGGCGTGTGATTGGCATCAATGTGTCGGGTGGTAAAGAGACATTCGATGGTGCACAAGGCACATCCATTGTGCGCGTTGGTCGTGCAACACTTGCGACAACAGGATTTTCAGAGAGAACAGCCAAGTCCCTCGGTCTGAACTTCTTTGTTTCGTTCACGACTGCGGGTCATCACGCAGGATACTATCCTGGGGCGAAGGACATGACCATCAAGCTGATCGTAGAAACATCCACAGGGCGCCTGCTCGGAGCCGAAATTGCGGGACGAGAAGGGGTGGATAAGCGGATCGACGTGCTCGCTACAGCGATTGCTGCTCGCATGACGGTCTCACAGATTGCTGCTCTGGACTTGGCCTATGCGCCGCCATTTTCCTCAGCCAAAGACCCGGTCATTATGGCTGCAATGGCAGCGGAAAACGTTCAGTATGGAACCGTTCGGACGGTTCAAGTTGTAGAGGACCTGCCGTTTGACAACGTGGGTATTTTAGACGTAAGACGGCCGGATGAGGTTGAAGCCGGGATGCTTCCGGGCGCTGTTCATATTCCGCTTGATGAACTACGAGACAGGTTCACCGAACTCGACACCAATAAACACTGGGTTGTCTATTGTCGCAGCGGTCAGCGTAGTTACTTCGCGACACAGATTCTTCTGCGGCTAGGGTTGCCGCATGTGTATAACTTGAGTGGCGGGTACCTGGTACAGCAAATGAGACAGGATGTTGCAGAGTCACAGAAGTCCGCATCTGATGCAAAAGTCGCGATGATCTGAGACGTGAAAATCCCCTGGTTTGGTCTTTGTACTGACTAACCAGGGGATTTTGTTATCCATGCGACATGGGATTTCGACACGGATGAATCTGAACAATGGAGACTGGCAGATTCTACATTCACAAGTCCGACACGGTGGAGGCAGGCTAATTCCACACTGACGACTCGGATGTGGTGGAGACAGGGAAAATTCTACACTGACGAGTCGGATGCAGTGGAGACAGTGGAGACGGCACTAGGTGCACCTCGACTTGATTCACTTTCAGAACGCTCAGAATGAGTGATTGTCGGCGCGCTCTGGCTCGTGTTTGCACCGGTCTGTTGAGCACCAGCACCAGTACTAGCACCAGCACTTTTCTTCAGGTGCGTCATGATGACACCGGCCACTGTAATCAGTGCCGCAACGCCGTTTGCAATCGCATCAATCTGTTGGCTCGTGATAATATCGATGCCAAACGCCTGCAAAATCAGTTTTACAGCGCCGAGCACCGCAATAAGCAACGTTGCGAGGTTGCGGTTTTGCAGAACTTGCATAACACGACTCCTTCCTGGCACGCCTGTCCAACACAGCCTTGAATCAGCCGCGTCGCAGCTGCGCTGCTTGAAAATTAACCTCTGGTTACAGTAGATGCAGTTTGTCGCGGGTTCGGGAGGACATCTAGCTAGACTGCACGCTGAAATCCACTCTCGCCACGAAAAACAGCGAGGGAATTTGCATGGCGATGAAAACTGGGTGTGGTCTGCGAAGTAAGCGATTACACGGTGTCAATCGAATGTTGAAGCCGGACATGGCCAGAATATAATGGAGGATGCGATGACAAAATGGGGATCACAGGTCCAAAGGACGGGAGCTGTGAGTCGGATCAGAACCGAGTACCCACTGTCGGAAAGCGCTGGCTTCTTTGGAGGGTCCGGAATGACAAACATCTTCACCGAAGGTGATACGTGTGTAGGCTGTGAAGAGGACAATCTAGTGGTCCAGTGCCAAGGCCAAACAACTTCTGTCCCAGTGTCTCAACTTGAGAGTGTGGCTGAGTTGTCTCCTTGTTCAACTTTTGGGAAGTACTTGGACATCCGCGTTGTCGCCTTGAAATCGGCACAGAGCGGGACCATTTTGATCCCGATTTCGAAAGAAGGCGCGCACACGCTGTTGAAGGGAATTCAGCAATGGCGTTTGAGGTGTGCATACAACCGTCAGAACTCATAGATGACAAAGGTGTTGAACACATGACTTATGAGGTCTATTTGGAGGCGGCGAGAGCCGCCTCTTCAACTGATCCGGCACATGATATCCTTCACGTGGAGCGCGTTGTGCAAAACGCCAGGGCTATATTGATCCAAGAGGGTGGTCGTGAAGAGATTGTTCTTCCGGCGGTCATACTCCATGAACTGTTTTCGTATCCGAAGGGACACCCGGACAGCAAGCGTTCAGGGGATATGTGCGCGCTTAGGGCCAGGGAAGTGCTTGAATCCGCAGGTTTCCCAGAGAAGGACATGCCGCTCGTACTTACATGTATTCGCGACCATTCCTTTTCGAAGGGTGTTGTTCCAGACACCCTGGAAGGCCGGATCGTACAGGATGCGGACCGGCTTGATGCACTTGGGGCTATCGGGATCGCCAGAACGTTCGCAACCTGCGTTGAAATGGGGACACCATTTTACCAAGCGGGCGATCCGTTCTGTGAGCACCGCACGCCTGACGACAAGTCTTATGGGATCGACCATTTTTACACCAAACTGTTGCGATTGGCCGAGGGCATGCACACCGAAACTGCACGTAACATGGCTCGCGAACGCACCGATTTTATGCACGGTTTTCTTCAGCAGTGGCGGCGTGAGCTCTCCATTTGAGGACAGAGATGACCACTGTAACGGAATGAGCAAGGCAACCGGATGACCACTGCAACCGGATGACCACTGCAACGGAATGAGCAGCGCAACCAAAATACGTAGATTTGTCGAGACAAGAGCCGCTTTTTGAGCCGGACTCGGGCTGATATCGTGCCCCTGTCCGGCTTTTGCGTATAAAGTGTACTATCTCGGTTGGAAAGGAGGAATGAAGGATGTACGGAGTATTCGGCGGATACACCCGATGGGCGGTTGTATTCTTGATTATCTTCGTCCTGTTCTTCCTGCTGGTGCCGGGCTATGGCGCTGGCGCGGGGTACTGATTGTCAGGCAGATGCCGATAATCGAAGCACCGTCCATCGCGAAATGCAATGACCACGAGCGGCAGCCCCTCCTCCTGTTGCTGCCGCTCGGTTTATGGTCAGAGAGGAGGGAATGACATTGTCGACACGCTCAAATGTTGAGAACGCAGTTGGCCAATGGGTGCAATTTCGCACACCATGGGGATATCATCGGGGGATTGTTGAACAGGTGAACCAGCGCGCTGTATTGGTGAAAGTACCGAAAGAATACGCGCCGATAAGCCTAGCGTATGGTTCAGTGAACGGGGCTCAAAATGATGCCGAACGATTAAATACAGCACTCACCAAACACAACTACCGGATCTCTGGTGACGTGACGCCGGCCTTTGGCGGATACGGACCAGGCTATGGACCAGGAGCTGGCGCAGCGCCTGGAGCTCGCTGGGGATATCCTGGCTACGGTGCATGGGGCGGCGGCTGGTGGTGGTGGTGGCTGGCTTTCGCTTGGATTTTTTTCTTTGCTTTTTGGTTTTGGTAACAAATTCAAAGGGGAGCGTTGGAGATGATTCCAACGCTCCCATTTATGTTGTACAGCCGGGGTCGGTGCCCACGGACAAGTCAGGGGGGATCGCGCTACGAAGACAAGCCCTCAACTTGCTGTCCGGATGCAGCTCACGACTCGACAGGCATCACGGTGTGAATCACACTTACGTGGCGCAACTCTTGGAGCCGTTTCACCGTGATATCCATGTGCTGGGCTGATGCATTGTGTGTTACGACGACGATGTCCGCGTGACCGAGTCTTGTTGGCGTCTGCAGCACATTGCTCATACTGACCTCGGTCTCGCCGAAAACTTTTGCAATCTCTGCGAACACGCCTGGTTGGTCCTCGGCAGACAGCCTCATGTAATAAGGCGTCAAGTCTTTCGATGCTTCGGCAGTTTTCTGTGTCCCGATGAGATTTTGACTGTGTCCACTGACACCGAGTTGAATGTTTCGAAGGGCCTCAATAACGTCGCCGACGACGGCACTTGCGGTTGGCATCGACCCTGCACCTTGTCCGAAGAACATCAGATCTCCGGCGGCATCACCTCGTACGTACAGTGCATTGTACGACTCAGAGACGTGTGCAAGTGGATGAGATTTGGGCACCAGCGAGGGACGGACCTCGAGGCTTAGCCGGCCATCCCGGTCTTTGCCTACCGCGAGCAGTTTGATGACGTACCCAAGTTGATCTGCAAACCGCACGTCAGCAGCCGTGACGTTTCGAATTCCCTGCACCCGTACGTCGGAAAGTTCAACGATGGACGCGAACGCGATGGAAGACAAGATGGCGAGCTTGCGTGCTGCATCGAGTCCATCCACGTCACTGGAAGGGTCGCTTTCAGCGTAACCGAGGCGCTGTGCTTCGCTGAGCGCCTCGTCAAAGCTGAGGCCCGCATCCGTCATCTTGGAGAGAATATAGTTGGTCGTGCCATTGATAATTCCTTTTAGGTCTGTAATATCGCTGCTCGCCAAGGATTCCTTCAGGGGGCGTACGAGCGGAATTGCCCCGCCGACCGCAGCCTCATACAGGATATCCACCTGATTGCGTTCGGCGGTCTCAAGGATCTCGGGTCCGTGAAGCGCAATCAGGTCTTTGTTGGCCGTTACAACATGTTTGCCCGCCTTCAGAGCAGCCAGAATGAATTCGCGGGCAGGCTCAATGCCGCCTATCGTCTCAATGACCAAGCTGATCTTCGGATCGTCGAGAATGTCCTTGGGGTCTGTCGTCAGCTTCGCTGGGTCAATGCTGCTTGGCCGGGCCTTCTCTTTGTTACGAACCAGGATTTTTGCAATAGAGGGTCTGAGTCCTGTCATTTGGGCAATTTTGTCTGCGCGCCGTTCCACCAATTCAACGACGCCGCTCCCAACCGTGCCGCAGCCTAAGAGTCCGATGAGTAATGTCAAGTGTCCTGCCTCCTTCTCAACTTTTATTCTGGGCAATCCAGTTTCCTGTCACAACGCTGTAGTGCGTACCGTTGGGGTATCCAGATAGACCGTGAACACATCTGTGATGCACTCCACGTTGTACATTCGCCAGGCTAAAGTCATTTCATCAGCAGCCTGTGTAGCCTCGGATTCACTTTCACACCAAGCGACCATCGACGGGCCTGCACCGCTCAACGTAACGGTGAGTGCGCCAGATCGAATGGCAGCTCTGCGCACATCGTCATATCCCGGGATGAGTGTTTTGCGATAGGGCTCATGCAATCGATCCTGGAAACCACCCCGCAGCAATTCGAGGTGGCCAGTTGAAAGCGCCAGGACCAGGCGGGCGGCCTGGGCTGCGTTGTAGGCGGCATCTCCACGTGGCACCACATCCGGTAATACCCGTCGCGCGGCTTCTGTCGGTAACGGAAAATTCGGAATCGCAACGGCAAAGGACAGAGCAGCTGGGACTGGAAGACGAAATGTCCGTGTATTTCCGGCGTCTGTGATGCACAACCAGGCACCACCGTACATCGCGGGGGTCACGTTGTCAGGATGGCCTTCCATGTCAATCGCGAGCTCTAGCAACGCATGTGACGACAAAGCAAGGGTGGGATGGAACGTGGTAAGCAATTGGTTGCCGAGCAAGAGCCCGCCAACGATGGCTGAAGCGCTTGAACCGAGTCCGCCTGCCACAGGGATATGGTTATCCAGAGCGAGGTGGAATTCAGGTACCTCGGTTACACCGACTTCCTTGAACACACGGAAAATAGCCTGAATAACCACGTTGGTTTTGTCCGTTGGCAGCATCGTGGCTGATTCGCCAGTGATCTCGACTTGAAATGGCCTTCCCGTGGTGAGAACCATATCGTTCACGCGTCCAAATGCGATGCCCATGCTGTCGAAACCTGGGCCGAGGTTTGCTGATGTGGCAGGGACTTGAACGGAGAACTGGTATTGCTTTGAACTCATAGCATTCGCTCCAATGCCATTGTGACTTGCGCTTCATCGGCGTCAATCACGAGTGGTTCCACTGCGGAGGTCTTGACTGCGCTGTCGGGGTCTTTGAGTCCGTTGCCAGTCAGAACACAGACAATCGTCTCATCCCGGCTGATTCGACCGCCTTCATGGAGCTTCAGCAATCCGGCCACAGACGCCGCAGAGGCAGGCTCTGCAAACACACCCTCTGACGCAATCAACTGATAAGCAGACCTGATTTCGTCATCGGTGACAAAGTCAATCGTACCTCCCGATTCGTTTACGGCCTGCATGGCGAGATGGGCAGACGCGGGATTACCAATGCGGATGGCGGTGGCAAAGGTTTCAGGGTGGGGGATGGCCTGGCCCTTGACGAGTGCTGCGGCACCTTCTGCTTCAAATCCGCACATTTTTGGCAGAGAGGAAGTCTTTTGCTTGCTGTAATAGGCTTTAAAACCCTTCCAATAGGCGCTGATATTGCCGGCATTTCCGACAGGGATACACAACCTGTCTGGAGCTTCCGAAAGCGCATCGCAGATTTCAAACGCAGCGGTTTGTTGCCCCTCCAGACGGTACGGGTTGATAGAGTTGACGACGGTGACGGGAAGATGTTCAGCGGAACGGCGAACAAATTCGAGTGCCTGGTCAAAGTTACCGCGAATGGCGAGAACACGTGCACCGTAAATCAGCGCCTGTGCCAACTTGCCAAGTGCGACATATCCATGCGGAATGACAATCAATGACGGGATGCCAGACCGGGCTGCATACGCCGCCGCAGACGCGGACGTGTTCCCTGTGGATGCACAGATGACAGCCTTTGACCCTTCCTCCAAGGCTTTTGCTACAGCAAGCACCATACCTCGGTCTTTAAAGGAACCCGTAGGATTTAGACCCTCGTATTTAAAATAAACGTTCGCACCAACGCGATCACTCAATCGGTCTGAATAGATGAGAGGTGTATTTCCTTCACACAGGGTGAGGTTTGGTGTCTTCTCCGTGATTGGGAGCCAGTCCCGATATCCCTGCAGTAATCCCTGCCACGTTTGCATGAGCCATCTCCTCCTGGACGCGCACCGAAGCATGAGGCGAACGCGTTATACGAAATTGGGTGCACTAAATTAGCTGAACGAAATTGTTACATACTCTTTGACTATTTCGTTATTATTCCCTGTAACTGATCTGCCTGTCAACGAATTTTCCGCCTATTTTGCCTGTCTGGCAGGATTTATTGATAGTGGGAGAACCTCTGCGTACTTTTTCAATGAAAGACAAGAAATATACAAAAAAAAATAAAATCTGAATATTTCCAATCACCGCAAGCAAGTAAGCGTTTACCTATATTATAAGGAAGCGTTTACATGAACCAAACGGACGTCCGATAGCGTTGACATGCACCACTAAGGGCTATAAAATCTCCACAAACCATATGGTGACTGAAGTTTCCGAATAGGGGTTCGCTTTGGCATTGCAGTTGGCGATTCTGGCCTCGAGTCGGACCATTTTAGTTCACCAATGAAGTTAGAATATTCAGTTCTGGGGGTGCCATCATGACACAGTGGATTTTTATGAATGGTGAGTACGTAGGCAAAGAAGATGCCAAAGTTTCCGTCTACGACCACGGCTTCTTGTATGGGGATGGCATCTTTGAAGGGATTCGGGCGTACGACGGAAATATCTTTCGACTTGATGAACACATTCGTCGACTCTACGACTCAGCGAAGGCTATGTTGTTGACCATTCCATACACGCAACAGGAGATGGCAGAGATTGTCGCGGATACCGTTCGTAGAAACGAGCTCGAGGATGCCTACATTCGCCTCGTTGTTTCACGCGGACCCGGCAATCTGGGACTTGACCCGTTTACTTGCAAGACTCCTCAGGTCATCGTGATTGCGGAACAACTTGCGCTGTTCCCGAAAGAGTTTTACGAGCGCGGCATGGAAATCGTAACGGTGGCGACGCGCAGAAACCGATCTGATATTTTGAACCCGAAACTGAAATCTTTGAACTATTTAAACAATATTTTGATTAAGATAGAAGCAAGTCTAGCAGGTGCTGGGGAAGCATTGACCCTGAATACAGAAGGTTATGTTGCAGAAGGGTCCGGCGACAACGTGTTTATCGTTCGTGATGGGGAGTTGTGGACACCGCCGAGCTATCTTGGCGCTCTCGAAGGAATCACGCGCAACGCCGTGATGGAGTTCGCCCGCGATATGGGCTATGTAGTGCATGAGCAACCGTTCACAAGACACGACGTTTATGTTGCGGATGAAGTCTTTTTGACAGGCACTGCAGCAGAGCTTATCCCCGTCATCAGGGTCGACGGGCGAACAATCGGTGACGGAGTCCCCGGCGTGCATACCCTGCGTCTACTGGAAATCTTCCAGACACATGTCCGTACAGACGGTGTCAAGGTTTATCCGGAACGCCAGGTGTCGTGAGCTCGGGCAAGTCAGTTTTGTAGGTCACTACTGTTTCACGCAGAAAAGGGAGGCGCCGCTTTTGAAACCAATGCGCAGTGATGTCATCAAGAAGGGGGTCGATCGCGCTCCACACCGCAGTTTGCTCTACGCAACAGGTGTCAAACCAACCGATCTGCCCAAACCATTTATCGGGATCTGCAATTCTTACGTCGACATCGTACCAGGTCACGTTCACTTGAAGGAACTTGCCGAAGTGGTGAAAGACGCTATCCGGCAGGCTGGAGGTATCCCGTTTGAGTTCAACACCATCGGTGTGGACGACGGGATCGCTATGGGACACATCGGAATGCGCTACTCGCTGCCCAGTCGTGAATTGATCGCCGATTCTGCCGAAACGATGATTCAGGCACATTGGTTTGACGGAGTCTTTTACATGCCGAATTGCGACAAAATCACGCCAGGTATGTTGATGGCAGCCGCTCGGACCAACGTACCGGCGGTTTTTGTGTCCGGGGGGCCGATGGCAGCGGGGAGGTCGAGTACCGGACATAACCTTTCGCTGACCTCCGTATTTGAAGGGGTTGGCGCATATCGGTCGGGGAAGATGACGGAAGCACAGCTTGTGGAGCTTGAAGAGCAGGCCTGTCCCACGTGCGGCAGCTGTTCCGGTATGTTCACCGCGAATTCCATGAACTGCATTATGGAGATGCTCGGTGTTGCGCTTCCCGGAAACGGCACCATCCTCGCCACGTCACAAGAACGTCACGACCTCATTTACGAAGCAGCCCGCCATTTGATGAAGTTAGTTGAAAACGACATCCGCCCGCGCGATATCATCACTCGCGAAGCCATTGATGACGCCTTTGCCCTCGATATGGCCATGGGCGGTTCCACGAACACCGTCCTTCACCTGCTCGCGATTGCCCACGAGGCGGGGATTGAATACGACTTGGCACAGATCAACGAGATCGCCAAACGCGTTCCCTATCTCGCAAAAATCAGCCCGGCGTCCGAATACTCCATGCATGACGTGCATCTCGCCGGTGGTATCAGTGCCATCATTCACGAGCTGACCAAGGTGGAAGGGGCCATGCATCCGGAGCGGATCACCATCAGCCAAAGGCCGATTGGAGAGGTTGTGGCCGAGGCTGAGATTGTGAACGAACAGGTGATTCATCCGCGTCACAACCCGTACAGTTCGGTCGGGGGTCTCTCGATTCTCTATGGAAATATCGCTCCTGACGGAGCTGTCATTAAAGTGGGTGCGGTCGATCCCGGGATTGAGACGTTTGAAGGCGAGGCCATCATCTTTAACTCGCAAGAAGACGCGCAAGCGGGCATCGACGACGGAACAGTGCGAGAGGGCCACGTGGTGGTCATTCGCTACGAAGGCCCGAAAGGCGGTCCAGGCATGCCAGAGATGCTTGCCCCCACATCGTCCATTGTCGGACGTGGTCTTGGGAAGCAGGTAGCGCTCATCACAGACGGCCGCTTCTCTGGTGCCACGCGTGGCATCGCAGTCGGTCATATCTCCCCCGAAGCAGCGGAGGGTGGACCAATTGCACTCTTGCAAAACGGCGATCGGATTGTCATCGACCTGCCAAACCGGACTATCAACGTCCTCTTGTCTGACGAAGAACTTGCGGCCCGCAGGAACGACCTGCAATCGTTTGAACCGAAGGTCAAGACAGGTTACTTGGCCCGCTACACCAAGCTAGTCACCTCCGCCAATACCGGTGGTGTCCTAAAAATCTAAGTCTTTTGAGAGGGAGGAATCGATGGATGACGACGGTGCTGCAACGCGAGGGGCAGGATGGGGTGACAAAGAACCTTGTGCACCCAAAACCCATTTCTGGAGCCCAGATGTTGGTCGAGGCCCTGAGACAGGAGAACGTCGAGTACATTTTCGGTTACCCTGGCGGTGCAGTACTGCCGATTTACGATGCCCTGTACGAATGCGGGATTCGCCACATCTTGCCGCGGCATGAACAGGGTGCCATTCACGCCGCTGAGGGTTATGCGAGGGTCACAGGCAGAACCGGAGTGGTGATTGGCACGTCGGGGCCGGGGGCAACAAACCTCGTGACAGGACTCGCAGATGCCATGATGGACTCGTTGCCGCTCGTGGTGATTACCGGTCAGGTTGGTACGCAGGTGCTCGGAACCGATGCGTTTCAGGAGGCCTCGATCGTCGGGATCACGATGCCCGTGACCAAACACAACTACCAGGTCCGGAACGTCGCAGACCTGCCGCAGGTCATCAAGGAAGCTTTCCACATTGCGAACTCGGGACGCCCGGGTCCGGTCTTGATTGACATCCCGAAAGACATCACACAAACCGAAGGGTTGTTCGATTACAGCCAACCGGTCAAAATCCCAGGTTATCAACCGACAGTTGTGCCAAATCGGTTGCAGATCCGCAAAGTCGCTTCTGCCATTCGCGCTGCCAAGCGTCCTGTCATCTTGGCAGGAGCGGGGGTGCTGCATGCGAAGGCAAACGAGGAACTCCTCCGGCTTGTCAATCAAACGCAGATTCCCTTGGCGCATACCTTGCTTGGACTCGGAGGCCTGCCAGGGTCCCATCCGTTGTTTCTCGGAATGGCTGGGATGCACGGGACTGTTGCGGCAAACACCGCGCTTTATGAAGCCGACCTGCTCATTAACATCGGAGCGCGTTTCGACGATCGCGTTACGGGAAACCTCGCCCACTTCGCGAAACAGGCGATTGTCGTCCATATCGATATTGACCCCGCTGAAATTGGTAAGAACGTGCCTACGGATATTCCGGTTGTTGGGGATGCCGGAGAGGCCTTGCGCATGTTGCTTGCTGAAAACCTTGTCGTAACGGAAGCCGCGGACTGGCGAGAATCTCTCGATAAACTGAAGCAAGATTACCCGCTTTGGTATGTCGACACGCCTGACGAGCTGAAACCGCAAAAACTCATCGAGCTCATCTCAGAGGTCACAAAGGGCGAGGCCATTGTGGTGACGGACGTCGGTCAGCATCAGATGTGGGCTGCGCAGTTCTATGGTTTTGACCGCCCGCACCGCTTTGTCACATCAGGCGGGCTTGGCACGATGGGGTTTGGTCTGCCGGCTGCCATTGGTGCACAGCTCGGCCGGATGGACAGCACGGTTATTGCGCTCCTTGGCGACGGGGGGTTCCAAATGACCTTGCAGGAACTCGCTCTGCTCGTCGAATACAGGCTGCCTGTGAAAGTCGTTATCGTAAACAACGGATCGCTTGGGATGGTCAGGCAGTGGCAAGAGCTGTTCTTTGGCAAACGTTACTCGGAATCACTCCTGAGGTCTGGTCCTGATTTCATCAAGCTGGCAGAAGCGTACGGCATTCGAGGTCATCGTGTTCACTCCTACGAAGAGGCAAAGGACGTCCTGAGCCGGGAAGTTCAGTACGACGGTCCTGTGTTAATTGACTGTCGGGTCACACCGGAGGAAAACGTGTATCCCATGGTGCCAACAGGCAAGGGTCTGCACGAGATGGTAGGGGTGAAACCATGAACCGTGTATTTGCAGTCACAGTCAACAATCATTCAGGGGTTTTAAACCGCATCACAGGCCTGTTCCTGCGACGCGGATTCAATATCCAGAGTATTACTGTCGGTGCGACGGAGACGGACGGCATCTCG
This sequence comes from Paenalicyclobacillus ferrooxydans, assembly GCF_001399675.1. GTDB lineage: Bacteria > Bacillota > Bacilli > Alicyclobacillales > Alicyclobacillaceae > Alicyclobacillus_B > Alicyclobacillus_B ferrooxydans. The sequence continues at coordinate 256,306 of NZ_LJCO01000008.1, forward strand.
CGGATGACGATTGTCCTCAATGTGGATGATGAACGCGACACAGAGCAGGTCGTCAAACAACTGCACAAGCAGATTGATGTCCTCAAGGTGCAGGACATCACCGAAGCCCCGATTGTGGCTCGTGAACTTGTATTGATTCGAGTGAACAGTCCGCTTACGACGAGATCGGAGCTGACCACACTGATCGGCCCGTTCCGCGCGTCCATCATCGACGTCAGTCGCGACTCCGTCACGATTCAAGCCGTCGGCAGCCCAGAGAAGGTGGAAGCGCTGATTTTCCTCCTTCAGCCGTACGGAATCAAGGAACTGGCCCGTACCGGTGTTACCGCAGTGCTCCGGGCAAACGACGCTGCTGAGTTGAGTCGGTCGTCGCGCAACTACGTGCTCTCGATTTAATTTGCGTCATCTATGGTTTCAACGTAATCCACAGCTAGTCTGCTTAGCGCATGCCTGCCCCAGTGCACACCTGCGTATCCATACACAGCTGCGCACGTTCCATTTCAATGAAGCAGGACTCAAACAACCAGAAGGGATGATCATTTCATGGCACAGATGTACTTTGATGACGATGTAACTTTGAACGCACTACAGGACAAAACAGTAGCGATTATCGGCTACGGATCGCAAGGGCATGCGCACGCACAGAACCTTCGAGACAGCGGTGTGGATGTCATTGTTGGCTTGCGCCGCGGCAAGTCCTTTGCAAAGGCCGAGGAAGACGGCTTTCGCGTCATGTCCGTCGGTGAGGCAACGGCACAAGCAGACGTCATCATGGTCCTCTTGCCAGATGAGAAGCAACCAGCTGTTTATGAAGCGGAAATTGCCCCAAATTTGAGTTCAGGTAAAGCACTCGCATTTGCACACGGCTTCAACATTCACTTCACCCAGATTGTGCCGCCAGCTGATGTCGATGTGTTCCTCGCAGCACCAAAGGGACCCGGCCATCTCGTCCGTCGTGTGTACGTCGAGGGCGGCGGCGTGCCGGCACTCATCGCTGTCCAACAGGACGCAAGCGGCAACGCAAAGGACATCGCACTCGCGTACGTCAAAGGCATTGGCGCAGCCCGTGCTGCTGTTATTGAAACGAGCTTCCAGGAAGAAACCGAAACCGACCTGTTTGGTGAGCAGGCAGTCCTCTGCGGCGGTATGTCTGCACTCATCAAGGCTGGCTTTGAGACCCTCGTCGGTGCAGGTTACCAACCGGAAATTGCATATTTCGAGTGCCTGCACGAGATGAAGTTGATTGTCGACCTCATTTACGAAGGCGGCTTGGAGTACATGCGCTACTCCATTTCGGACACGGCACAGTGGGGGGACTTTACCGCAGGTCCTCGGATTGTGACGGAAGAAACGAAAGCAACCATGAAACAACTGCTGAAGGAGATTCAAGACGGGCAGTTTGCCAAACAGTGGGTTCTTGAGAACCAGGTGAACCGACCCGTATTTAACGCTGTCAACCGCCAGGAGCAACAGCATTTGTTGGCCGTCGTAGGAAGTGAGCTGCGCGAAAAGATGCCGTTTATCCGACAGGGGAAACCATTACCCAAAGAGGTGGTTGCGAGTGCGCCGAATCGAAGTATTTGACACGACGCTGAGAGACGGAGAACAGTCAGCTGGTGTAAACCTTCATCGCCACGAGAAACTTGAAATCGCCTATCAACTGGAAGCGTATGGCGTCGATGTCATGGAAGCCGGGTTCCCGGCTTCCTCTCGGGGTGACTTGGAGTCGGTCAAGGAGATTGCCGGACACATCAAGGATTCCGTGGTTGCGGGCCTTGCCCGTTCGACAGTCGCAGATATCGACGCAGCCTGGGAGGCGTTACGGGGGGCGGCGGCACCGAGGTTGCACCTGTTTATCGGTACGTCTCCCATTCATATGGAGTACAAGTTTCGGATGACCCCGGAGCAAGTCCTGGAGTCCACCGTTGCTGCCGTACGTTACGCGAAGCAGTTTTTCTCAGACATTGAATGGTCTGCCGAAGACGCGACACGAAGTGACAGGGAGTTTTTGGCGCGTGTCATCGAAGCGGTCATCCGCGAAGGTGCGACCGTCATTAACCTGCCCGACACAGTCGGGTACACCACCCCCAGTGAGTACGCAGACCTGTTCCGCTACGTGCAGATGACCGTTCCCAGCATCGAGAAAGTCAAATTATCGGCGCACTGTCACGATGACCTCGGTATGGCTGTCATCAATACCCTCTCTGCTATTGGAGCGGGGGTTCATCAGTTTGAGGGGACCATCAACGGCATCGGTGAGCGGGCAGGAAATGTGGCAATCGAAGAGGTAGCGCTTGCCTTGGCTACTCGCAAGGACGTGTTTGCCGCCGAGACGGGGTTACAACTCGCCCAAACAGTGCGCACCAGCCGACTCGTCAGCAAGCTCACAGGAATGCCGGTCCCGCCAAACAAAGCGGTCGTTGGTGCGAATGCCTTTGCACACGAGTCCGGGATTCACCAGGACGGCGTACTGAAAAACAAGGAAACGTACGAGATTCTCAAGCCTGAGATGATTGGTCTTTCGAGTAACAGTCTGCCGATTGGCAAACATTCCGGGCGTCACGCGCTGCGTGTCAAGTGTGAAGACCTCGGGATCAAACTCGATGAGGCAGAGTTTTTGCGGCTCTTTAAAGCTGTTAAGGAACTGACGGACAAGAAAAAGCTGGTCACCGATGACGACATTATGGCTTTGGCCTATGACACAGTCGGCCTGGCAGAACAGCCGCATTACGAATTGCAGTCCCTTCACGTGTCTTACAGCGCAGGGTCCATCAGCACTACGACTCTTGAGCTCGTGAAACCGGACGGTGAGGTTGTACGCGAGGCTGCAACCGGCAGTGGCAGTGTCGAGGCCATTTATCACACGATTGAACGTGTCGTAGGCACGCCGCTCGAACTCCTTGATTACCGGATTCAATCCACTACGAGCGGGCGTGATTCGCTCGCCGAGGTGTACGTCAAGGTGGCGATTGACGGCAAGACAGGAAGGGGCCGAGGTGTTGACAACGACGTCCTTGCAGCCTCAGCAAAAGCTTATATCGATGCGGTAAACCGGATTTCCATGGTGACACAGCGCGCAGTCGAGCCGGTCACGGAGGCTTGATCTCGGTCGCGCCTGAGGCGACTTGGCGACTGAATGACCTGTCTCTCGAATAGCCTAGGGAAGGTGATCTCAATGCATGCAAAAATTGCAGTCCTACCGGGTGATGGCATTGGGCCAGAGGTCACAACCGAAGCGGTAGCCTTGCTCCAAGTGGTGGCTGAAGTCTATGGGCATCAATTTGAATTTGAACAAGGGTTGATTGGCGGCTCTGCCATCGACGATGCAGGTACGCCGCTGCCAGACGCGACCTTGGCTCTGGCCAAGGCCAGCCAAGGTGTCCTGCTTGGGGCGGTTGGCGGACCAAAGTGGGATAAGGAGCCTGCTTCTCGTCGCCCGGAGACCGGGCTCCTCGGACTCCGCAAAGGTCTTGAGGTGTTTGCAAACCTTCGGCCCATCACGGTGTTCCCAGAGCTTGTAGATGCATCTCCTTTGAAGCGGGAGGTTGTTGACGGAGTCGACATGTTGATTGTCCGTGAGTTAACAGGCGGCTTGTACTTTGGGCAGCCTCGCGGCCGATCCGCTGGAAAAGGCGGCATTGAGGTGGTCGACACGCTGCAGTACAGCGAACACGAGATTCGTCGAATTCTTCAACTTGGGTTCGAGATTGCCTCGCAGAGAAGCGGCAACCTGACTTCAGTCGATAAGGCAAATGTACTGGAAAGCAGCCGCGTCTGGCGGGAACTCGCCGAGGCGATGGCGGTCGATTATCCGGGTGTCACGTTATCGCATCAACTGGTTGACAGTGCAGCGATGCAGATTGTGCAAAACCCGAAACGGTTTGATGTGGTCGTGACGGAGAATCTGTTTGGTGACATTTTGTCGGATGAGGCGGCGGTCATCACCGGGTCCATCGGCTTATTGCCATCGGCTAGCCTTGGCGCGGGCGGGCCCGGGATTTACGAACCCATTCACGGTTCAGCGCCCGACATCGCAGGCAAAGGTGTCGCGAATCCACTCGCGACGATGTTGTCTTGTGCGATGCTGCTTCGGCACAGCCTGTCTCTCGAAGTCGAGGCGCAGGTGATTGAGGAAGCGGTCAAGCGGGTACTCGCAGAGGGGGCAAGAACGGCCGATCTGGCAGGTCAAAGCATCGGATCGACCGGCAACAGTCCGATAGGAACACAGGAAATGGCAAAGCGTGTACGTGAGGCGGTGAAGCGTGTTGCAGAAGACAGGGCCAAAAACGCTGGTTGAAAAGATTTGGGAAGCACACCAGGTGGCTTCCGAAGAGGGAAAGCCTGATCTGTTGTACATTGACCTCCATCTGGTTCATGAAGTCACATCTCCGCAGGCTTTTGAAGGGCTGCGTCTAGCCGGGCGAAAGGTGCGGCGTCCGGACTTAACGTACGCGACGATGGACCACAACGTACCGACAGATAATCCATTTGTGGTGAACGATCCGATTGCAGCCAAACAGATTGCCGTCCTTGAGGAGAACTGTAAAGAGTTTGCTATTGATCTGGCCGACCTGAACAGCTCCGCTCAGGGCATTGTCCACGTCATTGGTCCGGAACTCGGGCTCACACAACCGGGGAAGACGATTGTGTGCGGCGACTCCCACACTTCGACGCACGGGGCGTTTGGTGCCTTGGCGTTTGGGATTGGCACAAGTGAAGTGGAGCACGTTCTCGCCACGCAGTGTTTGTGGCAGTCAAAGCCGAAGACGATGCAAGTCAACATTGTCGGAGAGCGTCCGCACAGTGTGTCGGCAAAAGACATCGTGCTTGGCGTCATTGCAGCGAATGGAATTGGCTTTGGGACAGGACACGTGATTGAGTTCACAGGAGATGTCATCCGAAGCATGACAATGGAAGAGCGGATGACGGTTTGCAACATGTCGATTGAAGCTGGTGCGAGAGCAGGTCTTGTCGCACCCGATGAGACCACATTTGCCTACCTCGAAGGGCGCCGCTTTGTGCCAAGCGGGGACGCATTCGAGTTCGCGAAGGAAAAGTGGCGGACGCTTAGGACGGACGAAGGCGCAACGTATGACAAGGAAATCGTCTTTGATGTGACGGCCATGAAGGAACAGGTCACCTGGGGAACCAATCCTGGCATGGGTACCGATGTAGACGGCCGCGTGCCATATCCAGAAGAGATGGAAAGCGAATCTGCACGGCGGGCGACGGCCTCGGCGATTGCTTACATGGGACTGGAACCGGGCATGCGTATCCAGGATATCGAGATTCAGCATGTGTTTATCGGATCGTGTACGAATGCAAGGATTGAAGACCTTCGTATGGCGGCAAGCATCGTCCGGGGACGGACTGTCAAGCCGGGGGTACGTGCACTGGTCGTCCCAGGCAGCAAGCAGGTCAAACTGCAAGCGGAAGCGGAAGGACTTGACGAGGTCTTTAAGTCGGCTGGCTTTGAGTGGCGTGAGCCAGGTTGCAGCATGTGTCTTGGGATGAATCCGGATATCGTACCGGAAGGCGAGCGCTGTGCATCCACTTCGAACCGCAACTTTGAGGGGCGCCAGGGCCGTGGTGCGCGGACGCATTTGGTCAGCCCTGCGATGGCAGCGGCTGCAGCCATTGCAGGACGCTTCGTCAGTGCGAAGGCGATGCTCGAGGAGAGCATCGTGTCGTAGACAGGGTGGCAGGGAGCATCGATATCGTAGATAGGGCTGGCGGGCGAGCATCATGTCGCCAACTGAGTGAGATTTGAAAACGGGAGGGTGACCCACATATGGAGCCGCTTCGTCGTCATCGTGGCAAGGTCGCAGTGTTGGATAGGCTGAATGTGGACACGGATCAGATTATCCCCAAGCAGTTCCTGAAGCGCGTCGAGCGCAGTGGTTTTGGCCAGTTTCTCTTTTACGACTGGCGCTTCCACGCGGACGGCACGCCCAACCCACAGTTCGAGTGGGGCAATGGGAGTGCAGATGGGGCATCCATTCTGCTGACGGGGGAGAACTTCGGCTGTGGGTCCTCCCGGGAACACGCAGCATGGGCCCTGTCCGACTTCGGATTCCGTGTCATTCTGGCACCTTCATTCGCGGATATCTTCTTTAACAACTGTTTCAAAAACGGCGTACTGCCGATTGCATTACCTAAGGAGACGGTTGACCGTCTATTTGCCCAAGTGAAGGCTGCGGGGGACGGTGGGCAGGACTCCGGGTATGCATTGACAGTTGATCTGGAGCAACAGACGATCTACAACGACAACGGGCTCGAAGTCTCATTCGATGTTGATCCGTTCCGTCGCAAATGCCTCCTCGAGGGTCTTGATGATATCGGGTTGACGATGCAGTGGGAAGATCGGATCGCAGAGTTTGAGAAGAAGTACGCACCACGGGAGCGCTACGAGCTTTTCTCCAATTGCTACCTGAACTTCGAGTAGGAAGCGAAGTGGAAGTAAGAACAAAGGCAGGACGAGTAAAAGGCAGTGCAAAGCAAGGGCACGACAAGTAAAGGACAGTGCAAAGCGAGGGCACGACGAGTAAAAGGCAGTGAGAGCCAAAGCAAAGGCCATGGGAAAGTCGATGCAGAGGCAAGAAGGTTTGGCGTGCCCGAGTGGGGCACGCCATTTTCCGCTTATGAGGACTTCCGCAGCGCGTTTTGGCCGTTCGAGAAAATGGCCTCAACAACCATTCTTACAATGATGCCGATAAGGGTGTATATCGGGAAGGAGTAGATGGACTTCCAGTGTAATGGAACATATAGTCCCATGGACGTTGCCAGAGGTTCAAGCACAAAGGAAAAGAGAGCGGAAGTGGCGGAGACGCTGATAAGGAAAGAGCGCCACGACCGGAAGTACTGATAAACCCACATATAACTTACGGGGAGTGCAACAAAATCGACCGGAATGAATCTGCTGTAGGTGGGTGTCAACTGGACAGGGTAGTCCCACAAGAGCAGTTGAGCGCCCATCCCATCAAGAAGCGTGGTAACGATTAACACTGCCCCCCCAAACATCACAATCTGTGGGAGTCTGCCCCGGTCAACGGTTTTCCACCAAATCGTCCACAACAAAATGGACATGAGCACAAGAAACCACCATTCAAAGCTAAACAGCACATGGGTTCGCCAGAATGCGATCTGTGACGAAATCAGTGTTTCCTCCGTAGCTCTGATAGCCTGATATTCGCTGTCCAAGACGTCACCCCGGAAAACCATCAATTCAATGCGTCCTATTTATGCATTACGAGTGAATGAATTTCAAGAAAAAGGGATTTTGTAAAAATAAAGGTATTTATTAGTTTGCGTACGGTCATGATGATACCATCGTTCAGATATCCCTCGTCCGAAACGACAGGTGAGGCCATATGAAGCGCAATCCACCAGCTTATAGTCGTAATTCTGCCGTTGTCGGCATGTTTAGCATGAACCAACTGCACTATTCCAACCCGTGGGTAATCATGGCATGGTCATTCTTTTTCCCGGGCTTCGGGCAAATCATGCTCGGCCAGTACATCCTCGGATGGATCTTGTTTCTCTGGGAACTGTTCATCAATGTTCATGCCGGGTTTAACACTGCCATCGTCCTCAGTCTGACAGGACACTTCAAGGAAGCTGTCAACGTGCTGTCTGCCGGAGGGACCTACTGGATTTTACTGTATGGTGCAGTCTTTTGCTTTTCGTTGTTTACGAGTTACCAGTTGGCTGTTGAGGCAAATCTGCTCACGTTTGCAGCCATCGAGGAAAATGTTCCTGTGGGGATTTTCGCGATAAACTCGCTTCACTTTAATTTTGTCTCCAAACGACGGCCTTGGATTGGAGCGTGCTGGTCCCTTCTCATGCCGGGCCTTGGACAAGTTTACAACGGCAGGATCCCGTCATCCATTTTTATATTGGCTTGGTGGGTCGTGATCATCAATTTCTCTCATTTCTTGCCGGCACTGTTCTATACGTACACGGGCCACTTTGTAAAGGCCGTGTCTGTCCTCAATGTGGAATGGTTCCTTTTTATGCCATCCATTTACGGCTTTGCATTTTACAACTCATATCTGTCTACGGTTGAGCAAAATTCGCTGTTCGACCGGCAACAGGCCAACTACTTGAAGGCCAAGTACCAGCCGTTGTCGTTTCCTCTTAATCCGGATAAGGAGGGAAGGAAAATCCGCATTGTAGCCACTTTTGAACATTCTCCCGATCTCGAAACTGCGATTTTGTACATTCAACAGAAGGGTGTTCCTGAAGAGAAAATCCTCGCGATCCCGCTTGAGCAGAAGAACGAGGGACCGGCTGCCGGACTCAAATCGCTGTATTGGTTTGATATGAAAGGCTTCCTGGACTATCCTGCCCTGATGGCCGCGTGCTTTTGTGCACTCGGAGCTATTTATGGCTTTGTATTGCCGTGGGGACCTGTCATGTGGGGTTTGATCGGTTTTTTAGGCGGTCTTGGTCTCGGGATATTGGTGAAGCTGACTTTGCCTCGAAACCCAAAAAACCGGGCCAGCCGAGAGTCAAAAGTACAAGTGGTGTTGATGGTGGATTGTGAGGATGAACAGGTTCGTTCAGTCGAGGAGATTTTGTGGAGTCATCATGCTTTAGCCATTTCCAAGGTTGGGCAGCACACCGCATAGAGATTTGCTGTCGAACAGCGCAGACAACGCACACATCAGCAGGTGGGGAACATAGTGTTTCATATGGAGTGTCACGCCCTTGAGTGGTACGCATCCCTCGACACAGGGCAACTTGCTATACAACCGTTCCTTGTCTTAAAAGTGCCAATTATGCAAACGCCGCTTGACATTGCTGTAATTGGCGAGTAACATGACAACAATTCAACACAACAACTCCATACAACAATGGCTTGGATGAAGAGAGTACGGGTTCCTTTCAGTGCAGAGAGTCGGTGGTTGGTGAAAACCGAACTGAGGCGAATCACGGAAGTTCACTTCGGAGCCGCAAGGTGAAGTTCTTGGCATATCTAAACCACGTGGGTGCCCTGGATGGTAGCCTGAGCCGGAAGCGTCCCAACGTTTCCGTTATCACAACGAAGTGAAAGGCGTATGCCTTTGATTAGGGTGGTACCGCGAGATAATCCTCGTCCCTTCTGGGATGGGGTTTTTTGATTTTTTAGCGGTGTCACCGGGTCTTGGCGTCGATCTTTTATTAGGGTGGTACCGCGAGAGCCTCGTCCCTAACCGGAGGAGGCTTTTTTTGATCTCAATCGAACTTTTTTGATCTCAATAGAACGAGGAGGGGCATGATGAGCATTCATGGAAAAACACCAGCGTACAAACTTGCCAGTCGTGAACGTCATCCGGAACCAACTGTGGTTCGCGTCGGAAAGCAAGCCGTTGGAGGTGGGGCGAATACCGTGATCGCCGGCCCCTGTTCGGTAGAAAACCGAGAGCAAATCATCCAGGTCGCGCAACAACTGAAACAATACGGGGCTACGATGCTTCGAGGCGGGGCGTTTAAACCGCGGAGTTCCCCTTACTCGTTCCAGGGACTTGGCGAGGAGGGTCTTAAGTATCTGGCACAAGCGAGAGAACGCACGGGTCTGCCGATTGTCTCAGAGGTGATGGATATTGAACACCTCCCGATGGCCTGTGATTATATCGACGTCATCCAAATCGGGGCACGGAACATGCAAAACTATCCGCTGTTGCGCGCTGTCGGCCGCCTAAAGAAGCCGGTCCTTTTGAAACGTGGACTGTCCGCGACCATTGAGGAATGGCTGATGTCCGCGGAGTACATCCTGTCGGAAGGAAACCCGAACGTCATCTTGTGTGAGCGCGGGATTCGGACGTTTGAAACAGCCACGCGGAACACTCTCGATCTCAACGCCGTACCAGTGGTGAAGGACCTGTCCCACTTACCCATTATTGTTGATCCAAGTCACGGTGTCGGTATCGCGCGCTACGTGCCTGCGATGAGTCTCGCAGCGCTTGCAGCTGGTGCGGATGGACTGATTCTTGAGGTCCATCCCGATCCGGAACGGGCCATGTCGGACGGACAACAGAGCCTCACACCGGCAGAGTTCAACCTCTTGATGCAGCGGATCGAAAAACTGACTGCACCGATTGCACCAGAGGTTGCTGCGCGATCCGTTTAACAGCTTTGGCCCCCAAGCCTCACTCAGCCTGGTGACCGTGGGGACCGTACTCGCACGCACAGGAACGTTTGCCACCGGCGTTGTCTCCTGGCTGTGGTGTTGACAAAAGGTAAGTAACTAATATAAAGTTAACAATATGATAGGTGCTTACAAAAGATAAGCTAACTTTTGGGATGACACACTACAGTGGGAGCTGAGTGACATGAGTGAGGGGATTTTGGGGATTCATCATATCACGGCCATGGCAGGCGTCGCGCAGAAGAACGTTGATTTTTACGTCGGCGTGCTCGGACTTCGCATGGTGAAGAAGACGGTGAACTTCGACGCACCTGATGTATACCACTTTTACTACGGTGACTCGGTGGGTACGCCCGGAACCATCATGACATTCTTTCCTTTTGGTGAAGGACCCCGGGGAAGCTCGGGAGCTGGCCAAGCGACGGTCACATCGTACTCCATCCGACACGAGTCAGTGGACTTTTGGACACAGCGCCTGACGGAGTATGGGGTGTCGTTCAGCGGTCCGCAAGCGAGAACGGGCGGGAGGCAGGTCATTACCCTTCGCGATCCCGATGGTATTGCGGTCGAACTCGTTGCTCACGAAGGTGCAGATGCGAGACCGGGGTGGGGAGACGGTCCAGTCCCATCGGATCACGCGATTCGTGGATTTTACAGCGTCACACTGAAAGTGAAGCACCATGAGCGGACATCTCAGTTGCTGACAGATGTGATGGGCTTCCGACGGATTGAAGAAAACGGAAACCGCCATCGCTATGAAGTCGGCAGTGGGGGACCGGGAACGATTGTTGACGTGATTGGTCAAGAAGATGCGCAGTTTGCGCGAAACTCGCTTGGTACAATTCACCATGTCGCGTGGCGCGTTGCCGACGAGGAGGAATTGCGTCGCTGGCAGAAGAGGCTGATGGCCGCTGGGTTGAATGTGACGGAAGTCAAAGACCGCAACTATTTTCGGTCGATTTACTTTCGTGAGCCAGGCGGTGTTTTGTTTGAACTGGCAACGGACCCGCCGGGGTTTGCCATCGACGAGTCAGTCGACGCGCTTGGTGAGGAGCTGAAGTTGCCAGAGTGGCTCGAGGCGTCACGGTCGAGGCTGGAGGACGAACTCCCACCGATTACCTTGCCGGGTCGGAGTTGAGGTTAGTGCGCGGGGCCTGTTCACGTCGCGGATTCCTGGGGATAAGCGGCTCCCAGCCGCTTATCCCCTCACGGCGTAGGTAGAGAGTCAAATTGAATTCCATAAGGTAAGGCGTGCCGGTTGGGCACGCCTTTTTTCATAGAAAACCGATACACTGAATGCGAATCAGTGCGCTCGCTGCCGTGATGGGGCGTGATGGGGCGGCACCCCAGCAGGCAACAGGACGCGCCTTGCAACCAAATCAGGACGTGGTACGTCATTATCAGTGGATGACACGGTACCAATGGGTCCCGGAAAGGGGTGGGCCATGGAACAACTGAAGAAGGAATTGGCGTCCGTGATTGACGAGCTGTATGACCTCTATGCGGACGAATTGTATCGTTATGCGCGGTTTACCCTGCGAGATGCTCATCTCGCAGAAGATGTGGTGCAAGAGGTCTTTATTCGAGCCATCCGTACTTGGGACTCGTTCCGCGGCGAAGCTTCTGCGCGGACTTGGCTTTGGCACATTGCTCGCAACTATATGCGGGACGTCATGCGGCGGAAGCAGGTTCGCAACAGGCATAGCGTGCCTGATCCCGTTGAACTGTACGATGTTGGCACTCCATTTGAGAGTCTTGTGGAGCTTGAAGACCAGCTGACCAGACTGACGGATGATCAGCGCCAAGCTTTTGTCCTGCGCTGTATGCAGGACCTTTCGGTCCGGGACACTGCGGAGATCCTGGGGTGGACGGAATCGAAAGTGAAAAGCACATTGAGTCGTGCTCTCACCAAGCTGCGCGAACAGTTGGCTGAACCTGAGGCTAAGCTTGGCAAGGCCGGGCCGCCTGCTGACCTTGGCAAGGCTGAGCTTAGTAAGGCCGGGCCGCTTGGTAAGCTCGGTGAGGATGAGCTTGCGGCTCAGCTAGATAAGGATGGTCCTCCTGCTAAGCCAGGAGATCAGAAGTCAAGCGACAGGACATTTGTGCGCCGAACCAGTGTCTCAGATGCGTTACCAGATAAACAGATTCCCCCCCAGCCGACAGAGATTCACGAAGGAGGTGGTCCACGTGGATTGGAACGACCTGAAAGACAAATTTGAGCCACTGAATCAGAGCGTCAGGATGCCGAGTGATAGAAAAGAACAGATCAGACAACGCTTGCACGCTGAGCTTGAACATATTCATCAACCCCCGGAACCTTCCAGCCAAAGGCGAAACCGCCGGGTTGTCAGAGCGGGTTCTTTAGGCGCTGCTTTGGCTGCTGTGATTTGTATTGCCGCAGTCATCGATTATACAAATCACTTTGGGGTACAAAGTGGACCTGCGGCGGGTACGACCGTTACGGAGTCTGCGGCAAGTGCCGGAACAAATGCATCATCGTCGTCAGGCATTGCAGCGGGAGGATCATACAGTGCGGCCTCTAGCAACTCCTCCCGGAACTCGCCTATGCAGAGTAGCATCATACAGCCGGTGGGAACTCAAGGTGTGCAACTGACGGCTGACAAGCCGATCGAGATGTACGGCAATTACGGCTGGATGCTGACAAAATCAGGGCTGATGCACACCTCGGACGGCGGCCGCACATGGAATCAGACTCATCTGCCGATCCAAGGCAAACCGTACAATGAGGTCATCTCTGTTCTAAACGGGGCAGCAGTTCGGGTAGCAGCAGGAGTCGTAACGAACAGCCACGGGGTCATTGAAATCTTTCGATCCGAAGATAACGGTGTCACTTGGCAGACCACCACCATCAACGAAAACCTGCCTGGGAAAGGCAACGGACAGGTGCCGGCAACACTGACATTTTCCGACTCGAAGGACGGCTGGATGACGACAAGTGTGCCCAACTTCGGTATGGGAGGAACGCAGCCTGGGGCTCTGTACCGAACTACGAATGGAGCGGAGTCGTGGCAAAGGATGCAGCCAAGTGGCTTTACCAATGGAACGGTGCCGTTTCAGTGGATCACGTTTATCAACTCGACGGTTGGCTTCACGATTGGTGCACCTCAGATAAACGCCGACGCAGGTGTGACAAACGGCCATGATCAGCTTTACCAGACAACGGACGCCGGCATCTCGTGGACCAAGGTCGACCTGGCACTGCCTCCGGCTAATCGGATCGACATTTTGCAGCCACAGTTTACTGGAAACACAGGTTACCTTGCTGTGCTGATGCCGCAATCGAATGGCACCACGTCACTCAATTTGTTCCGTTCCACCAATGACGGTGCAACGTGGAAGCAGGTCAATGCGTTTGCCGTTGCGAAAGGAATCGGAAATGGAGTGACGATGTCCGTCAACGCGGAGTCAGTCTGGCTCTACATGAATGGCTATCTATGGGTCTCCACGGATAACGGGGCGCGGTTTACGGAAGTTCCAAACGTCCCTGGCGCAGTCACGGAAGTGGATATGACCGATGCCCATCGGGGTTACCTTGTGATTGCCGAGCCGCAGCCAGGAACGGCCGGCCAAACGCACACGTTATACCACACCGACAATGGTGGTTCGACGTGGACAAAGATTTCGCAACTGCCATAGGAGTTGCCGATGACAGGGGCAGGTATACGAGCCGCCACGGCCCGGAAGCAGGCTCGGGAAACCCAGGCTACGGAACCCAGGCTACGGAAACCAGGCCGAGTGACCTAAGCTAGCAGTCTCCGACAGACAGGTAAGCGGCGTGACGAGTGCAGATCTAATGACTCGCCGCGCCGCTTTTGTGTGGGAAGATGAACAGGTCTGGGATGGCACTGACAACACGCCTGGGATTGCGCTGACAACAGCCCTGGGAGCACGCTGATAATATTCTAGGGCTGCCTTTACGGCCCTGTCTGATAAGACACGTCATTCCTGGTCTCGGTTGGTGCACCGTTGATCCACCCGATGGTCTCATCAGAGACGAGGTCTTTCCCGTCGAACAGTCGCACCCAGAGGTCATCTCCAATCGGCGACTTCACTAAAATCCGGCTAGGCAGCTTACCGGCAGGCAGCCCACCATATGAGGCATCCGCCGATTCGTAGAATGAGAACAGGTTGGAGGATGGGTTCTTAGCGGTCTGCCAGGTCTGGCCGCCGTCCAAGCTGAACTGAACCTTGTTTCCGACGATCATCTTCCACTCGTTGTCGATGGCAAAGGCGGGGATGGACAAAATCAAGTTGTTGCCAGATTGCTTAACGAGCAGGTCATTCATAATGTGATAGGTTTTCGTAATCGAGGCCTGGTACCCATCTGGCGGCTGTCCAGCAGGAAAAGTATTGGCTTCGTCGCGGATAGGGTAGACCAGTTGGTCGTACCCTTGTGCTGCCGGGCGGTACCCCCGACTGAATGCATTGACATTGGCTAGGAAGCTGGTCATGTCTTGCTGACGAACGCACAACCCATCCCCAGGACCGAGGTTTTGGTAGGCTGTAGTCGGGTAACCGCCTGTGACGCCGTTTAACAGACCAACAGTCCGATCCCAGACGAGGGGTTGATCGTAACCGGGATCGTAGATGGATGGATAGATATGAATATGCGCATAGGCGAGGTAGAGGCTTGAGAGGTCGCGGATGCGATAGTTGATGTTCGCACCGAAGTACGTGCTCGAAATGCCGTCACGGATGAGTCCTTGCTCAATCATGGCATGAATGATGCCCCAGTCCGGGTTCGACGTGGGGAGATCCTTGAAGGTGCTGGTTCCTGATGGGTCCGGCTTGATCCCGATATCCTTTCCAAAGTCGGCGAGGACCTGGAGGTTCGAGAGGTACCCAGGCTTGACCGAGTCGTCGAAGGGACCGTTACCGGATCCCAGAATGGTCGATCCGCCACTATTTCCAGTGGAGCTCGATCCGCTCGCGTTCGCACCGCCGTTCGCACCGCCGCTCGCACCGCCGCTCGCACCACCGGTCGATGATTGGCCCGCACCGCCGCCAGCACCTGATTGTGATTGGGCGCTACCACTGCCTGGTTGATTTGTAGGATTGGCCACCCCATTCTGAGTGGAACCAGATAAAGGACCCTGGTTGCTGCTGTTGGGGTTCGCACTTGTGGAGGCCAAATTTGATGACCCGGAGGTGTTCTCCGCTGCGGTATTAGCGGGCGTGTTTGCGGAACCGCTCTCGGCAGTATTGTCGCCATTCGACGATTGGTTTGTCAGAGCTGTTGCCAGAGCATTGCTATTGGTCGAGGCGTGGCTGAGTGCGTTGCTGTTTGAAGTGACCGGATGTTGCGCGTGGTAAATGACTTTGGCGCCAGCGGCACCGGCTACTCCGATACCGGCAATCGCGACGAGGGTCGAGGCAATCGATGTCCATTTTATCTTCACAAGGGGCGGGCTCCTTTATCGGTACTAGCTCCGTCTGCAGTGTGGGATCGGGCTTCTTGGCAGCGGCAGGCCCTGTCGGACCATGATTGGTGCTGACAGGGCTTGATGGGCCCTGTTTGGCGTTGGCAAGGCTTGATGGGTCCTGTTTGGCCAAGCCCGACACACATCGCATTCTAATCCTCTTTCAAATTGCGGGTCGTGACCCGCAAATCCTGCTGGGAGTTGGTGGGATTCCATCGTGGGGTCCAACACTGAAACCGGCGTAGCGGAACTGGGTTCCTCTATGGCGGGGGTCGCCTGGTGCTCGTTGTGACATAGCGGAACTGGGTTCCTTTATGGCGGTGGCCCGCTGGTGCCTGTTGGGAGATAGCGGAACTGGGTTCCTTTATGGCGCCCAAGGAGGCCAAGGAGGCCAACCGCCAACCGCCAACCGCCAACCGCCAACCGCCGTCCCCACAACCTGCGCTCCCCAGCCCGCCTAAGCCTGCCTACTGCCTACTGCCTGACCTTCAGAAATCTGCCGATTCGGTCGGCTGCTTCAGCTAGGCGCTCGGCCGACTGGACGAGCGCGATCCGCACATATCCTTCGCCCTCTTTGCCGAAGGCATAGCCAGGGGTGACAGCGACACCCGCTTCGCTGATGAGCGAAAGGGCAAAGTCATGTGACCCCCATCCCGTCGGCAGCTTTGCCCAGAGAAACATCGTGGCGTGCGGCCTGTCCACTTTCCAACCAACGGTTGCAAGGCCATCCACGAGTGCGTCCCGCCGAGCCTCATAGATGTGGGCCTGTTCATCGAGCAACGCCGGATCAGATAGGAGCGCCGCAGTCGCGGCGTGCTGAATTGGAAGGAACACACCGTAGTCGATATGGGACTTCAGCAGCCCTAGCGCGCCAAGCACGTCCGCGTTACCCAACACATAGCCAATGCGCGCCCCTGCCATATTGAACGTTTTGGAGAGTGAATTGAACTCGATGCCCACGTCCTTTGCACCCGGCACTGACAAGAAGCTGACTGGACGGATACCAAACACCAGCTCGGAATAAGCAAAGTCGTGCGCGATCACGATGTTATGCCGCTTCGCAAATGCGATGGCTTCCTCAAAGAACTCCTTTGTCGCTAGCGTAGGGACCGGGTTGCCAGGATGGTTCAAGATCATCAACTTGGTTTTCGACAAAATTTCCTGGGGAATGTTGTCGAATTTCGGGAGGAATCCATTCTCTTCCCGGAGCGGCATGGTGTGCAGCGTCCCGCCTGCAATGTGGACACTTGCGTGATAAATCGGATACCCCGGATCCGGTGCCAATACGACATCCCCTGGCTCCAAAAGAGACATCGCCAGGTGGGCAAGCCCGTCCTGAGATCCCATCACCTGCAGCACTTCTGTTTTCGGGTTAAGCGTTACACCGTAACGCTTTTCGTAGAACGCAGCAGCTGCAACTGCGAAGGATTCCGTGCCGGACAGCGCGTATCCGTATAGGTTGACATCCTGAACTGCCTCGGCCAAGGCGTTTCGGACCACTGGCGGCGGGGGAAGGTCTGGACTGCCGACACTCAGATCGATCACGTCTAACCCGCGCAGTTGCACCTCGCGTTTACGGTTTGCGAGTTCGGAAAAAATTCCAGTTGGAAGTTCACGTAGTCGGCGTGCCGCCAGATGAGTCACATCATCGCCTCCAAGCTTAATCACATGATGCTACTGATTATAACGGGATCGGGCCGTTGGTGGCAGTAGAATTCATAAATTCAGACGCAAGAGTCAGAAATCTGGCCGGAGCGTGCGTGTTGTCTGATATGATAAAACGAGAAAATTCAGTCGCGCCAAAGGGGACACAAGCTCGGGGGCAATGACTCGATACGGTGAGAAGGGAGCACCTAGCCAACTGGGGCCGGACCAGGCCCCAGTGACAGGGGGATCCGCCAGCCGAGCGAGAGGAGCTCCCCATGCGCGCGAAGGATGCAACTGAAGCGGGAGAAGAGGGGATTCGGGGTGCTGGAGGCAACGGGACTGCGCAAGGAATTCGGACACAAGGTAGCCGTGGAGGACGTGAGTTTTACCCTCAACAAGGGAGAATTGTTTGGCTTTCTGGGGCCAAACGGGGCAGGCAAGACAACTACTATCCGTATGCTTGTCGGATTACTCCGCCCAACTCGCGGTGAGATTCAAGTAGCGGGTGTAGACCTGCAGCGTCGCCCTATGGAGGCCAAGCGCCGGCTTGGATACGTACCGGATCGGCCTATGGTGCACGACAAACTAACGGGGCGAGAGTTCCTTCGTTTCATGGCGAGTCTGTACGATTTGCCTGCACGTGCGGTCGATGAAGCAGACCATTGGCTCGAGCAGTTCGACCTCACTGAGTCCGCGGACGATCTCATTTCGACCTACTCGCACGGTATGAAGCAGAAGATTGGGCTGATTGGGCAGTTGATCCATGAGCCGGAGGTCCTGCTGCTGGATGAACCAACCGTTGGGCTCGATCCGAAGAGTGCCCGCACACTTCGCAACGTTTTGAACGGGTTGTGCGCCAAAGGGGTCACGGTGCTTATCTCTACGCACCTGTTGCCGATCGCGGAGATGATGTGCCACCGAGTCGGCATTATGGATAGAGGGCGGCTGATTGCCATCGGATCCATCGCTGAATTACAGGAACGCTATCACACAGAGTCAAACCTCGAGGACCTGTTCTTACGCCTGACGGAGGCTGCAGAAGGGGAGAGACGTACATGAACGCGTTCTGGGACGACTTTCGCAAAGCGCGGAACTTGAACCGGTGGCAGCGTCTGCTTCGGAAACGGGACGCAAAGCGCACGCCTGTAAGAATCATTCTGATGGGCATCGTGGGGCTGTTCATGCTGTTCAGTGTCGGATCGGCGTCAGTCAGTCCTCTGATGGCAGTCCGCGGGGACGTACAGGGGATGAACGGGTTCGTTGTCTTTGCCTCGGTATTGGCAGGGGCATTCCTCCTCTACATTCAACTCGTCGTGGTCTACCAGCGGCTCGTCGTTGAAGACTCGTCGATCATGCTCGTAGCCCCCATCACAGGCCGCGCCATTCTCATGTTTCGACTCCTGGAGGGTTTCAATATCACGCTCTTTTTTTCACTGCTGGGTCTGCCTATGATTGCAGCCTACCTTTGGCTGTCCCACGCTCCGTGGATCGCGTATCTTATTGGCCTCGCCGCGATTTGGGCTTCAGCCTGGTTGATTGTCTCGGTTGCACTCCTGTTGATGACATTGCTGCTTCGCATCATTCGTCGTCCGATTAGCCGGGATATGCTCGGGGTGTTTAGTTCCCTTGTGGCGATCGCGATTTTACTCGGTACTCGCGTCCTGGTTCATGACGCTGTTGGCAGTGCCGGCGGGCCGGGCGGTACCGGTCCTGACACGTTGTTCGCGAACTGGCTTTCACCGGGTTTCATCTACCTGCCCCTCTCTTGGTTTGGATACAGCCTGATTGGGCTGGGCAGCGGGATCACGATGGGGTTTGTCTACTTTCTCTTCATCTTGATTTTTACGGCCGTGGTGGCAGGCCTGACGTTTTCGGTTGGCAGTCCCATCTTGCATGAACGGTTGACACAGCTGTCCGATGCCGCAGCACTTGGGCGACGCCAAGGGAAGGCTGCTCGTAAGATGGGCATATTTGGGCTAGGACAACAGAGTGAGCATGCAACAGGTACCCGGCAGGGCCGCCAACAGGCTGACCAGGGTACCCTGCAGGGCCGCTACCAGGCTGACCGAGACACCCGGAAAGGCCGCCAACAGGCTGACTTTGACACTCTGCAAGGCCGCCAACCAGCCAACCGTGGACGGCTGATATGGGAGGTTACGCGTAAGGACCTGCTGCGGCTTCGCCGCACACCGGTCGATCTCGCGAATTACCTGTTCCCGACTGCCTATCTGTTGTATTTTGCGACTCAACCGGCGAAGGTTGGAGGTGGGGCTTTGTTCGGGCTGCTTCCGGTATTCATCCTCGTTCTCGCCAGTACCATGGGACGTGTGCCAATTTCGAGCTTTGGGCTCGAAGGTGAACAGGTCTGGCTCTATCTTCAGGCGCCTGCCCCCAGCAATACCATCCTGTGGGCAAAGTGGCTGTATGGAACCTTGCCTACTTTATTATGGTGGGAAGTCCTCTGTGTTTTGTTGGCCGTGTTTCATGCGCTTTCTGTCGGCTTGGCTGTTTTGCTTGGTGTTGCTGGCTTCTGGCTGATTCCAGGAGCAGTGGCCCTGACACTGCCATTTGCCATTCACGGTGCAGCATTCATTCCGCGTATGGTAGGTCGTCGAAATCGGTACGTGAACGCGAGAAGCGCTTGGTATATACTCGTGATATTTCCGTACTTGTTATTACAGGTAGCTGCACTTGGCGCGGTGTCCATTGGGCTGTTGCCGTCGGTTTCGACCAATGTCTTGATGGGCGGGTTCATCCACCAGTTGCAGTCTGTCAGCTGGCTTATGTATGCGGGTCTCCTTGCCTCTATACTGATCACGGGTGTTGGAACTCTCATCGGCCGCTCGATGGGGCTTGAGGCGTGGCGAAACAAACGCATCCAATTGTATGAAACCGGCAGCTTGGACGGTCAAGGCTAACGACCAAAGCTAACGACGATCAAGGCTAACATGGAACGATTCTGACGCGCGTTCGCGCGAAAAAATAGAAGTGGCTGAAGAGGCTGTTTAGGAGTGGAGTTGGAATGGCAGAGGAGCAGAGGGCAGAGGACATGGCCCCTGGTGTGCTCGAGTGGCCGGGGCACGGCACGTGGGGAACGATGGAAGTGCTCGACAATCAGCACCTTTCTATCGG
The DNA here is from genome assembly GCF_001399675.1 of Paenalicyclobacillus ferrooxydans. GTDB lineage: Bacteria > Bacillota > Bacilli > Alicyclobacillales > Alicyclobacillaceae > Alicyclobacillus_B > Alicyclobacillus_B ferrooxydans. The sequence goes on from NZ_LJCO01000008.1 coordinate 276,655, forward strand.
TGGCTGCGATGTGGTCGAATTGGCAAACCAGTTTGGAACCCCTCTCTTTGTCTATGATGTGGAATGGGTGCGACAGCGGATCCGCGGTATCTTGCAAGCCGTTAAGCGAAGCAACTTAAACGTACGCGTATCCTATGCATCGAAGGCGTTTTGCACCGTAGCTGTCTGTCAACTCGTTCACGAGGAAGGACTCGGTCTCGATGTCGTTTCTGGCGGTGAACTGTACACGGCGCTGCAGGCGGGCGTGCCGGCGAGTGACATCCACCTGCACGGGAACAACAAATCCTGGGCTGAACTGGAATTCGCTGTTTCTTCGGGCATTGGACTCATCATTGTCGACAACTTTGTCGAACTCGACATGTTGTCGGAGGTCGCAGACAAGTTGGAGAAAGACGTGAGCATTCTCCTCCGGATTTCTCCGGGCGTCGAGGCACACACACATGAATTCATCTCCACAGGGCAGCAGGACAGTAAGTTTGGATTCGATCTTGAAAGCGGGCAAGCTGAGGATGTGCTTACCCAGTTGGGGGACTATCCGCGGCTGCACTGTGTGGGGTTGCACTCCCATATCGGATCGCAAATCTTTGAACCCCAGGGATTCACGGCTGCGGTATTTCGAATGGTGGAATTGTACAGAGACGGCCTGGCGTTGGGGCTGCCTTTGAAGATATTAAACCTTGGTGGTGGATTTGGGATCCGATATACATCCGGAGATCGTCCCCTGGCTTTCGATGTTTATATGGATGCGATTGAGACTGCCTTAACGGAGGCATGCAGGCGCCAAGGGGTGCAGGTTCCCGAGGTCTGGCTGGAACCTGGACGCGTGATTGTCGGGCCTCCGGGGACGACGCTTTACACTGTGGGGACGCAGAAGTCCGTGCCTGGTGTGCGGAACTATGTGTCCGTCGACGGCGGCATGACAGACAATCCTCGACTTGCGTTGTACGGAGCAAAGTATGAGGCAGTCCTCGCCAATCGGATGGATGAGGCATGGGGGAACCATTGGTTGCGTGGGGGAGTGGAAGGGAGCGGATCGACAAAACTCGTCAATAGGCCACTACGAGACGAGACGGGAGTGCCAACACCGCACGAAGCCAAGACGCTCGTACTGCACGCAAACAAGATGCCGGTAATGGGCGATACGGGTGTGAATGGAGTTCTTGACAATGCACACGGGCAATCGGAAGGATCGTCTCTGGAGCGCTGGTCGGTCGCCGGCAAGTGCTGCGAGAGCGGCGACATGCTCATCTGGGACGCCACACTGCCGCATCCGAAGCAGGGAGATGTGTTGGCCGTGTTTTCGACGGGAGCCTACAACTACTCGATGGCCAGCAACTACAACCGTAATCCGAAGCCTGCTGTGGTGTTTGTGGAGAACGGAAACCCAACGGTTGTCGTGGAGCGTGAGACGTGGGCGGATATGGTGAGGCAGGATCGGCCGCTCTACTGAGCACACCAGGCCGATCCGATTTCTAGCCAGATTCTCGTTGCTGACCGAATCGCAGGATCGAGGCGCAGGCTTCAAAGTGTCACAAAGTGACACCGGTGACGCTGCTTTGGCAGCGTCTTTTTACGCACAACCGAACCGGTTATCTCCAACACGGAAGATGGGGCCGTCAAAATCTTCGTCTTCAAGCCAGTCGAGTTCTACATCCTCCATCAGGTATTCCAGAAAGTTTGAGTATACGAATGAGAATCCCTCTATCTGAACGACTGTGTCTGAGTCCCACGCATTTTCCACCGGGGTCAGCATCCAGTTGGCGCCTCCACAAGCCGGACTGGCCTGGATGCGGAACAGGGTTGAGGGTTCTTCAGCTTGCCATGCACTCAGATGACGTTTTGCACCATCCGTCAACCGAATTCCGATTTTGGTTTGCACCTGTTATGCCCCCTATGGTTGACTTCATCCTATGCGATGCACCTGTACCACGCATGCCCCTTGACGAAATCAGATTTGTCTTCGACTATTGTAACGTGTTTGTGTGGGAGGTGCGATAGGATGGTTCGTCCAATCCTTGCGTTATTGTTTGTCAGTGCCCTGTGGGGCAGCCATCCGGTCGTGGGCCAACTGGTTGAGCACCAGATGTCTCCGCTTGCATTAACTGTATGGCGGTTTACATTCAGCAGTGTATGTTACCTGCCGATTTACAAATCCCTCGGCCGGATCCTGAAACTGCCGAGAAAGACCCTGTGGCGGCTCGGCGGCACGACGATCTTTTGGTGTATCCTTTATCCGCTCTTTTACTATCAATCCTTGAAGTCCATTCCACCGATAGATTCCTTAGTGTTGGTGAACAGTGCGCCGCTGCTAGCAGCACTGTTTGCGTTTTTGTTCCTGCGGGAGAAGCTCCGGAGGAATGAGTGGACCGGAATTATTGTGGCTTTTGTTGGCGTTCTCGTGTTGGCCGGTTACCGTATCACCTTCCATGCATCCTGGAACGGAATGATGTTCGCGGTCCTCGCCGCCCTATCCTTTGCAGGTTACACGGTCATGTCTCGAAGTCTGTTTCAGCAGTTGAGGCTGTTTGATGTTTTACTTGCGACGACCGTGTTTGGAGCCATCGCGCTTTGGATTGTCACCTTGGTAACAGGGGAGGCGGGCAGCGTGATCGGCCAACTCATTCACTTGTCCCCGACCGGTTTCTGGCAGTTTGTCTACATCGCCATCGCGGTCAGCACGATTGCCTACGTCCTCTATGGTTACGGTCTGCGGAAACTTCCGGCGGCCGTATCGTCAGCGATCACGTTCTACCCCCAGGTCTTCTTCGCCGGTCTGCTCCAGTGGGTCTGGCTGGGTCAAGTACCGACGGTCTGGAGTATCGTCGCTGTGATTTTCGTGTTTGCGGGCACAGCGCTGATGAGTTTACGAAAACGACCTAGATCCAGCGTTCCACTACAGGTCGGACACGATACGTGATGTTATAATAGTGTCGGTAGAAATCCGGGTATCGGGAAATCGGGTTCCTTGCAGTGTGTCCACGGAATCTCGGTCCACCGATGTTCAGCAAGTGAGCGTTCAGTAAGTGAGGGTTCACCAATTGACGTTCCAGACCCACCAGCCGCAAGGCCGCAAGCCGTGGAACAGGGGAGAGATGACTAGTGAGTGCTATGCAGGAGAGTTTGTACCAACTGATTACGGAGACATCCACCAACCTGCCGCCTGACGTACGGCGGGCTATCAAGCGGGCCGAGATGCAAGAAGAGCTCGGATCGCGCGCCGCCCTCGCCCTCGAAACGATTGTCGACAACATTGTATCTGCAGAAGAAGACGTACAGCCTATTTGCCAGGATACCGGCATGCCAACATTTATCGTCAAGTGTCCGGTCGGGTTCAATCAGATTGAGCTTGAGAAAGACATCCGTGCCGCTATCGTCCGCGCGACCAAAGAAGGCAAACTTCGTCCAAACTCGGTCGATCCGTTGGCAGGCAAAAACTCGGGCGACAACCTCGGCCCAGGAACACCGGTTGTTCACTTCCACCAGTGGGAGCAGGACGATGTGGAGATCCGCCTGATTCTGAAAGGCGGCGGCTGTGAGAACAAGAACATCCAGTACGCACTGCCAATGGATGTCCCAGGCTTGGGCCGTGCCGGACGCGACCTCGAAGGGATCCGCAAGTGCATCCTCCACGCTGTGTATCAGGCGCAAGGATATGGTTGCAGCGCAGGCTTCATCGGTGTAGGTATCGGTGGTGACCGCACGACCGGTTACGAGCTTGCGAAAGAGCAATTGTTCCGCAATTTGGAAGACACCAATCCGAACGAAACCCTGGCAGAATTGGAATCATATATTATGGACAAGGCGAATCATCTGGAAATCGGCACCATGGGATTTGGCGGCAAGGTGACGTTGCTTGGCTGTAAGATCGGTGTGATGAATCGGATCCCAGCAAGCTTCTACGTCTCCGTCGCGTATAACTGCTGGGCATTCCGCCGCTTAGGTGTCGTGGTCGATCCGGTATCCGGCGAGATCAAAAACTGGCTCTATCGCGAGAAGCCAGAAGAGATGCAACGCCCAACTGGCGGCTTTGATGTCGACAAGGCGATTGTGTTGCAGGCACCGATTTCTGAGGAGACCATTCGCTCGCTGAAGGTTGGCGACGTGGTACTCATCAAGGGCGAGATGCACACCGGCCGTGATGAGATCCACAAGTACCTCATGCACAACGATGCACCGATTGACCTGAACGGCGGCATCATTTACCACTGTGGACCGGTTATGCTGCAGGACGACAGTGGGGAGTGGCATGTCAAAGCGGCAGGGCCGACCACGAGTTCCCGCGAGGAACCATACCAAGCGGACATCATTGAGAAGTTCGGCCTCCGCGCCATCATCGGGAAAGGCGGCATGGGCCAGAAGACCCTCGACGGTCTGCAAAAGTCTGGGGCCGTGTACTTGAATGCTATCGGTGGCGCCGCGCAGTATTATGCCAGGTCAGTCAAGAAGGTCACCGGTGTCGACTTCCTCGACAAGTTCGGCGTTCCGGAGGCCATGTGGCACCTTGAAGTCGAAGGCTTCCCAGCGATTGTCACCATGGACGCAAACGGCAACAGCCTGCACAAGGAAGTAGCTGACGCGTCGATGGTGAAGCTTGAGGACCTGAAGGAGCCGGTGTTCTCGTAAAGCCTTTGTTGTAACTTGTCGAGGGTTCTAAGGAGTCTAAGATTCCAAGGCTTCTTTCACGGCGGTGGGCGTTTCCAGGGCTTCGAAGGCTTCTTTCACGGGTGCGGACGCTTCCAGGGCTTCGAAGGTTTCTTTCACGGGTGCGGACGCTTCCAGGGCTTCGAAGGCTTTTTTTCACGGGTGCGATAAAATAGGCCTGACTGAAGCTATCAGGTTTCGTGCAGACGTTACGACATAATTGGAGGGCAGGCCGCGCGCGGCCTGCCTTCGACTTTAAACCAGTACATATTGCCGCGCTGATGGGGGTTGTGATTAGAGGAACCCAGTTCCTCTATAGCGAGACCTGCGCCGATGTCGGCTGGATTAAAGGAACCCAGTTCCTCTACGGAGAGGCCGTCGCCGATGTCGGCTGGATTAGAGGAACCCAGTTCCTCTAAAGCGATGCCGTCGCCGATGCCGGCTGGATTAGAGGAACCCAGTTCCTCTATAGCGAGACCTGCGCCGATGTCGGCTGGATTAGAGGAACCCAGTTCCTCTACTGAGAGGCCGTCGTCGATGCCGGCTGGATTAGAGGAACCCAGTTCCTCTGATAACTATAATTCCACCCTTCCGCCGTATTCACCGTCCGGTGCTCACCGTTCCACCGTGTCCACCGTCCCGCATGCTGCATCTCCGTTTACCGGCCTCGCCTGACCAAATTTCGCGCAACATTGATGTATGCCATAATATCTTCGCGCCGGATCCGAACCAGTCCCAGGCCTGACATGCCGTTGACCTTTCCAAACCAGTACACGTAGACGATAAAGGACAATACATAGCTTCCTGTCGAGGCGATGGCCCCGCCTACTAGACCGAGCATCGGTAAGAAGATGACGCAGAGCACGGCGTTGATGGCTGCAGACAGACCGTTCATGACAATGGTGGTCTTCGGGCTCCCAAGCTGATTTGTGTAGTATTGGAGGACAACGTTACTTGCCGCTTTGATGATAAGGCCGGGCAACAGGATGAAAAAGGGCAGTAACGCCCCTGTGTACTTGTGACCGTATGCCCCAACGATGAGCCAAGGGAAGAATATGTACATGGCGATGGCGACAATTGTTGTTGACACAAGCGTTTGTCGGGACGAAAGTTCTGTAATTTGAATGGCGTCTTGTCTCGACTCACCGCTCATGCGAGTGAACACAACCTGCGTAATGGACTGGGAGATGTTCAGTAGAACCTCTGACGCCACGACAGCGATTCCGTAGTCAGAAGCAATCCGCGCGGGAATAAACACCTTGACCAACCAAAAGTCCATCCGGTAGTTCGCTATGTTCACGAGGTTCGAAATGGAGAGCCATCCCCCGTAGTGAAACATACCGAGCCACTCTTCCTTTGAGTACCGCCAGCGGCGCACTCGGTGTTTGCCGAAGAGTTTGTATGAGATGAGGATCGATCCGATACCGGCCACAGCAAATGACACCGTCCAGCCAGCGTAGGACAGGGTTAGGCGCATCGACTGCGGAAGTTGGCGATCGAAAAATAACGGCAGATAAATAATCAGGAAGATTAACGGTTGTGCCAAGTTGACGCGATTCAACCACGTCATTTGATTGCTGCCTTGCAGTAAGCGGGAACCATAGCCGAACATAAACGTGAACGGCATGACCAAGAAGGCCCACAGCCAAGCTGATTCAAAATGAGGACCAAGTGTCACTTTGAGAACAAGTGCGATGATCCATACCACAAAACTGAGTACAAAGACGAACAGATTACCCATCTGTGTGATGTCTTCAAGGTCGCCTGGGCGCCTGGATAGGGCGTAGGCGTAATAGCCGTTGTAGCCACCGACATATGTCATACCCGTATTTGAAATGGTGCCGGAAAATTGAAAGTCCAGCCGATCCGCTTTGTTCATGTAACGCGCAGTTAAGGCTCCATTCACGAAGCCAACGAACGACAGCACAATCTTATAGATAAATGTAACGAGAGTTTTGCTCATCATGCTCATTAAGTGATCTTCTCCGCCGCTGTTTGACTTCCGTGCACGTCATACGTCATCGACAGTATCACGCCGGATGAAAGGCATCAACTGTCCATGTATTAAGCTTTGCTTAAAATGCTTCCTCCCTAAACCTTCACCGAGAGCCATCCCCATGCTGCAAAGGACGCTGCAGAGGTCGAAGCGACTGAACAAAACAGCCTCCAAAACAGCTTCCAAAACAGCTTCCAAAACAGCTTCTCGTTTGGTCATGAGCTCATCTGTCTTGCGGTTTGCCAAGGAAACGGGTCAAGAGGAAGTTGCTCGCCAATTATGGTAAGATCTTTTCTGCATGTTGTAATCACGCAGGGGGCGAAACAGTTTGAGAGCGGTCGACCTCATTCACAAGAAGCGTCTAGGAGAAGTCCTCAGCAAAGAAGAGATCCTGTTTCTAATTCAGGGATATGTGAAGGGTGATATCCCGGATTATCAAATGAGCGCTTTCTCGATGGCTGTATGTTTCCAGGGCATGAACCCCGAAGAGACAGCCAATTTGACTTCCGCTATGGTAGAGTCGGGAGATCAAATTGACCTGTCTGAGATCAAGGGGATTAAGGTAGATAAACACAGCACAGGCGGCGTAGGAGATACGACGACCCTCGTCCTTGGACCTATGGTTGCGGCGCTTGGAATTCCAGTCGCAAAAATGTCAGGGAGAGGACTCGGGCACACCGGAGGGACACTCGACAAACTCGAATCCATTCCAGGATTTCGTACGGACTTGTCCAGGGATGACCTGATTTCACAGGTTGGTGAGATTGGACTGGCAGTGGCCGGTCAGACGGCGAACCTCACGCCTGCTGATAAAAAGCTCTATGCCCTGCGGGACGTAACTGACACTGTCCAGTCCATACCACTCATTGCAAGCTCCATCATGAGCAAAAAGCTTGCCAGTGGTGCTGATGCCATTGTCCTTGATGTGAAGGTTGGAGATGGGGCGTTTATGAAAGACCTTGAACATGCCCGTACTCTGGCTGAAGCCATGGTTTCCATTGGAACACACTCACACCGGGATACCGTCGCTGTATTGACGACGATGGAACAGCCGCTTGGTCGTGCCATTGGAAATGCACTCGAGGTGAGGGAAGCCATTGCAACGCTTCGCGGTGAGGGACCAGAGGACTTGACTGAACTCTGTATAACGCTTGGAGCAGAGATGGTAATGCTTGCAGGCGGAGCCACGAGCGTGCAGGGGGCTGAAGTGAAGCTTCGCAAATGTCTTGAAGATGGAACAGCCCTCGAGAAGCTGAAACAATTTGTGGCCGCGCAAGGCGGGGATGAGCGGGTTGTTGATGACCCAGCTCTCTTGCCAAAAGCTCCTGTCATCACAAGCTGGAAGTCTCCCGCAGATGGATATATCGCGACCCTCCATGCAGAAGAAATCGGGCGGGTGGCGATGCGTCTCGGTGCGGGTCGGGCTACCAGTGATGCAAAAATTGATCCGAGTGTAGGGCTGGTACTGCAACGAAAGGTCGGGCAATCGGTACGCAAAAATGAATCCGTCGTCGAGATTCATGCAAAAACCCGTGAGGATGCTGAACAAGCCGCACGGGAACTAGATCGTTGTATTGAAATCGTTCCTCAGGAAGTGAAAATCCCGAAATTGGTCCTAGATGTTGTGCGTGCCACAAAGGATAAGGCTGAAAATGTGGACAAGACGGCTGGGGAATCTCAGTCTACCGGTAAAAAACCGGCAACGGAGAACGATTCTGCAGTGGATTTTAGATCAGCACGTGGGCTTAACAGTAATGGGTCAGATGCACATGAGGCCAAATCAGATGCACAGGATGCAAAATCAGGTACACAGGATGCCAAATCAGGTACACAGGATGCCAAGTCAGATGCCCGGTTCGACAATCTGCTTCAGTCAGCGCGCGATGCCATGGAGAAGGCATACGTACCGTATTCGGGATTTCCGGTAGGAGCGGCGCTTCGTCTGGCGAATGGCCAAGTTGTCACAGGTGCCAACATTGAAAATGCGTCCTACGGACTGACCAATTGTGCAGAACGGACAGCCGTGTTTAGGGCAATGATGCAGTACGATATTGCTGGTAAGGACCGAATTGTTGAGATTGCGGTAGTTGCAGACAGTGATGGTGCCATTTCACCGTGCGGTGCCTGCAGACAGGTGCTAGCAGAGTTCTGCAGACCTGATGTACCTGTTGCTTTGGCTGATCTCAAAGGAGATCAGTTGCAGACCACCATTAGTCAATTGCTTCCTTATGCATTTGACGCGCATCAGATGGATGATAGATAACGGATTAAAACGGAACGACAACGGAACGACAACGGAACGACAACGGAACGACAACGGAACGACAACGGAACGACAACGGAACGACAACCGGATCAGCGGGATGAAAGAGAGGAGCGATTCAGAATGGCGAACTTTACAGGTGGACTCAATGTCAACAACAAGACACTAGGGGTCGGGAGTCGCATGGAACCGTTGCACCGTCCAAACGAAGGTGGAGGCAGCAGTAACCGGGATGTCCTAACCCGGGATAAGGTTGATCCCCAGTATAAATGGCGCCTCGAAGACATGTACACCTCTGTCGACGCCTGGGACGCCGATGCGAACACCGTATTGAAGTTGGGTGAGGAGTTGGCTGGACTTGAAGGCCAACTGAATCAAAGTGCCGACGTACTGCTGAAGGCTCTCCGTCTGCAAGATGACCTCGGGCAACGTCTGTCGATGATGTTCGCATTCGCGCGCATGCGACGCGACGAGGACAACACGAACCCGACCTACCAAGCCCTGACAGACAAGGCCATGTCCATTGCCGTTCAGGTAGAGCAAGCGAAGGCATTTCTCGTGCCGGAAATTCTCGAGATCCCGGAAACACAACTGCGCTCATTTCTGCATGCAAACACAGAACTGCAACTGTATGAGTTTGTCATCGACGATTTAATCCGTCAAAAAGCGCACGTCTTGCCGACCGAGCAAGAGGCACTGCTTGCGGCTGCAGGTGAAGTTACCAGCGCCCCTGGGCAGATCTTTACGATGTTCAACAATGCTGATCTCAAGTTTCCAATGGTGATCGATGATGATGGTGAAGAGATTCAGCTGACACACGGACGCTACATACAACTTCTTGAAAGCAGCAACCAAGCCGTTCGCAAGACGGCCTTTGAAGCTATGTACAAGACGTACGGAGAACACAAGAACACGCTGGCAGCTGTGTACGGAGCAAGCGTTAAGAAAGACATCTTTTACTCGCGGGTCCGCGGCTACGAATCGGCTCGAAAAGCAGCACTCGATGACGACAATGTGCCAGTGTCGGTCTACGACAACTTAATTGCTGCCGTGCATGAGTCACTGCCAGCGTTGCACAAGTACCTGAACCTGCGCAAACGGGTGCTGGGGCTTAAGGAATTGCATCTGTACGACATTTACCAGCCGCTTGTTTCGGAGATGAAAGTCAAAATCCCCTACGACGAGGCTGTGTCCACCGTCGGCGAGGCGATTTCGCCACTTGGTGAGGAGTATCAGAGGATTGCGCGGGATGGACTGAAAAGTGGTTGGGTCGACGTGTACGAGACGAAAGGTAAGACGAGTGGCGCCTACTCATGGGGCGCGTATGGCGTACACCCGTACATCCTGCTGAATTATCAGGACTCACTCGACAATATGTTCACGCTTGCTCACGAACTCGGTCACGCGATGCATACCTACTACAGCCACGAGAACCAACCCTTTGTGTACTCTGGTTACACCATCTTCGTAGCGGAGGTTGCGTCAACCTGTAATGAAGCCTTGCTGACGCATCATCTGCTGAGCAATACGACAGACCCCCAGATGCGGGCATACCTCCTGAACCATCACTTGGAAACGTTGCGTGGGACCTTGTTCCGCCAGACCATGTTTGCAGAGTTTGAGAAGCTGACACACGCCCACGCCGAAGAAGGAGGCGCTCTGACACCCGAATGGTTGTCGAATACCTATTACAAGCTGAATGAACAGTTCTTCGGTGCTGAGTGCGTGGTAGACGAGGCCATCGCCATTGAATGGGCTCGCATTCCACACTTCTACAACCCGTTTTACGTGTATAAATACGCCACTGGTATCTCTGCCTCAACGGCCTTGTCGCAGAAGATCCTGAACGACGGGCCAGAGGCATCTGCACGCTACTTGGAATTTCTGAAGAGCGGCGGTTCGGACTATCCGATTGAGTTGCTCCGCAAGGCAGGCGTTGACATGGAGTCACCAGAGCCGGTTCGTGCAACACTGGCGCAATTCTCGAGCATGGTTGACGAGCTGGCCTCCATCCTGGAGAAGTAAGGCGCTGAGGAGAGAAGCAAGATGTCAGAAAGTCGTAAGGGCAATGGGATGCGTTACGCGCGATCCGTTGTCATCTGGGCATCACTCGCAGTGACCATTGTGGCCTTAGTCGTGTATGTCGTCATGGTTTTTGCCCGTCAAGGCAACCCGGTTTGGAACAGAGCACTCCTCGCCTATTGTGGAGTGTTCTGGGTATTTTTCGCTTTTGATGAGGTCGGCCGCCGAACCGCTATTCTTGGCGAACAGAAGCGAGCGTTGGCACCCGCTCCGAGACCTCGTCCGCAACCAAACTCGTTCATGCCATTGCCTGGCGCAGACGGTTCGCTGCTAGGCCAGCGTTTTTCTGAATCAGCAGGAGGCACGCTAGGTGAGCTTCCACCTGAGGTCGGCTTGCAACGGATACAACGGGAGATGTTGCAGGATGCGCAAGCTATGGTTGACGACTGCCTGACAGAGGTCCTGGCTTTGTCCGGAACCGTGCCCCGCCCGGGCCCGTCTGGGCATGTACCAGGGTTTGATGTTGAGGCTTGGCTTGGAGATGATCATGTTTTCCCCTTTCTGATCACGTCAGGAGGAGTAACCGCAGGCGTCGCAGCTTTGGAGCAAAATGAATCGAGTTACGAACTGAAGCTGTTGTATGTAAAGCAGGGACTGCGCAGGCAACGGATCGGCCAACGCGCCTTTACGAAACTCGAGGAGTTTAGCCGCCTGCTCGGTATCCGGCAGGCTATTACGGCACACGTATCTTCTTTAAACATGCGGGGGCAACGGTTTTATCGTTCAGTGGGCATGGCTTTAGCCCAGGAACGGGCGCTGGACGTGGAGGCACGCGACGTGGCTTCAGAGCTGGCCCCTGAGCACCAAGTTGAACTCCAAAAAGATATCCTGCGCGATTCGTGAGTGCCGGATTCGTGAGTGCCGGATTCGTGAGTCCCGGATTCGTGAGTCCCGGACTCGTCAGTCTCCGGTTGGTGAGTCCCCGATATTGTGAGTGAAAGAAGTCAAACTTGAGACGGCCCCGGATTCCCCAGCAATCTGGGGTTTTGTATTTCTGAGTCGGGGGCAGGTGCGACGACAGGAAGTTGAAAGGTCACGGTGGTTCCTTCGCCCAGCTGACTATAAATTTCGATCGATCCTCCGTGCTCTTGCATGATCTGTCGACAAATGGCGAGTCCTAACCCAGTTCCGGAGTCCTTGGTCGTGTAAAACGGCTGAAAGACACGTCCCAGTTGGTCTTTGGTCAGTCCCACACCGGTGTCACGCACACTGACGACTGCGGAAGAGGACTTTTGAGTTGTGCAGATGTCCACTTTTCCGTGTGCACTGCAGGCCTGCAGTGCATTCTGCAGGATATTCATCAAGACTTGCTTTAACTGATTGGGATCGCCCTTGACGTAGATGGTGGACCGCTCGGTTCCGAACTCCATTGTCACACCATGGAGCATCGCTTCTGGCATCATAAAGTGGATGAGCTCTTGCACGAGATGGTTTAATTCAATTCGCTGGTAGCGGGTCGGTTCAGGCCGTGCCAGAGTCATAAAATCTTTTACAAGTCGGCCGATCCGATCCAATTCCTGAATCGTCAAATCAATGTACCGATGGTCAGGGTTACTGAGTTGACGCTCTGCAAACAGTTGCAAAAAACCTTTTGCAGTCGTCAGTGGATTCCGGATTTCATGCGCGATACCCGCAGCCAGGGAGGCCAAGATAGAGATGCGATCCGTCTCGCGCATGCGTCGTTCAATCTTCCGTTGGTCAGTGATGTCCCGGAATAAGCCGAGTCTACCGGCAGGCAGACCGGTCGGATGCGTGAGGGTGCGCAGAACGCAAGTGTACAACCGATCTCCGAGTGTAAGATCGATGTCGCCATCGGGGGTTCTCTCTGTGTGGATGAGCATTTGATTGTGAACGTCGTCCTGAATGGGAATCGGGTGATACGCTCTGACACGCCCATCCGAGCCGATACGGACGACATGGTAGTCAAGATGGCTGAGCAGTGTTTGATACAGCATGGCATTATCGCGCAGCTGCCATTCTGCCTCGAGCTCTCGCTCGACTGCAGCAGCAATCGATTTGGTGAATGTATCGAGTATCCAGGTGCTTGTCTCATCCGCGACTACGACGGTGACAACACCAATCAGGTTTTCTCTGGCTAAGACGACCGGAGCGTGACTGACGCGAAAGCCTCGCGGGAGTTCAGCAAAGGCGCTCTCAATGCCCGAAGATGTCGGTGCCTCCAGGATACGAACCCCAGTCTTAATGGCGTGTGTCTTCAGGACTGCTCTGATTTCTGAGTTACCAAGGATATCTAAAATCAGGTTGTGCGCATCTATGGCGATGACGGACCAAGGGCCGTCGGAATTCTCGTTCCCGTACAATGCTCGAATGTGTTTCCGTAAAGCCTCTTTAAAGTACATGTTTGGGATGTTTCCGAAGTCATGGTTTTGTTCTTGTGCGTCGTAATATGGCGGCAAGGAAAGAACAACCGGGTCCGACAAGGATGGCGCCCTGTTGGAGAGCGAGAGTTTCGACGAAAGGTTGTCTGCCATACGTATCACACCCGTTCTGGTGCGTGAATCGAGTCTTTACGTTTGTAGAGCTCGTCCACGTCATCACTCCATTTCCCCTATTATCTTCTTATATTTACAGTGAAACAAGTATCATGTCACAACTTGCCAGAATTCGACAAGAATTAGCTTACTTCTCACTCTCTGATACAGCATGGTTGGGTTGACGACCATGTCCGTGATGTCGCGTTGCCTGATGCAAATTTTGAAACACAGCAGGAGTGTCCTGACGAAGAGCGAGGATTCCGGTTTCCGTGACTCCTCCTGGAACTGCCACATGCGTAATGACCTCCGCAAACGTTTTTCCCGACTTGAGCAGGTTTGCAAGACCGATCACGGTGTTGGACAACAATAATTGCGCTTCATCAGCAGAAATTTGCCCAGTCATTGCGGCAGCATCAGCCCAATGAACGAGCATTTCCGAGAGGAAAGCAGGTCCGCAGCTGCACAGGTCACTGCAGACACGTACTTGGGACTCTGTGACCTCGTACGGGTATGATGCGATAGAGGTTAACAGTTGATACAGTCGATTACGTGCATCCTGTTTGATGGTTGGTCCGCAGGTAACCAGGATGACTCCGCTTTGCACGGATTGCACAATGCTTGGGATAACCTTCGCAACAGATGCGTTTGTCATGTGTTCAATCTCGGACAGTGGAATGGAACTGATGGTTGTGACCAGGGTTTGCGTCGATTCAAGGCGTGGCCCGATATCATCCAAAACGGCCCAGCCATCAGCAGGCTTTGTACACAGAAAGATTGTGTCTGAAGCGTTTGCCACATCTGCGGCTGACAGAGCAACCTGAACATTGGACAGTCCCTCTGCTACTCGGTCGGCCTTGGAACGGGTTCGATTATAAATGGTGATGTGTGCATCAGGGTGTGCCGTGGCGAAGGCCTTCGACAGCATTCCACCAATGTTTCCGGTTCCGATGATGCCAATCCGCAATAGGCTCCCCTCCTGAATGTTGAGTGATGTTTCGCAGATACGCCTTCTCGGTGCTTCACGGACGGACCGCGCCCATTGACCTTGGGCTCTCACTCTCAGTCTATTGCAACGTGACTTGTCTCTGTACCAAGATGTTTCACTGGAATGTCTAGCGGCTTTCCGCATATAATGCAGTCAGAGTACGCTAGCAGGAATCATGCCATGGTTGTCAAAGTGTTTGGTTGTCAAGGTACATGGTTGTCAAGGTACATGGTTATCAAAGTATTTCGGTGACATACAAGAATGGGGTGTTCGCAGTGGATATGACCTTTCACATGAATCAGGAACAGTCACAAAAGCTGGTCATGACCACTCAAATGCGTGAAGCCCTGTCTGTGCTTGAAATGTCGCATGAAGAGCTGCGTCAGTACGTATCGGATCGCGCGGAGAAAAACGTTTTTTTGGAAGTACAGCCTGACGCTGTGTCTCAAAACAGCACAAACTCACTGTCTGCACCAAGCACTGTACACGCTGACAGAGAGGCAAACGGCAGTCAGCTTCGCGAAGTTACGCCATCTTGGTCGTCGAACTCGTTCACAAGCCGCGGAGTAAGCAGCGGACGAGCCGCGACATCCAGTGCAGGTGCAGGGGCAGGGGCAGGATATCCGCTTGAGAACATGCTGAGCGCGAGTTGGACCTTGATTGACGACATCAAACAACAGCTGCTCTTTCTCGATACCCACCCGGTTCTGCGAGATGCTGCCCGGAGGCTTTCTGAGGATTTGGATGAAAACGGTTACCTTGGGGCGTACAGTCCAGAACTCAAGCTGCGCTTGCAACTCGATGAAACGGAGTGGGAGAGCGCAGTGGCGTGTATTCAACAGTGTGAACCTGCAGGTGTTGGAGCACGGAGTTTGCGAGAGTGTTTATTGCTTCAATTGCATCTCGTTCCGCTCGAAGTCCAATCGGTTGTGGAACAGATGATCACTCATCATCTTGAAGATGTGGCGAATGGAAGGTTATCGCAGATTGCCAGGCGGCTAAAGGTGACAACGGACGAGGTTTTGACAGCACTTGAGGCCATCCGACGGCTGAACCCAAGACCGGGTTCCGAATACGGACATTTTGTTCCACACCATATCCGACCTGACCTCAGTCTGGTTCACACCGAGAGCGGGTTTGTCGTCGTTGTTGCAGATGCATCCGGTGAAGTGAGTTGGCAGGATACACATTATCAACGGCTCATGCGGCAAGCTGATTTCGAAGTTCGGCAGTATCTTGGCGAACAGTGGCGTGAAGCCCGTTGGATCCGTCATTGCCTGGTGCAGCGTACGCTGACCTTGCAGCGGATCGGAGAAGCGATCATTACCCTGCAACCGGAATTTTTGCTGAACGGATTTGAATACCTGCGACCCATGCGCCTGCGGGACATCGCTGACCTCATGGACGTACACGAATCAACGGTCAGCCGTGCCATCCGCCACAAGACGATGGCTACGCCGATTGGGATCGTTGAGCTTCGTCAGTTGTTCACAGCAACGATTCACACGGGCGGGGGAGATGTGTCTGCTGCGTCCGTCAAGCACATGATTAAAGACTGGATTAAAGCAGAGCCGGGAGATGCGCCGTTAACGGATGCAGCCATTGCTGCACGTTTAACAGACACCGGGGTTCGTGTGAGCCGCCGTACCGTGGCGAAATACCGGGAAGCGATGGGGATTCCAGGCTCTTTGTCGCGCAGGACACACACGTTACCGTGACTTATCGATTGAAAAATAGACAGAAAATCACACTCTTCGTTGTTGCACATGGGAGGGGTGTGATCTACAATAAAACCGAAAAATAAATTCCCTTTAGCAACGCTTTTTTTCTTGGCCAACGTGGGACACAATATGTTGCTGCGGGACGAAAATAGTCCCTTTGAGGAATGGCCTAGGGGAGTGGTGGGGAAACCTGCCTTAGATGACCTGACCACTCTGCAGTGCTAGGGGGTAGTGGCTTGGATTCCATCAATCTGTATGCAGCGCAACGCATCGTACCGGAACTGCTGGAAACGTTGCGCTCGCGCTCGCGGATTCTACACCGGATTCGCCTGCTTCAACCCATTGGGCGAAGGGCTTTGGCCACAGAGCTCGGTACAACGGAGAGAGTGCTTCGCAGCGAAGTCGAGTTCTTGAGACAGCAGGGATTACTTGACGCTGGTCCGGCTGGCATGGTGCTGTCTGACGAAGGGAACGCTCTACTTGATGAGTTAGACTCAGTGCTGGCCACGATGGAAGGCCGGACAGAACTTGCCTTAACGCTGGAGAAAGTGCTCGGAATTCCTCGCGTTGTCGTTGTTGTTGGGGACAGTGACGGCGAGCAATGGGTTAAAGATACGCTGGGTTTTCAAGCCGCAAATGAACTTCGAAACCTGCTTTGCGAAGGCGATGTAGTCGCTGTTACGGGTGGAAGTACGATGGCAACGGTGGCCAAGATGATGCCCCAGGGCAAGGCGCTTCCGGTTCGAGTCGTTCCGGCACGCGGCGGTCTTGGTGAGTCCACTTCAATTCAGGCGAATACCATCGCAGAGCAGCTCGCAACAGTGATGGGCGGATCGTACAGTGTGCTCCACGTACCGGATCGGCTGAGTGAAGAAACGCTCAAAAGGTTAACGGATGAGCCCATGGTTCAGGAGCGGCTTGCGGAAATTCGTCAGGCCACAGTGGTTGTTCACGGCATCGGCGGTGCTTTGCAGATGGCAGAACGGCGCGCGCTGAGTCACGACGAGTATCTGATGCTTGAAGAGCAAGGCGCGGTGGCTGAGGCATTTGGGTACTACTTCAACCAACAAGGTCAGACGGTACACAGCATGACCACGGTTGGGTTGAAGTTAGCTGATTTAAATCGAATGAGATTCGTCATGGGAGTTGCAGGCGGCACCAGCAAGGCGCCGGCAATTGCATCTGTTGCAAAGGCGTATCGGATCGACCTGTTGGTCACCGATGAGGGCGCTGCAAGAGCAATCCTGAATCATGTTCATGGAGGGGTTAGATCATGACCGTAAAAGTTGGAATCAATGGATTTGGACGTATTGGACGTAACGTTTTTCGCGCAGCTCTTGGCCGAACCGATATGGAGATTGTCGCAGTCAACGACCTCACGGATGCAGCGACGCTTGCGATGCTGCTTCAGTATGACTCCGTCCATGGCCGCTTGAATGCCGAAGTGAAAGCTGAAGACGGCGCCATCGTCGTCGACGGAAAGCGTGTGATTGTGCTTGCTGAGCGCGATCCGGCGAACCTGCCTTGGGGCAAGCTCGGCGTCGACGTCGTGATTGAGTCGACAGGTCGATTTACGGATAAAGAGAAAGCTGAGGCACACATCACCAGCGGCGGAGCGAAGAAGGTCATCATCTCCGCACCAGCAAAGCATGAGGATGCCACGATTGTCCTTGGCGTTAACGATGACATCTACGACGCAGAAAAACACAACGTCATTTCGAACGCATCTTGCACCACCAACTGCCTGGCGCCACTGGCCAAGGTCATCGACGAGAAGTTCGGCATCGTCCGCGGCCTCATGACGACCGTGCACTCTTACACCAACGACCAGCAGATTTTGGACCTGCCGCACAAGGACCTCCGTCGTGCCCGCGCTGCCGCGTTGTCCATCATCCCGACAAGCACGGGTGCTGCAAAGGCTGTCGGACTGGTTCTGCCACACCTGAATGGAAAACTGAACGGAATGGCGATGCGCGTCCCAACCCCGAACGTCTCACTGGTCGATTTGACCGCAGAGCTTCGTGAGAACGTAACCGTCGAAGACGTGAACAACGCACTGCGCGAAGCAGCAGGGACTTCGCTGAAGGGCATTCTCGGATACAGCGACGATCCGCTCGTGTCCCGTGACTACAACGGCGACCCTCGTTCTTCCATCGTCGACGGACTGTCCACGATGGTGATGGAAGGCAACATGGTCAAGGTCATCTCTTGGTACGACAACGAATGGGGTTATTCCAACCGTGTTGTAGACCTGACCGCCCTCGTTGGAAGCAAACTGCCTGTCGGCACAAAGTAAGCCAAGGTTTTGTATCAGCAAGGTTTTGTATCAGCAAGGTTTTGTTTAGAAAGGTTTTGTTCAGAAAGGTTTTGTTTAGAAAGATGCGCACAGGGGAGAATCATATTCTCCCCTCAGGTTGTTGAGAAAGTTCGTCGGCTGAAAAATCCCTTTTTACACTGCGGAACCTCATGGAACTGGGTTCCTCTGCAGTCGGACGCCTGGCGACTCAGGGGGATTTAGAGGAACTGAGTTCCTCTGCAGTCGAACGTCTGTCGACTCCGAAGGATTTAGAGGAACTGAGTTCCTCTGTAGTCGGACGTCTGTCGACTCATAGGGATTTAGAGGAACTGAGTTCCTCTGTAGCTGGACCCGTGGCGACTCAGAGGGATTTAGAGGAACTGAGTTCCTCTGCAGTCGGACGCCTGGCGACTCGGAGGGATTTAGAGGAACTGAGTTCCTCTGTAGCTGGACGTCTGGCGACTCCGAAGGATTTAGAGGAACTGAGTTCCTCTGCAGTCGGACACCTGGCGACTCCGGAGGATTTAGAGGAACTGAGTTCCTCTGCAGACGGACGCCTGGCGACTCATAGGGATTTAGAGGAACTGAGTTCCTCTGTAGCTGGACCCGTGGCGACTCAGAGGGATTTAGAGGAACTGAGTTCCTCTGTAGCTGGACCCGTGGCGACTCAGAGGGATTTAGAGGAACTGAGTTCCTCTGTAGCCGGACGTCTGGCGACTCCGAAGGATTTAGAGGAACTGAGTTCCTCTGCAGTCGAACGTCTGTCGACTCCGAAGGATTTAGAGGAACTGAGTTCCTCTGCAGTCGGACGCCTGGCGACTCAGAGGGATTTAGAGGAACTGAGTTCCTCTGCAGTCGGACGCCTGGCGACTCAGAGGGATTTAGAGGAACTGAGTTCCTCAACAACCTGAGGGGAGAATCATATTCTCCCCTTTTACCTGTGCAGAAGCGTTGATTTGTCAGGGTGAAGACGGAACACGCGGTCGATTTTTGAAACCGGGCAGTGAACTGGTCGTGGTCGATTTCGTTACGAAATGAACAAATGGTATGTTTACAGTAAAGCGGTCTCGCTAGAACTGACAGGCGATTTATGAGAACTGGAGTCACAGCGAGTTACGTGAGTACGAGTTACATAAGGAGGATTTCCATCATGGACAAGATGACGGTTCGGGACGTCGATTGGGCAGGGAAGACAGCCCTTGTTCGCGTGGACTTCAACGTCCCCATGAAAGACGGCGTAATTACAGACGATACGCGAATTCGTGCTGCCTTGCCAACCATTGAATACCTGTCTGGCCAAGGGGCGAAGGTTGTCCTGATGAGTCACTTAGGTCGTCCAAAAGGTGAACGGAATGAAAAGTACAGTTTACGTCCCGTCGCTGAACACTTGTCAAACCTGTTGCAGGGAAAGACGGTGACATTTGCTGACGATTGCATTGGTGAGCAGGCAGAGGCCAAAGCTGCCAGTCTTCAATCGTCTGACGTTCTCCTCCTCGAAAATCTCCGTTTCTACGCACAAGAGGAGAAAAACGATCCAGCGTTTGCGAAAGCGCTCAGTCAGCTGGGTGACGTGTATGTGAACGATGCTTTCGGGACGGCTCATCGAGCTCACGCTTCCACGGCTGGAGTCGCCGATTATCTCCCTGCGGTGGCTGGGTTCCTGATGGAAAAAGAGATTGGGATTATGGGCGAAGCATTGGCCAACCCGCGGAAGCCGTTCGTTGCGATTATTGGCGGGGCCAAGGTATCGGATAAAATCGGCGTGATCGAAAACTTGCTGCCCAAAGTGGACTCACTGCTTATCGGTGGCGGTATGGCGAACACGTTCCTCGCCGCGAAGGGATATCAAATGGCTGACTCCTTGGTCGAGACGGACGCCATTGAGGTAGCAAAAGCTCTGCTTGAATCAGCTAAAAAACAAGGTGCAGACCTGTTGCTACCAACAGATTTGGTGTTTGCAGAGAGGTTCGCAGCCGATGCACGGCATGAAGTGACCGATCTCAACAGTCTGCCGAGTTCTGGCATGGCCCTCGACATTGGTCCAAATACCGTTAAAAAGTATGCTGACGTGATTGCAAACGCAAAGACCGTCATTTGGAACGGACCGATGGGTGTGTTTGAAATGCCTGCATTTGCAGCAGGAACGTTAGCGGTTGCTGAGGCGATGGCAAAGGTCGACGGCGTTACGATTGTCGGCGGCGGCGACTCCGTAGCGGCCATTGAACAGGCAGGGCTGGCCGAGAAGATGACTCATGTGTCTACGGGAGGCGGCGCATCGCTGGAGTTCCTGGAAGGCAAAGCATTGCCTGGTGTTGTGGCGCTGAAGTCGGCCAAGTAAACAGGACTGGGGTGCCATCGCGCGAGAAGCGCCGGGCAAGCTAGGGTGCCATTGCGCAACCGGAGCCATTGTGCGAGTGCTGAGCGGGCTGGGTGCCATTATGCAACCTGGATCATCGCGCGAGGCTTCCCCATTGCGCAACCGGGTTCTGACGTTTTCATGAGAGGAGACAAAGCCAGATGACTAGGCGAAAGATGCTCGTTGGCAACTGGAAGATGTACAAAACGATTGCCGAGACCAGAAGTTTTGCGGAGGTTCTCGGTCGAAATCTGGGCAAACTGTCGGCGGAGATGGATTTCGCTGTGTGCCCTCCGTTTACCGCGTTACAAGTTGCGAAGGTTGTCCTGCCAACCCAGGTGGCTGTCGGGGCCCAGAACATGCATCAGTCGAAAAACGGTGCATTTACCGGCGAAGTCGCTGCACCAATGCTTCAGGAGATTGGCGTGAAGTATGTGGTCCTTGGACACTCCGAACGGCGTCAGATGTTTGCAGAAACGGATGAAGCCGTCCGCGACAAGGTTGAAGCAGCCCAAGAAGCAGGTTTTATTCCCATTCTGTGTGTAGGGGAAAACGACGCAGAACGCAATTCAGGAGAGACGATGACGGTCGTTGCCCGTCAAACCCAAATTGGCCTTGAGAAGGCTCGTCCGGACGGGGATGCCATCGTGATCGCCTATGAACCGGTATGGGCGATTGGGACAGGAAAGACCCCGAGTCCAAAAGACGCCGAGAAGGTCATTGCGGCCATCCGCGAGGTTGTGGTGGTCGCACTCGGAGAGACTGAGGCAGCAAAGACAAGGATCCTCTACGGCGGCAGTGTCAAGCCGGCGAATATCGCTGAGTTTGTCGCTGAAAAGGACATCGACGGTGCTCTTGTCGGCGGCGCCAGCCTCGATCCGGAGTCATTTGTCGCCATGGCCGAAGCAATGGGGCAAGTTTCAGGGAGGTGATCACGATGGGAGAATCACAGCAGCAAACACAAGTCGATTTTGTACGCAAGCCGCGCCCGTCTGGGGAAGGCCCTGTGGCACTCATTATCCTCGACGGTTTCGGTTGCCGCTCGGAGACTGTTGGTAATGCAGTTGCAGCAGCGAAAAAGCCGAATTTTGATAACCTGTGGAAAACATATCCGCACACCCATTTGCTAGCCAGCGGCAAGGCCGTTGGACTGCCAGAGGGCCAATTCGGCAACAGCGAAGTGGGACATTCAAACATCGGGGCAGGACGTGTGCTGTACCAGGATCTCACCCGGATCGACAAAGCTATTGACGAGGGTGACTTCTTCTCGAACCCGGCGCTGAAGGGCGCAATGGATCATGTCAACGAGCACGGGACAGCCCTCCATTTATATGGGCTAGTGTCGGACGGCGGTGTACACAGCCACATGCGCCACCTCTTGGCGCTGCTTCGGATGGCCAAAGAATATAGTGTGAAGAAGGTTTACGTTCACGCCTTTCTGGATGGCCGCGACGTGGCACCGACAAGTGGACGCAAGGATGTCAAACGCTTGTTGGAAGAGATGGAGCGACTCGGCGTTGGCCAAATTGCAACCATCCAGGGTCGCTACTACGCAATGGATCGGGACAACCGTTGGGAACGAACATCTAAAGCCTATCGTGCCATGGTGGATGCAGAGGGTGATAAAGCGACAGACCCCTTGCAGGCGCTTGAAGACTCATATGCCAAGAGTGTGACGGATGAGTTTATTATTCCAACCGTGATCGTCGATGAAAATGGTCAACCAGTCGGCCAAATTCGCGACGGTGACGCGGTCATTATGTTCAACTTCCGACCGGACAGAGCCATTCAGATTTCCCGCGTCTTTACGAATGAAGATTTTCGCGACTTCGACAGAGGTCCAAATTTCCCGCATGTCCACTATGTCTGTATGACCAAGTTCAGCGAGCTTGTCGGTGGAGTGGTGGCGTACAAGCCGGCGAATCTCGATAACACCATGGGTGAAGTCCTAGCCCAAAACGGACTCACACAGTTGCGGATTGCTGAAACGGAGAAGTACCCGCACGTGACCTTCTTTTTCTCGGGTGGTCGTGAGCAGCCATTCCCTGGTGAGGAGCGCGTCCTGATTCCCTCGCCCAAAGTGGCGACATATGATTTGAAGCCGGAGATGAGTGCCTACGAGTTGGCTGACGCCGCTCAGAAGCGCATAAAATCGGGTGACATCGACTGCGTCATCCTCAACTTTGCCAACCCGGATATGGTTGGACATACGGGCGTCTTTGAAGCGGCGGTGCATGCGGTCGAGGCTGTGGATGAGTGTCTCGGAACCGTCCTCGACGCATTGCATAGTGTTGGCGGCGTGGCGCTGGTCACAGCGGATCACGGAAACGCAGACATCATGTTCTTCAAGGATACCGGGGATGTCTGCACAACCCACACGACCAACCCAGTACCTCTGGTCATCACCAAGCCTGGGGTAGAGTTAAAGGACGACGGTGTCCTGGCCGATCTCGCTCCAACCATGCTCGACCTCCTCGGCGTCAAGCAGCCGACGGAGATGACGGGCCATACGCTGCTCAAGCACTGAACGAACGAGTGAACACCGCAGGCGTCAGGGTGGTGCAGGGGCTCGTCGGTTCGCGGTTAAGTCGGTGGAACCGACTTAGCACCGACACCGGATCGCCATTAAGCGGGTAATGAGGCGGACCAGGGTCAAAATGGGTCACAATTGTGCAAGCCTAAATTAGAAACGGTATGATGGAAAAAGCAAAGTGAAGAGTGCAGGAGGTTGACTGAAAATGGCAGAGATTTTTGACGTACACGCACGCGAAGTACTGGACTCCCGCGGGAATCCGACGGTTGAAGTAGAGGTGACACTCGATAGCGGAGCAGTGGGCCGCGCAATCGTTCCGTCAGGCGCATCCACAGGTGCACACGAAGCGGTTGAGCTTCGCGATGGCAACAGCAAGCGTTACCTCGGTAAAGGTGTTGAAAAGGCCGTTGCAAACGTAGTCGAAAAGATTGGTCCGGAACTGATTGGGGAGGAAGCTGCCGATCAGGTTGCAATTGACCAGATGCTGCTCCAACTCGATGGAACTCCAAACAAGGGCAAACTCGGTGCAAACGCAATTCTTGGGGTTTCAATGGCTGTAGCGAAAGCTTCAGCGGCTGATCTCAATATGCCGCTCTATCGTTACTTAGGCGGTTTCAACGCAAGAATGCTGCCTGTGCCGATGATGAACATCCTGAACGGCGGCAAGCACGCAGACAACACCGTGGACATTCAGGAATTTATGGTCGTGCCGCACGGTGCACCAACGTTTAAGGAAGCTCTGCGCATGGGAGCTGAAGTTTTCCACAATCTGAAGACGGTCCTGAAGTCAAAGGGCATGTCCACCACGGTTGGCGATGAAGGCGGATTTGCGCCAAACGTGAAGACCAACGAGGAAGCCATTGCGCTCATCGTCGAGGCCATTGAACGGGCTGGGTACAAACCAGGCACAGATGCATCCATCGCCATGGACGTGGCTGCAAACGAATTGCTGCAAGGCGGCAAGTACGTGTTCGAGGGCGAGGGCGTAACGCGCACCGCAGCAGAACTGATTGCATATTATGAGTCATTGATTAACAAGTATCCTATTATCTCGCTCGAGGACGGATTGGCCGAGGATGATTGGGATAATTGGGGTGAGCTCACGCGTACCATCGGATCGCGCATCCAATTGGTCGGTGATGACCTGTTTGTGACCAACACAGAGCGCCTGGGCCAGGGGATTCAGAGCGGCGTCGGGAATTCAATCTTGGTTAAGGTCAACCAAATTGGCTCTTTGACCGAGACATTCGCATGTGTCGAGATGGCTAAAACAGCATCATATACATCGATCATTTCTCATCGCTCCGGAGAGACGGAAGACGTCACCATTGCTGATATCGCCGTGGCGACGAATGCTGGACAGATTAAGACGGGGGCGCCGAGCCGAACTGACCGAGTTGCCAAGTACAACCAGTTACTCCGGATCGAAGAAGAACTTGGAACACAAGGTATATATGCAGGTCCTGTGATTTTTGGCAACCGCCGTTGACCGAATCCAAATAATAGAACCTCACAGGTTGTGGCTTGAAAGTGTCATAAATGCTAGACTACCTGGAGTATAGTAATGTGGTGTAGAGTTGCGCTCCGTGCAACTAGCGTGTACACTTCAAGCAAACAGAGCTTCGGGTACGGGCACCTGAGAGGTTCCCTGGTGACCCACGCGAGTGGGGGTGAACGACAATGCTTGCAGCGGCCAAAGTATCTCTGGTTGTGCTGTCCGTTTTATTGATTCTTGTAATCCTGCTCCAGTCTGGGAGAAGCGCCGGGTTGTCCGGTGTTATTACAGGCGGTTCGGATCAGGTGACAAACCGTCGCCCCAAAGGCATGGATTCCTTCCTTGCCAAGGTGACTGTGGTTCTGGCCACACTGTTCTTGCTGGTAACTTTGTTTATCGCATATCTGGGAGCAAACCTCGTGTAGGTGTCGTGATGGCGTCGTCGGTGGACGGCGCCATTCCTGCAACTCTTTGGGAGATTCAGGGGAGGTTCGTACGATGGCGAAGGGACTGTGCGTGCTTATTCACGGCTTTACGGGTACACCTGAAGAACTCGCTCCACTAGCCGAAGCCCTCTTAGCCGAAGGTTATGACGTCGAGTTACCTGTGTTACCCGGGCACTGCGGTTCCAAAGCAGACCTCGAAACAGCCACTGCAAGTCAGTGGTTGCAAGCCGTTGAACCAGTGATCGAAGCAGGGCTGGCCGAAGGGCCTGTGCACTTGATTGGATTTTCAATGGGTGCGATGATCGCGTCAGTGATGGCGGCGAAGTATCCTGTCACGACGGTGACCATGCTTGCACCAGCTGTTTTCTACGTCGGTACAAAACAATTGTTCCGGCAAATTGCTGGTGTGATTAAGGAGTCATGGGACAAAGGTGCCAATACGTCAACGTACCTCAAACAGCGTATTGAGCGCGTATCGCAGACACCGCTTAAGAGCGTGAAGCAGTTTCGACGAATTGTCCAGTTGGGGAAAACAGCCTTGCCTCAAGTCACGCAACCTCTTTGCGTCATTCAGGGGGAGATGGACGAGGTCGTTGAACCGCGAGGTGCATCCTATGTCTATCACACCGTCGGATCGCACGAGAAAGAGATTCATTGGTTGCCGCAAGCTGGGCATATGGTTTGTTACAGCCAGGTAAGTTCGGTATTGAACGCATATGTCATTGACTTTCTCAAATCGTATCCACATCGGGAAGAGCACTTGATGAATCACGCCAAAGCGGAATAAACACCTGATTTGCCTGCAAACAGCGACATGTGTGTCCGTACGAAACTGAGTAGACTGCCGGCCACCGGCAAACGCATACTGAACCAAAGAGGGGGGAATTCCGCGACATGCGGAATTCCTTCCTTCATGTTTAGGTCTAGCAAACCTTCCCCACCCACTTGCCAATCCGCTATTCCATCGACGTACGCCGTATCAATTCCTTCCAAGATAGCTCATACTAGAAGAGCATGCAATTTATCGGCGGAAGGCCTGGTCTTACAAGCACGTTCTCTGGAATGCCCTCGCACGGAGGCACGTTCACAAGCAGAGAAACCAGTCAAGAACGGCAGACCCGCCAGTCAGGAAGGTGAAGTATTGGACGTTCGACGCGAATCCTTGATTGCCTTTATGGAACTTGAAGCCTATCGGCCGATGAAGGTCGATGAGCTGGTTGAGGAATTTGGCATCGAGACCAGCGATGATTTCAAGGCCTTTGTGCGTCTGTTGAACGAGATGGAGGAGACGGGCGACGTTGTACGCACCCGGACAAACCGCTACGGCTTACCCGAGCGGATGAATCTCGTCGTCGGCACGTTGCAGATGAAGGCGCGCGGATTTGGATTTGTGATTCCTGAGGCCACGGGCGATCCCGATGTCTACGTCGCCTCCGGCGACATGAATGGGGCCATGAGCGGAGACAAGGTCATGGTTCGCGTCGAGCGATCCGCTGGCGGCGGCAATCGCCGTGAAGGCAAGGTCATCCGCGTCCTTGAGCGCGCTACCAGCAACGTGGTAGGGAAGTTCACACGATACAAAGATCATGCATTCGTCACTCCACTCGACAAGCGCTTCCCGCAGGATATCTTCATCGATACCGAAGGGATGATGGGTGCCCATGACGGGTATGTCGTCGTTGTTGAGATCACTACCTTTCCGACCCCAACCCGTGGTCCCGAAGGAAAGGTCATTGAAGTTCTCGGACATCCTGATGCCCCTGGCATCGACATCCTAGCCGTTGTCCGCAAGTACCAGTTGCCAGAGGAGTTCCCGGACGATGTACTTCAGGCCGCTGAAGCGATTCCGCTTGATTTGTCTCCAGAAGACCTGAAAGGGCGGCGCGATCTGCGC
Source organism: Paenalicyclobacillus ferrooxydans (assembly GCF_001399675.1). Lineage (GTDB taxonomy): Bacteria > Bacillota > Bacilli > Alicyclobacillales > Alicyclobacillaceae > Alicyclobacillus_B > Alicyclobacillus_B ferrooxydans. The sequence continues at coordinate 303,858 of NZ_LJCO01000008.1, forward strand.
CACGAGACCATTGTTACCATCGACGGCGAAGATGCGAAAGACCTCGACGACGCGGTGCACGTCAAGCTCCTCGCGAACGGAAACTACGAGCTCGGCGTGCACATTGCAGATGTCGGCTACTACGTCAAGGAAGGCAGTCCGCTGGACAAAGAGGCCTTTGAACGCGGGACAAGTGTCTACCTGGTGGACAGGGTCATCCCCATGTTGCCGCAACGGCTGTCGAACAACATTTGTTCGCTGAACCCCCATGTGGACCGGATCACGATGTCGTGCATCATGGAGATCACGCCGCAAGGTGAAGTGGTGGCACACGATATTTTCCCAAGCATCATCAAGACGACAGAGCGGATGACCTATACGAACGTGAACAAAATCCTTGTCGACAAAGACAAAGAAGTCCTCGGCCGCTACAAGGAACTGCTGACCGACTTTGAGCGAATGGCCGAACTTGCACAAATCCTCCGTGACAAACGGACGGAGCGCGGCGCCATCGACTTTGACTTTGAAGAGTTGAAAGTCGTCGTGGACGATCTCGGTCATCCTACCGACATCATCCCGCGTCAGCGCGGGATTGCGGAGAAGTTGATTGAAGAGTTCATGCTGGCCGCCAATGAAACGGTTGCCGAGCACTTCTACTGGATAGGCGTTCCATTTGTGTACCGGATCCACGAAGAACCGGATCTCGCCAAAATGATGGACTTCAACGAGTTCATCCATAACTTCGGTTATCACGTGAAGGGGCTCGGGAACAAGATTCATCCGCGAGCGTTGCAGGACATTTTGAAGCGGATCGCGGGGACTAGAGAACAGATGGTCATCTCGAAGCTGATGCTCCGCTCCATGCGGCAGGCGAAGTATGGGCCGGATTGTGTAGGTCACTTCGGTCTTGCCGCCGAGTACTATACACACTTCACATCGCCAATCCGACGATACCCGGACCTCGCCATTCATCGCATTATGCGCGAGGTGCTGACGGGTGCGTTATCCACTCATCGCGAGGAGGAACTTGGTGAGTTTGTGCACGACGCCTCGATGCACTCGAGCATTCGCGAACGTATTGCTCAGGATGCAGAGCGCGAGGTCGATCAAATGAAGATGGTCGAATATATGCTCGATCACGTGGGCGAGCAGTTTGACGGTATCATCAGCGGCGTGACGCAGTTCGGCCTGTTTATCCAGCTCGATAACGGCGTGGAAGGACTCATCCACATCAGCTACCTCGCAGATGATTACTACGTGTTGAATGAAAAGCAGATGGCCCTCGTCGGAGAGCGGACGAGGAGAGTATTTCGTCTCGGCGATCCGGTGTCGGTTGAGGTCTCTGGCGCGAGCAAGGAGGATTTGACGGTCGACTTTCAGCTCGTCGCGCATCGACGTGAAGGCACCATGGTGCAGATGGGTGGCGTAGAGTCTGTCGTTTACGATGAAGATCTCTCACCAAAAGCCAGACGTCGTCAAGTAGCCGAACGGTTGGAACGTGCGAGCGAACCGCGCGGCCGCGGGCGTGACAGCGGGGGCCGAGATAATGGCGGTCGTGGTCATGGACGGAGCGACCACAGCGGCGGTTTCCAAGGACGAAGCGACAGAGGCAACCGCAGTGGCGGGTTCCGCGGACGAACCAGTGAAGGCCGTGGTGGCTTCGGTCACCGCAACAACGAAGGCGGCGGAGACAGACACGGACGCAAGGGACCCAGCGGTCAAAGCGGGCACGGCGAAGACGGCTTCACCGCGCGTGGGCGTGGCAGCGGAGGCCGCGGCAGGAACTGGCGAAATGGCGGCGAGGAACCGTACGGCGCGAATGCTGACCCCAGCACACGTTCAAATCAAGACGGCTTCGAACAAGACTTCGGTGGACGCAGAGAAAAGCCCCGCGGGGGAAGCAGGTTTAACGGTCGTCGCGATGACAGACCTCGCAGTGCCGGAAGAAGCGGCGCTTGGGCGAGTGAGCGTAGTGACGTTGCAGACGCAGCTGGGAGCAGCTCTAAGGGACGAGCAGGGGGAAACGGTGCGGCATGGGTGAGTGATGGTGCGACGCACCGAGCAGAACGGGGGAATGTGCCGTGGGGGCAACCACTGTCTTTACCAAGCGAAAGCAAAGGCGGTATGGACGGCAATGGACGACGAACAGAAGTTAGCAGTGCGTGGGGTGGATCTGTCGGTGGTGCTGCAGATGCAGATCAAGGTGCCAATCCCCATGCACCACAGCTGTGGCTAGGGTTGAACGGGTACGCCAGTCCGGGTGCTGATCACAGAGGAAGCATCGGGAGCAGTGAGCCTCGGAAACCGCACCGTCCGCACAATCCCGGTCGGAACCACCGGGCAGGCAGCAGTTCCGGTGAGAGTCCTTCAGGTGCAGGCGGCTCGTATCGTGGGGCGGGCAGGCGCCGTCGCCCCAGTCATTAGTCGCGCAGTGGTACAAAACGAGCATTGAACGGGACGCGCAGGTTTGGTACGATATGGTGTACGCGCCCCTCGTCGTAATGGGCGTCACACGATGCAGATGTACGATAGAGGGTGGAACTGATGGGTAAAGGACAAGATGGAAAGGCTCTGGCACAAAACCGCAAAGCGTACCACGATTACTTTATCGAAGATACGTATGAGGCGGGTATTGTCCTTTCCGGCACAGAAATCAAGTCCATCCGCAAAGGTTCCGCAAACCTGCGCGACGCATATGCTCAGGTTGACAACGGTGAGGTCTGGCTGAATAACATGCACGTCAGTCCATACGAGCAGGGGAATCGCTTTAACCACGAACCCATGCGGCCGCGGAAGCTGTTGTTGCATCGAAGCGAGATCGCCAAATTAATCGGTGCGGTCAAGGAACACGGCTATACGCTTATTCCAACGAAGTTGTACATTAAGAACGGGTTCTGCAAGGTGGAACTCGGCCTTGCAAAAGGTAAGAAACTGTACGACAAGCGTGAGTCAGCTAAGAAGCGAGACGCCAACCGCGAGATTCAGCGTGCATTGCGGGATAGAAATCGTTAAACATTACCATGGAAACACCACCACGAAGCACACATTGTTGTTTTGCTCATCGTGCGTTATGATAAATGAGCAGTGAGTGAGAGATTCATGATTTCGCCGCTGCAGCTAGAGTGCTTGCCAGTTCCTTTGGTGATTTAGAACATGATGTGCTCAGCGCTCATGTTAGCTAAGTCATCGTTGACCTTCGAGTCAACCCAAAACGCGGGGGCGTTTTGGATTCGACGGGGATTGTTCGAGCATGAATAGCGGGTCGTGGGGCCGCGAGGCCACGTAAAAAACGCGGACCTAAATTTAACTGGCAAAACTAAGAAAAGCTTTACCTCAAACAGCAACCTCGCCCTCGCTGCTTAATTGCAGTTAGGCCGTCATCTTGTCTGTCTCCCGTGCAGACTTGGTGACGTCAACTTAGCGGGATAGTCGGCGGCACGTGCTCGTGGGCCACCGGCGAAACTTAACGAGCTGACCATTTCGCAAGCGCGTGTGTCCGCGTGCGGATGGGACATGTAAAAGACGCACTACACCCGTAGAAGTTCATGTCGCGAGGTCTTCGGACGCGGGTTCGACTCCCGTCGCCTCCACCAGCTATAACCCTAAGACCCAGGGTTAACTCGAAATCGTCGGTTTCGTCACAATTAATGGTGACGGAATCGGCGAATTCTTGTATTACGAGCTTTTTCTCTTCATCGTCATCCGAAAAAAGCTGGTGTTTCTTTGCCAGTAACGTAGACAAAATTTTTGACTCATCAAGTTCAGTTTGCTCATTGAGTATTTTAGTTCGATTCAATTCGGCTTCTAAAGCTTCTTTACGTGCAGTCGCCTCGTTAATTTTTTCTATAAGCGTGCCTTTCGCACTAATACCACTACCCAATAACTCAAACCAGTTATCAATTTTAACCTCGATGTCGGCTATCTCCGTTTGAATGGGGCGAATGTCTTGGACTACTGTTGTACGTTGCGTTCGATACAATTCCTGTACACGGACGACAATGTTGTTCATGGCTTCATCACTAAAACAGTTTTCAATGAGTTGTTCCACGACGGATTGCTCAAGTTTATCCTTTCGAATACTCTTGTTACCGCATTTCCCGGCACAAGTGTAATACCGGTACTGGGCTCCTTTGTTTGTGTACGCATTTCCGTTGTACCTAGCTCCGCATTTGCCACAGAATACCTTGTCACTGAGTAAATAACAAATCTTTGCCTTACGATGCGACGGCTTCCACTGTCGGCTTTTCATTGCTTCGTTCACTTTTTCCCATAGTTCTACATCTACGATTGGTGGTACGCTGTCAGGGACCTGAACTTGTTCTTCTTCTGGCTTGTATCGATGATTATTTCTTGTTCCTCGATCCGTTTTTTGAGTCTTGACGTCCCATGTATAAATACCAATGTATTTCTTATTCCTGGCCCATCCGTCAAAACTATTTTTTGTGAACCTTCGACCAGTTTGTGTTCGATAGCCCATTTCGTTCAATTCCTGCGCAATCTGCGTTAAGGATTTACCGATTGCCACTTGTTCAAAGAAATGACGAACAGCCCCAGCAGCTTTTTCATCGATTTCGAGTTTCTTAGTCTGGTGATTGATAAGATATCCGTACGGTGGCCGTCCGCCGGCATGTAAGCCTTTTGTTGCGTTCTCAAACATCCCCTTGCGGCTTTCGCGGGCGAGATTCTTGCTATAGTACTCTGCCATGCCCTCAAGAACAGATTCAAGAATGATACTTTCTGGACTATTATCCAGTTGTTCAAGCACGCTCTCCAGGCGAACGCCATTTCTTTTCAAGGTTCTTTTATAATACGCGCTGTCATACCGGTCTCGTGCGAACCTGTCCAACTTGTGCACGACAACGACGTCAAACAGATCTTTCTCACTGTCGGCAATCATACGTTGAAAATTAGGCCTATTGTCTGTTGTTGCACTGCGGGCCTCGTCTGGATAGCTATCCACGAGAATATAGCCCTTCCGTTCACAATATTCTTCAATCGCCCGAATTTGTGCAGTGATGGACTCTTCGCGTTGATTGTCCGAACTGTAACGAGGATAAGCCACTGCTCGTAATTGTTTTTTCATGGACAACACCCCAGGATATAAATTCATTTCACTTAACCTTTGTATCTCTTCCGAAGCCCCAATACTTCACCACTGCAGACGACATATTCGAGATTTTCATCCAAAGGGTGTCGATAGGAGTAGTCATAGTCTTCTGTTTCCTCTCGAACTACGAAGAGTGGGGAACTTGTTCCGCCTAGGAATCCGTAAGCTCTCCCGGATAGTAGCCGCAGACGAACATCCATAAATGGGGTGGGCACATTAAACTCCTCTGCAAGATACGTTACCTGAGACCCCCATGAGCAATCGTCTATCATATGCTTGGCTAGCATATACGTAGGCGCCAACGCGTACATCGCAAAATGATTCGCTTCCCGTTCCTGGCGGGTCCGTTCATCATGAGACAGTACCTCCTGGTCCCCGGTATGCAAAATTACGTGTCCAAGTTCATGTGCCAATTCTACCCGTTGCTGCAGCTTTGGAAGCCGATCATCAACGATGATCGTGTACATGTCGTCACTCATTTCATAATAAGTACTTCCGAGTGGGACGTGATGTACCCAGATGCCGGCTTCCTTTGCCCATGACTCTAAATCGATTTCACTCGGTGACTGAATGTCACGTCGTCTATAGTAGTTCAAAACTCTCCATTCCAATTTGGTTGGTTGATAGTTCTTCATAATCTGATTCACCCTTACATTCGTCCCCATTCCCGCTGTATTCACCGTAAAGATACGGTTTCTCTAGAATGTGGGGAAACCCGCTATTTCTCTCTATTTCATTCTCCTTGTTTCTGTCCGGGTTTTCGTCCCTTTTCCAGTTCGTAAATAATCCTTAGCCCTCGCATCATCTCTTTCTTACGGGTGGTCGGGCTTTTACTAAAGTCATAAAAAAAAGTGCCGGTTAAATGATTTTTCACCCACGTTAAAAACTCGCGTTCCTCCGGTGCTAGCGTTGGCATATCATCTCCACTCTTTCCTGTTAGTAGCCAATCTAAAGAAACCTCATAAAGTTCCGCCAATCGAATCAAAGTTTTGGTATCTGGCTCCCGATACTCAGTCTCGTACCCTGTGTAAGTCGACCGTGCTATCCCCAGTTCATCTGCAACCTGCTGGGTAGTAAGCTGTTTCGCTGTTCTTATTTGTGTCAATCTCTCGCCAAGTGTCATCGTAATGTCACCTCCAATCTTCAGTCGCATATTGCGACTCTAAATAGGCGTCGCTGATAGCGTCATTATACTTGACCTAGGTCTCTGTACGCAACTATGATCGGTCTATTAACACAGATGTCGCATTTTGCGATAGAGGAGGTAGGGTTGTGGACAGGCAACCGCGTATTTGGTTAATTCGTATGCGTCATCAACGGCGTATGTCTCAACAGCAACTGGCCATGCGAGCCAAGATTTCTCGTAATTATTTATCTGAGATTGAGTGTGGAGTAAAGAATCCAAGCGTATTGGTATCAAAGCGCATCGCTCAGGTAGTGGGGTGTGAATGGAGCCAATTTTTTTGACTATCAATGTTGCAATATGCGACTTATAAATCATGGGAGAGTGCTGCAAATGAGCTTGAGAAAGCAACCGAATGGTGGTGCAGAAAAAGTCGTGATTCGGATTAATCGTGTTCCTCATCCGCATCCAGATGAAGCGGAGGATTTAATTGCACGTTTAGTCGTGAAGGAACTGGTATTACGCCGGGGGACGGCTGAAGGAATGCTCTAAACACTTAGTCCGTTTGGCACGGATGGTTTCAGAGCGGAATCGGGGTTTTCATATGAACATTCCAAATGAATTAAAAAGGATTGTGATCAAAGAGGAGTTCGTGTGGCTCACTGGTGACATCTATAGAGCCATTATTCTGAACCAGTTCGTTTATTGGAGTCAACGAGTACGCGATGTGGACAGATTTATTTACGAGGAACAGAAACGTATGGAGCAAGAAGCAACCGAACTAAACATTAAGCCAACGAATGGTTGGATTTATAAAACGGCAGAGGAACTACTGGAAGAAACGATGTTGGGGATTTCGAGACAATCGATTAACCGACATGTTAATGCACTGGTAGAGCAGGGGTACCTACTGTGTCGGAACAACCCTGATCACAAATGGGATCGTACGAGGCAGTATCGGATCGATTTCGTTAAAGTACGTCGAGATTTGGCAGCACTCGGATACACACTCGATGGCTATGCAATGCTCAATTTGAGCGATGCAATGCTCACCGTGAGCCATGGAGGGCCCGATTTGAGCAATGGGGAGCTCAAAATGAGCAATGGACTGCCCAATGAGAGCGATGGAACGCCCACAGTGAGCCATCGAATGGTATCAGATGAGCAAGCAATACCAGAGATTACTACAGATCATGTTGTTGTTAATGATAATGCTATTGGCTCAAGGACATTGGAAGACGACTTGACCGATGCTGAAGACGAGTTTACGAGAGCATTCGTGAATTTTGAGAACCATGCCCCACTAGGTGCTGATGAGTTGGGGAACTCTGCAGATCCGTATGAGGCGGTAGAACTTCGCATGAGAGCACATGTGAACGACTCATACGTGGCAAAGCAGGGAGATCACGAGGCTTTGAATACATTGCTTGAACATCGGATCCCAATCAGCTTCATTCTAGCTGGAATTGATCATACCTTTGCTCAATATCCGACGAAGAGGATTAACAGCTTCGCGTACTGTGCGGAGGTCATCAAACACCGCTGGAATGCAGAGACGGCCAAACGTAACTGGACCAAAGAAGATCGAAGCAAAGTGTTTGGCTCTTTCGAGAGGCCAGCCACGAGACAGGCGAGACGCTCTAGCAAACCGGCCAGAGACCCGCGATACAAGGCGTTCTATGATCTGTTTCCGGATAGTTAAAAAGTGTAAACCACACTGCGGATAGAGGTGAAACATCGTGCAGATGGATTATTACAGATACACGGTGGTCAATTTGACCAACCAGAGAGAATTGATGGCGGCAGCGCCACCGGATATGTTTGCTGAGCAAGTCGGTGCGCTTTTGGATATCATCGGACAAGGGCCGACGAATATTGTCATTTACTCGCATCAGGACGGCGGGTTATATCGGCCGAAAGCTGCGAATGACGTGTCCATCATGAATAACGAATTCTTCATATTAGATGGCTCTTATTTCGAAGTGAGGCCGACCATGTCCGCTTCAGAAAGTTTGGAACTCGGGCAACGGATTGCTTCGGCGTATGTCGTCATCCGAAAGAAATTTGTCTATCTCAAGATGAAAAGATGGGGATTAACAAAACCCGAAATTCAACAGGAGTTGATTGCACTTTCTCACAAATTGAATCTTGTCGAGAACGCGATTTCAGGCACTGGAGAGATGGAAGCCGTATTTGATTTATGGCTTCGTAAACAGTTTAGCCCAGACAAATGTGCGATGGAATTACATATGGGGAAGTCGACTTGGTATCGGCGGTGCCGAGCCGTAGCCCGGCACATCGCCTATCACCTAACCGAACGTCTATCACCAGGAGCACTGCGTGAACTTCTTCAGGACGCCGGGAAAATGGAGGATTGGATGGCCCTGTTTGAGTACCTTGATGACGCAAACGCATAAATCGCTCTTTGCTATTCGGGAGATGTCGAAGACAAAGAAGTGTGTTGAGGTGGTTGTGGCTCGCTAATCAATCGGATGGCGCTCTCAACCACTTCTTCATATGAAATTTGGTATTCCTTCGCAAGCCGAACAATGACGTCAAGAACTGTGGACGAAATCATCCACTGCACAGGCTCAACGAGTTGGTATAAACCATCCCTTACCTCAATTGGATATTCGGCTTCGCCGACAACAACCTTGTTTCCTGTCAGATAAATCGTCATGGCACGATTCGCCACGATAAATTCAATTGGCAATAATACACGAAAGTGTTCAAAGAGGTCGACCAAGGTTCGAGAAGCGTGACCAATATAGTCCGTTCGAAAAGTACGAAAATGGTAGACCGCCTGTGCAGTAGATACTGTCACCTGCGTTTCCTCTGATTCATCGACAGCGACCTCAATCATTTCCGCCTGTTCCTCCACTGACTTGGCGAAGGCCAGTTCCTCATCGTTCGTCGCAAAGTTGCTGTAAATATGTTGAATACGGTCGATGTACTGAATGCTTGTTCCAGCTTGATAATGCACGTCCACACGGATTCCCCCTCACTGGTTTCATCCATCGAAGCGTAGCAAATCATGACACGAACTTGGCACCAAGTGCGTGCCAATCCGCGGTACGGTCAAAGCGGACATATTTGACGATGACTCATGTCCGGGAAAGAAGTGTGATGGAAGTGGCGAGTTCCTCAAACGACGCGCTCGCGCCGCTGAATCTCAACCAGACCATGAAGGGATTAGGATTTCAACCGGTTGACCCGTTTGGATTGCTGGCCAGCATTACAAAGTCCTTTGGACTCGTGATTCAAGAGGTTTTTTCCTGGGTGTATTTTCTTGCAGAAGTAGGCGTCTTCGTTGGACTGATTGTGTTCATTGGAGGGGCGATTGGTCATAACGCCCGTGTGAAGCGAACAGGTTCCCTGATTGTGCTGTACGCCATTTTGGGATTCTTCGCTGCAGTGATTTTACCCGGCGTCATTGTCTCGATTGATAGTCATTTTCACGCGTAGTGGACAGGAGGCATTGAAATGAAAAAGTTCGGATTGCGCTGGATGATCACCGGCGGGGTGATGCTGTCGACTCTGTGTACGACGATTCAGGTTTACGCAGCGAGCAGTGGCGTTACCAACCCGTTGTCAGGTCAGCAAGGGTCGGTATCCAGCATTTTAAACACCCTCATTAGCTGGGTACTTGGGGCCGTTTCCGCTGTGGCAGGCGCATGGCTTCTGTTTCACCTGTATAAGGCCGTGATGTCGTTTATGGCGGGTGCGAATCATGCGCAAAGGAGAGAGGAAGCTCGGGCGCATTTGGTACATGTCGTTGTAGCAGGTGTGTTGCTTGGAGCAGCAGGCGTCATTGCGGGAGCTCTTTATAATTTCGGGTCAAGTTTGCACTGAAAATCCGTGTGTAACGGAAGACATTCAAGTCGAAGGAATGATGCACAATGCTTGAAGTTCATTCTCCAGTTCCGCTCACGGAAGGGGAAAGCTTGATTTGGGGGATTAGCACCAAACATGTCACGCACTTTTTTATTGGACTCGCAGTGTCAAGTCCGTTGATTGGATTGGCTGCCGTTTTGCTACCGGTCCTGCACAGTCCACGCTGGGTAAGTATGTTCTTTGGCATCGGCATCGGACTGATGTTCGCCGCGGTGCCGTATCGAAATCGTCCGCTTGCAGAATTCATGTGGCTCAGGGTCCGATTTTCGATGCGGCCGAAAATTGTCCTGTTTGATCGTGGCTATCGCATTCTGGTTCATCGAAACATGGGCGCCCAAAGAAATGGGAGAAGGAAATGAGACTGTATATCATTGCGGTGGTTGCAGTGGTTGTGCTGGTCAGTCTCATTGCAGTCGATCTTCGTAAACGGAACCGCAAAGCCAACAAATCACGGAGAAGATCAAAATCGGCATCCTCTTTACAAGCGTTTCTACCGATAGAACGATTCCATCCATCAGGTGCGCTCGTGGTTCACGGGCACTTCCGAAGACAAATTCGTGTGGGGGATATGAATTTACATTCCATGTCCCTTTCAGAGATTCAAGTTGTACGAGATCGATTTAAGGAGATGCTCAAATACCTGGACCATCCGTTCCAACTCTCCGTTCAGGCGAGGCGTGCGAACTATACGGATTTTCTGAAACATGCTGAAGCAACCATCAACGACATTGGAAGAGCGTATCAGAATCGGCCGTTTGCAGAGTATGCAGAGGCGCTCAAAGCCTACTTGCGTGAAGAAGCGCAGAAGCCTCGTACAGACCGTTCAAACTTGATTGTCATTGGTGTATTACCCAAGGTCGGTGGGGAGGACGAGAGCGCTCAAATTGAGCGTTTAGAGCGGGAACAAGGTTATGTGGAAACAGGTATTGCCAGTATGGGGCTCCCCTATGAGGTTCTTGACCCGATAGAGAGTATCGAAGCGATACAAAACTTCTGGAACCGGGAACGAGCGGTATCTCAAAGATATCGGGATGCGTTTGCAAGCCAGGTTCACGCGCCACGCGTGGATGGCGCCGATGTGGAGGTGACAGACATTGATGAAGCTCAGTAGGAGAAAGAAACAACCGAAAAAGGTTTACACCGACGACGCAAGTGTTCTTGGCGAGAATACGCCGACATTCCATGACCTAATGACCCTCGCAGATGGGATTGAAGTGAGTTCCACAGAAATTTATGTATCGCCGAGTGGGTTTACAAAGACGTACTACGTCACCGGGTTACCGTCTACGATTCACTTTGGATACCTCAATCGCTTCTTTCATATCGGTGCTGACGTTCATGTCTCGATTCATGTGGAGCCAGCGGATTCTACGCTCGCTATCTCCAAGCGAACGAAAATGATGACAAAGCTCGAAGCGGAAATTCTCGCGGAACAAAAGGCTGGGACGAATAAGGCCATTGCATTCTACCAGCAGGAGTATCAATTGCTAGAGAAAGAGCGTGAGGAACTGCGGCTTGGTATCGAAAGGCTATTTTACACGACCATCATTTTTGCTGTGAGCTCACCGAATCGCGAAGAGTTTCTCAGTGCCTGTGAACGGATCGAGCGAGAAGGGTTTGAGGGCTTCATGATTCGGCAAGCGTATCAGGAACATGATCTCGGATTTCGGTCTGTAGCCCCGATTGGGGAAAATCTTCTCCGGCATCCGATAGAGATGACATCGAGTGCGTTGGCGAATGCATTTCCCTTTACGAACAGTCGCTTCAGTCACGAATACGGCATTCCGATTGGCATCGATTGGTCTTCGGGACATCTGAACCGCTATGACCCTTGGCATGAGAAACTGGCGAATTCGAACATGATCATCATCGGGACGTCGGGCGCTGGGAAGAGTTATTTGGTGAAGGGACTGGTGGCGAGAGGGGCCGCATTCGGAATTCGATTTGTCATTATCGATTATGAGGGAGAATACACGGCGGTTGTGAAGGCACTTGGCGGGGCATCGATTCGGATTAATGAACGCTCACCTTATCGAATGAACCCGTTCGAGTTGGAAGAAGAGGAAGAGAAACTGCAAGATGGGACGATTCATCGTTTCGTCGATGTGAAAGAGAAAATCTCCGAAATGGAACGCTTTATCGTTAGTATGGCCCATCTACATGCTGCAGACCGATTGGATGCGTACAACGTGGCGGTCATCAACACGCTGTTGCAAACGCTGTATGAGAAAGACTTCCGCTTTACCTCCGATCCCGAGTCCCTCTACGAGAGCCGAGATAGCTGGGAGCGAAACGCGAACGGGGACCGTCTCATTTTACGCGTTAAGAGACAGCAGCCTTGCTTCTCCGACTTTTTTGCAAAGCTCGAACAGCAGGCTGAAACGGATCCACGTTTAGAGGAACTGGTCATGCGCCTTCGACGATTTCAAAAGGGTGGAACTGAGGGGATGTTTGATTGCTACAGCAATGTAGAACTGTCCGATGCGCCAATCATTCATTTTGACCTCTCTTCGCTGCCTGAGAAGAGCCACGCACGTAGGCTTGGTATGCAAGTTACATTTGAGTGGGTTCTGGAGAAATTCATTAAGAAAAATGTGCACATCAAGAAATGTGTCGTGTCTGACGAGACACAAAAGATGCTGGAATTGGAGGACACCGCTCGGTTCATTGAAGATGTGTTTCGTCGGATTCGGAAGCGCTCTGGCGCAGCTGTGGCCGCGAGTCAGGATTTTCGAAAGTTTGCAGATAATGAATTTGGTCGGGCAATCGTTCAGAACTCGGCAACAAAGGTTCTACTGCGACAGGATAAAAACGATAAGGCTGCCGTGATGGAAGTCTTTGGACTGGAAGAACGAGAGTTTGACGATTTGGTTGGATACAGAAAAGGGATGGGGCGTTGGTGGGCCGGAGGAGAGGTGTTTTATAACGTACTGAATTCTTTCTCTGAAGAAGAACAATTGTTCTCTACGACGTTTGTTCAATCGGAACATCAGCTGGCATTGCATCGAGATCGAGTGATGACGCGATGAATTGGTTCGATAATCTCATTGCCAATCTCATTAACGCCCTGGCGAACGGCATACAGATGCTGCTAGATCACACCATCGTTTCAGGTGGCAATGTTACCGGGAACGTCATGGGGAATGTAATCCTAACAGGCTTCTTTCCAAGTGCTCATGTACCAGCTTGGGGAACGGGGAGTTTTGCGGATGTGATGGATGCAAAAGCGACGACCTCCCTACAACCGTTCGCAGTTGCTTTTTGGGCGTTTGGATGGACATTTCTGCTTGTGGCGCTGTATTTACTGGTTATCCAGGTATCTGGAGCCGCCAACAGCGCCATTCAGCGGGAACGGTTAAAAAACGGGTGTGTAGGGCTCGTCATCGCGGCTGTGATGATGTGGGTTGGACCACATTTCGCGGTTCTGATCACGCAATTGTTCTACTACCCAAGCGATTACTTTCTGACCTTGAATCCATTGATGAAGTGGACCTCGCTGAACACCAGCGGTGGTCAGGGGCTGCTGAACTCCGTGGTCAATTTTCTACAGGCCATCTTGTCATTGGTTGTGTGGCTTGTTTATGAGTTTCGAAAGGTGTTCTTGTATGTTTGGATGTTGTTCTTTCCACTGGCCATGGCGTTTCATGCCAATGACCGCACCAGGCCGATTGCGAAAATGTGGTGGACTGAATGGATATATCAAATGGCGATACCGCTTGGGCAGGCGATTGTTTTTGGCATTGCGAGTGCAGTCGCCAGTCCAATGAACAGCACGTCACTCACGATTGAAGATATCTTTGTCGCGTTGGCGGGAACCATTGGTCTTTTGGCTTCGGCGGTTTACGTAAGAAAATTGATTGAGGTCGTCGCCAATACGTTCGGAGCATCCATGGTTGGGTTTAATGGGGGTGCACGACTTGGTCAAATGGCCGCTCTCGGGCTGAGCGCTTACGCAGCGGATGTAGGAGGGAAGATGGCGGTAAAGGGTGCCGCAAAGGCTATCGGGACACCTGCTAAATCCATTTTCAAGGCGATGGACAATATGCCTGCTGTGCGTTCCAAGGCGGAGCAGGCGGTGAAGGAGCGGCCAGAGATGTTCGCCCAAGCCATTCAGGCAGGGGCAGGTGTGGATGACATGATGTTGCATCACCAACTCGGGGCGTTTGGGGATGCCATACAGGCTGACGGTTTCGGTCTAGAATCAGGTGGTACAAAGACGAGGTACGCATCATCCATGCCGATAAACAAGGGTAATTCGCGTCAGACGGGCGGGCTTTACGGAGGTCCACTCAAACATTCGGTTCGTTCAGGAACGCTAGATGCTATTCGGGGTACAGTGTCAACTGTAAAAGGCACTGTAACGAACAGCAATCTTGGATTGATTGGGAAGAGCTTGGCCAAGGATTACGCGGATTCCGGGGGCATGGCAGGAGCGATTGCTTCAAGAACCATACCGGCGATTGGCACGGTAGCAAACGCGGTGAACGGTCGATTCACTGGTTTCGTTTCACAGCCCGTGGCTCGGGCATCCGCGAAATATGCTGCAAATCAGCACTTGAAACAAGAGCGACTCCAAACCATGCGAAACCACATGCGAGGGGTGATGGAGACCAACTCTCTGGCAGCACGGTTGCCGAATATTAACCATTTGTACGACCCAAAAGAAAATGCGTTCACGCGACTATCGACTGCTGAAGAGTCTTACCGCACTGCGCATATGAACCTGGCATCTGCGCTGCAGAGTTCTACATCCATGAGTTCGAAACAGGCTGGAATGACGATCATGAAGATGGAGAATCAATGGAATTCGGGGCTTCACGTTTCGAATTTGACCTCATATAGTCCCTCGGTACAAGCAGCTTATAAACAGGCATATTCCAGCTATCGGCCAGCCATACTTGACCGACAAGCAAAAGATGCAGTGGTCGCAGGCAGGCTTCATGTCACGCCTCCGGTCGACCTGCACAAAAACAACCGGAGTGGTACTCAAGCGCTCATGCAGGATGCGCGTAACGCTGTCATGTATGGTCGTTAAAAATGTGACTCGGCGAACGATGCCGGGTCACATTTTTGATCAAAAATCCTCAACGAGATTGATCCTTTCGTGTTAGTGTCGAAGGGAAGGAGGGATGCTAAAATGCACTGGCTGATCATTCAAATTCGAGATTTACCTTGGTGGATTCCGGGCGTGACGGCTTTGGCTATTTATTGGATACCGAAAGTTATGCTATGGCCATTGCGCCGACTCGATTGGGTTCATATCCTCGTTGAAGAACAGGCTGAAATGTTGGCCGTAATGGCTCTAGTGGGATTTTACTCGGTGTATGTATTGTCCAAGACGTCGGTTCCCATGGCTGAGATTGCACTATTTATTGTTACTTGTGGGACTTTGGGTGGCCTTGTCTGGTTGTGTATGGCAAGTGCCACTTTTTTTGTCTGGCTAATTCGCTTGCCGGCAAATACCGCATCAGACGAAAATCTAGCTGATGAGAGTGAAGGGATTGAGGGGATTAAACAGACATGGCACAACAACTTCCGGGTTTTACAAGGGGGGAAGGATGGGTGAACACATTTCCGTACAATCGAAAAATGCACCAAAACGCGGTGTAAAAATATACCACGTTTTTGACGTTTATGCAGTTTCGGCAGGGTGCGCTTCTTCAGCATTTGGAGCGTTTAGTTGAGCAAGCACCGCTATCAATCAAGTAAGTTGAGGTGGGAATTCAGGAGGTTTAGTAGGATAAACTGTTTGGAAATGGAATACCTATATCTCCATGATGCTGAAGTAGGTCCAATCACTGTGGATACAAACAGCGTGAGCGGCTACAGTAAGGCTAACCTATCCAGGAAATTATGAGGCCACTCTCCTGTTCCGTGACGTAATTCACGTACACATACCACTACATAAGCCTTCGGGCAGCGGCATTTATGTGTCCTATGTAGAAGTACGGAGCACAGACAGTGGAATAGATCCTCTTATTTTAAGACGGTCATTGTTCTCAACTCGGGCGATGAAATAACTATTAGTGCTGGCAAATTAGATGTTGATGGATACAAGGACCCACGACCACGGCTTCCTTAAAGGCTGTACGCAGCAAAGTTTCTCAGTTAACGGGCAGCACAATTCAAAACAGGCGGTGAAACTGTGCACGATATCATCCAACCGAATTTTTCAGTCGACATTGACGGCTACACGTATCTGGGACGAGGATCAACTGTTGTCGGTGGAACACCTAGATCGAGCAGAAATAAAGATATTGCATATGCCAACTGTGGCTCGCTAATGCCAGCCTCGTTTAACCCGTTTCGACGGTTGTTCATTGAACAGGCTCAGGGGGCTGTTCAATGAAGTGGAAAATAAGTTAGCGTTCGCGACGAACGAGAGCCCCAGGTAGTTGTAAAAGCCGCCTTCGTATCGTCCGACTGTCTACCGTCGAACTGCAGGTTGCAGCGCTACTTCTTTGTATAGCAGGAACAGTTTGTACGCCAGTAGCTTCAGAGCTTGCAGTGCTTTGTTGGCACTGAAATGCTGACTGGAGAACTGGTTGATGGCGAAATCATATTTGGCTTCCTTGACTTGACTCTTGCAAAAATGGTGTCGTCGAATTGAATCAGTGAATGATGAACAAATAGAACCTTTATCGAATGCCGGAACATCAATAGGACGACCTTCCTTTTCGTCGAATCGGCTGTAACGGGGCCATTTCCGAGAAAGGGGCTGGCCACCTTGATAGTGTCGTTCTATTCGTATATCGTTAATTCTTTTTGCTTCTCCAGTTGGAACTCTCTCGTCCGCAGATGAACCATTTTCTTGCCATTATGCACGGCATCATCCTGTGTGACGGCAGAAAGACTGTTACGCAAATACGAAGCCAGACCAAGGCAAATCGTGACCTGAGTTGTATGACCTGCTTCCTTTCGGAATCGCCTTGGAATCAACATATGGTCAACCGGCAGCGCAGACGATTTTCTTCAATGGTTCATCCACCGAGAGCAAGCAAGGCATCCGGACGAACCGATTGTTTTTCTTCTCATCGACGATACAGATTGCATGAAGAACCCGACCGGTCGCGAGATGGAGCAACTCGACTTCCACTTTCTGCACTCTGAAGGCAAGGCGGTTTGGTCGCATATCCTAGTCACCTCCCACGTGGTTCGGGCGATAAGTCGGCTGTTTGGGATTTCCACCCATATTTTCGGGACCCGGCATGTGCTGATCTCGGATTCCAATTCAAGAGCAAGATTGATTTGGCGGTCGAACTCGTGTACGTTTTATTCGACAGTAAGTACGCCAGCAAGAAGCTCGTTGATGCATGCAATGCGAAGGGTTTCCATGTGATTGCTGCCTTCAAGACTAACCGGACGATGTACCCAGCCGGGGTACGAATCCAAGTCTCAGATTACGCAAACGAGTACATTCGCTGCACGAACCTCCACTCCGTTACCGTGGAGGACCGTCGTTATCAGATATACGAGTACGAAGGGCAACTCAGCGACATCGAGAGCGTCAAAGTTCTGCTGTGCTGGGAAGGCGGATTCAACTCCGATAAGACACCATTTTGCATTCTGAGTACGGATGGCGCATTGGATGTCATTACCGTCCTTCGCCATTACCTGGTGAGGTGGAATATCGAGACTGGATACCAATATTTCAAAGACCTGCTGGGCTTTGACCAATACCAAGTGCAATCGTTTCAGGCAATCGAACGTTTCTGGAGTATCCAATGCCTGGTGGATGCATATCTCGAGCCACCAGTGAAGCAGTCAGAGTTCCATTTTGACACTGGGAGATGTCGTACGTCGCATCCGCAACGAGTATCTGGGCAACATCGTCTTACCAGCGAGCACTCGAAAAGCAATCGCTCGTTGAAGTGCTGAAGACCCTGAAGCTTTCCGCCTGACTGAGGCTGACAAAAGCCCTGCTACTCGTGTGCCCAAATTCAGAATGCTGAGGCCCGTTTTGCAAGGGCCAAGTTATTGACAGCAACGTGGTAGAGGCGTAAGGTTAATTCACACACTATTCGGATTTGTTCGGGGCAGCAATGTTGGGGAAAGGAAGGAAAGAATTATAAAGTTTTGCATACACTTTATCCGAAGTTGGTGATCTGCCTCATCGCTACGTCTTTTGCATACTTTGCATATATAAGGTGGTGTCTAACTTGTTTCGTGCATATACGATATCGCAACAAGACTTGGACGATAGGCTACACATATACGAAAAGGCTAGAAAAGCATACGACTGGAATCCTAAGCATGACATTTCCTGGAATGATTCATGGGGGTTTAAGGATAGCGAGTTAGAATTCGCATGGAACCTTGCAAGTCAATCTGTAAGTGCGGAAGAAGTAGGAATGTTAGTTGCCGCAAAGTTGCTTACTGAGGCTGATGATGCTCCTTCAAGACTGTGTTTGGCAACAGCAGTTTCTGATGAAGCAAAGCACTGTGAAGTATTTTCTAGATTTGCGCTACTTTGTGGTGGAAATATAAAACCACCGGATCCCGCTAGGGATGATTTGTTGGACACATTATTAGGTCTAAACCCCACAGGGAGGTTTCTAGTACATACGTTATTAGAAGGGCTAGCATCTGATGAATTCGCTATGTTTAGAAGAGCTTTCCAAGGAACTATATTAGACGAAATATATCAAAGAGTCATACAGGATGAATCTAGGCATGTGGCAATGGGCATCGAGTATCTTAAATGGGCTGTTGAAAGAATGAACGATGATGAAATACAGGAATTAAGGGAGCACTCAAAAAGGATATATGATTTAACGGGGATTGATCAACCGGGGGCTTTTAACTGGTTAGGGAAATTAATAGGGCAGTCTCCTGATAAAATTCAAAAGACGTTCATATTGAGGAATAGGAGTAGATTAAACCTGATTTTGTCGCGAAAGGGGGTGAAAGCGTGAAGAAGGTTAAGATTCCGAAACGAGTAAAACCAGGTACATGTCACTACATGATTACACAGTCATAATGATGTCAATCAATTCAGAATTGTAAGACCGCGGGTGGAGCAACTGCTTCACCCCCATTACATAAAATCAAGTCAATACATATCCCATTTTAAGTAAAGCGTAAGTATAAGGGAGTAGTAATATCTTACTCAAGTCTCCGGAAAAAGGTGATTCAGTTGAAGATCTCTCTAGTGAATATGCCTTGGCAAGCTTTAGATTACCCTTCTCTAGCCTGTGGTATTTTACAAACAGTTATATCTAAACTCAGACCAAATGACGAGGTATTAGAATACCACGGAAATATAAAATGGGCCGAGTACCTGTTAGAAATCACATCAGGAGATATCACGCCAATTGAGTACAATATAATTTCCGACAATACTTTTTACTATGGTGCAGGAGATTGGGTCTTCGGAATTGCAGAAAAAGATAGGACTTCGTGTGGGAAGGACTATATAGGATACCTGACTGATATAGGTGTTTCCAATGACATTATCCGACTCGTGATTAACCTCCGTAAGCTTTCTAATGAATTTGTCGAAAGATCATCGCGAGAAATATTAAGTACTAAACCCGATGTCGTCGGATTTTCCACCACATTTATGCAAAATGCTGCATCACTTCAGGTGGCAAAAAGGATAAAAGAAATCTCATCAGGCACAACAATCGTTTTCGGAGGCGGAAATTGTGACGATCAACAAGGATTAGCGTTACACAGAAACTTCCCGTTTATAGACTTTGTTGTTCGTGGCGAGGGTGAAGAAACTTTCCCACAATTACTAGACGCAATTGAGTCTGGAAATGGATTTGAACAGATTATGGGACTGTGTTGGAGAAACAGGGAAAAACAAATCGTACATAACGAACAGAGTAAGCACCCTGTTCCCATATGGAAGGTTCCCGAGCCAATCTATGATTCCTATTTCGAAATGATTAATCAATCCCCTATTCGAGGTTATATTGAACCAAAACTTACTTTTGAGGGTGCCAGAGGCTGTTGGTGGGGTGAAAAAAGTCAGTGCACTTTTTGTGGACTAAATGGGTCAAGTATGGCGTTTCGGAGTAAAGATCCTGAATTACTTGTATCCACTATAGAATCTGCAGTTAAGAAGTATCAAACACTTGACGTGATAATGGTTGATAACATAATTGACACGAAGTTCTTTTCTACTCTTCTT
This sequence comes from Paenalicyclobacillus ferrooxydans, assembly GCF_001399675.1. Taxonomy (GTDB): domain Bacteria; phylum Bacillota; class Bacilli; order Alicyclobacillales; family Alicyclobacillaceae; genus Alicyclobacillus_B; species Alicyclobacillus_B ferrooxydans. The sequence goes on from NZ_LJCO01000008.1 coordinate 324,099, forward strand.
CCTAAGTTACGTGATGATGATTGGGATTTAAGAATGCACTATGAAGTAAAATCAAACCTTAGTGAAGAGCAAGTTAGTATGCTCAAGGACGCAAAAGTGTTTCACATACAGCCCGGTATCGAGAGTCTAAATACCAGGGTTTTAAAACTCATGAAGAAGGGGGTTACAGGTACCCAGAATATAAAGTTACTTCGATGGTGCGAGGAGAGCAATTTGGACGTGTCATGGAACTATTTGTACGGGTTCCCGGGTGAAGAACAAACTGATTATGACGATATTATCAGCCAGATTTCTTCATTACATCACTTACACCCCCCGGCTGGGGCAACACGTATAGCACTTGAACGGTTTAGTCCATACTTTGAGGATTCGTCATTAGGTTTAACCAACTTAGGGGCTGCCAAGTTTTATAGATATTTATATGAGTTGTCCGATAATGAATTGGCAGAAATGGCGTATTTATTCGACGCGACACGGCAAGGTATCGATGAGCAAGTGGCTCTCAGATTAAAAAGAGAATTGGAGAAATGGATTAAAAATTACCCAACAAGTACATTAGAGTATTTTGCGCTTCCTGGTGGCCAACTTCTAATTGAGGATCGACGGATGCCAAATCAAAAGGAATACATCATTGAGAATCCTATTTTAGCTCGAGCGTACATTGAATTATTTAACGGCCTTACAATAAGCTCTTTGTCTAAAAAACTGATATCACAGTTTGGACACCAGGAGGCATGCTTAGAAGACTTTCTTAGCTCATGGATTAATAGTCAAGTTAATTTAGGGCTAGTATTTCGTGATCGGGAAAGGTTTACTTCGTTAGCAACCAAACCTAACGCTCAAAGAATTAGGATTGTGGGGTAATGCAAATGCAAATCTTATCACGCATTAGATACCTTGACAAGGAGGAATATCCCTCTTTCGAGGAACTGTCGAATATGATAGATAGTGGTGCTGAAAGGTGCGAGGCAACAGTGAAATTCGACTTAAACAGTCCCGGTTCCACCGTACACGCAATAGAATTTTTACGTAATGCCATGGCTTTGGGCATGAGGGTATCCTGGAGGTTAATTCTAGAGTCTGACATTGAACTTTCAAATCTATACCACATTACCCCTCCATCCTCGTGTAATGGTGATACGTCCGTAGTAAAAAAATGGGCTGAAAACTATCACTATGGCTCATTTTTCTGGAGGAAGGGACCCGACTTTGTAATTATAAAGGATACTCGTGATGAGAATAATTCCTCCCAGTTCGTCATTGATGATCCTGAAACTCTTGAAGCCTTCTATAAATGTCTTACCCCCCAACAACTTCGAAACATAGACATCGTTGATAATCCAATAATAGAAGAATTGGTTTCAGAAGGAGTAATTCTAAAACTTGGGGATTGGCTTTTAACTTTGCCATACAGAATTCATAGCTGGCCGGTACCTTACGATTCGATTTAGGGGAGGTGATTAACTTGCCAAAAACAGCTATAGTCACAGGTGCAAGTAGCGGAATAGGACGCAGTATTGCGGAACTTCTCGCTTCGAAGGGATATAATCTTGTTGTGTTATCTAGGAGAAAAAAGCTATTAGAACAAATGTCCAAGGAAATCATGCGCAAACATGAAGTAGCGGTGGAACCGTATGAAATAGATATAGCGGATCCTATCCAGGTTAAAAATACGTCTCAGGAGGTTCTGAACACTCATAATAAAATTGACGTTCTAGTGAATGCAGCAGGACATGGTAAGGGTGTAGGACGAGTGCTTAATATTAGTGACGAAGACGTGGTGGATCAAATCTCCACTAATTTGACAGGTACAATATTACTCACAAAGTCCTATATTAAGCACATGGAAGAGGGACACATAATTTTTATCGGTTCCATATTCTCATCCGTCCTCTTGCCTGATTGGAGCATTTACTCGGCGGCAAAACATGGTTTGCTGGCATTTTCCAAAACGTTACGTACCGAGTCAAAGAATACTAAGGTAACAGTTGTAGATCCAGGGTCTGTAGATACAGATTTTATATATACTGCTACCCATGGCTCACACCGTAACAATTGGCCCTATAAACCATTGGATCCCGGTGATATTGCAGAAACAGTTCACTGGATACTGTGTCAGCCCCAGCATGTTGAAATAACTCACGTGGAAATAAAGCCTTGGAAAGAACGCCAAATTCCATAAACGATGGGAGGGATCCGATTTTGCTCAAAGCACTAAGAAAACCACAATTTCGCCTATTATGGGGTGGCCAAGCTATCTCCGCGTTGGGGGATTCTAGTTACCAATTGGCTTTAAATTGGTTAATCGCTACGCAATTTGGAACTGCCCAGACGATGGCAATTGTGCAGATGGCAAGTGCTCTTCCTACAGCGATCACCCGTCCTCTTTCTGGAACATTAATTGACCGGTGGACCCCGAAGTTTATGCTTACATTCTCGAATACTGCAATGACAATATTGATGGCAATTTTTGCAGTTGTTTCACTTCACAGTCAGCACTTTTTGGTGATAATAACTTTAATAGCGTTATTCGGAGTATTCAGCTCAAATATTGAGCCCGCGTTTTTTACCAGTATTCCAGAAACAATGAACAATAAGGATTTGGAGTCCGCTAACTCTGCGATTGTATTTCTGTATTCACTAACCGGCATGATTGGCCCTGTCCTTGGCGCGGCATTAATCACACTTATGGGGAATTCTTCATCATTTTGGTTTGACTCTGGTACATTTTTATTGGCGGCGCTGACTACTATTGTAATTAAATACAAACACAGGTCACAAGAACACCCCAAAGTTGAAAAGAATCTTCGAATGAAAGATAGCTGGCTATGGATTCTGAAGAATCCTTGGGCTGTTAGAGTTCATGTTACCGAAGCAATGGCTAATCTATTATTAGGATTATTTTGGGCAGGATTTCCAATCGCATTACGAACTGGCGCTAATGCTCATATACTTAGCTTTGGCGGAGGATACACATTAATTTATGCAGGTGCAACTCTCACATCGTTGTTTTCAGGAAAGTACCTTAAACGTATTAATGATAAAGGTTTGATCGCCTACCTCAGTATCAGCGGCTTAGCGATAGCTATCTCGCTAAGTGTAGCCGGAAAAACAGCATGGATGTTATATCCGTCCGCTTTCGCTATTGGAATATTGCTGCCTTGGTTTAACCTGATTTCCCATCAGTCTCTTCAAGAATCGGCACCAAGAGAAATGCTTGGAAGAATAACTTCAGTAGGAAGTTTGTTGACAACAGTAATGAGATTTTTAGGTTACTTCCTCGTTGCAGTATTTAATCAAGATGTTTTGTTCACTTTTGCTACCTCCGGCATTATAGTTTTACTCATGATAGGCTTTGTCGTTTTTAGAAGACGCTCACTAATGAATGATGTGGCTGCATCACTCTAACGACATTAAACTGTGGCTAAAAACCTGATTTTTTAGCTTCACAAAAATCAGGTTTTTAGTTTGTTCCATAAAAACGTTTGAATATCTGCCCACTCATCGATCAGAGTTTGGAGTGGTAAATTGAATCCGTGCCCGACGGTATCTGTCAATCGTAAGAGTAACTCTGGATTGTTTGTGTTGGAAATAGTCCACGCAAATCTTATGGCATGAGATGCATCGACTATAGAGTCACCAATATCGGCCATTATTAACATAGCCGGGTACTTTTCCAATTTTCTTACGTTGTGTAACGGGGAGTAAGTCTTTAGATGTTCGAAATCCTCGCTGTTATTCGGGTCCCCATATTCAGGTATCCACATATCTCCTATACCGTAAGTGTGATACGACAGCATGTCTGTAAGAGGCGACTTGCATACTATCGCCCCAAATAGGTGTGGGTTTTGTACTGCACATGCACTAACTAAGAGTCCGCCGTTACTTTCACCTTGAATCGCTAGTTTGCTTGGAACTGTATATCCTTTGTCAATGAGATATTTTGCGGCTCGCGCAAAATCCGTAATGGAATTTTGCTTTTTTCGAAGCCTTCCTTCTTCGTGCCATGCTTTACCCTTTTCTCCCCCTCCACGTACGTTCGCCAATGCATAGATGCCTCCACATTCCAACCAGCAACTTACGAAAGCAGAGAAAGTAGGTGTTATGGTGTCACCAAACCCACCATAACCATACAGAAGAGTCGGCTGTGGTTTATCATTAGAATAGTCTTTTCGGTGAACAATGAACATTGGTATAAGAACGTTGTTTGTCGATGGCACCTTGACATGATCAACTGCAAATTTTGAAGCATCAAAGATTGTTTCTCCCTTCCACAAAGGTTCTACTAAGCAACTGTTGGTATGGAGAACATAGACGGATGTAGGATTAAGGAATGAACTAAAGGCGAAGTAGAGCACGTTTTCCTCAGCGAAGCTTGACCAGTCAACAAGAGTTCCGTAGTCCGGAAGTTCAATTTCGGTTTGCTCCCCCGATGCTATATTTATTAACCTTAATACATGAAATGCATCATGACAGTATAAGCATGCAATTATATCGTTAATCAGTACTGCTGTTTCTAACAAATCGCCAGTACCTGTAACCACCATTCGGATAGAATCAAGACTGTCTACTCCGCCGATCCCTATGATGGACCCATTCTCATGATAGAAATCGGTTAGAAAATAGAATTCATTTTCGACGTTGCCTATAAAGCGAAAGTATGAGTTACATTCTTTAAACAGGTGTCGGAACGAACTGGTAAAGGGTAACTCACATATAAATAATTCTGATGACTCAGTAACGCCAAAAATCGCCTCAATTAAAAGGAACTTGCCATCCGAACTAATTGTCGGGTACACGACGGCGTGTTCTGAAAACTCCGCTGTCCATATTATTCGAGAATAGTGGGCACTAATATCATGGAATATAAGTAAATGCCTATCTTCAATTCGGGTAGCATAGAAAAACCCACTAGAATCCCCTAACCATTCAATTTGTGTGTCTTCGTTACCAATTAATTCGTATGGAAGATATTCGCCAGTTGTAATATTTTTTATACGTATAGAGGTTAAGTCATTGCCTCCGTAAAATACCGCATATGAAATATAAAGCTCGTCTGGAGAAACTTTATAGTCATGCAACGTGGCATTGTCTCCGCCATCCCACACTCTGGGGTCTACGATTACACACGATTCACCAGATATAATATTGTATTTCTTAATGGATGGATGATTATCAAGTGCTGTGTGGAATTGATAATATAATGATGAACCAATTCTGGCAGGGACGGAACACTTCTTCGTTGAAAGCAGACTTTCAATTGCTCCAACAATTTCGTCACGTTTATCTGATTCCGCATAATACATTGAGGCCTGTTGTTGGTGGGTAACAATCCACGAGGAATTAATGCCTGGGAGGTGTTCCTTTGCCCAGTCTAAAAGCTTCTCTTTGTTTGCGACGAAGTTCATTCACAACACTTCCTATCTCCCAAAAATCCACAGAATATCAAAACCTTCTAAGGCAGAGCGTTCTAATTTCAATTGTGGAAGATTAGCTTGTTTTGTGCAGGATAAAAAATAATCCACCACGTCTTTATTTGAATCATTTTTACTTGCTCTTGGCTTACCGTCGTTTCCTATAATACAAGGAGCAATTCCTACACGTATCCCCAGGTCACTCACCTCCAATAAAAAGACAGCGGTATAACGACACTCAGGAGGATATGGATAAGTGGGATAGCCTTGCCTTTCCCAAATTCCAAAGTCACCAATCTGTTCGGAGATTGAAGAAATAGTTGTGTCGTCGATTTCGGTCTGCATCTTCAATCTGTTTGAAACGTTTGGTACATCCATAAGGAAATTACCCAAACCGTACAAAATCGGTTTTCCATCATGAAACTCTATACCTCTAAGCGAATGATGATGGTGGCCAATTACTATATCTGCTCCCGAATCAATACACATATGAGCTGCATTTCTCTCAAAATCAGTTATCACGCTTGGCTTCGTAGAATCACCCCAGTGGGCACAAACAATAACATAATCGACGTTTTGCTTTAATTTCATTATGGATTCAGATATTTGTTGAGAATCATGCTCATCCATTAAAGTAATTACTTGAGGAATAATTCCTGGGCTCCAGGACTTTGCATCAGGGTGAGCATAAAAGTCATATGTGCGTAATGGTGATACTCCTGGCAGACCCTGCCTTGCCTCATATCCTTGAGGGAACACTGCAGTAAAAGAGAGTATTCCAAATGTATTCCCCTTACGGCTAACTTCAACTGGACATCGAGCTTTTTCCAGATTTTGTCCAGCACCTATCGTTTTAATACCGATTGAGGCGAGTGCTTCCAAAGTTGATCTGAGGCCGGTATAGCCTCCGTCTAATGCATGATTGTTTGCTAGAGAAACCACCTCTATTCCTGTATTATCCAGTAGTTTCACCATTCCGGTAGAGCTTATTAAAGGAAAACTGGCATTGGGTACGGGCTCAGTTGTATCGCAATACACTCCCTCATTATTTGCGATAGTAAAATCACCACTTCTGAGGATACCCTCAACTTCCGAAAATGGGCTATCTTCTAAATCCCTGTCAATAAAAGTGTCACCAATTGCCATAATTAAAACTGGTTGTTTCATAAAGTTAAGCTCTCCTTCGTTTGGTTCGATAAATCTAATATGAATATATTGCAAAGAGCGAATGATCATACATTTCTTATGCGACTTTGTGGTTTAATGTTATCACACTATTCTGTTTATAACTTGCCTGATATAGCATCTTTAGCGGTAATAAGATGGGGGTATTCCCGAATATATTAAGCTGGTTGGCTTGTTCCATGTTCATAATGCTTATTTATGGGGGAATCAATTAGTGGATTTTCAAAGAAATTTAAGGGAGTACGCGAAGCTAGCTGTTCGCGTAGGTGTAAACATACAGCCCGAGCAAGGCCTTTTCGTTCAAGCTCCTGTCCAAGCGGCCGAATTTACGCATCTTATTGTAGATGAAGCTTACCAAGCTGGGGCTAGAGTAGTTGATGTGGAATGGTCTGATGGGTATGTACGAAAAGCTAGGCTATCTAATTCTCCGTTGGATGAGTTAAAAATCTTTCCGCAATGGCGTGTGAATGGAATACTAGAGCGTGCGAAAAGTGGATATGCCTTCCTTACCGTCGTATACCCTCAGCCAGGGTTAATGGACGATATCCCTGTTGAGCGCCATTCTGCGTCCCAACAAGCTATACTAGAAGGTCTATCTGAATTCATTGCTATGCAAATGTCACATAAGGTGCGTTGGTGTGGTATTTCTGTAGCCACACCTGAGTGGGCTAACCGAGTATTCCCAGGCCTCCATTATGAGGAACGGCTTTTACATTTATGGGGAATTGTATTTAACATTACTCGGGTTAATCAGGAAAATCCACTTAAAGCTTGGGAACATCACATTAGCTCACTTCGGTATAGAACAGACAATCTTAACGGTTACCGATTTTCACGCCTACATTATAAAAGCCCAGTTACTGATTTAACTATAGAACTTCCGAGGGATCACGTATGGCAAGGGGGTGTTGGGAGGGCAGATAACATAATCCAAAGTATACCGAATATACCAACGGAAGAGGTATTCACTGCTCCAATGCGAACTGGGGTGAACGGCTATGTTACAAGCACGAAACCAGTGGTGTTTAACGATCATATCATTGAAGGCATTCGTATAGTGTTCCAAAATGGTAGAATTGTTGATTTTACTGCGGAAAAAGGATATGAGGTGTTAAAAAGTATTATTGAGACCGATGAAGGCTCTCACTATCTTGGGGAGTTGGCTTTAGTACCATATAGCTCACCTATATCACGGACTGGATTAACCTTTTACGATATTTTATACGATGAGAATGCATCCTGTCATTTAGCAATTGGTGCAGCATATCCGGCATGTATTAAAAATGGCACAGAAATGTCAAAAGTAGACCAGTTGGCAAAGGGGCTTAATAACAGTCTCATTCATGTCGATTTCATGATAGGTTCAAAAGAACTTAATATTGACGGAGAAACTGAGGACTCTAAAGTTATTCCGCTGTTTAGAAATGGGGAATGGGTATAAAAGAAGAGACCATACCTATACTAGAGCCTGGCGCCATCAAGAGCCTGTTCAATTGGCTGACGGAAGAAGAGTTCGTTATCCGGAATCCAACATTGAAGCTCAAAGAGCCAAAGCAGGGCAAGAGAATTCCAAAGGCACTGACTATCGAGGAACTGGGACTTCTCCGAGATTCCTGCGAGTCTACTATGGAACACGCTTTTTCTTCGCGACAGGTGGCCGTCTGGCGGAAATACAGCAAGTGAACCGCAATGAAATCGATTGGCAACGCGGAGCGCTGATGGTTCTAGGAAAAGGCGATAAAGAACGGGAAGTGTATTTTGGTGCGATAGCTCGAATATGGGTGCAACGGTATCTCCGAGAACGTAATGACAATGACTTGGCTTTATTTGTCACGACTAGGAATCATTACCGGATGTCGGTTCACCAAATGCAGTACGTATTCAAACGGATTGCCAAACGGTGTGGGCTTGAAACGCGAGTTTCACCACACAAGATGAGACATACGCTGGCCACATTGTTACTGAACCAGGGCGCACCACTAGTGGCTGTTCAGTCCATTCTTGGACACGAAAAACCGGAAACAACGCAGTTGTATGCGACTTTGAGTGGAGCTTCAAGACAACAATCATATCAACGATACTTTGTTCAATGAGTCAACGATAGGCATGGATCTGGACGTGGCAGCGGATACGACCACTGTTTCAGTGTAAGGGTTTCTCCGGACAGTGAGAACCGGGAAAGGCTGCCTTGGATGGCGCCGCGATTTACATATGACCTCTTCATCAAGGCAGAATGCCCTGTGACAAAGAGGTCATTTTGTTTGTCAACGTAAAGTTCTCGAACACAAATTTTTTCGAGTTACTTCGTGCACCTGCATGTAAATAGCCGAGTAACGGGAACGACCCATCCCCCTTGGTGACCCACAAGGATTGGTACCAAAATGGCACATGAAAGAAATTGGGGCGTGATAGACTTCGCATCAGTGAAGTAATCAGGTTGAAGGGGGATAAGTGTATGAACAAGACAATGCTCGCAATCGTTTCAGGCACATCCATACTGACTGGACTTACTGCGGGTTTTCCCGCGACAGCACTAGCCGCAGGGCAGAGCTACAAAGCGTACCCGACGCACATCTACCTGAATGGGCATGACATTAGCAATCCGTCTCACATTGTGGCTAAGGAATATCCGAAGGCCCAGGAACCGACAAGTTGGATCCCGATTTGGTACTTGATACAGGCACTCAAATCGCTCAACATCCAATCCACTTGGAACGGGGAAACGTGGAATCTGCAATTGCCCACAGGGATGAGCGTGAACCTAGATAGCCTTCCAGCAGTTCAAAAAGTGAACACAGGTGAAATGCAAATCTCCCTAAACGGAACTGTGGTTCAACATGCACCGCGTATTGCTTATAAGGATCCGGGCGGGAATGTCGTAACCAGCTACGCTCCCGTTTGGTACCTCATGCAGGTATTGAAGCGTGTAGGTATTCAGTATACGTGGGACGGAATGAACTGGAAAATGTCTCAGGCCGTGAACACGACCAAACTCGATGTTGTGAAAGATTTTATTCAGGTATTACACATTCAACTCGATTCCAGTGGAACGAATTCCTTTGATGACGTATCAGGCCGTGACTGGCCCTATGTTCATGCTGCAATCGAAAAAGGGTATTTCCAGCCAGTCAATTCGACACATTTCGGTTCGTCAGATGCTATCGACATGAAAACCGTTGACCATGCTTATCAAGCGTATATTGGTATCCCTGACAACGGGATGGGATGGCAAGCCGGTGGGGATTTGGCTAAATGGGCGAATATCATCGGCTTAAATCGTGACCTCAACACGACAAGCTCCATGTCCACAGTAGATCTGACGCAACTGAATGAAAACCTGAACCGGCTCTTCAATGGCTACTACAAAGACGGCTCGGGGACGTATCACCTAGTGTTCAAACCATACAATGCGTACCCGATATATCACAAAAACAAGGAAGTCACCGAAGCCTTTGTTTCGTTGGGAAAAGCAGACGCCATTCGGAACATTGACAGCATTACCATGACCAATACCGGTGGGCACGAAGTCTATGACATTCCTGGTTTATCGAGTAAATCTCCGGAAGAACTCACTGTAGGCAATGTCGGAATTGCAACGAGCAATACCTACTACAGCCTAAATCATGGTGATAGTTGGAAGTTTGCAAGTGGCTTCTTCGGCTATGATTCAAGGGATCCAGATAACGGGGGAACATCAAGTCCACCATCGAGGGTGCTGGTAACAGATGCCGGTGAAACACATATCATGGCTGCTGAAATCAATCAGTATGACGGGATTGCATTTGGCGCGGTAGACATCACATTTGATGCAAATGGCGCTCAATTCGCCTATTCCAGCGGTTCGGCGAACCAATAACCGAGCCAACGGAAAGGAAGTGAGAATTTGCGGTTGAGTCCGAAATTCCGAATGGTCGCTGTTGGGGCGTTGGCTTGCTTGGCGGTCGTGTTTGGGGACATCAGTTACGCGTTCGCCTACATCAGTCGCGGATGGAGTCCAGCAAGCACAGCAGGCTACTCCGCCAATACGCAGTACGGCATGATGATCCAAGGGGGGACAGATTTTCAAGTTCTTCAGTCGAGTGAACCAGCGTTAACAGGCATGGGACAAGCTGACCTCTTTCGTTACGGTGCAGATGGCATCCATATCATTGGCGGTACGGATTCTTTGGGTGGTATTTGGCACTTTGATCGTGTGTCGCACAATGGTATCTCCATTGATTCAGACAATGGTTATCTTGAAGTCGATGACAACATATCAACCATCGACCAGTGGATTGCTGCGTTGAACGGGAATCAATCATATGTTACCTCGCAATTGTGGCATACGACTTGGGGAGATCGCGCTGGGGATCGGTTTAATACGGCATCGATATCACAGATTGTGGACGAATCGGGAGGGAAATTTGCACCCAATGCGAGCAATTACAATGATACGGTGTACGCCACGCAACCACCTAAGGCCGAAGTAGGGGTCGTTGGATCGACGCAGACCGTGCAACAGGGTCAGCTAGTCGAGTTTTACAATCATGCATTTATCGAGGGGTACCATTCTAACTATCATTTCGAATATGTAGAGGTCACGAATTCGAACGGGCGAAATGTGACAAGCCAGGCTTTCGCTGAAAGTTCCCTTCAAGGGAGAGCACCATATAACGGTGAAACGTTGTATACCTCAAACGGAGCTGTCATGGTAGAGGTGAATGGGGGCGGGCCAACAAGTCAGCCGCCAACCTATGTGGAAACGGTAGACGGCGGGGATGCGCAACCCAACATCATCCATACGTCCAACCTGGTGCCCGGACGCTATACGATCACGCTTTACGTTAAGGATTGGTTCAATCGTTCCGCGTCTGCCGCTACGGCGACATTTACAGTGACACGTGGTAAGAATCCGCCACCTCCCCCAGGCGGTAATCCACCCCAGCCACCATCTGGAGGAAGGGGAGGCGGTGCATCGTGCCCACCGCCATCAATCCCATCCAAACCAGCGAATCAAGTGTTGAGCTACAACTGGGCGCCAGATGGGGCTGGCGGGCAGATTCTCACTTGGACGGATACCAACTGGTTGCTGGAGACGATAACGGATTCTAATGGCTGCGTCATGTACGAGTGGGTAGATGAGCCCAAGACATACTCTCATGACTATCCACTCTCTGTCAGTAACCATGAGATTACAGGGCTCTTTTATGACCCCGGTCGGCCGGGGGATTTATGGTCGCCGACGAATACCACAGCTTCGCAAGTGAACAATGACGGATACTTAGACGGTTCCACCGTTGCTGGCAATCCAAGTTTGCCGACATACGGAAACCCCAATGGCACTCCTGTTGTCTATACCAGAGTCGGGGGTGGCTTTTCGTTCCGATTGATGTGGACGGGTTCTCCGCATGACATGCCGGATCGAGCTGAAGTTGCGTATCACTTGGTGAATCCAGATGGAGAAACACGCGGTTGGGATAAATCGTTTGACTTACTGCCACAGACAATATTCAATCAGGGGGACGTTCCGGTCTGGGATTCTTATGGTAATGGCTATCCGCCACCGGCTACGGAATACGGGTGGGCCTATACGTCAATACCCAAATACGCTAGCCCCGGTACACCGAGCTCATATTCAGAATTGACGGCTTGGAACTTGACGGGCGCATCAAGCGGGGCCGCCCATATTCGAGCAGATGTAACTTTTACAACGGGCACAGGGTCAACCGTGACTTGGCACCATCCGGATTTAGCGCAAATGTTAGGCTATCCAACTTGGTACTATATTCACGAGATCCCGGACCCAAATGCCCGGTATGAGCAGAACCAGCCGAACTATACACGTAACTCCACGTATTCTTTTCCTCAAATTCAGGCCAATGGACAGTTGTTGCCTGCATATCACACACCAGCGCCATAGCAAAACAAAACCGACGGGCTTCTCCTACTGGGGGAGGCTCGTTTTATTTGAACCCCATGCTCCCGTTATCCGACGCGACATTTTCAATGTTCTCCGCGCTCCCTCAAATATGGTGTGAAAATGGCACAAACACTCCATGCCATATTGGTACGCTTCGATGTAAGGGGGGATTCGATGCACCCGTACATCGTTCTCATTGAACGACTCTCATCTGGAGCTTCCTGGGAAGATGCTGTGACGTCTTTCTGGATCGACATGGGTGCCGTGAAGGTGGAGCGCTTTGTCGAAGGTCACCTCACAGCAGGAAAGGAGTTTGCATCATCGGAAGTTGGTTCAATCCGTGAGCGGGATACGCTCGACGTGAAACTGACCACTGCGACATACAAACTCTATCTCCACAAGGGCACCCATCTCATCGACGAACTGAACGCGATCCGATTCATCAAGGGGCTCGACTGGTTGCTTCATGATCGCGAGTTTCTTTATGAAAGTGCGATTCACGATGCGTTAACCGGTGCACTGAATCGCCGTGGACTCATCGAGTGGTTCGAACAACGTCGTCGAAGTGAAGGTGGGTTTGTCCTTGCTTTCTTCGATTTAGACCACTTCAAGGAGTTAAACGATACCAAGGGACATCAGCAGGGGGATGAGGCGCTGAAAGAAGTAACAGCCGCATTACAGAAGATGTTGCGAAGTACAGACGTCGTGGCCCGATTAGGTGGAGATGAGTTCGTCTTTATCGTTGACCAAACCCCATGCCATCCCAATATAAAAACACGTCTACAGGGAATCATTCGTCAACTTCCACTCAAAAAGTACGGACTGACACTGACGGTGGGGACAGCCTGCTTCCCGGCGCACGGTACCGAGTTGCCCCAATTGATTTCGAAAGCCGATTTCGGATTGTATCAGGGCAAGGCTCAAGGCAGAAATGCAATCGTACTGTGGGAGGAGTGCCATGTAGATGGTTCAACGAAGGACCTTGTCTGACCGTGCGGGCACGCTTCGTGCCACGCCTCATCGATGTTCCACTGTGAGGGGTTTCCCTTGAGACGATTTCGACACCTTTTGAGCATTCCCCGTGACCCGAAGGACGTGTTTCGCTGGCTGATGACCCAACTTGTTCTGTCATTGGGCGCTGGATGGATACTCGGCTTCGCGGCTTTGTTTATCGCTGCCATCATGTTGTTTGGTTTTCTCCTTGGAGATTATCAAGGGAACGGGGCTGGCACACTGAACAATTCCGCGAACGGCATCTCTCTCAGTTCAGCCACAATGGCCCAAAACAAGGCATTGCTGACCCATTACGATGAAATCGCATCCGCTTGGGCGGCGGGGCTCAGTGAGAACCAGGTTCAACAGGTTCAAACCGAACAGGTGGATTTGCCGGGGGCTGTCCTTCTTGGCGTCGGGAAGATGGTGAATAATTTTGCCCCGACGAATGGCCATCTGTATTACAGGTATCTAGCCCCTATCTACAAATGGCAAACATTCACGGACATCACAATCACCTATCACGAGGTCACGGAGCAAATTAGAGGACAAACGGTGTCCACCTGTCAGGCAACGGAACAGAAAACGCCCTTCACCATGCTTATCACCGCGAACACCTGGGATGGTACTTTGGTGAATTCGTACAAGTGGGTCACGACACGGATAGGCAGTGGTTGTAGTGGCACGTATACCAAGAAGATTGAGTTGGCGAATACGAAGAGAACGTACGACTGGTCAAGAATTTGGCACCTCTTCTCGCATGTTCAGGCACACAGCGATGGAAAGCCGTTTACGATAAAGCCCAATCAGACGAACCAGGATACGCTGGCTGGTCTGATTGGAATGGTCGATTACGGCCTCACGGACCCATATGTGCAAGCGATGGTGAACGCCGTCCTTTTCCCAACCGATTCAGATGTAACGCTGACAGGGCATATGGAACCGGCGGATGGAAACACGATTCACGACATCCTGAGATGGAAAGGCGCGATTAAGGCGGCCGCCAAAAAGTATCAGGTTCCGGCTGTCCTCATCGCCGCTGTGATGTATCAGGAATCAGGCGGTCGCCAGCACTTTTCCGATGGGCGTCTGAAGATTTCGTCTGCTGGGGCGATGGGCCTCATGCAGGTCGAACCCTCTACCGCAGCAGGGTTGATGGTCGGTGGGAAACCCATTGGTGTGAATGCGTATGCAACGTTGGCCAATCCGTTCATGAACATCGAGATGGGTTCCATGTACTTATCCGAGCTATACCACGAGTTTGGCAAGAGTCCGGCTGAGACGGAAGCCGCGTACAACGCCGGACCTGGTGCGGAAGAGACTGCACTCGCACAGGGCCATCAAGTGGCCCAAAACGAACAAACCATCCAGTATGTGCAAAATATTCAAGGGAGCTGGATCCCTGCGCTAACCCCCTATTTCGGATTGGACGCGAATCAATCCTCAACTACCAATTGACCTGGCACGATGTTGGCACCAACCGTTCCCTGAGAGGGTGTACGGTATCGTTCAGAAAGGAGGCCAACATCGTGCTGTATCTGGCATTTCCAACAGATTTACGAGACCGATATCAGAACAGTCAGTGGCTGGTATACGGAAAAATGGTGAGCGAAACGCGATTCACACCAGAGGACATTTTGGTGCTGTCGGAGTGGACCATTCCTGAACGGATGGAGATGGTACAAACCCTATATCGGGTACGCGAACAAGGCGCGCGTGTGATTTTTATTGGCCCGTCGCAGAGTGACACAGACGATTTTAGACGGCAGTTGTGTCTGATGGGTGTCTTTGATTTTGCATTTTTCGGTGATGAGATTTTGCTCGGTACGTTGGATGAGCTGATTGAGCATCCCCGAACGCCGATGGATGTCAAAGCGTACATGGAACAGGGTAATGACGCATTGACCGACCTTCCGCCCGTCGTCGACGTGTATGAAGCGGACACAGCCTCTGAACCAGAACTGGCAGATGCGACAGATGAATCCCGAGGGTTTGGAGGAATCGGACAGTTATTTCGAAGGCATAGCCATGAGAAGGGGCATCCTTCGGGAGCGACCGCGGAGGATGGTCACAACGGTACGAACATCGGTGTTCGAAAGTTTGTCTGGCCAAATCCCAAGGCGGTTCGTGTTCGACTGCTCGGTGAGCCAGGGTGCGGGAAAACATTTGTTGCATGGAATCTGGCTGCAATTTGCAACCGTCGAGAGTTGCCTACTGCGGTCGTTGAGGAGAATTTGTTGCCGCTCACAGACTGGACGGACATCAAGACCGGTGTACATGTGGTTCAAGAGGCACCGAAAAAAGGGTATCGCGTACTTCTCGATACCAGGCCGCTAGCAGAACACATCTCATCAGATACGGATTTGGTGATCGCCGTATGTTGGGCAGATAAAACTCGAATTGAACGATTGGCGCTAGCACTTCATCAACAGATGATGTCACCCGATCAAGTTTGCTGGGTCATCAATGGTCACGATGCAGCGTTGTCCCTTCCTG
This sequence comes from Paenalicyclobacillus ferrooxydans, assembly GCF_001399675.1. Classification (GTDB taxonomy): domain Bacteria; phylum Bacillota; class Bacilli; order Alicyclobacillales; family Alicyclobacillaceae; genus Alicyclobacillus_B; species Alicyclobacillus_B ferrooxydans. Next base: position 340,086 of record NZ_LJCO01000008.1, read on the forward strand.
TGAAACTGGATGGCGATTACGTCGTATTGCCTAATGAACCTCGCCAAATAGCAGCCATGCGGATGAAACGGCCATTGGCTGACCTGGATGACACCTTCTCCGCGTTGCTGAACCCCATTGCGGATCGTATTTCCGAGATGTTCATTCAAAACTCGAAAGGGGGAACGGCCCTGCATGTGGATGCTGTTGGAATATGACCGAGTCTTGCAAAACAAAGCCATATCCGTGATGAAACGAAGCGGGATTCAAGCAACGGGTGTCGATCACGAAGAACAACTCGCGCAAATTCAATATGCCAGCGTTCAGCTACTGCTGATTGGTGCAGGGTGGCAGGAAGCGACAATCAGTCACCTGCGGGAGCAGGGTCTGTCGTGTCCATCAATCTATATTGCCGCTGACGTAAAGGACGAGAGTTATGAGTTGGCTCGAATGCTCGGTTGTGTGGATGCCGTCTCTTATCCGCTGCCAATCGACTATTTGAAACGGTGGGCACCGGTTGTAAAGGATTTGGCATCACCGCAAAGCGTCACTGAGGAGGAGCTTTCGCCTCTCGATGAGGTGTTGCGGTCGAAGAACGTCCTGAACAAGAAACAAACCTACACGCGTGCCCACACAGTACATGAAACCACAGAGGTGGATGAAACATCCACTTTCGGACGTGGGCGCGTGATCGCTGTACACAGTGCACGGGGTGGTGTTGGGAAATCAGTTCTTGTGTCCATGATTGCCAGGCAGATGGCTGGACGGAATTACACGGTTGCCGTTGTTGATTTGGATCCGAAAGGGAATCTCCTTGCCATGCACCGTGGACAGGCCGCGGTGACAACGGACGAATGGTCGCGGCTGCCCGCACAGATGGATGAGCGCATGGTGAAACAGTCACTCGTGCAGATGAACGGATTTTATGTGTTGCCAAGCGGCAAGAGCCGAGACGGTGTGGACGCCAGTACACTACGCCGGATGATTCATCATCTGGCACAGTACTTCGATTTGGTACTTGTCGACACGACACCTTCTGCACAGGCAACGTACACAGCGCTCGAGTTGGCACAAAAAATTGTATTTGTGATGACCCCGGAATGGGTGTCGTTCAAACGGTTTATCGATGAATACCAGACAGTTCGTTATCAGAAGACGGCAGAGAATGTGACGGTGGTGATCAACCGCATCCGCAAACGGGTGTCGGAGCACGCTCGTACGTTACGGTTGCTCGAAGAGGCAGATATCCCCTCCGACATTGTGCGGGTTCCAGAGGATCGGACCCTGTATCGTGAACTCATTGGTGCTGCTGCGCTGGTGGGTGGGAGAGACGTAAGGGATGGGTTAGACCACCTTCTCTCTGCGCTGCGTTTGGATCCTGCCATGGGTTCTACCAAACGCGGTCTTCGACGGAGACGGAGGTGGAACGGGTGAAAACATCCAGACTCATGTTCGGCGTGAGTGTCGCCCTGGCGCTCGGTGCTGGGGGAATCGCCACGACCGTCCTGCTCAAGGCGAGCCAAACGGAAACGGTGGTCGTGTCGACACACAACTTACAACCTTATAAACAGATTGGGCCATCCGACGTAAAAGTCGTGACCGTTCCGAAAAGCTCAGGGATTCAGGGACCTGCGACAAACGAGGGGGATGTGATTGGACACTATCTGTCGTTTGCGGTGCCAAACGGATACCCGATTACAAAAGGGGACCTAAATGCCTCCAGCAGTTTTTCATCATTCCTCACACAATATGTAGAGAAAACAGGGAAGCCAGGCATGCTGCTATCGATTCCTGTTCAGTCTCCTTTGTCTCAAGTTGTAAACGCCGGGGAAAGTATTGCGCTGATTGTGCCCAATCAAACAGGAAGCAGTCCATCGTTTCAAACCATCGAACCGGTTCCTGTGCTTAATGTCTTGCAGCCAGCCAAAGGGGGTTCGGCAACGGCGCTTCTCGTGTTTGTAACGGAACAGGATTACAGCGTGCTCGCTCCAGCGATTTTGAACAACAATGTGCAGATTGGGCTCATCCCACAGAACGGTTCTTTTACGGCACCACAGGCCATTCAGTTACCCACGATGCCAATGCAATCTGGGGATGCGGCGAATTCGTCACCCGTTACATTGACCCGTACACAGGGTAAGCAGTCATCTGTAATGCCAAACAATTCCACCTTGAATGGAGGCACGCACGGATGACGATAGACCACAGCTTGGAAGGATACATCCATACACTGAAACGCATTGCGCTGAATGATGCAAAAGTCTCTCAGTCCGGTGTGACGCGTAAAGAGATGTACACCTACCTGTACACGAAATCCGTAGAGCCTGAGTCGTATGTACCGGTTGAGTATCGCGAGAAAGTCATTTCCTCCTTGCTCAATAGCTGGTACACCTACGATGTCCTTCAGGGGGCCATGGATGACCCGTATGTCAGCGATGTGCACGTGATTGGGTCCACCACCATCGTGAAACGCAATGGGTCCAATTACGAATCTACGGAGTCACGGTTTCCATCAGAAGATGCGCTCATGGAGTTTATCGCGAGAAAGTTGGAGAATACGCCCTATGCTTACTCGCTCGCATATCCGATTACGGATGCCATCCTGCCAGATGGTTCCCGGGTCAACATCATTGGTGGACCGAGCACGCGATACACCGTACGGGATGAAAATGGGCGGCTCATTACAGAACCGCGGACCATTGTAACGATTCGCAAGCCGATTTACCCGTTTTCTATGGACGATCTCGTGAAGTTACAAATGCTCGATGAGGAGACGAGAGCGTTCTTCAGGCTCATGATGCAACTCGGAGACAGCTTCATCATTGCTGGGGGTGTAGGTTCTGGAAAAACGACTCTGATGAATGCATTGACAGGAGACATTCCGAAGGGACTCCTATCGATTTTTGTGGAAGAACTTCCCGAAATGACGCCGCTCACAGACTGGTGCATCCGGCTCACTGACCGAAGCCAAAACGTTGAGGGCAAAGGGCGACTCGATATGGCGACCAACATCATCAATACGCTGCGAATGGATAACGACAACGGATATATCGGCGAGGTGAGAACTGCTTCAATCGCACACTTATTCTTGCGAATGAGCTTGCTGGTGAAACGCCAAACGGGTACGACGTTTCACAGTCACATCGGCCACAAGAACAACGTGGAGGGTGTGCTCACGCGGTTTATCCTGGAAGCCACAGAAGGGGCCGGTGCACAGGCGTCCTACTTAAATACAGCCAGTCGAATGGCCGATAAAATTCGCCATATCGTGACGACGCGGGACACCAAGTATGGGAAGCGAGTGACCGAGATTGGTGAAATCATTGGGTTCGATTTTACGGAACGAGCGCTGTTATGGCAACCCATCGTTACGTACGACTTTTTTAAAGACGAGTTCTGTTTCCACGGTGTGACCGAAGGAATGATCGACCGGGCACGCGTCGAGGGGGTCGATGTGGCCTTGCCAGTCAACGTGGAACCGGTTCGTAAATACCAGTTTGCATCGTGAATAAAGGGGGCACGTGTCCATGACTATCATCGCCGGTGCCAGGATCTTCGGAGTACTGGTCACCATGGCACTGGCCATATGGGCCATCGGCAGAGAGCTACAGAATGTCGAATGGAAGCAACGGATCCGCGTCGTCATGGAGGAGCGTTCTGAAACACAAGGTCGTGTGGGGAACCTGTGGCGGCAATATCTGTTTCGAATCAAGGTACATCGACTGATTTTGGACAAGCCGTACAAGGCACAAATCGTCTCGATCCATGTGCTCGCGCTGTTTCTTCTGTTTTTCGGTATCACTCTGCTCTTGCATTATTTCTTTGTGATCGGACTCTTCGTCAGTGGCGGGCTTTCACTATTTCTATACGAAAGGTTTTGGTTCAATCGAGCGAGGAAGAGAAGAGAAGAAATCACAGCTGCGTGGCTGTACGAGGCGGTTCCAATTGCCGTTCACGTCATCACGGCGACCAAGCGGCTGGATCAAGCGATTCTTCGTATGACCCAAATGACCCATCACGTCCATCTCAAAGAAAAGTTGATGCGGTTATCAGAAGTCATGCATGCCCCACAATTCGCGACACCGGAAGATGCGTTTTTGTTTTGGGCAAACGACATGGCCATACGGGATATTGAGTACTTCGCACTGGCGACAAAAGAAGCAAAGAAATACAACGTTCCCATTGAACAACTTTGGATTGATATGGCCGATTTACTGGGCAAGGACCTGGAGTATAAACGCGGCATTCGTGCTCAGACGGCTCATCATCGCTCCGGCGGCTACATTTTCTACGGGATGCTCGCAGGGACATTTCTTGTCGTGTATCCATTTACGTCGAAATTCATGACGGAAAGCACCCGCGTTTTATTTTGGGCCGTGATCGGAGTCATGACCATCGGGTTATATCTCATCATGCGTGAGAGCCAAAGGATCGACGCATAGAAGGGAGGGAGCGGGGAGGATGAACTTAGAAGCCATTCTGGTTGGCGGGCTGATTACATTATCCGGTTTATTTACCATTGCATCACGGCAACAGGCTGCCAAAGAGTTTATAGTACGTGTCTTTAAGCCGATACACGGGTCAAGCCGCAAACATGGATTCAGTCTTGCAACATACAAGGCCATCTTGCAAGCGGAAGCGGAGGCGATTGACGAACCTGAAAAAGCCACGCTATGGATGCGTCTCGCGATGATTGCCAGTGCCATGGTTGTGTCTCTCTGTGTGTTATTGAGACAGCCCGCTGTGCTTTTCTTGATTCCGCTGGTATTCGCGATGCCATTGATGGTGGCTAGAACAAAGCGTACGGCACATCTGCGTCGGCTTCGCGAACAAACGCGTGTGTCGGAAATACTGATTGCATTTCTGATGAAGTCGGGGGCCACCCTTTCTGACACACTATTCATTTTGGAAAAGAAAATGGAATCGCCGATGCGCGAGAAGATTGTGGAGGTCAACCACAAGAAGCGGTTGACTACGCTTCCGGATGCACTTCATGCACTCTCCGAATCGACAGGCATCACGCAGTTAAAAGACTTTGCGATGATCGTTTCTGAGTCGGAAACGTATGGAACCCCTGTCGCAGAAGCGCTGCTTCGGAGCTTGCAGTTGGACACAAAGATTCGCGATGCGAACGCGGCCAAACGGTATGGAAACGTGCAACTGCAGCTAGGTCTCTATGCCACGCTGCTCATCGCCATGCCGGGATTTGGTTTTGTGATATATGCCATGTTTGCCTACATGATGAAGTCGTTCATTGGGATGCCGTTTTAACGGAGGCTCATGGCACGAATATGGCACGCCCCGCAGGAGACAATTCGGTATCTTGACGGTGGAGGTGACATACGTGCTGTCGTCTAGACGAGGTCGGGTCACAAGGTTGTGGCGATGGCTTGATGGTGAGTACGGCGGAATCATGGATGAGTTTATTGTGACCGCAGGCATGTGGATCTTTTCAAGTTTGGTCGTCATGATCCTAGCGGGTCTCATCTGGGCTGCACTATCTGGTGATGTCAAAGCAATGACAAGTGTGCTCCAAAACCTATTTTAAAACTTGGGAGGAGAAACAGGGAATGAGTCAATGGATTCGCGTAAAAAGGTGGATTCGGTCAGACCGTGCAAATACAGCGGAGGAAAACAGCAACCGCGGTCTGTGGTGGATTGCAAGCATTCTCGCAGTCGCCATCGTGGGTGGCGTTGCGTATTTCATGATTGGTCACATGGTAAGCCAGGCGCAAGGTGGCGCATCTACCCTAACCAGTAGCTTGAGTACACAACAAGGACTCACACAGTTGGCGCAACAAGCTGAAAGTGGGAGTATCACCGGTGGGCAAGCGACCGTGGGAAGTGGTGGATTCAAGGCTCCGTAATCGGCATGAGGTGGAAGGGACAGGCCGGGACTCGGTCTGTCCCTTCTCTGAATGGAGGCGTTTTTCTTGCCGAGTAATTTAATCACGACGTTTTTCATGATCTGTGTCGGGTTCGCGGTCGCCATGATTCTGTTTTTAGCCCCGCCGCTTGTCGTCATGAAATTGGAACTTGCTACGGTAGCGCATAACGCAGCACGGGTTGCGGCAATCACGGGTAGTGTGCAAGATGTTCAAAACCAAATGAACGCAGATCTAAGAGCGGAGAACCTGCCCACGACATGGAACGGGCAGACACTCTTCCATGTGACCGAACTACAGGTCGGCCAAAATGGACCGGGGTATCTCGTCACGTCCACACCAACGTCTCCAAGTGCGACGGTTGAAATCCAGTACAATGCACCGCTGCCATTTGATAGGGCGCTGACATTGTTTGGTGGACCTGTTCTCAGTGCTACCGTTCCGATGACCACGCGAGCATCGTATTGGAACGAGGTACAGTACACGGGGGCCAATCCATGACGAAGTTAAAGGAAGTCCTGAGCAAGCGCTGCTATCCATTTCTACGCCGGGAGGACGGGTATACCGTTGCCATCAATCTGACGTTTCTCTTTGTCACATTGGGCATGGTCGTGCTCGCAATGCTCATGTGGTTTGGGACGGCGATGACCGCTTATGCATCTCTGAGAAGTGCTGCGACGAGTGCTGCATTTGCAGCACAGGCCCAAGTTGCTGAGCAAAGTTCAGGTTCCGGAACGGGGTTTTCGACCGGGGTCAATTGGGTCCTTCAAAGCGATTATCAAAGTGTTGCAAACACGCTCTTTGAGACCCAAGCGTCCAACCTTCACTTGGATCACGCCTTTACGAACTTGCAGTGTGCTACCAGTTCAAATGGAAATCAAATTATTGTGACGGCCACAGGTTCCTACCTGCCGCTATTTTTACAGAAGGTTTCTCAAAGGTATCCGGTGATTGAGGCATTGTCGATTCCCATGAAGTCCACGGTGATGGACGCATACAAAGTCGTAGGTTAGGGGGTGGAAAGCGATGGAACGGGAGATGAACATACTCCTTTGGTCGATATTTGGGATTGGGGTGTTGACCGTTGCAGTCATCCCCTCCGCGTGGGGCATGCTCGGTCATACCACAGCGGCGGGTAGTGTAGAGAATGCGAACATGGCCCAGGTGTTATGGGGACAATCGACGCCGGTTTCCGAGACCGTTTCGCAGATGGCGAATGACAGCGGTGTGGCTATTATTCCGGGGGCCACCGCACCACATATTGAAAGTGTTGCGTGGAATACGTCTGTTTGGGGACCGGAACTCACGCTAACAGGCTATGGTTTTGGCAACACGCCGCAGAACCAAAACGGGACACTCACCATCGGTGACCAAAGCCGGGGGTGGGTGGCTGGGAACGCGGCGAGTTACGGTGTCCAGCCAACGATTCAAACTTGGCGCAATGACAAGATTGTCGTTACGGGTTTTGCGGGTTATGGCCAAAGTGATGCGTCCAATTGGAATGACGGGCTCGGTAGTTGGGTGTTTGCACCCGGAGATAACCTCGCGGTTCAAGTGGAGAATCCACAAACAGGGGTGGCAGGGACGGATAACGTCACATACCCAGAGAATGCGCCCATGCCTTCACTCCGTGTGAACGCCATCGCCAAGAATTTGACGGGAGGAACCGTTACAGACATTTCAGGGGACGTCACATTTGGTGGGCAGTCACTGTCCAATCAGGTGGTCAATGTTTCCGTGACCGGTGGGACACTTCAGGGAACCGCGTATCAGAATAACACGAGCGAGTATGTTGTGCAGACAGACGCGAATGGCGATTTTTCAGTTCCCTATACCGTGCCGAATCAACCAGGTACGTATCAGGTGTCTGTGATGGTCGATAGCGTTAGTTCGTCCGTGTCCGTGACGGTGTGGGCCCCAAAGATCGAACTTCAAGAAAACACATCTACACCAGAGATCGGGCAGAGTGATTTGGTGAGCGGACAATTGACATCGAATGGAACCCCACTTGTAAATGAGGTCATTACGTTCAGTACAACAGGCGGTACGATTTCGCCTACGACCGTGACCACGGATGCGAACGGAAGGTTTCAGGCAACGTACACGGCCCCCAATACATCAGGAACATATACGATCACGGCTCAAGGTGCTGGTACTTCTGCGCAGTCCTCGATTACGGTGACAGAGCCGCCACTGAGTAAAGGCCCAGTGATGAATAACATGCCGTCGCAGTGGAGCGGAAATTGGGCTTCCCATATGTACTTGACGAATTTGCCGAGTGGCGCACAAATCCTTGCGACGAACGGATCACAACCAACGGCTGCCTATTTCCGCTACGGGAATGGACAAGTATTTGTTGATACCCAAACGGTTGAATATTACTACAATAGTGCTGCCTGGGCCACGACGGAGTGGAACAACACTATCAATGATTTCTTATCCCCCAGTCACAAACCCGTTCTTCTTTTGAATGACGGGGCGTCTTGGGGAAGTAATCAACAGGCCGTGTCAGCAATTGAACGGGCGGTTCAAAACGTGACACAAAATTCCTTGTCGTCGCCAAGCATTCCGAACATCAATCAGTACGGAACGATTGTGATTGACGCGGTTCAGGACAGTTACTTTGCACAGAATCTCGAACAAGTCATACCACAATTAGATACCTGGATTCAACATGGTGGAACCCTCATCTTCGATTCCACAGACCAGGCAAATTCAGGTGTGGGTTGGAACATAGGACCGGATGGGATTTCGAATGTATGGGACTTGCAAGCAGAGAACTATTTGGCTGGAAACATCCGATAGTCTTGCTGTCGAAGATTCAGGTGGCGCAGGGAAATCTCCCTGCGCCACACCGTTATAGAGGGGGCGAGAATGTGGGTACCGCATTCCTTCATTTGTTTCCGGCAAACGCATGGCACTGGCATGGATATGCGGAGCTGATGATATGGATTGGGCTTGTGGTTTATACGGCAATTGCCGCATGGATTGACTTTCGTGAACGGCGCATTCCAAACAAGTGGACTCTGCTATGGCTGCTCCTGTTTTTCGGAGTGCATGTGGCGAACCAAACCTTAGAATCGTCGCTTGTGGGATTCATTTTAGTGGCCGTGCTGATGTACATCCCGACTCTTCTCGGGCTGTGGGGGCAAGGAGATTGGAAGATGTCGATGGTACTTGGGGCAGCCATTGGCGCACTGCCAGCCCTTGTGATCTGGTTTGTTGGGTTTTTATTTGTACCATTTTTGAAGCCTTGGATCTACCGAGCAAGTCTTCGGCATCTTCCAGAGGGACAGGCACGCAGTATTCCTGTTGCAGTGCCAGTATTTGTAGCAACAAGCGCCATGTTCGTTGTGCTTTTGTTCTTCAACAGGATGTAGAGGCGATAAAGATTGTTCGTTCAACCTATTGTCGACTTGTGGACCGGTCGGCCTGCTGCGTATGTACTGACAGATGAACATGCGAGCCGTTCCATATGGCCCTTTGTATCGAACCATCTGTTTGAAGTTTTCATTGCGCCCGCAGTACAAAAGCGACAATAGTGGAGCTTCGAAAAATGTGGATCAATCGATTAGTCTGTGAATCTCATCAAGGAGTTTTTTTGTACCTGTTAACAATCCTTCAGCTTCGTCTTCTTCAAACAATTGGACATCATAGTCAGCATCCGAACGCTGATCCATCAACCGATTGTATAGCTTGGCCGATTCCCGCGTGATCAAACCTGTTTTTGCGAGTTCCTTGTTCACGAAACTTCTGACCTGTCTGTGCTTGTTAGCTAAAACGCCTTGTTGGATCATATAGGCAGTCGTAGCTTGAAAAGCTGAGTAATACAAATTGCTAACGCAACTGTCGTACCGTCCCTTTGAGAAATCGTCGAGGGCCGATTCGTATTTCTCCTCGGACTTCCGTAACATGACCATTTTTGCCTTTTTATTGTAGGACAAGAGGAACTCCCTCCCGTTCTACATTTTCTTTAAGAAGAGGATTGATTTCATCTCCGACTTCCCAATCAGATTCATTGTAATATAAACATTCTAAAGCCACACCGTAGTCAATGTTGACATCCGCTGCAATGTCAGACAGCAGCCACCTATCCTGTTTGTCTTTCTTTCTCCGGGTTAAAACAAGGAGATCGACATCGGAATATTCTTTTGCTTCATTTCGCGCTTTCGAACCAAACAGTATGACCTTTGAGACGTCAAGTTTGTCTTTGATTTCGGCGTACAATCTTTCGATTGCCTCTGTCTCGCTCTTCGTCAATGAAGAACAATTCATGTCCAATGCCCCCCCTTCCTGAGTTCGGAAGTTTCACTACTATCATTATACCCTTCAACCGTGTAAACCCGCGACCAACTATCTGTGAAGTCGAGCAACCGCCTTGAAATTGACTATGAGTAGTTTCGGTGTAGGTAGTACTTTCGGGTCATAGCAACAGTCTTTGCGAAAAACAGCCTTTCGGATTGAATGGGGATGGTAAACCGGTCTGTTTGCTACCCATAACTACATGTCTCATGACAGCACAGTGACGGCACATTCATGGTGCCATGACTGCACGAATGGTCCCAAAATGGCACACGATGGTGCCGTCACGGGCCCATAATGATGTTGTCACAGCACAAACATGGACCCATCAAACAATAATTCGGGAGGGATTGTGCATGAAATCGATTGGACTGGATGTAGGGAACGGAACCACTTGTCTCGTCGCTCGTCGTGAGGATGGCTCCGTTTCACGTAGGATGTTTGCTTCGACTTATGGACTCTACGACAAGGAGAAGGAGAAAACGGCGATTGGAACGCCGAAAGATCGTGCCAGTGGTGGATCACGGGCGAACGTTTTCACGTTACATGGCCGCGAATATGTTATTGGTTACCAGGATGTACAAGCTGTGGGGAGCACGCCAATGAGCACGTATGGTCGTGAGGAGCGGGTTCATCTTGGGGCATATCAGACGATGACACGGTTGGCATTACTAGACGCAGCGACGATGGACGGAGAGACCGGCGTGATCGAAGTCGCGTTGGGATTCGGTCTGCCAAATGAAGATTATCGGGAAGAAAAGTTGGCTGAGTTCACGAAATGGTTCCAAGAGCCTGTCACGGGTGCGAAAAATGGCGAACAAGTGGTCGTGATGGTCAAGCAGCTTGAGCTTTTGAGCCAGCCCATTGCCGTTTTGGTGGACGCCTATTTTGATGACGAGGGGTACGTTCAAGACGAATCCATTGAATCGGAAAATATACTAGTCATCGATAGTGGATCCGGCACGTTAGATATGACTGAATTTCGCGGGATGAAGCTTCAAAAGCAGGCGAGTGAGGCCATTGGGATGAATGACGTGTACCAGCGTGTGATCGAAGAGATCGAGAAACGCCAGCCGAAAGTTCGGGCCGACGCGTACAACTTGGAATACCAAATTCGTAGCCAGGATGGGCAGCAAGAATTGGTGTATCAACATGGTACATTGTCTATTCCGATCACGGACTTATACGTGAATGCGATGAACGACATATGGATGGACATGGTCGGGCGTGTGGAGCGGCGTTACCCGGATCGCATGCGATTCAATCGTGTACTTTTGGCCGGGGGAACGGGAGATGCATTTGCACAACGGTTTGCGCAGTGGATGCCGCACATTCAAAAAACAACAGAACCACAACTCGCGATTGCGCGGGGACTGTGCAAGTATGTTGTATCGCTCGTTGGAGCCGCAGAATGAGCAAACTCCGTCGATTCCCACTCACCTACGACGAGGAATTCGATGCAGACATTCACAAAATGTTGATGGAAACGCCTCAAAAGCGAAGAAGTGAGCGACTGCGACAACTCATTCGTCTCGGTTTGTCCGTCGAGTCTGGTCATTATGTGGAGCCGACGAATCGAGTGCCCCAACCTAAACAGCAGCCGTCAAACAACCTGGCTATTCAGTCAGAGCGTCCTGTGGAACCTTCCAAGCGAGTACGTAATCCACTCAGATTTGAACCACCATCGTAAACCCATACACCGCCACGTCGCCTGAGGACGTGGCTTATTTATTTGCATCTGGCACTGAATTGGCATGTATCAAAGTGATCCCCATGGTAGGGTCATCCCAGTGCAAAAAAAAACTTAACGAGAAGGATGTGGATTTGATGGAACAGGAACGAGAACAACGTCTTGAACCGCCAGAAGTGCGTAGTTTTAATGGTGATGATCCCATTCAAATACTCTCGTTGTTCCGGCAGACGATGTCGCGAATGAATGAGCAATTGTTGCACCTTACCACCAAAGACGGAAGCGAGTCGGTTACATCCGAATTGGAACAGATTGAGGAATACCAGGAGAGAGTGGAGACCTACCTGCTTGAGGAATGTTTTGGACGTCTCGCCTCGTATGAGTGGCGAACCAACAATGTCGTTCTAGAGCATCTTCCCAGCGATATTCGATTTGTCCCTACATCCGAGGGGGTCACGATTTCAGACATCCCGCTTTGGATGATAGGTCACAGGAGCCGTAAGAAATTGCCGCCGATGTATCACCGAGATCGCCCAATGATTCGGAAAATCCCCATGTGGCAAGCCTTGGTGGGTCATTTGAAAGCTTCTTACCTACAATCCGTATTGCAGGAGAATAACATGCTTCCGGACCGGCCATCCGACTACGCTCACATGGTGTTTCATTTTCACACGGGTCATTTCCAAGTACGCGATCTGGATCACTATGAGGTAGCCCCCATCGTGAACGCATGTGTGTCGAATGGATTGTTTGCCAGCGATCACCCCAGTCGATTGTCTTTGACGATGATTTGGAACAAGGTGACGGGCGAGCCCCGTTTTGATGTACACGTTCGATATGTGGCTTGTGCTGCACCTCTACCTTTGGATTTAGGAATGCTTCTAGGTTTGGATTTACAGAAATCGTCTAAATCCAAAGGCGAAATCCAAAGGTAGAACACACGAAATCCTCGGTGCGAGTAGGCAGTATCACGAATTGCGCGGTGCAGACCGCCCTTGGAAAAGTGACGAGGGGAAGTAAAGGACGTTTTGGGGATTGGATGTTGGTGAAAACAAGGTGGCCCCTGATGGGGCTAAACCGTTAGGTTTAGTCACGGCAGGGGCCACTCCCACATGAGCCACAAAGCCAATCGGTGGTGGTAAATCGAGTCACATACAGGGGGAGGGGGGACCACGATATGGGCAAGGTGTCGCAGCAGTGGGAGCAGCAAACCAATATCCGCGCAGACGAGGTGTGCAAGGCACTCGTGCGGATGCCGCTCATGACGTATGTACAAATGGCGCGATTGCTATCGATAAGCCCGCAACAAGCGCGTAACCTCGTAACCCACACTTGGGACAGGTTGTGCGAGCAGCCATATCACAAGGCGTATCGTTCACCCAGATTCAAATTTGGTAGCAACCGGTTGAAGGCAATGGTTAAATTGACTGACCCAGCAATGGATACATGGTCGAAACAGGAGGGGGTAGCATCCCGTAACCAAGTCAAGCCGAAGGACATTGACCGCGTGCTCACCGTTACAGACATTTTGGTTGAATTGAGACTTCGGGGCGCGCTCTATGATAACTGGGATATGATGCTCCCTCAAACCGTCAATGAGGGGTTGCACGCATGGCTGGTTCGCAAGGATGGGTACAAAATGGGGGTGTACGTATTGCCGACGCAGTACGACCAAATGGAGGACGCAAAACGAACAGTGATTTTACGGGGGATTATCCGCAGGGTGACGCAACATATCGGCGTGACGGACACGTTGTTTCTGGTGCCTGCCCAGCAATACGAAAGCATTCTGCGAATCATGACGAAGCTGAAAAACGATGGGCATTCTTTGTTTTTGTTACCGCTTGAACCATTGCTAACGGAACCGGAATGGTTCTTAAACGCAATTGCAGACCACGAGAAACGGGCCATGGAAGCACTTTGGCCACTACTGGACGTGCAGGAGACCCTACCGTTTACGGCTCAGTATCAATATGCTGCACTTTGTAAATTTGGTCCACGATTGTGTCGGTTCATTGATGTGTACAGCAATGGTAGCGTCGACCGTGTACGAACATGGCTCAGCTCGAGGAATTCGTTTGCCTATCAGGTACCGGGAACAGGGGAAGCGGCTAAGGCGTGGGTATATGCATATCATCCAATCATGACGGAGGTCCTGGCGACAGTTCTAAGTGAGCGAGAGACCATAACGGAAGTCTATCCGTGGCCGGAGGCGGCTCGCTCTGTGTCATCGAAAAACGCTGCCTTGGTGTCCGACAACCGGGAGGATTGGAGTCTATTTGATGATACTTGGGGGCAGATGAACAGAACAAAAAGCCACAGTGATGAGTTGCAGAAGGTATAGACACAGACTTTGCTAAGACTTTGGGCCACATCCCCAGATGAAACGAAAGCGTCTCGGCTTGTCGTTCGAGACGCTTCGCATTGAACGGGATTAACAATTGGTTTGCCCGACCAAGACAAGCCCTGATCCCGCCTCAGTGCTTTTAAAATCTAAGCTAACGTCTTGTGTATGTGGAACCACGCGATTTTCGATGGCAACCTTAATATCGTTAATGATTTGGACAATGTCATCGTCATGTGGTTCATCTAGCGACAATCCAAGTTTTGGACCACAACAGCCCGCGCCAGCAAAAATCACACGAATACCTTCTGCATTGTGTTCTTTCAATAACCTGTCCACATATATCTTTCCAGCATCCGTAATTTGCATTATGCATTACCCCCTCTCGACGGAACTTCAATTTGTATAAAGCTTGGTTGCGAAGGTGGAGCACAGCAAAGAGAGAGATTATGACGTGCATCGTCTGCCGACTCAAACTCACTGTCTTCTTTAGTGAAGAAAATCTCCCACGCGTTGCCGTCTGGGTCGTAAACCCAAACCTTGTCTTGCACGGCATAACAGCAAGTTGTGTTCATTTCATCGATCAACACTAAATGATTTTGGCGAAGTCGTTCACCCATTGCCAATACTTCTTCGGTATTGTTCACTTGAAAGCCAAGATGATTGAGTACACCATCTTTTTCAAACGGACGTACGTTCAACGAAAAGTGAAGGGCTGGTTCATCCAGTTCAAATTTGGCATAGTTTTCTTTAATCTTCGTCGGTTCTGCACCAAAAAACGCACGGTAGAACTTCAGGGACGCCTCTAAATCACTGCAATTGACAGCGATGTGCATTCGTTTGATCGTCATTGGCTGACTTCCTCCTCAAGAAACTTGGCAATGCGGTCTTTAATGGCGTCACGGACCTCGTGAAATTTTGCAGTAACTTCTTCTTCCGATCCTGTTGCTCTAGCAGGGTCTTCAAATCCCCAGTGCAGACGGTTCACGGTTGGCGGCGTAACAGGGCATTTGTCATTTGCGTCCCCGCACAGCGTAATAACGTAGTCAGCTTTATTCAAAATCTCAGGGTCAATCAACTCTGATTTGTGATGGGAAATGTCGACTCCTGCCTCTTTCATTGCTGCGACGGCACGTGGGTTCAGTCCATGCGTCTCGATCCCTGCGCTGTAAACATCAATTTTGCCTTGTCCGAGGTGTCTTGCCCATCCTTCAGCCATCTGACTGCGGCATGAGTTACCGGTGCAAAGGAAGTAAATGAGTGGTTTTTTCATGTAAGTCTCCTCCTCCAAATTAGTGAATCAGTGTTAGCCATAAGTAGAGTCCTGTCAGTGTCACAAAGAGTGTTGGAATGGTTAGCACAATACCGGTCTTGAAGTATTGACCCCACCCGATTTTCACACCTTTTTGTGACAGAACGTGTAGCCACAAAAGCGTTGCCAGTGAGCCAATTGGCGTAATTTTTGGTCCGAGGTCGCTTCCGATGACATTCGCATACACCATGGCCTCATGCATCACGCCCGTGGCGTTTGTTGAGTGAATGGCAAGTGCATCAATCATGACCGTCGGCATGTTGTTCATGATGCTTGACAGAATCGCCGCGACAAAGCCCGTGAAGAGCGTACCGCCATAGAGACCACCACCCGTCGACCATTGCATCAGGTGACCCAACAACTTGGTCAGCCCTGCATTTCGCAGTCCATACACGACCACATACATACCAATGGAAAACACAACGATTGCCCACGGTGCAGACTGAATTGTTTTCCATGGGGCAATGGTCTTGGTTCGTGTCCCTGCAATTAAAAAGACCAGCGCAATCACAAGAGCAACAGCAGATACCGGAATATGGAGAAGCTCCGTCAAAATGTAGCCGACGAGCAAAATTACGAGAATAATCCAGGATGTTTTAAACATGCCATTGTGCTTAATCGCGTGTGTGGCTTCTGGTAAATCACTCGGATTGTATTCTTTCGGAATATCTTTGCGAAAGAACAGATATAACATCAGGAGACTCGCACCGAATGAGAATAAATCAGGAACAATCATGTGAAGGGCATATCGAATAAAGCCAATCCTAAAATAATCTGCCGACACGATGTTCACCAGGTTACTCACGATGAGTGGCAACGAAGTGGTATCCGCAATGAACCCACTTGCCAAAATAAACGGAAACATCTTCTTCATGTCGAACTTCAAAAGTTTTACTTTTTCAAGCACGATCGGTGTCAAAATGAGTGCGGCACCGTCGTTTGCAAAAAACGCGGCAACAATCGCACCGAGGATAGAGATGAAAAGAAATACCTTCCGTCCATTCCCCTTCGCAGCGTGTGCCATTTTCAAGGCTGCCCACTCAAAGAATCCAATTTGATCAAGAATGGTCGAAATGATGATAATGCCAACGAAGGACAGTGTCGCATCCCATACGATTTTGGTCACAGACCACACGTCACCCAAATGAACGACGTGAAGCAGCAAGGCAAGAACTGCCCCACCTAACGCACTCCAACCAATTGACAGCCCTTTTGGTTGCCAAATCACAAACACCAATGTAATCACAAATACGCCGATCGCTAACCATGTCATGAATGTCATGAATTCATCGCACCGTCACACTGGACGAGTAAGCCTTTCTCTTGAAGCTCATTTAGTTCATTCGTCATGTCAGGCAAATTGTTTAGCGATACACCAATCTCATTCAATCGATCACGGTTGAGCGAGTAAAACACCCACATTCCTTTGCGGGTTTCTTTCACGATGCCTGCGCTCTTAAGTCTGCTCATGTGTTTCGATACCGCAGGCTGCGAAATCCCAAACAAAGGAACCAATTCGCAAACACAACAGTCTCGGATATTTAACAAAGCAATGACCTTGAGCCGTGTCGGATCTGCCAGTGCTTTTAGGGCATCCGCTAGGCTTTCAAAGTTCATATGTACATCACTCCTCTCCAATATAATAACCATATCGTTATGTAATTATCAATAGCTGTGGAACATACGCAGCGAATTCTGAAGAAGGACATTGTCGATATACCTCAGGAGATGGGGATGAGGTATATTTTGACGCCTCGTTTTCCTACTACTACACGCCGTACGAGAATGCGGATGTGGCACAAAGTTGGCGTTCGAACACATCACGTGTCAGCTACCCTGTATCTGATATCCTGCTGTAATCGTCGGGGAGGGGTACAAGATGGGGACTTGGATTCGGGCTACCGTAGGACGGCGCAACTTCAAACTTGCGTATGCAGACTTGATACAAGGCGATGCTGCCACTCAGGAACTTCTCCATGAACTGTACGAGGCACGCGCCGAAGTTGCATGCATGTGTGATGACAAGCCGATCCCTATGCACATCCGGAGAATTCGAATCCGCCCTCCGACGTATTGCCTCGTGACGAATAAGCATCATCAGCATGCTGAATCCTGCTTTCGCGGTAACCGCCCCCTCACGACGTCCAAATCAATCCCATCCACCCTGCGTGACGATGCTCCCGAAGTTCCCAACAAGCAAATCCAGATGATATCCGCAACGTCCATAACCGCGGATGACTACTCGGACCATACATTCAATCCAGACATATCACGGGACGAAAGGAGAACGTTCGTGCCAAACGTAGTAGAACTCAATGCTGGACAAAGAGAGGCGGCGATCCATAAAGACGGTCCATGTATTGTTGTCGCGGCGGCTGGGTCAGGAAAAACGGCGATGCTCATTGCGAGGATGAGCTTACTTGTAGAAAACAGCGTGAAACCGGAACGGATTCTTGCGTGTACGTTCACCCGTAAGGCGGCAGACGAAATGAAGGATAGATTGGTTGCTGTCCTTGGGAGCCGTGGAAATCAGATTACCATCGGAACGATTCACTCGATAGCCTACCGTATGGTGATGCCGCAACTCGGTCAGGGTTGGAGTGTGGTAACGGAACCTTCGTGGTTGATTGAACAGGTACTGGAATCACCAGGCGGGTCACACAATCGTCATGGGGTAGGGAAGATTTTGGCGCAGAACGAGGCGACTCTTGGCGTGTGTCGCGCAAAGGCGAATGCACTTTGGCCGATGCAGGTTGACGGGGCACTAGGGAAGGTGTACAAGGCATATGAGAATCTGAAGTTAGAGAAAAAGAAGCTGGATTTCGAGGACCTCCTACTCCATGCTGTGCGCCTGTTTCAGACGCGCCCTGACCTCGCACAACAGTGGCAAAATCGCTTTGACTATGTTCTGGTCGATGAGTTTCAAGACGTCAACCAGATACAGTGGCTGTTTTTATGTGAATTGGTGAAAAAGACGCGGAACTTGTGTGTGGTTGGTGACGATTGGCAGAGTATTTACGGATTTCGGGGTGCCCGGCCTGCGCTGATGCAGTCGTTTCTACGGCAGTTTCCGAATGCGAAGAAAGTCGTGCTGTCGATGAATTATCGGTCGCATGACCTGATTGTCGATCTCGGGAATCGTGTTATCGAATTGAACCAAGGGCACCAGATCGAAAAGCGTGTGCAGGCGAACCGTGGCATCTCTGAAAGTGCCGTTGTTCAGATTGTGACTGTACAGTCAGACGTGGAGGAAGCGCGTTTTGTCGCGAATGAAATTCAGCAAATGAAAGAAAGGTGGCCAGAAGTTCCGTACAACGAGTACGCCGTGCTCTATCGGACGAATATACAGTCCCGCGTGTATGAAGAGGCTCTGGCCGAACGTGGGATCGCTTATCAGATTGTTGGGGACAGCCATTTCTATGAAAGCCGGGATGTAAAGGTGATTCTCGATTACCTTCGTATGGTGTGTGACAAATCGGATCCGACACTGTGGGGACCACTGATCAACCGTCCCAAGCGATTTGTACCAAATGCAGTCGTACGCGACGTGCAACAGGGTGGCTGGGAAGCTGTGAAAAATCATGAGAAGTGCCAAGCGTTTATAAGGACCATCACAGAACTCGAGAAACACTTGTCTCCAGCGGATGCCATCCGATGGCTCGTTGAAGCTGAACCCGGGCTTGTTCGGTCTCAAGATGATTTAGAGCCGATAAAGTGGGTCGACTCGCTCATCCATTCCGCCACTCGATATGAAACCATACCTGAGTTCTTACGGTTCGTGGATTGGGTTATCGAGTGGAGTCAATCGCCAAAGCGGGACGCTGTGCAATTGATGTCTATTCATCGGAGCAAAGGATTGGAATTCGAAACGGTATTTGTAACAGGTCTGGTCGAAGGACTGCTTCCGCACAAAAAGTCGCTGACAGAAGAAGGGGTACGTGAAGAAACCCGCCTTTGCTATGTCGCCATTACTCGCGCAAGGGAAAACCTTTATCTCTTATCGTCTGAGACGTATGGCGATACGGCGTTTGAAATGTCACGGTACATCAAAGCCCTCCAGGGATGAGCAACCTGAGCGTATGGATAAGACATCGCAAGACAATTCAAATCAGTGAGGCGATGGGATTCGAAATTGCCGCTCAATCGTTTCACTGAATAACGAATGACACGAAGATGGCAAGCATCGACTCGACCAGTGAGTTACCTTCATTCCAATTGGATCAAAAACCATCAACGGTATACCCAAAGACGTGATAGCCTAGGGAAAGTCCGCATCACGAGGAGGGCTATCTATCATGCTTGGAAGAACCCACATGGCCATAGGGGCACTGGGCGCAGCGACTTTGCTACCGCTCATTGAACATGCACCTTCGGAACCATTGAGGCAGATGTTACACAGTTCATCAGGCTCGACGTCACTGGCCACCGTGGCCACGATGGCTTTTGCTGCCGTTGTCGGGAGTATCATTCCAGACTTGGATCAAGCGGACTCGACGATGGCGCATAAGGTGGAACGGATCGGTCAACTGGCGATCATCGGGGTCCTAATTGCATCCATCCTGTTATTGCACCTTGAGACTTCCATGACTGCCTGGATATTTGTGGTTGTTTTTGGATGGTTGAGTAGTACGAAAGGGAACACATCTCGTCTTGCCGGACTCGGGCTACTTGGTGCCGGGGTGGTTTATCTTGGGCTACATCATGACATACCGCTGTCTGCCGCCATTCTACTGGCAGGTTGGACAGTCGGCGCGATGTTCACCCCTCACCGGACCTTTACGCATAGTCTCGTAGGTCTCTTTATCTTTGCAATGGGTGTTATTGAAGCACTCAAAGGCTTTACCCACCTGCACTTCGTATTTGTCGCAGATGGGCTTGTTCTTGGCTACGCTCTGCACATGGCCGCAGATGCGGTTGCAGGTGGGGTGCCGTTGTTGTGGCCATGGAAACATCGACAAGGCATTCGGCTCGTGCGTACCGGAAGCCCAGTGGACCATTTAATCGGGGGACTTGCGGTGTTGGCTTTTGTTGGACTGATCGTCTATTAACATGCACAAACGGAACACGAGTTTCGACAGAGATACAATAAAGATTTGAATGAGGGAAGGGGAAGGGTATGCAACCACCGACAATCATACCCGGTTCGAGCATCATGCACGGATTGGGGATTATCCCAGGGGCAGTCTGGATCGTGCTTGGTACAGGGCTGGTTGTCTTCTTCTTTTACAAATTCCTCTATAAAGCATTGGGGTTAGGTGCCACAATCGCTGGTGTCCTCGTTCTTGGTGGCTTGGGTTTTGGTCTGGTACGTATTCATCAGGCTGTGGTGCGTTGGCAATCGTCGCTTATCCATCCGACACAACATGCCGAGCGTACACCTGTGAACGGGGCAAACAGTGTAGACTTCCTTCATCCACAGTTTCAGATGCAAAGTGTGTTCCCCAACCTGAATTCGATGAATCCATTGGCTCATCAGAGTCCTTGGCTCATTGCCGCCGTCATCCTCATTGCAATCATGACCGCGGTGACGTTTCTTACATATCGAATGATGTCACCCAGGGCGCGAACCAACCTTCTTCATCGTTGTAGGACAGCCAGTGCCTCTACCGTACAGAAACGAGATCGGGAAGATGGGGACTACGCGCTGGCTGACATCGAGATTGGGGTTCGAAAAGATAATGGTCGGTCGATTGTATTAGAGGGGCGAGATCGCTTTCTTCACACACTGGTTGTCGGGAGTACGGGAACTGGGAAGACCAGCCGTATTTTGACGAAGGGCGTGTATCAGGACATCCGCAGAATGGCTGACGGAAATCCGATGGACGTGATTGTTCTCGATCCCGATGGAGGATTTGCACAGAGTGCACTCGACTTCGCAACAAAGCTTGGCGTAAAGCGAGACGTTATCGACCTACGGGGAGGATCGGGGCATGTCAGCACGGTGTCTTTCAATCCATTTTCAGGCGGGGATATCGCGGATATCGTGGATAACGTCCGCGTTGTGCTGAAGGAGCAGATGGGCGAGCAGGACTCATTTTTTCAGAATGCCCAGGACGATCTCGTTCGTACGGTTATACAGGTCCAAGTGCCACTTTGGCCGGAGACGGACTTCGTTCAATTTGCAGAGCTTGTCACGGACCCTGTACATTTTCGCACGGTGTGTACGATGGTGTATGACCATGCACTGGGGCGAACAGCAGAGCATGGCAAGGGAAAGAAGGACGATGGTGGCAGCCTTTCAGACTTGTGGGCGCATGAACGACCGTATATCGAGGCTCGATATGATGACATGGAGGAGCACCATCGCAGCTTGGTGTTATCCGCCGCACGCTCATTCCTCATGGACACACGAACAGAGGCCAAATTGGAGCACCTGGAGAAAATCACGAAGGGACTCAAAATTGTTGTCAACGAGCTCGCGACCAATGAGCGAATGCGGCAGGTTCTGCGCCGAGGCGAACTACCGATGTTTGATTTTCAGTCGTTCTTTCGGGCGGGCAAAGAAGAGCCTGGTCGGTTAATTGTCGTCATTACCGGCAACCGCACGTTTGGCAAACTGTTCGGGAAGCTGTTCCTCATCACCATGAAGACGTACGCGCTGAGTCGAGATGGTAGTGAGTGGACACGCCGGCCAGTGTATTTATACGCTGACGAGTTTTCAGTGTTCGGAACCGATTCGTTTATTGAGGCGTTCTCACAGATCCGGAAATATCGGGTCGCCATGATGCTGGCCATTCAAGCGCGATCACAGTTACAAGATGTGAGTAAAAAGTTTCTTGAAGTCGTGGAGGGGAACTGTCGTAACAAGATTGTCTTTCCCGCACCATCCTCGAATGACGCAAAGTTTTTTGAGGACGCACTTGGTACGGTGGTCAATGTCAAAGAAACGAAAATGGAGAATAAGCTAAATTGGTTTTGGTTTGACAACCGCAATATTGACCGACGAGTGAGTGCAAGGGAAGAGGTGGATCCGCGTTTTCGGATTGAGGACTTGTCGTATGGCCTCACTAAAGATGAAGCCGTATTCTTGTTGACCCTTGATAACCAGGCTCAGGTGCCATTTATCGGTTATACATCGGTGGCCGATACTTGGGCCAAGCAAAAGCGGGGATTTCTAAGTTCACCATCAGACGCTGGCAGACCCGGTACTACTCACTTGTTCCTGCGATTGAGGCGGAGTGAAGTTAAGCTCACTCCGTTAGGCTTAGTACAAGGAGGTCTGGAGGAAGCAGCGTCTGATTTATCGACCACGAACGTGGCATTACATACGTTGGATGCGACGGCTTTGGGAGAAACATCGTTTGTGAAACCGACGGCGAACCCGAATGAGGTGATACACGTGCAAGCCTTGGCGACGACGGATCCATACGAATCCGTTGAGGAAGATATGGGCAGACAACAGGAGTTGGATGTTGACCCGTTAGAGATGGCCAATTTGATGGAGAACGTTGCATCAATACATCACACGAAAAATGAGAGCGGTCAGGAGCAAGCCACCTCATCTGTGCATCGATTCGATTTGCGTCGGCGAGAAACACCACCTGACGTCCCTAGCGAATGTCGACAGGGGAAACAGTGCCCGGATTGCCAGGAGGCCTATCTTGAGTTGACACCCGATGAGCGAAAGTGGCGTTGCCCGAAGTGTGGATTTAACCGTAAAAATCGCATGTAGGTGGCACGATTTTGGCACGATTCCTATTCCTCTAAGTGTTACCGTGACGAAAGATGCCACAGTCAGTACCGAGAGGAGAATGTAAATGGAAAACAGCCAGGTCATATACGTGAATACCCTCGCTGAAGGGGCGCTGCTGGGGAACCCGGAAGAGATTGCGGACAAACAGCTTCCAGCGGTGGCTAAGGCATGGAAGAAAAGTGCAGCGGTCGCACACTATCGCCTGTTTGGTACGGAGTCGGTGTCACTACGTGGGGAACGCAAGAAGTTTCTGATCGGAGACATCGGTTCAGCGAAAATCATCTTGCCGATGGAAGAGGAATATTCAGGTGTAGCCGCTGCGGATAACCCGGAGCGCTTGCTCAATTATTGGATTTCAGCCGTCATCGATGACTTTGACCTAGAAGACGAAGCGAATCCGGTTCTTGTCCTCAATCGTAAAAAGGCGCTTGAGCGTCTGCGTGAAATCAATGCACGACGAGTGGTTGAGGGCGGACAAGTCTATGGTGTCATTCAAGCTGAAATTCGCGGTGGATACATCATGAATGTGGCAGGCTATCAGGCTTTGATGCCGCGATCGTTTTATGATTGGGATACGAACCTCGTAGGACACATCGGCGAAGGATTTAATGTTCAAGTGGTGTCGATAGGCAACAACGGTCCCCTTGTTTCACGTCGCGATTTGTTGCCGAATCCCTTTCATGCAGTTGGTGATCGGATTCAACGGGGGGCTCGGCTGAGAGCCAGAATCACGCACGTCTATAACGGCCTTTTCAAGGCGGAAATTAGACCCGGCGTTCGTATCAGTATATCGACGCCTAGGATGTACCGGCTGTTACATGTGGGAGATGAGGTGATGGTGGAGGTCAAGGGGAAGAATCGGCGCGAGTTTTATGGGGTTGTGATTTGAAAAGGGTTGCAGTAAAGATATTAGTGAAATCCATCGTGACTATCATAGATTTACATAACTACTCGCCACTACTCTCCATACTGAAGTGGCGAGTTTTGATGTGCCCAAATTCTCACTTATAGCCTGAACACTCGATCTGGACATATATGGCCTTAGGACAACGTGGCCAATCGGACTCATAATCCATTGTGTCTGGTAGATATGATAAAATGAATGCGAACAGACGTTTGTGTTTTAGCTATGCGTGGGGGTGGGTTCATGTCATTCAGCATGACTGAAGCAAAAAGGCTGGTTAAAGAGCATTTTGATCGTGCGCGTGGGAAAATGCTCATGGCAAAGAGTATGACGGACAGTTTCAAAATGGCCGAACCTATATCCGACGTTGTTCCGGGCTATCATGCAAAAGAGATGGAGTTCGGTGACTACGAAAAGGACAACTATACTGCACTTTTCATCGACATCCGAAACTCAACAAAGCGTGCTCATCGAATTGGAGCAGAAAAAACATTTCTGTCTCTACATGCCTTCTTTCCGGGAGTAGCATACACCATTGAGGAATTTGGTGGATATGTGATGGACTTCATGGGTGATGGTGTGATGGCGTTTTTTGGTGGAAAAGAATCTGAAATGAATAAGTCTTGGGCTGCTCAACAAGCTGGGACGTGCGGATTGAAACTAATTGATGTTGTGCAAAACGCAGTGAATCCCGTGCTGAAAGACGGGGGCATAGACTGGCTTTTTCAATGCGGCGTTGGAATAGATCACGGTTCAGTGGTTGTTACGAAAATTGGTACCTACGACAACTACGATGTGAAAGCGTTTGGTGATTGCATCAACAAGGCCAGCAAGTATTCTGACGGAACAGATTCAGTCGTGGTAAGTCAACAAATTAAAGATTTGTGGCCAACCAGCGAGGGTGGAAAAATGAGGTTTCACAAGTTAGGACACAGTGACGGGTATGAAGTGAGAAGGGAAGAGTAGCATGGGGCAAACTAGCCCGCCAAGTTTCAATGTTTCTTCGGAGGCAATTGAATTTCTTTATAAAGCCATTGAAGATACGCAGAACACAATTCGGTTCACGGATACCAAGGCGGGCGTTGTTATCGTCAGCAGCGGAATCATCGCGGGGTATTTCCTTGAATTAGTAACTCCCCTGCTCAAGCATATTCAGACGAGGCATCCATTGGTTTTGTCTATCGTTGTGGCCATAGGGATATTTAGCTTATTTGCAATTGTTGTGACTATCTTATCAAGTCTCCGCTCTATCTCGCCTATTTTGGATGCCAGTTGTCATGTTAAGGCCGATGGAGTAGCGAGTCAAATTCCGTTTTCAATAAACGCAGCACCTAAGATGGGATTTTTCGATTTGTTTCGTGAAAGACGCAAGTCATCACTCACTATGAGCGTGAGGGAGTTATTGCAGAAAGCTTCAGGTGATACATTGAGTCAAGAAATATCTAAGACACTGGCATTTGAATTGCTGAAGTTATCGTACATTCGTGACAAGAAGGTGTTTCGTACCAGTCGGTCAATTTTATGGCTCGTGATTAGCATGTTTTCAATTATCGCATTTTCGATTGCCTTGAGGTTTTTGGGCTGGATATAAGATGTCCCGGAGGATTTCCGGGACACTGGAATACCTTGACTTATGAACCGACGATATGACCGACCAACGAGCGAACGAAAGTGTACATGGTCAAGTCGTCAGACGGTTCGCCGTAATTCCCTTCCGGCCCGAAACTTTTATTTGACATGAGAAACGCCGCAGCCGTATAGTTTCGCTCCAACAAGAGTTTCTTGCAAAACAACTCATACCGTTGTGCGTAGGATGTATCTCGAAACTCCTCAAAGACGTTGAAATGAGGTTCGGCCACCCGAACAGGCACCGTTGACTTTGGGGACTCTTCCAAAACCATCAGATAGCCTAACCACGGTGAAGGTGCGGAATCACCAAAAGCTCCTTCACGGTAAGCCGTCAGAATGTCCAGCGAACTGCCCATCGCCTCTTCAGTGCGGTTATTAAAATTGTTACCGAATGAACCAACTTGTGATTTCAGTTCCACCGCTGCAATCAATCGTTTTTCTCCCGATTGCTGTTGCCGAACTACGACCAAATCCCATTGCTTTGATGGGCGATAGAACCCCGGCAACTCTAGCTTTCCAGACGTGAATATCTCGTCCTCAGTTACCCCGTTTTTCAACAGAATCCACCTAAGCACTTCCAAGAAACCATCTAACTGTTTACCGCCCGTAACTGCGCCGCGTGTGCCTTGATTTTGCACGCCGCGATCCATGTTTTTCCCTTGCTGTGATAAGCGGGTTGTCCAAAAAAAGCGGATGGCTTCCTTGGTTCGTTCGTCTAGTTCATCTTTTGCTGGAATGAAGATGTTCAAAGCGTGTTCCTCCGTCAAACTACAGTTTTGCGAATTACTTCTAGGTCTGAATCCGTCAAACCGTAAATTTCAGCAACAAGTCGATCTAATGTCTCTTTGTCCGCCATTAAAGCTGGATTTTTCAGTGCAACTAGCTGCTCATCGGTGATGGAATCAAGCATAGGAAGATGGATTCGGCGAAGGTATTGAGCTTGATACCTTAGAAAATCGCCACGCATCTTGACCGCATATGACCAGATAAAGAACCGAACCACAGATGAGAGCAGAATGGCACGCAACGCATCAATGTCCCACTTTCCCGGTAACACGTAATACAAGTTGTGGTGCGGGTAGTAGCGACCTTCATCCTTTACGATGTGGTTATCCGCCTTCACATCTGGAATCAGTAACTTCGGCGTACCAACCAGTTCAGGATAAATTCGATCAATCGTCCTGTACCATTTTGCACCCGATTTTTTCGCCACGTTGCGGTTCTTTACAACTTCTCCATGTATGTCAAAGTACCTCTTCAACTTTGGATACTCGTCCAAATCAATAAGAGAACCGTCTGACATGAACGGGTTGATAACGTACTTGCCACTCCATCGTATCTCGCCGCTGGCAATGTCACGTGTCGTCACGATTGGCAGTAGAGCCTCCGCCTCAATGTCGATGTCTTGCTTTGTAGGATTTACTATATAAACCCGGTCAGCACCAGTTGCAACGCCGATTCCAACTTTGATACCGTGCGTTTCGTCCTCGATTAGCGGGTGTTCCGCCTCCAACTTGCGTAAGACGGCGTGGTGGTCGGCTGATTCTAAAATCCACGGCGCATCACCCGTTACCCAATAATCGAAGCGATGAGATACAATGCCGTCGTTGGAACTTGCCTGCTCTTCATTTAGGAGAACTCTACGAGCCTTGTCGCATGAATCTTCATCGACTGTCTCCATAGACAGTACGTGAACCGATTCATCATCACTGGAATCAAAAATGACGAAAATCGCGGGATAGGCAGATACATCGTCTGCGAAAGGGCTGGTTTTGTGCATGTCGATAATGTACTTCAATTGATAATTCGAAACGATAAAATCCCTCAACCGCTTCCCATAGCGATTCCGCATAAAACGGTCAGCACAAATGAACGACAATGAGCCATTAGTGGTTAAGAGTTCCAAACTATGCTGTATAAAAGGGACATATAAATCTGCACGGTCGTAGATGGTTGAGTACAGCGACCGATATAGACTCATCTTTGCATCTGGGATGAGTTCTTGCCGAACATATGGTGGATTGCCAACCACGTAGTCAAATCGAGAGTTTCCATATTCGTCTGAAGACAGTAAATCCCTGTTCCAGAGTAGGAAATCCTCGCATACTAGCCACTTGTCTAGGAGTTGAGTAATTTCGATGTTGGTAAGGCCGTGGCTACTCATCACAGTTTTCAAATTTTGTTTACACAATCCTTGAGCCTGTGGATTTATTTCTATTCCACGAATGCACGAAGACAAGGCTTCGACCGTATCTCGGATGCTTCCATTGCGCTTTTTGTACGATGAAAGCAACCGCGAGACAGCTTGAATCAAAAAGGCACCATCCCCGGCTGATGGATCAAGCAACCGTTGAGTAAATAGGGGTTTATCAACCGTATACCCAACAAGATCAAGTATTAAATTTACGACCTCTGGATTGGTGTACACTGCCCCATGAAGCTTTTGGAAAATAGGGTCTTGAGTATCAAGCAATTGAAGTGGCCTCCCATGTAAAAACTATAGTGAATTGTAACACGGTCTCTCAGCAGAGTGCGTAGCTAGAAGAACCACGTCTACGGCAGTTCATATTTTGAGAATACAGAGACTGCGGAAATACGTCGATAATTTGGAGGGGATTTCGTAATACGAGTGAAAAAGTTTTTTCCTCAATAGAAGAATTTCACGCGGTTTCAATGGAGGAATTCGGAAACACTCATCGAATAGGAAACGGGAAGAGACAAATCAAGCGCGTAACCTCCTTCGGGAGGCCGCTTCGGGATAGGTACAGTGTATAGCCTCTTCGTCATAATGGCGGAGGGGCTTTGTGATGTTTTAAGGGGGTGACTCGGTTGAACGAGAGTGTTTTGCGTGGATTCTGCCATCGTTCACGGGAGTGGTCGCGTGCCACACGTGGTATGGAACTGTTTGAGATGGCCGCTACGGATTTGCGCGAGTTCGCCGACGCTGACTCTGGATTCTTTGTATATCGGAAACGGGTTCTGACAAACGGCGTAACGCCGCAAAATCCGACTGTCTACGCATCGTGGGGTGTGTTTGCAAGCGATGAAGAACGATTGCAAGCCGATGTTGACCAAGCACTAGGTCAGATGGAGTTGCTACATCCGCTCATGGAACGATGGATGCTAATTGAGGGTATGCCATTCGACTTGCAAGAAGCATGGAAAGAATACGGATTGCTCGAAGTTGGAATCTGGCCTCTGGTTTCACGTGAGCAAATGATCGGAGCGATTGTTGTCGCACGTACAAAGCCCGCAGATCGGGTGTCTGTCGTAACGGCAACCGCACTGATGGATTCCTGCGCTGCACAGGTGTCGTTGGCACTTGACTTCATTCTAACAGGAAGAATCGCGGAGGAAGCGAGTCACCGTGACCTCCTTACGGGATTGTTCAACCGCCGAGGTTTAGAAGCACAAGTCCCTCAATTATTACAGGACTGCGAGGCTTCTGGCAACCAGCTTGTGTTTGGTTTGCTGGATATGGATGACCTGAAACAGGTTAATGACACGGAAGGTCATCCGTCGGGGGACAATGCACTACGGCAAATAGCTGGTATCATTAGTCGGAACGTACGAGTTGGTGATCTGGTGGCTCGATTTGGTGGAGATGAGTTTGCCGTGCTCATGCAGTACGACAAGGCCAACCCATTTGCCGCTATGGAGAGGATTCGGCGGGCAGTTGAGGAACAGTCGGACGGGCTTTCGGTTAGTGTAGGAGGGGCCGTGTGGGGAATCGAAGGTGACTCCTTGGAGGAATGCTATGCGATAGCCGATGAACGACTATACGAATGCAAGCAGCTTGCAAAGGTGAATATGAGCGTATAGATTTCACGAGAAGAACTCGGTAAACTGGAGATATATTGCAGTGGACGGCGGTGACGTGATGAGTTTGACAGATGAGTTGAGAGTATATTGTATCCAATGTAGGCAGTTGCGCGAGAAAAATGACCTTCATCGGGTTTTTCAGACAGGGTTTCATCAGAGCAATGGCGTGAACTATCACATGGCCACCTGCAACACATTATGTAATTTCCACAAAATGGTCGGGGGGCGCCTAACCCTCGCAGTACAGAGTAGTTTTCGTGCCCTAAGGCGGACGGAACTATGCTGCTGAATATCGCGCTCGGTTTCGTTCTGCCTTGGATTCTTGGTGCCTTTCTCTATCGCAATCATCCTCTTACAGTCCTCACAGTGGCCCCTTTTGCCTCCGTTGTATCATTCTTGATTAACGCTGTTGGATTCGGCTTGGAATGGTGGAATCTGGCCCCATACACGCGCATAGAGACGTTTTCTGCATTGCCGCTCAACATGGGCTTGTATCCGGTTCTAGGGTGCTGGTGCATTGTATTGATTCGGCGATTCGGACGGTCGCTGTCTATGGTACTGGTTTTCTCAATAAGCACTACACTGCTCGAAGGCTTTGCCGTTTTTATTGGGCACGCAAGCTACGGGAACGGCTGGAACCTCGCGTGGACGTTCATTTCGTACTTGGTTGCATATGTGGTCGTGTATAAGTTTTACACGCTCATTCGGCATGTTCTGATGGAAGTCGGGTCAAAATACGAGACGTCGACTCGGTTCGACAGATGACCGAATTCAAAGCTGATACGATAAGTCGGTGCCAAACAAATACCGAGTAAATGGGGTAAGGTTTTGGGGGATTTATCACCACGAGAGTATGTTTTGATGCGCTTAAAAGAAGCGAAACTACCGATAGATGTGGTCGAAAAGATTTTGAAGCAGCTTGAATTCGATGAACTATCAGAGGAAGAACGGGAGGAAATTTTGAATAATGAAGGCTGACTACGAGTTGCGCACATAGTGAATGTGAATCCCTGAACGCCCTTTCGGCCACGGTCACTTTAAGGACGTTCGGAGTTTAAGATTGATTGACCCTGATAAGTTTACTTGGTAAAGTACCAGTTTCCAAGGGATGATTTCCGTGTTGTTGGAATCTCTCCTGAGACGGTATCTTTCCAACTGGATATGCCTTTCTCCCACAACTACACCACATCGAAGGTCATGGAAATTCAGAAGCATGTTCCTTCCCGCACTCGCAAACGTAACGGGTAGCAGGTATCACTTTGACAACCGTGGTCACGCTACTGTCGATTGGCTCGGCCCGTTCGGGAACCCACGTTGGCGGCATCAATTGGACGCCGTTCTCGTGGAAGGGGAACTGAACAGTGATGCGACCGTTCTCCGTTTCACACTTGCGCCACTTTCCGTAATATTTGATCACGTTGTGAGACGATGAGGACTCGACGTAATATACGAAATCGGTGCTTCGACCGTCCTGAGGGTGCCCGATAATCCTGTACCATCTGAAAGGTTGTTGTTTGCCCATTCACATCCCTCCCGCGCCATTACGTGTTTCGAACATTCTCAATCAAGTATGTGTGGACAATTTTAACATATCCACAAGCCGATTGGGATAACCTTACATAATTGTGTGGTGGTTTTTCGTGTTACAAAGTAGATTGCTGATTCGAGTTGCTGCTGTCATATCCTGCGGCATTTTGTTTTTGACATTGGGTCTTGTGAATACAAAACCTGTTCAAGCCGGGCAAAAGGTTCTGTACCTGACTTTCGACGATGGGCCGGGCGCGGTTTACACGCCTCAAATCCTTAACGTATTGCGTCGTGAGCACGTTCATGCCACCTTTTTTGTTCTTGGGTATCGGTGCCGTGAATTACCTGCAATTGTTCGCCGAATTAAGCGAGAGGGGCACGAAATCGGAAGTCATGGATATGATCATAGGAATTTGACCCACGCGCCAGAATCTGTGGTCAAATCCGAAATCAAAATGGCTGACACAGCCATCGTTGCAGTGACCGGGCACAAGCCTTTGTACTATCGCCCCACATATGGGGGTATAGATCGTCGAGAAATACCCGTCATCCGAAAAATGGGGCACCCTGTTGTGTTCTGGACAGTGGATTCTTTGGACTGGAAAGCGAAGTCGGCTGCGAACATTGTGCATAATGTTGAAAGAAACGCAGGGCCGGAGTCGATTGTATTGTTTCATGACGGAATCAGTCAAAGCCAATTAACAGTTCGAGCATTACCGGACATTATTCGTTACTACAAAGCGAAGGGATATGCTTTCCGAATTCTGTAACCCCGAATGGTGTGGGTGACATACATAATTTACCGCACAACTTCCGTAACCTCCACCGTGTCCTCTCCGTCTACATCACTGACAACGGCCATGAGAGCCGAAATCTGCATAACCATTGGGAGGATGAATTAGCAGTGAAAAATAAAGCTGCTGTAATTGGAGTAATCGCTGCCGGAGCCATCGCTTCACAAGGTCTAATGCCAGTTGTAGCGCACGCTTCCACGCAGGTCGCATATGCGCCTACGACAATTTCTGTGACAGGGCAAGCAACCCTACAACCTGAGCACGTTGTCGCAAACGATCCTTGGTCAGGAAAACTGACAAGTTGGGTGCCTGTCTACTATTTGCAAGAGGCATTGAAATCAGTTGGAGTGCAAGCAACGTGGAATGGCAACTCGTTGGACATCGGTACAACCCCCAACGGGTGGGAGGTGAATGTGGCCGGGGCACCGTCCGTTGGAAATCCACCCGCAGGACAAATGCAATTCTCTATCGGCGCGGTGCAGGATGAATTTTTGAGGGCACCCAAGTTAGTTGCGAAAGACCCGGCAAGTGGCGTTGATACGACTTATATCCCAGTCTATTACGCTGACTTATTCTTGCAGCAGCGATTGTTCATGGGAGCGTCTTGGAGTGGTTCGCAGTGGAGCTTGGCACCGCAGACGGTAGTGCCGAAGGGTCAATCGTTTGTGGTCACATCACCTACGAATCTTGAAAGTGTAAAACCCGGACAGACAATTGAAATCAGTGGTCGTTTAGCGTCGGACTTTTACAACGATGCCATTTCCGCCGACTTGTCATCGGGAGTCACACATGGTTCAAGCCTTCTGAAGCACACACAAATGCAGACAGACGGTGCAGGAATGTTCAGTGAGTCGTTCACACTCCCTGCGAACCTTAAACCCGGTACAGAGGTCGCTTTGACCTTTGAGATTCAAGTTCATAGCGGGCCTACAAAAACAATCGATCTCAAAATATCGTAACAGATGAAACAGGGCAGCCACGTTGCATGGCTGCCCTGAACTTTTAGTACCCGCCACCGCCAGCAGGTGCAATCAAGACAAACAGAACGAAAATAATCAGGAACACAACTGCCCAACGAGTGTAGCCGCCAAATGCGCCACCCATTGATTTCACTCCTTTCAGAAGCTGCGTTTCTTAATAGCCGCCCATTCCGCCGCCAGCACCTGCTCCGCCGCCAAAGCCGCCGCCGTAGCCCGGTACAAGCAAGAAGAACAACACAAAGATGATCAGGAAAACGACTGCCCATTGTGTGTAGCCGCCAAATGTTCCCACTGTAAAACCTCCTCAATTCTGATTGGACTTACCGTGTAGCATACGTTTCGCATGGCGAAGAAGCGTGGGCCAATCACTTGAGACATTTGATGGGGAGGGGTATTGCACTAGTTTTTCTATTTGACTTTTGTCTAGTAAGTTCGAATGGTTGTCCAGTTCATGAATACATTTTGATTTGAAGACAGAACACGTCGATAGAGATGAGCAATCCAGCTTGCCCGACTAATTTCCCCGGTTGTTTTATTGGGGATGTAGAGTGGAGTCTTTGATTTGAGGTGAAATATGGCGAAATTTTTAGGAATTATCCTGATCGCTCTCGTTGTCACAATCGATAACGCACTTCTCGCGGGTTTATTGTTGCCCACCTCCAGTCGAGTACAAAAGCGAAGCATTCTAATGATTGTGGGGGTTCTCCTTGGTATTGCACAGATTGTTTTAGCTGCAAGCGTAGATAAATTGTTAGACCACTTGATTTTTCGTGCGTTAGCAATTGTTCTTCTCGGGTGGATGTGTATTCGGACGTTGGGGGTGCAATCGAATCGGAGTGATGTTTCATGGAGAACGGTTTTGAAGTTATGGTTATATACCGTATTTGGTAATTTGGACAATATGATTTGGCTCGGGTCAGATGAAGGGAGATCGCTTCTGGCTAATTGTTGCATCATTTGGCACGATTCCTGTTTTCGTAAGTCCGCGCGGGGATAAATTGGATGCGATTATACAAACTGCTTTACAGCAGTTATTCAAAAGTCAAACACCACAAGGCGTTTGGATAGATTGCTTTGATACTGGAGCTATGCCTAATGCACAAACGTCAATTGCTTTGTACTTATTAGGGGTATCGGATACCGATTGGACGAATTTACTCCTGCGGCAAATCCTCGCAACTCAACGAAGTGATGGCGCATGGAGCATCTATCCCACAGGTCAAGGGGATTTATCGACTACTGTGGAGTGTTACTACGCCCTTCAACTATATGGATACTGGGATGGGTATGATGATCGGCAGCGTCTTGCCGAGGCGTTTATTCGGCAAAGTGGTGGATTGAAAAAGTGCAGGAATCTTACGAAAGTATTCTTGGCTTTAGGCGGCGAAATTTCGTGGTCATGGTTACCATCACCAAAGATTTATCTACTCTTGTTCTCAAAGTGGTTTCCTGTTGGAATCTGGGACATTGTGACATTCACACGCCTTCATGTCGCGCCGATGCTTTTGCTATCATCGCTGAAGTTCGTTTCCGACAAGCCGAAAAACTCAGTCTTGACGAATTTAATGGTGAAGTCGCAGCACTACACAGAAAAACATGACGTGAGCAAACAACTATCACCTAAAGCACATCGACGATTGTATCGATGTTTGAAGTGGGTGTTGGAGAGACGAGAATCTGATGGAACAGTAGCAGGGTATCACTCGTCGACACTGCTGGTTATCTTTGCGCTACGCGCATTTGGATATGGAGTTGACCATCCTGACATTCAAAATATGATTCACGCCTTACGTCGGGCACTTTACTTGGAGCAGGAAACAGGATATTGCCACCAGCAAACGTGTGATGCACATATTTGGAATACGGCTCTCGCAGTTAATGCGATTTCAGCAACTGGCGTACGACTGCAAACTAAAGCGGTTGAAAGGGCTATTCAATATTTAGCATCTAAACAACAAAGGAATGTTGGAGAGTGGTTTTTGAAAAACCCGCGTCAACCGGGGGGATGGGCATTTTCAAGCAACAATACGATACATCCTGACATCGACGATACTGTGGCTTGTTTAGAGGCACTGTACCCATACCGGGAGCAGTTTGAGAAGTCATGGTGGATCGGTGTGAATTGGCTGCTCGGGATGCAAAACAACGACGGTGGATGGTCGGCATTTGATAAAAATTGCAATAGACGTTGGTTGGAATGGATTCCTGCTAACGATATGAAGCGGACAATGTGCGATCCTTCTACTCCAGATATAACAGGAAGGGTCGTTGAATTCCTCATCAGGAACCATGTACTCCCACTCGACGACCGCAAGATTGTGCGTGCATTACGTTGGATTCATAAACACCAAGAGTCAGATGGATCGTGGTTTGGTAGATGGGGCACAACTTACATCTATGGAACATGGTGTGCAGTGAAGGCACTTGTGGCAGCAGAAGTAGCTAGTAGTGATCATTCATTGTCTCGCGCGAAAGAATGGCTATTTACAATTCAGCATTTGGACGGAAGTTTCGGAGAGTCGTGTCAAAGTGATATCCAAGGGAGATTTGTTCCCGTCTCATTCGGATTGCCAAGCCAAACTGCATGGGGACTGGATTCTCTTCTATATCTCTTCGAATGTGAAGAAATGGCACGGGAAAAAGAGAAAATCTGGTTAGCGTGTGAAAAGGCAGTAGGTTGGTTGTTAGCACATTTTAATGGTCAGACATGGACTGAAGACCTGCCAACGGGTTCCGCGTTTCCGGGAGCATTACACATTCGATATCACATCTATCCCAAAGTATGGCCCTTGATCGCATTAAGTCACTATAGATCATTGGCTTTAACGAAGGGAGGTGAATAATATGCTTGATCCGAGATTATTAAGTACCTTTCGGGGACGAATCGCTAATCCTTTGTATTGGCGGAGGACATATGGAATTCTCCGTTCCTATAATCGTTATCATTTGGCAACGCATGATGGTGCTGGTGCGCTCGTTGATCATCTATGTGGGGCGTTGAAGGTTTCATTGACTCCAACTCAACGAACGGGAGCGGTGAACTGGTTGGTTTCCCAACGTATTGACCCTCAGAATCGCTGGCATCAAATGAGGATGTGGAGCATCGTAAATGGCGGTTGAAGGGGCTAGGAGTTTGTTTGCAGGGAGTCCGTGTGAATGGACTCCTTCTTTTCACACGCTTCTCGGAACACCCCTCCCACACACCGTTTCAAGCGGGCACCACATTTGCGGCGTTTAACGGGCGTTCTCACGGCTTCTGGGTACTGGATGACCAATGTATCGTCATGGGTTCAGAAAAGCGAAGACAGGCCAATCTGTGCGGCCTGTCTTCCTGATGCTATGGGATATTGTTCCTCTTCGGTGACGGCACTTCAAATCCAGTTGCAGCCACTCAACTCCACAGTTTGATTTGAAACTCCTGTTCAAACATGCTGCGCCCAAGGCTTGACACAACAATCGAGCGTCGAATTTCTCCTTCTGCAATCCACTCCAGTTCGGTCAGGCGACGAGTGATACACACAGCAATTGGCCCGCCAATGTGGTGACGACGCTCTGTCCAATCAATATGGCGCGGGATCGGTTCTGTGTGGTTTGTCTTAACGCCGAATTCGTTGAGCCACTGGCTACCTGAAGGGGTAAGCTGGTAGCTTTCTTCCCCCTCTTGAAAGTACCCTTTTTGTACAAGTGCAGTGGTGAAGGCCACTCCAAGTTCTCCCGCTAAGTGTTTGTAGCAGGTGCGGGCAAATCGGAGCCTTTTTGCTTGTTCAGATTCTCGAAGGGAACGGATCGGAGAAGGGGGTGCAATTTTCGCAATCGCTTCGATAATCTCAGCCACTGAAGAACTCGATAGCCGATAATAGCGATGCCGACCCTGAATCTGAACGGTTAGAAGTCCACCGTCCACTAATTTAGTCAAATGCGAACTCGCAGTTTGCGGTGACACCTTGGTAATCCGGGACAATTCACCAGCAGTTAATGCCTTCCCGTCAGCGAGTGAAGCCAGAATTGTTGTTCGAGTTTGATCGCCGATCAGGGCAGCGATGGACGCGATGTTTTTGTACATATTCATATTTCGATCATACGTGAAATATCTGCGGGTTACAATCGCCTCAGTTCGTTGAAAAGGGGGTGACGTATAGTGCAAGAAAAGACAGCAATCATTCAGTCAAGGGCTGTTGAGCGGCGGGATATACAGATCGTGCTTACGGCCAGCGTGGGATTGTTTCTCTCAACACTAGACACTGGAATAATCAATGTCGCACTTCCATCATTAGAGCGGAAGTTTGATGTGGGAATAAGTGAAATGGCTTGGTCTATCACTCTCTATCTCCTTTTGTTGAGTGCTACCATCGTGATTTTTGGGAGAATCAGTGATCGGATCGGCAGACTGAAGGTCTATTTCTCGGGGTTGGTTCTATTTGCAGTTGCGTCTCTCCTATGTGGCTTCGCTTCGTCTGCGGTAGGACTGATTCTGTTTAGAGGAATTCAGGGTATTGGAGCAGCAATGCTTCAAGCGACGGCAGCGGCTATTATCACGACACAGATTCCCCGTAATCGCCAAGGTGCTGCGCTTGGAACACTTGGTATGATGCTAGGTCTAGGGCCAGTTCTTGGGCCAAGTGTTGGGGGATTACTTTTGTCGTTTGTCGGTTGGCGATGGATTTTCTGGGTCAACATTCCTATATGCGTGATGGGGCTTATTGGTACACAGAGACTGATGAGGATTGGAGAAGAGCCGAGAAACACAGCTTCACTCAATCTGGTGGGGAGTTTCCTTCTGGGTGCGTCAGTGTTCGGGATTATTTATGGGCTTTCGGAAACTGGTTCGCACGGAGTTATGAGGATATTTCCATATTGCTTGGCTGTAGTAGCATTCATCATCTATTTTGTTCGGGAAGCAAGGACAAGTCAGCCTATCGTGAAACTGCTACTGTTTCGTAATGGCATCTTTAGTGCTTCGATTCTTTCCGTTAATGTACTTGGCTTTGCCACGGCCATCGCCTTCATTGTTCCTCCGTATTTTCTTGAACAGATACTTCATCTTCCACCTTGGAAGGTTGGATTGGTCAATCTGGCAACGCCATTGGGTCTGGTTGTACTTTCTAGGGCATCTGGAAGGCTCATCGGAACATGGGGTGCAAGGAGGCTTATGGCAATAGGCTTGGGACTCATGTTCGTAGCATTAGCGACACTCTGCGCAATGCAACTTCATTGGATGATTCTCTCCATCGTTGCACTACTACTGCTGTATGGCTTTGGGGCTGGTGTTTTTGTCCCGGCAAATTTGTCGGCGATCATGAGGGCAGTGGGAAATGAATCACAAGGAACCATCGGTGCTGTTCAGCGAATGGTACAAAATATTGGCATCGCCTTGGGAACGTCAGTGGCAGCACTGTTGATACGGTCGGGGTCAAAGTTTGGAACAGCAGGGTACATGTCTGCATTCAGAGGGGGCTTGGATGGTTGCAGATGGGGCGGTGCTGATTTGTTTACTTGCATTGGGATTCGTGAACTTGACGCGAGGCAGGGTGCGTTGATCATCTCGTTTTTATGTTTCAGTTCCTTTTACGAACACCCCAACCACGTGCAATTTCAGGCGAATACCACCTTTGCAGCGATTTAGGGGCTGTCTGGGGCGTTGAGGGTCGTTTTGGAACAATGTATCGTTGAAGCTGAAAAGATAGAAGACAGCCCACAAAATGAGTGGCTGTCTTCGCAATGTGATGGGATATTGTTCCTCTTCATGCGTGAATCAGTCACGGGGATCGAGTGGCTCGTCCTCACTGCGATACCCGGTCGGCACATCAAACTCCCTCAAAGCATCATGACCCGCGTCCTCGGCGATACCGTGACCGCAGGAGCAGATGACCACAGAACCGCTCACCTCAATTGCCATGCGGACCGACTTGGGAGCCTGTTTTCCATTCGACTTCTCTATTGCATTTCGTACACTTGATGATGAACATTGGGATTCCTCATTTCCCGTTAGGATGTCCCTCGGTGCTTTCCCGTTGCACTGCAACTTGACTGGGCGAGGCCGCTGAGTGCTTTGGGAATCCCCGTGGGAATTTTTTTGGGAATCTGAGCAGTTGGATGTGGGTTCCGTTCGTTGGAGTTAGATTCCGTTAGAATCCTTTTGGGACGCGGATTCTTTGGGTCTAAATTCCGTTCGATGGAGTCCGATGGATGGGGGTATAACGGTCTGCAAAACCTTTACCATATCGCGAGCTGATGACGTAGACCCACGAGTCAACCTTTAAAATTCATTGTACCCCAAAACCCCAACATGACGTTGGGAAACTGCGTGTTGACAAATTGCATCTAGCTTATCTATTATGAATTTGTATAAAATTCCCCATCGAAAAGTCCTGTGATCATCATCCTACAGGAACTAGCTTATCCATAGTATTTGAATAGAGGATAAGTGAAGCACGTGGGTGGAGCATACAGTATCGAAACCATCGCGATACTTGACGGGCAGTGAAGAAGATGAACATGGAGTAGCAAATGCGAAGAATTGTTCATTGGAGTAACAAACCCGCTCCAGCGCATCCCCTAAAAAAGCGCCGTGCTTAATGTCGAAGATGGACCATGCATTTCTGTAGTGAGTTGATTCTTTGACAACGAAACGTTGAGTTCAAAGAGGGATTCATACAGATTGGAAACAATGGCTGACCTGTGTGGGGATTTAGCAGGGAAAAAAGCCGGAACGTCCGAAGAAGCGACGACACATTGAGTCATCGTGGAGTAGGAATAACGAGTGATGATTTCCACATGAACAAGATGACATGACCGTCATCGCCATAGGCAAGAATCCTCATTCAGCGACACCACATCAAAACTCGGTATCCCCAGTAAAGCGAACCATTTAGTTTGAATTCAAGATTTACGCGTTTCGATCCGTGTGAACGGATTCACCGCGCGGACGGACACA
Organism: Paenalicyclobacillus ferrooxydans; assembly: GCF_001399675.1. Taxonomy (GTDB): domain Bacteria; phylum Bacillota; class Bacilli; order Alicyclobacillales; family Alicyclobacillaceae; genus Alicyclobacillus_B; species Alicyclobacillus_B ferrooxydans. The sequence continues at coordinate 379,881 of NZ_LJCO01000008.1, forward strand.
CCTAAATTAGACTGGTACTCCTGAAAATGAAGGAGAGCGAGTCTGTTTTGTGTTTCCTGCGCGTTTGAAAACTTTGAGAGGGGTGATGACAAGTTCGAATCCCACACTGCAGAAATCAGGCAGCGGATCAACACGAATCAGAGGAGGTGATTCAATTGATTGGGATCGAAGAAGTGGCCCTACGCAATCGATTCCGACTCTATCCAACCGCACGATTTGGGCAATTCAAAGCACATTGCCCAGAGTGTCAAGACAAACGAAGACAATTTCACTTGTACGTTTCTGCAGTCAAGGACACCTTCTATTGCCACAAATGCGGAGCCAAGGGAGGCGTGGTTGCATTTCATGCCTGGCTCACAGGCATTCCGTTTCAAATGGCGAGAAATGAGTTGTATCCTGCGAGCAAGCGGAAGTTCCCTCGTCATCCGGCTGAGCAATTGACACGTGAACAACTGGCGGAAATGGGTTTCACGACGCGTATGCCGTCTCCAATTGCACCGAAAGCATTTACCCAAAGTGAATGGTCTCGCTATCGACGTCGAACCCTTGATTGGATATGGCGTGAATGGTGTGAATACGAGAAGTTTCGCAAAGAACAAGATGCGCGATTATACCGGATGATCTGTCAAGGCATGGCGAGTGAATCCGCTCATCCGGAGTCTCTGCAGGAACCTGTGCTTCGAGAAGTGCCCCTACCAAACGGCTCCGCCATTCACGAAGACGCACGCGCAGATATTGCGTGATTCAAGCGGACAATAAGCATCCTCGAAACGAGTTATGAGTGTCCCGTAAACAATGCCCACCATCAGCGACGCCACGTCGCCTTCTAGAATCCCGAATCCAAAAACAACCTTCACCATGAATCAGAAGACCAAAAGCGAGGAATCAATTGAGCGCGTTATATACGCATGTCCCATTTTGCTACCCGTCTAAAGAGGGAGGAGTCTACATGCCGATTAAAGGCCGTAGTGACGTCTCAAGGATTCCAAGAATCGGGAAAATCCATCTCGGTGTTAAGCAAAAATCCGAGAGAAGTGGGAATGAGTACCCGACTGCGGTGGACTATTTCGTCGTGAAGCCGGATGAATCCACCAGTGAAAAAGCGGTTGAAGCATTTCGTTCTGTCTACGGAGAGCAGCCACGGGAAATCACAGTTGCATTCCCGTCCAACAATCCAGAACAGTTCTTTCCGCAATTCCTCTCGTCCTATCGACGTGTCGGGGAGCGATACGAACTGTACTGCAAAGGGGACGGTGAAACGGCGAATCGTGTGGACGGTCAGGGTGGACGTGTTCAAATTGCGTGTCTGTATCGTGATTGCCCTGTTTTTCAGGAAGGGAAGTGTAAGGAACTCGGACAGCTCCAATTCTTTCTTCCGGATGTTCCTGGCATCGGTGCCTGGCAACTGGATACGTCAAGCTGGCACACCACGATCAACTTGAACGGCAGCATTCAAATGGTCCTGGCACTTACGGGTGGCCGCATTGCAATGGTCCCGTTAAAGCTACGGATCGTGCCGAAGATTGTGAATCCGGATGGGCGTCCGAAGACTGTTTACGTCCTGACACTGGGGATTGACGACATGAAACTCACCGACTTCTTGACAAGACCCCCTCTGCTCACTGCGGGGATGCCCAGTGTGGAACCCATTCCGGAAGACGAACTTCCGGATGATTTGTATTTGGACACGCAGATCGTGGATGACACCATGGCCGTGCAGGAGCGACCGCACCACGATTCGGAGGCCGATGCAAAGGATATTGCGGCGGTCAGTGAGGTGAAATTCAAGCCTTATCGGGATACAGAAGCGGCGATGGTCCGTCTTGCATCCCTGGATGGGAAACTTCTGGAGCTTCTTACAGCAGAACCGGGCGTCGTTCAAAAATTGAAGTCTCTGCGGGAGGGTACCGCGATCCGATTTCAGGCGACACCCTCACAGCGCTGGGTAGACCGCCTCGAACTCATCGACTTCAAGGTGGTTTCCTAAATGCATATCGAAAGGGGCTGTTCACTTTGATGAATCGAGTGATTCTCATTGGTCGTTTAACAGCGGATCCAGAGTTGCGGTATACCCATTCGGGGACGGCGGTCTCGTCGTTTACGTTAGCGGTGGATCGAGCGAGAAAAAACCAACAAGGCGAGCGAGAGACGGATTTTGTCAACATCGTGGTCTGGCAAAAACAAGCGGAAACTTGTGCGCAGTACCTACACAAGGGACGCATGGCAGGCGTAGATGGACGACTTCAAATTCGGACGTATGAGGATCGCGAAGGGCGAAAGGTCCGCGTAGCGGAAGTCATCGCAGAAAATGTTCGCTTCCTTGACCGGGGAGATAACACGAACCCCGTGTCGGGCGCACGAGCCAGTGATCCCAGTTCACCCCATGTACAAGCACCGAACCTTTCTCGATACACGGATGACCCGTTTGCCGATGATACGCCAATCGACCTCAACGACGACCCGTTCGCGGATTCGCATTCTGCCTGATTTCGAAATCAGCGATTCTATTTGATGTAGAAAGGACGTGCTACGCATGAACCTCCTATCGAAAATACGCTGGACTCTCTATGGCAAACGTAGACGAATGAACGCGTTGATGGAAGACCTCGAACGCATTCGCGTGAGTTATCGATTGACGCCACTGGAGCGAACTTCAAAGAGTTCCATCCAACCTGCTGTGCGGCTGTCCGGCAACATCGACAGGTAACGCAGTTTGCTGTCGACAACACGGAAAGGAGGGACGCCCCTCTCGTTCAACAACGAGAGGTGGAGCCTCGCGATGTGTTGGACGATGGGTGGACGAATTTGACTCATGGACGTTCGTACGAAGAAGTCTGGGAGGATTTGCAGCAGGCGTTGCTTCAGCATCTGAACCTGCAATGGATCAGTCGGAGTCAACATGCCGTTTTGCAAATGACGGTCAGAAAGATTGACTGGGCAGACATTCAACATGTCGTAGAGAATAATCTACCGGATGAAATGTACAAGCCATACGAGTATCCGCATGGGGAACACCCCTTTTCAAACTCTCATCCGGTATGTTCAATCACGGGCCAGGACAGGAGAGGACGCTTTCTCACCGTTGCGGTGGTCGTTCGCATGAGACATGGCCGATTACACTTTGGCATCATTACGGCCATTGCGCCGGTCAGTCCAAAAAGTCGGCATAGAAATGTTAAACCCGCCGCGCGCATTGCTCTATGATGGTGAGACCATCAGAGCAGGAGGCGGCACAACTCAATGAATCAGGATGTGGAAAATGTGTATCGAACCGTGATCGGTTCAGGCGGCGTTGTCTTCGAGAACTTCCCGGTTTCCATGTACGACGGTCAGGAATTTTACCGGATGCGAGACGAGTGGCTGGTAGAGCGGATCGAAACCTTCGTTCCCAAATGCCTTCGTCGAGCTGCAAGGTTCGACTGTCGTCTCATTCGAGCCTTTCACGAAGAGCCAAACCGAGATCCATCGGAATCGGAATCAAACATCATGAAGTGGTTGCAAAGAATGCACCTGTAGGGTGTACGACTGCCACGACACGAACCAGTCGGTTCGACACGACCAGTACAGACGAGCGAATGAATCGCTCGGTATCCTGCTGGTCTTTTTCATTTTGAGGGGAGGAATTCGCGATGAATACGTTCATCACGATGACCAAAGACACTGAGTCCGCGTATCGGGCCAAGCGCTTTTTGATGAAGCGCGGGATCCCATGTGAGATACACAAACGTCGGGACGGTCGCTATCTGCTGTTTACGGACATTTCCTACCGTTACGCGATTCGCAATGTACGCCGCCAGATGTCCGCTTGACACGTCCATGGAATTCAAGCCCCATCATCACGGGCTTGAGGATTACCAACACAACGAATGGTGAAAGGATGGAGCAAACATGAGAATTGAATCCATCACATTGGAGAATTTCAGGTGCCACGAGCACATGGAGTTTCAATTCAGCCCTGTGACAGCTGTATATGGTCACAATGGCGCCGGAAAATCAACACTGGCGGAAGCTGTGGTCTGGTGCCTCTACGGTACGGATATTCTCGGCAAAAGTAAGCAGGATGAAAACCTGATGCACATCGGGGCACAAAGTATGGCTGTCGCGGTCACGTTCGTCAGTTCGGGGGGTCAATCCCTGACCGTTTCTAGAATCCGGTCTGGCAAACGAGCTTCCGCGATCACGGTGAATGGATCGCGTCCGAAGGCAGGGCAGATAGAAGGATGGTTTGGATCGGTATCTGAATTCCTCTCCATGTTCTTTCCAGGCTATTTCAGCAGCCTGGAGCCAAAGGAAGCGAAAATCATCCTTTCGAAATGTGTGCCAGAGGTTTCAAAGGACGATGTGCTCGCTCGAATGAACGCTGATTCGGCAGAGCTCTTAGCCCACGACAAATTTGCCATGGGAATTGAATCGGCCGACTTCGCGATGAAGAGGGTTCGTACGGATATTGCCGAGTGCGAGCAGTCACTCACCCGTTTTGAAGGTGAATTGGATGCCTATGAGTCCGTCATCGCGCGGGGAGAGCCAAGCCCGTTCGTGAGTAAAATCCCAAGCGAGACGATGGCGCAGTATGAGGCCATAAAACAGGACATGGTCAGACACGAAGTCAACTTTGGGAATCGCGAAGCGCGCCTTGATGCATTACTTGCACAACACAAATCGCTCGCCGACTCGTACCGGATGCTGAAAGCAAGCATCCCTAAAGCAGACACGCACTGCCATACCTGTGGTCAAACATTGCCGATCGACCAAGCGGAACAAATTCGCCAGCAAGTGGCCTTGAAACAAACAGGCATTCAGAGAAACCTCGCGCAAATCGTCGCAGAAGGGAAACGGGTCAAAGCAGAAATTGAGCATCTGAATGCGCTGCCCAAAATACCCGAAATGGATCCGAATGGTGAGGCTCTCGTGAAACAGGTAGAAAAACAACTCCGTGACGAAGAGCAGTTGAAAATTGCCCACGAAGCCATGAGACGGACGGTTCAAATGGCCAAGGAGAACATCGCTCAAACCAAACAATGCATGGTGGAGGAACGAACACATCTGGAAGCTTTGCGTCGCAAGTTAAAAGCCTTGCAAGATTTCCGCTTCGAGTATGTTCGCGCTCAGCATGACAAGTTAAACGGCTTGTTTGGGCATGTACGCATTCACTTAATGGACCCCAACAAGGAGACCGGAGAAATTCGAGAGTCGTTCCGGATTGAGTGGAAGGGCAGGCCGTACCGGTTGTTGTCGTTCTCTGAGAAAATCCGCTGCGACCTCGAAATCGGGCGAGTCTTAGCCGAGGCCCGGGGAGAAGTGATACCGGTTTATATCGATAATGCGGAATCGGTGCAAAACCTCCTCGCGGAGCCGTTTTGTGGGCAAGTCATCGCGGCCTACGTTTCGGACATGAAGTTGACGGTCAAACACTCGGTTGATTCACAGGTGGCCTGAGAAACGGTCGAAGACGACCGACAATTCATGGAAGCAGTAAGGTGGTGAATGCCATGGCAACGAAGCGTAACCGACCCCTGTACGACATCCACGCTGTCAAACGGATGGTACAAAGGCGGCTTCCGGTCGACGTGATCGATCAGATTGCTCAGGTCGGTGTCACGGTACAAGAAGATAGAAACCGTGTGATGAAACGAGGAGATTTGAATGGCAAGCCCATTCACGTTGTGCTCGCGAAACCGAATACCGTCATCACGGTGTACACGGCGGATGAGTGGGATTCCACCATTACCGTTTGTCGAAAACGAATCCGTTCGTTGAACGCATAAAACTGTTCCCTGACTGCCGCCTGGGGGTGTCTTTTCACCCTCGGGAAGCGGCCCCGTGGGTGAAATCTTGTCCATGGAGGGATGGAAGTGAAAGTCATCAAGCGATACGTAGGGATGGGGACGTTCGTGCTTCTCATCGAAGCCTTGCTCGTACTGCGAGTGATGCCACCAGGGTTTGACGGATGGAAATCTGTAACCGTTGGTCCAGGGCAAACACTCTGGGAACTAGGCGAGCTGTACTGTCCCAATACGGATCCGCGATATGTTGTGGGGGCCATTGAAACCCGCAATCATATCGGAGCAAACATTCAGCCAGGCGACGTCCTGTGGGTACCGACAAAGTCGGTCTCCATGTGGGCACGGCTGGTTTTTTAGTCCCTGCGAACGGACTTCAACTTGACCCCTTGTGGGGAAGGAGCGCGAAATCGCATGAAAGTAACGTTTCGTTGCGAAGAACTGGTCAAAGTCCTGCGTGACATTGTACGCGTGGTGCCAAGTTCAACCAACCGACCTGTACTCAAACACGTCCTGATCCGAGCGAATCAAGCGGATGATCGGGTCGATTTGTATGCAAGCAGTGAAGACATGTCGATACGACGAACCCTGTACGAGACGATTGCCGATCCGCCAGTCACGATTGAAGCTTCCGGCGCTTGTCTCTTACCGGCGAAGGAACTCTTCGAGATCGTGAAAAAGGCGAGTGGTCATGTGACCGTTCAGGCCAATGCTACGAAGACAAAGTTAGTTTTCGGAAAGACGAAGTACGAGTTGGCCGGCTTAGACCCGGATCTCTTCACACCGTATACCAATGAAAATGATGCCACCACTTCTGTCGTGTTGCTGGCTCCGGAGTTGCATCGGCTGCTGCGGCGCACGACGTATGCCACGGCTAAAGGTCCTGCGCGTCCAATTCTGACTGGTGTGCACTTGGCACTGGCAGCGTCCGTTCTCCAAGCAACCGCTACGGACGGTCTACGACTCGCAGGGTTCACGGTTCCCTATCAGACAATTACTGGGGAACAGAGAAGTTTAACCGTGCCAGCAGCACTATTGGACAAGGTGGCGCTCGGCTTACCCGCGCATGATGACGATGAGAAAATCACGTTGGTGTTTGGCTCAAGTTCACTCATTGTGTCGTGGGACGACGACTCGTATCGCACGGTCATTCGTGCGCTCGATGGGCATTACCCAGACACATCACGCATCATTCCACAGAACGCGCCCTACCGGATCGAACTCGACCGACAGGAACTGCTGGATGCGTGTGAGCGCGTGTCGATTCTGTCCGAAACGGAGCATCAACGGGCACAGTTTGAGTTTTCACGAGAAGGGCTGATTCTTACGGCAATCTCGTCTCAGTATGGGAATGCCAGAGACACAGTTGAAGTGAAAAGCGTGTCCACAGATAGGGCGTTCACCCTTGTGTGCAACATTCACTATTGGATTACGCTGCTTCGGTCATTTGAGGGCATTGAGCAAATTGAAGTGGGTCTGGTGGATGCGAATCAACCATTTACGGTGAAACCCGTCGGCGTAACCGGCCTATGCCTCATTGCGCCAATGGCGAATACCCAAGCGGTGTCGAAGGAGACCGCAAGTAGCGAGTCAACAGACGAGCGTGTGAGCGCTTAGGCCACGATTCGAAGGGAGGAAGTCCCCTGGTTACATTGGGGGCTTTCCCTCGATGTGGCTTGTGGGGCGGACGTGTATGAACGAGAAGGTGAACGAGGCGCTGGAACGGCTAGAGCAGGGAATTGCATCCTTGCTCGATACCGAGCAGTGGAAACGGTACTTGATGTTTCAAAGCCGGTTCCATAGCTACAGCTTTCACAATACCCTGCTGATTTTCGTGCAAAAGCCCGACGCGACGATGGTTGCGGGTTTTCATCGGTGGAAAGAGCTGGGGCGCTTTGTACGGAAGGGAGAGCGTGGAATTTCGATCCTTGCCCCAATGTTCCGCACAAAGTGTGACGACGAAGGGATGTCAGGTATTGAACCGCAACCCAGTTCGGGCGAGGAGGAAAAGCGCCAGATCCTATACGGCTTTCGTCCCGTCTACGTCTTTGACGTGGCGCAAACAGATGGCGAGCCCATCCCAACGGTAGATGTACCTACCATCATGAACGGACACACAGGGTGGTATGAATCGCTTTGCCGAGCCTGCCCCTTTCCACTTCGTGAAGTTCCTGAAATGGAAGGTGGAGCACTGGGCACTTTTCACCACCGTAGTCGTTCGATTGAGATTGTCGAGACGTTACCGGAAGCCCAAAAAGCAAAGGTGCTCATTCACGAATGGGCCCACGGGCTGTTACACAGCTTAGCGGATCGACCGAATCGAGAAACACGAGAACTTGAAGCGGAGTCCACTGCGTTTGTCGTCGCAAGTGCGCTTGGTTTCGATACGGCAGATTACTCCTTTGGCTACATTGTGGGCTGGAGCGGCGAAGAAGCCATACAGACACTCAAAGCGTGTGGAACGAGAATTCAAAAATCAGCAGACACCATTTTGTCCGCGTTACAGCTCCAGCCGCAAGTCAAAAAGGAGGCGGTATAGATTCAGCTAAAACGGACAAATGTCGCACGGGATGGTTTATGCAATTACGTGAGCAACGGCGAAGACTGGATGCCATTCACCGATAGTTTCGGTAAAGAGAAACTGGGTGTACTTGCACCTCGGCGCAGAGATGTGGAGCAAGATGCGGCGGTACGCGTCGTGATCTTCAGCTACCAGATTGAAAACCCGAAGTGGGGGTATGCTGCATTAATTCTCAATTGTGGCGTGATTTGGGCTGCGTATGCATCCTTTGATGCCACTGATATCAAGGGAAGCCCACTCTTTGCACTCAGACTGATGGGGCGCTTTGAGTGGACATATCCATCTATCCAGTTGGCAAAAGAGGCCATCGCGCAGTCACAGTCTTTCAAGCGTGTGTCGGATGAGGCCCTAATGGAACGGTTGAAAATCGATTTGTTGCGGTGACATAAGGCCATATAAAGCCCACTGCACTGGGTTCATTTATCCACCCGGTGCAGGCGGGTGGCGTATGGGGGACGGACAAATGGCGACCATCAATGTCGTACGGATTGAGCTGATTAAAGAACGGAACTTCAAATACTCGGGAAGCCGACAAATCCGGTGTGCAGAGGATGCTGCGAGCATTCTGTGGGAATACATCGGGAACACCGATCGAGAAGAAGTTGTGGTCATGGTGTTATCAACGAAGCACTATGTGAATGCCTTAAACACGGTCAGCATCGGATCGCTCGACGCATCCGTGGTTCATCCGCGGGAAGTATTTAAGCCCGCCATCTTGGCCAACGCGTCGGATATCATTGTTGGGCATAATCATCCGAGCGGTGACCCTGCCGCCAGTCCGGAAGATATCGCGGTCACGAAACGACTCGTAGAAGCGGGGCGCATGCTGGGGATTGATGTATTGGACCACATCATCATTGGCGATCCTGGGCGATCCGTAAGCATGAAAGCTCAGGGGCTGATGTGAGCGGCATGGATAATGAGATGTATTCCTTTGAGCCATCTGTTGTGAGGGCGCTCATACGTTCATGTCCAAGGTACCAGATACTCTATCAAGACTGTCGCTTGGCAGGGCTGCTAGATGTAGCGTGGACGGTTCTTCGCGATGCTAGCGAAGGCGGCGAACGTGTCTGGGTAAACGATAGAGAAATGCAGGCTAACCACATCAGCTACATGGACTGGCTTTCAGTCAAGCGCATTTGCAAACTTGCTGAGAGGTTCGATGAGGATGCACGTAACGAGGGCTTCACATTTAGGTTTGAGTTACGGCCTTCCTTGAAAGATCTTGAACCCCCAAACTGTGATTGCACCAAGCGGGGATACGAAATTAGTGACACAGTCACTATCCAGGGTAATCGGTACAACTCAAATGCGGATACCTATGCTACGCAATTGGGTATCAAGGCGGAGAGTATGTACGTGTTTTGGATTATTGATGCAAAGAAATACGGCATTGTGCATGAAGCCTATTGGTGCCTTTAAAAACTCGACACTCAGATAATTTTAAAACACGGGAGGTGAATCCCTCCGTCTTGCACATATGGACGGAGGGAGAAATCCTTTACGTCGCGGGTGCTTGGCGTGAGGGAACGATGCGAAACGAAGGCGTTGCGAAAATGGGGTATTACCCGACACCGCTGACTATGATGATGAAAATCAAAAGCCGTCTTACTTGTACCGGCGCTTGTCGACTGATGGATCCGTGTTGTGGCGAGGGAGATGCACTTGCTGAGTTAGCGAGTATGTCATCTGGCTTTGAATCCATGACATACGGTATCGAGTTGGATGGACATCGGGCACAAGCGGCGCAGGACAAAATCCACCATGTTGTCCATTGTGGGTATGAGCGAGCGAGAGTGGAACAGGCGAGCATGCAACTCTTATTTTTGAATCCACCGTACGACGCACAATCTGGCCTTGGGGGACTCGAAATGCGCAAGGAGCTGATCTTCTTGCGGGATTTGTCCAAGCTACTTGCTCCAGACGGTGTGCTTGTATTCGTCATTCCACGCTACACGCTTGGGCCAGAGATGGTGAACGCACTGTTTCAGCGCTTTACGAACCTCGCGGTGTATCGATTTGATGACGATGAATATCAAGCATTCCGTCAAGTGGTCATCTTTGGCCAGCGGCGCAAGAAGAATTTGACGAGCGCCAAAGCGTTGTCGGATACAGAGCGCCAGATGAAAAACGAGATGCTCATGTTCGGAAAAGACATGGAGCAAAGCATGCCGTATTTGGACGAACCCGATGGGCGGATGTGGCTCGTACCACCCGCAGTGGATATTGCGGTGCCGATTTTGTTTCGCGGCTATGTGCTGGATGAGGCGGAATTATGCCTGGACTTGGCGCAATCGGATGTGTTCAAAATCGCAGACAATTTACTTCTGTCGACCGATGCACAGGCTTCTCTCAAGCGGCCGTTACTCCCATTTCGACGCACGCATATGGCCACTTTGATTTCGGCCGGGGCGTTAAACGGTGCGGTTGGTGTTGGAGCAGATCGGCATATGGTCGTCGGTATGACGAGGAAGATTGTCAACCGAGACATTGTGAGAAATGAAGATGGTTCAGAAACCGTGATCGACACGGAGTCGTACGTTACCGCGGTTCGAACCATTCAGCCGGATGGAACCATTCTCGACCTACAGTAATCCAACATAAAGGAGGCGAAAGCCCCGGTGTACCAATCCGGGGCGATGGCCTCTCTGGACATGGTGCAGCTGGGGCAGATTGCGAGTGAAGATTCTATCCTACCAAGATGACAAGAACTTGATTGAGGCTGCCGTACACATGGTCGTCACCCGAAAGAATGCTGAGAAGAACACAGAGGATTTGATGGCAGCGGGGCTCATCGATCTGGATAGCCCAACGAGAGCGTTGGTTGCGCATGCGTTGAAAGGGGACCGATTGCGTTTGAAATGGAATCGGCAATCGTTTAGCGCGGAGCCAATTCATACGGAGAAGTACGGATACCGGTTTGTTGCTCGACCAATTGGAAAACTCACACATGTAGTTTTGCTCCATAAAGCTGCGGTCGATGAGCAACTAGAACCCGGGATGTCTCGGGTGATCATCGTCCCACAAGGGGGCGATGTGGCAGATTTGTTTCTGCGACGTTTCGCATCCGATTTCAATCTGCCCTATGTAGAGGCGTGGAAAGACGTCTTGTGGCAGGTCTGTCGTCAAAAGGACTTTGTCACAGATCTTTTGGTCTGGACAGACCCGAATGTGCCAGAGTGGCAGGGGCTACAGGCGTTTGAGTTATCTGCAACGCTTACGGAGGAACAAGCCAAGGGGATACTTGGGTGCCTACTCTCCGAAAGGAGAATTGAGTTGCCATCGGGGGTTACCGATGCGCCACCTCTTTCAGAGGCACTACACCCTGACGACAACGGGGAGTACCAGGTGATTGACTATTTGCAGACATTCGCGACTCATCTTGCGACAACGATTGAGGATTTGGCTGCGCCTGCGCACGACCTGGATCGACCGATTGATGAAGCCATCGCACAGATGCACAGAGTTCCATTCCCGGCACAGGCGCATACCGTTCAAGCAATCCTGAACGGCTTTGATGCCAATAAAGGGATCATCGCCTCGTCGGACATGGGAACAGGAAAAAGCATCATCAGTTTGGCGGTAGCGAATGCGTTGGCAAACCAATCAAACCATGGATTTGTCGTACTGCTGCTCGTTCCCGGGATCACGATACCCAAATGGGTGAGGGATGAGATCGGTCGAACACTGCCGCAGGCGCGGGTCACTGTCATGGAGAGCTGGAAGGACGTTGTCCGTTATCGGGACAAGCGCGTGCGACGAGGAGACAAAGCTGCGATTGAGTTTGTTTTACTCTCTCGCGATACTGCAAAGCTTGGCATGACCAAGGCCCCGGCCTTGATTCATAAAGCGCGCTGGATCGTACCAAACAAGGCGCGCTGGCATGACGGCTACAATTCAGTATCCATGATTGAGGACGTGTGGCTGTGCCCAGAGTGCGGTGGAATTCAGCAAAAGCATACGAAGACTGCGGAAAAGGACGCTCGTAAGCACGATCACGAGGCTGATCAAATTGCGGAACGGAAGCTCGGTTTCAAGGACTTGGCCACCGAACGAAATTCGTACACAGCGTTCTCCGTTGGGAGATGTAGGAGGCAGCGGACGCAGTACATGTTTAAGAAGTCACTGACCGAGTATCACTGCTCGGAGTGTGGCGCAAATCTGATGCGAGATGTCGTACCAGAACGGGAAACCGTGAGCGGACTCAAGCATCGACGGTTGCAACCAGCCTGGTTTATTCAGAAGTACGTGCGTGGCTGGTTTGACTTGACCATTATCGATGAACTCCATCAGTACAAATCAAACAGTGGTCAAGGTGAAGCCATGGGCGCCATTGCCGGTGCTTCAAAACGGATCCTTGGACTGACCGGAACACTCAGCGATGGAAAGGCATCGAGTCTGTACCACCTGCTGTGGCGGATCTGTCCCGCAGAAATGAAGGCGGACGGACTGGATCATCGTTCTTTGAACAAGTTCGTTCATCTCTATGGGACGATGGAACAACGCGGCCGTTATTCCGAAGATGACGTGGCCGCCGCAGGAGGAGCCACACCACGCAAAGTGATCCTCAATCCTCCCAAAGAAGTACCAGGCTTGTCGGCCAAATTGTTCGTGAACCATTTGGCCGACAAGACGGTGTTCTTAGAACTGGGAGACATGGGATTGCCTCTTGTGGAACTCGATGAACGACCGGTCTTTGTGGACATGGACGAAGACCACAGTCTGGCCTACCAGGGATTTCACAATGAGCTGGAATCCGTCATGCGCCAGCAATATGCCATCGGAAATACGAATGCATTTGCAAAATTCATCCCGTCTGTTGTAAACGCGGCGAATCAACCGCATGTGTCTCAAACGGTGACGTTGGGGGATGACATGGTTACGTTCTATGCCCCAAACGACGAGCGTGTCCTGTCTGCCAAGGAAGAGAAGCTGCTAGAGGATATTGAGGTTGAGTTGGCACAAAGCCGTCGTTGCGTCGTGTATGTAAGGTACAGCGGTGATGCCGAGCAAGATAAGCGCATTGCGAGTGTATTAAAACAACGCGGGATACGGGTTCAGACACTTCAAGCAAGCGTATCACCTGAGGAGCGTATCGAGTGGCTTGAGAAGGCTGTAGACAAAGGGACAGAAGTCGTTGTTTGCAACGCCAAACTGGTGGAAGTCGGACTCGATTTGATGTTTTTCCCGACCCTCCTGTTTTTTCAGTTCACTGACGAGATTGCGACCATGCGTCAAGCCAGTCGCAGGGCATGGCGAATCGGACAGCACCGGGCGTGCAAGGTATTCTACTACGTCTACAACGGGTCATACGAGATGGTTCAATTTCGACGAATGCTGCAAAAGCGAAGTCATGCGATGCTGCTCGAAGGAAGGCTGGATAAGTCGGAGGTATCACAGTTTGCAGTACAAGATGCCAAGTCCGCATCCACCTTCGCCATTGCGAACTGTCTCGGGAACGTCGAAGACCTTTCCCAAAAGTGGAGAGCGCTTGCCGATAAAGACATTCCGGCTGGAGTGACGATGCTCGTCGAGGAACGATTCAAAGAGGAAATCGGACGAGCCATAAATCGGCTTGCGTCTGAAACACGCCGACTGGCGAATGTCCCTGAACCGGTCAAGCTTGCATCTGCAATCCATTCGGACAGCCGGGAAGATCGGCTTGGTGGTTCACACAATGATCAAATGGACAGAAAGCTCGCGATCCTGCCGCTGTTTGCGGTTCCGGATCAAAATGAACCCATTCAGCCAGAACCTACACATAACGAACCCCCGATTACGATCGGAGATTTGCGCCGGAAGATGGGGCTCATCGAGAAGGTCAAACCCGGAAGGCGTAAGGTCAGTGACGACCAAATTGCGCTGTTTGCCTTGGATGCCATCTAACCTCTCGATTGACTGTGAACCGTTAACATCAGGGAACGACATCACCTCCCTTCGGCATGGGGAGGTGAATGGAGGGATGAAAAAATGTACAACAACTCAACTAAGCCTCAAGTGATCACGCTTCACTGGGACCAACTGGTCAGCGAACTGGAAAGCACGCCCGACCAACACAAAGAGGGAAATGCTCTGGTTGAAGCAGCGTGCGAACTCCTCCAACGGATCCAATCGGAACATCTGCCTGCCACGTTCATTTTAGGGCTTTCAGATGAAGTCTTTCGTATGGCGTCTCAACTGATTGATCCTACGGACGAGGCGAGTGCTGCAGTCGAAACTGCCCATTTTTCGATTGATGATGAGGCATGGGATATGACTTGGCACAACTGTATGAGGCTGACGTCCCTTTGCGACCCTTCCGTTGCGGAGGTGTTCATCTGATGTATGACGAGCTGCGTGAACATTTGTATCACGGGTTGGACGACATCTGGTTTATTCGGGACTTCATGCGCAGAACCGGATTTGTTGAGGGAGTGGACCGCGAAGGCTGGGCCTATGGGTACGACATGAACGGAATGGGAGACCTAGAGAACGCTCAGGTTCAGGCCATGATGGCTCTGTTGGCACCTGAGCTAGAGGTCGAGGTGTCCGTTCCCGATGTCGAGTCTGGAATGTGGCTGGATGTGATGACCCGTGTGGACATCACTGGTCCCGTTCAAGAACTCATCCACAACGCGCCCACATTGTCGGTACATTTCCACGGGGAACCACAAGAATTGCGGAAATGGGCACATTTCATTCATTGGCTGCTTCCAAATACCAACCTGATTCAGCAGGAGCGGGCGGAGCAAACGCTCGGCCACTTATGCTGGACGGACATCTATTGGGTCATCGATTGGGAGTGGCATACCACGCTGGAAGCGTGGGAAACGCTGCTCAGAGCCTGGGAGGTGATGACCTTTTATGAACACGTTGCAGACGCAAGTCGTTGGCGAGACCTGCGCAGAGGAGATTGTGCTGCGTCTAACGCCGACCCATCTTCCGCAGCTTGAGCTGAAAGCGAACGGAATTACACGATATAAGACGGCCGGATGGCATCAACTGCTCAAAATGTTGGACCGTTCGATGGTGGTTGAACAATTGGAACGTCCACCGGTACACAAAGTCGCCATTCCACAGTTGCCTGAGCGGGTATTGTTTGTGGATACGGAGGAGACCGTCGATGACTTAACGGTTGTCATGACCGGATGGGTACCTGGAGTTGAATACCCGTTTGTTTTTCGCGAACGGATGTACCTCGTTCAAATGCCAACCATCGTTTACCGGGTGCGTTGGAGCAATCGCAAAAAGGCGATTATGGAGCTCTCCATAGCGGTATCGACGGACACCAAGGTAACCGCTGAATCTTCGTTATTCCGGTGGCCATTTTCCAACGTCTATCACGATGGACGGGTTTGTTGGACGGCGCAGGTTGCTTGCGAGTTACGAGAAGTGGTTGAACAGGGCGTATTCGGTTTTTTACAGACGCCGAACAATACGCATCTTTACGGACTCGGTGCTTCGCACAATGCACCCTATCGAGAATACGACGAGTTTCTGAGGTCCGTACAGGACCACCAGGGTGTGCCAAGCGATTGGTTGATTCCGATTGGGAAAACCGTCGTCGAATTCCATCAAAGCTAATTGGATGAGGGATCGATTCTAAAACATCTGCAAAAGGGGATAGGTTTTCATGACAATGAATTCAGCGCAAACCACCATTTTTGATGCCTTGCCAGAAGAGGAACGAAATGAATTGGTTTCGGTAGAGGCACCAAACAAAACCCAGAAGTCTGCGAAGACAAGCCAGCAATCCAAATCTGTTTCGTCGGTGAAATCCGCTGAAGAGCCGGAACCAGAGGAGTATGAAATCGACCGCGTAGTTTACTATGCAGGTCACCGGAAGGAAGTCCCTAGTCGCACGATGAAACTGGAAGAGGTTCGTGCATGGTTGGAGCGAGAGCATTTTCCCGAGCTTACCAAAGAGCGAACGGACATGGTCTATGACAAGACAACAGGCCACATTGTCCCAGTTTTAAAAGGACACAAAAAAGGCGCTCAGATGACCGTCTTCACGGAACACCCTACGGAAACGCTCCCCAACTATTATTTCTTGGACGAATATGGGGTCGTAAGCGAGGTGCGCCGTACTCAAGCAGGGGTGTTTTCGATCCCAGTACGAGGAACGGGGTTGTCTGAACCGCCAGTGACTCTGTCTGTCCCACGGATTCCTGTAGGTATCCTTGAGGAAATTGTGCGGGTTTTTCAAACGGAACCGGATGTCGAACACCTGGCCTATGTGGTTTGGGACACCGATCATCATTATTCGGTGTACTGGCCAGAACAAACATCGTCGGCAGTGAGTGTTCAGTCCGAAGAGGGCTTCATGGAAACCGATGAGCGGTTTATCGTACTTCAAGTTCATTCGCATGGTCGGTTGCCTGCATTTTTCAGTCGGCAGGATGATTCGGATGAAATTCGCACGGGTCTCTACGGCGTTGTTGGGCTGTGCCATCAACCGTATCCAGAAATGAGGTTTCGCATGTCGTGTGGCGGCAAGTTCTGGAGCGTGGCACCAGGCGAAATCTTCTCGGGTGTCATTCGATGTGGGGTGGTGAGCTGAGAATGACGGTTACACCTGTACGGGTGATTGATCCGGGAAAGACCCAGTTGGTTTTAATTGGTGTCGGCGGAACGGGCGGCTATGTACTTCAGCAGGTCGCCCGCCTGCTTTATGCCTTGAAAGAACAAGGGCGACGCGTTCCCAGTGTACTCTTATGCGATGGGGATGTTGTCGAGCAGAAAAATCTGCTCCGTCAGTATTTTTTGGAACAAGATGTTGGCCGAAACAAGGCTGAGGTTCTTGCCGAGCGATATGCACGGGCCTATGGCATCGACATCGCGGCCTACTCAGCGTATCTCGCGCCGGAAACGAATCTCAAAGAGATTGGTGTTGAGGACGGCTCAGTTGTAGTTGGAGCCGTGGATAACGGGTCTACGCGGCGTCTGATTCATGAAAAATTGCATCAGTTGCGCCATGTGGTGTATGTGGACAGCGGAAACAGTGCTGTACGCGTTCCAGACGATCCGAACCATATGGATCGGTATCAGCTTGCGGCGATCAAACATTCGGGGTGGGAAGGTCAGGTTGTAGTTGGTGCCCGTGTGCATGGACAAGATGTGCTGCCATTTCCGGGTGAAGTCTTCCCTGACCTGATTGAACCGGACCATTTGCCCACAGAAGTGTCTTGCGGTGAGGTTGCAGTGTCCAACCCTCAACGGTTGTTCACCAACCTGATGTCGGCTACAACAGTGCTTCTTTATCTGCACACATTGCTCGTAGATGGAACCATACTTCATCACCGAACATTTTTTGAGGCCCGCAAAAGCTGGATGCGCAGTGAATCGGCGATTGATCAGATGTTAGAGGTGCGCGTATGACCCCACGCTTGAGTCCATCCCTATAGAAGGCTTGTGTCCGGGGATAGTCAAGTGAAGTGCTGATCCTTATAATGAAGACAAAGATGGTGAGACCATGACGATGCCGAGAAATGTGAAGGATATACTCGCCAAGCACTTGCTTGGGGCATTTCCTTCAGAAGGTCTGGAAGTACTCGGGATATCAGACGTACATGTTGTTCGTACGCTTCCGACAGAGTTGGACTGTGTTGAAATACGACAGGAATTTACGGTTGTTGTACTCGAATTAGCGAATGATACGATTTTTCACATGGAATTCCAGACAACGAGGGAGCCAGCGTTATATCGCTTTCTTCTGTACGATGTACAACTTTCGATGAAGTTTCGTCGAAAGGTTCGCACGGTAATACTGTATATTGGCGACATTTATGATGCACCCACAATTCTCGATATTGGAACCGCGCAGTATTCCGTTGAAAACGTCTATCTGATGGAATTTGACGGAGACGGCGCTTTAGAGACGGTTGAACGACATCTTGTGACAGGTGAATGGACAGAACAGGATCGTATTCGTTTGGCGTTTGCATTGCATATGCGATACGCTCGACAGACTCGTTCGGAGGCGCTGGACAGGATTCTTGATATTACCAAACGGATACCTGATAAATATGAACAGAATTATGTCGTTGCCCTAATTTTGGGATTAAGTGGTCGCAGGTTAAGCGAAATAGAACATTCCTGTTTAAAGGAGGCTTTGAAAATGACGGATCTAATCAAAGAGATTGTGGACGAAATTGCGAATGAAGTGGCAAAAGAAGTTGCGACTAAGACCCGGATGGAGGCTTTACACGAAATGGCCAAGAAGTTGCTTACTCTTGGCGATGGCGTAGATAAAGTCGCCGATGTCACTGGTCTTCCCAAACATGAGATAGAGGAAATTCGGAAAAACCTTCATTAAAACTGAAATGACTGACGGCTAAGCAAATAAGCTTGGCCGTTTTTTTTGCAGCAGTTGTTGGCCAGGGCTAAATTATGTAGCCGTCCCGCTTAGGAGGGGCTTGAGATGAATGATCTCGTCAAAAAAATTGCAGATGAGAGCCGTTTAGAGGCAGTGCGTGATGTCGCCAGGAAGCTGCTCGCACTTGGTGACGATGTGGAGGAGGTTGCTAACGTGACCGGATTGTCGCAGGATGAGGTAGAGGAAATACGTAGGAATTTACATTAATTTGAGCGCCTCCTTGTATTGTACTTCCGTGGTCACGGATACGATGTTGAGGAGCCAGGTATCAGTGGAGCTGATGGTGAGGTGGATCTTGGTCATCACGAATAAGCGGACTCGCGAACGCACGGCTGTTCAGGCTAAGCATTGGACGGATCGTTGTCACGTAGGTCCGAACATCATTCGTGAATTGCATGCACGGATGAATACGAAACCGTCCTGGCAACTTGGAATGCTCATTCCTTCGTCGGATGTATCTGCGCAAGCAAGGAAAGAGGCGCAGGACAGGCATATAGAGTTTTGGCACGGGGCAACGCCTAAACACAAGCTAGAGAAATGGGAGAAGTGGCGTGGCAAGCAAACACGCCGTAGAGGTACTGGCTCTAGTACATACAAGCTCAAGTGACAAGGAATTTAGACTCTATCTGGAATATGTTGGATAAGTATTATTGATAATTTATATCAACCAACGAGGAAGGTTCCTCGGGATTGATGTAGCAGACTGCGAATTGCGAGCCAGACAATCGTAAGTGTAACCAGACCTAGCAGGAAGAGAGAAACGAAATTCATAAATTCGGTGTGCAAGTAAGCAGCATACTCCAAAGAACTGTTTGCAAGTGCAGCCATTGGGAAACTGACGGCCCACCAGGCGGGGCCAAATGTCAGGTCTTTACGGAAAAATACACGAAAGTACATGACACAGAACATGAATAAGCCAAAATAGAACAGCATTGATGCGAATAAGTCAATGTGTTGATGGCGGATCCCGTCGACGTAGCCAAGGAATCCGACGGAAAATGGTGCAAAGAGAATCATCAACGAAGGAGTCAATTTCTTTGGGATGGGTTCCTGATAAATCAGTCGTGCGAAAATAAGGATGAGCAACATCAAAGCGAGTACAGAACCGATGGCAAAGGATAAAAGATTCACTTGATGTACCCAGGGAAATGGGATATCGCCACTTGTGACAGGTACATCGAGCACCCCCACGCCGGGGATAATCCACGCTGGGGTGGCGTGTAATACATTTATTTTCTGACCGAGTAGGCGGGAAAACGATATGTACGCCATAGCAATGGTCAGGATGACACCGATGATCCAGATGACTTCACCCGTGGTGCTGTTGTACGGAAATACAACAGAGGACAGGAGTAACAAGGCAATTGTAAACGTCCCAAAGAAACTTCCGGAAATGGGGTGCAGAAATTCTTCGATCACATGCGCGTTATGTCGCATGACCTTCATGGCATAAACGATGGCCACTAGGATGAAGTCAAGGATAGCGATGACAGAGATAGCTTGAGAAATCCAAAATGGTGCGTGAAACTGCGTAAAAGCAATTCGCCAACCCAGTGCAAGACCGGAAAGCCCCATCACAGAACCAAAAAGACTAATGGGGAAGAGCTTTAGTTGCCCATTTGCTTCGTTAGTGTTTAACTTGGCCTGCATTGGCTTACTCAATTGAATTCCACTCCTTTCTATCATCCGGGTTGGTTGGATTGAGGAGCCGCATGGCCGCCCGACCCGCTTGTTTCGCTGCTTCTTTGTTCCCCATCATAGCTCCAATAATGGCGCCATCCATTAGTATAAGAAGCTGTTCGGTGAGCTCATCCGAAACTTGCAACGCTTGCAGGGATACTTGCTCACTAAAATAAGACCGGATAAATGTTCTGTGTTCATACGCCACCGCAGCTCCGGGGTGTTCGGCATTCGCCAGTTCGACCACTGAGTTGATGAAAGGACAGCCACGGAAATCGTTGATGTGAATCCATTCGTTGAGCGCATGGAAACACGCCAGGATACGATGATTCAAGGAACGATTGTAATTTTCGACCGCCTCAACAAACCAGCCTTTCCACTGCTCGTGCGAACAGCGAAGGAATTCGACGATTAACTCATCCTTTGATCGGAAATGCTTGTAAAGGCTCATTTTGGCAACGGACGACTCACTGACAATTCGGTCCACGCCGACATTTTGAATGCCTTCCTCATAAAACAGCCTCGACGCAGTGTCCAGGATACGCTGGCGGACTTCGCTGGCCATAAGACAATCCACTCCTCACGCCTATATTACAGACAGGTCTGTATACTGTCAACTCACAAGTTTCCGTTGACAGATGAAAGATTAGGTTACACCAGTCCTGATGGTGACTCGATATCCCGTAATGGTTGATACAGATAAGTCCATGCACCGGGAACGTTAGCTATGTCCGTACAATACACGGCTTGCAGATAGGAAGAAAGGGAGGCAACCGAACGGTGTATCAAAATTTCATGGATCTCGGAGGGAACTCTGGGAGTCAACGCATCTTCCCGTTCACCAAACTCACAAAGTTGCAAAAACATGCGTAGTGACTTTCGATACGAAGTCCGTTTTGGGTATCGAGGCATACTCCCGGCATCATATTTGGAAAGGAGAACTCGGTCGTAGTGATTGGTCATGAGAGTACAAGCATCCAAGTTGTAGGACCGCAAATTGTTCACCTGGTTCTCTACGGGTGTACATTTGCAGCATTTGTTGGTAAAGCCGGAGTGTTGGCCATAGAAACACATGCTCGTCAAGGAACGCTCGAAACTGGCCAACACTTGTGTCAGCATCCATGATGTCCGGTGAGATTTGCAGATGTGCGTTCAGAATCACTTGATGATCATCAATTTCATGTATTTCTGTCCTCGGGCGACGCTCTCCATTGGGATTTGTTTGAATCACATCACTAGCATAGAGTGCACCTGAAGCGGCGATTGAGGCCAAATTATCCACTCGTGTGAAGTGATACAACGATTTTCGTTTCGGTGTGTTTGTAATGCGCTGTACAATCCTCAGGTTCATGTGGTCCTCCAAACTGGGCTCAGTCTCCAACTGACGCTTGTGAACTGTGAGTCATTATGTATGCCCGACCCTGCATGAGCAATACCGCTTGTCCTTGTTGGTTTGTCGATGTGAACTGAAGAGCAATCATCCCCCTGTCTAGGCGGGACGATCTCGTTGTTTCGCTGACTGTCACCACTGTGTCTAGTGTATCACCAGGTAAACGGGTGCGGGCCACTTGATATAGTCCATTTCCGTCCCTACAGCAATGTGGCTGAAACAATTGCTTAGTATGCAGGCTCCCCAAACAATGCTCACAGTGTGAAACCCAGACGCAATGACGCCGCCAAACATCCCCTCTGAGGCCGACGTTGGGTCATGTGAATGCCGTGGGTCAAATTTCGGGGCAAACTCATCGACTGCTTCGTTCGTGAGGGTGACCGACTCGATATCGAATCGTTGACCTTCGGAAGTCCTCAAAGTACATAGAGCCCTCCTCGTAAATGAAAATCACGCTGGGCCAACTATATTTTGACCAGCATGGCATCCGCGCTTATACATAAATGTTATTTCTGGGCAAGTTGATAATCACCGGTAACCGCAACAGTGGCTATAGATAGTCGGTTCCAGCTATTGATTATATTAATGGCCATCACCAATTGCAGTAACTGCTCTTCGTCGAAATAGTAAGCGTCAAAATAATCCAGACCCCTTTTCTACGTAGAGATTCCTGAGAGAATGTAGTCAAAATTTCAAGATGTCGTGATCATGTTGTACCCGTAGCCACGCGGATAATTTACGACATGGGATTTGAGTCAGTCTCTTACATGACGTCGGCAGGTACCTAGAGGACTTGTGGGTTCGTCTGATTCGTCCGTCTACAAGTCCTCGCCTGTATGAGGGTTACCGCGTCATGTTTGATGGCACGTTGCTACCAGGGACGTCTGGGCCAGTACGATTGGTTCGAATACGGCTTGCGATTTTGGGGCGGCAATGGCACAATCGGCGGATCAAAAAGTCCCCTGCGTTTGGCCCCGCCATGTGCAAGCTTCCAAAGCTCACGGATTTTCTCGTCTTGAGCCACATTGAAAGCGAGTGAGCCGAGCTTAATAACCGTGTCCAATTTCATCCCAATCCCCTCCTTGAAAATATCGACACTTACACTGTATGTCCTTTGTATCGATGGATGGGTGGGGCACATACCTGAAGATAAATATGGAATTTCCAACCGTTCACAATCCTTCAATAGCGTCCACGCATTTGTGAGCTATCCGAATATACTGTCGGTAGTCGAATGGATTGGAGTGAGTGTGATGTCACAGGAAATTGGACTTCTTGGCACGCAACCGAAGCAGGAGCAACCGGATGTACAACCGTGCATCTTGCCGCTCGTGGTGCTGTTTTCGATTGCTGCACAGGAAAACAGATCAGGCGCTGGGACAAGGCGTGTAGGCAGTGGGTATGACGCTGGACCTCAGGGTGTCCCGATGGCTAGACCTGGGAGCGGTCCGTGGGGGCCGAGGGCACGGAGGGTTGCACCGGGCGTCCCGATGCAAGGGATGAATGTCCGTCGTAGACGATTTTACTAATCACGAAGATCCATTGGCGGAATTTGAAACCCTTGACTAGGCAACATTGCCGCTGTCAAGGGTTTTTGCATCTAAACGAATAATAGATTAAGCATGGCGTTATTGACGAATCATTGGTGTTAATCCCTGGGCGATGGCTAAGTGCCCTTGATTATTCGGATGAACAGGGGGGCGTGGGCTAGTGAGAACGTCCTGAATCCTTCCTGTCCGATATCCTGCGATTAACTCAGCCTGTTTCCCCTCAAACCACACATGTGTCGGCGCGAGTTGAGTTTTCAAACGCCCGGCCACTCCTTCCGTGACGGTGTTTAGGCCACCAATTGCTTCTGTGACAATCGGAGTGTTTGGGAACGGGTTGTACTGCGTACACAAGATGATTGGTCGCCGACTGACTTTTCGAATAGCCAACACCAACGTGACGATGTCGCGACCATAACGCTCGATGGAACGCTTAATCGTCTGCTTTGGGGCACCATGTAAAACCGCCAATCCGGCATCGACGAGATCATCTGCACCCACCCAAATGCTAATCGCGCTCGCCTGTTGAAGATACACTGGTGAGTTTTCTAAGACTGCCCATTCAAGCGAAGCACTGGTCCAACCTGGATGCGCGAGAACTTCTCCGATGGCACGAATCGATCGTGTCTGTAACATCGACACAATGAGGCTTGGATAAGCGTGAGCGGGGGATGTTGCCCCGACGCCGGCCGTGATTGAGTCTCCAAGTGCTGTATATAGCATGAGCAATTCACCTCCTCCACGTTACATTCACGCATCGAACTTCTCAATTACATCGAATGCGGCCGAAATCTTTCCTGAGACGGGTATGGGGCTAGGGGGATACAGAGATGGGGCGAATGTCTGATGAGATTTGAGAGGGTCCCTTGCCCCAGCACGTCCGGTTTTGTTCGTACCAGTACCGTTATTAACGAGGATACATATTCTGTGCAGTCAATGTAAGCGTCGTGACCAACCGCAAATTCCGGAGGGGTGAAGGGCTTGTTGCACGAGCAATATTGGGGTGACAGTGGTGATGAATGGGCATATGAGGACGCATTCAGGATGAAGAAAGACAAGGACGACCAAGAAGTATTGCGGACGCCTGTTACACGGTTGATTTCTAACCCAAAATTTGAATTGCCACGACATGTGATTGTGTTATCCATTCCATATCCGCATTTTTGAGGGCTAAGTGTAGTGTGGAATGGGTGACTATCATCAGCATGGACGAACTTTCGAAGCATAGAATAATTGTTCGGAGGTAGATATCAATCGTTTTAGGCTAGGAGGGTTATAACACGGACCTTTCGGGCTCACTGAAAGGTCCGTGTTTGCCTCTTGGGACGGGATTAAGGGGTGCCCGCCAATACAGCACTTTGCGGAGATTTTTATGCCCAACTTATTGGCAAGCTGTCGACAATGCCACCGTGATCAGCGGAATTGTTTCAAAGATCAAAGTGCCTTTGGCCGCTTATGGGTTGTTCAATTAGTTCTTTTGACGATTTGTCGAACATCTCTCACTGTTAGTGTGATTTCGATTGCCAATGAGCAGGGGAGCGAATAGGCCTTTGACCATTGTGTTTTTAATCGCTGTCAATATGGTGGGGATGCCATCTGTATCACGGCGGGACGAGCCTTCATTCCTCAGACTCCTCATGATGATCATCGATGTGATGAACAAACTGTATGGATACAAATCCTCGCTGCGGGATTAGTAGGTGAATTGTGGATGAGAGGGGGTGTGCATGTTGTGCACGAGGGCGGATTGTGAGCGCCATGTTGGGCAGTGGGTAAGTTTCCGAACCAAATACGGCTATCATGTCGGACTTGTCGAACGGGTCACGAAGGATTCTGCCATCGTACTGTCGCCACGTCAACATATCCCGACGCATTTGGCCAGCGCAGATATAAGAGCCGACGACGTTGAAAGACTCGATTTGGCACTTGCATGGGGCGGCTTTGGCCGCGGTGGATATCCGGGATCTGGTTTTGGTGGAGGTGCCCCTGGAGCTGGAGCGTATGGTGGTGGCTTTGGTGGTCGTGGAGGTTATGGCTGGGGCCGCTGGGCCGTATCATTTCTCATTATCTACGTCCTTTGGGGACTGTGGCTGTGGTAAAGACTTTCATATCGGAAACGTACCTGGGACGGGGCAAATACCGATACGGAGTTCCGGAGATGGACGTACGCTGAAAGCACGTTAAAAGGCGAGGGGGTGCAACAATGGGGGCTTTTGGTGGATACACCCAGTGGGCGGTCGTGTTCCTGATCATCTTTGTACTGTTCTTCTTGCTGGTTCCAGGCTACGGCGGCGGCGCTGGTTACTAATCTGCGGTGAATATCACTGACCCGTATAGAGAGGAGGCAAACTGCGATGTACGATGGTGGCGCTTTTGGAGGATACACCCGCTGGGCAGTCGTGTTCCTTATCATCTTCGTTCTGTTCATCCTGCTTGTCCCGTATGCAACGACGACATGCACCACAACGCCAGTGTACTAGGAGAACTTGAAAACCGACTGCACCGCTTCAACTGCTACCTTGCAGAATGGAGGCAGTGTAGTCGGTTTTGGTCTGAATATGTAGGTAACCATTTTCGACAGAGAGGAGGGAAAGAGCGTGTGCAATCGAATGGACTGCGTGAGCAATATGGGCAAATGGGTACAGTTTCAGACCCAGTGGGGCACCCATCGAGGCATCATTACCGATGTCAACAACCGGGCCGTGCTGGTTCGTGTTCCCCGCCAGTATGCACCTACTGGACTTGTCAGTCATTTTCAAGCAGTTGACAAAGACGACGAGGAAAAACTCGACCTCGCACTCGCACAGTGGGGCGGGTACGGTGGCGCTCCCGGTTGGGGGGGCGGATATGGACGCCCTGGCTACGGAGCATATGGTGGACGAGGTTGGGGACGCCCCGGCTACGGTGGCTGGTACGGCGGCTGGTGGTGGTGGTGGCTCGCATTTGCTTGGATTTGGTGGCTTGCATTCCTGTGGTGAATCCATCGTGCAAAACGGTGATACGCTGTTTTAACACAAAGAGTCGATTGGGGTGCGAGACTCACGTCTGGGGCGGATTCGCCCCATTCTCTTTGGGGGTTTAAGGTCCGCGAATGGTCTCTAACAGGGGCAAGCAGACAATCATACCATGTCGTTATCTGGGGTGGGGGGCTGGAAATGAAAATTTGGATGATTGTTTTTCTCATCATATACGTACTTCTGTCACTGCTAATTCCTATGTTCCATCGTCGCACTGTTCGGACGTAACGGTTTCTTATATCCATCACGCATAGTCGCCAACGTCCAGGTGCAAAGGCGGGCAATTGAATTAGCGGTGATTGGCATGGAGGGGTATGTCCATGCCTCTTGCCATAAACTTGATAGACTATCGGGCAACTTAGAGTTCACGCCCTCACTACTTCTGCATGCGTATAACCACGAATGTGTTTTTCCCTCCTACCCTTAAGCCCCATTTCCGTTGCGTGGTTTACAACGATGCTGCCACGATGGGTCCATAAAATTGGATGTCGGGCAAACGCCGACAAGTTGCCCCTTTGTCCCAGAATACACTTTTGCATGCTATAAGCATCTTCTGACGTGAGGGGGAGGGGCATGCAGGGTTTTTCGACAGAGACTCGATTAGAAAAAGATGCCCTAGAACACACCATTCACAAGGCCGTACAAAGGTTGATGGAAAGCCAAGACAAGGGTGGATTTTGGGCAGAATGTTTTGACACAGGGGTTATGCCGGATGCCCAGACTGTGGTTTATCTGCACCTATTGGGTGTGAATGACACGGAATGGACCGATCCGCTGCTTGAGCGTATTCTGTCCAACCAGCGAGAGAACGGAGCGTGGGGCGTATATCCTGGCGACGAAGGGGATCTATCCACGAGTGTAGAGTGTTATTATGCGTTGCAATTATATGGACGGTGGGACAATCACACTGAAAAGAAAAGCCTTGCGAAGCATTTTATTCTGCGGAATGGCGGATTAAAACGCTGCCGCAACCTGACAAAAATATTGTTGGCAATTGGTGACGAAATCCCATGGTCTTGGCTGCCGTCGCCAAGACTCTATTTACTCTTATTCTCAGACTGGTCTCCTTTATCCATCTGGGACATTGTGACGTTTACCCGGTTGCACATCCCGCCTATGTTGGCGCTATCCACATTTGAATATGTTGAACACAGCAATGAGGCACCGATTCTCAGGGAACTGGTGCCTGAGGCACAACAACGTAACCTTCGCTTCCTAAGCCGGGGGTGCTTCGGACGGCGACCCACTTCAAACATGTTGCATCGACTCTTTCGCTGTTTGAAGTGGATGCTTGAAAAACGTGAAGAGGACGGCACAGCAGCTGGCTATCATTCTTCTACCTTTCTGATCATTTTCGCACTGCGTGCTCTCGGATATGAGAAAAATCATCCGGAAATTCAAGCGTTGCTTCATGCGATGCGCAAATCATTGTTTGTGGATCCTGAAACGGGGTATGCGCATCAGCAAACCTGCGATGCGCATGTTTGGAACACGGCACTGTCTGTGAAGGCATTACAGGCAAGTCGTATGATGCCGCAGCCGTCGGCAGTTCGCAAAGCCATTCGATACTTGGTGTCGAAACAACATCGCACCGTCGGTGAATGGGTCATTAAGAATTCGAGTCCTCCGGGCGGCTGGGCGTTCTCAAGCAACAACACAACCCATCCGGACATCGATGACACCGTGGCCTGCCTAGAAGTCCTATTCCCTTTTCGTCTGGAACACGAACAGGTTTGGCAAAAGGGTGTTCATTGGTTGATGGGAATGCAGAACAAAGACGGCGGTTGGTCGGCATTCGAGAAGGATTGCAACAAACGGTGGTTAGAATGGATTCCGGCCAACGACATGCGACGTGCTATGTACGATCCTTCCACACCAGACATTACGGCAAGAGTCGTGGAATTCCTGATTCACCATCAAGTGCTGCCGCTTGATGACAGCAAGATAAATCGCGCGATCCGATGGCTTCGCAAACATCAAGAACCGGATGGTTCGTGGTTTGGCCGATGGGGAACGACCTACATCTACGGGACTTGGTGTGCCATCAAGGCATTGACGGCCGCAGAGGTCTCAAGCGGCGACGAGACGATGCGAAAGGCAAAGGAATGGCTGCTCGGTGTGCAACGGGTCGACGGGAGCTTCGGTGAGTCCTGTCAAAGTGATCTTCAGGGCCGATTTGTACCGCTTAACAAAGGGTTGCCTACGCAAACAGCATGGGGGCTAGATGCACTTTTACATTTATATCAAATGGAAGAAAGCCATCGTGAGCAGCGCCGTCTACAGCGTGCTTGTCGAAAAGCAGCTGACTGGCTTTTGGCGCAAGCTGACAACGGAGCGTGGCGTGAAGACGTTCCGACCGGATCCGCCTTTCCAGGCGCACTCCACATTCGATATCACATTTATCCGAAGGTCTGGCCGATTATGGCGTTGAGTCATTACCGTTCTGTTGAATCTCTCCTTGCCGTGAAGGGAGGTGAAACAGATGCTGGATCCGAGGCTTCTGAATACGTTCCGTGGTAGAATCGCCAATCCAATGTATTGGCGGCGTACCCATCGCATTCTCCGTTCTTATAGTCGCTATGACCTTGCAACGCCAGATGGCGCTGGAGCGATGGTGGATCATCTGTGTGGCGCACTTAATGTTCAGATCACACCTGCCCAGAGAGCCCATGCAGCGAACTGGATTGTATCCCAACGGATTGATCCGCAACACCCATGGCATCAAATGCGGATGTGGGGCGTCGTCAATGGGAGCTGATCCAAAGTCAATCGATTGAGAAAAAGGGCCAGTCAAACTGGTCCTTTTGTCATGGTAGTACGCCCGGCATGGGCGGAATCTTTAGGGTGTAAGTCCCGAACGGGGGTTGGCGACAAACCTACCGTTAGCCAAGAGCAAGAGTGTCCATCGTGAGATGGAATCTGAAGGAAGCTGGCGGCAAACCCTCGACCTGAGGTACACGAACCGCATTTGAGGCTGGCGCAGTCGGACATGCTTGACACCCCGCCGAACCAAGACCCAATTTGCCGGATAAGTGGCGGCAAAGCCGACCATCATTGCGATTTGCATCATGAACCAGTAGACAGGCTGTGCAGGCGTCATCAAAATTAGCCACCTTGTGATGCCCATCCAAGAAAACATACCGATTTCAAACGTAATCAACGAGACGGTATCAGCTTGTAACGCTGCCTTGATTCCTTCAGCCGGTGAAAGTCCTTGCATGGGAACGATTGAAAAGTATTGAAATGCGATTCCGATGACGTAAGCCAGTACGAAATCCACAACGTATGACGTCAATAGGTTCGATCCAGCGATTACAAAGGGCGACATGGAAAGAAGCGCCTCGCCAATTATGTCTCCGAATGCGCAACCTGCACCGCAATGGGTGAGGAGATGAACACGCTTTCCCAAAACGGACGGGACTGTGATCCATCATATGATGCATGTCCACATGCCCACCCTGATGGTCGGGATGTGCAGAGTGTAAGGTGGGCGTTCGCACCCAAGTCCTATACGCATACAATCCGATGGGTCCCATGTAGAGTGTTGTCAGTGGCCAAACAGCTTTCATGATGCTCATGGAGAGGTTTTGCCTTGGAACATCGATCAGTACAATCACGAACGAAATCGATGAGAGAGTTAGCCAAGCGTACGCAAGGATTTGCAACCAATTCGGTACCATAGAGAAGTTCACCTCACCAATCGGATTGAGAACGCCAGTCGGAGATGGAAGGCACGTGTTTGTAATGTCCTTACATCTTTGAGTGCCTTGTTTACGATTGTGTCGCAAGTGCCAAGCATACACGGAATACTCCCAGTTCACCCCGGGGGCTGGAGGTGCTAATCTTGGCGTCATCCGGTCTTTGTATGGCATATATGGCGTGGGCGCTGTGGGACGGGGGATCGGTGTCGATGGGGCTTAGCGCTGCGCTACTCGTGAGTGTTTAATCCGAGGGTTGGTCGGTGCGGAGAGCATTCGACTCTATGGTTTGTTTGGCTATCATATTGGTTCGTGCATGCACCTAAGATAACAGACTGAGGTCAGCGCGAAGTTTATTCTCAGGCAATAAGTTTCATCTTGACTATCAACATATTAAAACATTACAATATGTAAAGAGGTGAAAATTCAGATGGACAACAATCAGCAAAACCGGAATAGGAACGTCAGCAAGGTTGCTTTGTGGGGACTTCCTGCTATTATGTTCGTTTGCTGTGGTCTCCCAATTTTGCTCGCAGCCATTGGGTTCACAGCGGCCGGGGCATTCCTGGTTGGACACCAGTACTGGCTACTGGGCGG
Source organism: Paenalicyclobacillus ferrooxydans (assembly GCF_001399675.1). GTDB lineage: Bacteria > Bacillota > Bacilli > Alicyclobacillales > Alicyclobacillaceae > Alicyclobacillus_B > Alicyclobacillus_B ferrooxydans. The sequence goes on from NZ_LJCO01000008.1 coordinate 410,528, forward strand.
CATGATTTTGGCCATGGGCATCGTTATGTTTGTCATGTCTAGGCGTAAACGGAAATCCGGCAAAGGAGGATCATGTTGCTCGATCCCTGCAAAGGAGAAATAAGGTCTTAAAAACGAGGTTTCCATCCTGCAAGGAGATGAATGCGATGGAAAGAGTTGAGTCGATAGAGACGGCTGATGACGTGCAGACGGAGATATATGCTAAGTTCTTTCATGGTCTCTCGAATCCAACGAGGTTCAAGATTATTAAGGTCTTGCTTGATAAGGAAATGAGTGTTGGCCAACTGGTTGAGGCAATTGGCGCTTCCCAAAGTCAGGTATCGAATCAGCTTGCCTGTTTGAAGTGGTGTGGATACGTGGCCTCAAGGCAGGACGGCAAGTATGTGCTGTACCGAATCATAGACGAGCGAGTGAGAACAATCCTCCAATTGGCAAAGGAGATTGTCGCCGATAACGCTGAGCACATTCGCTGTTGTACAAGAATGTAACGGAGGTGCAGCATTGAAACGGATCGGTTTAATCGCCTTGTTATTGGTTGTTCTTGGGGGAGGATTCTTTGTCGTAAGGACATTGGGACATCCTGCTGCCGCCCAAACGGTTGCGACGAGTACGAGTACAGCAAGTACGGGACACGGGACATCGGTGAGTAAGAAATCAAACACGTCGGGTGTATCGGAACTTTCGGGGATGACACTCACCTCGGTGTCTGGCAAGACGATTACAGTGAATCCAAATCAGAAAACGATACTACATTTTATGGTTTCGTCTTGCGGGACTTGCGTAGGGACGGAGATCGGGTTGACGAAGTTTGCTCATACGCCCGGTGTCCAAATTGTTTCCGTAGACGTGGATCCCCAAAACGATAGTTTGAGTACGATTCAATCTTTCAAGAAAGCAACCAAGGCGTCGTGGCCGTATGTGATGGATACGAACCAATTATTGGTGAAGCAATTTAACGTCAGCGAATTGGATACAGTGGTGGTCTTATACCACGACAAAGTGATTCTTGATGAAGTAGCACCTTCCGTATCGACCTTACAGAAGGTGCTCGCATGACCGCAGGTACTCTTGTCGTGCTTGGGGCAGGGATCATGGCGGCGTTTAACCCGTGTGGTGTTGCGATGCTACCATCGTATATTTTGAATCTGTTGGCCGGTCGGGAACGTCGAATCTGGGGCGGGTTGTTGGCTGGACTGTTGATGACTGCCGGTTTTCTTGTCATCTTTCTGCTTGCCGGGGTCATTTCCTTTGCGTTTTCAGCAGCACTCGGCAAAATGTCCGCGTGGATTGCGGTGATTCTTGGTGTGGTGTTTTTGGTTGTGGGTGTCCTCATGCTGTTTGGGAAAAATGGAATTGCATTTCATATCGGGGGTATCTGGCGGGGACAGCCAGGAACGAACCGGTCGATTTTCCTTTACGGGATTGCGTATGCGCTAGGGTCTCTTGGTTGCACATTGCCACTGTTCTCCGTTCTCGTGTTGTCGTCGTTTCATACACAAGGGGCATTCGCGGGGCTTGTCGATTTTGTGCTGTATGCCCTTGGAATGGGGTTTGTTGTCACAGTGATTTCATTAGGATCGACGATTTCGCAGAACCTTGTTTCTGGATGGGTGCGCAAAAGTGCCAGGTGGATGGGCAAGCTGAGTGGAGTCATTACGCTCGGCACGGGCTTGTATTTAATTGTTTACTGGCTGCCGTATGTTCGCTTGTACGCTGGGTTTTAATTGATGAATTGGGGTGTCGATATGTCGGAATCAATGAAGCACGTCCGATTGGTTGTGGATGGAATGACTTGCGATGACTGTGAAAGACATGTCATCCACGCTTTACAGAACGTAGGTGCCGAGAATATTTCCGCCAATTTCCGCAGGAACGAGGCGACGTTTGAACTGGCTGACCTGAACCGGCTGGAAGACGCGAAGCAAGCGGTTACTGACACGGGGTACAAGCCTGGTGATGCCACAATACTGAGTGATCGGCTGTCGGTAGCGCCTATCGACGACGGTGGTAGCTACGATTTCGACTTGTTAATCATCGGTTCCGGTGGGGCGGCGTTCTCCGCAGCCATTCAAGCGGTCAGGTACGGGGCGAAAGTAGCTATGGTAGAACGTGGAACCGTCGGCGGCACGTGCGTGAACATTGGCTGCGTTCCATCGAAAACCATGCTCCGGGCTGGTGAAATCAATCACCTGGCAGCCAACAATCCGTTTGAAGGGTTGAATACAAGTGTCGGGCCGGTCGACGTAGCTAAGCTGATTGAGCGAAAGGATGAACTGGTGGGGGATCTCCGTCAACATAAATACGTGGACCTGATTGACGAATATGGCTTTGAACTGATTCGAGGGGAAGCCCACTTTGTCGATGAAGGCACGGTAGAAGTGAACGGTAGTCGAATCAAGGCTCGGAACTTCCTGATTTCAACAGGCGCTTCAGCAGCCGTGCCGAATATTCCCGGCCTAAATGAAGTCGATTACCTGGTTAGCACCACCGCTCTTGAAGTAAAAGAGCTGCCGAAGCGCTTGGCCGTCATCGGATCGGGATATATCGCCATGGAACTGGGGCAAATGTTTCACAATCTCGGTTCTGAAGTCATCTTGATGCAACGGATCGCTCGTGTCTTGAAGTCGTACGATCCCGAAGTGTCAGAAGCTATTACGAAAGCGATGACGGATCAAGGGATAGACATCATCACTGGTGCGACATTCAACCGGGTGGAACAGGATGGGAACATCAAGAAACTGTATGTTACTGTGGACGGCGAGGAACGGATTGTCGAAGCAGAAGCACTGCTCGTCGCAACAGGCCGTAAACCGAATACGGAGACGCTGAATCTTGATGCTGCAAAGGTGACGGTTGGAGACCGTGGTGAGGTTGTCGTCAACAAGTATTTACGCACGAGCAATCACCGGATCTATGCGGCGGGTGATGTGACTATGGGACCACAATTTGTCTATGTGGCGGCGTATGAGGGTGCCATTGTTGCTGAGAACGCGGTGAATGGAAGCGAGACGAAAGTTGACTTGAGCGTGGTACCTGGTGTGACATTCACGAGCCCAGCCATTGCAACCGTCGGATTAACGGAAGAGCAGGCGAAAACGGAGGGGTATGAGGTTCTGACCTCTGTGCTTCCGCTGGATGCCGTACCACGGGCACTTGTGAATCGAGAAACAACGGGCGTCTTCAAACTGGTGGCAGATGCGAAGACCCGGAAGATTCTCGGTGCTCATGTCGTTGCCGAGAATGCAGGAGATGTTATTTACTCGGCTGTACTCGCAGTGAAGTTTGGACTAACCATAGAAGACCTGCGATCAACGCTGGCTCCATATCTCACGATGGCGGAAGGACTGAAGTTGGCGACGCTGACGTTCGATAAGGATGTGTCAAAGCTTTCGTGCTGTGCAGGTTAATAGACTTACCAACACTTAGCTGGAGAGGGAAGGTTGGTATTAGGTCAAGAGGGTGGACACACCAAACAGAGACTATCTGAATATTCGTGTCACCCATTCCTATCGCCATGATTAAGCTGCGGTTTCGCTTAGACGACGCTCATACAATGTCTGGAACTGAACCGGCGTTTTGTAGTCAATGGATGAGTGAATGCGCCGACGATTGTACCACCATTCTATGTACTCCCATATCTGTCGCTTTGCCCGAGCCGCGTTTTGAAGTTCTCTAAGTGAATGAGTTCTCGCTTAATCACGCTGTGGAATGATTCAATACAAGCATTATCGTAACAGCAGCCTTTTCGACTCATGCTACCAATCATTTTGTACTGCTTCAGCTTCTCCTGATATTCCTTTGATGCATACTGACTACCCCGGTCCGAGTGATGTAATACGCCTTTAGCTGGCTTTTCGCGATGATACGCCTGTTCTAGTGCTTCGATAACTAGGTCCTTCGTCATTCGTGAGTCAGCTTTCCAACCGACGATTTTGCGTGTATAAAGATCCATGATACTTGCAACGTACAGCCAACCTTCGTTTGTCCAGCAATAGGTGATATCCGCCATCCATACCTGATTCGGCCGATTCGCTTGGAACGTTTGGTTGAGGATATTATCGTGTACGGGGTGGGAGTGCTTCGAATTCGTAGTCGCTTTATACTTGCGGACTGTACGACTTCTCAAGCCAATCTCGCGCATGACTTGAGCAACCGTCTTTTGTCCGACTCGAATGCCTTCTTCGCGAAGTACACGCGTAATCTTCGGACCCCATATAAACGTCGAGAGGACAGAAAGATTTCGTGCACACGTCGAGTTAGTTCTCCAGCTAAAATATGTTCACCTAAAATAGGAGGGGTATCTATGGCGGATAGCAACAAAAAAACATCTGGTGGGAGGCGTGTTTTCTCTATACTTGGATCTTTTGGGGCCGTTTTCAGTTGTTGTGCTCTGCTGGTGTCTCTGATCATGTCCCTTCTTGGTTCCATTGGGGTAACGGCTTTAACTGGAATGAGTGCACACCCTGCTTGGGTGAAGTCTGTTATGCATTACTCGTTACCTATTTTGATTCTTTCTGTGATTCTGCTGATCCTCGGAATATGGCGTGCGACAAGATTAACGCGAACCATTGTTGGCGTCGGTATTCTATTGATAGTGCTTAATATATTCGTAAAGTCACCAGTCCTTGCATATCCAAGCCTTGTTCTTATCGTCGGTGGGAACATCATTGGTTGGGCTCAACGGTGAAAACGAAATGTCGACTGCTGATTTCAAATATCCGGTTGCTTGATCTTCACTTCGTAGGAAGTGATCATTATTGCACTCAACAACACAACATATCAAAGTATTGAAATTCGTATGTATGTTTCTAGTATTACGCTAACTACTGCCGAACCTCACAATGGTGAGCACGGGGGAACTAAAGGCGTCCATACGGACTTGGGGTGAATCACGATTGTGACGGGTGGTCCTTTGTACCCGAACCCGACAAACTCGTCGCAAACGACGGTGGTTCGTGCTGCCTACCTGAAGAGCCCCCCCACATTTAGGAATCTGGAACGAGAGTAAGCTTGTACGTAAAGGAAGTCATTTGACAGTATTGAGTTCTACACGGTATTGGATGCACGTTCGGTTGCCTAACGGAAAAGTTGGATATATTACAGGCAATCCATACTATGTAGATTGCTGTACGCCTCGTCATCCAGAAAAGGGGTTGCAGCAAGTAACGGTTAAACTTCTAGGAGTCCGTAGTGGCACAAGGGGGACAGATGACAATATGGGTTGGACGGTTTGTCTTTTGTTGCAACGTGTATCATCATGCGCTAGGATACAAATTTGCCGGTGTAAATAAAGTTCAATTTGACAGCGTTGGCAAGCCGGTTCCCGTCCGTCAAATGAGACTAGGCGATGAATTGTTCTTCTCTGATTCAACGAACCCTTCAGGTTCTGCACATGGAGTAAGCATCTGGTTGCTGTAGACCGATTGTATTGATACAAGGAAACAATTGAAGGCTATTTGCTTAATTACGCAAGGAGGGGACATCCCCTCCTTGCACTTAGCAGCAATGCTCGATTTCTTCGCAACAGCGCTTAATCTCCGATGTGTTGATGGTCCATTGGATATCCTCGTTCCAGTAAAAGTTTCCGACCCTGTTGTGTAACGCTAGGCGTAACTAAATCACAAATGAAAATTCTTCGAGTAGGGTTACCGTGGGTGTTCCTTCGCCTCCACCATTAAAAAACCTGTCTCCGACCGGAGATGGGTTTTTGCCTGTTGTAGAGCCATTTTTTCCTTCAAAAAACTTGTACGTAACCTCTGCTTCAAAGTCGTCGATGGACTTGGAGGGGAGGATGACAATCCTATCTACAAATTCCTGAACGACTTGTTTTTGCTCTTCTTCATTGAGCGAGAACAGTGCATTTTTCTTTGATGTCAAAACCTCAAGAATGAGCTCTTCATTTATGTCGAGTGTGGTTGCCATCATACTGATTCGTTCTAGCTCTGACTCTAATACCTTTTTCCGATTTGTGGCCTCTCGGATTCGTTGACTGATGAGGTCCTTTACTACATCGCCCTCTCCAAGTGCATCAACCCAATTTTCAAGCTTGCGGTTTATTTCGTTAAGTTCATTTCGGATGGGTTGCAAATCTAGGCCATCGCTTTCTCGTTCCTTCTGGTACAATTCTTTCACTTTGACAACAATGTTCTTTATCGCGTCCTCGCTGAAAACATTGGCGACGAGGTTTTGAATGATCGATTCTTCAATCGTTGATTTACGGAGGTTTGTGTTTCCGCACCGGCCTCCACATTTATAGAATTTCAAAATCGTTCCTTGGCTGCTCTTTGAGTTTCGATAAGACTCACCTCGGTACAACATCCCGCATTGACCACAGACAATTTTGCCTGCAAGGAGATATACTTGCTTCGCCTTCAATCGACCGGGCTTCAACTTACGCGTTTCCATCAACTCATTTACTTTTTCGAAAAGCTCTACGGGGATAATTGCTGGTACCGCGCCAGGGACTTGAATTTGCTCCTCTTCTGGCTTATACCGATGATTGTTTCTCCGACCATCTTCATCTTTTGAGGACTTAATGTCCCACGTGTAAATTCCAATGTATTTTTTATTTCTTGCCCAACCGTCAAAGCTGTTCCGCGTAAATCGGCGGCCGGTTTGTGTACGATAACCAAGCTCATTTAACGTATCGGCAATTGCGGTTGTAGAGCGACCTTCAGCTACACCTTGAAAGTAGATGAGTACGGCCTTAGCTGCCTGCGCGTCTACTTCGAGTTTCAATGTCTCTGGATTTATTCTGTATCCATAAGGAGGTCGCCCACCAGCATGAATTGCTTTTGAGGCGTTTTGCAGCATTCCCTTGCGCGACTCTCGCGCTAAATTTTTACTGTAATACTCGGCCATGCCTTCGAGGACAGATTCGAGAATAATCGATTCGGGCGAATTATCCAGATGCTCTAGGACGCTTTCTAACCGCACACCGTTTTTCCTGAGTTGTCGCTTGTAATAAGCACTGTCGTATCTATCTCGCGCAAAGCGGTCCAGTTTGTGGACCAATACAACATCAAATAAATCCTTTTCACTGTCAGCAATCATCCGTTGGAAGTTAGGACGGTTGTCTGTGGTCGCACTGCGTGCTTCATCGGGATAACTACCAACCAGGGTGTAGCCTTTACGGTCGCAATATTCCTGGATAGCTTGCATTTGTGCGTCGATGGATTCTTCACGCTGGTTGTCTGAGCTATAACGTGGGTAAGCGACTGCACGTAATGTCTTTTTCACGATAATCACCCCATGTATGAATTTGATTATAGGGGCCAAACAGTTTTCCGCTTGCGGAGGCCTAAAATTTCACCGTTGTAGATTACATATTCAAGCGTCTCGTCAAGCGGGTGCCGATACGAGTAATCGTAGTCTTCTGTACATTCCCGAATCATATCGCCTGAATGCCCTGTCCAAGCTGATAGACCATATACATCCTGAGTCAACAGCATTAGACGTGCGTCCATAAATGGTAAGGGAACATTAAACGCGTCGGCGAGATGAACCACTTGGGATTGCCACGAACAATCTTCAACCATGTGTTGGGCAATCAAATAAGTTGGTGCTAGTGCGTACATGGCAAAATAATTCGCCTGGCGTTCTTGTCGCTTTCGTTCATCCGAGCACATCACCTCCTGGTCCCCTGTATGCAATAATACGTGTCCAAACTCATGAGCTAATTCTACCCGTTGCTGTGAATGTGGAAGCCGATTATCAACAATAATCGTGTACATGTCGTCAATCATTGCAAAATGGGTACTTTCGACCGGCTCATGATGCACCCAGATACCTGCTTCCTTTGCAAATGATTCAATGTCGATTTCGCTTGGTGATTGAATGTTACGTCGTCTGTAGCAGTGCAAAATTCTCCATTCCAATTTAGATGGTTGATAATTCTCTATAATCGTACACACCCTTGTATTCGTCCCCATTCTTGCTGTTTTCATGGTGGTGTCCTTCCTAGAATGAGGGGGAAACCCGTAAATCGTCTTTATATCATTCTCCTTGTTTCTGTCCGGGTTTTCTTCCCTTTTCCAGTTCATAAATAAGTCGTAGCCCGCGCATCATCTCTTTTTTTCGGGTAGATGGACTTTTACTGAAATCATAAAAAAAGGTTCCGGTTAAATGATTTTTGACCCATGTTAAAAACTCACGTTCCTCCGGTGGTAGTGCCGGAAGGTCATCCCCACTTTTCCCCGTCAATAACCAATCTAACGAAACCTCATACATCTCCGCTAATCGAATTAAGGTCTTCGTATCGGGTTCCCGATACTCGGTTTCGTAACCTGTGTACGTTGAACGAGCAATTCCCAATTCATCTGCGACTTGTTGAGTGGTGAGTTGTTTTGTAGCCCTGGCCTGTGTCAATCTTTCGCCAAGTGTCACCGAGGTTCCACCTCCAATCTTTTTGTGCAACGAGTAGTGTCGAAAAAAGTCGTCGCTGATAGCGTCATTATACTTGACCATAGTCTCGTATCGCAACTATGATTTATCTATCAAAATGAATGTCGCGTTTCGCGATAGAGGAGGTAGAGCCATGGATAGACAACCACGTACGTGGTTAATTCGTTTACGTCATCAGCGGCGTATGTCCCAGCAGCAAATTGCTATGCGGGCTAGGATTTCTCGCAATTATTTATCTGAAATTGAGTGTGGTGTTAAAAATCCAAGTGTGGATGTTTCGAAGCGCATCGCCCAAGTAGTGGGGTGCGAATGGATGCAATTTTTTTAACCATCAATGTTGCAATACGCGACTTAGAATTTTAGGAGTGTGTGTAAATGAGTTTGAGACGGAAACCGTCTAATGGACCAGAAAAAGTGGTGATTCGCGTCAATCGTGTTCCTCATCCTCACCCAGATGCTGCAGAGGATTTAATCGCACGATTGGTGGTCAGGGATCTCGTATCAAGGCGAGGTATATCAGAAGGGATGCTCTAAAACATCCCATCGTAAGAACGATTGAGTTTGGAGCAGAATTGGGGTTTTCACATGAACATTCCAAATGAGCTAAAAAGGATTGTGATCAAGGAAGAGTTGGTGAGGCTCACTGGCGACCTATATAGAGCCATTATTTTGAATCAATTCATTTATTGGAGTCAACGTGTGCGAGATGTTGACCGATTTATTGCTGAGGAACAGAAGCGTATGGAACATGAAGCTGCCGAAATAAACATGAAGCCGACCAACGGATGGGTTTATAAAACAGCAGATGAATTGCTGGAAGAAACGATGATGGGAATTTCGAGGCAATCCATAAATCGATATCTCAACGCTCTGGTTGAACAAGGATACTTATTGTGCCGGAACAATCCTGAACATAAATGGGATCGAACCAAGCAGTACCGAGTTGACTTTGTAAAGGTTCGTCAGGAGCTAGCTGCACTTGGATATACACTGGATGGCTATGCAATGCTCAAAATGAGCAATGCAATGCTCGGTCAGAGCGATGGAAAGCTTAGTTTGAGCAATGGGAAGCTCAATATGAGCAATGGAGTGCCCAATGAGAGCGATCGAGCGCCTACAATGAGCGATCGAATGTTGTCGGATGAGCAAGCAATACCAGAGATTACTACAGATCATATTGTTGATAGTGATAAAGCTGTTACATCGGTTAGGTCCGAAGACGGTTTGAACAGCACTGATGACGAACTTATGGACGCATCCATGCATTTTGTAGCCAGTGCTCTACAAGACGTTGATGAGTCGGCAGCTTCTCCTGATCCGTACGAGGCTATAGAGCTTCGTATGAGAAATCATGTGAATTACCCATACACATCGAAGCAGAGAGATTACGAAGCTTTGAATGAGTTGCTTGCACACCAGGTTCCCCTTCACTTCATCCTAGATGGAATTGACTTTACTTTTGCCCAGTATCCGACGAAAAGGATTAACAGCTTCGCGTACTGTGCAGAGGTTATTAAACAGCGATGGGGCGCAGAGACAGCCAAACGGATTTGGGCGCAAGACGACTTCAACAAAGGATATGTTCCTTTTGAGAGACCTTCCCCAAGACAGGTGAGACGTTCTGAAAAACCAGCGAAGGATCCGCGATACAAAGCGTTTTATGATCTGTTTCCAGACAGCTGAAAAGAAGCTTACAAACCAACCTGCGGATAGAGGTGAGGAATCATGCAGATAGAGTATTACAAATACACGGTCGTCAATTTGAATGACCAGAGAGAATTGACTGCAGCGGCTCCGCCGGAAATGTTTGCTGAAGAAGTTGGTGCTCTTCTAGAAATCATTGGACAAGGACCAACGAATATTGTGATTTATTCGCATCGGGACGGAGGGTTATACCGCCCGAAAACCAATGCTGATCTATCCATTACGGACAACGTGTTTTTCAGATTGGATGGTTCCAATTTTGAGCCGAGACCGACGATGTCTGCGGCAGAAAGCTTAGAACTCGGGCAACGCATTGCTTCTGCATATGTCGTGATCCGAAAGAAATTTGTATATCTTAAGATGAAAAAATGGGGCTCCGTGAAACCAGAAACACAGCAAGAGTTGAACGAACTATCGCATAAATTGAACATTGTTGAAAACGCAATTGCGGGCACTGGTGAAATGGAGGCTGTTTTTGATTTGTGGCTTCGTAAGCAATTTAGTCCAGAGAAATGTGCGATGGAGTTACATATGGGGAAATCGACCTGGTACCGGCGTTGCCGAGCTGTGGCCCGGCACATCGCCTATCACTTAACAGATCGGTTATCCCCAAGCGCTCTACGTGAGCTGCTTCAGGACGCCGGTAAAATGGAAGATTGGATGTCCCTATTTGAATACCTTGACGCGACAAACACATAAGCCGTTTCTTGTTATTCGATGTTTTAGGTCGAAGACAAGGGCACATCTTGAGGTGGTTGTGATTCGCTAATCAATCGAATGGCGCTCTCAACCACCTCTTCATATGAAATTTGGTACTCGTCTGCAAGTCGGACGATGACGTCAAGTATTGAAGAAGAAATCATCCACTGCACGGGTTCTACCAATTGGTATTGACCGTCTCGTACTTCGATAGGATATTCTGTTTCTCCTACAACAACCTTGTTTCCAGTTAGATAAATCGCCATCACGCGATTCGCGACAAGAAATTCAATCGGAAGACACACGCCAAAGTGTTCGAAAAGATCGACTAACGTTCGAGAAGCGTGGCCAATATAGTCGGTTCGAAACGTGTGAAAATGGTATATCGCCTGTGCAGTCGAGACTGTAACCTGCGTTTCACCTGATTCTTCGACCGCGACTTCGATCATTTCGGCTTGCTCCATTACTGACCTGGCAAAGGTTAACTCCTCATCGTTTGTCGTGAAGTTGCTGAAAATGTGCTGGATTCGGTCAATGTACTGGATGTATACTCCCGCTTGGTGACTCAATTCCAAAGTAATTCCTCCCCACTCATTTCATCCATCGAAGCATAGCAAATCGTGATACGAACTTGGCACCACGTAAGTGCCATTTCGCGGTACGGTCAAAACGGACGCAACGTACCTTGTCCAGATGTCCGAGAAAGAAGAGTGATAGGAGTGGCAGGTTCGTCGAATAACGCGCTCACGCCATTGAATCTCAACCAGACCATGAAAGGTTTAGGGTTTCGACCTGTTGACCCTTTTG
>NZ_LJCO01000042.1 GCF_001399675.1 Paenalicyclobacillus ferrooxydans
GTCTAAGAGGCAGATTGCCCACGTGTTACTCACCCGTCCGCCGCTGACTTCCGAAGAAGTCCGCGCGACTTGCATGTATTAGGCACGCCGCCAGCGTTCGTCCTGAGCCAGGATCAAACTCTCAAAGCTGAGAAGTTTGCTCTCTTCGTTACCGAAGATGCTCACTTCGAATCTGTACGTTTCACTCTCTGCGTGTGTTTAGTTTTCAAGGAACCAACTTCATTTTGATGCCTGATAGCTTGCCTCTTGATGCCTGACAGCTTGCCTCAATATCAGCGTTGTTATCAGGTTTTCATCGTAGCCGCCTCGCAGCGACATCGACTAGTATATCACAGTCGCGAGTGCGTTGTCACGTGGAAGTTTTTGTCGAGAGCGTTTCAAGCTCTTTCAAACATCAACATGGCCAACAGAGTAATGGTATGTGAATACCATATTCAATCACTCATTCTCGCGCGCCCTTCGAAGGGGCGAGGAGTAATGTATCACGAATCAATCACGAAGGTCAAGTCTTATTTTGTATTTCGTTGAAACGCCGATTAAACCGCCCTTGAAACACCCTTAAACACCTCTTCCAATATCCCTTAAGCCCCGCCTTGAAACGTCCCTTCAAACGTCCCTTGAAACGCCCCTAAAAGCCTTCTTGGCACCCCCCCTGAGCACACATCTAGCAACCAGCAAAGGTTGGCGAAACACGGAAGGCCAATCACACACAGGGTGCTGCATCAAGGACTCCACAGTGCCCTGTACCCTTGAGGAAGCCACCGAACCAAAGAAAAAACTGCCGCCTCCAAAAGGAGACGGCAGTCGATAACGATTTTGGTGGGCCTAAGAGGACTTGAACCTCTGACCTCACGATTATCAGTCGTGCGCTCTAGCCAGCTGAGCTATAGGCCCAAAAAACCTGGTGCGGTCGAGAGGACTTGAACCTCCACGAGCTTGCGCCCACAAGAACCTGAATCTTGCGCGTCTGCCAATTCCGCCACGACCGCGTGGCATAAAGTAATACTGGCGGAGTGAGAGGGATTCGAACCCTCGATACGGGTTTTGCCCGTATACTCGCTTAGCAGGCGAGCGCCTTCGACCTACTCGGCCATCACTCCACAGATGGTGTTGATAAGAGAATCATACGCCCTGAAAGCGACATAGGACCCAAACTCACTCGTCCGATTCTACCAGTTATCAGATAAGAGCACAACTAGGCCTTTAGCAAAAGACCTGAGTCAACAACTGGGTTGAACGTCGTGACTATGGAGTCATCGCATTGATGCTGAATTTTGGGCTTCGCGCCACCGGAGCACTGGAGATCCAGGAGGCGACCCGCACCTTTCAGAGGGTGCCATGCTTATTCGCCATCAAATGCGAAAGGCGGTAAAGCGTGGACGGAGTACTTAGGAGGTTCCCCAACAACACCTCGTAAATAGCAGTATGGATTTGGTGACTGCGGCCCGACAACTTACACACCCATCCTTGTAAGGGACTGAGTGTTACCTGAAATCTAGACCAACTTGAATAATCTGATCGATAAACAGCTTTCTCTCTTCGCTCCCACGTCAGAGCGGCCTAAAAACCTTCGACACGGTTTGCTCAATGCCCCTCTGCGTCTTTTCAAGATAACAAGGCCCTCAACCCCGGATCCGACGAGTCGCACAATTGACTTGCTATTTCACCCTTCTCCCCGTTTTCTCCGATTTCTTTATACAAACATTTGACAAACGATGTACAGTTGATTATAGTTTTCCTGCCAATAAGATGCAAGACATGGGAATTTGACTCTATTCAGGACTTTATCCCATTTGGAGGCAGGACAATGCATATCGCAGACACAGCACACACTACAGACACAGCGTCGAACGCGGACACCACGTTCGACGAGAAGGTACTCTTTTCGACCATTTCTAAATCCCTAGCCATGATTGTGTTTAATACTCAAGGCCGTGTTATATGGGTGAACGAGAATTTTGCAAAAGCAATGGAATATGAAGCGGAAGAAATGATTGGCTTACACCACCGTACATTTTGTTTCCCAGGGTTTGTTGCAAGTGCTCAGTACCAGCAGTTTTGGCAGGATTTACGCGGTGGAAAAGAGTTTCAAGATAAAATTAATCGAGTGACGAAGAACGGAAAGGTAATTGTTTTAGAAGCAACGTACATGCCTATCTATAACGGCGAGGCCGCTGTTCAAGGTATCGTGAAGGTGGCCACGGACATCACGCGTCGCGAGACGGTGTTGCGCGGCAGCACGGCTGAACTGATGGCCATGGTTGAGGAGATGACGGCGAGTACAGATCAAGTCCTGTCTGCATCCAGCATGATTGCGTCCAATATGAAAGCCCTGAATGAACAATCTGAGGTTGTGCGTGGTACGGTCGAGGACATCCAATCGATTGTTTCATTTGTACAAAACATTGCATCGCAATCTAACCTTCTCGGCTTGAACGCGGCAATTGAAGCAGCACGCGCGGGAGAGCACGGTCGGGGCTTCGCTGTTGTGGCCGATGAGGTCCGGAAAATGGCCGACAGCAGCAAAATTTCGGCAAAGGACATTTCGACTCGGCTGGCTACCATATTGGGATCGATAACGTCCATGGTCAATCGAATGCTGGAAGTGACGAATCAAATCAATGAAAACCTCGAGGCAGTAGGTGAATTGAAAAAGGCCCACGATCACATTGCCATAACCACCGAAAACCTTTCCTCCAGCCTCTAAACCGCATGACATTTCAAATCATGTACAATGGTTTGAGCCGTGTACAATGTTTGCAGGGTGCTGGCAAGGTGAAGAGAGCCTGATGAGTTCTCTGCTCAAGTTGAAACTTGCGCAACATGGTATTCACCACGTCGTGTACGCCGCATCATCCCGTTCCAAGCCGGTGATGGTCTCCTAGATGAAATGGATGAGAGATTGTCCAAGGGATCATCCAGATATCCAGGTTCTAATGAAAGAGATGGGACTAAGACGGGATGACTTATGTGTGATTTGTGCTGGGTACGCAAACAAAATGGAGTCATTTGTGTGCGCCAATTCTAGTATGGCATCTCGTTATCCCGTTTCGATTGGCATTTGATGATTACAGCCCATCGGATCTCATGAATATTATTCGTAAACATGTTCAGAACTTAACCAGTTATACGCCCCATGGATTTATCTGGAATTAACTTAGGGGGGGTATCTGGACCGATCCGATTTTGCCGCTCTATTTCTTCCTATACTGTTTATCAGGGCTCATGAGGCGAGGAACAAGTGTTATATTCGGGACAGTAGCGGTGCATCCTCGAGATAAGTCTAGTCTTCGAATGTGCACCCAAGTTCAAGACCCCATTCATTCGAGTCTGTATATGTGACAACTTGATTTCGTCCTAGGGATTTGGCCTTATAAAGCGCCGAATCAGCGTTTTTAAGTAATGCTAGGTGGTTATTCGCCGATACAGGATAAGTTGAAATCCCAATGGAAACTGTGATCGTTCCTTCTGGCATGCACTCGTTTCCTTGGAATTCAACTTCCACGTGCTTCCTGACGCGCTCAGCAATCTCAAATGCTTGCTTGGATTCCATACTCGGCAGAACAACTGCAAATTCTTCGCCACCGTACCTACAAGCTATTGATGGTAATTTTATAGAATGTTCGAGAAGCCGCCCAATTTTCTGCAGAAGTATGTCCCCTTCTGGGTGCCCCAAACAGTCATTATATTTTTTAAAATAGTCAATGTCGATCATAACAAGGGAAACTTCTCGGAACTCAGATATCATCCGTTCTATATTCTCCTGAAAATATCTACGGTTATATAGTCCTGTTAATCCATCTTTGAAGGCAAGAAGAGCCATCTCATTGTATTTACGATACGTAATTCCTAGCAGCCACGTTACTGCACATAAGGCTACAACGCTAACTATTCCCCACAATTGAAGTGTAAAGGCCATAATTCCACCAATCAACATTTCCACAAAAAAGAGAATTAGATAATCTAAATTTTGGCTTGTCAGTAACTCGAAAATTGTTTTAGTAAAACTAGCTCTATGTCTAATGAACAGAGCCACAAACGTAACTATCAAATTTGTCACGATATATGCTAATGCAGATAATACTAATGGGACGATGACTCGTCCATTGAACTGACCGGTTACACCTCCAGCGCGTTCAAAAACTTTCGCACCCACTACAGCGCATAGACCAATTTGCCCTGTATTAAAAACAACAACTCTCCAACCAGACAGCTTCCAGACCATAAACATGGCAGGTACGCTTAAAATCAGAAGTACCAAAGTTGGTTTCGCGCCATAATTCACATAACATGCATAGATAATAGAGGAGGCTAGAGTGAACGCCCCAGTTGTAAAAGGTATCAGGAAAATATGAGATTGAAATAAAGATAAAATACCACCCATAATGACGATCGCAACTATCTCTTCCATGGTCGGGACATTTGTATGACTGGTAAAAAAAAGAAAGAGAAAAACCAGGCCGAATATTGCCCCATAAATATCTAAATATCTATCCCTTGGTACATCCAACCATTTTCCCCCCATATTAATGATCATATGGAATATTATAATAGTCGATTTAAAAGTGGAAAGTAAGATCCAGTGACAGATCGCAGCATAGTCATAAAATGGACACTTGGGCCAAACAGCGGGCTCGGGGAGGCCTAGCTATCTCAAGGAGACGAAGCCCACAGACTGCCCGAGAAAGTACCACTCCGTGCGAGAAGGACATTGTTTGGTGGGGAATATTCGACCACAGTTTGGCAAATCGGAAGAATCTAGGCTTAATGTTGGAACTTATCTAACATGCGAACGAGTGGCCAGGCAAGCAAAAAGACCGCCACCCTATATTGCAGGGTGACGGCCGTTTCTTGTTTTGGAGCGGGTGATGGGAATCGAACCCACGCTACCAGCTTGGAAGGCTGGAGTTCTACCATTGAACTACACCCGCATGTTTGGATTGCTCGGAGAGATTCAAACTCCCGACCTCTTGATTGGTACTCAAGCCCTCTATCCGACTGAGCTACGGGCATATTGTTCTGCACATCAACTTGTACTTCGAACCTTCCCGCAACACATTCAGGGTCTATCGTAAAGCCAGCGACAGGAATCGAACCCGCGACCTACTGATTACAAGTCAGTTGCTCTACCTACTGAGCTACGCTGGCACGTGGCGGAGAGAAAGGGATTCGAACCCTTGAGACGCGGTTAACGCCTACACGATTTCCAATCGTGCTCCTTCGACCAACTCGGACATCTCTCCATATATGGTGCGACTAAATGGTGCGGCTAATAGGAATCGAGCCTATGGCCCCCACCGTGTCAAGGTGGTGCTCTCCCTCTGAGCTATAGCCGCTCGAGGTTTAAAACCCTGGAGCGGAAGACGGGATTCGAACCCGCGACCCTCGCCTTGGCAAGGCGATGCTCTACCCCTGAGCCACTTCCGCATTTTAGACCGATGACGCTGTATCCAACGATGATCCCAGTGGTGTGATCATACTCGGGACATTCACCATCTGGCGGCACAAGCCACCATCTTACGAATGACCTCTTGGTGGCTCGGGACGGAATCGAACCGCCGACACGAGGATTTTCAGTCCTCTGCTCTACCGACTGAGCTACCGAGCCAAATCTGGTGGGCGTTGACGGGCTCGAACCGCCGACCCTCTGCTTGTAAGGCAGATGCTCTCCCAACTGAGCTAAACGCCCTTATGGTGACCCCAAGGGGATTCGAACCCCTGTTACCGCCGTGAAAGGGCGGTATCTTAACCGCTTGACCATGGGGCCATCTGTGCGGCGCACGTACGCTGCACAGTCGTGTGGTGGAGGTAAACGGATTCGAACCGATGACCCCCTGCGTGCAAGGCAGGTGCTCTCCCAGCTGAGCTATACCCCCACGTTGGCCGTCTGGAATACAGTTCAGGATTCCAGACTGCTTCAGAAGCGGCGAGGAGAAGTATAACATGCACGAAAACGTCAGGTCTACAAGCAAATTAACTTTCCGAATTACATGTACTCTCTGAAGCTTTTCTCCAAACTTTTTCCCCGAACTTTTTTCTGACACACTATCCCTGACAACTATGAAACTTAACTCAGTGTTAGCGGTCTTGACCTCATTGGTCTGGGTGACCAAGCCTCCGTGGCCATCCCTCGCCACACTGCCACCTTTTTATAACACTGGTTGCTCAACAAGGCATCTGAAACGGCTGAGCTTAGAAGTTTGCCATCATTATCTGATAACATACTCAGTAACATAACAGGAGTCGGAGCGACGGAACGAGGTTGACCGAGTTTTAGACTTCTTCATGACGAACAAAGAGTCCGTGATTCAAACAACAAACAGGTCTTGATACAGACAAAGAGGTGTTGATACATATGAAACTTCAGTGCATTGTGCTTGATGATTATCAAGGCGTTGCTCTGTCTATGGCCGACTGGTCGAAGGTCGAGGACCAAGTGGATGTCGAAGTCCTCCGAGAGCACATCAGCGACGAAGATAGTCTGGTGCAAGCCATCGAGCAGGCCGATATCATCGTCATGATGCGTGAACGCACTCCGATTCAGGCACCTTTGCTGCGGCGGTTGCCCAATCTGAAGTTGCTCATTACCACCGGTATGCGAAACGCATCACTTGATGCAGCTGCCGCGGTGACCCAAGGCATTATCGTCTGCGGTACCGAAGGCAACTCACAAGCTGCAAGTGAATTGACATGGGCGCTGATTCTCGGACTGGCAAAGGGCATTGCCGTAGAACATGAAGCCTTCCAAAAAAGCGGGCCATGGCAAAGTACTGTTGGTGCGGACCTCTACGGACATACGCTCGGGATTATCGGGCTTGGACGCCTTGGCAGCCAGGTGGCACGCGTGGGCCTCGCTTTCGGAATGGATGTTCTCGCGTGGAGTCAGAATTTGACTGCCGACCTCGCTGCTAAAGTCGGCGTTCGCATGGCAGCGTCAAAAGAGGAATTACTAACAAAGAGTGATTTTGTTTCGATCCACCTTGTCCAGAGTGAGCGGACACGCGGACTGATTGGAGAACGCGAACTGCAGATGATGCAGCCGAACGCATTTCTCATTAATACCTCGCGGAGTGCCATTGTCAATCAAGAGGCGCTCGTTCACGCCCTGCAACAAAAGTGGATTCAGGGAGCTGGACTAGACGTCTTCGATGAAGAACCCCTGCCTCTGCATCACCCGCTTCGCTCGTTACCCAACGTGCTAGCGACGCCTCATATTGGATATGTAACAGAAGACACCTATCGTACCTGGTTTGCTCAAATTATTGAGAACATCCAGGGGTTTCTCGCTGGATCTCCGATTCGACAGCTGACATTCTGATCCTTTCTGGTCTGAATGGGTTACAATGATGGTTATGAAAATGTCTATCAAACTCCCAATGCTGCAAACAGAAAACTCGTCATTCCTGCGGTGGGTGGTGTATCCGCTCGCTGCATTTCCGTTGATCAATTTCGGGTTGCAACACTGGTCACCCGCTTTGCACTCCATCTGGAACTACGGGGTTCTGCTCTGTCTGTTCGTTGTGGCAGCCGTGCGATACCGGCAGGGCTTCCGTCCTCTGACGGTCACATGGACTCGGTTCGCGGGGTACTATCTGCTTCTCGGGGCAGGGCTCACATTTGCGGTTTTTTGGCATCCATTGTTAACGATAGCAGGTTATCGGATCGATGTGCTGTATATTCTTGTGGCGATCCTCATACCGTTTGCCATCGGATCGAAAGATATTACGAAGTTGCTTTACCTGATGTGCTCCGTGGCGGTCTTAATCGGTCTTCACGGGGTCTATCAATACGTCGTCAAGACCCCCGTTCCGTCAGCGTGGATGGATGTGGGGGAGCATCTGCGGACACGTGTCTTCTCCGTCTTTCTCAGTTGTAACGAACTCGGTGCTTACATGGCACTGATGCTGCCGGTTATCGGGGGTTTTGTTCTTTACGACACCAACCGAACACGCAAATGGCTGCTTGGGCTCGGAATGATTCCATGCGCCTTAACTCTCGTGTTTACATTCTCACGCGCTGCATGGTTCTCCCTGGGTCTGGCTGTTGTAATTGTGGCCATCGTGTTCGAGCGACGTCTCTTGATTGTACTCGCAGTATTATTTGCATCGAGCTTTCTCGTGTCATCGGTCCGCCATCGAATTACAGATTTGTTATCCCCGATTTATTGGATAAAGTCAGCACACGGTGGACGTGTACAGCGATGGCATCAAGCGTTTCAGGCAATGCGAGGCGATCCGTTATTTGGGGCTGGCCCTGGCCATTACGGCGGGTCATTGGCGGCCTACAACGACTTCAGCCTGTATTCTGACAATTACTACGCAAAAATCCTTGGTGAAGCTGGGCTCGTGGGGCTGATATTGTTCCTCGCGATGCACATCTCATTGTTGCGTGACTTATGGAGCAGGGTGCAGCGGACAGCGGGTCGCAAGCGACTAGTCTTCCTCGGAGGACTGACAGGACTTCTGTCCGTGCTCATCCACAACATGTTCGAAAACGTCTTTGAGTATCCGGAAATGTCGCTCTGCTATTTTTTCCTGATGGCGATCTTTCTCGTTTGGGGACAAACTGAGATCAGCGGCGGAGTCGAGGTTTTACCGTCATCTCCGTCCCCAGTCACGCTGAGTGTCCTGTGGACGCGGGAAAAAGTGACGGCTAAAACGTGGATCGCCATGACAGCTTGGAGCCTTTTTGTAACCTTGGCAAACTTACACATCGTCACACCGCTTGTTCTCCGTTATGATCTATTTGGCGTGTTTTTGGTCATCCTAATTGGGGCGGTCTGGCTCGTGAGTGTCATCCCATCGGATCGCAAAAGATGGGTGCAAATTACGTTGTTTGACTTGCTCCTCGGGCAGGTTATCAGCCGCTTCTTGTTGAATCACTGGCGTGTGACGTTTCAAAGCTTGCTCGGCATTCTTCTGCTGTTTGTGCTGGCTTGGCTCGTGACAAAATTGCAGTTTCACGTCCTGCTGATGTCAACATTGGCCGCTGTTGGCGTGATTTTCTTTCTATCTTTTTATCAACATTTGGGTCCGAATGCTTTTGTAATTCCAGCATCCGTGCTACTCTCTATATGGATTATCGGAGGATTGGTTGTACGGTACCTGGCACAGAGAAGTTGGACTAGTGCTTGAGGACGGTGGGTACGATGGGAGATGTCAACAGCCTGCTGAATTCTGTAGGTTCAATTTTGCTTTGTCTACTCGCTGCAGTGGGCCTCGTCGTTTGGACGACTCGCAGCGGTCGGTAGCGGTCGGCAAGGTAAACAGACACTTGGTTACACAAAAAAAATTGCAAGCATGCAACCGGACAGGCATAACTTCAATAGTGATACGGACCATGGAAAGAAGGTCGTGCATGTTTCTTGTAAACGGTGCTTTTGACGTCGTTTATTCCGTCGTCCAGATTCTCACATTGCTGATAGGCTTATATCAGTTTGCTATTTCTATTTTTGGGCTGCGCCACAAAAAAGAGGCTGTCACGCACGGGCCGCAAAAACGGTTTGCCGTGATCATTCCAGCGCATAATGAAGAACGGGTTGTCGGCCCGCTGATTGATAGCATACAGGGACAAAACTATCCTAAAGAGTTGTTCGAGATCCATCTGATTGCGGACAACTGCACCGACCACACTGCAGATGTGGCCCGTAAGCATGGCGCCATGATCCATGAGCGAGTCAACCACGACAAAGTCGGTAAAGGCTACGCGATTGAGTGGATGATTCAAGAACTCGACAACTCGGGCACAGAGTATGACGCCCTTGTGATGTTCGATGCGGACAACCTGGTGCACCCTGACTTTCTCCGCATCATGAACGATAAACTATGTTCTGGACACCCGGTTATCCAAGGTTATCTCGGTGTGAAGAACCCGTTTGACAGTTGGGTCAGTGTTTCTCTCGCCAATTCGTACTGGTACGACAACCGCATGTGGCAACATGCCCGTGCTCGCCTTGGACTCCCTTGTGCACTCGGCGGTACAGGATTATGTATTGATCGCACCCTGCTGCAAGAAATGGGTTGGGAAGCAACCGGGCTCACGGAGGATTTGGAGTTTGGGGTACGCTGTGTCGATCACGGTATCGTCCCCATCTGGGCTCACGACGCAAAGGTGTACGATGAAAAGCCGGTCACCTTTGTGGCGTCATTTCATCAGCGTCTGCGCTGGCAACAAGGCCATTTCAACTGTGCCAAGCAGTACATCCCGAAACTCATTCGGGACAGCATCAGAGAACGACGATTCATGAAGTTTGACATGGCCGTGTATCTGTTTCAACCGATGAGAGCCCTCATCGTGTTCGCCATGTCCATCATGTTGTTCTTGTTTAACCAACCGTTCTTCGATCAAACCCTGTCACTGCACGTGCAGCAAATCATCCCGGCCTCCATCTGGATGTGGATCTCCGCGATTCTGTTTATGGAGATGCCGCTCGCACTCATCTTAGAGCGGATGAACTGGAAAGCCTACGTCGGACTGATTCTGACCCCCATTTTCCTTTGGACATGGGGACCTGTGACCTTACAGGCATTCTTCACCCGAAAGAACAGAAAGTGGCATCACACGGTGCACAAGCGCGCACTGCGGCTGGAACAGGTTCAGGATCCGTGATGATATGGTCGGGCGGCGCTCTGAGTGCCACGCCACAAGGAGAAGTACGCAACAAACGCGAGTCACACACGAAGACCCAAGCACGAGGCAACAAGTTGCCTTCACGTCGCTTGGGTCTTTTTATCGCTTATGGTTTAAGGACAGATTGCTTGGTGACACGACGGTTGTGGCGGCCATACTTTGAGAAGGCGCTTATAGAGATGGTTTTTGCCCATACGTCTTGAACTTTTTAATTACCGTGTCCATGTCGCTGTCTGATAACAAAACCGGATTCCCTGCAAGCTTCGCCTTGTAGTACACCTCTGCACAAAACTCAATCTCTTCAGCGGTGTTGAAGGCGTAACCGATATCCGGTCCTGCTGCCAGGAGGCCATGGTTGCCGAGCAAAACTGCGTATTCTCCCAGGTAAACTCCAAACGCCACAATGGCAACGAACAAAACTTCCTCTGTTGCTCCGAATTTGAGTTGCGTCCAGACTTTAAGGTACATAAGTTCCCTTATGCCCTCTCTCACTGCCCGTTCGTAGCTTCCTCGACGCCGACAAGGGAATTCCTGTTCGTTGTTTCACTACCACCCTGCCTGAATGAGCTATCAACGGACATATTTTCCCTTGTGCCTCGGTCTGGCAGGCACTCATCACGCCACTTGACTGACAGACGCAGCAGCAGGCCTGCCTTCCACATTCTCTTTAACGCAATTCCGGTGCTTGGTCGATCCGATACTTCTACTCGGTCCGATGCCTCCACTCTACAAGATATGCACTGGCCAACTGTGCAAAAGCCGTCAGTGATCGGTCCGACAGATTGAAAAGGCCTACCATCAGCAACAACTACAAGGATGCTTCAACAACTACAAGGATGCTTCTCCGAAACCGATGCTTAGAAACAGATTGGCCCGATTCGGTGAACCAGAAGTCGAACTCGACATCGAAGTCGTCAATGACTGCTTCCCCTCAATACGGAACTCATAGAAGTTCCAGACCTCATCTATCAAATGGAGGCGTTTTAATCAATAAACCGTGATGGTTCGGATTTTAACTCAGGTGACCTACCCTTGAATGACCAGCGACGTAGCAAGTAATGACTCAACCTTTAAAACCACAAGGCAAAACCAACCCGAATACAATTGGAAAAAAGAATTCGGCACACAAATTCCTAAAAGCTGTAGAATGGGAGGCGATACAGAAATAGTTAGGGGGCACATGGGTGGCAGCATTGATACTGTTGTTAATCATTGCAATGTATGTTTTGAATGGTCTGGCATTCATGCGGCTGTCGAAGCTGGCCGGCAGAGTCGATCTCGGCTGGATGGCTTGGGTTCCGATTGCCAACATTATTCAGCAGCTTCTGCTCATCAAAAAGAGCGGTTGGAACATCTTCTGGCTCTTGGTACCAATCGCGAACATTGTGTTCTACATCATCTGGCAAGTGAGACTGCTCCAAGCTTTTGGCAAACACGGCGCAATCGTGATTCTTGCAATCATTCCATACGTCAATATGATCTACGAAGTCCTCTGGATAGTTTGGGGCTTTTCCACTCAAACAAGATACACGTTGCCCATAAGTGGATACGCCACCTATGACTTCAAGGCATAATCCGCGCGACGACGATCCTCCCCCGGTTCCCCCGAAGGAGGATCGCTTTTTATTCACTGCTGTTGCCTGTTAAAGCCTCTTCCCCTGTTACCGGTTAAAGATACTTCCTCCCCGGCAACTTACGCGCACTGGCCTCGTCAAGGACAATCGTGACATCCCGATGTAACTGAAGAATACTTGCCGGTATGTCAGTTCGCACCTCTCCGTGAATCGCCCGGGCGACAATATCCGCCTTTTCCTCCCCAAATGCCATCAGAACAATTTGCTTTGCTTGCAAAATCGCCTGAACGCCCATCGTGATGGCTGACTTTGGAACTTGGTCCATATCGGGGAAGAACTTGGCGTTATGCGTAATCGTCTCGGGAGTCAGGTTAACAACGTGTGTTTTCGATTGCAGCAGGTCATTCGGCTCGTTGAATCCGACGTGTCCGTTGACCCCAATGCCAAGCAGTTGAAAGTCAATCGGATGACGGTTGAGAACCTCATCGTATCTGGCACACTCGACATCGAGATTAAGCGCAGTGCCATTCGGAATGTGAATTTGTGACTCAGGGATATGAACATGATGAAATAAGTGCTCATGCATGAATCGGTGATAACTTTGCGGATGATCCGCCTCAAGGCCGATATACTCATCCAAATTAATCGTGATGCATCGGGACAAATCCAGCCCGCAGTGCTCCAGACGTACCAGCGCCTCATAGAAAGGCAGCACAGTGCGTCCGGTCGCCAGGCCGAGAACGGGATGCTCTGTGTCCTGAACGATCCGCTCAGCGAGTGCTGCTGCATACAATCCTGCATCATGTTCTGACTCAAACACACGAATTTTCAACCTGCATTCCTCCATCGGTCCTCCCAGACACTATTTTCGCAATCCAAAAAGTGAATTGACATAAATGTCGCACCACTTTCATACTGAACGAGTGGAGTTCGAAGAGTCTGCTGCCGAACCTATAATCAAGTCCATTAATTAAGTCCATGCTGCTATGCACAGAGCAAGGAGTCTGCCAATGAAACGCGTGTTCAGCTCGTATTACTTCGTATTCTTTGTCGCTATGGCAGCCACCCAACCGTTTCTAAGTCTATACCTTCATAATCGGGGTATTTCGAGTGAGCACATTGGCTTTATTCTCGCCTGCGGGAACGGCGCGGGCATTTTAGTTCAGCCGCTCCTCGGACACTTAAACGATGTGATTCCAGACAGTCGGCGATTGCTTCTCTTGTCTGCAATTGTTTCTCCAATTATCTTCGCTGGCTATGCGATATCCAGAAATATTTTCATCCTGCTCTCTGTAGCAGCTCTGTTTGCCGTAGCGCAATCATCTGGACCGCTCGCAGATGCAATGACGGTGCACGAAGCCGAGCGCTCCGGCTTCACCTACGGCCAGATCAGGCTTTGGGGAGCTCTCAGCTTCGCATTAACAACCATGATTGCCGGGTACGTCTATCACCTTACCGGCATCAGCTTGGCATTTGGTCTCTACGCGGTCTTTTCTATCCTGCTGGCGACAATCACGTGGAAACTGCCCAAGTCCCGAGCCGCAAGCCACGCTTCTGAGGCATTCTGGAAAGGCATCTGGAACGTCACCAAAAATGCGCGTCTGCTTGTGTTTATTGTCATCTGCTTTTTTGTAGCCAGTGCGCTCACGATGAATACCACATATCTGCCGCTCTATTTCCAGGCCCTTCATCATCCCATGGCGCTGGTTGGACTGAACTTCACCGTTGCCGCACTTACCGAAGTACCGCTGTTCTACCTGTCGGGAAAATGGATGGCCCGATTTGGCAAGATGCCCATCCTGATTCTTGCGACCGCGACCTTGGCTGTGAAATACGCCGTGATGGCGATGAATCCCCCGACCGCTGTGATACTCTCAATTCAAGTCTTGGACGGCGTAGGCTACGCTCTATACTGGAGTGCTGCCGTTCAGGTTGTGAACGATCTCGCTCCAAGCGAACGCTCTGGTACTGCTCAAACCTTGTATGCAGCGATTGCCGGCAGCCTTAGCGGGATCGTCGGTACGAGCGCAGGAGGCTTTGTATTCGCGCAGTTTGGCCCGCTTGTGACGTACGTTGTCATTACGAGTTCCGTGCTCGTCGCCTTTGTCGGATTCATCGCTTTTGCGCGCTTCGGAATGCGTCAGGCCTGGTAGACCAGTCGGCCTCGCACAACCGTGTGGGTCACTTGCCACGACTCATCCACCGCGATGAGGTTGGCAGGAGCACCGACCGCAATGCGACCGTGCGGCAGGTTCAGGAGCTTCGATTGGTTCAAAGAAGTCACCTGATGCACATCATCCGGTTGCAGCGCTTGAATCCCGAGCAGGTTTCGGACCGCCCTATCTACGGTGACCGTACTGCCAGCCAAGGTACCGTCTGCCAACCGGACTGCACCGTTCTTTACAAACAGCGTGTGTCCTGCTGAGCCGTACTCTCCCTCTGGCATATCTGCAGCCTTGACAGCATCGGTAATGAGCATCACGTGTTCGGGACCTTTGGCTCGAATCGCTGCCCGAAGCATCAACGGATGAACGTGAATGAGGTCAGCAATCAACTCCACCATCACACGGTCGTCACCGAGCGCAGAACCAGCCAGTCCCGGCTCGCGATGACCAGCAGGGCTCATGGCGTTGAACAGGTGCGTCACACTGCGTGCTCCCCACTCAATCCCTTGTGAGACCTGCACGGCCGTGGCGTTACAGTGGCCCATCGCGACGATGACCCCCTGCTTTGCCGCAAGCTTGACGAGCGGTTCTGCACCCGCGACTTCAGGGGCCATCGTGACGTATCGAATCGCACCGCCGGAAAGTTGTTGCCACCGTTCGAAAAGCTCCGTGCTTGGTGGAATGATGTACTGTTTCGGCTGTGCACCGGGCTTACTTGGGTTGATAAAGGGTCCTTCAAGATGGAAGCCAAGGACCTCTGCGCCGTTTCTGGTCCGATTCGACTCGTAAGCGCTGAATACCTTGTCCAGTGCTTCAGGAGACGCGGTGACTGTCGTCAAGAGGAGTCCCGTCGTCCCGTGTTTGGCGTGAGTCAGGGCGACATGTTCAAACGCCTCTTCCGTTCCATCCATCACTTCCGCACCGCCGCCGCCGTGGACATGCACATCGATGTAACCAGGGAGCAGGTTACCGTCTGTCTGGATGTGCGTTGCTCCCGTAAAGTCGGTGGCCGTAAGATCTCCGATGGCCGTGATAATGCCATCTTCAATCTTGATTTGCTTTACGTGTCCGTCAATCTTACCGCTCATAATCACTGTGCTCATCGTGCACCTCCGGCAAATTGAGTATCTATGCATACAACCCCCGCGGTCTGTGTGTCACCACTCACCCTCCGTCCGCGGGCGGTAGCACAATCTCGGTTTCTGCCCAGCCATTTCTTACAGCGGTTGTACTACTTTTCGGACGTTTTCCTTTGACTCGATTTTCTGGTCAGTGAAAATAAAAAAAACAACCATAAAATGCCAATCAAAATAAATCAGCCAAGACGTTCCATATCCTTGCTACTGTGGTGATTTCTTTTAATACGGTTTGAACACTACTTTATAGGAAGCTGCGGCGGAAATTTCGTTGAAAGCGTAGATCTTATTCAAAATATGGAATAATCCCCATCACCTCCGTCCGATACCACCGTGAACATAAATATCAGCGTACCCCCTACTCGTCGCGATGGACTGAAGGAATCTACAACACTTTCTGGAGCCCACCTACTAGCACTCAGACCACATGCGAATTGCATTTGCTAAACTAACATAAGTACCGAACTTACACTCTTCTAATCCCTCAAACTCAATGGAAAGATATCCATCATAATCTGATGCTTTAATAAGTGTCATAATTTCTCGCAAATGGAGGTCACCCTGACCCAAAATCGCTCCTCGTAAAAACGTACCCGACACCGACCGGAACCATCCTTCATTAGGATCTTGTTGTTCAGAGCGGACATGGAAATCCTTAAGATGAACCATGGATGCTAGAGAAAGGTTCTTTTTTACAGATATATAGGGGCTTTCATCTACGCATAAGAAGTTACCGACATCTAGTGTTGTTCTAAAATTCCAGCGATTTACGGCCTTCACAATCCTTTGAACCCTATCTGCCGACTGTACGTAATACCCATGGTTTTCGATGCTCGTTACTATACCGTACTGGGAAGCATAATCGGCAATCTCCTGACAGGCCTCCACAAACATTGGAAATTCATATTCAAACGTCTCGGTAGATGTTTCTTCGATAGGACGCCAAGACACATCATGTCTCATTCGCTTTACGCCTAATCGATGTGCAATTTCAACTTCATTTTGTACACGTTCCACCTCCTCGTAAAATTCTTTCTCAGTTGGTTGAGAAAAATTTGCGGAAATTGCGTAATTAGAGATATCCAAGCCGGTGTCTAGTGACTTTTGGAGAATTTGTTCTACCAAACTGAGGTCGTCGTGCAAAGAGAAACCCATCGGGACAATTTCAACATGTTCTCCACCATTCTCGGAAGTCCAAGCAAATACATCCAGAACAGTCATTTCCCCGTGTTGGATAGCCCGGTACAGACTATAAGTGCTGACACCAAGTTTCATCTGACTACCTCCATCACATACGAGTCATAATTTAATCCTGCGGCACTTTCCCTGTCTAGGACAAAGGTCACATCGCGGTGCAGCTGTAAAATGCTCGCCGGCATATCTGTTCGTACAACACCATGAACCGCTTTCCCAATGATGTCTTCTTTTTCCTTGCCAAAAGCCATTAAAACAATTTTCTTCGCCTGCAAAATGGCTTGCACACCCATAGTTATGGCTCGCCGAGGAACCTCATCAATCGTATTAAAAAAGCGTGAATTGCTGCAGATGGTCTCAGGACTTAAGTCAACGACATGGGTACGAGACACGAGTAAGTCGTCAGGTTCATTGAAACCAATATGACCATTGACACCAATACCCAGAATTTGAAAATCAATTGGGTTTTCTCGAATAATTTCGTCGTAACGGTTACATTCTCTTTCTAGATCTTCAACAGTTCCGTTCGGAATATAAATGTTTTCTGGTGATATGTGAATGTGGGAAAATAAGTGGTCATTCATAAAACAGTGATAGCTCTGTACATGTGATGGTGGTAAACCGATATATTCGTCGAGATTTATCGTCACTACACTCGACAGATCTAATCCGCATTGTCCCAGACCTACAAGTGCGCGATAAAATGGGACAGCCGTGCTCCCTGTTGCTAAGCCCAGCACAGCTCGTGGGTTCTCTTCTACCACGCGTTCGGTTAATGATGCTGCATAAAGTCCTGCTTCAATAGCTGTGTCAAAAACTCGAATATTCAATATCCTATCCCCTTAGCGAACATATTCAAGTTTTTCGTTTCATTTATTCCATGTCCTGAAAAACATTACACCCTAACTTCCCTCCACTCTTTGGCCGATGTGGCTATCATATTTAACATCCGAACAATTTCACGCCCTTGGGAAACATCACTTACTGGCTTGCACCGAGTTTTTACACACGTGAGAAAATGGTCGATTTCCTGGTCATAAAGGGAACCCATGCCCACATTAATCGGCGTTGTGGCAAGAGCTCCTTGGTCCACAGTAACGACTTGAGCCGGATCGGTCGATATGCCCCCACGAGTTCCAAAAAGCTCTAGCTTTAACCCGCCATCCTCAGGACTATTGACGGCCCAGGCAACCTCCATTTGTAAGACACTCCCGTTATCAAATCTCAGAAAAGCAGCTGCAAAGTCCTCGGTAGTGAAAATCTCGTTGTTCGCATTTTGCTTTGATAAAGCCTCCCAAGTGTGCAGGTAGT
The DNA here is from genome assembly GCF_001399675.1 of Paenalicyclobacillus ferrooxydans. Lineage (GTDB taxonomy): Bacteria > Bacillota > Bacilli > Alicyclobacillales > Alicyclobacillaceae > Alicyclobacillus_B > Alicyclobacillus_B ferrooxydans. The sequence goes on from NZ_LJCO01000042.1 coordinate 18,010, forward strand.
CCACCCTATCGGCACCGATAGCTTTGGTCATCATTCCGCTAACAGACTGTATCTTGTGCATTCCTGTAAGCCACCAAGCCAAATCTAAAGCGTGTACACCTAGATCCATCAGGGGTCCCCCGCCGGAAACAGCCTCGTTTGTAAACCACCCCTTAGGAACGCCTCTGCGCCGCAAAATCCTTACCTTGCCATAATAGACATCTCCGAGATCTCCGTTATCAATAAACCTCTTCATGACCTGTACATCCGTCCGGTATCGGTGCGACATTCCGACCATCACGACTCGATCCGTTGCTGCGGTCATGTCATATATTTCATCTGCCTCAGAAAGGGTGGTGCATAAGGGTTTTTCTACGAGTACATCCACACCGTACTGCAGTGCCTGTAACACATAGCCCGCATGCGCTGTATTCGGAGTACAAATACTCACAGCATTTATTGTGTGTGACTGTACCATGTCTTCAAATGATCCATATACCTTTGGAACCGGCCTGCCTGTTTCGCGGCCGAACTGCACCGAAGCTTCTTGTACGCGGTCAGTCTCCGTGTCAACAAATGCAACAATCTCTACATCATCACGCTTGGCATATGACTTTAGATGAGCGATTGTGGCTATCGCTCCTAATCCAACAATACCGACTCTCACTTTCCTCACAGAAAAACACCTCCATACAAATCCTTTGTGTACATATTTAGCAATAATGAATATCGCAATCAGACTATAAAGAATCCACAGAGGTTTTATGGGATTCAATCTGCATACGGTAATACAACCATATCATCAGCACAATCCCTGAACCGGCAAACAAGGACGATACACGGTACAATACAGCAGGTCCGAGTCTATTAAAAACCTCTCCACCAACGACACTACCAACAACCACCGCCAAACCTACATTAACAGCACTGTACAACGTCTGCGCGGATGCGCGATTTCTTTCATCACTTGCTTGATTGGCTAAAGCAACACCTGCTGCATAAGTAAAGCTGAATGAAACACCGTGTAACATTTGGAGCAACAGCAAAACCGAGGTCGGCGGTTCAAAACTCATTAGGACCCATCGAAACAAAAACACTGAAGCACCAATAATATAAATGAGGATTGGATTCCACTTTGTGAATAGTCGACCGACGGAAAATAAAAATGGAAGTTCACACAACGCACCCAGGGAATAAACGACACCTAGCCAAGCCATCGGCCGCCCTAGACTATGGTAATACAACGCATAGAAATTATTGTTAATCGATACACTAACTGATACAAGAAAGGTAAACGCCAATACCAAACGAAACAATTTGTTCTTTAAAAGCCTGCCAATCTCAAAAAGAAAATGCGTCTTCGTATGAATAGTACCCATTCTGAGTTCAGTGTCACTAGTCTTCAGAGGATAAAACATCCATCCGGTTACTGCTAGGAGAACCGCCATCATATAAACAATAGGTAATACCTTGATACCCGCACGCTCATAGATAAGCCCAGTTAATAGAACAGACACGGACCACCCGATCGAGCCGAACAATCTTGCCCTCCCGAATTTTCGGATACCTATTTGCCGCACTGTCACGCTGTCCACAATTGGCCCTACAGCTGCCTGCGTTCCGGCGTAAAGTGCCATGATGGGTACCCACATCACAACGTGTCGTACGTGTCTGGAAAATAAAAGGGCAATTGAAGGAACCACTAAACAGAGCGTAATCCACCATCGAACGCTCCCTACACGATCAACAAGGGTTCCCCATAATGGTTGGGTAACGAGCCCTACCGTGGGGAGAACAGCTAAAATAAGGCCGATTTGCACACTTGAGAGACCATGTGCTATCAGATATAGACTTGCATAAGGGCCAAAGGCCGACACGGGGAGAAAGAAGAGAAAGTAAAACAACCCCATTCGGCCCAAAACAGAAAAATGAGTTTTCACGATAACGGCAGCGATACAGGCCTCCGAATGCGCGCGGATTCATATGCCGCCAATGCGACCTCCATGGCCCTCATTCCATCTGTACCACTCGCTAACGGACTGCTATTGTTTGTAATGCACGCAATAAACCCATTAATCATCTCCAAATCGGGATTATCACCCCATGGTACCTGGCGGACCATATTGAGTTCGTCATCATACTGAGTGTAGTGCTGCCCAAACGCATTGACCAATGTTATGCCATCAGTACCCGTTACACGTAATGTAACATCGCCCCATGTGGGAAACGTTTTAGGACGCGACCAACTTGGATCATGACTAGCAATCACCCCATTGCAGAATTCCATCACCAGTAACCCGCAGTCATCGACTGGGCTGTCTGAGAAACGTCTGTCGACCTCGGCATAGACTTCTGCAATTTCACTTCCGATGTACCACCGCATTATATCGATGACGTGTACTGTATGGTCGAGAACCGCTCCACCACCAGATAACTGCATGTCATTAAACCAACCGCCAGGATTTTGACCGCGGTTAGTTCCCGTCAGCGCTAAAATTCTCCCTAATGATCCACTATCAATCTGTTTTTTCACATACTGCAGGGGCGTGCTAAACCTAATGGGGAAGGCTGTTTGTAGTTTGACGTCATTTTTCTCACAAGCGGTAATCATTGCATTTGCGTCAGCGATCGTGGTTGCCAGGGGTTTTTCACAAAGTATGTGTTTGTGAGCTTCTGCTGCAGCAACGACCATTTCTGCATGGTGAACATTCTCACTGCATACAATAACGGCGTCAAAATCCCCATATTGTAACGCATCCTGATAGTCTTTGTAGTACGTCGCACCAAATTTTCTAGCCGCAGCCTCACCACGTTCTTCGTGGCTGTCAGCCACAACGGTTAACTGCGCGTCATGGATGTGTTGCAGTGCCTGAGCATAACTGTATGCATGCATATGTGCGAAACTAAAAATTGCGAATTTCATCGCTCACTTCTCCCCCCTGGCTTGTGATAGAGTGACAACTTCCCCAGATTGTGCTGATCTAACTGCAGCGAGGCTAATCTTCAAAGCAGCTAACGCATCTTCTGGTTCAACATCTGCGACGTCTCCAGTTCTAATACAGTGAATAAAGTGTTCTAACTCAATAAAATATGGGTTGTGAATCATGGGGCTACTTGGTACTTCAACTGCAGCTACACCGCTCCGCTGTTGCCGAATTGCGCTATGGATGGGCACACTACCATCACTGTTATGAGTAATCAGCCCCTTATCTCCAGCAACCTCGATGGCTGTACTGAACCCTGATGGTGCGGACCATGTTCCCTCCAGATGTGCTATGACACCATTTTGAAACTTTAAACTCACATAGGCGTGGTCAAGCCGGTTTCTCTCCGCTACTAGATTCTTTGCATATACCCGTTCTACATCTCCGAAACACCAGCGAAGGAAATCAATATCATGAATCAGCAAGTCAACAATGATGGTCCCACTTAACTTACTATTGGCATACCAGTCATTGGAACCCGACGGAAATGACCCACCGCGGAATGTGCGAGCGGTTCCAACTTGGCCCAATTTTCCTTGAACAATCTGCTGACGAATGCTCCGATATTCAGGAAAAAATCTAACTACCTGACCAACAAACAGACGTACATTATGCTCCTTACAAACGCGAATACTGTCCTCAGCGTCTGACAGGTTCCTGTCGAGTGGCTTCTCACTGATAATATGTTTTCCTGCCTTTGCAGCACGGACAATATACTCCTTATGAAAAGGAGTAGGGACACATACGTCGACGACATCTGGATCTTCTGCCATCAGCAAGCTGTCCAGCGTTGAATAGGAAAAACTACCCAGTTTTTCAGCTAGTGACTGAGCCACGTCTAATCTAGGGTCTACAATACCTCTCAGTTCCACCCCAGGCATCGACGCATAAGCTTCCGCATGCACGCTCCCCATGGTACCTGCACCAATGACAACTACTTTCACGTTGATTACATCCCCTTTCACGTGTCACTGCCTAATAAAATCAAGAATTCGTTGCAGCATATCTCGGAAACAAAACATCAGACGATATAGGAAACAGATAGTTAATACTCAACGAGGCCACACCTATAAGCCCAGCCTGACTACCTAAACTCGAACGACGTACGACAAGACCCTCTCTAAGTTCCGGAAGTGTATCCTTGGCGTATTCACGGATCACCTGAATAAACAAATCACTCGTCATACACACTCCTCCCCCCAGCACCACTGCGTCAAGATTCAACATGTTGATGTGATTCGCAATGACAACCCCAGTGACTTCAGCTGCCTCCCTGATGACCGATGCGGCTAAGACGTCTCCTGAATTTGCTCGAAATGCCAGTTCGTAAAAGGACTCTATTAAACGCCCACTTTTCTGTTGGTAGTCCCTTATCATTCCCGGCGCCGAAGAAACAGTCTCCAGACAGCCGCGACGACCACATGTACACTGCAACCCATCTGAGGAAACTTTGATATGCCCAACTTCCCCGGCAAGCCCCCGTGCTCCTCTATATAACTGTCCATTAAACACCAACCCTGAACCAACACCTGTGTCAACCGATACATACAGCATGTTGTCGATTCGCATTTCGTGCAATGAATTGTACTGAAATTCTCCATATGCAGCCGCGTTAGAGTCGTTTTGTACAATCACAAGTGACGACAAATCCTTTTCAAGATGTTCTCTTAAATTGAAATGGTGCCAGCCCAAGTTATCTGCTTCTAACACTGTTCCATCAGAGCCGATCAACCCGGGCGTAGCTACGCCAACACCCAAAACATTCCGACTTTTAATTTTACAGTCATCTTGCAAACGTAATAATCCATCTCGTAATTGGGTATATAACTTATCTCCTTGTGAACACAGTTCTTTAGAGGTTTGCATAGTTACGACCTGTAGTGACAGGTCTACAATTCCGAAGCAGAGAGAAGGTCCTGTTAAATCTGCTGCGAGAAAGTATCCGCCTACCGGATTCACCTCCAGTAACACCGGGCGGCGCCCTCCGGTTGACACTGCACGCCCACATTCGCGAATCAAGCCGCGTTCCTCTAGCGTTGATGTAATCACGGAAACTGTGCTGCCAGCCAATCCCGTAATTTCACATATGCTAGTACGAGAGATAGGCCCACTTTCTCGAATCAATCTAAAAATCAACCCAAGGTTAAAATCTCTAAGTTGCGAGTGATTCTTTACATCCATGCCTTACCCCTTCTCTACGTATCAGTAATCAACATGTAAGTCATATTCAATCCCGCATTAGTACCCTATCAAATCTAGCCGATATGCACCGCATACTCTCTCCTACATTTCTAAGATAACATCCATCTGGCGGGAAATATCAAAAGCTGACTGATACACGTTGTTTGCATATGGAGGGATCTCTGCTGTTAGGACGTCGTCATATCCTATCTCACGCAGTTCTTTAACAACGATTGGCCAATTGACATCTCCAGCGAGCAAGGGGACAAAGCCATTAATATTCCCTACCTTTATGGAGAAATCTTTGATGTGTACTTTCTTGATCCGTTCTCCTAGGATAGAAATCCAATGTTGAGGGTATCCGAACTGAAGCACGTTCCCAATATCGAAATAGATACCGACTGACGGAGTCCCCATGTCATCAACATATTGCTTCATTTCCCGTGGGGACAACAAAAACTTATTCCATACATTTTCGACGCCAATGCAAACCCCAAGTTCTGCGGCAATATTCGAAAGTGCCCACAGTGCATCTTGGCTCCGCTTATAACATTCGTCGTAATTTACTTCGGGTGTGACAACTCCCGGCACAACCAGTACAGTATTCGCTCCTAGCACAGCAGCCAGTTCGAGTTGTTTGCGAACAATAGCCATTCCACGCCCCCGGATTTCGGGGTCATCAGAGCTCAGCGGGTAAGTCCAAAGCAAACCGGTGGACACGCTCAATAACTGCAAGTTCCTATCTGATGCGTTCCGTGCAATCAGACGAGCTTCACTAGTACTCGTGGATGGAGTCAGTCCAATCCCCTGCTCATCATTTAAGTTCAGTTCGACCGCAGAAAAACCTGCTTTAGCAGCAACATCTAAGACTTCAGGAAGGGGCGTTCCCTCGGCAAAGCACCACTGATTAATAGCCTTCTTCATTGGCTACTCTCTCACCTCACTTTTAAATTACTACACCCTGAAAGTTCGCTACTGAAACACTCAAATAACTTGCCAGTGAAAATGAGTTAAATCTTGCGCCAGCTGTGGCAGAAGTAAGTCTCCATAGACATAAGAATTCTATAACGACTCCACTCTTCACGAAGGGCAACCTCGGTAGCGTTCCATGGTCGGTCTCAGCAGATTCAGTTTAATATTTCTGTTGACAAAGTGCTCAAAATCCGCAGAACAAACAGATTTTTACGCCTATTACCTGGAATACAAACAGTTACGTCGTAGACGCCGAACTAAATCAAAGCTAACTTATTTCGTTCGTCGATAAAAGAATAGTACAAACAAAATATTTTGTAAAGTCTGTGGGTTCGATAAGTTCAAGTTCCGTCTTTCGCAAAATGATGTTGTCTGATGATATGTAAACTAAAATATATGACTAAGAATGAAATCAACAGCACGATAATGGATCCCTGTATCATCCACAGAACTTGTTTTGCTGGTAAGTGGTCCATTGAAAAACCAATGACTGCAGGAAATATAGCCCCTCCAACTCCAGCACACGCCGTCACAGAACTCGTGACCGTGCGTTCCATCCCGGAAAACGTGTGGTTCGCATAGACCATTGTGATTGAATACACAGCGGAAAGCGACAAACCAACTCCCAAAATAGATAGATAAGATACCCACAACTGTTTCGCCGTGATAAGTCCTAGGAAAAATACGCTTGCCATCAAGATACTGCTGAATAAGTAACGTTCGTAGCTGACTCGTCGGACTATCCATCCAATGGCAAAACGCCCTAACACCATAGAACCCCAAAATGCAGCAGAACTCATCGACGCTAGATATGGTTGAGTCTTAAGGTAGACAGTAAATATACTGGGAAGGAAACTATTAATACTCCCCTCGACACCGACGTAAATAAAGATCATTAGAAGAAAAAGCATGAGGACACTATACTTCGAAAGCATACCATTGAATACAGGGGGGGCAGAGGTCCCTGCATCCCTTCGTTCACTGTCCTCTGACGAACGATGCGATGGCAAGGAATACCCAATAACTTGCCAAACCACAGTGAGTATCAAAGCGATTATGGCGATAAACAAGGATGTAAACCGCCACGCATGCATCGCGATGAAGACACCGGCAAGGGCAGGGAGAGATAGTGCTCCGATACCAAAGGCTACCTCCAATCGACTCATGGATATTGCTCGCCTACCTACGAATTGTTCCATGATATATGAGGCCACAGCCGTTTCCTCAGATGCGGCGCCCATTCCATTCAAAACGAAAAATATTCCCAACAGAAAGAATGGAGGTACAAACAAGACTCCTGTTTGTGCGATCGCCACTGCAAGTGCTGCACCGGATAAGATAAACTTGTAATGCAACCGCCTCATAAGTCGTGTTGTAATTGGAACGCCGACGACAAACCCAATTGACCCAAGAAGTGCCAGAAATCCGCCTGATGTGTACGTGGTGCGATAATGGGATAGTAATTCGGGCATAATTGCCCCAAGAAGCACACTAGTACAACCACCTACGAAATACATCCCGTAAGAAGCCCAAAGAAAACGAGTCAACGTAATTCCTCCAGTAACGGGGGAGACGCATACAATTCACGTGCATTCCTGCTTTATCTTGCTTGTTCATCTCTTCCCACGGTGGCGGTTATTCACAAAATGAAATGCCCCAGGGACAGGGGCAATCAGGCGATACAATCGATCATTGTAGCAACACCATCGTAGACTTTTATGAATGACGAAATGGACCATTGATGCAGGGCATGCGGTTGCAAACTGTGCACGTCTATAGTTACCAAGCGTCTAATAGATGACAATACCGTGAATCCATTTATAAATCACTACAATTGAAAGTTTAAGCGATCCTAATTGAGAAACTGCTCTTTCGTCTACTCTAAGGCTTCTGTTCGCATTGTTACCCAAGTGTCTCGTTCCACGTCTGTGGTGTCAGATTAAGCTGACTCATCTTTAACTCAATACTCTGCTGAAATTGCTCCATTGCATGACAGGTCTGCTGAAGTTTCGTCTGACGATATTCCATCATACGAAGGACCTCCCTTGGAGCAGGTCCTCCTGGCAACGCGCGGATGTGGACAAAATGCACAGCATCCAATGCTTGTTTTACGACCTCGTCGGTAATGCAAAGTGGACGACCAATCACATCTTGTGCAGCCTGTGCCACAATCTCCGCTCCTACCTCGTTTGCCTTGAGTCCTTCTATAGTGGCTAACCGGGCCACGTGTCCGGAAATTGAATGTGCGGTTCTGAACCCCATATTACTAGAACGAACGAGAGTATCCGCGAGCTCTGTGATGACAGCATAACTCTCAACGGCTCGTTCGCGGAGCCTCTCCTTATCTACAGACATCGTGGCAACAACACAGCCGAAGAGATGAAACAGTTTAGATGCTAACCTTAAGGCAGACCAAAGATGCGGTTGCAAATCATCTTCCGTGTCAACGATGTCACCGAAAGGTGTGTTGTGGAGCATTTGGAGGATAGCTTGGCATTCACCGACACCTCTAGATGCTAGTGCGCGAATGTGTTCACAGGACACTGGATTTCGTTTCTGCGGCATGATTGAGCTAACCTGGACATATGGCTCAGCCACGACAATAGCGCCAAACTCTTTGGTGCTCCACAGGAGCAAATCTTGGGTGTACCGGCCAAGGCCCAAAAGGGCTACTTGAAGTGCAGATGCAATTTCAGCAATGTAGTCGGCACCGCCGATGGCATCATAAGAGTTTTCCACGAGACCCTCGAATCCCAGCAACTCGGAAACCCGTTCGCGGTTGATAGGGAATCCGGAAGTCGTGATCGCAGCAGCCCCCAGTGGACTATGATTACAAGTGTGCAAAGCAGAATGAAGTCTTTGATAATCCCGTGAGAGCGTGTCATAGACGGCCAGAAAGTAATGCCCAAGTGTTGTTGGTTGGGCCGGCTGAGTATGCGTATATCCAAGCATGATAGTCTCGGCATGTAATTCAGACATCGTGAGGAGCGTCGCTTGCAATTCAGAGACCGCATTCAGTACAGAAACCAGGAGATCCCTCAGAACTATCCTGTACATGGCAACACCCATGTCGTTTCGGCTACGACCGATGTGCAGATTTCCGGCCAAATCACCCGCTTCGCGGAGAATCTGATCTTCAATCGCAAAGAACAAATCTTCGTATTTACCCGTATAGGAGGAACGTTGATAGTTCTCAATATCGATATGATGAATAGCAGAAAGGATTTTCAACGCGTCGTCTTTCGGTATAATGGATTGCTCGACGAGCATAATTAGATGGGCCTTGTGGATGGCTAGCATTGGCTCAATCAGCGTTGTTTTTGCATTATCATAGGCTGGAATCAAGACCGTCTCTGCATACGATTTGCCAGGAAACTGCGTGCCTTCCATAGCAAGCACGGCTTCTCTTATGCCCAAATGGGCCACCCCCATAGTTCCTCATAGTTGGCTTGCAGCTTGCTCATCAATAAGCAGTAGACTGTCCGGGTGCTCGCGAAACGCGGTAGCGGGAACAGTTTCTGATATATCTCCATCCACAATTCGCGCTACGATATCGGCTTTGTTACGGCCGTTGGCAATCAAAAGGACGTGCTTCGACTCCCTAAGGGTGCCGATTCCAAGTGTCAGACCAAATTTTGGTGCATTTCCCCACCCTTCATCATGAGCCTGACGTATGGTAGCCGCAGCGAGTTCCGCAACGTGCGTTCTGGAATCGAAGGACGTTCCTGGCTCGTTAAACCCGACGTGACCATTGACCCCGATGCCAAGGATGCTTAGCTCAAATCCTCCGCCACGCACGACTGATTCCTCATAATTCTCTGCAGCCGCTTCAACTGATAATCCTTCGTTATAAGTAATCAACTGATCTTGCGGCCAGTCCATCCCCTGATACAAATGTTTACTTAAAGTTTGGAAACAAGCGTGGGGATCCGTTTTGCGAATCCCAGCGTACTCATCAAGCGTAAAAGCCGTTACCTTCTGAGGATGGAATTGCCCGTTCTTAAACCTTCTTACCATTTCTCGATAGGGCTCGATAGGTGTTTTACCCGCAGTAAAGCAGACTTGTATATCTCGTTTCACGGACAAGTATTGCGTTATTACATCTGCAGCAGCACTAGCAAAATTATCCTTAGACACAACTTGAATTCGCATACGTTACCTCCCTCACAAGCATCTGAGCAGGATTAAAATTGCCGTAGATGTGATTGATGCACTATGAGTAACTCGTCAAGTAGCTGTTCTGCTGCCGAAATGCTATCCACAACGGGATCGATCAACAGTGCTTGCATTGCAGCTTGCCTATCACCTTCAACTGCAGCCTTCACAACCAACTCTTGAACCGCCACTTGAGATTGACAAAGTGCAGCAATCCCCTTTGGTAAATCCCCCATCGTCAAGCCCTGGATGCCATATCCACTCACCAGTGCGGGCACTTCAACCACAGCGTCATGTGGTAGATTTGAGATTGAGCCACGATTTGGAATGTTTACAGCCAGTACATACTCGTTCCGATTCTCAGAAATTGCACGAATGATATCAAACGCAATTTCTCCTGAAGGCTTAGTAAGCAAATCACCTAGAGGTGCCCCCTCATGAATCCAGCTTGTAATCTGCTGATCCCGTGTCCTACGAAACGCATCCGCTGCATTGAAATCATATCCATGTAATCCAGTTAGTTCCCATGCATACTGAAGATATTCCCCTATATGGTCATCTGTAGGTGACGGCCAATATCCAAAATGATTGAACAATCGTCTACTGAGCGGATCTGCACCCCAAGGACCCTTGTCGCCTTCCGGCAGTTTCTTCTCTGCGGCACGAACGGCCGGGTACAAATTATCGCCCGTACGCTTATCTCGAATATCAAGTATCCACAAAAGGTGGTTAACACCAGCTGCTTTAACATCAACATCCTTGGAATCCATCCCGATCATCTGCGCAAGACGCTCTCGCCCCATAAATACTCCATGGCACAGCCCCACGGCTTTAATATTGGTGTAGCGGTTGATAGCCATGATGATCCGACTCTCTGGATTTGTGAAGTTGATCAGGTATGCATTCGGGCATAGCCGCTCCATGTCACGACAGATATCCAAAATAATTGGTATATTACGAAGGGCGTGAGACAAGCCTCCTGGTCCCCCATTTTCACCAAGCACCTGACGAATTCCGTATCGTCTAGGAATCTCCCAGTCAATCCGCCAAAGCTCATCTCTCCGAACAGCTACAGAAGTAATCACAAAATCTGCCTCAGGTAAAGCCAACCTCCTGTCGTTAGTGGATTCAATTCGCAATCCTGCACCGGATTCCTCATTCATGCGATTGGCCAGTTGGACTATCTCCGCAAGGCGTTGTTGGTCAAGATCAACAAGAACTAGAGTACTCCCATGCAACTCCTTACATTGCACCGCATCTCTTAAAGCGCCAATTCCGAAAGAAGCACTTGCAGCTCCAATTAGCACAACTTTAATGTTTTTCACTCTATAACCTCTATTCAAAATGTTTTATTATTCCAACTTTTGGGGCACCTAGGGTTGGATGCGTCCTAAGAATACTTACGATGTTGATTACGACTGAATGACACAGTCATAGAATAATGATTTCCAGGCAAATAGTGTCGACTTATACATTTTGTATCGTTAATTGATCTGCCCAACGGAAATCCATGAAACTTACTTTGGATACATTACCTGGACAAGTTAATCTATACAGCCCTATTGCTCGCATCAGAGCTCCTAACACAGGCGGTCGACTTGTTATAAGAAATTCATCTTCAGGCAAAAGCGAATGCAGTTTTTTCGGGATCACATCATAATTTTGAAATAATCCTCCAGAAAGTATGACTCTTCGCCCTAAATCATCACGCAATTGGCGTCGTACGGCTTTAATGAGTTGAACATAGCTTTCAGCAGCACTTGCAACAATTTTCGCTGCCACTTCGTCATGTTCTGCTAGTTCTAATACCACAGGTGCGAAACCTGCGACTTTCGTAACTTGATTTTCACCTTCATAAATATGATCTACTAATCCAAGTGCATCGTAGATTCCGTAGCGTTCAGCTACTTCACCCCACAATTTAGTTGCAGGCCCTCGTCCTTCAAACCCCCTGACAGCTGCAGAGAGTCCTCGCCTGCCAATATCGAACCCACTCCCCTCATCGCCAATAATACTTCCCAGTCCACCCGCACGAGATGTTACACCATCGTGGCGTTGTCCAACTGCAATGGATCCTGTCCCCCCAATAACTGCCAACCCAGAAGCATCCAATGTTCCCGCAGAGAGCACAGAGAAGGCATCGTTAACCACCTCGATGACTGCATTGTCTATCACAACGGATAATCGTTCATGCATCAGTCTGCTCTGTGTTACAGTGTCAATACCCGACAAGCAAAAAGATACGGATAGCAAATTATCCAGTTTGCCACCCAGCCGCTGTACACCGCGTTCAAGAAGGTTCACAAGAAGTTCAGTACATGCGTCTGGTCCCAAAAGAGTCAAACGACTGGGGCCTCCGTCCAACATAACCGCTCTGTCCTTATATAAGTCATACAACAACAGTCTAGTTTTGGTTCCTCCTCCATCCACACCGGCAAAAATCTCCACGTTAGCATCCCTACTTCCTTTTGTAGCAGGCTTTTTAGCAATTTCATTTCATTCTTGTTTCAATTACGTCGGAACGCGGATTACAGCCGTCTTAGTTGCTCCCTCCGGCTTAGTTTATACATTCTTTTCTTCCAGAAAAGAATGATTTGAGGCACCGAACTCCGCAGCCCAATGATCATATGTGGAGGTCTGAATTGCTATCCCGTGATCGTCGAAAGCAAGTAACACAGCACCACAGACCGGAGGGATGTCTGGTATACATAGTCGAAATTCAAACCCTGAATCATTGAGAACTTGTTCAATTCCTCCAATAAGCAAAGGGTGCCTCCCTCGCTGAATAACGCTTCCTACCAACACCACATCAAGCGGTTCATCCAAATCACACAGACGCATGGCAACAGACTTTGCAGATAAGCCTAGCTCATATCCCATTCTGGCCAAAATCTTACATGACAAGGTGTCGCCTCTATTAGCTGCTTGATGAACCACAATGGCTAGTTCCCTCGGTACATTAGTGTATTCCTTATCCAGATAATCGTTAAGCATATGCTCGACATCAGTGTAGCCAAGAAACTCCGGCACAAGCTTGACTAATAGTGAATACTCCTCTCTTCCTTCAAACGACCTAATTGCCGTTCGAAAGGCTGCACGTGCGAGATCTCCTCCCCCAGCCCAATCACCATACAAATAACCGAAACCACCGGTCTGTACCTCATCTCCATACTTATTTCGACCTGCCGCGTTCGTTCCGGAGCCGCATACAAGTACAATACCTGTAAACGAAGGACTTCCACTTCGGAGCCCTATCATAGTGTCACAAACTACACGCCAAGATTGAATCGGTAATTTCCTACATGCTGGCAGAACAATGGCAAGATCTTTAGGCCTATCTGCACCCGCAAGTCCATATACTGCATGAGTAATGTCATCCGCAATTAAATTAGCATCGTAAAGTGCACAATCTATAGCATTACCGATATGTTGAGTTGCTTTATCAATACCAATAGACTGATAATTACTGCCTTCGGACCTTCCAATCCCTAAAACATGACCTTTCTCATCCGTTATTACAGCAAGAGTCTTACTCCCTCCACCGTCTACTCCTAGGAAGTAACTCATTGAACCCCACGCTTCCTCAATGTACTGTTAAATAACTAATCTGACTACAATGCAAACTCCAACTTTGGCCACAAACTTCTTAAGTCAAAAGATAGTTACAATAAACTATCCTGGTGACACTGTTTAAAAAAAGTCCGTACTCCACATTATGGAACCTTGTTTTGGGAATAACATACGAATGGTATCACTATCTCTAAGTTGTCTATTGGAAACATAATCACTCCCTTGAAACAGCAGCGTTAGGAGTTCTCCCTCTGTTACAACGAAGCGTTCGTTGTAGCTCCGTTCTCCCGATGCAGAATACACGTTTACTTGTTTGTTCGTACTTATGTTCACAAGAACGGTGCCGTTTTTCGAGTGTAATAGAACATCCCGGGGTTGAACATATTCGAGTTGTGCAATGCGACGGGAAAATGTATTTTCCATACGTTTCATTAGTTTTGGCCAGTCCAAAACACGCCACATGCAGTTGTCGTATTCGTCAGCTTTGATTTTGTGGTCGCGAAATAACATATTTAAAACGTGGTCATTCGGGATACGAATTTCAATGTTACGATGGGGAACCAATAAGCAAAACTGTTCAAACAGCTGGCGCATTTGATTTCTATCATGTGTATAACAAGCTTCTGTAACAACAATTTTTCCATTTGCCTCATGAAGACGAAGATAAGCAGTTGGGGTATCATCCACTACGGCTACGAAGAAATTCTCACCAGACTCACGCCTCCATTTGATTTGATCCATCCAATAGTCTCTAGTTCTGATGGAACTATTGGTTCGTACCTTGTTGAATGAATCGTAAATCTCTTGGATTGATTTCAAATCTTCGTGCATTTTCGCAAAACGGTAATGATGTATATCTTTGAACGCTAAGGTTTGTATTGCACCTGTATTAAATTTGTAAATAGACTCGACGACCTTCCGCCAACCAACTTGCTCATAAAACGAGTGGATGCCAGTTAATAAAAGAGAAATGGAATATCCGTTCGTAATCATCCACTCAGATGCCGCGTGCAGTATTTCTTGAGCTAACCCTTTTCCACGATATTTGGGGTGGGTTGCAACGTTGCCAATTCCTCCGGCACGAACAATCACTTGGTCAAGCCAGCAACTATATGGGAAAATCTGAATTGCAGAAGCAATAACATTATCTACCTTAGCAATCCATGTTGTTTCAAATGAATATGAAGAATCAAGGTCTAATCTTTCCTGAAAGAAGTGTCGCGTCTCCGTTGGGAATACTAGACTCCATAAATCATAGCAAGCCTCGAGTTCACTACGATTCTGCACTTGACGAATCTCAACACATTCCATGCTCGTTACACCCACACTTTCTCCAACTTGTCATTGGATTTAATTGTCAAAATTGTGGTAAATACTCTCTATGCTGATTTAGAATATCGTCAAGGATTTGTTTTGCCACCTTCGAAGAAGTTACTAACGGATGTATTGTAAGAGCATGAAGTGCTGTACCATAATCGCCACTTATCGCTGCTTCTACGGTTAAAGATTCGTACGCTTTCACAATTTGGATCAAACCTTTTATGTGCACCGGAACTTTAGTTTGAATTTGAAGCGGCGTTGCTCCTTGTGCGTTAATTACACAATTGGCTTCAATAGAAACTGAGTCAGGAAGAAAGTCTAGTAGTCCATTATTTCTTACATTTACGACTTGCTGGTCGTTTTTATTTGTGTAAATTGAATGGATCAAGTTCATAGCTGCCTCGGAATAGTACGCGCCACCCCGCTGTTCAAGCTGTTTGGGTTTTTCAGCGAGGTGTGGATCTTTATAAAGTTCAAAAAGCTCAGCCTCGACACGTTTCACTACCTCTGCTCGAGTACCCACTGTGGATGCAGCCTCTAATTCTTCGACCAACATGTCATCGGTCATGTAAAAGTATCTTAGATAACTACACGGCAGCATTCCTAAAGAGGTTAAAAATTCTTCATCCCAGCCGAAATCTGGTATATTTTTCATCGTAAATCCTTTTGCAGATGGGACCTTTGCCAGGATCTCAGGTAAGACATCAACACCATTTACAAGAATCTTCGAAGCCCAGTTTAGGTGGTTTAGTCCGACCCATTCCAGACTCACTTCATTCAAGCTACAGCCAAAAAGATGCGCAATCTGCATCTGCGTCCCAATTGGCAAATTACACAATCCAATAGACTGGACTTTTGTATGATTAAGAATAGCTTCAGTATTAATACCAGCAGGATTGGTAAAATTAAACATCCAAGCATTTGGTGATAGCTCCTCAATATCCTTTGCAATGCCAAGTAAAACCGGAATTGTTCTTAGAGCCTTTGCAAAGCCTCCTGCCCCAGTGGTTTCTTGGCCAATACAATTATAGTTAAGAGGGATACGTTCATCCTTCGCTCTTGCATCTAAAAGACCCACGCGCAGTTGAGTCGTCACGAAATCAGCACCATCAATTGCCTCCCGTCTGTTGAGAGTCGCATGAATGTTAATGGGCAAACCAGCTTCCTTCACCATTCTCTCAGCCAGCGCACTTGTGATTTCAAGTTTGTGTCGCCCAGGTTCGATGTCCACTAGATACAAGTCTTGTACTGGCATCTCAGGATAGCGGCGAATAATCCCCTCAACCAACTCGGGTGTATATGAAGACCCCCCGCCAATGACCGCAATTTTGAGTTTTTCTTTCATTCCTAATACCCTCCCACCAAGAATTAACATTTTCTTCTATTTGAACTCTCATTCTCATGACTCCGTGCTTTTATCTTCGTGTTTGAAGCTTGCCCCCAATTTGTGTAGAACACCAAGCCGTTTTATACCAACTGCTCGTTTTACACCACCACGTTTCCACCGATTCATAATCCCGCTGGCGTCGAGTGAGACTAGCTCCTGGGGAAAAGGGCACTGACATAGTCTGACGAGAGATGCCTTGCCTTCTCAGGCCTTGAATGCATCTTATATCTCACGCTGGGCGTCCTCCTTAATCAGGGAACGAATGTCGACCATTCGGAACCCAGCATACAGACAACACGTTTTTTGTTTAAACCCCAAATTAATTCATTACAAGCATGGGCTGCTATTTATACTAAATTTAAGTTTTTGACAAGCTTTAAATCCCCTTACCTGTACCCTCATGATTTGTTAAATGACGACTAAATCAACCTTTAACAGCACCCGCCGTAACTCCTGTTACAATCCAGCGATAAAAGACCATCGAAAGAATAACAAAAGGAATGGTCGCAACTACCCCTGCGGCACACATAAGTCCCCAAGGCAAACTATGTTTCCCTACAAGTTGAGAAATAAAAATCGGAATTGTTTGCGAGCGATAAGTAGAGGTGAACGCATTTGCAAACATAAACTCGTCAAAATTGTTTAAGACACTAAATATGAAGGTGGCTGCTAAACCAGGGATGGACAGCGGAACGATAATTCGGAGCATGGCTCCCCACATACCGCAGCCATCTATATATGCAGACTCTTCAAGTTCTTTTGGAACAGTTGAAAAATACCCGGTCACCATCCATACCACATAAGGAATCGTCCCAGATGCATACGCAATAATTAAGGCCCAGGGCGTATTCAGAAGTGGCCCAGTAAGTTGGAAAGCTAAATGCGTAAAAGGAATAGGAATGGAAAGTCCGTTGCGAAAAAGTATATACAAAGGAACCACGATGCTAACTGACGGTAACACCTGCATTGACAAAATCGCAAACAGCCCACTCATACGAAATGGAAAACGAATTCTTGCAAAAGCATAGGCAGCCAGAGAGCCGAATACCAGAGCCAAAATCGTTGTCAAAATTGATACCTCAAGGCTATTCCTCATAGCAGAAACCAAGTGTGCCACGTAGGGCCCATTTCCACTGAATAACTGCCGATAATTAAACAATGTGGGGTGATGTGGAATCAAATGTCCAGCATTAATTTCTACCTGGTTTGAAAATGAAGTACTTATTAAATAGAGAAAGGGCAATACCGAAAAGAGCAACAACAAAACAAGACCGCCCCACAGGTAACCAGTTGGGATGATATCCGTACTGGTCTTCTGTAACTTCTTCATTCAATCACCTCACGCGTATTCCATATTCCGTTTTAGAGCACGGATATAGTAGACAATTAGAGCGATGATAAACAGCGTGCTAACCCAAGCCATCGCGGAGGCTTTGCCCAGATAAAAGTATCGAAAAGCATTGTCGAACGTAAGGTATGTTACAGAAGTTGTATCGTTACCGGTGAATTCGGTTAGAATATCATACACTCGAAAGGCGCCCATCACACGAAGAACAACCGCAATTATAATTGTTGGAGTAAGCTGAGGAAGAGTTACATACCAAATTTTTTTCCAAAAGCCTGCACCATCTAACATCGCAGCTTCATACAAGTCGCCTGATAAAGACTGAAGTCCAGCAAGCATAAGCAAGGTCATAAAAGGTGTCATCTTCCAAATGTCTGCTATTCCAGCCCAAAAAACCGTTCCTGTTACCGTAGCTAACCATACGGGATTACTGCTACTTGGCAGTATATGTAAAGCATGAAGAACAATTTGAATTGCTCCGCCATTTGTCCCAGGCTGAAGCATGGTATCCCACAGCAAGCCGTTGACCATTGTCAGAATTGCCCACGGGATAATAATGGAAGCTCGAAAAAAAGTCCTTCCACGAAAAGTCTGATTTAATAGCAGTGCGCAAAAAAATCCAAGAACAGTTTCAACCGTACATGTGAAAAGAGTGAACCAAATTGCATTCCATAACGAGTACCAAAACTGACCGTCTGTTAGAATTTGAATGTAATTTTGAATGCCATCGAATCTAACAGGTGAACCATCCAAAAGATCATAGTGCATAAAGCTCCAAACAAGAGATTGAACAATCGGATAGATGAAAATCGCCAACAAATAGATAACTGTTGGTATCAACAGAAGATAGGCGAACGCCCATCTTTTTCTTTCGTGTTTAACCGCCCTACCTGATAGCCCAGTTCCTTTTGCGGAGAATGCGATTTCTTGTGATAGACCTTCCGATAATTCTCTATCCACTATAATTGTCCCCCAAAAGCCATGAGCGCACCAATCGACAGCGCACACAGGTTTTCGAATTATTCAGCCTGTTTGATTGCCTGATTAATTTGGGTGTTAGCGTCATTTAGAGCCGCTTGCGGTGTCATTTGTCCCATAATGGCTTTGTGGAGATCCCCAGAAAGAATATCAGACCAACTCACATAACCTGGCGCGTTTGGACGGTTAAATGCGTAGTTGAATTGTTGTTCAATAGCTCCCATTGTGTTCGTAGTATCTGCTGCCTTATATTTCGGATTAGTGTACGCCGCTTGCAATGTAGGATACTGCCCATTATATTGGAATTCTGGGAGTTGATATCCATTAGACGCTATGAATTCCAAAAACTCTAATGCTGCTTGTTTGTGTTGACTACTTTTCAAGAGAGCGACTCCCTCAGACCCGGTAACCGTAGAAGATTTCACATTTCCTTCACCTGGAAGTAGTCCAACAGCCGTTTGTCCAACCACCTGCGATTGTGTGGGGTCATTTAGCATCGGGTACATTCCTTCCCAATTGGACATCATTGCAATTTTACCTGCGGCAAACGCGTTTTGTACTTGCGTTTCATTCCATTGCATGCTCGCCGGATCGACCGTCCCACTCTGATACAAAGTTTGCATCATTTGAAGTGCTTTTACCCCACCAGAACTATTAAACTCCGGTTGTCCGCTTGGGCTGAAGAAGGTTCCACCATATGCGCCTAAGAAACCTACGTAATCACACGTGAGACTTTCCGCTTGCATCCACGACCACCCAGATGCATACACGCCCTTGCTCCCTAGTTTTGCTTGAATAATTTTGGAATCTTTCAAAAACTGATCGTAGGTAGCAGGAGGATGGTTCGGATTCAAACCGGCTTCTGTAAACATTTTCTTGTTCCAATAAAAGTGTTTTGTCGATGAAAACCAAGGAACACCCATAATGTGACCGTTATAAGTCACGGATGTTAATGATGATGGAGTAAACGTTTTTTGCACACTTTTGGGGATAATATTAGTTAAATCAACTGCTACATTTCCTGCATAGTATTGGCCAGCCCAAATAGTATCCATTTCTGCAAGATCGATGCTGTGTGAATTTGACATAACTTCTGTCATCACTTTGTTGTAAACGCTATTATAATCCACCCCAATGTTAGTTACCTTGATTCCAGTTTGCTTCGTAAATTCGGCCTCTAATTGCTTTGTTAATTTCTCCTGGGTTGGTGTAGCGTCCGTCCAGAGTATTGTAATAGTTTGTCCTTTTAACTTTGGGTCCGTATAAGGAAAGTTGTTCCAGGTGAGTGTTGAGTTACTGTTTGTAGCTGGTCCACTGCTGTTACTTGCAGCATTACCCGAAACATTGCTTGTAATTCCACACCCTGCAAGCGTAACAGCCAAACCCGTTGCACTTAAGGCAACAAAGACCTGTCTTTTCATGAAATCTTCCCCCAACCATTTTGTGTATAAAACAAACATGATTAAGCGTTTTGCACATTGCCATCCTATCGTTGACCAACGACTACAAGAGAAACACCAAGAACTTACATCCACTAACCAAGCTTTACTCCACACTTTCCTGTTGCTGTTCGGACAAGATTCGGAACCGCTTACAATTCACTTACTTCGTTCTTCGATAAAATGATTGTAATACCCTTATAATCTTTTGTAAAGTGTGTGTATTCGAATAATTAGTTATTCTGAAAAGGGTGATTTTTAAATCGAATTGCAAACAAGTAACGTACAGGCCCTTCATCATGTTGTGTTTGCATTTCTGTGCTTGCTAGCGCAATCTGAGTACTGATTTACATATCTCCACGCATAGCAGTGGGCGCTTCTCAAGCGAATTAGCTCATGATCTGAAAATCAATTACTTCTCCTTGCACGTAGTTGCTGTCTTTTGGGAAGCTAGAAGCCTTACGATCGATGTACGAGATACTATACGTTGGGTAGTTTAGCGCGGACAGACCCAGGCAATTCTTCCATACTTAATACGGCCCGCTCTGATAGAGGAACATGCGAGTACCCGTTACTCCACAGTAGCGATCCGGCTTGCCCTCGACAGCTGCTGCCCGGACCGCAGGTACGTGTAAAAGGCATCGCCACAAAGCAGGCCGGATCTGGTTTCCGGTGGCTAATACTGAAGTCAGATTCTTATCTCATCTAAGGCAGATGTGGATAAAGACTCAGATCTAGACCGGACTGAAGTTATCGAGAAGCAGGTGCATGAATTGCGTAAACCGTTGATGGTATTCCCATGCCGCGATGCCGGCCACTTGGTACTTCTGCACCAATTGGAGCTTCAGTTGCAGGCTCCGTGCATCTTCAAACCAGATAACGTGTTCTCTTCCCGCCTGATCCCAGTACGTCAACGAAGGAGTCAAACTCCCTGCGTCAAATTGAATCGACAGTCCCCGTTCCATAGCCATTTCAACCACTGCCTGTACCTCGATGGTCCCTGTCCTCTCCCCTGGTTGATATGGGAGCGCCCAGTCATAGCCGTACCGGATCAAACCGACGAGAATCTTGGTTCTTGGCATACGTGCAAGCGCGTAGCGGATGTTTTCCTCGACCTTCTGAAACGGAGCAATAGGCCCCGGAGGTCCCCCAGGCCAAGACCAGTTGTACGACATGAGCATCACCAGATTCGTGTTCTCAGCGATGGCCGCATAGTCATATGCTTCAATTGTCGTCTTTTCGAGCGGTGACAACCCTGTAATCGGCATGACACATACGATGCTTGGCAGTCCGAGCGGTTTTAGGCGGGCAGACAGTTCCCGCAAAAACTGAATAAACGCAGCCCCGTCGTACGGGTGCAGGCTTTCAAAGTCGATGACGACGGCTTTATACCCCTTCTGGGATACGATACTAAGCATGGTAGAGATGTATTGTTGGCGTTCGGATGGTGATGACAGCATCACATGCACAGCATCCGGGCTAAAACCTCCCTGTGTCCAATTCGAAAACACCGCTGCGGGCACGGCGCGCGTTTGTGTGGTTGCCTGAAGAGCTGTCTCATCGAGGACCCCGACGATGACACCTGATTCCGTCATGCCATAAGTGAAGAGCGCCAGATATGTACTGTACGGCCCGTAAGAAAGGACATTCGCCCGATCCATCGTCGGTGTTGTCAGCTCGAGGAACCCGAGCACAATCTTCTTCGGCCGCGACACCATAGGCAACCGCAAAATCTGACCCGCCGAGAGATTTGTCGGTTGCACATTTGGGTTCCAACCCTGCAGTTCGCTGACAGTAAGGTTATAACGACGGGCAATCTGGTAGAGTTCATCACCCGGCATCACAACATACGTCCGCGTGCCAACGGGGATGATGAGCGTCTGCTCTGGCACAATCGACGAAGACGGCAGTTGATTGATTTGCTCAATCAATTGACTTGAAACACCATACTGTTGTGAAATGGACCACACCGACTCACCTTGCCGAACGACATGAATCTGCACGGCGGCTCCCCCCTCCATACAACATATGTCAGGAACAGTGCAGTTCGGCAAAATAAATCGCATGATTCTGAAAATAGTCTGTGCAGAGACACCCATCGTTCCCATGGGGCCTGATATTGGCCACTCGGGTACCTCAGGATCCCTTCTTTGTGATAGAGCGGGCCCGCCACGTAGTCGCCGAGCGGATCGACAATCGCACTGCCGCCTCGGCACAACTCGTCAGGAAGGTCGCGCAGGTCATTGTAGCAAGCGAGATCGACAGGATACATATCTTTGGTCTGATACTGATTGCATCCGATGACGAAGCACCGCGACTCACAGGCAATGTGTTTCAAGGTACTCTGCCAGGTATGCCCATCACCACGTAGGCGTGCGCTTCTGCAATAGCCTTCGCCAGACGATCCGTTGCCGGACTCGGCACGGTCACAGCACTTCGCCAGTAGCGGCCAAAGTCCTGACGACCGGCAAGTGCACGGCTGCCAACGACCGCACCAAAGGATAACCCCCGCGGATAACCCGACAGAAAAGCCTCTGGAAAGACAATCAACTCCGCCCCTTGCTTCCCAGCTTCTGTAATCAGCCGGCAGGCCTTTTCTACGCTTGCCTCCAACTCCATCATCTCGGAAGCGGCTTGAATGACAGCGACCTTTACGGAATCCTTGCTTCTCATCGAAGTAGTCCCTCCTAAAGTCGTTCTCTTACATCGCGGCGGAAATCGCACCGTCTATATTATATAACTTTCCGATGATTCTAACTTTTATTGACTGACTGCCGGCAGCAGAATTCGGACAGTCGTTCCCTTCCCCATCCCACTCACAATCTGTAGATTTCCGCCATGTGTATGGATGATCCGATGACTGACCATCAGTCCGAGCCCAGTACCCTTTTCCTTCGTGGTGTAAAACGGTTCACCGAGCTTGGAAAGCTTCTCGGCAGGAATGCCGACACCCTCATCGCTAAACTCTATTTCCACCCACGTCTTTTTGTATTTCAATCGGATGGATAGCGTACCACCTGCGGGCATGGCTTCAATTGCGTTTTTCATCACGTTGACAAAGACCTGCTTCAACTGATTCGGTACACAGTTCACACGGGGAAGGTTCATGCTGTATCGGCATTTAATATTCACCTGTTGCATGATAGCCTGCGCATCCATGAGGGCAATGACCTCTTGCAGCAAGCGGCAAACATCCTCACAGGTATATTTCACAGACTGGGGTTTTGCCAGCATGAGCAGCTCGTCCAAAATCTGCTGGATTCGATTGAGCTCCATTTGCATGATCTCAAAGTATTGTCGATGGGTATCCGCCGATTGCGGATGCAGCAGCTGAACAAAACCCTTTAATGCTGTTAAAGGGTTGCGAATCTCATGAGCCACGCCAGCAGCCATCTGCCCGACTACGGACAGTTTTTCCGATTGTAACAGCAACTCCTGAGTCTGCTTCTGGTCCGTGATGTCCTGGGCCGTGCCAATAAGATGCACTTCTCCGTTAGAAACGCACATCTCCCGTCTAGAATGGACATACCGTACGTTTCCATCAGGTCGAACAATCCGAAACTCAATGTCGTAGGGCTGTCCCTCCGCAAGCGCCTGCGCAGACTCCATGAACCGCTCTTTATCTTCGGGGTGAATATATCTGTATGCTTCAGTGAGCGATATGTATTCTGTATTCGGAAGTCCGTAGATGTTAAACAATTCGGCGGACCAAAGAGACCTCTGTCGAACCGGATCGAACTCCCAACTGCCGACGTGAGCAATTCTCTGTGAATAAGCGAGCATACTTTGGCTTATCCCAAGTAACTCGTCGACCGTCTTTTGTTGGCTGATATCCTTTACAATCATGTACAATCCAATGACATCATCATTCACAATGATAGGGACCGTGGTGCAAAGGATCTGAATAGGATGTCCCTCTTTATGCCTGACTCGGAGTCTGTTGTGATTTCGATGAGCGCCTTGAACCAGCAGATCGAGTTCCTGCTTGGCAGAAGCGTCGTCCGCAAATAGTAAGTCCATTAAACTTAACTGAACAAGCTCACTCTTCGTACGCCCCGTCAGTTGCGCGAACACGCCGTTCACATCGAGAATCCGGCCCTGCAAATCTATCTCACACACACCATCGGGGTTATTCTCAATCAGACATTTATACTTCTGAAAGTCGACAACCACACCGCTCATTCTGTTGCAACACCTCATCTTGCTATGTGGTGAGTGATTTAAAATATGTTGACTAAATTCGACAATGAAAGCGATGTCCCTGCAATGACAACCTCATTCTCAATCTTGTATAATATTACATTTTTTCCACCAGAAAGGACCGTTTCATTGACCAGGACAGACCGTTTCATGGACCAGGATAGACCGTTTCATGGAATCGAGATAATCCCCGTGAAATTTTGGTTCCACCGTTGCAGAACGACTGCTTTGTTCATTACGTTCATCAGAATTACCTTCATCCGACCCTCTTGAATGTGGCCCGCGTTTCGAACCTTTATAGTTGGTGGTTTTCTGCCTAACCCGTTTTACATCAAAAAGGAAAAGGTGAATACCATGACCGACGCCGCTCACCGTTGTCGAATACTGCTTGAGCAGTTATACCATTTGTCTCAAAGAAGTCGGCTCGATGAACACTTCCTCTTCCCCGAACAGGTATCCGCGATACTTCACGTGGGCCTTGATGATACCATCGATATCGTGAATTTTCTGGAGGAGTTAGGCTACATCAAATGTGGAAGATCGTTCGGAACTCCCTATTCATGGATTCGATTGACGAGTAAAGGCTTGCAGTTGTTCATGAACCCGTCTGAATTTGAGCAGGCGTTTCAACAAATCACATCAAACGTCTCTTTACTCGAGACGATGTCTGTTAAGGACCAGGAGGACGACTCGACTGAAGATGCAAGTTTCGAGCCACCTTCAGGCGGGGTCCATGTTCTGTCCAATGTCCCCCCTGATACCCCTGCAGACATCAAAGAATCCCTTCATTATGTTATCGACAGACTAGCCCAAAACGATGATGAGCCGCTGAGAGAACTCCTTGGAAACTTAATCTTGGAAGGCGGGTTGGAGCGAACTCTCGCAGGTGTCAAAGGATTGTTGGCCGTTGTTGGCTGTGGGCGGCGTTAAAAGTTAAAATCAGTATGAGTCAAACGAAGATTTGAGGAGGAAACATCGCACGTGGAACACATTGATTTGTTAGATAGTCGATTTCAAAAGGCATACAACGAAGTCCGTGGGGCTATAGAGGAACCTACAGAGGTTTATGTATTCGACCATATGGGTGGCTACTTAGAAAACCCCATACATACGCGTACTTTCATCATTCCGTGGGAAGATGATCAAACCGTGATTATCCAGACACACTTCTGGCGGGAAGAGTCAGAGCCGCAAGTCGTTAGGCTGCCAGAGGAAGCCGTTCGATTCATGGGTCATCCGGAAGTTGACAAACGAGGCAGGGCCATCATGATAGAGCCATCACAACAAGGATGATTTTACGGCCGAGGTCATACCTCGGCCTTTGCTGTGCAGCCTGTGTGGTCCTTATAACCTTATAGCCAACACTTGCGTTACATGGATGCCCGCGTTCCGTAATTCCGTATGTCATACATGTGTCTTGCACAGCATGCCCTGCCTACTTCTTGTTTGTCGGTGCACGAAATACCATGTACCTCATCAGGAAGTAACTCATCGATGAAGAAATGAACATAGCCAATCCTTTGGATATGTTACTGCTGACAAATACAGGGATGGACTTCGAGAAGATGAGGTAGGTGGATAAAAACACCGCGATCACATCATTAAGAACCAGATTGAGAAACGCCTGCACAAAAAACCGAGCTGTTTCGCCTGCATCTTTCGATGCTACATCTCGAAACGTGAAGCGACGGTTTAAAAAGTAGCTGTTTGTAATGGCGCAAATGACTGCAATGGTGTTATCCACGAAAATATGGAAAGCATCTTTTGGAGACAACAAAAGAAGTACGTTCAAAATCAGCAGATCGATGAATGCATTGAGGAAGCCAATCACTAGGAACCTCGTGTAACGATGTACGAACTTCAAGCGACATCACCATATTGACAGATTAGCTCCCCATCAGCACGATATTTTCGTGCCGGGTGCCCCACAGGACCACAGTACACAATTATATCCTCCAGATGTGGAGGATACGTGGAAACCGTATGTGATAAACATCATTCATCTTGCGTATGCCTTTTCGCCAGCCCTAGACGGTACCCAGTGTAACCCGATATCAGGGCCACAAAAATTACGATGATAATCACTTGCAGATTCAAGTGCATCATAATACGGACGTACTTGACTAGGATCCTTCCAAATAGAGTGAACGTGATCACCCAAAGTATCGAGCCAATGGCACTCAACAGTGCAAAGGAGCGGAACGGAAACAGGTTTGCCCCAGCGATGTACGGGATGATTCCGCGCACGATAGGAAGGAAACGGTAGATAACGAAAAGCGGTGCCGAATACCGTACCATGCGCGTCTCGGCATTTAAAATATAGCTCTTTGGGATTTTCAGTTTCGCATAGAGTTGATGGAGCGCAGCCTTACCAATCAAACGCCCGATCCCGTAACCAACCAGCGATCCGAAGTATGACCCCGCAAACGCAACCACGAGCAGGAGCCAATACGGATACATCCCCTTCGACGCGGCCACACTTCCCAGCGTCACAAGTGTTTCGGAGGGAAACGGCAGCATCAACGCTTCTCCAAAAACACCAATGAAAATGCCAACCAGACCGAAGTGGGCTAACGCATGGTAAAGATCATGGAAATGCACTCCAACACCTTCTTCGACTCTACTTAGCCTTCTTCAACATCTTTCGACGGTACGTTGAAGCGTTTCGTCTGCTAAACCACTCACAGTGATCTGATCATATTAGTTTCTTTGTCGAATATCTACTTCTTCATTCGACATCCCGCACATCCACAAGGAGCAGGCCGTTGACCAGAGCCGCCTTGTTGGGCGAACATACTGATAAGATACAACTGAAATCACGACTGAAGAGCGAATTGACACATCGGACCGGTTTGAGATGGTACAGAGGGTCGGATTGTAAATTTGGGGGTTAAGCAACTTGGCGAAAAAATCGAGGCAGGATCTTGTCTATGTGGAAGTTCACGACGGGGTCGGGGAAATCGTCCTGAACCGTCCTGAGAAACGAAATGCGCTGAACCTGGAGATGTGGCACATGCTTGGGGAAGCCATTGAGACTTGCGCCGTGAACTCAGACGTGTCTGTTGTACTTGTGCGTGGAGCCGATAGGACCGTGTTTTGCGCTGGGGCGGATATCAGCGAATTTCAGACGGTACGGAGCGACTCCGCTAGCAACAGGGCCTACAGTGCTGCCGTTAAGGCTGTTGTGACGGGGCTGAAGAAGCTGTCGAAACCGACCATCGCCATGATCAGCGGATACTGCGTTGGCGGCGGCACGGAGATTGCCGTGGCCTGTGACTTCCGGTTTGCGTCCGTGACAGTGAAGATGGGCATTACGCCCGCCAAGTTGGGCTTTGTCTATGATGTGGAAGAAACCAAAATGTTAGTAGATCTCGTTGGCCCAAGCTGTACGAAGGACATTCTCTTGTCAGCCCGTCTGATGCATGCAGAGGAGTCTTTCCGGATTGGGCTGGTAGACCGACTGTACGGAGAAGACGAGTTGGAGCACGAGACCTTCAAATATATCGAGCTGTTGTTGCAAAATGCACCGAACTCGGTTCGTGGGGCGAAAGCCATCGTCGACAGCCTGATGTCCGGCATGAGTCCTGACGACCCGGGGCTGAAGCAAATTGTTCACGATGCGTTGGACAGCCCCCAGTACAAAGAGGGTGTGCGGGCCTTCATCGAGAAACGGAGGCCGAATTTCCCACGATTGTAGGGGGGCATTCGTTCGCCTCCCCGACGCACGCTACCGGGGCTTTAGCGCGCCCGGTAGTCGTATTCGATGTCGATCACCAAGTTTATACCGAGTGTGCCACTTTATATCGAGTGTGCCACATCACTGCTGACGCTATCTTTTGCGTTCATCTTCCTGTCCATGAAAATGAAACACCCTGACAGAATGAGGACCAGGATAAACATGTCAATAAAGTGCCGGTGCAACACAGGCACAAAGATGAGCAGCAATAAAAACAGCGAGCGGGTCATATCTAAATTGACTTCTCTCCAGAGGAAATACCGAATGCGTTCTTCCAACGAAATATCAGCCGTGACGGCAAACTGCTGCGCTGTCCAGATGGTATTGAAATAAAAAATCCCGATGGTTGTCAGGAAGTTTGACAGGATATAGAAAACCGGAAGATGGAACAGGTCGAGGAAAATTCCGATCGCGTTTAATACGATTGCAAACTTGAGCCAGGTACTTGGACTGAAGTGTAATTTGAGATAGGCGAGAAAGGAACCGATGGTGACGAGGGCATAGCCGGCACTCAGGGAAGCTACGACGAGTGTCTTATTTGTGACTTGAAATGTAAAAAGTAGCGCGAAAATGTTTTGTAATTGGGCATAGATGACACCGACTGACATGCTCGCGTACAACCAATGTGCCTTTTTAGAGGTGAACACACTCTTGTACGTTGCCCGGCGAAGAAAACCTTGTACTTGAAATTCCTTGTGAAGCACAATCTTTGGCACCAAAAAAGAGACGTAAATCATAAAACCAATAAAGATCGTCATGATGACAAAAGAACCCACAAATCCGAACAGGAAGATAAACAGGGCTGATAGGAGCGGATTCACAACACTGATAACCTGCGTAAACGTATTCGAATAGGACCAGTAGATTGCGAAATCCTCCGATTGGCCTTGTTTCGATATGGAAATATTCCCTGCAGTCCAAAAATAGGAAACAAATAACCCCATTGGTACTCCGACAGAGAGGATGAGCCAGACATGGTTTGCTGGGTGGTACAGCATGAGGACCACAAAGCCAATGACTGCAAACACAACGGATAACAGAGAATTAAACCGTGTTGACGTACGGAGCAAGACCGCGTATCCAATGATGGCATTTGCACCGACCACTAAGAACAGGACGAAATTAAACAAGCAGATATCTGAGAAACTTTTCGTTTGCTGCCAGATATAAAAATTCACAAATATATTGATGTAGTTATAAATGATGGCGTATCCCATGTTGAATGTAAGCAGTCTCTTGAGTTGCGGGGACATAAAATGCCGCCTTTCCTCTTCTCGTCGTCTCACTGTTTACCACAACATGGACACCACAATTATTGCTGAGGGACAGGTTCCGTGTATAGACCCTAAAAATGTCTATTGCAACGCTGATGACTTTGCCATCTGGACAGAAAACCGCGCATGGGGCGCGGTTTTCCATACGTTGCGTCTGCATTTTAATTGATTCAAATAGCACTTAAAACTACCCACAAACCAACCAGCAACAGATCACTAGAAGAATGCTACCTACTCGATGCTACTTAATGTTTACCAAACGGACGCCTGTCAGCTTTGCAAAGTCTTCTATTTGTTCCGCCGTTACCGCGAAGGAGAAAACAGTGTGGTGACCGCCGCCGTTTTCAATCCATTTGCGCACGCCTTCATAGAACCCGGCCTTTGGTGTCCAAATCTGACGCGCAACAGGCAGTTTTGGAGCCGCCTGTGCAGGCTTCTTCCCTTCCACTTCATACATAATCAGTTGGAAGCCATCACCAAAGTCAGACATGGTTACGTTGATGGCATCTCCGTCCGATCCGTCGAAAACGAGCCGTGCTGGATCTTCGCGATCGCCGATGCCGAGAGGATGAACTTCTACCCGGACCTTCGTGCTTGCCAAAGTCGGATCGACCTCAAGCATATGTGCCCCCAGAATCTCCTCTTGGTTCTGCACCAAATGGTACGTGTAATCTTCCATAAACCCAGTCTTTCGATTCCGGGCCATGATTTTCAGTAAACGGTCGAGCGCAGCAGTTTTCCAGTCCCCTTCTCCGGCGAAACCATATCCTTCTGCGTTCAGCCTTTGAACCGCCATGCCTGGAAGCTGCTTCATGCCCCACAGGTCTTCAAAGTTCGTCGTAAATGCGGAATATCCACCCCGCTCGAGGAATTTGCGCAACGCAATTTCGATTCGAATCTGTTCTTTCACATGTTCCTCAAAATACTCGGGGTCGTTATCTCCGATAACAAATTCGTATTGATGCTTGCACTGCGCAAAGGTGTCTTCAATTTCTGCATGTGTAACATCTTTCATTTCGGCAACGAGATCGCCAATGCCGTAGTAATCAACCGTCCAGCCAAACTGAATTTGGGCTTCAATTTTGTCGCCGTCTGTGACGGCAACATTTCGCATGTTATCCCCGAATCGCGCGACTTTGATGTTGAAGCTTTCATTGTAAGCAACCGCGACATCCATCCATTTTTCGATTTGACCTTGAACGCGGTTATCTTTCCAGTGGCCGACAACAACTTTGTTGTTTTTCCTTAATCTTGCATTGATAAAGCCGTACTCCCGATCCCCATGGGCACTTTGATGCAGATTCATATAGTCCATGTCGATGGTTTGCCAGGGAATATGGTCAAGAAACTGTGTGGCTAGATGAAGAAGCGGTTTTTGCAGCAGTTTGGTGCCTCTAATCCAGTTCTTCGCAGGTGAAAATGTGTGCATCCAGGTAATGACACCCGCAACGTTATCGTTGTAGTTCACTTCTTTCATAACCTGAGTAATGCTGTCCGCGGTCGTAGCCACGGTTTTGAACACGATTGGGTAGGGTAAATTGCCGCTCTGATTCAATTCATCAATGATTTTCACGGTGTTGTCTTTTACAGCCTCTAGTGCCTCTTTGCCGTACAAGTGTTGACTGCCAACCACAAACCAGAATTCATAGTCCCTTGTCTTCAACAAATGAATGCCCTCCCCAATCACAATTCTCGATTATTTATCGTTTGTTTGGCCGTAATACGCGTTTTTGCCGTGTTTCCTCAGGTAATGCTTATCGAGGAGATACTGGTCCATATCGATCCGATGCGGGTTCAGTTGCAGCGTGTGGTAGGCCATCTTCGCGACTTCCTCCAGAACCACCGCATTGTGCACCGCATCCGAAGCTGATTTTCCCCACGTAAAAGGACCATGGTCGTTGACGAGGACCGCCGGCACCTGTTCTGGGTCAATGTGACGTTTCTGAAAGGTCTCGACGATCACGTCTCCGGTCTGCTTTTCATAGTCCGTAACAACTTCGCCTTTCTCCATCGCTCGTGAGACTGGAATCGGCCCGTAAAAAGTATCAGCATGCGTGGTTCCTGCGGCGGGAATATCCAGCCCGGCCTGCGCAAACGAAACGGCCCAAGGTGAATGTGTATGAACGATCCCTTTAATGGTCGGGAATTGTTTATAGAGCACACAGTGCGTGGCGGTATCACTTGATGGATTCAAATCGCCTTCCACGACGTTTCCGTCAAGGTCGACGACCACCATTTTATCTGGGGACAGTTGGTCATATTCGACACCACTTGGCTTGATGACAAGTAGGTTCTTGTCTCGGTCAATTCCGCTTACATTTCCCCACGTAAAGGTGACCAGATTGTATTTCGGCAGCAGCATGTTGGCTTCATAGACTTCCTTCTTTAACTCTTCCAACATCACCCGATCAGTCCTTTGCTTTTTATTCACCGTTCAATAAACATGGTTGATTGCGTTTCAAAACATGGTTGATTGCGTTTCACGAGTAACTTCTACATCGGAGTGACTTCTACATCTAAGTGACCTGTTCATCGGAGTCACTTCTGCGTCGATAAACCGCTTACACAGCGTAATGCTATAGCGTTCATCCTAACAAGTCAATACCATCATAATTTATACGTATAAATCATATTTTCTGTCATGCCAGGAAACGGGTATGATCCGAGCAATGACTTTGAAGTCATTGCCCATTCGGAATATAACGACACTGTTCCAATCTATCAGGAACGTTCCGAGGATTGATTCATGAGCCATCAAGGAAGCGTACGTTCTGTACGTAAAAACTTCGTCAAGTTTGTAGTTGTGTCAAGTTTGAAACGTTCATTGTTCAACGTTATACGGATGACTATTATCATATTGATTTATTCGGACAACCGTGTTAGCCTGCATTTTGAAAACGCTTGTACCATCGCGTGAGATAAACACGGCCATCGGTGAGTCGGCAAAAGCGATCTGGCCCCAGCATTCACGATTTTACTTCAGGAGGGGAACTCTAGTGGTTGATGACAGGAAAGTGCCAAGCGGATTCATTTACTTTTTCGGAGCTTTCGGCGGCATTCTCTTTGGTTATGATATTGGCGTTATGACAGGTGCTTTGCCTTTTCTAGAAAATGACTGGCATTTACAAAACAGCGCTGGCGCGATTGGATGGATTACATCCGCAGTGATGTTTGGAGCCATCTTCGGTGGCGCATTGGCGGGCCAACTATCGGATCGCCTGGGCCGGCGTAAAACCATTCTAATCTCTGCTTTAATTTTTGTTATCGGGTCTATTCTGTCTGGTATCGCACCGCATAACGGACAATACTATTTGATTGTTGTCCGGATCCTGTTAGGGCTGGCTGTTGGTGCTGCCTCGGCGCTGGTTCCCGCCTACATGTCGGAAATGGCACCTGCCCGTTTACGCGGACGTTTGTCCGGTATCAACCAAACCATGATTGTTTCCGGCATGCTCCTTTCGTATGTTGTCGATTTTCTGTTGAAAGGGATACCAGGCACATTGGCTTGGCGGCTTATGCTAAGTTTGGCAGCTATACCAGCTTTGATTTTGTTTGCCGGCGTGCTTCGTTTACCGGAATCACCACGTTTCTTGGTAAAGAACAACAAGCTTGCTGAGGCACGTAAAGTCCTGAGCTTTATTCGGTCAAACCAAGAAGAAATCGACTCCGAAATTCGCCAGATACAAGAAACTGCAAAGCAGGAAATCCAGGGTAGCCAAAGAATATCCTTAGGCACCATGTTTAGTGGTAAATACCGGTACTTAGTCATTGCCGGCGTGGGTGTCGCTGCTTTCCAACAATTCCAGGGCGCAAACGCCATCTTTTATTACATTCCCTTGATTGTTCAAAAGGCAACAGGACATGCAGCGAGTTCTGCGTTAATGTGGCCGATTATTCAAGGCGTGATTCTTGTTGTCGGCTCCCTAGTATTCCTGTTAATCGCGGACAAATTCAATCGTCGCACCCTGTTAACAGTGGGCGGCACGATTATGGCATTGTCCTTTATCTTGCCAGCTGTATTGAACTTAATCATTCCTCATACAAATCCGATGATGATTGTTGTGTTCTTAAGTATCTATGTGGCACTCTATTCCTTCACGTGGGCGCCTTTAACCTGGGTCATCGTGGGCGAAATCTTCCCGCTTGTGATTCGCGGACGTGCATCAGGACTCGCTTCTTCGTTTAACTGGATTGGTTCCTTCCTAGTTGGACTTTTGTTCCCCATCATGACTGCTTCCATGTCACAAGAAGCTGTCTTCGCTATCTTCGGTGTCGTTTGTTTGCTCGGCGTCTTTTTTGTCCGCACCTTCGTCCCTGAAACTCGCGGTCATACCCTCGAGGAGATTGAGAAGGTCGGAGAAAAAAAGTCTGTCCTGTCGGTTGGAGTTGGGAGGTAAGGTGAATGAATTTAGTCGAAACGTCTAGAGCGATTCAACAGGGAAATGTTTCACTCGGTATCGAATTGGGTTCGACGCGGATTAAGGCAGTCTTGATTACAGATGACTTTAATATCATTGCATCGGGAAGCTACGTTTGGGAGAATCAGCTCCAAGATGGAATCTGGACCTACGCTTTAGATGAGGTTTGGTCTGGCATTCAAAGGAGTTATGCTCAGATTGCTGCAGATGTTCAAGGCAAGTATCACATGACCTTGACAAAAATCAGCTCTATTGGTGTAAGCGCTATGATGCATGGGTATCTCGCCTTTGCCAAGAATGGTGCGTTGCTGACTCCATTTCGGACTTGGCGCAACAATATCACCGAACAAGCTGCGGATGACCTGACACAGCTGTTTCAGTTTAATATTCCGCAGCGGTGGAGCATTGCACATCTCTATCAAGCCATTTTAAATCAAGAGCCGCATGTCAACGAGATTGGTTTTCTAACCACTCTGGCTGGTTATGTACACTGGAAATTGTCCGGAGAGAAGGTCTTAGGGATCGGAGATGCTTCTGGTGTGTTCCCGATTGACGAAGACAGCGGGACGTATTCTACCGCCTTTCTCGGTCAGTTCGACTCTCTTCACGATGTAAAGCGATATCCGTGGAATATCCAAGAAATCCTGCCGAAAGTCTTAAGAGCGGGCGATCCGGCAGGAACATTAACCAGACAAGGGGCGCAGTTACTAGATGTCAGCGGCCATCTCCAGGAGGGCAGTTTGATGGCGCCACCGGAGGGTGATGCGGGAACGGGTATGGTCAGTACTAATAGTGTTCGTAAGCGAACCGGGAATATCTCCGTAGGCACGTCTGCTTTTTCCATGATTGTGCTGGATAAGCCACTTCGGAACGTTTATCGGGATGTCGACATCGTCACGACGCCAAATGGGGCACCTGTTGCGATGGTCCATATTAATAATTGTTCTTCTGACATTAACGCGTGGGCCAACATATTTAAAGAGTTTGCGGAGCGTCTCGGTGTGGATTTAAAACCGGATCGACTATACGAAACGTTATTTCTAGCGACGACCAAGGCTGACCTTGACGCCGGCGGCCTACTCAATTACAGCTACTTATCGGGTGAGAATATCACGAAAATGCCCGCCGGACGTCCGCTGTTTGTCCGCAATCCCAATAGTTCATTGACATTGGCAAACTTTATTCAAACTCAGTTGTACGCTGCTTTTGCGCCACTTAAAATGGGAATGGACATCTTGAAAAATGAAGAACAAATCAACGCAGATGTTTTCGTCGCTCAAGGCGGCCTGCTGAAAACCCAAGGCATCGGTCAGCAAATTCTATCGAATGCGCTCAATACACCTGTAACCGTCATGAGTACAGCAGGTGAAGGCGGTGCTTGGGGTATGGCAGTGTTAGCGGTCTATGCCAAACACGGCGTCGGGCGCGTAAGTCTGGAAGACTTCTTAGACCAGGAGGTCTTTACGAATCCTGACAGCGTTACGTTGAATCCAGAGCCAAGCGGGGTTGCTGGATATGAAGCATTTATGAAGCGATATCAAGCTGGTCTACCGATTGAGTCCACGGCAGTGCAGTGCATCTAACCAACTTTGAAAGTGCCAATGGTCCAACAAGAAGTTATAACGAGTTTTCACGTGCGACACACAGAGCCTCAATTCGTTGGGGCTCTAAAGTGTCACTATCACTTTGTTAAGGGAAAATCACATGACGAAAAAATATGAGCTCGTGAAGCAGGATATCAGCGAAAAAATTCTGTCCGAAGTATACAAAGTCAATGAGAAGCTGCCAACCGAATCAGAGCTCATGGAGATCTATCAAGTGAGTCGGTTCACAGTCAGACATGCAATTGGTGAGCTTGAGAAGGAGAACTTTGTTTACCGCATTCAAGGCGGAGGAATGTTTGTAAACGACTGGAAAAGCAAACCTAGAGCGATCGCTGACAATAAGACAATTGGCCTGATTACGACCCATATTGCGGATTATATTTTCCCTAATATTATTACAGGCATTGATAACTACATCTCGAATTACGGTTATTCTGTTCTGATTGCAGGTACTCAAAACAATCCCGATAAAGAACGGAAAAGCTTAACCAACCTGTTATCGAATCAGTTGTCCGGGTTAATCATTGAACCAACCAGAAGTGCCCTGAGCAACGTGAACAAAAATATTTATGAGAACATCAAATCCATGGGTATCCCGATGCTCTTCATCAACGCTGTCTATGACGGTTTGGATATCCCATATTTGATTATGGATGATGTGAAGATCGGGGAAATGGCCACAAATCGTTTGATAGCCCTTGGGCATAAACAAATTGTGGGTATCTTCAAGGTCGATGATAAACAAGGCATTCATCGAATGAATGGCTATATCAAAGCCTATCAGGGCCATCCTGAGATCTCCAACCTCAGCGAAATTATGATGTATCAGACCGAGGAAAATAAAGTCAACTTGTTAAAGAGGCTCTATACGATCCTGACAAGGCCCAAATTTGTTCCGACCGCGATTGTTTGTTATAACGACCAGTTAGCGATTCAGGTCATCAACTTCGTTAAAGAAATCGGCTTGAAAGTGCCGGAGGATCTCTCCGTTATCGGTGTGGATGATTATCAGTTTTCTCAATTTATCAGTCCGGCATTAACAACCATTCGCCATCCACAAGAAAGAATGGGCCTCGATGCCGGTGAAATGATCATCAATATGATCAATAAGCAGCCTGTTACATCAAAGATATACGAGCCGGAAATCATTCAAAGAGATTCTGTAAGAGCGATTGAACATGCGAACGACGCGTATGAAGGCACCTAAACAGGAGCCTTACAAAGGAGTCCAACCGACACCACACAGACTTGTGCTCATGTGAGTGCACAAAAAGGAACTCAGTTCCTCTCTGACGTGGCGCAGTAGATTGCGGTGGACTTTAGAGGAACTCAGTTCCTCTCTGACGTGGCGCCTCAGCTTGCCCCCGATTTTAGAGGAACTCAGTTCCTCTCTGACGTGGCGCCTCAGCTTGCCCCCGATTTTAGAGGAACTCAGTTCCTCTCTGACGTGGCGCAGTAGATTGCGGTGGACTTTAGAGGAACTCAGTTCCTCTCTGACGTGGCGCCGTAGTTTGCCGCCGATTTTAGAGGAACTCAGTTCCTCTCTCACGCTGCGCCGTAGATTGCCACCGACTTTAGAGGAACTCAGTTCCTCTCTGACGTGGCGTCGCAGCTTGCCGCCGATTTTAGAGGAACTGAGTTCCTCTCTCACGTGGCGTCGTAGCTTGCCGCCGATTTTAGAGGAACTCAGTTCCTCTCTGACGTGGCTCCGCAGCTTGCCGCCGATTTTAGAGGAACTGAGTTCCTCTCTCACGTGGCTCCGCAGCTTGCCGCCGATTTTAGAGGAACTCAGTTCCTCTCTGACGTGGCTCCGCAGCTTGCCGCCGATTTTAGAGGAACTCAGTTCCTCTCTGACGTGGTGCCGCAGCTTGCCGCCGATTTTAGAGGAACTCAGTTCCTCTCTGACGTGGTGCCGCAGCTTGCCCCCCGATTTTAGAGGAACTCAGTTCCTCTGTGAGGCTCACGCCCCCCGCTCTCCGCTCTCCGCTCTCCGCTCTCCGCTCTCCGCTCTCCGCTCTCCGCTCTCCGCTCTCCGCTCTCCGCTCTCCGCTCTCCGTCGGCCGTCCGCGCCCCGCCCTGACTGTTGAACTTTATAAAAAAGTCCCTGCAGATTTGCAGGGACTCCTGTCTTCTTTCTTGTTAACCACCAACCGTGTTCAACCGTGTTCAACCGTGTTCAACCATGTTCAACCATGTTCAACCGTGTTCAACGCTCATCTTCGTTACGATTGATACAATACCTCGCACGTGATGGCCGGAACGCTTACTGTTCCACTCGCGTGTCCGATATCATGGTTTCCGATTACATTTGCGGTGCCAGCAATGTGCCAATTTCCTGCGGGAAGGTTGAACGTGGTCTGTCCCCCCGGATTGTAGATGACGATGATGTTCTTCCACCTATCTCCGTTCGCATGGTTTTTCAGCTCAAACTCCACAGTGTTGCTCGGACTGCTTAGGAAGCTCAGGTTATCTCGGATTTGCTGGGCTGTGGTCATCCGAAATGCCGGATGATCGGCACGTAGATGAATCAGACCTGCGTAGTAGTTGAAGACGTTCATGTACTCCGCCTTTCTTGCCCAGTTGAACTCGTTCACCTTATCCTCCGCATTGTAGCTGTTCCCATTTCCGCCCTTCGTCCGCAGCATCTCCTCACCGCCCTGCATGAACGCCACTCCTTGAGACGTCATCACGATGGCCTGTGCGAGTTCATCCATCTTGATTCGAAGAGCCTTCGAGGCCGTTGGGTTGCTCAGCTTCAGCTTATCCCAGAGGGTGTAGTTGTCGTGAGACGTCACATAGTTGATGGTCTCGGAAGGAGCTGCCGCAAAATCATGAATGGAGCTGTTGTAGTCGATGCTTCCAACGACACCGTTCTCGATGGCTGACACGTAACCTTGACCGCCCATGGCGTATCCAAGAGCGCTTGGTTGAAAGACATTTCCCTCGATGGCGTTACGCAGGTTGTCGTTGAATACGCCAATGCCAAGACCCTGTTGTTGACCCTTGGTCAGCAGTTGACTCGCCGGAAGCCCGGACGTACCACCAGTCCACGGCTCGCCGTAAAGGACGATGTTCGGGTCCATCGCGTGAAGTTCCTGAGATACCTTCTTCATCGTGTTGACGCCAAGCAACGCCATCAGGTCGAAGCGGAATCCATTCACGTGGTATTCCTTCACCCAGTACGCCAGCGAATCCAAGATGAACTTCTGCACCATCGGCCGTTCGCTCGCGACTTCGTTTCCGACGCCCGATCCGTTGTACAGATTCCCCTCAGCGTCTGTTCGCCAGAAGTACCCAGGGACCAGTGTATTCAGTGCCGAACCTTGCACTGCAAAGGTATGGTTGTACACGACGTCCATGATAACCCCGATGTGTTGTCGATGAAGGCTCTGAATCATTTCCTTCGCTTGCGTAATCCTCGCCGTTCCCAGCGGAGTTGTGGCGTACATACCTTCCGGGACATTGAAGTTCATCGTGTCGTATCCCCAATTGTACGTGTACCCGGGATCCGGAAACTCCTGCATGGGCATAATCTGCACGTAATTCACACCGAGTTGTTTTAAGCTCGCAACGCCCGTCTTCACGTGGTCGGGGCCGAGCGTGCCGTGCTCCGTGAAGGCGAGATATTTGCCTGGGTACTTGAAGCCGCCGTTCGGATCGATGGAGAAGTCCCGGACGCTGACCTCATAAATCGTGGCATCCACAGGGTTTGGCACACCTTGAAAGTGGTCTCCATTCCATCCTTTCGGGTTCGTGGCAGCAAGGTCAACAATCATTCCTCGTGTGCCGGTGGGGGCGATTGCGGTTGCGTATGGATCGACCGCAGTGTTCGTCTTTCCATCAATGGTTACGCTGTACAAGTAATACCACCCGTTCAGGTTCCCTGGCACAACCGCTTTCCAAGTGCCTCCGGCACCTCGTTGCATCGGAACTTGGCGCGTCACCTGGCCCGTGGCCGAAGAAAACAGCTGCAGGTTCATCTGGCTTGCCGTTGGAGCCCAGACACGAAACGAAGATGACTTTTGCGTCCAGACGTTGCCAAGCGTCCCGCCATAGTAATACTGCGGGAGATTCAGGACATCCCGCGGCACCACCGTCTCCGGTGTAAACCCTGTCGCACTCAGGCTAAGTGTGTGGGTCACGTTCGGAGCACTTCCGAGTGTCAATTTCACCAGGTTGGTCGTCACACCTGCGGATGAGGTGGGGAGCGACTGATTCGGATTGTTGATGGTAT
The DNA here is from genome assembly GCF_001399675.1 of Paenalicyclobacillus ferrooxydans. Taxonomy (GTDB): domain Bacteria; phylum Bacillota; class Bacilli; order Alicyclobacillales; family Alicyclobacillaceae; genus Alicyclobacillus_B; species Alicyclobacillus_B ferrooxydans. The sequence continues at coordinate 57,786 of NZ_LJCO01000042.1, forward strand.
CGTACACGGCATTTGTCGAAGGCACATACGAAAAGGTCACCTTTGTGCCGGATGTCGGAACCTGAATCGTCACGTTATTGCTCGGATACGCAGTATTCCAAGACCCGCCCAGGACAATCTTGTACTGGTACGTTCCCTGGTTTAAAACTGCCGAGAACTGATAGAGATTCGAGTTGATCTCTTTCATCGCCGTCGTTTTCGATGCAGGGTTCCAATTGCTCTTCGCCCCAACCTGGGTCTGAAAATCCCCTGCGACGACGGCCTGCAGGGTTACACCGTTGGAGACAGAGGTGATTGGAATCGTCGTGTGGGTCGTCTCATCCGTCAAGGTGAACTGGTTTGGCCCAGTGAGCGTAATCGGCTCAATGAGGCTGGCGTTGATCGTCTTGGAGCCATCCAAAAACGCACTCGTAAACCGAGGTTTGATGGCGGCATCCGCGGCTTGGGCTGAATAGTAGATCGTCGGATCGCCCTGGATCAGCCAGACCTGCGCCTGCCCGTTGGTCACGTTAATGTATCGGTTGGAGGAAATGTCCTCGGCCGCCCAGTCTCCCTGCCTGACGATGACTCCAACTTGGGTGTTGTTCCCCGGAATCTGCGCTGTTGCCACTTCACCAAAAGCATCACTGCCGCTGAAATTATAGGCAGCGCCCCCAAGGCTCTGAGGCTGGTACGGCCACATCCAGAGGTTCCATCCGTTGTAGTTGTTGTCGAACCGGTGATAGTGAACGGTTACAGTGGTTTCAGCCGATCCGGCAAACGCCGTTGACATCGGCAATGAGAACGCGAACACAGCGAGAACCGCGGCGAACAAACGGATCATCAACACCCAACTTCGCCGCATCGTTCCATGAGTCTTCTCCTTCAAGGCGCAACCCCCTTTTCGTTATGGCACCAAAACGACAACAAGATGGCACCAAAATGACACCAAAAGCAAACGTTTGCACAACTCCGCACATTTTGTCTCATGCCCTCACAACTCAGTGCTGCACGCTGCTGTCCGTCACCGTGATGGCGCCCGTAACTGCCTGACCGTCTGCATTCTGAGCTGCCACGCGGTAGGTCACCGCACTCACGCCGGAAGGTACTGGGATGCTCGCGTGGATGATGCGCTGTTTGGCGCCCGCCCCGGCCCTTCCAGATGTTGATGCAGGTTGGCCCTTCGCTGGGATGGTTGCCACCGCTTTGTACGATCCGTTGGTCTGCTCCTGGTACACAACGTACTGCGTGGCCCCACGCACAGATGTAATGGCAAGCTCAGCCTTGCCAGCGGCGAATTTGCCTTCAACCGTGGGTGCACTCAGTGGCATGGCGGGCACATCGACCGACGGAGACACCGCGTTCATTGCACTTGCCGGCTCCACACCTGACTGGCCTGCAGATGAGCCGTGTTGGACCGGTGTGGAACTTGGCCCAAACAGTGCCTCCACACGAAATGTCTGCGCCTGGTCCGAACGAGACACCTGCAGCTCCAATGTGGTTGCTGACAAAGGCTTACTGGCGGGCTGCCACCGCCCTTGTTGGTCCTGACGAAGCACCCTGTAACCGGTCGCCCCGGAAACGGGTGTCCAGGCAATGTCGTTGATGGTTCCGGCGACTGTGCTCGTCTCTTGCAAATACGCCACAGGCGATTTCGACGGTGTAACGAGAATGGCCCCCTGATAGGCAGCAAGATTCAACGTCACTTGTCCATCTTGAACGGTGTACCACTGGTTGTTCAGTTCATCGAGCAATTTTGTGCCGTTTGCAATCGTTCCCTTCATCGGGATGCTGACCGTGGTCGCCTGGTTTTGGTTGTTGAGCGCGACAATGGCTGATGCATCGGCTGCCTTGCTGCCAAAGACGTCATGGCCGTTTGTGATGGTTCGGGCGAAGGCGTAGACCATACCCTTTGTGTACAACGGTACGAAGTCCCCGGTCTGAAGCACAGGGTTCGCATTTCGGATAGCACCCAACTTGCGGTAATGATTGAGCAAATCCGTGTTTTGGTTGTCCCAAGGGTACGTGTGTCGACTGAGCGGATCGCTGTAGCCCGTCAGGCCAGCTTCGTCGCCGTACCAGATTGTCGGATCGCCCGGGAAGCCAAATTGCAAGTCAGACACGAGTTTCATCCGTTCAATGCCTATCTTCTGGTTCGCCGCGGAAGGCTGATACTGATCCTGCTGCAATGCAGACATGGTACTCGGCTGTGGTGCATTCTCGAGAATCGTTAAAATCCGCATTGTATCCTGCGAGTCGACCAGGTTCATCATGGCGTAGAACGACTGTTTTGGATACTCGCTGTACAGCCGCATGAGGTGCTGGTTGAACCCGGCGGCGTCGACTCCGTTGTGCTGAACGCTTCCGTCGTTGTATGTGCCGCGGAAAAAGTCAATCACAGCATTGCGGAATTGATAGTTCATTACGCTGTCAAAGGTCGATCCGGTGAGCCAGTCTGTCCCGTTGTCATTGGTGGCGTTGTTCCAGATCTCGCCGATGATCGCCGCATTCGGGTCAATCGACTTCACAGCGTTTCGGAACCCGCTCCACCAAGCGGTGTTGTAGTTTCCGTTGTCCGCTGAGTCGAGACGCCAGCCGCTCGCCCCAAGCTCAATCCAGTGTTTCGCGACCGAATTTTTACCTGCATAGATGAAATTCTGATAGCTCGGGTTGGACGTGTTGGTCTGCGGCAACGTGTCAATGTTAAACCAGCCGTTATACGGGGTTTGCGGATTCCCCGTCCACTCATACCAAGAATAGTACGGTGATGAGGTTGGGGTGCCAGACTGATACGCCTGCCATGCGCCCTGGGTCTGGAAGTTCCCGAACTTGTTGAAATAGACACTGTCGCTCCCCGTATCCTCAAAGACCCCGTCCAGAATGATGTGGAATCCCTTGGCATGAGCCGCTTTGACAAGGTTCAGCCAGTCCTGCTGGGTCCCAAAGCCTGGGTCGATCTTCATATAGTTGGCGGTATCGTACTTGTGGTTCGACTCCGCCTGAAAGACCGGCATCAGATAGAGCGTGTTGACGCCAAGGCTCTTCAAATAATCTAGTTTGTCCTGGATGCCCTGGAGATCACCGCCGAAGAAGTCGATATTCCACTGACCGTTGCCGCGCAGTTGCTGTATAGCCGGGTTGGACGAACTCGGGACATTGGGGTCATACGGCGGGCTGTTCCAGTTTTGATGAAACTCGATTGGCCCAAGAGACTCCTGACCGCTGCTGTTTACATAGATGCCCTTTTGCGTATTCGGATTTTCGTCGTTCGCGATGTTCCCGTTGTAGAACCTGTCCGGCATAATTTCATAAATCACCGCGTGCTTCAACCAGTTCGGCGTCTGGAAACCCTTTTGATACACGCTGACTTGATAGCTCGGTCCATTTGGCGTAAACCCAACTGCCCCCGGCCCTTCCAACTGTGACCCATTGTCGTCGTAATAGATGGTTTGACCGCCCGCAGTTTGTGTCTCGAATTGGTACCACATCGTCCCCGGCTGACTCACATCAGATGCGGGGATTGTGACCGTCCACCAGCTGTACTGAGATGCGTCGGGAACACCCGCTTGGTGCTGAATTTCACTCGCCGACATCTGAAGCGGCTGCATCGGCAAGTCGGTTTCTCCCGACTGACCCGCCGCACCCCACAGTCGAAGCGTCGCACTCTTGAGATCGAGAGGTCCGCGCAGCCGGAGCGTGATCGGCGTACCGACAGGATCTGCTCCAAACGGTGAACGATAGAACGTACTAAACGAGTCATGGTAGTAGGCCTTCATCCACGCGGGCAATGGGCCGACGAGAAGCGTCGCCTGACGATCCAAAGAGACGTTCACCGCACCGTCGCCGTCTTTCGCTTCTGTGTTCAGGTCCACCGTATAGAGCCCGTCCGGCAGGGACGACGGCACTTGGAACTGCACGCTGCTCCAACCAGCATTCGTTCCCTGCACAGAGGATCCAACTACCTGCCCTGATGCATTTCGGAACGTGACAATGGTCTCACTCGACCCGCTTCCGGAGAAGTCTCCAACAGGGTCATTCGCAGTAATCACGTCACCAGGGTTGGCGTCTGTTTGCGAAAGAGACACCGAACCCACAGGCAACGGAAAGTTTTGATTGCTGTCATCGTAGGTATGGAGCCCATCCCCCGAGAGACAAGCAAAGTTCGATCCGTCATAAAGGTCAAACCGGTAGTAAATGGTTCCCCCGCTTGACGCCGGTACAGTCGCTGTCCACAGTTGATACGGTCCAAAGGTTTTGCCTGGTGTCATTTGTACGTCGAAACTCTTACTCTGCGCTGTGTCATAACATTTGAGTACGGCGCTGGTCAGGTTTCCACTGTAGGCTCGTACACTGATGGTGACGTTTTGCCCTGGTGCAGGATTCGGGTTCGATACGTAGGTCGAACTGTCATCCGTATAGATGGCGTCCCATTGGATAGTGCCCGCTGTCGAGTAGGGGGCAACAGCCAACTGTGTCGATCCGCTGATACCCGCACTCGTGACCGTCAGCGTGTATGTACCCGCCCCCACGCCGGAATCCCCGCCCGGCAAACTTAGGCTCAGCGTATCCGTGCCCGTTACGGATGCATATTTTGAGACGTCGATAGAACCGTTTACGGAATTCGACAAGGTGACCGTCAAATTGGACGAGCTGAGGCTCATCCCGGAGACGGTGAGATCGACGGTTGCCGAGCTGCCCGCCGTAAAGTCGTTGCCAGACGCAATCTGTACCGAGGCACTCTGGCTGCTGTTCGTGTTTGTACTCGTGTTTGTACTCGTGTTTGTACTCGTGTTTGTACTCGTGTTTGCCGTCTGTCCCCCGCTCGCTGTACCTGCCCACGCAACGGAAGAGACCGCCACCAGCGGCCACGTTGCCGTCATTACCACAGCCGCAGCTACACGCATATTACGTTTCCAACTCAACTGACTCTCCCCCCAGAGATTTATATTTCACCCTACCCTTCGCTGCACCGGAAGTACTTTATAGGTATCCTCCGTGCACACCTTGCACACAACAGTGCACACTGTGCAAACGATTTCATAACTCTAATTTTTATGCTAGCAGGAAGAGAAACTGGATTCAATTTAAATATTCCGACCCCGTTCGCCGTAAATCGCCATAAAATAACACCAATCGTGATGTAACCACCGACTGCACAGCACCGTCTAATTGTTACCACGACAAATCAAATGAGCCTCAACATTGATGGATGAGGAAAGGACTTATCAGAATGACATTCAAAGCGGGTGTGACGGGGATAATCGGGATGATGGCAGCCGGTGCAGTTGCAGTACAACTGCTGATTCCTGTTGTCGCACATGCAAGTACGTCGATTGAATATGCTCCAACGACAATAGAGATGGCAGGCAACCCGGCATTTTTGCCGCAGCATGTCGTAGCGAATGATCCGTGGTCAGGAAAGCCAACAAGTTGGGTCCCTATATACTACTTGCAGCAGGCCTTAAGAATGGTCGGCGTTTACACAACGTGGAACGGGAACACCTTAGACATCACGTCGGTTCCATCCGGGTGGAATGTCAATCTAAGCCGGCGCCCACAAGCAGGGTTGCCGCCTGCCGGTCAAATGCAGTTCGCCATCTATGGCAACCAAGACGCCTTGGTCAGGGCGCCGAAACTAGTCGCTGACGATCCCGCGACAAATGCCCCGACCACGTACGTTCCCATCTATTACGCCAACCTCTTTCTGCAACAACGATTGTATATGGGTGCAGCGTGGACAAATACAAAGTGGATCATGTCACCCTCCGACGACGTGAATCGCATCCAAGTCAGTGCGATACCAAGCACAGCGAATGTCGGTCAGAGCGTAACCATTTCAGGTGAATTGGTACTCGCAGGTGGTGTCGGTGCCCCGTATGCCAAGCTCAATGTTTCAGGACTTCCAAACACAAACAATAAGACCCTCTCAACCAATGCAGAAGGTCAGTTCTCATTTTCAACCGTGTTTACGCAGCCAGGAACATACCCAATCACCGTGAGCAATTCCGCAGCAAGTTGGCAGATTGATGTGACCGTGAGGTAAAGGCTATTTAAGGTCTTCCACATAAAAACGACTGGTTTCTGACCAAGCAGCCCCAGACGTGAGCATGACGATCCCGGTTTCTTCCACTGACAGTCCAGTGTTCGGTGCGTTCACGAGGGAGGTCTGAGGTTCCTGACAAAAGAACTCGCCTTTGCCAAAGTTGTTGAAGATCATCCAATACTTGTATTTCATGCCGACGTCGTAGATAAACCGAATACCTAATCGAGTGTCTGTCAAAGACATAAAGTTTTTTCCGTTCTGCGGTAGAGCTGAATAATGATTGTCCATCATCTCAAAAAACGGAGATACACCACTACTTTGCATCTGTCGCTCTTCCGGAGTGAGGAGTTGATGCCGGCCCGTCGGAAGCATCCTGTCTGTTAACTCCCACCTGTCGCCAATCGTTGCCGTGAACTGATAGTCATTCAGGTTACTGTCATCAGCAAACGGCACGCGCACAGTCGTGTGAAAGGCGAGCATGCAAGGCATCGGATCGACACCCGTGTTTTCAACGCGAACATCCTGCGCTAACCCGTTTTCTGACAGCGCGTAACAGATGGTGATTTTAAATTCGTGCGGGAAATAGCGATAAACAGAATGATGTTTGTTTACTTTCAAGCTGAGTGATACGTACGCCCGTTCATCTGTGCACCCTGTGTCCTCTACGCTCCATGGAACGTTGTATAGAAAGCCGTGCAGATGATTGTGCGTGCTTTCCTCGTTCACAGGGAACTCGTACTTCCTGTTATTGAGGGTAAACTTGCCATCTTCGTACCGGTTCGGCGGAAATAGTACCGGTATACCATACACAAACGGGTTGCCCGTCTTGAAGTGATCCATCTGGGATTCTTCGGGAGTGTGTAAGAAATGGAGCCCCCGCTCAACGTCGTCAAATCGGATGAGGTTTCCCCCGCACTCGGGAAGAACCGTTGCAAGGTACCTTCCAAAGCGGAGTGTAACGGCCTCCTCGCCGTGGAATGATTCATGTTCGACACTCCTTTTCATTCCGCACATCTCCTTTACAGCATCTTGGTTGAATCCCCGTTCATCGCGTGCTATCCATTCCCACAGTTCCACAGTCCCAACCTGAGCATCGAGGGTTTGTCTACGTCATCCCATCAGCGATGCTTTCACAAAATGGGTGCAGTATCGAGATCCCATCGGATCGCGACACTGCACCTTATGCCATCTCTACTTTTGCATCACAGAGCAGTTTATGACGCTCGTCTGATGCTGACCCACACGGAATCTATGGCAGCAGAAGGTAACAGGCTGATGCTTACCGTGTTGCTCCCTTGTTTCAGATTCGCCGTGGTCACAGCCATCTGAAACGAGTTATTGGCGCCCGTATTCGAAAGAAACGGCCCATATGCGTCTTGACCATTGACAGTCATGTTCGCGAGGGCGCTTTGTCCTGAATTGGCGTAGTGGACATAGATGGTATACTGACCGGCCTTCTGAACGGAATACTGGAACGTGTACGACTGTCTTGTAGTCTTACCGTTAACCAATACACTGTAGGGTGTCTCCCCTGACGGAATGTTCAACATCTGCGATGTCGGGTCTGGACTTCCAAAGTCTGGTGCACCCGACTTGCTCCAAGTGAACGGTTGCGTGCGCACATCTCGATCCCAGCCAGCCTTTGAAAATCGGGCTGCGTGGTAAACAATCCAGTGTTGCTTTCCATCTGGAGAGACTGTAAACGACGCGTGCCCAGGTCCAAACACCCCGTTTCCGGACTGAAATACGGGTTTGGGCGACTTCACCCAGTCGGATGGGTTCATTGGATCCGTTCCGTTCAATGTCAGCATCCCCAAGCAGTAGTCGTTGGTCCAGCTGGCGTTTGCCGAATACACGACAAACACCTTGCCATCGTGTTTCAGCACTTCTGGTCCCTCGTTGATGGGGGCAACACTGGTCTCCCATGAATAGGTGGGCGAAGAAATCTCAACACGCTGGCTGCTGATCTTGGTCGGCGACGACATCTTTGCAATATACAGATTCTGGGGTCCGTTTTGGTCTGCTGCCACATAAACGTACCATTTGTTACCGATGTGATGCAGTTCCGGAGCCCAGATATCCTGATATCCAGCTGGCGAGTGCCAAAGCACCTTGGATGTACCCTGCGAGATATTCGTCAGGTCTTTGGATTCCCATAGCGTGACATCCGAACCCGTGGTCATTGTCAGGTAATACTTTCCACCGCTATAGATAGCCCACGGGTCAGCGCCAGAATTCATGATCGGATTTTTGAAGGTACCGGCCTCTGACTGTGTAGGAGGCATCGACTGTGTACCCGCGTTCGCACTGGGACTAATTTTCATCCTCTTTATACTAGCGGAGTACCGGAAACTCTCCGATTCGTAATCGAGCACAGCCATAAGGGATGAGTTCTAACGTTTCAACAACATTTGAATACGGTATTGGGTTCGCTGGGGGCTCACCCGCTGAGTTGTCTTCCATGAACCAGTTCGATACAAGGCGGCCTTTAGTAATCAACTTAACGGGGGCACTTTCGGCTCGGTACGGCTGATAACTAATATTTTGAGTTTCAACCTGAAATCCTCCATCAACCTCAAGTCCATAACGCCAAGCAGACATCGGATACACCTCCCAATCATGAAACCGTTCGCGCTTGCAAACCTGAACCCACTGTTCAGCAATCGGAAGCACATAAACAAGTGGGCCGCGTTGCACGCTGATTGCTCTATTGCCTCTTTCGCTGACTTCGACTTGCATCGGCAGGAAAATTTCGACACAGTCCTGATCATGCCAGGATCGTTCAATACAAGTGAAGCCATTCTCTATATTGATTTTTTGCAAGTTACCATTCACTTTCACTTGTGGGTGCTGACACCAACCTGGAATTCGCAACCACATGGGAAAGCGTGTTTCATGCTTCAATGTTAAAGTGATTAAAACGTGTTCACGAAATGGATACTCCGTTTGGACATCCAATTCTATTTCATTATTGCCAGGCAAAGTCGTGTTCACATGACATGGCGCATAGGAGACAGCAGCTAATCCATTGTCATAAGTACTCATCCAGAGACTGCTGCAATATTTGGGCCATCCCTGATGCATATTCGCCGTACAGCAGCCGAAATTAGGTTCCAAACCAAACTGATTGGAATCAGGCTTGTTTACCCATGGCCTTTTAGCTGCATTACACATCACCTGATTGACTTGTTGGTCATATTGATGGGAATCCCACTCGGGCGATATTGCTGCAGGGAGTGCGTTGAAACTGACTTTTTCGAGAGTATCTCCAAAAGCGCCATCTCCAAAGATACGGACGAGGTGTTCCATGCTAAACATGTACTCTACGACGGCACACAGCTCAACGCCTTGGCTAGGATGTGTACCTGACAGCCATTCGTCACCAGAAAACATACCGTGAGCTTGACCGTGGTGCATCATCAAACTCTTAATACCACTGTCAACGGCCTGACGCTGCGACTCATCAGCTGTTTGTCGATAAAGGACAGCAGGCGCCTTTACACCCATAGCCAAATTAACAACATGGACGCGATGATCCCATTCTCTTTGTTTGCGCGTATATGGGAACTTCTCAAATATTGCTCCCCAGTCGATCATTTGTTGAGAGACAATTTCACTCAGCTCGAGGAGAGCGGCATCTCCCGTCCGTTCATACAACCATTGAATGGAGAGCAGCAACTCTGCACCTCTCGCCTCTGCCCATTCCCTTAGCGGATTACTCTGTAAGGCATCTTTCAGGTAGTAGAAATAGCGAGTCAAAAACGGTTCGACACGGTCATCGTTCGTCACTTCCGCGTACTGGGTCAGAACCTTCAACATAATGAAGTCCTGCCACCAGTCTTGGTTTTGAATTTCACGATTCATCGTGTTCAACTCATGTGGGCCAAATGACCCATCAACTCTTTGACTTAAAAGGGTCCACTCTACCCATTTGCGCGCTTTCAATATCAACTCTTCATCTTCCAACAGGTATGCTAGTGGCAGCAGTCCGTCAACATAGTAGGGGCCTCTTTCCCATCCCTCACCAGATCCGCCGAGCCACCCGCTATTCGGTCCTACGTCATGCCAGTGTTCTTCAAGATGTCCAGTGAATCCATCTCTTTGAATCTGTAGTTGATTCCTTAACCAGCCTTCTGGTCGAATTCGGCCGAGTGGCAGGAATGCAAAGGCACTTCTCAACGTAAGGTTGTCCTCTTCCTTTAAAGTGTCATCCAAATCCATTCACTCCCACAGTATACAAGTCTAAATTGCAACTTCTGGACCATTTGAAGAACAGATGGCACTATAGTGCCGTGATGATCAATGGTTATGGCTAGGGCGCCCACACACCCGTACTACAAGGCATGGAGCGCCCTCGCTGAAGGCCCTTAATGTAGAGTCACTGGTGAGTCAAGTCAGTGCTCGCAATTGCTGCCACCGAATATTTGCCTTCAATAGCTGCCTCTTTCGTGTTAATCTTCCGGATCGTTTCAGTGTCAAATTTTGGTTTGCGATCATAGGTGTACAAACCATTCACCTCTTGTTCCACGTCATACAATTGTGTGTAACAAAACGCGCATATGTTTGGATTGTCTAATAAGGCTGTCGTTAACCCTTCATAGCGCCGTATGAATTCATGCTCCGACTTCGGCCGGTTTCCATAACCCCAACCACTTCCATCCACTTGATTCGGATTCCACCAAATTCCGCCGTACTCACTCACAAAATACGGCTGACCTTGGTACTTCTGTCGGAGAGGGAAAGTGTTATACGCTTCACCACCATGTTTCATGGGTTCAAACTTTGCGGCAAATACATCTGGGTCTTGTTCATAGTCATGAATATCAAATATATCCGTAACAACATGAAAGTTGCCACTCGTATCGATAACGGGCCTCGTGGAATCTAATTGCTTGGTTACCTCGTAGACAATCCGTAACACCTCGTTATTCTGTTGAGCATTGTTGGCTGACATGTTGTCCCATGTCTCATTGAATGGGCACCACCCGATAATGGCAGGATGGTTAAAATCGCGCTCTACACCCTCCATCCATTCTGGTAAAAACCGCTCCAAGCCCGTCGCAGTAGAGATGTCGAGCCCCCAATTTGCGTGCTCGCCCCACACGATGTACCCGAGCTTATCTGCCCAATAAAGATATCTCTCTTCGAACATCTTCTCATGTAATCGTGCACCATTAAATCCCAGTTCCAGTGAGAGCTCAATGTCTCGGCGGAGAGCATCATCGGTCGGTGCGGTATATATGCCGTCCGGGTAAAATCCCTGATCCAGAACCAGCCGCTGAAAGACAGGCTTGCCGTTGATGAGAATCGCTTTGCCACTCAGAGTGACCGTACGGAGTCCAAAGTAACTTTTTACTTCATCTACCACTGAACCTGATTGAAAAACCGTCAGTTGTACATCATATAGTTTCGGCTTTCCCACTTCCCACAAGTGGACTTCAGATAACGGAACGGGAATTCGAACACTGTGTGTCCCTACTGTTGCGGTAACTTCGCCAACCGGGTTTCCCTTGTACACTACTTGAATCTGTACTTCTGTAGCATCTGTTAGATGGCCGGTGAGTTTCATGTCAACATGTACACACGCGTTATCCGGATCTGGATAGTATTTTAATGAGGATACATACGTTTCGTTCACACATTCCAGCCATACCGTCTGCCAAATTCCTGTGGTTCTTGTATAGTCGCAGGCATGTGAGTAATACAGTGAACTTTGCTTCCCCCGGGGCTGTAGCCGGGTGCGGTTATCATCCTCCGCACAGACTGTCACAACATTTTCACCAGGCTGAACCTGGTCGGTAATATCGAACGCAAAAGAGGAATATCCTCCGCGATGGGTACCCACGCTAACACCATTTACCCAGACCTCTGTGTCATAATCCACAGCCCCAAAGTGAATAACAAGCTTCTTGGCTTCCCATTCCTTAGGCACAGTAAATGTGCGGCGGTACCAAACCGCACTCATAAAGTCTTTGTTTTCAACACCAGAGAGCTTACTTTCCGGGCAAAATGGCACAACGATTGTCTGATTAAATCGTTCCTTATTAAGTATATTTCTCTCACGACCCGTACGGCCGTTATCGATTTCGAACTCCCAATCGCCATTTAGATTCATCCACTCGTCGCGAGTCATTTGTGGACGTGGATACTCTGGACGAGGCTCATTTTTCTGTGTTGTTGTCATCGTACTTCACTCCTTAGGTTAACCTTGTCGACTCTTACGGCGAGTTCAAACTGAATTGATTGGCCTAGTTCTTCCCCCTTGTAATCCCATTTGAATAATCAATACGCATCACAATGTCAGAATTGTAGTTTCCCATCTTCTTGCCAAAAATGTTTAATCCACCAACGTTAACTGCGTCCGATTTAACACCGATCTTTGCGCTGATACTGCTCGACCCGTTCAATGCGACTTCATTAAGTGTTATGTTTGAAATTTGATTCCCATCAATGAAGGAACCCTCATGAGAAATTTTCCATGTTTTCCATATACCAAATTGAGTGTTCTCTATCCCCCACCACTCAGGTGTTAACACCCCCCGTTCTCCGCCGAAGTCGCCTGGACTCGTCCACGTTCCCACTTCGACTCCGTTAACCCACAATGTAATATCGGACGGCCATGAAGGATTGTACATAGGCGCCTCAGAACAGATTTCCATCGACAAAGTCAGGGTTGCGGGATCCGCTCCGTATGGAATTTTATTTGGGAACCGATACTCGAGATAGCCTTGTTTAAACCAGATTAATTGTGCATTCACTCGGTCGGGTTCATAAAATGAGGTGGGTAAATCAAACTCCCCAATGATAGAGTGTTCACTTATCAATCCGCAGGTTGGCGTCACTAAACAGTCCGAGAAATGTCCAATCGGCATACTCAACAGGATTTGGTTCTTCGGCTCAGGCTTCGGCGGCTCGATATCAACGATGATGCGCCCGTAAACTGCTCTACAAATTTTTTGAGCACCACGTGTGCCTGGTACGAGTTCTGTTTTGATCAATCCAACCTCTTCTAATTTTCTGATGTTGATTGCAGCCGTCGAAGGGGGTAAATCAAATTTAATCGCAATTTCATTCACATTAATTGGTTGCTTCATGATTTCTTCAAGAATGGCAACCCTCAACTCGGTAGAGAGCGCTTTTGCAAGTTCTACAGAATCGTGTAACTGAACGGTTAGATGACTTAAAAATTCCGTCACATCTTAATCCCCTTATCACAGATTGAATCCTGTTGTCGAAATCCCTTGTGTCAGTTTCCTTTGAGCAAAGATAAATGCCAGGAGCATCGGGATGATTGAACAAAAGGTCAAGGCCATCAATTCAGCATAATTGGTGGTATATTGGCCAATTGCAGTTAATGCAACACCTACCGTGACTGTCCTCATCCCATTGGAATTCGTAGAAACCAAGGGCCAAAAGAAGTCATTGTAAACATTCATAAACGTCAACAAACCTAATGTAGCTAAGGAGGCAGTACTTAATGGCACGAAAATGGATATCCACGTACGGAATTTACTGCTTCCATCGACTTTGGCAGCGTCAACCAGCTCATCTGGAATCCCTAGATAAAACTGATACAGCAGAAAAATCCCAAATGCGTTTGCTGAATACGGGAGAACCAGAACCCAATACGTATTCAACAAATTTGCCGAAGAAAATTCCAGGTACATCGGGATCAGTGTTGCAATTGGAGGGATCATCAAGGAACTGACAATGACGTAAAAAATCACGTTCCTTCCCGCAAACTTCAATTTCGCAAGCGAGTACGCTGCCAATGAATCGATGACCACAACAATCAGCGACGCTATGATTGACACAGATATGGAATTCAAAATCCATCTCAGGAGCGGTATATTAGACGAGAAGATGGTCGCGTAATTTTTCAACGTTGGGTGTTGCGGTATGATCCCGCCAGTGAATACTAAAGTGTGCGTTTTAAATGAAGCACCTAGCAAAGATAATATAGGGAATATCATGATAATGCTGCCAATCACGAGCACGATTACGACGGGTAATTTTTTGATAGACACTATATCATCCCCTATCCCTGGCAACTCGATACTGAATAAATGAGATGATCATGATAATGATCCCCATTAAAAAGGCCATCGCGGTCGCCGAACCCATTTTCATCTCATTGAAGGCCTGATTGTAGATAAACATCGTTAGAGGTTCCGTGGAACTCCCAGGCCCTCCACTCGTCATCAAGTAAGATTGGGCAAAAAGATTGAATGAAGCTATTGTTCCCAAGACTGTCACTACAGATATGATGTTCCTTAGTTGCGGGATAACAATGGAGAAATATATTCTCAACGGTGAAGCACCGTCAATTCTAGAAGCCTCAAATAACGAGGTCGGAATTTGTGTCAGCCCAGCATAGAGAATTACAATATTAAACCCCATGCTCCACCATTCCGTAGTCGCATCAATGGAAATCCACGCAAAAGGTTGCTGAGTTAGCCAGGGTAACTGGATACCAAACAAACTACTCAACAATCCCCCTTGGGTTGCAAGGATCCACGACCAAACTGTCGTAATCGCCGTAACAGAGAGTACAGACGGGAAAAAGAATATAGCTCGGAACAGCCCCTTCCATGGTCCACAATAAATCAAGTACGATACCACGGTTGGGATCCCGACCAAAAAAGGGACACTGATCACAGTGAAAAGAACAACATTGCGCAGGCCAATTAGAAAGTCGTGCCCGGCAAGCGTGCTGGAATTAAAAAGTTGCAGGTAATTGGACAGACCAGTAAATTGCCCAGCTCCCGTCACTGGGTTCCAGTCGTGAAGGCTAACGTACAACCCAAAAATAACGGGTATGGCAGCAAACAATATAAATGCAACAAGGTAAGGGACAGTAAAGCTGAAGGACCCCAAGTTATCTAGAACTGCGACCTTGAATGACCTTTTACGAGTTGGAATTGGTTGATGTAGTGTAGCTAAACCAGAATTATACTCCGCCATATTGTCACCCCAATGCTGTGTGCAGCCGGAATGCATAATGCATGCATTCCGGCCACCGCATCTTAGTTATTTCACCAACTGATTAACTTCTTGTTGCATCGAGCTAGCGGCTTGAGATAATGCAGCTTGGGGGGCTAATTTTCCCAATAAGGACTCATCCATCGTTTGATAGAGATTTTGAGTCGACGTCGTTCCCCAGTTTGGAATCAGCGGGTTAAGGACTCCGTATTTAACTGCCTCTTCTTGAACATTCATACTGTATTCATTCTTAAACTGTGGATTCTTCATTGCCGGTTCCCAGGTAGGGAAAAGTCCATCCTCTGTTGCCAAGGTCATACTGTTGTCATACATATATTTCATAAATAACGCGATACCCTGTTTTTTCTGAGCATTTAAGGAAGGGCTCTTAAATACCCACCAGTAATTCTGTCCAAGGAAATCGGCATTTTGTGAACCGACTTTTGGCAGCAACGCGATCCCAAGATTATTACCTAATGCGCTCTTAAACGCTTCTACGTTGAATGAACCACTCATTGACATCGCGTTCTGACCTTTTACAAACAGAGTGCTGTACTCGTTGGGGGACGCACCTTCAGGAGATACATGCCATTTAAATATCGTATTGTAGAGGAAATTAAGTGCATTTAGACCAGCTGGGCTGTTGAACTCAATTTTACGAGTGGATGCATTGGCTTCCTGTCCGCCAAACTGCGAAAGTAGAGATGGAAAAGTCCAAGTATTAAATTCGGGCTGTTCAACAAAACCCCATTGTTTCTTGGACTGGTTCGTTAACTTTTCGGCATCGGAAACAAACTGTGCCTCCGTTGTCGGAGGATCGTTCGGATTCAAGCCTGCTTGTTTAAACAATGCTTTGTTGTAATAGAGTAACGTGGGAAGGGCATCGAGAGGTGCCACGTAGTGTACCCCATTAACCGTCGTACCATTCCACATAGATGCAGGAAAATCTTTTGATGGATTAATACCGACAGATTTTAAAAGCGGCTCAATAGGTTCCTCTATCCCCTCATAGGCGTACGGTGCTGAAGGTGTCAAAGACTCCTCTAAGATATCTGGTTGTTTGTGAGCTGACAGTGCAGAGTTGACTAATTCAGTTTCATTTGCGTAAGGAATCGCTTTAAAAACAACATCATATTTGCCTTTGTATTTTTTATTAAAGTTACTAATCACGGATTGAAAGCCCTTTCCTGCGGGACCGGAACTCCAGAAATTAATAACGATAGCACCTGAACCGTTTGTTCCGCCCTGAGATCCCGAAGCGTTTCCATTACCAGAAGAAGTCCCGCAACCTGTTATGGCAGCTAGGGTTGCAGCAGACAAACCTAAGTAAAACGCTTTCCTCCCGATCCTCACATTTCATTCCCCCAATATATATTGTTATAAATCAAATATTGTTGTTGAAATGATGATAATACACACAGTTCACATTTTCAATAGGATTCAGTTAATTTAATTTAATTTAAGAAAGGAACTTCCTTTAGATCAGTGCCTTTTATCGTTTGAGCGCCTTAGTTCGGCGCATTCACGGTATGTTTGTTTAGGAATCAGCCCCTGACGTATGGCCTGCGCATAAGACTACTCCATCCCGTGCATGGCAGTAGCAGTATATTTTAACATGCGTTATATTGTTTAAAAACAATTTATATTAATCATTTACTGCGTTGACCACAACAATAGATGTACCGCTTGGGTAGTCACCGGGGGGATGACAGATTGGGAGCATTACAACTCACATTTAAATCATTTTAGACGGGACTTACCTCGTATCAAAACTCAAATGGTCAAGATATATCTTCAATTCAGAGCCCATGGTTGCTTGCTTAACAGAACCGTCTTCCCACTGCGCGCAGCGTCCTGCTTTTGAATCCTATCCGCTGCTCGAGATCCGGTATCCGTAAGGTGACTCACGTCAAAATTGTTGATCTTTCCTCGCTCTTTGCGGATGAGTATTCGAGGTGAGTGCACCCACGAGAAATATTGCTCGTATGTGAAATCATAGATTGCGAGTTTTTCACCAGAATGTAGTGCTGTAGCAACCTGTTTTGATTTTTGTATTGTTAATACGACTGGTGAATCGTTCCCTATCAGGACCTCGAGCGATTGGGGCCTCGTGCACTTTTGTCCCGTCATAATTAACGATGAATTACCCGAAAGTATTAGGCCAACCCTCAATTTCTGTACACCTGTATTTACAGAATATGCTTCCGCAACAGCTCCTCAATGACCTCTACCATTGTCGTTCCCCGAGATGCTGCATATATCTTCAACTTAGTATGTAAGTCTGGGTCCATGTCGAATGTGGCCTTTTTTTTCTTTTGTGGTGTTTGTTCTACAGGGTCCTGTAAACCTGTATTTATATGTGATTTGGTTTCTGTGTTTACAGTTTCCTGCATTCCTGTATCCGGAGGAACTCTTACAATTTCCGCGTGAGCGTCGTGATTCACCACTGTCTGGG
Source organism: Paenalicyclobacillus ferrooxydans (assembly GCF_001399675.1). Classification (GTDB taxonomy): domain Bacteria; phylum Bacillota; class Bacilli; order Alicyclobacillales; family Alicyclobacillaceae; genus Alicyclobacillus_B; species Alicyclobacillus_B ferrooxydans. The sequence goes on from NZ_LJCO01000042.1 coordinate 75,245, forward strand.
CACTGCGCTGTCCGATTAAGTTACCGAGTTGCGCTTTCTTTGACACGCTCCTTCAACTCCTTCACGAAATCCTGATACGGTCTGAGCGCACTGTTGTCCGCCCTCGTTTTACTCTGCAGCCCTTGAATCGAAAATTCCTTGATTCGAGCCCGACGACGAATCACCGATTTGAATACAACATCTTCGTAATCTTTGATCGCCTGCTCAATAATTGCTGAGTCCAACGTGGTTCTCGAGTCCATCATGGTCGCCAGAATACCGCTCAGCCTGAGGTTTGGATTCGTGCGCTCTTGGATGTGCTGCAGAAGTTCAATGTAACGATCGAGTGCGTCGAAACAGAACGGTTCTGTCTGCAACATGACCACTGCATAGTCGGAAGCTGTGAGTCCATTGATGGTTTGCTCACCCAAATTCGGCGGCAGGTCAATCAGGATATAGTCATAGTCATCCTTTACCACCCTCAGGGTGTCACACAAGATCACGTTTGGATCACCCTTCTGCTGCGTGTAGGTGTACCTGGCAAATGTGGCGAGCAAGTCTTCGGCAGGCAACACGTCGAGGTTGTCGGCTACCGTCTGTATGTACGGTGTCGGGTTCCGCTCCATCATCGCCTGGAGCACTGTATGTCCCTCAAAGTCGTAAATGTTACGTTGGGTCAAAAATGCGGTCAGGTTACCCTGAGAGTCAAAGTCGACCGCAAGTACCTTTGATTTTCGAGCCAGCAAATACGCGCATATTGCAGTCGTCGTGGTCTTGCCAACTCCGCCCTTCTGAATTCCGAAACTAATGGTGATACCCACTTCAGTATCCTCCTGCTGGATTCTGTGTTCCTGTATTTCTGTACCCATGACTTCGACAACGCAGCCATTTGTCCTTCCACATCAGTCAATGCAACTTTCAGGTATTGATGTATTGAGCATTGATGCATTCCTGTATACCTGTATTTCCGTAGTCCTGTATCGTTACATCCTTACATTTATTCGTATGATGAGCGAACGCAATCCTAACTTCATCCCGCCCAGCATTATTCCTGTATATCTGTGTTCCTGTACCAGCGCCTCAATTGAATCCTGCTTTCCGTGACCCAGCGTGAGTGTCAGGTTGTAGGCCCCACTTACAACTATTTTTGCCCTTCTGCGTTCCTGTATCTCCGCATTGGTGTATACCTGTATTCCTGTGTTCCTGTATTGCTATCAACACTTCTGGTTGTAAAAATTTTCGAGTGTCGAAAAACAGATAGGTATTCTACCAACTCACTACAAGTTTCCACGAGAATAAAGTGTACACTGGTCTTATTCAACCCAATCGTCGAAGGAGTGCATCATCTGTGGAAAACAATCGCAACTGGGCAGGCAACCTCACGTACAGCGCCTCCGAACTCTACGTTCCAGAGAGTGTCGAGGACGTACAAGACCTAGTCGCTCGCAGCAGGCGAATCAAGGTACTCGGTACGCGGCACTCGTTTAACCGGATCGCCGATAGTACCGAAAGCTTCCTCTCTCTTGAGAAACTGAACCGTGTGGTCAACCTCGACTCTACAAACAATACGGTAACGGTAGAGGGTGGCATCCGGTACGGAGACCTGTGCCGATATCTCGGTGCGAACGGCTATGCGCTGCACAATTTGGCCTCGCTTCCGCACATTACAGTGGTAGGCGCCTGCGCGACCGCGACACATGGCTCTGGGGACAGGAACCAAAACCTCGCAGCAGCCGTTCATTCGATGGAAATCGTCAAAGGCGATGGGGAGAAGGTTTCATTCTCCCGCGCTCCCAGCGACCGCGCTACCGAGGATATGGATATTGCAGGGGCAGCTGTTGGACTCGGTGGATTCGGCGTTGTTACGAGACTCACACTGGACGTAATTCCAAGCTTTCAAATGAGTCAGTCCGTCTATGAGAGCTTGCCTCTCGCGGCTCTTGAGGACAACTTGGAGGACATTTTCTCCAGCGCCTATAGTGTCAGTCTCTTCACGGATTGGAGGGAAGGAGTATTCAATCAAGTCTGGCTGAAACGCAAACTCTCCGATCATGATTCAGCTGAGATGGAACCCGCGTTTTTCGGCGCAATACGGGCCACAACACAACGGCATCCTGTACCAGGCATGGCGTCGGAGAACTGTACGGAACAGTTGGGCATCCCAGGCCCTTGGTACGAGAGAATGCCCCATTTCCGTATGGACTTCACGCCAAGCGCAGGAGACGAATTACAAAGCGAGTATTTCGTCCCACGCGAAGATGCCTATCAGGCATTGTGTGCAATCCATCGGATTCGTCAGCACATATCGCCGCTTCTTTATGTTTCAGAGATCCGCACAATTGCAGCCGATGATCTGTGGATGAGTCCCTGTTACAAGCAGGATTCCGTTGCCATCCACTTTACGTGGCACCCAGACTGGGAGGCTGTGAGACATGTATTGCCCCTTATTGAAGAACAGCTTGCCCCATACCATGCCCGTCCGCATTGGGGGAAGCTGTTTACCATGTCGCCCGCACATGTACAATCTCTGTACGACAAACTGCCAGACTTTCAACATCTGCTTCTTCAGTGCGACCCGGAAGGGAAGTTTCGGAACGAGTTTCTCAATGAGTATGTGATGATCCCTTATCGGTGAAGTCAATCGCCAAAGTTCATCTTCTCCCTAAGAGGACACCAGGCAGATAATCCTTGTCTCTTCGAATATGCAGCCTTAAGCCCCATAATTCAGTTGGAACATATCGTTCACCCTGTGGGGCTTAAGAGCCATGCCAACAAAGGTGAATCAGGGGGAGGTCAATATCTCGAAGTCACACGGCTTGTCCGATTGTGAAACCACGCTACACATGATCACTGCGGGATGGCGACCATGATTGTCTTGAAGTCCTCACTAACTCTCGAGATTTCACGGCCTGGTGAATCATAAGTGCTATATAATTGTCTTGCGATGCTTCTGCGACACTATAGAAGCTCGGCCCCCCCTGCACGTAGTCATGCATTTTCTCCAAACAGGTTGCAATGGCAACTTCATCGTCCGTCAGCCTACCGGGAACAAACTGGTTAGTATACACGGCCTCACGACCGAAGAAGATGCTTTTAAGATATAAGCCTTCCAAATTACCGTCATGTCCTGCATAGGTTCGTTTCAAGTCCACTTCAACAGGACTTGCGTAGTCCTTTAGATATCTCACTTCAAAGTTATTAATTTCCCCTTTTTGCCCACGAATCAACATTCTAGGTGATCGAATCCACGAGAAATATTGGTCATCGGTAAAGTCAAACACACCGCACTTGTCACCAAATCGAAGGACTGCAATGAGCTGCTGTGAAGGCCGTACTTCTTCACGTGTAGGGGGGCCATCAAACCCTGGTCCTTCAACGATTGGAGACTTGAATTCCGTCGCCCAAATTTCCGCATCTTCAAAACCGACGCTAAGCATATGTCTAATCAAACTTACTCCGTGGTAGTCATGTGCTATTGAAATCTGTGCCTGGGTTACATCTCCCAAGATCCCAGATGCAACAATGGACAGCCTCGCAGCATGATTAGGTTGGAATATGTACTGTTCAGCAATTTGAACCTTACTTTTTGATCCGAGTGCGTCGTTCAGTTCTAACATTTCGTCGACACCGTGAGCTGGAGGGGTTTCGCAAAGGACAGGAATTCCTTTTCGAGCACAATCAATGACAATCTTTGGAGCTTGTGTACGTGGGACACACACAATGACGAATGATGGATCGCTGTGCTTTAAAGCTTCATCTAAGTCAGAGTATGTGGGTACGCCAAAGCGTTCCTTAATCACCTTGGCTCTTTCTTGATTACGTGCAACGAGTCCCTGGATAGTAAACCGATCTGGGAGCTGCTGGGCTATCCTTATGAAAAACTCAGCCCTCCAACCTGCTCCCACCAAAACAAATGGTATCATCGTTCGTCGACCTCCGTTAGTAGACGTGAACAGCTCATTGTGTTGTAACAGTGAAGACCTATAAGGTTTCAGATAGAACAATGTAGGACCACGTTGTAGTGCTATGGTTGCATAGGGAGTAGGCCAGTACCAGACAACAGTGGGTCTGGAGCCAAACCTACTCCCCGCAAATAGTGTCACTCAATATAGGTCTGGACTGGTGTCATGGGGTGAGTTCCATACGAGCGAATTCCCCATCCCTCCATAAACAAACGAGAACTGCCCGTCTTGAAGCCTACCTTAACGAACACCACTGGAATACTTAGCCTCGTGCTGTCGCTCCACCATCAGGAACTTCACATACCAAGACGTCGTATCCATCTAGCACAAGATCTCCCTCAATGAGTTCCCCGTTGAGTGCATTCCTACAGCCATGATGCAGGTGCACTGCTTGTGGCTGTCCGCTGTAGTTCAATAAAAAGACATATCGGTCTCCAGTCAGTGGGTTGCGCCGAATCTCCAGTTCAACTTCCTCAGTCGTGGATACCAATTTGTTTTCTGTATCAACCAAGCCTGTTAATTCAATCAACTTCTTGGCAAGTTCACGCGTAAAAACGGAACCGTAGTAATACGTCGTTCCTTTGCCAAAACTATTTTGAACCAAAGCAGGCGTTCCGCTGTAATAATTACGGTCGTAGGTTGCTAATACAGTGCAGTCTTCTGACGTCGGTTGTAAGACTTCATTAAAATCTACTGCATGTATGCAGCCAGAAGAACTCTCGTCACCATTCCACACTAAATTCGGAACTTCATAGGCACCTTGAATCCTGGTAAAGTCGGAGACTTGAACACCAAATAAATTTTTTAATGGCCCAGGCATAGAAACTTGACGGCAATGACCATTCACGTCTTTAAGGCCAGCCCGACACCCGGTGATTAAGATCCCACCGGCACTCACAAACTGTTCTAACAGCTCGGTTACCCTCTCTGATAACACCACAGGATGAGGATAAACGAGAACCTTATATCTCCTGAGGTCAGCTAGTTGCGTTGTCTCTGAGAGGTTTAGGACATCGCACGGAACGTGACTCGTTTGAAGACCACGAAACCACTCTTTTACACTCTTCTTGGTGTACGGACCATGCCATGTATCTACTTCGCCGTCCCAGTCGTTGTTATAATCGCGCAGCAAAGCAACGTCTGCTTGCACTAGACTTCCTGCTAGTTTGTCGGCCAGAAGGCTTACCTCGTTAATCGTTTGTCCAATCTCCGCAACTCGCCGATTAGGTTGATTGTCATAGTCAAAAATTCCATGCCAATAAATTTCTGTTCCGAATGGCGCTGTTCTCCAGCGGAAGAACACAATCGCATCGGCCCCGTGCGCTAGTGACTGGAACGCCCACAGCCGCAACTGTCCCGGAAGGGGAGTCGGCTGCTCAATTCTGTTAACCCAGCCACCCGGCCCTGCCTGTTGTTCCATCACACAGAAATTTGGTGAGACACTTCTTGCCACTGACAGATTAAAACTCCATTCACGATCTCTCAGCGACTCATCGTCAGCGAGCATTCCAAAATTCGGATAAGAATCATACGAAATAAAGTCTAGATAACGCTCAGTTAACTCATGCGTGTCTAAATGTCCAAAGATGCCGTTCGTCGTAATAAATTGATGTGGTGCGTACTGTCGAATGACCTCGGTTTGATTTTCAACGAATCGCATTACGCTATTCGATATAAAGCGTTTTTCATCTAGTGCTTGATGGGGGTTTACGGAGTGACTCGGATTTGGACGCGTTAGATGTACCTGTTCCCATGCCGTGTACGTCTGAGACCATACAACGGTACCCCAGGCATGGTTGAGCCTATCTAGCGTTCCATACTTTACTGTCAACCATTGGCGGAACGCCTCATGATCGCGTTCGGAGTAGAATACATCAATCTCACAATTCAACTCGTTATCGATTTGCCAGCCAATTACATGTGTGTTCTCGCCATAATGTTTGGCCATCTTTTCAACAATCCTTCGGCAGTATTGTTGATAGACCGGGGAGTTGTAGTTATAGTGTCTGCGCAAACCGTGTTGAAATTGAATACCATCCAGCGAAACATTGAGCACTTCCGGATATTTGTAAGTCAGCCAAGCGGGCGGCGTTGCAGTTGGCGTACCCAGAATCACACCAATTCCAAACTGTCCAGCTCGCTCAATAAATTCGTCAAATAATTGAAATGAAAATTCCCCATCCTTCGGCTCGAAAATCGACCAAGCAAACTCACCAACGCGTACCATGGTTATGCCCATATGACGCATCATTTCCAAGTCGCTATCCCACATGTCGGAAGACCAATGTTCGGGATAGTAGCAGACGCCAACTTTTAAACTCTTTGCGTGAAGAGTCTTTGTCAACGAAAACTCCTCCTAGCATCGTTATTTGTTTTGTTTCTTTAGCTCTTAACACTCCCCATGGTGATACCGGACGTAATATACTTCCGTAGGACACCAAAGAGAATCAGCATCGGTATCACAGACAAGAAAGAAGCAATCATGATAAGTGGATACAAAGGCATACCTGTGCCAGCGGTATTCAAATTCCCAACCCATATAGAAAGCCCAACCGTGAGTGGGTATAGTTGCGACTTGCTCAATAGCACCAAGGGCAAGAAGAAGTTATTCCAGGTGCCTATGAAGCTAATGAGGAACAGAGTGACCAAGCCAGGATTTATTATCGGTAATCCAATTCGAAAGAATATCCAGTAGTCGTTGGCCCCATCAACTCGACCTGAGTCGAGTAACTCAGCAGGCATAGCTTCACGAATATAGACAGTCATGAAATACACGCCAAATGGATTTAAAAGCATGGGTAGAATAACCCCAGGATAGGTATTAATTAGCCCTATCGACTTCACTAGAAGAAACGTAGGTATGGCCAACGCCGCAGCAGGCACCATCAACGCACCAAGAATACTGGTAGAAATAGCCTTGTTACCTTTAAACTTATACATACTGAGCACGTATCCAGCCATGGCTGATATCAGCGTCCCTAACACAGCTGCAGCTAATGAGTATGTTACCGAGTTAATTGCCCATCTCCAAAATACCCCATGTTGATAGGAATTTAGCCAGTGCCAGTTGGAGAGCAGATTCCAATGGGACGGAAACAGCAACATAGGTGTATTAAACAACTGTTGCGTTGTTTTGGTGGTGGATACAAGCAGCCAATACAAAGGAAGCAGAAAATAGGCAGCTATCAGAGTCAACAAAATTGTCGTAGCCGTTTTCTTAACTGGGTCAGCGGAACGGCGATGATTCTCACGTTGCAGATTTGTTGTTGATATCATTACCGCACCTCCCCCGGAACCCCATTCATATTCGGATGCTCCGCCCGGTTAACCTTCTTCTTATTTGAAGGAGCCGGTTCAGATGTCATGTACAGGAAAAACAAGGAGGCAACAAAAGTGATGACAGCAAGGACCACTGACATGGCTGCCGAGTAGTTAAAGTTTCCGTAGCTAAATGCCGTATTGTATATATACATATTCGGCGTGTACGAAGCTGAAATAGTTGTCAGACTAGCCAGTACAAACGGTTCATTGAATAGTTGAAGCGAACCAATGATAGATAAAACGACAGTCAGAATAATCGTTTGGCGAATCATCGGCACTTTCACATGGATCGCCGTCTGTACCTCCGAACAGCCATCAAGTCTTGCAGCTTCATACAGTTCAACGGGTATCGATGTGAGGCTGGCGAAATAAATCGTCATGTTGTAACCAGCCCATTCCCATGTAGCCATATTAATAATCCCCGCCAGCACATGACCTTGGGCTAGTAAATTAAGAGGGTGTTTCGCACTAAAAAGGCTCATCAGCGGGTCCAGTTGCGGAGCGTATAGAAACCCCCACATAATTGCGGCAATGACTCCCGGGACAGCATACGGAAGGAAATATATCAACCGAAACATCGCCTTGCCCTTCACATAATCACTATCCAACAGAAGCGCCAACACCAATGCAACAATCAACATGATGGTGACTTGAATTACGCCGTAAAGAATGACCCTCAGCAGCCCGGACCAGTAGGCCGTATCTTGGAAAACCTGAACGTAGTTCTGAAGACCAACAAAAATATTTTGGCCGCCATGACTCACGAAAAGGCTTAGATAAAGCGCATACAAGACTGGAAAGATGAAAAACACGGCAAACAACACGACAAACGGAGCCAAAAGTAGAATTGGCACCTGCCCCCGACCAGTCCTCATTCAAATCACCATACTTTCTTTAAATCAAGTCACTTCAAAGGGGTACTCGGTTCCCACGAGACCCCTTTGAATTGATTACTTAGGAGGTTCTTCTGCGACGCCAAATCACCAGCGCTCCGCCGACGATTAGGACGATAACAACAATCGCTACAATTTCGCCGACATGTGAGGAACTCGAGGCAGCCTGACCAGTTGCGCTAGAGGCAGAGGAAGATGCAGCTGATCCATCTACTACTTGGTATCCTTCTGTTTTAGCAAAGGCAACTGTGTTCTTTTGAATATTGTCTAAAGCTTGATCCCACGTTTCCTTGCCACTAGCCGCGTTTGCGAACTCGACTGTCATTTGGTTGTATACATAGTCGGTCCATGGACTCCATTGAAACGACGTGTTAACCGACGCAGCTCCCTTTGAATATACTGACTGAGGGTTCTGCCCTGCCAAATCAGATTGAGCCGAGTTTAGTTGCGGTAATTGAGAGGCATATTTGTCCGCAGGGTACAGTCCGCGGCCTCCAGCTGTGTATGGAGTACCCGACAAGGAGACTGTGGACGATGCAGTGTTAATGAACGCAGCGAACAATGCGGCCGCTTGTGGATGTTTACTCTGCGTAGTTACGGCATTGGTCGCTCCACCCCAGTCGCCGTCAACAAATGTTCCGTTTTGTTGCCATTGAGGAATGTCTGATGCATTCCAATTATTCGTACCTGGTTTAACATAGGGGCTGATAACATATGCAGGAGACCATGAAGCACCTGGCGTCGCTGCATACTCTCCTTTAGCAAGAGCTGTTTCCCATGCCGGCGTATAGTCACTAACCGCCTGCACATCGCCTTTTTTAATCAGAGAACCCCAGAAATTCATGACTTTCTTCGCTTGGGGACTATTAATGGTGATATTCCAAGAATTTGGTCCTGTTTGTTGGAAGAGTTTAGCGCCACCTTGCCACAGGAGCCCCGTGATTTCGCCCGGGTCATTGATGGGTAGATAGGAGAAGTACATATTCGGGTTTGCGGTATGCAGTTTATTGGCATCATCCGCAAACTGTTGCCATGTCGTCGGTACCGTAATGCCGTACTTCTTAAACACATCAGTCCGGTAAAATAGCGCCATTTGTCCGATGTCTTCCGGAACGGCGTAGACTTTACCATTTTGACTCACTTGGTTCCAAGTCCAACTTGGGAAATAAGACTGAGTAAAGTTGACGTACTTCGAAATGTCTTGGAGACCGCCACTGCTAATAAATTTAGGCAGCATCTGATATTCAATTTGAGCAACATCAGGTGCACCACTGCCAGATTTAAGAACAGTAGCGAGTTTGGTATACTCTTTCGAACCCGAGCCAATATCCTGGGGAACCACGTGAATATTCGGATAAACTTGGTTGAATGCCTTGATAACATTGTTTGGATTTGCAGTCCACGTCCACCACGTAATTGTTACGTTTTTGCTGTAAGAAGGATATTGCGGTTGCGGAATTGTTGCTGCGTGAGCTACCACTTGAGAAAATGACATACTGGCTAGGGTCAATCCAGACACCAGCGCCAAACGAGCAGATGATTTCACACTTCCCCCACCTTTCTGAGCAAAACACACTATTGGCAAACACTGATTTGTACTACCATCCAATTTCCACATCGACAATTGTATGTATAAATGTATGCGCTGTCAATTCTTAATTGAAGAACAAATAGCGCAAGCAAGAATAAACAATTTCATGTTTCTGGTTACAGACATTGGTCAAAACATCGAAAATCATGCATTTACGCCGAATAGTGCAAAATAAAAGAATGGATATTTGTCCGACCCCATGATAATATGTACGTACAAATCATACATGCTGATAATGTTATTACTGTAATTTGTACCTCAGACAATGGCGTCCATAATGCAGTAATCAGTACAACTGGAAATGATCTTAATAACAGGGTGTGATCTGGAATGAAAGGAAACATACCGAAATACACGCTAATAAAAGATGAGATTCGTGAATGGATTACATCGGGTCACTTTAAACCTGATCAACAATTGCCTACGGAACATCAGTTAGCTGAACAACTCAGCGTTAGTCGGCAGACCATCAGGCACGCAGTGACTGAACTTGTTCGAGAGGGCCTGGTATACCGTGTTCAGGGGAGCGGTACGTTCGTATCGTTGGTAGACGATGCAAACCATATGATGGGTGAGGGAAATAAATTAATTGGCGTTATCACAACCTACATATCGGATTATATATTCCCATCCATTATCCGCGGCATTGAATCGGTTCTGAGTCAGCATGGGTATTCTATACTACTCTTCAGTACCGGAAATCGTTTTTCTGAAGAGAAACGCGCACTCAGCAAAATGCTCGAACTGCAAGTTGAAGGTGTTATCGTCGAACCTACCTGTAGTGCTCTGCCGAATCCTAATCTGGGAAACTATTTTACGCTTCTCAGCCGGAATGTACCTGTAGTAACGCTAAACTCAACATACAGCGAACTTCCAGTCCCTTCGTTACGTTTGGACGACTCCATCAGCGGTGGCTTGGCAGCTAACCATCTGATTGAGCTGGGGCACTGCCGCATCGGCGGAGTTTTTAAGAGTGATGATAAACAGGGACTCTATCGCCTTCGAGGTTTTCTTAAAACGTTGATCAAAAATAGAATTGCCCCAAGTGCTAGTCTCCTTTATATGTACCAAACGGCTGAAAAACAGTCGGTTGCTCAGACTTACGCGGACATGATCGCCACCATGCCCACGTCTAGTCGGCCCACAGCAATTGTCTGTTACAATGACGAAATTGCTAATTCCCTAATTAGACATTTAAAAAAATACAATATTTTAACTCCAAGGGATGTATCTATCGTTGGCTTTGATAACATGCAACCTGCATCCGAAGCAACCGACTGGGGTTCCCTTACAACGATTAATCACCCGAAATTCAGTATGGGTGAAAAAGCCGCAGAATTCATCATAGACATCTTAAAATCCCTTCGGTCAGGCGGCAGCATTATCGACATACCTGACTTTGTGTTCAAGTCAGACCTGTTACCTGGCGAGTCTACATCATCCCTGCAGCTCTGATCATCTTTAGGTCTCCTTGCTGACGTACGAAGAAATACGAGGGTTGGACAATAGTGTGATCCCATCCTCATGCCGTGTTTCCCGTTGCCGTGTTGTTGGTCTGTCCCGGCGACGGGCTCTGATTTGTGCTGTTCTTGCTAGCCCCTGATGCTCCGCCCCCTTGCTGCTGAGACCCCACCGACCCATTCTGCGACCCGGCCACTCCTGACGATCCCGATTTCCCCGTCACTCCATGGTTCAGTTTCGATCCTGGAATTCCCGAACGGCCACTATCAACCGAGCCCTGATGACTCTTGACCCCAGGATGACTGCCCACTCCCGCATAGTGGATAACCTGCGGCACGTAGGCCTGGGCAGTATTGATGATATCCTGTACGGCCTGACTGGGCGTGATGCCAGTGGTGCCTGTGTCTATGCGATGGATGAAGATTGGATTCGAACCCGCCGTCACGTATCCAGGCGCTGTCGTAAACAGATAGTCATATCCAGCGGCCCGCGCAATCGATGTAGACAACCAGTCTCCATACCCATATGGCCAGGCAAATTCCCTGACTGGCTGGCCGATCTGCTGACTGAGTTCGACCCGCGCCTTTGTAAAGTCCCCATAAACACGGTTGTAGTAATGTTGCGGGGTTTCGGTAATCCCATTAACCGTCATCAGTGTGTTAAACACGGGCGTTAACATCCCATTTTGCCCGATGACTTCGTAGTGCTCATGGTAGGTGTGACTTTCGAAACACATTCCGTCATGAACCATAGTCTTGATCTGGCCCCACGTGAGAAACTCGTTTCGCAGCGGATGATCCGCAGTTCCCACAATGTCGAAGAACGTGCCCTGCATTTCGTGTTGAACGAGGATGGGCAAGGCGTACGTGTACATATCTCTGTATCCATCATCAAGGGTAATCAGCACCGCATTTGGAGGTACGGAGCCCTGTCCATTTAAAAAGGAGATAAACTGCTGATTGGTGATCACGTTGAAATGTTGGTGGAACGCATCGAGATCAGCTGAAAAGACCTGTGGAGTAATCACGAATTTTGAATACACATCGGGTGAAATATCGTGGAAGGTTACCACGACAACTTTATTTGTGTAATAGATCCGATTGCTGGTGTCGACGTTCATGTGGTGCAGATCGAGGGGTTGAACCTTAATTGACCGAACCAGAACAGAACGAACATTTCCTCTGTTCTGTTTATTAAACGTGTTTTGAGAACCGATGGGGTGGTTTGCCAACGGTCGAATATCGTTACTCCCTGTTTGTACGACCCATTTATCCTTCATCGGGTTGATATCCACGAAACCAGGAATGATTGCAGCAGCTAAGCCGGCGACAAGAGCGAGCATAACACCTCGACTCAATCTCTTCATGCGTTTCGTGCTCCTCCGCATCCTGGAACATCCCATAGTTCCAGCCTGTTTCAGGGATGTTTTTGTTCCCCTGTCCTGACGCAAGAGTAGCATCTGAATTCGTGTTTCGTCACTATAGGTTTCGATTAGATTTCGTTAAGACACCGCGCATGAGAAGCCCCCCATCTGAACTTTATCTGTACTTTAGCCATCTTTATAAAGTGTCAGTGACAGGGAACCATATTGTGCATTCCCCCGACCCGCAGCTAGTTTTGCGGGATTACAGACGCCAAGGGCTCCTCATAGCAATTTTGGTGTCATATTTTATCGAATGGTACTGAAATGAAACTCCCACAAGGAGGACGAACCCATGGCCATAGGCACCATCAATCACTCACATCCGCGTCAGCCATCACAACAGATTTCAAGCTCACCGATTGTAATTGGAGCTTTGGCAATCTTGATTGTGGTTGTACAACGCTTGTTCTTAATACTGTCTGCTTCGACTGCGTCTGCATATTATCACCAAACGCCAACACTCAACCGACTCCTGGTCACTGGATATAATCGGTGGGATTCATGGTATTACATCAGTATCAGTATGCACGGATACACCGACTTTAAGGAATCCGCATTCTGGCCGTTCTATCCCATCGTCATGCGCATTGTACACATGGTGACTGGATATTCGTATTTGGACGTCGGTGTCTCCATCTCTTTGGTTTGCTTTGCCGTAGCTCTTTTTTTCCTCGGGCAGCTTGTCTACGCGTCTTTTGACATGCGTACCGCCGGCATCGCTATGGTACTCTACGCATTCTTTCCGACATCGTATTATTTCGACGCAACGTACACGGAAGCGTTGTTTATGGCGCTCCTTATTGGCTCTGTCTACTTTGCCCATCGAGGTCACTTGCTTACTGCTGGTGCCATGTCCGCTCTGGCGACACTGACACGAAATACGGGTATCCTGGTGTGCATTATACTCGCTGCTGAAATCATCAGATTGCGACAACCCGGCTGGAAGTTCTGGACACTAGAATGGTGGAAAAAAGCCGGCTCTTCAACGTGGTCCCTGGCCTTTGCACCGGCAACGCTTGTTGGGTATTGCGTATGGCTCAAGTATCGGTTCGGGAGCTTTTTGGCCTTCGTTCAGGCTGAGAAGATTTGGAACCGGACACACATGCAGCCGTGGGATACGATAGCCAAGGCTTTTGAGTTCGACTTGTCCCCCAATGCCCACATGAGTACACCAGGGTACCACCTGTTCGAGATTGCGTCCCTCCTGTTTGCACTGGGGACCCTTGCTTTGGGACTCTTGGTTGTTCGGCGCTCCTTGCACAAATGGGCATGGTGGGTGTACACGGCTGCGGTTGTATGGGTGTTCTTGGCCGCACCTGCTCTGGGCAGAAATCCGGACTATCTGATGAGTGTCCCGCGTTTTGTCTTGATGCTTTTTCCGTGCTTTATATTTCTTGCCCGGTTCACACAGTCGTCATTCCGCACCAGCGCGGTGATTGCCGTTTTTGCATGTGTCCTCTTTCTTGAAAACGCGATGTTTTATTCGGGGATGTGGATTGCCTGATGCGCGCTCTAAAGGCGTTTGTCCAGGTGCTACAGTCTTGATTCCAATGACATATGTCGTGTCTAATCTCATGCGAATCCTCATATCCAAATCGATACCAGCGACAAAGCGCTGGTATCGAATCACTCTGACACAAACTGAGTGTCTCAGGCTCACCGCATGTCTCTATCCGTGGCTCCGGTCATTACCACGCCCCATAATGCCTGCTTCGTTGTTTGGCTATTGTTAGAGTAAAATAGATAGACAACGGAATATTCGTTATTCTGATATTGTTAAAGTAAAATCAGTAGACAACGGATTATCCATAATGACGCAAACAGTTCCAAACTTTGTCCACAAAAAATGGCGAGGGGCATGACGCATGAGACACGTTCGAAACGCAATGGAATCAATTGTTGAATATATTTACGAATCGGAAATAACCCGTTTACACAAGATGAAGTGCAACTGCGATCAGTGTGTCTCGGATGTCTTTGCTCTTGCACTGAATCATTTGCCCCCTAGATACGTATCTACGTCAGTGGGCGAAGCCTTCGTAGAGACAATGGTCATGGACATACAGTTAAAACTCGATGTAGTGAGGGAACTGATGATGGCTGTGGTTACGGTTGAAAACAATCCACGCCATGACTGAGTGACACACGCGCGGCATACCAGCGAAGTTTTCCTGAGTCAACTTTCAGTTAGTTAACGTTGAGCGAATGAACTCACGCCTCGCCACAGATTCGGCTCCAGGAAAACCTTGTCGCGTTCACGAAAAGGTTGAACGGATTTCATTCGGGTCGTCACCTGTCCGCGCTTACTTCCTCATAAGTCATAACGCCCTAGCCGCATTGGCGCGAATCCTATAGGACCTCACAATACTAGACGCGTTCGCTCTACCCCGTGACACAATGTCAAGCACGCACACAAAACAGATCGGTAAGTCTGGTTACCCTAACAGACCTCAATGCCGGAGAATATGCGACCTAACTCGAAAATGATTTTTGCTTGGTGCATGTGATACTTCATCCCATTAGTAGACTCTATGGTAGCCGGTTGAATGTAGCTCAGAGGAAGGGGCTAAGACTCGGGTTGATGGTAAGCAAAAAAATCATCTAGGATCACTCAGCAATGCTAATCTCTTGTAATCAAGTTGGCCCGCTGCGCTCCATCACTTCCGGTCAAATATGACTGCAACCAACGCCGGGTCCCACTCGTCTATCTTGATGGAGTTAAAAAACATTTAGAGGTGATACTACATTGAAATTTCGACCAGTCGTATTTGGCACTATTGCAGCAGGCGTGATGGCAACACAGACTTTCATGCCTATTGTCGCTCATGCAGCTTCCAACATGAGCAGCTCCAAGGTTCAGTACGCGAAAACGACATTCATCATTGCTGGGAAGCCTACTTTGCATCCTGAACACATTGTTGCGAATGACCCATGGTCAGAAAAGGCAACAGATTGGGTTCCGGTGTATTATTTGCAAGAAGTTCTTCACTCTTTCGGAGTCCATTCTGAATGGAACAGTGGAGATACGTTAAACATTTCGTCGACCCCCACTAGCTGGACCATAAATACGAATGATGCCACAGTAGTAAAAACCTTACAGGCAAATGAAATGCAGTTTTCGATCAATGGCGATAAATACACGTTTATGGCTTGTCCGAAGCTCGTTGCCAAAGATCCGGCAAGTGGTGTATACACCACGTATGTGCCTGTCTATTACGTAGATTTATTTCTAAAGAATCGATTAAATATGAAAGCCATATGGGGAGCAGACGCGTGGAGGTTATCCCCTCAAACAAGCTACACACCGCCCACTTCCATTCAATCTTTGGCGGTAAATGCAACCGGTCCCGCAGCAATTCAGTACACGCCACAAAAGTCTCAAACATCAGCCGTTAACCAACAGGTTCTCTCATGGCTGAAGAGTGCCACAACAACAACAATGAACTTACCGCCTTCAACTCCGGGATTGCACTTCGAAGGCAACATTGGACCCTCTCGCTTGACTATCACCACGGCAGATAAGTCGACAATCAGTATCTACCCGGCGTACACCGTTACAGCAAGTGGTAACCAAGGTACGTACCATGTGAATTATGAGCCAAATGTTATCGCTTATGTCTCGGGTAACCAGACGACGTATTTAAACTCCCCTGGACTATACGCATGGCTTAAAAATAACCAGTGGAAGACGGAATTCACATCCGAGGAAACCTACACACCACCCACTTCTATTCAATCGTTGGCCGTAAATGAAACCGGTCCCGCGGCAATCCAGTACACGCCACAAAAGTCTCAAACATCAGCCGTTAACCAAGAGGTTCTCTCATGGCTGAAGAGCGCCACAACAACAACAATGAATTTACCGCCTTCAACTCCAGGATTGCACTTCCAAGGCAACATTGGACCCTCTCGCTTGACTATCACCACAGCAGATCAGTCGACAATCAGTATTTACCCGGCATATACCGTTACAGCAAGTGGTAACCAAGGTACGTACCAAGTGAATTATGAGCCGAATGTTATCGCTTATGTCTCGGGTAACCAGACAACGTATTTAAACTCCCCTGGACTATACGCATGGCTGAAG
Organism: Paenalicyclobacillus ferrooxydans; assembly: GCF_001399675.1. GTDB lineage: Bacteria > Bacillota > Bacilli > Alicyclobacillales > Alicyclobacillaceae > Alicyclobacillus_B > Alicyclobacillus_B ferrooxydans. Next base: position 91,962 of record NZ_LJCO01000042.1, read on the forward strand.
AATAATCAGTGGAAGACGCAATTTACGTCCAACTGACATTTAGTGAATCCGCGAACGGACACTCGTGGTTGAAACGTGAACATGCCAATCTCTACGCGGAGGCGTGCGCCTAAAACGCCGCCTCCCAGAGTATCAAGCCTCCAAAATCCTGTGTCACGATTCCGATAACCTCGGTCAGGTTATGCCTGCTTTCTGCTCTTGCTGAGCACAAAACCGGATCCCGCAAGTTCACGGGAACAACGAGTGTTCTCAATCGCAATTTCCTCTACACTGAGTGTACGGTGTATTTCGAAAGCGCGGACAGTTTCCGACACAGATGTGCTATGATAGACCGTTTGATATTCAGACAAAATTTCTCGGAGCAGACTCGGCTCATGACCCGGGGGAAGATGGATTTCAACGCTGTAGCACATCTTTGACAGTTTAGTTGTTGAAAACTCAGTCATCTAGGTCTCGAAACCGCGCTGCTGCGCGGTTTTTCTGTTGATAAGTGCTGTTTTGATGCTGAAAATGTAGGTCAAAAAGTGTTTGGACAGTTGACGACGCTGGCGCGTCATGAAGGCTGAGTTTCTCGGGAAAGAGTTCCTTAGCGTACCACCTCCGCCACAGAACCTGGTGCAGGTACTCAAGGCACTGAACGTTCCGCTTCCTGCGAAGGCCATCCACCTGCGTCAGACCTCATCCGGCACCCTCGTTTAGTCCGAATTCAGACTTGAAGGCCCCAACTAGATTGGGGCTCTTTGCGTTGTAGGGCAAAATACCCCCTACAATCCCTTGCTGGGCCTAGGGGGCTGTCAAAGATGAGCTTCAATGAAACTATCAAATCTATTAACGCACACCGCTGTTCACAGGTTCAACTCCAGATACACCTTGTCCAGTTCATCTTGGGTGATGCCAATATACGCGAGGGTCACAAATGGGGTTGAGTGATTGAGGAGCTTCTGAATACGCGTGATGTCGACACCCGACTTGTAGGCCTGGTATCCAAACGTCTTTCGCAGCGTGTGCGTGCCGATCCGCTCCATAATTCCAGCGTACCGCGCAGCTGCGTTGAGAGCTCTCCAAGCCTGCTGCCTGGTGATGGCACCGTTGCCCTTGCGGCTCTTAAACAGCGGGTCGTCGAGATTCCAACCGGATCGACCGGATCGATAAGATAGGTACTCCGAGATGGCATCTTTGGTTTTCCTGCTAAGGGGGAAGTGTTTGCTTTTGCCGGTCTTCTGCTCTTTCAGTGAGACACGGTCCTTAATGGCTCCAGTCTCATCGACGACGTCTTTGATGGTCAGGTGCAACAGATCGCTGATCCGAAGGCCACTGTTCAACCCGAGGATAAAGAGACAATAATCTCTCAGGTTTGTCCCCCGCAGATATTGCTTCATGACTTCAATGTCTTCACGTTCGCGAATGGGTTGAACGGATTCCATGCGGATCGCCACCATATCCGTGCTTGCTTCCTAAGAAATCATAACCCTCTAGCAACATTGGCGCGAATGCTATCGTATGAGTGTGTTGCGCATATGTATATCAACGGACAATTCGTCTGATCACTTTAGGGAGGTTGTCGTGAAAGCAGCGACTTTTTTCGACACCTAGGAGGTCATACACTCTTCCCGACAGACAAGCGAGTCGTTCACAGCTCGAGATTCAGGTAAATGTTATCCAGTTCCTCCTGGGTAATGCCGATGTAGGAGACTGTGTTATATGGTGTGGTATGGTTAAGCAATCTTTGGATTCTCGTAATATCAACACCTGATTTGTACGCTTGATAGCCGAATGTCTTTCTAAGTGTGTGAGTTGCAATATGCATGTCGACCCCTGCTTCCTTCGCAGCCCCCTTTAAGATAGTTCCGATGTACCCCGAAGTCATGGGCCGGTTCCCCTTTCTTTGACTGTGAAACAATATAGATGAAGGTCGAAGGTGTGGATGCACTGCAAGATACTCGGTTACGGCCAACTTTGCGTTTTCACAAAGAGGAAAATCCTTTGTCTTGCCGGTCTTCCGCTCTCTCAATTGAACACGATCCCACACAATGCCGCATTCGTCCGCGACGTCCTGGAAAGTTAAGGACAGAAGATTGCTGATTCGCAGACCACTATTTATCCCAAGAACGAATAAACAGTAACCTCGAAGATTGTTATGCTTTAGAACCTGTTTAATGGCCTCAATATCCTCACGTTCACGAATCAGTCGAACTGGTTCCATCTTTACCGCCACTACTATTAGAATTTTTGTGGCGATCCGATGATAGATCCACGCAGCAGATAAGCTACTCCGATGGTATCAATGCGGCCGGTATTGCCAAGCCCGGATATGTGATCCAGTGTTTCAAAATGTTAAATCTGCAATAAGCGGGTCTGGCTGAGGGTGATCATTGCATGCGCATGTGTTTAATTGACTCTATGTAGGCAACTGTTCCGAGGGGATCCAAAGAATAATAAACCTTGTGGCGGTCAACGACTACACGATATGTACCCAGATATTGTTCCTCTTTGGAAGGCATACTTGTTCCAAGCACAATGATCTTCTGTTCAATTTCATTCATAAGGTTACGGCGATAAATTGAAGTTTCGTCTGGGGTAAAATGTGAACTCGTTATACTCTGCAAAAAACGAAGCGATTCCAGTGACCACAAAACTTGTTCGATCATGGCTCGGCTTCTCCACGTTCCAACATTTCAAGTGCTTCCTCGGTCGAGTATACTCGCCCAGCCTTAATGTCTTGCTTAGCTCGAGCAATGGATGCCTTCAACTCAGCGTCGACTTCAATTTCCAGTCCGACCTCATTCATAAACGGCAACCTCGCCACGAGATATGGAGTTCCGTCTACAATAACAATTGTATTATCATCTCCGATGAAACGCTGAAATTGCTCAGCATCCGCACCCTCAAGTCGTTTCAGCATAGGGAAGCCTCCTTTTCCGCAATTGTAGCACCTGACTCAGCACTTGAGTAGCGGTGTCATGGATCTACCTGAGATCTGCTGTCTTTAGGGAAGTTGTCACGAAAGGAACTACGTTTTTCGACACCTGGGCGGTCCTACACTCTTCCCGATAGATAAGCGAGTTGTTCACAGATCGAGATTCAGGTAAATGTTATCCAGTTCCTCTTGGGTAATTCCGATGTACGCAAGTGTGTTATATGGCGTGGAGTGGTTGAGCAACTTTTGGATTCGCGTAATATCGACACCTGATTTGTACGCTTGATAGCCGAATGTCTTTCTAAGTGTGTGAGTTGCAATATGCATTTCGACCCCTGCTTCCTTCGCAGCCTCCTTTAAAATAGTTGCCGCGTAAGATGCAGTAATTGGACCATTTTGTCTTGTCCGACTGCGAAACAAAATAGATGTAGGTCGTAAATATGGATACACTGCTAGATACTCCGTTATGGCCAGCTTCGCGTTTTCACACAAGGGGAAATCCTTCATCTTGCCGGTCTTCCGCTCTCTCAATCGAACACGATCTCTCACAATACCGCATTCATCCGCGACGTCCCGAACAGTTAAGGAGAGAAGATCGCTGATTCTCAGGCCACTATTTATTCCGAGCACAAATAAGCAGTAGTTTCGCAGACTCTTATGCTTCAAAACCTGCTTAATGGCCTCAATGTCCTCACGCTCACGAATTGGTTGAACTGGCTCCATCTTTATCGCCACCACCATGGAATTTTTCGTGGCAATCCGATGATAGATCACACGCAGCAGATGAGCCACTCCGATGGTATCAATGCGGCCGGCATTGTAAAATATGAGGGATTTTTTCCTTGCAGATTACACAAACGCGAGCCCCGACTCCTTCTCCTTGTTGATCACAGAAGAATTTCGAAGCTGGGGAAAATGTACTTGTGTTGCATTCATTTTAGAATCCGAACCAGAGTTCCAGAACTATAATCACATCGAGACAGATCGGCAGATGTTGCACTGATTGGAGGCGAGCGTACACCCGTAACATGGATGAGGGGGCCATCACACTACGAAATTAACGAACTTTCCTTCAAACGCAGCTCACCGGACTCAATCTATAGTGATGATTTTACTAACTCGATTAGCTCTGGTAGTTCCTCCAATCCGTCTCTCCGCTCTAACTCCTCCTTCGACCTCACGTGAATAAATGCTTCCCAGATATCCTTACAGAATCCATAAGTAGCAGTTGGGGTACTTGTTACTACTGATGAACTAGATGAGATAGGTACTGCTCCTTGAGGGACCAAAGATGAGGCTTTCTTCTTCATATCAACACGATCCTTATGCGGTTCATCTAGCTGAAAAAATGGATGTTGACCCCGGAATCCAGACGCTTCTAGCCATCTTTGCAGTGCTTCGTCGGGTAGGTAATTCTCGATCTCTCGCTTACTTAGAATATGTAGGTCATATCCAAGTTTCTCACATACCTCTGCCACTTTCGCGTGTTCCCGTTGTTTTGATATCAATACCGTACCATCAATCTCAACGTCCCCATCTATAATACAAATCGCTCGGTTGCGGCCCCCTAGTTCTTCTAAGCAAGCACAAATTGATGATCCACCACCATTATCAAACTTAGCACGATCATCCGAAATGGGGTCTCCTTCAAAAAATCTAAAAACAGTATTCAAAAATGTCTTATCGGAACGATTATTTTCTACAACAATCACTAGTCGTTCAATAAGATATCTAGGGACGAGTTCAAGTGTGATGATGTCAAGACGTCGATCCGCCTTGGATACCGATACTCTCTGGTTTTCTACGTGTATCCTAACCACATCAGTCTCGCTACTCGAATTTTTTATATGATCCACAAAGTCTTCCGACAAGACAATCCTGACTAATCTAGCGGGAACCGAGAGACGAGGACCTTGCCAGGTTTTCTTGAAATGCTTTTCAAAAAACTGCGCGTAACGTTTAAAGGGCTCACCTCGGAAATGTGTAATATCCGACAAATGCAACTCGTGATGTCCTCGGATGACCTTTGCAATCAAACTATCCAGTGTGGATAGAACGTTTACATCCGTCGACGCATTCAAGACTCTTTCATCTATTTGTATTACCATTGGTACTTGTCCTCCCCGTGCTGCCTCATGACTGCCTTTTGCAACAGAAGGGTTTCTTGATAATCCTGAGAAAAAAATCCTTCCGGCCAGTCGGGTATAAATCCATCTCGATCTATGTCGAGTTTCTTGATTGAGTTACTTCCCGTAACGCCATTCTTTGACGAGTAATACAGAGCAAGGTCGCTGGGTCTTAGTTTTCCTTCGGCTATATATCTTCGCAAACGCAACAAGAGATACTCACTGTGTGTTTCAATAAGGAATGAAGGTCCCGTTTTATTCCTCGGCTTAATAGCATTAATAAATAGGTCAGCTAAACTTGCCTGGGCTGCAGGATGTAAATGCAGCTCAGGTTGCTCAATAACAGTTAAAGAGGAGTCAGTAGCTAAAAATGTCTGGAGCACAACCGGAATAAGTTGCGAAAGTCCGTGCCCCACATCGATAATATTGTTCTTCACACGGGTCGTGACGTCCTCAATCATTATGCTAAACATGTCCCCGCGCAAATCGTCTACGTGCAGGCGAAACCCTAAATTCTCCTCCAACCATTGGGACACATTAGACACAACTGGACCCTTAGTCCGCATGTCCTGAGACAGGATTAGTGGAGCAAACTCCCCGTCCCCACCCAAATGGTGTACCGCATTTTCACGGTAGCGATAAGCACGTTCTGGCGTCCGACGGAACGGCCCTATATAATTAATCTTATTAGCAAATTCCGACCAGTAATCCCCAAGAAATCTGTATAATTCGAATAGAGTTATCTCGAAATCATCAAGCGTTCGAACTTTTTCACGTCTCTTTTCCCTTTGAACTTGTAGTGCTTCGAAGATTGTCCTTACGTCCGGCAGAAATTTGTCAAATCCTAAAGGCAAATTCCTATGACGAAAAGTAGCATCTGAAGCGATGTGCCCAAAAATGTCGTAGGTCCCATCTTGCGTTCGCTCGGCTCGTAAAAATTCTTTTCCACTTTGTTGACGGATTATGAATCTTTCAACCTTAATAGTTGTGGAATACTTTTTTACAATAAGATTGAGTACAAGTGATTCCTTATTGCTAGATAACAAACTGTCACCGAAATAGTGGCGACGGTGGTTAAGTAGTGAGGGGTCAAACTTGATCTCAAATTCGATCTCACGATTCGGGTCGTGACCAAAAACAACATCGTCATAGCTTCCATAGTCGATGGATCTCCCAAAAAACAACAACGGAGCCATAGAGTCATCTAAGATGGTTTGCTTAAGTACTAGAGGGAATCTCATGACACTGCTCTTACCAGAACTATTTTGCCCGATTAGTATTGTAATAGGTTTAAGCTCTATGTTGTCGGTATCAAGGTACCCTTTTACGTTTTTCAATCTCATCATAGAGATCACTTCTGAACCCCCTACATTGGCTTTCATCGATATTACCATATTATGATAATAATCTAAAACTAGGAGTCAATAAACTGCCACTCGAGTAGACGGATGTGGTTGTAGTGGGCGCTAGTCGCATCATTTAACAGCAGACCGTGGTTCACTAGATAACGTTCAATGTCAAGTAAATCGATTGTGCTATTCGATTACGAATCGTAGGGAACAACATGCCATGCAAATCAAAAAGACCCCCTAATTTAAGGACGATCTTCTGGGTAAGATAATCATTTATTCCGGAAGAGGAATAAGACAACACGATTCACATAAAATCTCGCTGTTTGTAAACGTCGAATATAAGTGTTCCGTGAAGGTGACCCTAATCCCTTCCCACATCTCTTGAAAGTCCATATTTTCACCGATTCCTTGTCATACTTGGTTTCTAGCACCTTCGCGAACCGTTTTTAAGTTTGCTTCGCACTTCTCGTCCGAAACCTCAGTAATGGAACGGATAGTAACATTAAAGTTGTGCGTTCCCTTAGTCGTGGCCCCCCGCGCCCGGATCCTCGTTCCTATATTCATTGGATATCGCAACTAATGATGTCCCCGTGTAAAGTACTTTACTGCGGACTGTTCGCTCATCCGGTTATGATGTATGCGAGGCTTTTGGATCTTCCAAGAGGCGCCGAAACTCTGAAACAGACGAAATGTAAAAGTAGGCTCCCTCTTTCCGCAGAACGCCAAGCGTCTCAAGTCGGCGAAACACTTGAGCGACAGTGACTCGTGTGGTGCCAGCTAAGTTAGCCATTTCTTGGTGAGTAAACGAAAGCGAAATACGGACCCCATCTGCTGCGTTTGATTTATTACCAGAGGCCTCATCCTGAAGACTGGTATCAAGTATCACTGTTTCGTGAAAGCGGTTACCTGGGGCAACGTCATCCTGACTGCGTCCAGCATGTGGCGCACCATAGGTTTCAGCGAGCTCCAGGAGATAGTTCGCAATCCGGTATTGAGCCGAGGTATATGACAGAGATGTTAATTGGGAGAGCAGCAGTTGGTATTTATGACTCATACTTTGGCAGACGAATTGTGTAAACGAAGGCTCCGTTCGAAAGAGGTGATGAAACACATCCATAGTAATACGCATGAGTCGTGCGTCACTCGATGCAATCGCGTTTGTCACAGAACACCGATCTGCCTGTAGGGCACCAAACTCATCGAAGATACTGTTGGATCCAACAACTAGTACGGTCTTTTCTTCTCCGGTGGGGCTCAATTGAGAAAGACGGACACGCCCTGTTTCTACCACGTAGATGGATTCAAGCTCAGTGCCTTCATGCAGGATATGTTGGTCTTTTCTCACCTGAAGAGGCACTCCGTACTTCCGATAGGGAGCCCAGTCAAACGTCACAGATTCGACCCAAGTCGACACGCGCGAAAATGGTTGAACGGACATCAAACCCACCTCTTTGGTTGTGTCACCAACGTCTGCTTTACGTCATTATTATACCGAACCTTCTAGAAATTCACGAAACGGGAGGGACAAAAATATGGCCATGAACGATGATGCTGTCTTTGAACGCGAAAGCGGCCTACAACGGCAACTTTCGACAGGTCAGTTAACGATGATCGCGATTGGCGGCGCGATTGGCACCGGTCTTTTTATGGGATCCGGCATCGCCATCGGGTACGCCGGCCCCGCAGTCCTGATTAGCTTTGCAATTGCAGCGCTGATAGCGTTTTTGATGATGCTGAGTCTGTCAGAAATGGCCGTGGCGCATCCAACCGCTGGATCATTTGGTGTGTACGCTGAGAAATATTTAGGAAGTTGGGCGGGGTTTGTCGTTCGCTACACCTACTGGGCAGCTCAAGTGATTGCCATCGGGGGTGAAGCCACTGCAGTTGCTATTTACATGCACTACTGGTTCCACGGAATCCCAAAGTGGATTTGGATTGCGGCGTTTGCCATTGCCCTCGTCTACGTCAATGCAAGAAGTGTTGGGAACTTCGGCAGGTTTGAATACTGGTTTGCAATGATTAAGGTCGTCGCTATCGTCCTCTTCATCATCCTTGGCCTTGCAGTAGTTTTTGGCATAGGGGCTCCTGCAAGTGGCTTTTCAAATCTGACCAGCCACCACGGGTTCATGCCAAATGGGTTCCACGGGGTATGGATGGCCGTACTGATGGCAATTTTCAGCTTTTATGGTGTCGAGGTAGTTGCTGTCACATCTGGGGAGGCGAAGGATCCTAATAAGGCCATCCCCCGCTCCATGCGAGCCATGGTTGTTCGGTTAATTCTGTTCTACCTGCTCTCTCTGTTCATTATGCTCAGCGTCATTCCCTGGACGCAAACCGGTGCGAAGGTGGTCAGCGAAAGTCCATTTGTCCTGGTCTTTGCAAAGCTTGGTATCCCAGCTGCTGCCGGTATCATGAACTTCGTTGTGCTGACTGCTGCACTTTCCAGCATGAACACGAATCTTTACCTCTGTACCCGAATGATTTTTTCACTTTCACGCGGGGGATACGCCCCAAAATCACTGGGATATATCAGCAAGACAGGTGTCCCCGTCCGAGCGTTACTCGTGTCGAGTGCGGGACTGCTGATTGCTATCATCTTGAACGTGTTCACGCCTACCGCGTTCAACGACCTGTTTGGCATCGCAATTTTTGGCGGTATCTTCGTATGGCTCATGATTTTCATCACCTTCATGCGCTTTAGGCCGCAGTCGAAAAATTGGTCACTGTCGTTCCGGGCCCCCTTGTTCCCTGTTGTGCCCATCGTCGGAGCCTTATTGCTCGCAGCCATCCTCATTACCATGGCAACGTCTCCGGACTGGGTATCCGCTTGGTATTACGGCGCGCCCTTCATTGTCATCTGCGGCATTGTGTACTACTTTGTCTGGGGAAGAAAGAAAACGCCTGTATCCGAAGCCGCTTCGACCAACATGAACTGAGGGGGAGAACCATGTCACTGCAGAAATACCGAGAAATGTTTCCAATACTCAGCGAAAAAGTCCATCTCGGGAACTGCTCCCAGTCACCACAGTCAGTACCTGTGATGCGGGCCATGAACGAATATCTTGAGAATTGGAGAATAGTCGGCATGGACTGGGACTTCTGGATGACAGGTGTAGAAAGAGCAAAAGCTTCGTTTGCCCGTCTCATCCATGCAGACGAGGATGAAATTGCAATGCTCTCGTCCGTATCCGATGTGACCTCCATGGTAGCAAGTACACTGCCGTTTGGAGAACGCAATCATGTCATCACAACTGTTGATGAATTTCCAACGGTGGGTCATGTCTGGCACGCGCACCAACACCGAGGTCACATTGAACTCGACTTTGCCAGTGCAGATGACAAGATGTACACACCCGCAGTGTTTGAACCGCTGATGCGTCCGACTACCGCACTGTTGTCGGTGCACCATGTCGGTTACTACAACGGAGCCAAACAGAATTTAAAGCAGTTGGCTGAATTTGCGCACAGCAACGGAGCATACCTGTTTGTGGATGCCTACCAATCACTTGGTACCTGCAACCTCAACGTCAAAGAACAAGGTATCGACTTCCTAGCGTCCGGTAACTTGAAGTACCTTCTTGGACTCCCAGGCGTCGCATTCCTCTACGTCAAAAAGGAGTTAGCAGAGCAACTGTCCCCTGCAATGACAGGGTGGTTTGGTCGGCAAAACCCATTTTATTTCGACAGTACACACCTGGACTTTGGGAGTGGAGCAAGGCGATTCAATACCGGCACTCCGCCAGTGTTGGCTGCATTCGCCGCTCGGGGTGGTATGGATCTATTAAATGAAATCGGACTAGATGCCATTGGGGCCCGTATTAACGAGCTCTCGGAATACGCCGTTGAAGGTGTGAAATCCCGCGGACTCAATCTGGCCAGTCCAGAGGACGTATCCCAAAAGGGTGCGAACACTGCCATTCGAGTTGGCGACTCCCATGCAGTCGAAGTCTATCTGATGGCGAGAAACATCATTGCGTCGGCTCGTGGAGATGTCATCCGCTTGGCGCCACATTTCTTCTCACTCGAATCCGAGATCGACCAGGCCTTGGACGCTATTCTGGAGTGGGCGAAGCATTGAACCATAAAACATTGTCACAGCATGCGAACTCAAGCCGCGCGGAAGATCAACAGCGCGGCCTTGGGTTTGTCCAGAAACATCCCGTAAACCGAGCGAGTAAGTATTTCCTAACTGTCCTCTCATACCTGATGATCCTATTAGGTACCTTTTTAGTGTCAGTTGCATTCAATATGTTTCTCAATCCGAACCACGTGCTTGTGTCAGGCATCGGCGGTGTGGCGATTTTGATCTCTTATTTATTTAAACTCTCACTTGGCCCGATCTACTTACTGATTAACATTCCTCTGTTTCTTGGAGGCTGGCGGTACGTAGGATTCCCATTCTTTCTGAGGAGCATTGTGGGAACAGTGTCGCTGTCGCTGTTTCTCGTCTTCACAGGCCGTTTCCCGGCCTTTCACCATCCGATTGAAGCTGCTTTCCTCGGAGGTTTTCTTAGCGGGATTGCTATTGGAGTCGTGCTGCTCGCAGGAGGAACAACGGGCGGAACAGATATTATCTCCGTCATCGTCAACCGAAGATCGCGATGGTCTGTCGGCCACATTATGTTTGTCATAAACACACTCATCGTTATCGGTGGTGCCTTCCTCTTTGGGATTGAGAATGCGCTTCTCACTATCGAATCGCTCCTTATCACCGTACTTGCGGTTAATGGTGTATTGAAACTAGGAGGATGGGAGAAACGCAAAAGTTCCCGAGTCAACATTGAAACGCATCGTTCCTCCACCCCACCCGGACCAGACCAATAATGATGATACAAACGCAAACACAAGCCAGAGTAAGGATCCTTCTCAACAAGCGGGAAACATGCGGGAGAGGGTGACCGTTGGTGCACATGCCCATCGCACCGTGGTATGACTGTGCATCGGTCACATCAGTTGGCAAAGGGGTGTTATCTTACAATCGTGGCCATTCTACTCCTGTACTCGATATTAGGCTTGTCCGGCAACTGCTTATTTAGTATCCGGGGTCTTCCTGGTACCATAATCAATGGCCTAAGCTACTGTCCTCCAGCACCCGTCTGAGACTTGATGTTCTCGACTCACAGATGCTATTAAATCCAGGCACTATACAACTCATGCTGCACCCTATTCAATATACCTCCGTGTCCATATAGTCTTACTTGTCGGGAGAACTAGCTTTAAGCCGATTCTCTTTGCTTTACGTACGGCCCTGCCCTCCCACGAACTCAGATGGTCAGGCCACATTTCCTAGAAATATTTTACCTCGGCCTACATCTGGGTGGAACCACAATTCACATTTGTAGGCGGGCTCTCTTGAATGAGCTTTAATTGTCCTCTTGATGTACACATTCTTAATAGAATCTATGATTAAATATTCCATGGATGTGTGTTCTATGTTCAATCAGCGGAAGTTGTTAAGGAGGCAAAATACTTGTCGTTACTTGACCGGATCAAAGATACTGCCAAACAAACATTGAACCAAGTAAGTGTTCCTGTTCCAATCAAACCCACTATGCTCAGAAGTTCCTTCAAACCGCCGACTTTGAAGGAGTCAAAGACTTACAGGTTGAGTTTATCGAGGATAATCTTCTACTCAGGGGTACTGCAAAAAAGCTTGTCTCATTTCCATTTAGCTTAGAATTGCGTCCAGCGACTACAGAGGGAAGGAAAATGTTCTTTACTATCACCAAGTTAAAACCTATAAATGCTGAGTGGGTTAGGCACAAAGTATTAAATGTCCCACCATATCTGTCATATGACAATCAGACTGCTTGTCTCAATTTAGATAGTTTTGATGTGGTATCTAAAATACCCGTGGGTTCTATACGGTCATTCAACGTTGTGGACAACGTAATGTGGGTATCCATAGGAATTTAAAGAAAGCAAACGACTCAAATTCTATGTGTCGAAACCTGGGATTTGAAAGGGGACTTGGATTCTTTGGGATGGGTGGATAAAGTCAAACTGGCTTCAAAGGAAGCTTTGAAAGTCGCCAGAGAAGTGTCAGAAGAAGTTGTGAGTGGTATTGAGAGCGAGTACGGTCACGAAGATTGGTACAAGCAAACAAAAGGCATATTCAACACCTCTTCAAGCATAGCGCAAGAGCAACTGAATTATTTTTCAAATTCAGATTTCGGTAAGCAACTCGGTCAAACTGCTCGAACCATCACCGGAGGGCTTGCTAAACTCCCAGTCTTCTCTCTCACGACAGACGTTATCAAAGCGAGAAACGGTGTAGATATGCTCTACAAACACCTGTTGGAATCACCAGAAGACCCAATCAGGCACATATGGCTAGCAGAGGCCATGAGACGTGTCCAACGTGACAGAAAGCTATATACCCGAATGAGAACAGTCATGGATCCATCATACGTGGTTGTTAGGAAAGGCGTACAAACCTTAGTAAGCCTCGGGCAGGAACCAATCGACCCCGCAGAATTAAAACTGCTCAAAAATTCTTATCTCCTCTGTTTGAGAGGATTAAAACGCAACCCAGAAAACGCATTACTGTACGACGCATTGTGTCGCCTCTACATCTCGATGAGTAACCCAGCTAAAGCAGTCGAATGCGCCAAGATTGCACTATTGATTGACCCCTCGTACGCACAAGCCGCCATTTCTTTAGCACGCGCATATCTTGCGTTGCCTCAAACAGAATATGCGGAAAAGGCGGCATGGCTTGCTATACAGAAAGGCCACAGTTATGGCTACGAAATACTTGCGGAGATTACAGAGTCCCTCGACGATATAGGTTGGACAAAAAAGTTACAGGATACGGAACAATTTCGCAAAAAAGTGTCTCAACAGGATAGAGAAGCTTACCTCGGACCAGCCGTTAACAGCTTCAATGCTCTCGAAATGGTTGGCAGGGAACAATGGGAAAAGGCCATTAACATCAAAAACAAGTTAGGAGTTTCCGTTTATGTTTGATTGGGGTTTTGATTTAGGTTTGCCGGATTTTGACCATCACGACATATCAGATTCTACAAACGTTGATTTTGATCATGGTGTAAACATGGACTTCGGACACGACGCTATACTCGATCCCCTAGGCCATGCGATGGGAGATGTCCAGCACACTGGAGAGCACGACGTGATTCAAGACCCGCTAGGTCAAACCGTCGCCGACATCCATCACATTTCTAATAAAGATGATGTCACAAGCAATCTCGACCAGTCAATTGGCTCTGTCCTACATAACAGTAATCATGACATTATTGAAAATAATCTTGGCATGAATGTTGGCCAAGTGGAGCACGGCCAGACCCATGATACCTATACCGACTCTTTGGGAATGACTGTAGGTTCCGTGGTTCATCACGGAAATACCGATACAGTTTTGGACTCCCTAGGTCAAACTGTCAGCTCAATTCACCACAATCCAACAGACGTGTCATCCTATATGGATCAACTTGGCTTATCCCGTTCTAACAGTCATGACGGGTTCTTCGATACAAACATTGCGGACATCCCGTCTAATGTAGTATTCCAGATTATTACTAACACGAGCTTTCCAAATCCTTTTAGATAGTGATGATTATCTCAGTCCAACGGAGCGCCTGCTGCTAGTGTTTACCTCCTTGTGTTGATATAGAGGTAAGCGTCAAATGCAGCACACCTCGCGCAGAGATTTTTTGGGGGAGATAATGACCTCAAACAAATCCCGAGGGGTGTTTTTTCATGTCCAGAGAAGAAGTGCAGCTTCAGTGGAAAGCCCGTGTTGACGAATTTCGAGAGAGTGGCCAGACAGCGGCGGAATGGTGTAGAGTCCACAGCCTTAATGTAAACCAGTTTCGTCGCTGGATTCATAAGTTCCCTAAGCAGGGCACTGCAGAATCACCTTCGCCGACAATCAGATGGCTGTCCGTGACAACGGAAGACCCCACGACCACAATTGCTACCGGTCCGGCAATTACCATCCATGTTGGTTCAGCATCCATCGAGGTGCAAGACGGGTTCAATCCCACCCTGTTGAAACAAGTCGTTCATGCCTTGGCAGAATAATGCTGAGTGCAATCAACCTCGAACAGCCAGTGTACTTGGCACCAGGCAGCACGGATTTGCGAAAGTCCATTGACGGACTTGCAGTGTTAGTCAAGGAAGTTTTTGAACTTGACCCTTTCTCGCCCTGTTTGTTCGTCTTTTGCAACCGAGGGCGTGACAAGCTAAAGATTTTACAGTGGGAGCACAACGGGTTTTGGCTCCATTACCGACGTTTAGAAAAAGGCCGGTTTGAGTGGCCTGACGCTTCATACTCCGGACCGATTGCCATTCACTATCGAGAGCTCCGCTGGCTTCTAGATGGGTTATCACTGAATCAACGTAAGGCGCATCCGAAGGTGGCTGCACGGACTGTGATCTGACATCTCGAGAACGTATAACCACCAATAAAAACATCCGAAAATCCCTTTTGTGACAAGGGGTTTTAGGTTTTTTGTCGAATTCATGTATCATGACATACACCAGATCCAACTACGGAATCATATGATTCTCTTCAAGAGAAAAATGAAAAATTAGAGCAAAAGGTAGAGTATCTGACTCGACAACTGACTTGGTACGAGGAACAGCTACGCCTTGCTCAACATAAACGTTTTGGGGCATCCAGCGAACGCTCTGACGCCGACCAATTGAGGCTGTTCAACGAAGTCGAAGAGACAGCTGAAGAGACTGAGGCACAGTCCGAGTCGGAAGAATCCATCCTCGAAAAAATCACGTATGAGCGTCGGAAGAAGCAACCGGGTCATCGGGAAGAGATGCTGAGGAATCTACCAGTAGAGCGCATCGAGTACCGTCTTGACGAAGATAAACGTGCATGCCCCTGCTGCGGTGAGGTCATGCACGAAATGAGCTCAGAAATTCGCAGAGAGATTAAGATCATCCCAGAGAAAAGAGTGCTGGTGGAGCACGTACAATTCATCTACAGTTGTCGTCCCTGCGACAAGAATGAAATTGAGACCCCCATTGTAAAGGCCCCAATGCCCCGCCCAGCTTTTCCAGGTAGTTTAGCCTCTGCCTCGGCCGTGGCATATATCATGGAGAAGAAGTACGAACAAGGGATGCCACTCTATCGGCTGGAGCAACAATTCGAACGACAGAGTGTGCCTTTGTCCCGGCAAACCATGGCCAACTGGGTCGTTACTGGAGCCAAGGTATGGTTGAGTAAAATCTATCAACGGATGCACCAAGAACTGCTCAACCGCAAGTACCTTCATGCAGATGAAACTCCTGTACAGGTCTTGCACGAACCAGGGAGAGCTGCAGAAACCAATTCATACATGTGGCTCTATCGAAGCGGGCGAGACGGTCCACCAATTGTCCTGTATGAGTACCAGCAAACGCGTAGCCAACAACATCCGATTGAATTTCTAAAGGGATTTGAGGGCTACCTCCACGTAGACGGATATGCTGGGTACAACAACCTACCGAATGTGACAAGGGTTGGTTGCTGGAGCCACGTGCGAAGGGGCTTCGACGAGTCTCTCAAGTCACTTCCGGCCAATAAACGAAATGCCCCGATTGCAGCTCGAGAGGGGCTGAACTACTGCAACAAGTTATTCAAAATTGAGCGTGCTCTAAAAGATGTGACGCCACAGGAACGTTACAAGCGGCGACTGGAGGAAAGTCGTCCGGTCCTCGACGCTTTTTCGGTATGGCTTAATACCATGAAAGACGAGGTCCTCCCGAAAGGCACTCTGGGTAAAGCGGTCAAATACTGCGTAAATCAGTGGCCTACACTCGTGACATTTTTAGAAGATGGGCATTTAGAAATAAACAACAACCGAGCTTTATCCATAGGAAAATATAATCCTCAAGATCTACAAAAAACCTTTGCTACGAGCGGTCTTTCTGCCTGAATCCTGAGGATTACGTTATACTCCGTCAACGGCAAACGATACTGGTGATAAAACCACGAGGAGGTTTTATCATGCATCTAAGTTGTGATGAAGCGTTTCAAGCGGCAATCACCGCATATCGCACGCTTCAATACTCAGACAGTTGCCTTTCAGCTTTCCGAATTGCCTATAAGGAGTTCAAACAATATACAGAAGATGCAGGTCTTCCGTATTCCCGCAATCTTGCGCAATGTTGGCTTAATGACAACAAGGACCATTGGAAAACCCACAAGCTCAAAGACTCAAGTAAAGCGATGAGCGTGCTAGCAGATATCATGGAGAATGGCCGTGTAACCACTAGCCTGCAAACGAAAACTGCACGTACTCCCGCCTACACTCAACTTCCAAATTGGAGCAAAACAATCCTGGACAACTATCTTGTTGCTCTAGCTTGTGCCTATAACACGGCATACGTGAACCAGATTAGAAACGCCTGCTCACGTTTCTTTTTGTTCCTGGAGCTTAGAGGCATAGGCCAACCTTCTGAAATAACCCATGCTATTGTGAAATTGTTTTTCACAAAGGACACCCATATTTCATCGAAAGCCAAGGATCGGTGCGACAATGTAATTGGCCACTGTCTTTCGTACATGGCTGACCAGGGATTAATTCCAAAAACTGTAGGGCTTGTGCTCAACAAATTTGTCATTCCCGACTTGATTATTGTTTCAGAACTGGCGGCACCGGACCGCAATAGATTCGTGAGGTTTTTCGATTCGCCGGAAGGGAATCTCACTCAATCGAAACTGGAATATGACACGGCTGCAAAACAGCTTGCTGACCTGCATAAAAGCCAGAAATACTCGGCTTTCATTCGCAAGTCGGTTGCACAGGCCACACGGGATTTTAGAGTTTTTATGGATGCGAGCTCGCTTGCATACTCCCATGATTTGGCCCTCGAATGGCTTGAATTTAAAAAAGCAGTATTCGGATAAAGTACTTGGTTTATCGAAGGGTTCTCTTCAGCATCAACGAGATTTTGTGTACCGGGACTTTGACAACCAGTTGCTTTGTCCACCATAAACCGAGGTATCCACTTCCTGAATGGGGCGAAGGATTATTAGCTCAGTATCTACGAGAGCGGGAACGTGAAGGGTGCGCCAGTTCCACCCTGGGCATGATACGCCGTTCTTGCGGCCGTTTTATTGTTTTCTTAGATAAGCACGGCATTGCCAGCGAAAAAGAGATTACACCGGAATCAATTAAGAGTTTTCAGGCCCAAGATGCCCACAAAACGGTGAAGGGAAGGAATGCGTACGCGATTAAAATCCGAGGTTTTCTCAGGTTCCTTGCCAGAAAAGGGCTGGTACCTGAGACACTAGAACTTGCGGTCTCCACCAAAATGGCCTCGCACACCTCTATCGTGACTACCTTGTCAGATAACCAAATCGCCGCTATCTATACCTTTCGACAAAACGTTAACCGCCCGACTGAATTGAGAAATGCCGCGATTATTATGTTGGGGCTCAGAATGGGTCTCAGAGCATCCGATATTTCGAACCTCAAATTGACCGATGTCTCATGGAGGGAGAGTTCAATTTCCATTATTCAGCAGAAAACAGGTGTGCACTTAAAACTTCCATTCCCAGTTGATGTGGGTAACAGCCTATATCGTTATATACGTGAAGGTAGACCTCAAAGCGAATCTCACCATGTCTTTGTTCATCACCGGGCTCCATATTGCAGATTGGGACGGTGTACCTTCGGAAGAATATTGCAGGCAGTGATAGCGGCCCAGGGTGAGAGTGAGGCGGTTCATGGCTTTCACGTAACCAGAAAAACGTTCGCTTCAAGGCTTCTCGCGACTGGCAACCCGGTTACGACTATTGCTGCAGCGCTGGGGCATGCTGGTGTAGAGACTGTTGATGAGTATCTTGCTACCAATGAAGAACAAATGCGTTTATGTGCCATTAACCTCAGGGGTCTTGAATACGCTGGAGGATTTCACCTATGAAAAAACGGGAGTTTCACAGCCAATTGGCTCCGTATATCTCAGGTCTAATCCGGCAAAAACGCACTGACGGCTATAGCTACGAATTCGAAGCGTATATGTTGGAGCGCTTTGATCGATTCTGTACTGAAACTGGATGTGATGATGGAAGCCTGACCAGGAATGTCACGGCCTGTTTGGGAGAACTGCAAGCCTTGCGACAGATCTTGTTGACTCAAGAACTCCGGATATGACGTTTCGAGGACATTCGTCACATGCCGAAGCAGTTCCTCTGCCCCAGAAACACTCTCCGTCACATCACCTCGATGAAAGAAAGCGCGGAGCGGAAATGGAAGGCGTGCTGACAACTGGCGAACAAAATCGTGAACGACACGTTCAGATAGATAGGATGCGGACTTGGCAAACGGAATCCATACCACAACAACACCCTCTTTCGCCTTCCAGTTTCTCCAAGGTACACAGGACAGCAAATCATACTGCATCCCACTCGAAAACCGGGCATGGCGAAGGAGTTCGAGAGCATGATGGCGTAAGGCAAGCGTTTCATCTCGAAACAGGCGATAGGTGTACGGTCTCGTTAGAGTCAGAGAGATATCCATCCCCAGTTCTGCTTGCCCGGACGGTGACTGACGCCCCGACGATCGGGCTGACGCAAGCCATAAGACGGAAATGGAGGAGACTTGCGATAGTGAGATGAAATCGAGGTGTCGCCGCAGCGAGATGGAACCTACAACGTCAGGCAAAAAGACATCACCACTTAGTGACTGGTTTCCGCCCGTGCCATTGGCCGCCTTGAAAATCGGCATGTTTGCCATGGAATAGTAAACGAGACTCTCAAAAGACGTTACCCACTGGTGTTCCAAGGCGATGCCCGGGGTTTCAAGCAGGAACAGATAGGAGGCTTGAGCGACAAGGATGCCGGCTAACTCGTCAATCCACACTTGCCGGATATCTGGCTCGTAAAACCTGCACGTAGATGAAGGCATGATGCACAGTTCATAGCGCTTTTCAAGAATTTTCATCGGAACAACAAGGGTATCGTCACCCCTATCCCCACGGGAGCTGGGATAGGTCCGTTCGCCGGGTGGACTCAGATATCCATGACTGGGTGCAAACTTTCGCTTGCTGCGCCATATCGGATGGAACACAGCCGAGTCGGATGGGCGCAACGTCACCTTCGAGTCGAGCACATCGGCCACGTGTGTCAACCAGGTATGAAGCGTGTGCGCATCAGACAGGATTGCTTCAAGACCCCTTCGCGCGCGGTGGATGTCAGCCTGCTTCTGCTGTTGTTGCGCGAGTAACAACCCGTAGAATTGTCGGGCCATCGTAGAGTATTTCACCGGATCGCGAATCCAAATCAGCGGCAGTCCCAAGTTTTCTGCGAGCATGACCGTCGCCTTGGAAAAATCCGTCCGCTTCCCTCCTTGAAACAGGACACCGACTGCCCCAGCTTGCTTCAAAAAACGCAGGAGCAGGTCGAATGTCGACAGATATCCAGGAAACATCCGTGACTGAACAAACACCAATGCACCATCAAACTCATCCGTCTTTTCGCGCGTAAGCCAGATTTGGTCTTGGTGGTTGAGGAGAACTACATCTCTCGCCAGACTGTCGATCTGCTTCTGACCGGCGAGTTGCTCAGCGGAACACTCTAGTTCGCCCAGAAACTCACTGATAGGAATCATGTCAAACCCACCTGCTATATCTATTTCGGTCTATAGAACAGCATGACCACGTTTGTCAGGACAGCCTGTCCGCGGTTGATGCCGCGGACAGTTTCCGACACAGACGTGCTATGCTAGACCGTTTGATATTCAGACAAAATTTCTCGGAGCAGACTCGGCTCATAACCCGGGGGAAGATGGATTTCAACGCTATAGGTGTCCTTTGCAAACTCCCTGATTTTCATCGTTGCGCTTCCGTTCGTACGTTCGTGTAGATTCTTGCTTAGCTCTTGGTCTGACACACTGTACGGAATAGGCACGATGAAAACCTGAATTCCCTTCTTTTCCTTCGCGTTGATGGTTATCGCTGACACGATGACTGACGAATTCGGAAGGACCCGCTTCTGATCTCCGTCCATCAAGGTCGTGTAGTACCAGTTCACATCAAAGACTGTGCCGCCGTACTCAATACCGCTAAACAAGGACGTCCGAATGCTTACGTACTGCCCAACGTGAAATGGGCGAAGTGTAAGCAGGATAAGGCCCGCAAACAAATTGGATAATGTCGACTGAGCTCCAATACCTACAATAACGCCTGTTACAGCACCGCCGACGAGTAAGCTGCTCAGTCGAATTTGTAAGATGTTCAGGGCCACAAGGACGATGAATACAAACCCAACCACAGTGAACAATCGACTCAAAATCCTTGGCGTTTGCTGATCCAAGCCTTTTACAAATACCCTAGTGACAAGGATGTGGTTGACGTATTTCACAAGCCACATGCCTATTAAACACCATGCAATCACAAATCCCCACTCAACAAGACGATGATACGCAACTGGTATGAACGTCATAACCAGTGTATCGTGAGCCAAATTAAAAATGACGGCCAAAAGAACGAGAACAACAGCCACCACAACCACACGACGCCACGGATTCAATTCTTGTAGTCTCTCAATCATCATGCTGTCTCCTTTGTCGTGTTGATAGGCTCTATCATATCAAAATTGACTCGAAGCGTATCTTAGCACGTGAATGGAGTCAGCGTTGAACAGTGCAGCGGGGCTTCAGAGATGCGCAAAATGTCCGGTAGAGGCAGTCGGAGTGATAGAAGTGCTAGCGGGGTACACACAGGGCGTGTCTTGCAAGTTTTGTGTTGTTCTTCCTGTTCGTCCGGAATATCCGAGGGAGACTCCTTTAGGGAGCATTTCATCTTTTGTCATCTAGTCAGGCTCTGTGCCGATGGCACCCGCAGACGAATCTATTCTCCACGCGCGCCATCAGCCAGTCAAGAGACATTTCACTTTGTTCAGAATCCGTGGCGGGGATCATTCACGAAATCAATGGATCCACATTGGGGGCACACAAACACGTGAACAGCAACGTTTCGCTCCATCGCCGTATTCAGAAATTCCTCGTCTCGTCCGCCAAATACCAGGTCAGTCACGAACCCGGCGCCCCGACTCAAGCCTCCGGTGCGAATGGCGTGTGCACCATGGTACTGCATCATGTCTTGGCATCGAGGGCAAACGTGATCATTATTGTACTGCCCATCCTGGCTGAGGCCTTCTGCCGCTCGACGTAGTGAATCAAAGAATCCCATGACGTAAACCTCCTCAAATTTCACAGTTGAACTTCGTGTCTGCTGATGGAGCCAATGCCTTGTAAGACGTAATCATTTAAGAGACAGACTCATTCTACAGACAGACTCATTCTACAGAAAAAATTATCCGAGACGCGTAATCATTCTAGAGATGTAATTATTGTAGATCAGAATATGAAAAGAGGATTGAAATTGCCTCCATCTCTACACATTGATCTTCCTGATCATCATGTGTAACTTTTTATGCTTCAGTTTCGTCTACCCCCTTGCAACAGCTAGATGTGACTTTGGGTTTGACACCGAAGAACCACAAAAGGAGACGATGAATTGAACAATAAAGTAGGTTTGATAGGAATTATTGCGACAGGTGCGATGGCTGCACAGATGTTGGTTCCCGTGGTGGCTCATGCAAGCACGTCTGTGACCTACGCCCCAACTGTGATGGAAGTGACTGGGCAACAAACTCTGCGTCCACAACACGTTGTATCGAACGACCCTTGGTCTGGAAAA
Organism: Paenalicyclobacillus ferrooxydans; assembly: GCF_001399675.1. Classification (GTDB taxonomy): domain Bacteria; phylum Bacillota; class Bacilli; order Alicyclobacillales; family Alicyclobacillaceae; genus Alicyclobacillus_B; species Alicyclobacillus_B ferrooxydans. The sequence continues at coordinate 114,020 of NZ_LJCO01000042.1, forward strand.
TCAACCAGTTGGGTTCCTGTCTACTATTTGCAAGAAGCATTAAAGTCCATCGGTGTTCAAACAACCTGGAACGGTAACACACTGAATGTGACCTCTACGCCAAGCGGCTGGAATGTCAACGTAAGTAGTGCACCTCAAACTGGGACACCGCCCGCGGGTCAAATGCAGTTTTCTATCGGCGGCAATCAAGATGAATTTATCAGGTCACCAAAGCTTGTCGCAAATGATCCCGCATCAAAGGCTCCAACGTCGTATGTTCCGATCTACTACGCAAATCTGTTCTTAAAACAGCGTCTTCAGATGAACGTAACATGGACAGGCACCAACTGGAACATGACATCTCAACTCAATCACTATTCGAACGAGATCGCTGTAGTCAATGGTAAAGGATATGACGTGACCGGATCCGCACCGAATGCATCAGTTCAGACCGCGTCTGGGGAAACGTTGTCAGCGTGGATTGGTGTGAGGATGTCATCGGATGGATACAATCAGTTCGTTTTCTTCTTCCTCAACGGAAAGTATTTGGGGACCGATACCGCGAATCCCAGCCTAAATATTATAAGTGCTAAGGCTGTTGGAAACAGCATTGCGGTGACCTATGCGGTCTACAAGAAATCCGATTCCTATGCGGACCCAACCGGCACGCCTGTAACAATTACGTACACATGGAATGGATCGAAGCTGTTTCCTAACAAACCTTATCCGCAACAATTTAGTTGACTCAGTTGACTCAGTTGACTCAGTTGACTCAGTTGACTCAGTTGACTCAGTTGACTCAGTTGACTCAGTTGACTCAGTTGACATCTGTCATCTTGTCTAATCGTCATAAAAATCAGAATTTGTCTGATCGCTTTTAGGTTTTTGTCGATGAACTTTCGACACATGCCGAGGGAATGTGACTCAATGCGACACACACCAAAGAGATCAGACGACTTTCGGGTTCTTGTCGAAACTTTCTAAATGCAGTTTGCGTACTGTCCCCTTCCATGTCCGCGAACCCATGTCCTGAACGCCAGAAGGAAGCGATTAAAACCTGCGGATCCATCGTCCGCAGGTTTTAGAGGAACTCAGTTCCTCTGTCACGTTGTCCAGCAGCTTGCAGCCGACTTTAGAGGAACTCAGTTCCTCTCTCACATTGTCCAACAGCTTGTCCCCGGTTTTAGAGGAACTCAGTTCCTCTCTCACGTTGTCCAGCAGCTTGCCGCCGGTTTTAGAGGAACTCAGTTCCTCTCTCACGTTGTCCAGCACCAGCACCTTGCGCCCGGTTTTAGATAGGGGAATGCGTACTGAGAAGGTTGATTATGGTTCGGACCGAGATTGAATCCATACGAAATCGAGTCGCTAAGCCAAGTGCCACGAGTTGGTTCTGGCAAGGTATTGAAGTAATCGACGCCATGGCTGCGGCAGTCGATACACTCAACACGGTACACATCGCGATGGCCCTTGATTTCAAAGCATATTCACGTTACATCCCACAAAAGAAATACAGCCTGCGGATCCATCATCCGCAGGCTGAAGATAGCTGTTGTTCTTTCGAACGTTGTTAGTTCCCACTCTTGAAGTCTTGCGCCAAAGCATACACATTTGGCGTTCCGAGTCCAGTGGCTGGGTTATACACAGTGCCTTTAGTGCCCGTGTAGTATTCGTTGTCATTGTTTGGTCCGGTTGCATTGAGCGGCGTGAATGGTGAATGGCTGCTCGTGGCAAAGTGGTAGATCTGCGGGTTCCAGAAGCCAACCCGACCACCTGCATATTCGTTGATAAGCGCCGTGATGCCGTTCAACTGCGGAGCAACGAAGCTGGTACCGCCGTATTGCGCCCAGTCTTGCGACGGAGACGAACCATACAGGTTCGAGTAGACTGCGTAACCTGTCTGCGGATCGGCATCCATCGAGAGGTCAGGCAGTGCTCGGCCTGAGCCTTGTCCCTGTACAATCTCAGGGTTCGGATGGAAGGTCCAGGATGTGTTGTTCTGAGTCGGTGTCAGCCACTGAACAGCGGTGAAACGATTCACACCAGGGACGCCTTGTTGATACCACGGTGTTGCGTAAACCGTGCTGTATCCCCCGCCGCCTCCGCTGATGAAGGACTCTGCAGCGGTCGCCTCATTGACACCATATGCTGCCTCCAGGATCGGCCAGAGGTAATCCCATCCCCATGCGCGTTCAGCTGGCACCGTGACAGTCCCAAGCGATCCGTAGTTCTGCGTCCCAGCGAGCGTTGTCCCGCCAGCTGCCGTGATGTACGGGCTGTCTGCAGGTGAGTCGACCGACAGGTCTGTCGTGCCAAGGTCGCGTGATGCCGTGTAGGCACCGGAATCGCCAGCTGAAGCGAACATCGAGATGCCCTGAGCTGCAGCTTCTTGTGCGATCTCGTTAAACACCTGCGAGTAATTGACACTCTCTTGGCCGGTTGAAATAGAGTAGTTGACCGCGTCTTCGCTCTCGCCCCAACTGGCCGAAATAGAGCCGGCAACGTTCTGGTTTACTGCCGTGAAGAACGCGTCTGCAAATCCGTAGTCGGTGTTTGGAGCCTGGTAGACTTGTATGTTTGCGTCGGGTGCAATCGCACCGGACTGCTCTACATCAAGAGCCGTCTCATCTGATCCTGCACTCAAGCTCGGGGCACCGGGGCCCCCGTCGACGTTGTTCACCGTGATCCGCTTCTGACTCACCTTTAGTCCGATGTTCTTCCAGTAGTCGTACGCATCGGGTGTGTTCAATGCCGCCAATGTGACAATACCAATCGTCTGCCCTTGGCCGAGGTCACCCTGTTGAATCAGTGGCTTGACATTGTAGTGGCTTTCGAGATTAGACGGTAACAGTCCGTACTGTTCTGCGGATGATTTGCTTGCAGAGGTCGTTGGCTGCACCGCTGGCTTGGCGATGTTCGATGCAAAGTTGCCGTAGTTCGTCAGCCCGAGCACAGCCAAGACGGGACCAGCCACGGCACTTGGCATCTTCGGTGCCTGAGCACCGTGGAATTTCTTGCCCTTGTAATCCATGTTCTGCAGAACAACGCCGAATGCGCTGTCAAACTGACCCGCTGTCCCCGTCGCTGTGATATTCAGGTTGTCTTGATATACAGATGTCTTGATACCGTATTGCGCCAGGTAGGACGTAATTGCGCTGATGACCGCGGGTGATTGGCCATACTTCTGCGCAAACTGACTGACGGAGAGATACTTTCTAAAGTTTGCCGATCCCGGTGTGGTCTGCCCCTGAATCAACTGCTGTAATTGGCTCTCATTTTGTGTGCGCAGAACGATGCTGACAGTTACCGGTGTATCTGCAGGCGTGTTGCCAAAGACCTGTGCCTGTTGTAGCACCTGTGAGCCTACACCCTGTGGAACCTCCACAGATGATGACGATGAAGCAGCCATGGCAGGCGACGCGATCGCCAAAAATGGCACTCCCGACAGCGCAACCACCGCTAACGCTTTCGTCCAGTGCCTGCTCCCTGATTTACTCTTTTTCATCCTGACACCCCCAGATGTTATGTAAATATTGTCCTAACGTTATATATCTTCAATAATAAATCGCAGAATCCTACCAAGATTAATATTTATTGAAATACTGCGCCGAAGTCTTGTAGCCCATCAATGGCAGGCTTCCGCTGCGTAACAGTTACGATGGCTCGAAAACGGCAGCCAACCGTTACGCAACGGTTACGATGGCTCGAAAGGTGCTATGGGAATTGGGTCGTTAGAAAAACTCCCGTACCCGGGTTGGTTCATCGTGAGTCTGGAATAGGAGAACGCATCGTTGAAGCAGCATGTGAACCTGACTTTGGAGGAGCGCCGGTCGGCGCGACAAATACAATTCGGGGGTTATCGAGCGAACGTTTAGACGCTTACCTTAAGAACGTGAGAGGTCCAGGACCCCTTTCGGGGCCCACATGGAGTTGATTCAATGGGGGTCAGTATGTATGAGGTATTGAGGTATTGAGTTGCATACTTTATTGGCGCCGATGATGACGCAGCATTGTAATGTGCTACTGCGTCTGTGCACCTACCAAGTTTTTATACCAAGGCAGAAACTGCTTGGCCACGTTTTTGCGGATCTTCTCCTCGTCGAACGGACCCGAGTACACTGGTTTGTCATCTGTCCATTCTCCCCAGTTCCCCATCGTTCCATGGAGCTCTTCCCATTTTCCGTCGGTGACATTCACTGTAACCTTGTTCTGCGCACAGGTGGCCGACACTGCGAATTCCGTGGAATCGGCAGACGAAGCATGAAGGATAAACCCTGTGCTGCCATCGGATGGATGTACTACACGCAGGTTTTCATCTCCTCTGACACATTCACGTGCGATTTCGTCCAAGAGCAGTTGGACGGTTCTCTCCAGTTCATCGGTTTCTTGCTGATTCATATGTTGAAATGCTTGCTTTGTCATTGCTTCGGATTCTGCAGACTTCCGAACTCTCTCCATCTCATGTTGAAACTCATTCATATCTTAGGCACCTCGTTTACGCGTGGTCATTGTTTATGCATCTTCATTGTTTATTTACAATACCCAGATTGATCCAAGGCATACACCGAAGCACTGGATCTATCGTGAAATCATCAGATCAATTGGGCAGTAATTGTCGAAGCATCAGTAATAATCAGAGATCGTCCTTCATGCGATCACCCCGTAGCATGCCCTCATGACTAACCTTCATGACTAACCTTCATGACTAACCTTCATGACTAACCCTCATCAACAATCCTCATCAAGAATCCTCATATAGAGCCTGCGGTCATCATGAACAGCGTGATAGTCTGTTCTTTATAGTTTAATTTACAGATATATTTGATATATAAAATCTTTCAAAATGCGGTCATCAGATTTGGAGGTGGTTGAATTGGATAATAAAGTACATCCAGATTTGCAGCCAATGTTTGCTCAGATTCCCGTGATTGATTTTACAGACCTAGAAACGATCCGAAGTCCGAGTATTCTCCCCCCGGCCGAGAGGGTAGCAGGTGTCGTGATATCGGATCGGGAGATTCCAGGTCCGGACGGCGCGCCCACCGTATGGATACGAGTCTATGAACCAGTCGGGAAGGAAGCTGACATCCCCGCGGTCTTATGGATCCACGGCGGCGGCTACATCCTTGGCACGCATGAACAGGACGATGGGCTTTGCCAGCGTTTTGTCGATGAGGGAAAGTGTCTAGTTGCATCGGTCAACTATCGGTTGGCCCCCGAGCACCCATTCCCGGCTGCAATTGAAGACTGCTATGCGGCACTGAAGTGGCTGGCAGATTCCGCTGAGGAGCTTGGTGTGGATAGGAATCGGATCGCCATCGCGGGAGCGAGTGCAGGCGGCGGGCTGACGGCCGCACTCGCCTTATTAGCACGCGACAGGGGTGGGCCGTCCATCTGCTTCCAGATGCCGCTTTACCCGATGCTTGACGACCGAAATGTGACGCCCTCGAGCCATGAGATTAGGGACGAACGGGTGTGGAACCGGCAGACAAACATCGCTGCATGGCAGATGTACTTAACCGGTTCGGTGAGCGGTGACGGTCGCGGCAGTATGGACGGCAGTGCAGGTGATGCAGCGGATGCAGGTGGCGGTGCAGGCGCGAGCAGCAGCACGGATGTTGGTGCAAGGGGTGCGCTCGTGACTGGTCGGCTGGACGTGGGCTCAGATACCGGGTCGGCAGCAGTATCCCCATATGCAGCACCAACGCGGGCTGAGGACCTGTCAGGCTTGCCGCCCTGCTACACGTGTGTGGGCGGCGCAGACGTGTTCCGCGATGAGACCATCGAGTACGTAACTCGGTTGCAACAGGCTGGCGTACCGGTCGAGTTTCATATCTACCCGGGCGGCTTCCACGGCTTTGAGCTATTCGTACCGGATGCGCCGATCAGCCAACGGGCAGTCAACGAGTATGTAGGTGCATTGGTGCGGGGACTTCAGCCGGTGAATGCGAACCTGCGGTGGACACCCTCACCTTAAGCTAATAGCTGTCGGTACTTTCGCCATTCTGGAATTTCACCATTCTGGACTTTCACCATATTGATATCGCCCATTGCCGAGCGCATCACGCCAAACAGGCCCACGGAGGGATTCCGTGGGCCTGCGCTCGTTCAACGTCTATGTCACATGATTGTTTTTGTACTCTCTGCTGTTCCCGTCGCTGTGAAACTCAGGTTGTCCTGTCAAACCGTCATCAGGACTGTGCCGCGCTCGTGACCTGATTCCGCGATACGTCACGCGTAGCTGCGGAGACAACCAAAACCACAATGAAGTTCACGAGGAGTGCCCAGAAACCTGAGTTGAGGCCGAACACCAGCGATTGTTTGGTCATGGTAAAGTACACGACCATGGCCACGCCGACCAGAATTCCGGCAAACGCACCCGGTTTGCTGACTGCGCGGCGTGCAAAAATACTCAGCAACAGGGTCGGGAAAAACTGTGAAACAAAGTTGTAACCCATGAGCAGCAAGGCGACAATCGCAGCATTACTGTGAATGGAGAACAAGAACGTAACTGCCGCCACGACCCAAACCATCACACGCGCCACAACCTGCACCTGTTTTGGTGAGGCATTGCCCACGATGGGACGATAGATGTTTTCTGCAATTAAGGTGCCGGCAGCCATCAACATTAAGGAACCCGGGACAATGGCCGTCAACACGCCAGCACCGCCGATGATCCCTACGAACCAACCTGGGAACACCTTTTGAACCGCGACGAGCAGTGCCAGGTTTGTATTTTTTAAGCCTGGTGTAATCAAGATTGCTGCGAATCCTGCAAAGAAGACAAACAGCAGAATCAGTTGATAGAGTGGAAGGAAGATTGCATTCTTCCGGAAAACACGTTCATGTTTGGCTGTGTAGACTGCACCAAAGGCGTGTGGCCACATATAAAACCCGAGGCCTGTCAGGGCGACCGTAGAGATAAACCACGGAACTCCCATTCCCTTGGCACCAAGCGTCAAGAAACCTGGCTTTTCAGCGTTGATTTTTGTAAACATGGCGTGAAATCCACCCACATGCATCGGCAAAGCAATACCAATGATAATCACAACCGTGAGAATGGTAATGTCTTTGAGTACAGCTGTCCATGCTGTTCCGTGAATGCCGCTCAAGGTGACATAGAATGCCAGGACAATCATCGCGATCCCAATCGCAACCGACTGATGGATAGCCCCGTAGGATGCGGTTTCCACTATCAAACCAAGGCCTGTCATTTGTGACTGCAAATATGGAACGATAGCCACGACGCCAACGACGGCAACGAGAATGCCAAGCCATTTGCTGTCAAACTTCTTATTAAAAAAGTCCGGTTGAGAAATGAGATTGTGTTCCTTGGCGTATCTCCAGACGGGTGGGAGCAAGAAATAAGACAAGAGGTAGGCCACAGCCCCATACGCAAGAATGTACGCGGTCGGACCACCCGTTCCATACGCCCAGCCGCTGCCGCCTAGGAAAGTGAAGGTGGTATAGATTTCGCCGGCGAGCAGCAAGAACACGAACAAAACACCAAATCCACGTCCGCCGACACTCCACTGTTCCAGGCTCATCTTTTTCCGTCGGTGAGACAGCACGGCCAATATCAGTGCAATGACGATGGTGCCAAATATGATAACAATCGGCGCTGTATGCATGGGTTCACTTCCCCTCTTTGTTGGTTGGATCAAACTTATAAACGATAGCCATGCAGACGGAAGTCACAACGATACATAAGACCATGTAGAAAAAGAGAAATGGCATGCCAAGTACAATCGGTGTTGCGTGATTTGCAAAGGCCACGCCAACGAAAATGAACAACAGGGGAACGAGTGTCAACCAGCGGATCGCCATATCAGGCAACCCCCTTTCCATTTGATATGCGTATCGTTTACTCTCGCATTTGCGATACCTATCATTTACGCTCCCATCGTTTTCAGAACGATGTTCACGAATGACTCGACGCCGATTGGCAGTGCATCTTCATCGATGGTGAATTTGGGGTGATGATGTGGATACACGATGCCTTTGTCCGCGTTACCGGCACCCACGTAGAAAAAGCTCCCTGGGATCACTTGTTGATATGCGGAGAAGTCTTCCCCGCCCATCTGCTGCTCTCCCTCGACCACAACATCCTCACCAAAGGTTTCAACGAGTGCTGTGCGCACCTTCTCGGTGACCGCCGCATCATTGATGACGGCTGCGTACCCCTTCTCATAGCTGAACTCATAAGACGCGCCGTGGGCCTCCGTGACTCCTTTGATGATCCGCTCCATATGCATCGGCACTTCATTTCGCAGCTCGGGTTTGAAAGACCGAACGGTTCCGGCCATCTCCACCTTCTCCGGGATGATGTTGTGTGCGGTTCCAGCGTGGAACTGAGTAATGGACAGCACCAGCGGATCGAGCGGATCAAAATTCCGTGAGACAATGTGTTGCAGGTTGGTGACGACTTGGGCGGCGATCACGACGGGATCGATGGTGAAATGCGGCTGTGCCGCATGGCCGCCCTTCCCTTGGATGCTGATATGAAACGCGTCGGATGCAGCCATAAACGGGCCGGGGCGCACGGCGATTTTTCCAATCTCAAGCGGAGACCAAAGGTGAATTCCGATGACCGCCTCAACACCTTCTAACACACCTGCATCGACCATCTGCTGTGCACCGCCAGGAAACAGTTCCTCCGCATGCTGGAAGATAAACCGGACTTCCCCGTGAATTTGGTCTTTGAGTTGAGTGAGAATCTTGGCCGTACCAAGCAGCATCGCGGTATGGCCATCATGTCCGCACGCGTGCATCTTGCCAGGCGTCTTGGATGTGAATTCGAATGCGTTTTCTTCGTTGATCGGCAGCGCGTCCATATCCGCGCGGATGCCAAGGACTGGACCTAGATGGCTCCCTTTCAACTTTGCGAGCACACTGGTTTTGGTTGGCCGTGTCACTTCCAGTCCGTCAAATGTCATCAGCGTGTCATAGACAAACTGGGATGTTTCTGCCTCTTCAAACGACAATTCGGGGTTCTCATGCAGATGACGACGCCATTTCACGACGTCTTCTTGCACAGCTGCGACATATGATTTCATATCTGAGAGGTTGATGGACATGATGCTCGTCTCCTTTACGTGATGACTTACCGGCTGAGGTGTTACGGCTTGCCGGCTGAGGTGTCATAGCTTGCCGTTTGGGATGTTACGACTGACCGGTTGAGATGTCTGACGACCTCACTTTTTGTCCGCTGCGGGAACGAAAAAGGGGGCACTCTCACACTTTCAATTTACGGTTCATTTTCGGCTCAGCGAGAATGCTCTTATAATAGCATCTATTGAAATTATTCGACAAGAGTTTTTATTTTTCCGATTCAAAAATACACGATGGTCAGAATCATCGATGCAATCAGAGATGGAGTTAGAATGGTAATCAGAGGTGATGGGGACGTCTTGGAAATGGATCGGTAATCAGAGGTGAGCCAACTTGGTGCAGTTGGCTCTATAAAACAAAACAGCCACCGGGCATGGTGGCTGGACGAGGGTTACCTGAATTCTGAGTGGTTACCCGAACCTGCGGGTGATGATCATCTACAGACAGATGTCGTAGATTTTGCGCGGTCTTCCTCGCTGATACGCTGTCTCTTCTCCGACAATGGTCGCGAGTCCGTGTTCTTCAAGCCGCAGTAAAATTCGACGTGCACTGCGCGGGAGGATGTTGAAATACTCTGCCAATTCATTCACCGTGATCCGCGTTGATTTACGCTTGGTCAGTACACTTGCAATTTTGGACAGTGTGAGTGCACTCAAAGGCACCTCACCGCTTAACTGTTGTAAATCCTCTCGGCCGTAGTCTAAAGGGAGCAGATCGTTCTGTTCTCCGAGTGGGGCCAGGATTGTGTTCGTCTCGAGAGCGGACGCCCAGTTCCCCGGGCCGTAAATTTGCGCCTGTTCCAGCGCCAACCGAGCCCTGTCTAGTGCCTCTCGAACGGTTGCCCCTACCCCCATACCTCCGCAGACGGAGTCATCTGCGAGCGCCGTGACCTTCGCAAACGGAGGACGTTGTGTAAAGCGACTTGTAATTTCGTCGATGACACCGCGGGTTGTGTAGACGGCCCACCGATTTGTGTGTACCTGTTGTGTCGTTCCATGCAAGTGACGAGCATATCGATGGATCGCTGCATCCAACACCTGTTCCGTTACGTCTGATCCGGTTTGCGATCGGTGAATAAGCTGAACTGCAACCTGAGCATCACGCGATACCAAGAGATTTAACGTCTTGGCCATCGTCTCCAGCACCTGTCGCACTTCGCTCTTCGTCGGTGTGATGTGCATCGCCGGAATACCGAGTTGCTGCAGCTTCAACTGAGCGGATCGCAAACATGTGACAACGGCCTTCGTTTGTCCCTGTTCCCACAGCGCCTGATGGAACCGAACCAGCTCTTCGGAATGGATGACGCCGGTATAGTGCTTTAAGTGGAGCTTCGCATCGACACCTATCTCCGATAACAGCCCGTTCATGGTGTCGGGACTCAGGGTATCAAAGCTGAGATCGGAAATATGCAGCCCTTGTTCGTGGGATAGATACAAAAGCACCTTATACAGGCCTTCACTGGAGTGCCTCGTATAAAAAATCGGGCGATCCACTTGAAGTTCCTTGGAAATCGAGAACGGTACCTGGCCGCTGCACAGCCAGGCATCGACCTCCGACAGATAGGGCCTGATCCGATCCGCTATCTCGCTTTCTTCCCAATAAACCACGGGGATCACGGTGAATTCGCCGAATTCCCTGGCAACTTGCTCGATGACTGAAAGAGAATCATCTGCACCGAGGAGTCCTAAACGGATCTTCGCCACAGCTACTCCTCCGTTCTTTTCATTTCAGTTCATTTCAGTGATTGTATCGCTATCTGCAGAAGCAAGTCTACCGCTGCTGGCAAGATTTCTTCATCGATGTCGAACTTCGGATTGTGATGAGGTGCGGCGATGGTGGTTCCAAGAATGGAATACGTCACTTTTCCCCCTCGCTCCTGCACACGGCGCATCAAAAAGGTTGCATCTTCGCTGGCACCAAGTGGATGCTCATCCTGATAATCTGTGAAGAACGGCACGGATTTTGCGGCCTCGAGAACGACTTCTTTTAGCTCTGGATCACAAACGGCTGTGGCTGCTTCACCGATGTTCTCAATCTGATACGTGAGGCCGTGCATGAGGGCACTATGCTCCAGAATCGCGCGGACTCGTTGCTCCAAATCGAGGTTGTCCTCATAGGTTTCAGCGCGGCATTCCAATACCATCTTGGCCTTGTCGGGGATGATGTTTGGGGCCGTCCCGCCTTCGAGCACACCGACGTTCACACGCGTAGCACCTGAACTGAAACGCGGCAGTGCGTGAATATTCAGAAGCGCCGTGGCTGCACCAAGCAGCGCGTTTCTCCCCTTCTCCGGTGCGGCAGCCGCATGTGCAGAGACACCTTGATAGTGGACTTCTAACTTTGTGGATGCGAGAAATTCATTCGTTCCGCCGCTTACCGCGTGCAGCGGCAGATCGAGGCCTAAGTGGAAACAAAACAACTTGTCCACGTCGTCAACGACGCCTTTGTCAACCATGGACTTCGCACCCCGTCCACCTTCTTCCGCAGGTTGGAAAATGAGTTTGAGGGTCCCGTTGAATGGCTGACTTGCTATCATTTTAGCGAAGGTGAGTCCAATGGCGGTGTGCCCGTCGTGACCACAAGCGTGCATTTCGCCGTCGTGAACGGATCGAAAACCGTTGATATGTGGAAGGTGCGTGGATTCCTGACTTTCCATGATGGGCAGAGCATCCATATCGAAGCGAAAGGCGACCGTTGGCCCGTCACCACGTCCCTTGAGAGTAGCAACGACCCCTGTAAGCCCGCCATCCATGGCACGAAGGATGGTCTCATCCGCACCATCTTCCTTCGCGCGCTGATAGGCACGGGTCAGTTGGTCAGCGGACGGCAATCCTCTCCGAGACTCGGGCACCATCACATCGATGCCATAGGCAACGGAATAGCCGTACGATTGCAGCTCCCGGACGACTCGATTTGCGGTTCGAAACTCCGTAAAGCCAACCTCAGGATGCGCGTGCAGGTCTCGTCGTAACTCGAAAATATCCATCGGTTTATAATCTCCCAACTTGATTGCAAATTTTGATAGGAAGGCCCCCCCATTATAGACTGGGGTTAAAATCAATATCAATGGATTTACGTATCAGGGACCTGTCGGGACTGCCGCCCGGCGTGACGTGTGGGGGCGGGGCAGACGTATTGCGCGATGAGACCGTCGACTATGTGACATGTGGGAGCGGTTGCTACAGGCTGGCGTGCCGGTCGAGTTTCATATCTATCCAGGCGGCCTCACGGATTGGACGGATGGGCCCGAAGGCGCCCCATCGACCAACGTAGGCGGTCGGCGAACGAATATGTGGGGACAGCAGTCAACGAGTAACTGGGTACATGGGTGTGGGGACTACAGGCGGCGAGGGCTGGTGTTGGACTGGAGCAGTGACCTTGGGCTCCCTTAGAGGAACTCAAGTCCTCTGCCGCCGGGCGGACGGAGGACCCGTCGGTAGATAACGGAACTCAGTTCCGCTAAATCGCGCGCAGTGGCGGCCCGTCGAAAGATAACGGAACTCAGTTCCGCTAAATCACGCGAAACGGCAGCCCGTCGCCAGCTAACGGAACTCAGTTCCGCTAAATCGCGCGCAGTGGCGGCCCGTCGCAAGATAACGGAACTCAGTTCCGCTAAATCACACGAAACGGCAGCCCGTCGCAAGATAACGGAACTCAGTTCCGCTAAATCGCGCGCAGTGGCGGCCCGTCGCAAGATAACGGAACTCAGTTCCGCTAAATCGCGCGCAGTGGCGGCCCGTCGCAAGATAACGGAACTCAGTTCCGCTAAATCACACGAAACGGCAGCCCGTCGCAAGATAACGGAACTCAGTTCCGCTAAATCGCGCGCAGTGGCGGCCCGTCGCAAGATAACGGAACTCAGTTCCGCTAAATCGCGCGCAGTGGCGGCCCGTCGCAAGATAACGGAACTCAGTTCCGCTAAATCACACGAAACGGCGGCCCGTCGAAAGATAACGGAACTCAGTTCCGCTAAATCGCGCGCAGTGGCGGCCCGTCGCCAGCTAACGGAACTCAGTTCCGCTAAATCGCGCGAAGTGGCAGGCATGGAGCCAGACGGGCAAGTCGGACGGGGCACGAACTCTGAAGTTCGTGCCCTCCATTTACTGTAACGCCATTACTGCTACGCCTTTACTTCGCTGAGACACCTTTACTTCGCTGCGACACCTTTACTGCCACACCTTTGCTGCCGTGCCTTTACTGCTACACCTGTATTGCGCCGCTGCTGGGCTACTGCACACGAACGTTTGTCGTAGGTCCAGAGAACCCGAATCGCCATTCCTTATGCATCCAAATGAGCAGTTGTCTCCATGCGCATTTCCAAATCGGATCGACGTTTGGCAAGGCGTACGAATACGATGCTTACCACGAAGGCGGCAATGATGAGACCGATCGGGATATGGGCGTCGATACTGTAGGTCCAACCTCCAATGATACCGGCCGGCGATGCAAAGACAAGAATGAGCACGTTTAAAACGGAAAGCATGGTCGAGCGATGTTCGTCATCAATCGCATTGGCTACAACGGATTCCAGATACGGGTTTGAAATGATCGTCCCAACTGCAGCAAGGACTGTGCTCACGACGACCAGTGCAAAGTTTTGTGCCGGGATCACGATGAGCAAGACGTTCGCTGCGATGAGAAACAGAAATCCGATGTTCATGAGTGTCTTGGCTTGCTCTTCCCGGAACCTCGGAACCACTGTAAGCAGCATGACGACAATCGCGGCGGACGAAATGGCCGGAAAGAGTGAAATCATGACGGCAGGAATGTGCAGGAATTCAACTTGATAGACAGGTACAAACGTATTGCTGATGGTGACTTGAAAATTCCAGAGGACGTAAACGAAAAACAGCAACAGAAGTGTGCGATTCCGAAAGATCTGCTTCAGTGTTGTCAGGTAGTGCTTAAAGTCCTCCCCGAAATTGGCCTTGCCCGTTTCCTTCATTTTGCGTAGTCCAATCTCTGTTTCGTGCATTCCCCGATGGCGAACGTAAATCATGATGGTGGCAGAAATGCAGAAGAACACGTACATAATCCGCACAGCTGGCACCAGCGTAAAGTGCGCGACTAAAACACCACCGATGGGCGCAAACAGCCCGCCGAGCACACTCACGATCTGGAGCCCTGTAAACACGTGTCTCCGCTTCTCGGCCGGGGTGTCCTCGACCAGAAGGCAATACCAAGCGGTGGTTGGAATTCGTTGCATGCTGTTAAACATGGCTGCAATGACAAACCACCAGAAGTTTTGTGCTACCGCCCATAAGAGGGCGCCGAGGGACCAACTGAGCAGATCAAAAACCCATAACGCTTTGCGTCGTCCAAGGCGGTCAGTCAAATGTCCGCTGATAAATGCGGAAATAATCTGAAGCAGTAAATTTAATGTCGTAATCAACCCAATTTGCGTGTCCGTAACATGCAGATGCAACATATAAACGGAGGCATACGTGGTATACAGACTCGCTGGAACGACGAACAACGGTTCTGCCAAAACGCAAGTCCTTGCATTGCCTTGTATTTGTCGAAACAAGATGGCACCTCACATCACTATCAAACAATTATTTAATTATATGATATTTTAGGCCACAGCCAACAACCGTTTTATGACAATGTGTAGGTGATATTACCATAAACAAGGTCATTAGACGCGTACAATAGAGCCGCAGGGTGATGCCAAACCTGAGCCAGTGTTGTTGCACTGACGGGAATGATGTGCCCTACCCCATCGTGGCTGCCTACTCCATCGTGGCTGCCTACTCCATCATGGCTGCGGCCGCTTGTCATGTGAGCCTCGTCCTGGTGTCCATGCATCTCCCCCGCTCTTGAGACGACAATAGATATATAGATAGATATATAGATAGGAAAATAGATAGGAAAGTAGATAGATAGCGAATGAGTTCGTGGCGTGCTTGCTCCGACGGCGCGAGAATGGTCCATCAATTCGGGTTCGCCGCACAGTATTTCAATAAACTTCTTGTTGACATATTCAAAGAATCATGCATATTGAGGTTTACAGTAATGTATTGCGAGATTTACGAGAACGAAGCGTGGGAGTAAAGGGGTGAAGGCCATTTCCGGACACAACAAATCGTTAGCTGCAATAGACAGTAGTCTTGAGTTATCCATATACCGATTTATGCTGTTCGCCATGTTCATTGGGCTATGCGCAACCGTCATCCGGCTGTTCTTTACGATCCGGTTCGGATCCCCCAACCCGATGCCGCTCGACGGATCTGCGCTTGGCACCAGCCTTCAGGCAGGCCTGATTTTGGTACTATGGCGACACCCAAAGCGGCTTCACGCGGTGGTTGCCATTCTTTATGTGTACCTGACGGTCGGCATCAGTTTGAAGCTTGCCTACCTGCTGTTCTGGGATGATAGTGCGCTATTCAGCGAGTTCCTCTGGATGATTCCGTGGTTGTCCGTCAGCTTCGTGCTGTCTTTCTTGCTTTTCAGCAGACGGACGGCAACCTATCTGTCCGTGGCGGTGGTAGGGGTTTGGATTGCCATCAGTGCGCTTTTTGTCGGTTTGTACATCGACACTGAACAGGGAAAACAGGCGTTCCTAATGCTGTCGCAGACATACCTGTCACAGTTCTTGTTAATTGTATTTCTGGCGCTGTATGCGAAGCTGCGGGGACTGTACATGGGCTCGCGCGAATCGACACTTCAGATGGAGCAAATCGCCAAAACGGATTTTCTACTCGGCATTGCAAATCGCAGGTCAATTCAGGCTGAGCTAGCAAGAGAGATAAACATCTCTGCACAGACCCACGTTCCACTCTGCGTCATCCTGATGGACCTCGATGAGTTTAAGCAGATTAACGATACATATGGGCACGATCACGGTGACACGCTTCTCGTGGAAGTCACATCTTCGGTGCTCGATGTCGTGAAGTCCCCCTGCCTGTTCGGGCGTTGGGGCGGGGATGAGTTCCTGATTGTCGCACCGGGTCTCGGAAGTGGCGAGGCAAAGCGACTGGCTGAGAATGTACGTGAAGCCCTTGAACAGCGAGAGTTTCACGTCGGCGGAGCGACGGCCAGCTTTGGCGTCGCCGAGTTTCGGATCGGCGAAGACATACACTCCCTGCTGCGTCGCGCCGACGAGGCTCTCTACCAGTCCAAAAGCTCGGGCAGGAATCGGGCGGAAATCGCGAACTAGCGCGTTCGCTTACTTGATGCCGCTCGTCGAGATGCCCTGCACGAACTGCTTCTGGAAGATGAAGAAGATGATAATCATCGGTATGGTCAGCAAAAGCACCCCTGCCAACACCTGATTCCAGTAGGCGTTGTACTGTCCATACAGATTGTTCAGGCCAACAGGCAGCGTGTACATGTTCTGGCTGCTCTCCAAGAGTGACGTCCACAGAAATGAGTTCCAGTTGCCTTGGAAGGTGAAGATGGTCTGTGTGGCAATGAGTGGCCGGGCAAGCGGCAGGAAAATCCGGAAGAAGATACCCCACGCACCAAGTCCATCAACTTTCGCCGCTTCTTCAAGCTCGTTTGGCATCCCGAGGAAAAACTGACGGGCCAAGAAAATCATAAACGGACTCATCAAAAACGGAATGGTGAGACCTTGATACGTATTGATCCAGCCCAAATGCGCAAGCAGGATGTACATGGGTACCAGTACGACTTGTCCAGGGATCATCATCACGGCGAGAAAAACCATAAACAGTGGCCCTCTGCCGGGAAATTTAAAGCGGGCAAACGCGTAGCCGGCGAGTGTATTCACAATCAGGTTTCCAATGGTCACAATCAGCGCGACGATGATACTGTTCAAAAGCCACTGCATGAAGGATACCTGCGGTGACGTCAGCAGGTACTTGTAACTGTTCAGTGTCAGCTTACTGAACGGAACCCAAGTGTTATATACACCGTTGGTTGGCTTGAACGAAGTGTAGACGGACCAAACAAACGGCACGAGCGAAATAAACGAGTACACGATAGCAACCACGTAAAATGCAGGTGAGATCCTCTTTTGCATGCTTATACCCCCGCCTCGTCGTTGCGTTCAAAGAAGTACTTCTGGATGACCGTGAGAATCAAAATGATGATGAAGAGCACAAACCCAATGGCAGATGCGTAACCCATGTTCTGCGACATCGCTTGGTTGAACAAGTCGAGGACGACGGACAAGGTGGAGTTGAGCGGTCCGCCTGTGCCCTGTGAAATGACGTCCATTTGGTCAAAGACCTGAAATGTGCCAATCAAGGACAAGACGACGTTCAAGAACGTAGTGCGTTTCAACAGCGGTAGTGTGATGTATTTCAACAAACGCCAGCCTGTGGCACCGTCCAAGGCTGCCGCTTCGTAGACTTCAGCGGGAAGGTCCTGCAAACCAGCCAGATAGATGATCATGTATTGACCCACGCTTGACCAAATCGCAATGGCCATAATAGACGGAAGTGCAAACGTCGGACTGTTGAAGTAGTTGGGCCCGTGAATGCCAAACACTTTCAGGAAGTTGTTTAGCAAACCCTGCGGCTCAAAGATGAACATGAACATCAAGCTCGTGGCAACGGTCGATGTCACAGTTGGTAAGTAATACACGATCCGGAAGAACGTCTTGCCCTTCAGGTTGTTGACAGTGAGCGCGAGGAACAGAGCAATCGCCGTTTGTACAGGGACAACGACAATCGCATACAGCGTCGTGTTCCACAAGGCGCGTAAAAACAGCGGATCGCGAAACAGATGGATGTAGTTTTTCAGCCCGATGAATGCTTTATTTTGCGGATCAAGAAATGAAAAATGAAAGAAGCTGATATACAAAGCGTAAATAATCGGTCCGATGAGGAACACACACAAGGATACAATCGCCGGCAGTAAGAACAAGTAGCCAGCCATCGCCTGATCGAACCTGCTTTTGCGTTGAGAACCCGTTCGTTTCATCTTCTTCCGCCTTTCCTGCAAGAAGGGTTGCCCCCCTCAAGGGGGGCACATTCTCGCTTGACGATTACTGTTGGCTTTGGGACTGGAATGTGCTCTGCGCTTGGCTCAGCACTGCGGAAGGCGACAGTTTCTTCAGCACGCCTGCTTGTGTTGCGGCATTGATGGCGTTGACGAAGTTGTTGCCGGATGGTCCGAACTGGTATGCGGTGCCGTTCTTCACACCGTCCACAAACGCTTGATAGGACGGGTTGGACTTAAGGAACACGGATTGATCCGGGATGTAAGACGGAATCGCCAGACCAGACTGTGCCGTCATTTTTTCCGCTTGCGCGCCCGTTAAGAAGAACAACAGTTTCGCAGCAGCTGCTGGATTCTTTGAGCTTGCTGCCATTTCGTAAGCCACGGTGTACACCATGTTGTTGGCCTTTCCATTTTGTGTCGGGAAGTCCGTGATGGTGTACTTCATGTTTGGTGCGGTCTGCTGCATGGAAGGAATCAACCATGCACCTTCTGCAGCCATGGCCACCTTGCCCTGTGCAAACGGAACGCCAGCCCAGGATCCGCCAAGGTTGCTCGGGTTGACGAGGTAACCTTTCTGTTCATTCTGCAAGAAGAAGTTCAATCCCGCATTGTTCGCCGGGTTGGTGAAGGTGACCTTGTTACTGGTTGCGTCGTAGTAGCTGCCGCCGAAGTTCAGGATGAACGGATAGTAACGTGCAACGTCAATCGGGAAAGCGAGCGGCGCAATGCCTTTGGCCTTCAGTTTCGCAGCGTCGGTTTCGAACTCTCCCCATGTCTTCGGCGGCGACGTGATGCCAGCCTTGTTCAGCAAGGTCATGTTCGACTCGAGCGCCAAGCTGTTCTCGTCTTTCGGAATGCCGTACTGCTTTCCTTGCCACTGGAATGCCTTCATCAAGGAAGCTTCGTAGTTACTGGTTGGGAAGTTGTCTTGCTTCATATAACTGTCGAGCGGTGCAATGGCACCGGATTGCTCAAGTTGCTGTGCAATCGAGGAATCCACATAGAAAATGTCTGGTGCTGTATGTGCTGCGAGTTCTGCTTGCAGGTCTTGCAGCTCGTTGCCGGAGAACGGCTTGACGGTCACGTGAATGTTTGGGTACTGCTTCTCAAATAGCTTGACCTGATTGTTGACGAGCGTCGTTTCTGCAGGACCTGAAGATGCAATACCCACTGTCAGATTGACCGGATTGGAAGCCGTACCCAGGTTTTGCGTGCCGTTCGCGGTGTTGCTGGTGCTCGTGCTTTGCGATCCGCAACCTGCCAACAGACCAACGCCCATCACTGCTGTTGCTGCGACGCTCGACCACTTTTGCCACTTGTTCATTGTGATTAACCCTCCCAGTTAGAATCCTTTTCAGTACCGACATTTGCCCGTTGGTGTCTTAAATTTGCCCTTTGGTATCTTAAATCGGTTTGTGCAACATCCATCAAGAACGGTGGTTTATTGAGGTACCCGATCCACCTCCTTGAAGGTCCCGAGCACAAGCTCCAGCCCAGTTGTATTTTCGGCGATCACGGTCTCCGTCCGACCATCTTCTCCCCGTCTCAACTCGAGAGACAGACATCCGTTGCCGATCGGGATCCCGACGATGGACAATCGCGTCACTTGGCTTGGCAACTCGGGCCCCATGTAAACCTTGCCGCCTGGGACGTCCGGTTGCAGATTCAGGATGGACTGCAACACGAGCAGCGGAGTCGCAGCGGCCCACGCCTGCGGTGAGCAGGACACGGGATACGGAACGGGGGCTTGCACGGACTCTGCACTGAGTCCACCGTACAGTTCAGGCAACCTCCACAGGTCGAAACCTTCACTGGCTCTAAGCAACCCCTCGGTCACCTGGCCTACCGCGTCGTGGCGTCCATATTTCGCCATACCTGCGATGATGATGGAGTTGTCGTGCGGCCAGACCGATCCATTGTGGTACGAAATTGGGTTGTAGCGGACTTCTTTGGTCGATAAGGTGCGAATCCCAAAGCCGCTGTTCATGTCATCTTCAAGCAATCGGTCAATCAGCCGATTCGCGAGACGGTGCGGCAAGATACCGCTCCACAGCACCTGCCCCATGTTCGAGGACGCAGGCTCAACGCGCTGCTTGTTTCCGTCTAACGCAAGAGCTACGGTATTTTCCGCATCTATCCAGAATTTATCGATGAAACGCTGTTGCAGGCGTTCGGCCTTCTGTTTCGCATCGGCAGCCAAGTCTTCGCGGCCTAGCAGATGATACACTTCTGCCCACTTGGCATAGGCGCGGTACACATAGCCCTGAACTTCACACAAGGCAATGCTGCCCTTGGCGAATTCCCCGTCCTGGTGCATGACCGAGTCTCCGGAGTCCTTCCAGCCCTGGTTCGAGATACCGCCTTCCGCCTCGCGCTGATACTCGATGAAACCGTCTCCGTCTCTGTCTCCGTAGTTCTCCATCCAAGCGAATGCGCGCTTCACGTTGTCGGTGAGGCTCCGGATGAAATCGAGATCGCCCGTCCAGGACAGATAGTCCGCCGCGAGGTTCAAAAACAACGGTGTCGCATCAATCGTGCCATAGTAAGGACCAAACGGTTTTAGACCGATCCGAGTCAGCTCGCCTGGGCGAAGCTCGTGCATGATCTTCCCCGGTTGCTCGTCGCGGGTGGGATTCAGCTCCGTCCCTTGGAACATAGCCATGGTAGCGAGTGTACCCCGCGCCATGTCCTGATTGACAGACAGAGATTGCATGGCCGTAATTAAGCTGTCGCGCCCGAACGGAACGGAATACCAAGGCACACCGGCAACCGGGAATGATCCGTATCCGATGTCCGTCGCGAGCATCCGCAGGTCTCTAAGGCCCCTCTGATACCAGCGCTCGAACACTTCTTCGCCTGTGACGCGAGGCGCGCGATTGAACCAATTTTGGTAGGAAGACGCAATGCGTTCCTTCTCCACGTGAACGGCATCCAAAACGTTTTGGTTTTCGTCAATGCCTGGAACGAATGCGGCGGTGGAATCTGAGACGGCCGACGACGTGGTGAGGGCGGCCACGGCCGGTTCTGCGACTCCCGTGGCCTGGGAGTCAGCAACAGCACCCTGCGCGCCCTGTTGTTCAGCAGCCTCCACAATGGTCGGCGCGACGATGACGACCCATCTTCGCACGCTTTGTGCTGGGATTTGCAGCGTCAGGGACAATTCCCCGCGCCCGTCCTTCATTGCAGCCTGAACGTCCATGTCATCATCTGCGGCAAACGCCACTACCGTGCGACACAAGACACCATCTACGGCCCGGTAGGAAAACACCAAGGACTTCTGCTCCACAGAGGCGTCAATCTGTCTCGTAATGGTCTGCTCTGCGTATCCGCGAACATCAAACATGTCCGCGTAGTCTGCGGATGCCGTGTACGCAAAATCGAACGTCAAAGGTTCATCGCTGAAGTTCTCGAACGAACACTCTTCGTAAAAGCGGTCACCGCTTACAAACTGCTGACGGGTCACAAGAACCGACTGATCCTGCACAAAACCGCCATTATTTCCAGTCATTGCGGTGTTCGAGTACCAGAAGGATGCTTGGAAGTTCTGTGCACTGTCCGATCCGATCCGACGAAGGTTTCCCGGCCCTGCGTGCCACTTCCACTCAGAGAGAACCCTCGTATCATGCAAAAACAATCCATACCCATCTCTGTTCTGTTCTTTCTCAGGTAATTGCCCATCCAGATCTGACAGATAGAATAGGTCGTTCTCTTTAATCACGTGAAATTCCATGCTGTAGTCCCTCCATGTTAGCCACTCGTGGTGAATCAGCGTCATTGGCAATCTTGAGAACGTGATTCGTGATTTTCGCTGCTGATGCGTGATGCTTCGACCTCGGACGTAATTTCTCGGCCGGTTTCGTCCGAAACGTTTTCGGTATAGGGTAAGGTATTTGATATTTTGTAATGTCGTGCGTGAATGCCCTTACTCGGCACGGTCTAGCTGATTCCAACCACTAGCTGATTCCAACCGTGTTATACATTCAATCTAGTCCTCTTATCTAACCGGTGGTTTTAGATATAGAATCGGTTTCGGATAGTGAACTGATTTAGACACCATTGCGGACATGACAAGTAAGTATGCGTGCATGCTGAGACGAGCCTTAGTATGCTCACATCGTGTATGCGCATTCATTTCACCATAAGGCTCAAATCGTTATGGTGAAGAGAGTGACGATTACGGCGTCTCAGATATCGCACAGACCATTCCAGCCAAGGACGTGACGATGCCAAGGACGTGGGGATTACGAAGTCTCACGGACGATGAGTTCCGGCGAGAGCATTCTACCCTCACCCAGTCTGTTGTCGTCGAGCATCCCGATCAGGAGATCGGTCGCAGTCGTACCCATTTCATACCGTGGCTGCGCAATGGTCGAAACAGTCGGACTCACAAATTGAGTCAGATCAATGTTGTCAAACCCCACGATAGCCAGGTCCCCAGGCACCTGAATGCCTTGTTCTCGGCAGTAGCGTAAAGCGCCAATCGCCATCAGATCCGACGCGAAATAGACGGCCGTCATGTCCTTGTGGCGCTCTAGCAGCTCTTTCAACCCACGAATGCCGCCCTGTAATGTAAAGTCTGCATTGTACACCCAGTCTTCTTCATAGGGAATCTTTTGTACACGAAGCGCATCTTCGTATCCCCTGCGGCGCTCCTGGCTGACCGCCGCCTGCTGATGCCCGTTCACAAAACCAATTTTGCGATGACCTCTTTCGAGCAAGTGCCGGACAGCAAATCGCGATCCGTTGACGTTGTCCGTCATAACGTACGCACAGTGTTTGCTGATGAGCGGCAAGTCGATCACGACGCTCGGCAAAGGAGCTTCAACCACTTCATGAACATAGGGGTCGTCCAAGCGAATTCCCATAACGATAACCCCGTCGAAACGCTTTTCCGTGCACAAATCCAAGTAGGAGACCAATCTTTGTTGAGCAGTTGTGGTGCTGACCAGGGTCAAGTCGTATCCAACGGCGGCAAGCCGCTCATGAATACCGGCCAGTACGTCAAACATGAAGTACTGTCCGCCTGGCTCTCGGTTGAAGTCCGAAATTAACAGCCCAATGGTGCGTGTACGTTTCATCACCAAGCTTCTCGCGACTTGGCTCGGACGATAGTTCAGACGCTCCGCTACTTCCAAAACCTTGCGTTTGGTGTCGAGATTTACGTCTGAATAGCCATTTAAGGCGCGGGAAACCGTAGTGATAGAGACTCCTGCAGCTTTTGCTACTTCGCGTATGGTGACTGTCATTTCATGCTCAACCTACTTCTAATTTCGACTATGAGGCCATAGTATCCGAAAACGTTTTCGGCGTCAACTATCTTAGCAGCATTCCAGTTTAGTGCCAGTCACTGTAGTTCCAGTCGCTCGTGTGGAACAGCATCCTTGAACAAATTGACCCCTTCCACCCGCGGCTAAGTCGCCCGTAGCGACTTAGCGTCCACATTTCCTCTATTTAAGTCGGTCCCGCCGACTAAGCAAAACGCTTCAGCATCGTCTAAGTCGGTTTCACCGACTTACATGGGCTCTGCGGCCCCTTCCACCCGCGGCTAAGTCGCTCACAGCGACTTAGCGACCACATTTTCTCTCTTTAAGTCGGTGCCGCCGACTAAGCAAAACGCTTCAGCATCGTCTAAGTCGGTTTCACCGACTTACATGGGCTCTGCGGCCCGTTCGGACATCCGCTAAGTCGCCCGCAGCGACTTAGCGACCACATTTTCTCTCTTTAAGTCGGTGCCACCGACTAAGCAAAACGCTTCAGCATGGTCTAAGTCGGTTTCACCGACTTACATGGGCTCTGCGGCCCGTTCGGACATCGGCTAAGTCGCTCACAGCGACTTAGCGACCACATTTTCTCTCTTTAAGTCGGTGCCGCCGACTAAGCAAAACGCTTCAGCATCGTCTAAGTCGGTTTCACCGACTTACATGGGCTCTGCGGCCCGTTCGGACATCCGCTAAGTCGCTCACAGCGACTTAGCGACCACATTTTCTCGACTTAAGTCGGTCCCGCCGACTAAGCAAAACGCTCCAGCATGGTCTAAGTCGGTTTCACCGACTTACATGGGCTCCGCGTCCACTCCCGCTGACTTAACAATCGGCATCTACCAGATAAAACCTAAAACCTCCCATATTCCGACGGTGTATTGTGACAGGATTTTCCGGCTGTGCGTTATAGAATTTCCTTACCGCAAATGGATGGGGGCATAAATTGTGCGCGAGAATCATATGGCGACAGTAACCAAAAAAAGTTTTAAAACAGTCGACCTAGTATGGTACCTGATCCCGGCGATTGCCACCGGACTCACATGGTGGTTTCTCACCAAGCCAATGTAGTTTGACAACTGGATACCCAAAAGGGATAGGGTGATACGTCATGAAAACAAGAGTCCTCAAGTGGTATCAGATTGTGGGGTATGCAGTTGACGACAGTAACATGGAAAACCCATTTACCTACTTGGTTGAATCCGAGTCACCGCATAACGTCCTGAAGCTTCATGGCGGACGGCGCCGGTGCGAAACGGCTGACGGAAAATCGGTTCTCGTTCAGTTCCCAACCCGCGAGAAAGATGTAAAGTGGATGCCGAACTGGACGCCAACGGACGTATATCTCGTGGGATTGTCTGGAGCCCCCGGTACAGCAGGAGCCTCTGGCTCCACCGGGGTCACGAAGGTCATCCCCGTAACCAAGTACTTGTGCACGTGCGGCCGAGAGCATTTCTCAGAACATCCCTACCGTTCGGTCTGGTGCAAATGCGGGCAGAAGGCCTTTCCTGTTCCGCAGCCGTGGGAAGCCCAAGCTGCGCAACACCCGCCTGAAGGAACGCACCCTGACATGTAGCCTGACATGTAGCCTGACATGTAGCCTGACATGTAGCCTGACATGTAGCCTGACATGCAGCCTATCTTCACGTCACCCGTGGGAAGCGGACGCATCCAACACCAGATCTGCAGGATCGCGCCCAGGCATGAGGCCTACTTCACCTCGGCGGCCTGAAACGCTGGCATCACGTGCTTCGCAAACAACTCCATGCTGCGCAGAACCTTCTTCTGCTCGAGTCCGCCGAAGTTCATGAAGGCCATGAAATGGTTGACGCCAATCTCCTGATAGGCCTTAATTTGCTCGATCACGTCGTCGGGTGTACCAAAGATAGCCTGCTGGCGAGCCCGCAGGTCCTCGTACTGAATGTTCTTTCCGTACTGGCGTGTGCGGAGGTACAGGTTGATCGCCTCCTTGGCGTTCTCCTCGGCCTCCGCTAGAGACTCAGCAACGTGGACGTGGAAGGCAATCGGCATCTCGAGGGCATCGGGATCGCCATGGCCGCGCGCCCGGTACTCGTCCTTGTAGGTCTCGATGACGTCGGCCATCTCCGCGCGGGAATTGCTGTTCACGTACGCGATGCCCATGATCCGGTGCCCCGCCCTCGCCACATACCTCACTGGCTCTTTGCGCAGCGACGCGACCCAGAACTCGGGC
Source organism: Paenalicyclobacillus ferrooxydans (assembly GCF_001399675.1). Taxonomy (GTDB): domain Bacteria; phylum Bacillota; class Bacilli; order Alicyclobacillales; family Alicyclobacillaceae; genus Alicyclobacillus_B; species Alicyclobacillus_B ferrooxydans. Next base: position 139,487 of record NZ_LJCO01000042.1, read on the forward strand.
GGCTGTTGGACAGGCGTGACATTCAGCTGAACCTCCGGCACCTGGTAATAGGGGCCGTTGTGACTGAACCGCTCCCCCGTCCAGGCTTTGAGCAGCACGTCAAACGCATCATTGAAGCGCAGCGCCTTGTCCTCCATCGGGATCTGAAAACCCGCGAATTCGGCGGCGATATACCCGCTGCCAAGGCCCATGTTCAGGCGCCCGCCAGAGAGGATATCGAGGGTGGCGTAGTCTTCGGCGATCTCGATTGGATCGTGCAACGGCAGCACGGAGACGGAGACGCCGAGCCGGATCCGCTTCGTTTGCCTAGCGACCGACGCGAGCAACATCTGCGGCGAAGTGCTCACGCCGTACTCGCTGAAGTGATGCTCCGCATACCAGACAGCATCGTATCCGAGCTCGTCTGCAAGGATGGTCTGCTCTGCCACCTCGTCGTAAATCTGGCCTACGCTTCGCGGAATGCAATTTTGGTAATTGTCGAAGACGGTAAAGGTGCTGAATTTCATATGGTGACGTCACTTCCTGTCGTTGTAATTGTACGAGCTATTATAAATCATATGATAATTATAGTGAGAGATGAGAACCTCATCGACAGACAGTGTGGTTGACGTGACTGCAAAGGGACTCGCCGCGCACTTGGTGGTTTCACGAAGCAGTCATGAAATAAAGTTAGAGTAAAAACTCGTTGGGGCCGGGGGGATGGGGGATGGACCTGGTAAAGGCAAATGTAAAGGCAAATGTAAAGGTAAAGGCAAAGAGAAATCATCAACAAAAACGTTTACTTGCAGTTATGGCCGCTACCACGTTGTTGGTGACCGGATGTGCTGCACAACAAGTAACCCATGCGACAGGTAGGGACACACCGAGATCGGCATCAAACTCAACATCGAACTCAGTCCCCAACCAAACATCCAACCAAATATCAAATTCAGCATCCAACCCAACATCAAATTCGACATCAAATTCGAACTCGACTGTTACAACTACACCTACAGTGTCAGTTCCCACAACGCCGACAATGTCAAATCCACAGGTTACGGTACACGGACAAACCATATCCGTCTCTGTACTACTCACGAACACCAGTGACGTAGCTGCAACACTGAGTGCCACTCAGTTTGCTTTAACCAGTGGAGAACACGTACTCTCGCCAGCAAATTCATCGCAAGTCCCTGGTCAAATACCCGCTCATTCAAAGGTTCAGATTACGTTGTTGTTTGACAGTTCCAGTCTGGTCCCACGCTCATTTACAGCCAAGTTGGCATTTCAACCATCGGATCGGCCTGAACAGTTCATGCCACTCGGCAATATCGCATTGCCTTCTGCAAACCCGGTTTCCACGCCGAAAATCTCCGGACCAACCGTGACATTTGTTGAAAACAATGGGAACACGGTAACGCTTCCTGTTGTGGGAATTAAGTCGCAATATGGCATAGGTTCTCCTCCATCGTCCGTCGATCCGACTTTTCAAATTCCGCCTATTGATTTCAACATACCGGCTGATCAAGTGAGCCAACTTGCGGTCTATTGGGTGAATCGAGATCCTCTCTCAGAACCCGGATTCCTGTTTTTGGGTCCGAGAGGCTGGATTGCTACATCTGCTCTTATCGGAGCCGATGGATCGGAACGCTTTACAATTCAATCTCCAGCGGATCCGTCGCAAAAGCTCACGGTTTCAGATGATGGGGGCTGCGCTGGATGTTCCATCATGGATATTGGTGCGTACTTCCCAAATATGCGTCAATGGGCGGTACAGCAAGGGTTTCCGCTACAGTCGCCGCCACTCTTTAAAGGGGAATATCAGCTAAACAAAAATACGATGTCTTACGCACTATATCCCCCTGCCCCTGGGTATGAAACGAACGGCGCGGCTTATATGAATCTGCCTGGAACCAACCAGAACATCTTCTTTGGCCAGGAGGAGATAACGATGCCGCCTTCAGATCACAGTCTGGAGACAACGATCTTGAACTTCTATCTCGCAAACATAGCAAAGTAACAAGTAACGCATGGCCGTATCCACCGAACTCTTGCAACTCTTCTTCAGCCGCAACGATCCTCTATACAGTATGGGCATTGATACACACTGGGCATCTTCACAGCTTCGGTGAACAAATTTCTACAAAGCACATGTAAGAGCCCTCTGATTTGTAATCTATTCCTGTAAGGCGTAGGTTCGAGTTGGAAGGGGACGTAGGTTTTCACGAGGCTATTTCCGGGGCCTTCACAGGGCCTGTTACGAGGCCTTCACAGAGCCGTCACAGGGGCCTTGACCTGTCACGAGGCCTTCAGGACATGTTCACCTTGCGCTATCCACCTTCCAAATTGCGAGGAGGCGCAGCACAATGGGACGCTTGCAAGACAAAGTCGCCATTATCACAGGTGCAGGCACTGGAATTGGGAAGCAAACCGCCTTGTTGTTCGCCGCAGAGGGAGCCAGCGTTGTAGTGACGGACATTCACGAGGAGAGCGGGAGTCAAACGGCCAACGAGATCGTTGAAAATGGCGGTGACGCACTGTTCTTTAAACACGATGTCCGATCAGAATCCGACTGGCAGCAAGTTGTGCAGACCACGGTTGAGAAGTACCAGAAGATTGATGTGTTGTTCAACAATGCTGGGATCTATTTGATTAAGCCGCTCACCGAGACAACCGTGGAAGAATGGGAACGGTTGATGGGCATCAACGTAACGGGCGTGTTTCTCGGGATGAAGCACGTGCTGCCGGTGATGGCGAAGCAGCGGGCTGGATCGGTCATTAATGCATCGTCGGTCGCCGGCCTGATTGGGGCTGCAGGACATGCGCTGTATGGTGCAAGCAAGGGCGCAGTGCGTATCATGACCAAAGACGTTGCCGCGGAGTATGCCCCCTATCAAATTCGCGTGAATTCGATTCACCCGGGCTATATCCGCACAGGGATGGCTGAGTACGGCGCCCAGATGGCACAAGTCACAATGGAACAACTCGGACAGGGGTATCCGCTGGGTCGACTTGGCGATCCGATGGACGTCGCCAAACTCGTGCTCTTCCTCGCCTCCGACGACTCTTCATATATCACCGCGACTGAGTTTGTCATCGACGGCGGCATGACGTCGATTCCGAGCTAGGACTAGGACAAAGTCTGGCTGGGTAAAGTCCGGGCAGATTGAGCAGCGGCGGACCCCGCTGGCAAAGCGTATTTCCTTTTATAGAAAACCGGAGCCTCCTAATGAGGTCTCCGGTTTTCTGTACCTGTCTGTTGGAGGATGGAATATGTGTTCTAGATTGCTGACCTGGTTTATAAGGCTGCGTCGGTTACTATCTTGAAGAGATTATATCTTAGGGAGAAGATCCGCTAAACTTTGGAGTTATAAGTTCTATTTGACGTTAGGACCGTAACAAATTGCCAACAGTGTAAGCTCGCTTGTTTTCATAAAGCTTCTGATCTGCAAGTCTATAGGAGGCTTCCCATCCCACACTCGGATCCAACGTCGCACAACCAACACTAATGGCATAGGAGTGGTTGGCGAAGCACGCTGCAATCTGGGCTTCAACGGTCTCTGGACTATCTTTCGTTGACACGATGAACGCGAACTCATCCCCACCAAATCTCGCACAGCACCCGCTATCCTGAACGAACTCTTGTAAGGCGTTTGCAATATCTTTGAGAACCGTATCCCCATGAGAGTGTCCATAGGTATCGTTAAACAATTTGAAGTCATTGATGTCCAGTGTTCCAAGGACCAGTGTGGTCAAGGATTTATCATTGCCTGAGGCTTGGTCTTCGTCAGGATGTTTGATACCGTGGGTACTATGATTCCCGTAGGCAGCCTTCGTGCCACGATTGAGTTCGTCCACAAACGCGACAAAACCGCGGCGGTTGAGGACGTCCGTCAGTGGATCGTGATTGCTCGCATGCTCTGCGAGTCTCCGAGTAGATAGCATTTCCAGGATCAGCGATAGTTGCATGGCGCAAAGAGACAGTGTCTCTGCATCGTCGTTAAAATCCCCTGTCTTGCGTCCCAGAATAATTCCACCGACTGGTTGACTCTTTGCCGTGATCGGAAAATACCCAACTTTCATAATGCCGTTTCGAATCCACATATCTCTCCAGGGAGGGTTTGTCATGTCCACACTATGCCACGTGTCTTGAATGGTCATCCTGTCTACGCTTAATAACCTATCATCCAAGGCTACCAAGCGAGACAACTGTTCCGCTGATTCCTGAAGTCCCCAAGGGTTATAAGCCTTGAATTGCTGATTTTGGAAGAACAAGTGTTTCCTATAGATAATCAGTCCAGCATCTATCCCGAGTGTATGTTGCAGCACGAATGCTGCTCGTTTGAATAGCTCACCGCCCTTGGGTACGTATGCCCAGTTCCGAGATTCCCGAATAAACTTCTTAAGCTTGTCCATCGATATCTCCTATCCCATCCGCAAACCACGATTCAAATCTTCCATATCACTAGCGTTGCATTAATGTTATTCATAATGTTCATATGATTCGGTGTTTTAACTCTGTGAACAAATAAAAAGTTCCTTATCATGGAGAACAGGTAGTACTGTCCAAATCCACGAAAAGGAACAACC
>NZ_LJCO01000062.1 GCF_001399675.1 Paenalicyclobacillus ferrooxydans
CTTCTCTCTCTATGATCTTTCGTTTTCTCCCTTATTCTAGCTTATTCGCAGTATTTCTCGTTTGACTTGACAGACTTCATAGACAGGTATGACTAACAGGGACTCTGGACGGGTAAATGGGTGCGTTCAAACAAGGGCATAGCCCCATTTTCTAAAATATGGTCGCACCTTGGATGTCCACTTGCACCTTTGTGGCTTACTCTCTCACATCTCCCGGGGTCTCCTGTGAGCCCACTACATTCCTTCGTCCTGCCTGCCAAAGGGTGGATGCCGTTGTCTGCTGCCCGCCAGGGTCATTGCCCCATAGAAGTGTGTCGGACCGGCTACTCCGTGCTTCATTTGTCAAACGAAACTAACTGTCGGTGAACCAGACTACGTGAAACGAAGTCCCTTAGGCAACATTCTGTAAAAGTTCTACGTGTACAGGTCCAAGCATCTTTGCTGGATCGTATGGAACTTGCTTACGTCCGAGTGCAAACAAAACTCGAATCAGTCGGCAACTCAGCGCAATCGCTGACTGCATCTTCTTCAGCGGATTCTCCGCCCTCTTCGTGTAGTGCTTGTGTAAAGCTTGAAACTCAGCGTTCTTTGCCAGTAACGGAATCACACAACGGAACAATAGTGACCTCAGCTTCGGGCGTCCACGCTTACTAATCGTCGTCCGCCCTTCATGCTTGCCAGAGCTGTTCTGTTTAAGATTGAGCCCGGCTAATTTCTGAATCTGTTTGGGACTGGTGTAGTTCGACAGGTCTCCGACTTCCGCCAAGAAACCAGCAACCGTCACAAGTCCGACGCCAGGTATGCTCATCATTTCTGGCGTCCCAGGAATCTGACTCACTAATTGCTCTACTTCACTCATCAGAAGGTCTAGTTGCTCTTGGTACAAGTCATATTGGCCAAGAAGGATCGCTAGTTCTTGGTGACCCATCCTCAGCCCTTCAGTCAGTCCAATGGACTGTTCAGCCATCTCTTTCAGGAGATTCGCCTTGCTTTTCCCAATGCCTCGCAAGATACCGCCATCTCGCCATGCCTGGACGATTTCGGATGTTGTTTTTTCCTGAATATCTACCGGACAGGGGAACTGGTGCAGGCATATGAGAGCTGCTTTTCCTTCCCAATCCTTAAAGACCTCTGTGAACTCTGGGAAGAAGCGATCTAACCAGTTGTGAATCCGCGCTTGAACCCGTTTTAGGTCCTCGGACAAACGGTCTCTTTCATTCATTCCTACACGCAAATCAGCGTAGATATCTTCCGGAATGTGGGGTTCGGAGTACCGTCCATCCTTGACCAATAATGCAATGACCCGTGCATCTTTACGGTCATTCTTTGTTGGACTGTTGTCCTCAAGTTCCTTGGTCTTCTTCACATGCGACGGGTTTACCAGCACTACATAGATGCCCTCCCTACGGAGGAACTGGGCAAGATTTATCCAGTAATGCCCTGTGGGCTCAACACCCAAAATGACATTGTCACAACTGTGGTCCAGCATGAGCGACCGAATCCAGGTCCGCATCTTCAGAAAGCCCGGTCTAGAGTTGTCAAAGGTCAGCGGCTTTCCGAGCTCCACACCTCTAACGTCGCACGCACGTGCCACATGGACCTTCTTCGCGATGTCTGCTCCGATAACCAAGGTCGAATCTGTAATACGACGAATCTTGCTGTTTTGCGTTATACTCATCTTGTAAAGCCTCCTGATTAGTGGTGTG
>NZ_LJCO01000010.1 GCF_001399675.1 Paenalicyclobacillus ferrooxydans
ACCACATGGTTGATGGGATGATGTGTGATTCGTGCCGGAGTTGATTAAGCCCTCGCTTGTGAACCGTCTAGGCTTCACCTGTCTCTTTCACAAGGAGTCCCACAAGTTGGGGATTCTGCTCTTCACACCAACATCTCGAACTAGCCACTGATATCCACTGCATGGCGTTCAGCCCTTCCGATGCTACTGTGCATCGTACTATGGCGTCTGCTGACTTCTGCTAGTGTAGTCTTGCCTTCCGACAAGGGTTGTTTAGGTATATCACTCGATTCACCCGCACGTGCTAGCAGATCTCCCCGGGTAAGAACGATAACTTTCGCCCCATGTACCTGCCCAATTTACTGCTGTATCCCTTGGCTGTATAGGGCTTTGTCTTGTATGGCAGACTCGCCCGAATACAACAGCCTCACCTTGGGTTCGTGGTCCTCAGGTCGGGGTTTTGCCTCCAGCTTCCTCCAGATCCCACCTCACGGTCGGCACCCTTGCTCTTGGCTAGCGGTTGGTAACAGCCAACCTCCGCAGCGGACTTGCACCGCCAAGTTATCGCCCATGCCGGGCGCACCA
>NZ_LJCO01000003.1 GCF_001399675.1 Paenalicyclobacillus ferrooxydans
GCAGTCATGCGATGTTGCTTGAAGGAAGACTTGATAAGTCTGAGGTGTCGCAGTTTGCAGTACAAGACGACAAGTCCGCATCTACCTTCGCCATTGCAAGTTGCCTAGGGGACGTCGAAGACCTTTCACAAAAGTGGAGAGCACTTGCCGACAAAGACATTCCGGCCGGGGTGACGATGCTTGCCGAGGAACGATTCAAACAGGAAATTGGACGAGCGATGAATCGACTTGCGTCGGAAACGCGCCGATTGGCGAATGTACCGGAACCTGTCCAACTCATGTCTCCAATCGAGTTGCGCCGTAAGGAAGCCGAACAGAGTAGCTCGTTTGTTGAGCAACCGGATGAAAAGCTTGCGATTCTGCCGCTGTTTACAGTTCCAGATAAGAGCAAGCCAGTTCAAGCCGAAGTGATAGACATCGAGCCTCCCATTACAATCGGAGATTTGCGTCGGAAAATGGGACTTGTCGAAAAGGTCAGACCAAGTAGGCGCAAGGTCAGTGATGACCAAATCGCTCTGTTTGCACTCGATGCTATCTAATCTCGCTATTTACTCACTCCGTTCATTCAGGGAACGATTTCACCTCCCTTGATCACGGGGAGGTGAATGGAGGGATCCATATGCAAACCGAACCTTTAAATCCTCGAATCATCACGCTTCACTGGGATCAACTAATCAGCGAACTGGAAAACACCCCGGACCAAAACAGGGAGGCAAGTGCCGTGGTCGAAGCCGCCTGCGACCTCCTTCAACGTATGCAATCAGAGAATCTCCCTGCCAGGTACATTTTTGGGCTTTCCGATGAAATATTTCACATGGCTTCTCAACTCATCGACCCTTCTGATGAGGCGAGCGCGGCAGTCGAAACTGCCTATTTTGCGATAGATGATGAGGCATGGGATACGGTATGGCACAAATGCATGAACCTTACGTCACTTTATGACCCTTCCGTCGCGGAGGTGTTTATCTGATGTATGACGAGCTTCGTGAACACTTGTACCGCGGTTTGGAAGACATTTGGTTCATCCGGGATTTCATGCGAAGAACCGGGTTTATCGATGAAGTAGATCAAGAAGGTTGGGGCTATGGATACGACATGAATGGGATGGGGGACCTAGAGAACGCCCAAGTTCAATCCTTGATGGCTTTGCTGGCACCTGATTTAGAGGTTGAGGTGTCAGTTCCTGATTTGGAGTCTGGAACGTGGATCGATGTGATGACCCTTGCGGACATCACTGATCCCATTCAAGAACTCATCCACAATGCACCCACACTGTCGGTGCATTTTCAGGGCGAACCGCAGGAATTACGAAAATGGGCTCACTTTATTCACTGGCTCCTTCCAAACACAAACTTGATTCAACAGAAACCGGCCGAGCCAACACTCGGACAACTATTCTGGATGGACATCTATTGGGTGATCGATTGGGAGTGGCACTCCACACTTGAAGCTTGGGAAGCGCTGCTTAGAGCCTGGGAGGTTATGACCTTTTATGAACACGTTGCAGACGCAAGTTGTTGGCGCATCTTACGCGGAGGAAGTTTTGCTGCGGCTGACGCCGACGAATCTTCCGCAGCTTGAGTTAAAGATGAATGGACTTACACGCTATAAAACCGTCGGGTGGCATCAGCTACTCAAAATGT
>NZ_LJCO01000014.1 GCF_001399675.1 Paenalicyclobacillus ferrooxydans
GTAATTTGACACCAGCATGGGTCGGAAGATACAGGGCCCAAGGGTATTGGGACAAACACAGCGTTATGGTGGAAGAGTCGACTAGGTTAATGCGACCTAATTGCTTCGTGGCCTTTTTCAGTCCAATCCTGCGAACAAGTTGCGCAATGCAGTGTTGAAGAACAGCGTCTAAAAATGGCTGTTCCAAATGACGCAGCTTTCGTGACAACTGTGATGCACTGATGGACTGAATTCCGATTTCCGACTGGAGTTCCTTTGTCTCATTCAACTTACGGCTGAGTGATGTCAGTGACGAAATCTGATTGACCTGGGCAAAGAGCAGTAGTTGAGTGAGCTTGATAGAATCCAGCTTTTTTGTGTACTTGTCCAGGTGTAGTAACTGAATTTGTTTCAACATTAATTTCGTATCTAGAGAAACTAGGTATTCCGCCAAAGTGGATTTCATGATACCCTTATTCATGCTTGGGTTCCTTAGATTAGATTTGGACAGGGCTACCTGTACATCTATTCTAAGGAATCTTTATATGTATAGGGGTTACAGAATCATGAATCTTCATAAGGTTTAAAATATTTAATTTGTCAACGGGTACCCGTTGACAAACCACTAAAAAGTTAATGCAACGCTAGTGGGTCGCAGCGACTTAGCCTGCCCGATGAGCCTTGAGTGGCCTAGGCTTAGTCGGCGACACCGACTTAAACCGCAAAAATTGAGGAGTTAAGTCGCTGAGAGCGACTTAACGGATCCCCAAACCCCCACCTAAGTCGGTCACAGCGACTTAGCCTGCCTGATTGGGCCCCAGTTGCCCGGGCTTAGTCGGCGACACCGACTTAAACCGCAAAAATTGAGGAGTTAAGTCGCTCGGAGCGACTTAACGGATCGCCAAAAACTCAAAACACAACTGCTAAAGGACCGTTGACGCCCCCAATAAACGGGGGCTTTGTCAGCAATCTGAGTCCTCGTTTTATACGGGGCCTTGTTTTGCCCTTTTCTTCATCAGCGGCGCTATGTTCTGTTTGTATGGCGAGAATCCCATTGCAAGCATACGCATCACGCGGAGTTCGTTTTGCCGCCGTTCGATTTCCGTTGTTTGCTCGTTATACTCCTCATTCAGGTCTGGCAGGCCGCGGGCCCACTCATAGAGTTTCTTGTTTGCAAGAAGAATTGACCCCACCCGATCCCCGGAGTAGTGCAGTTTTCTAATCGTAGGGTAGTTGGGTACCGACCCCGTGTCTCCCACAAGTGCATGGGGCGCATCGAGTGCATCCAGTTCATCCATGTGAAACTCATGCGGCATATCCGGCAGATCGACATTGGCGTCAAACATCACGTACGTTTCGGCGATGCGGCTCTGAACGTGCCCAGAACAACAGTTTCTCGTAAGGTATCCTTTGAAGTTCAGGATGAAGATGGCAGGCAGAATCAGTTCATCAAGCTCTATCACCTGTCCTAGACAATCAGCCGTGGGACAAGGGATCGCATGTGGCTGTTCTTCCCCTTCAACTGACCCTCCCACGGATTCCTTGGCAATTTGAGCAGCGATTTCTGGCTTAAACACTGAAAAGCAAGATAGACAGGCGTGCATGTTGTGAATTCCTCCTATGTAGTCGCGCCCATCCGGCGCAATGCGTCGCCCATCTATTCTACAAGAAAAATGAGCGACAGGATCCTTGACCGATTCCGTGTCGATTTCGTGAAGTGGGCTTGAGCATGTGTCCTAATGCATAGAGATCAAGTGTGGTCTCAGAAATACCACAATTCCAGAGGAGGTGTAGTCCGTGGAACATTTTCGTGAGCACTGTGGTTTGCCGCACGCCATCACTCATCGACCGGTCGATCCGGTTGCTCGCCCGAAACCGAGCAACAAATCGTCGGATCGGAAACAGTGACGGAACTGTCCATGGAGCAGTGGGGGCCCATTCTTGTCGGTCTGCTGGCTGCAGCCTCGATCGTTATCGGTGCACACATTACACTAAAGCCTGCGAAGGACACAAAGCAAGGTGTCACACTGAGTCGAGTTTTCGGATTTGGCACAGGTGCCTTTTTCTCTGCCGTTTGCCTCGACTTCCTTCCGGACGCATGGTCAGGTAACGGCACCAAGGCATCGCTGTGGATCTTCATTGGAGCTCTGGTCATGTGGGTCGCGACACACGTTTCGGACGGTCTGTTTGAACGCGAACAACACCAGGCTATCGCAGCATCAACTGAGGCTGATTACCTCAACTCAGAAGGCTTACGTGACAGTATTCCCGTACCAAACATGAATCTTAGATTCACGCGCGTGAGTGCCATCGTGTTAGCCGCAGCTCTGTCCTTTCACACATTTTTGGAGGGTGCTGCCGTATCTCTAGCCTTTCATCACTTTGGCTTTGCAACCGTCGGATTTTCATTGGCGATTATTCTTCACAAGCTGCCTGAGGGCGTACTTTGGGGACTTGCACTTGCTACTGTGTTTCCACGCGATCTGTCAAAGATAAAACAGATTCTGCTGGTACCTGCCATCTGCACAATCATTGGCGTATTATCCGGGATCTTTCTCGCTAACAAAGCATCCTCAGGGGTCATCAATGTTGCAACGGGTTTTGTTGCTGGTGCCATGCTGTACATTGCCTTTGCCGAACTTCTGCCGGCTCTTCGTGAATCGACGCATCCCGGCTTAACACGTCGTTGGTTCCTAGGCGGGGTGATTGTCATGTTCATCTTAAACAGCCTGGCCAACATATTTGCAGGCTAGACGACAATTGGCGTGCCGGGGGGCACGCCAAATCCGTTTCGTATCGTCGATAAATCACAAACCGTTCGCCTTCTGTAGATGAAACCAACTGGTTGAATCCGATTGGTTGAATCCGATTGGTTGAATCCGATTGGTTGAAACCAACTGGATGAATCCAACCGTTTGACACACGTACTCATCCGCTTAGGTAGACAAGCTTTGCGAAATTGGTCCAATATTGGCGATCGGACCGATAATCATGTCAGCTTCACCCACAATTGCCGAGCGTGCCACATACTTATGCACCCAATAACGACTATCCAACGAAACGGGGCGATTATCCCCCAACATAAAGTAATGTCCTTGAGGTACATGATACGTCCCTAACTTGGTCCCGTTGTAAGTGGCAATATCCGGATTCGATTCGTTCAGCTTATGTCCGTTGATGTATACCGCATGAGCGGTAACCTTGACTGTATCGCCAGGAAGGCCGATAACCCGTTTCACGAACAGCTCCTTGGGATTGTCAGGAAAGTGAAAAACAACGACTTCCCCGCGAAAGATTTTCTGACCAAACTCGGTCTCCAGTTTATTGACGACAATGTACACATGGTGCCTTGACGTGGCGGGAATTGTTGGATACATGGACGAGGATGGCACCATGGCAACACTCGCGACCCAGGTCTTCAATCCAAACGCGACCACAAAACCAATTGCAATGGGAACAGCCCAATCTTTCAACCAACGGAGCCCTTGTTTCAAATCAATAACCCTCCCAGAGGTTAAGTTTGTGTTCTGGGTTCAGACACTTACTTCCCACCGATGTTCGACATAGGAAATGCCTGTTGATTCCTGAGCGGCTTCGGGAGGCGTGCCTGTGAGGCCGGGAAGGTTTGCAGTCCAAGATATGACAGCGCGCCAAATAATACGGTGATAAAACTCACGTGCAGCAGAAACGCCCACAGAACCACATGTGTCCATACCAATCCCGCACCACTGAACGCGACCAAAATGGTGAACACGAGCGCTACAAAGCTGCCCACGTACAAATCCCGGTGTTCTTTGCGCATACGGGCCGCCATCACGAATAAATACACAACAAGAGCTGCCAGTCCAATGGCAACGGTGCGGTGGATAATGTCTACCACAAAGGCGGATCCAGAATGTACTTCTGTTGGAAATGGCCAACCACGGAAAGATGACCCATCACCGGTACTCGATACGTAAGCCCCAAAGTACATCGCACCATACATGTAAACTAAGGTAAACCACACCGCACGAGTGAACGATGTCTTTTCAACGCGTCGACGAATCAACTCACCGCGTTCTGCTCCGCCTTGTACTTGTCGACCAATCTGCCGAAGTACAACCACAAGGAGCAACAGCCCTACGAAAGCTAGCAATGAGCAGCCAAAGTGAAACGCCAGGAACCAGGCTGGATCGCCGTAAATGACCCCAAGTGCGCCCAATGCCGCCTGAACAAACACAAATCCAACTGCGATGCCAACTGTTGCTTTGACCTCTGTCCAAGAACGATAGATTACCCAGGCAAACGCAGACGTCACCAGCAACAACACTGTCACCACACCGACCAGTGCTCTATGAGTAAATTCAATCAGAGTCTGGAGTCCCCACACATGCGGGATGACAGCGCCGTTGCAGAGCGGCCAATCATGCCCGCATCCAAGTGCAGAACCCGTCTCTGTATCCACAAAACCTATGATATTCACTGCAAACAATCCAATGAGTGTCAGAATCGCCAATGCATACGTAACCCGGTACAATGTTCGTGATTGATATTTGATGGTATTCACCCTTCCTCGTCGCTTTTTTCTCGCTCTCAGATCTCTTTTATTTTTTTTGAGAAACCATAAACCATATCACACGGCGTGAGGTTCAAGCCCACCCTGTCGATAACTCTTCTATAGTAACAGACCGGAAAAGGATCTGTTGAGTTCAAAGTTTAGTTGAAAAATATTTCGACCATCTTTAAATATCCATCCTCTAGCAAGGAATCCACGAAATTGATTTCATTGCTGGTAGAGGAAACAAAAAAACCGGGCACCCTCGCCCGGCTTTTCCAATCAAATATCCAATCAAATATCCAATCAAATATCCAAATGTGGGTTCAGTTTTCGGACTCGATATCACCAAATGATCCGAAGAACTCATAGTGAACTTTTTCCGCAGGAATCCCCCACTGTTTCAGTGCCTTGTTCACGGCCTTCATAAATGGCGTTGGTCCGCAGAAATAAAAGTCTGCATCTTTGGGAAGGTTCTCTTTGATCCACTCCAGTGTAATGAACCCGTCTTTCACAAAGGCTTGTTCTTGTATATCCTGTGCTGACGGCTTCTCATAGATGACGAAAGAACGAACGTTCACCGCTTGTTTTGCGATTTCCTGAACATGGTTCTTAAACGCGTGAACGTTTCCGCTGAGGGCTGCGTGCACAAACGAGACTTCGCGCTTTGACTGTTCGGCAACAAGGGTGTTTAACATGCTGATGAGCGGCGTTAGGCCGACTCCCCCGCTGATCAGCGCAACCGGTGTATCCGCGGCCATATCGAGGTAAAAGTCACCTGCAGGAGCCGTAATGGGTAGAACGTCCCCTTCTTCAAGTTGGGAGTGCAGGTAACTCGATACAATCCCCGCTGGAATGTCTGAATTTGGGGCATCCTCCCGCTTTACACTGATTCGGTAATACCCTGTCCCTGGTCTGTCAGATAGGCTGTATTGTCGCAAGTGTGTATAAGGTTGGCCCTCAACATCCAACTTAACGGTGATGTATTGGCCAGGCAGGAAATCTGGTATCGAACCCTGATCTTCCGGTTTCAGGTAAAACGATGTAATCACGTCGCTCTCTTTTACTTTTCTATCCACGACAAAATTCCGGAATCCGTTCCACCCAGCAGGTTGCAACTCGGTATCGCGGTAGAGTGTTTCCTCCATGCGGATGAGTGCATCCGCAATGACACCGTATGCTTCTGCCCAGGCATCAATAATTTCGTCTGTGGCCGCGTTGCCAAGCACTTCTTGAATCGCGCCCAACAGGTTCTCGCCAACAATCGGGTATTGGTCAGGTTTAATCTGCAGGCTTCGATGTTTCTGCGCGATCCGTTCCAAGGCCGGGAGGATAGTCGTCATATCCTCAAGATGCGCAGCTGCTGCGTATACTGCGGCCGCAAGAGCTCTGGGCTGTCGCCCGGTAATCTGGTGGGTTTGATTAAAGATGTTTTTTAACTCTGGGTGGTTGGCAAACATTCTCTGGTAAAAATGTGTGGTGATAGCCTCTGCGTGTTCTGCAACCACTGGGAGTGTCGCGTTGATGATATCGAGTTTTTTAGCGTCAATGGGTTTCAGTTTTCGTGCGATTTCTTCCATTTCCAGACGGTTCAACTGAAGACTTTGGAATGGTGTCGTCGTTGATGTCATGATTCGCCACTTCCTTTCTGTAGTACGGAACAACCTCCCTGCAGTGCGGCACAACGTCTCTGAAGTACCCAACAACGTCGAGTTGCTCATATTCATTTGCTACGCCTGATGATCCATACCCTTACAGGTATTTGGAACTTCAACACAGATTTTTAGTGATTTGCGCATAAGATCACAGACCAAAAGAGACTATTTTCAAAAGTTCACTCACCACATGGAATAGTACAAAAGAACTATGATGTACAAAAAGGCGGCTACAGAGAGAGGTGATGAAAGCTTGGCAGAGGAGCAACAATGACATTCTCTTATCTCTGCTGATATTATAAAAATTTGAGATTGCGCCATACTGATATGAGAGACCGTGTTAGACGAACAGGGCTGGTTCCTCATGCAGCAGCCAGCCCAAAGATATTCACGGTATGAAGGTGGGTTACTTGATGCCACAAAGTGGTACGCAGGAAAGTTCCGAATCCGTCCATACGGAATCGAAAACGTCCAGCAAAAGCATCGGCTGGCACTTGTTACGTGTTCTACGATCGCGTTTTTATTGGGGTATCTTAGTCTTTGCCATTATCCCAATACTCCTTGAAACACTGGGTATCAACGTTGTCTCTGGGATGCTGGTGTACTTTTCCGTCTTCTGGTTCTTTATATTTCGTTCCCTGGTTAAGACGACCCCGTTACGCCGGACTATCATCGCTGATATCCTTGCGTACTTATTTACAGCAATCATCGGTACAGCCGTTGCATTTTACGTGGAAAATTTCTGGGTGTCCATCGGTGCAGGACCCTTATTACAGTCTCATATTCTCTCGATCACAATTCCAACGTATGTCGTTGTGGTTGGTCTGACAGAGGAATTCGCAAAGCAGATCGTCGTTCTGCTCGGTGTAGTGTACGTCCGCGTGCGGCATAAACGGATCAAACCGTTTGACTTCATGATGATGGGTATCAGTTCGGGGCTCGGATTTTCGGCGGTGGAAAATGTCTCATACGTACAAAAGGGGTTGATGAACGAGGTTGTCCATCACACGGTCGGACTTGGTTTGGTTACAGCACTCAGTCGGGCACTGTATACCCCTTTCTTGCATGCTGTCTTTGCCGGCATCGTAGCTTACGGACTCGGACTCGCAGCAGAGAAAGGCCGCGAGGCGTGGTGGATTGCTGTCGCGATGTGGCTGCTTGCTGCATGTTTCCACGGGCTTTATGACGCCACCGTTGGCATCGATGTAACCTGGGCACTCATCGATGTCGCCATTGCGTATTTTGTCTTTCTCGCATTCCTACTTCGTGAAAAAACATTTCGCGAAAAAAGCGAATGACTGGTCGGACACCAAGTGCATGGGTCGGTGATCCCGTAATTTTGCGTTTGTATTGACTCCCGTCTAAAATGGCTCTTACTCAAGCAGCCTTTGACGGGAGTCCGCCCTGCCCCGCTTCAAGGATCTTACTTATTGACCTTCTCCATCACACTGTTCAGAAAATCGATCATCCCGTCCTCAACTTCATCCCGGATATCTCGATCGTTATGGATCTCATGCCGATAGCCCGAATAGAGCTTTGTCTTGACCTTGTGCCCCGTCTCCGCAAGCCAATTTGATACCGCATAAACACCTTCGCCATACTGGCCAACGGGATCCTGATCGCCTGCAATATTGTAGAACGGAATCGCCGTCGGCACTTTTTCTGCCCACTGCTTGCCCACAATTGTTTGCATCATGAGCACGAAATAGTACAAGGAACGAAGGTTCGGCGGTGCTGTAAAGTTGTTGAATGGGTCACTCGCATGATCAGCCACCACGTCAGGATCACCGGAAATCCAGTCGTTTGGGGTAACCGGGTTTTCGTACCGCTCCGTCATCCATCCCATCAAGTTGACGAGATAGGAAGGATCCACTAGCTCACCTTTCCCTTCGGCAACAAGGGCCTCCAGTGCTGGCACAATTTCTTCGGCCCTTGGGAACACACCCGAAGTGCCGCATAGAATCACACCATCTACTCCATCTCCGTAAACAGCAGCATATTGCCTGGCGATCATCGATCCCATACTATGGCCATACATAAAGTAAGGTAAGCCGGGATACGCTTCCTGCACAATTTTACGAAGCGTGTGTTCATCCTCTGCCATCGTCAGATGGCCTTTATCTCCCCAGTCACTCCAGTTGCCGGATTCCCTAGCTGTTTTGCCATGCCCAACGTGATCGTCTGCTGCAACCACGAAACCTGCTTCATTCAGCTTCAGGATCATGTGCAGGTAGCGGCGCGAATGCTCACCAAATCCGTGTACGAGTTGAACAATTCCACGTGGTTTTCGGATTGGCGTATAAATCCAAGCTTGAATCGTGTCATTTTGATTAAATGATGGAAAACTCAGTTCTCGGAATGCCATACGAATCCTCCTCACCGTGACTAGATGCCCTGCATCTCCTACTAGCTGCCTCTACATCCCCTATTAGGAAATCAAGACTCTATTCACTGAAACGATTCCATTATATACCTCTCTGCCTTGTGCAAGAAAACACGGTTGTGGTAAATTTCACGAACTAGTTTTAAGATAACAAAAGAGCTTCCATACGCTTCGAGAACAGAAATATCTGAGGTGATCGAATATGAATATTCAGTCTTTGTTGGGTCTTCCTGATGTCCTTACGGTGAAGAAAGTCGTCGCTGTACAACCGCACCCCGACGACATCGAGGTAAACATTGCAGGAACACTGCTCCAGTTGCATCGCACCGGCTGTGAAATCGTTTTCGTTACGGTGACGGATGGACGTGCGGGGGCTTGGGGAGACGTTCAGGATGCAGACGAAATTGTACGGATCCGAGAAACCGAGCGTATCGAAGCCGGTAAACTGCTTGGCGTTCATAAACACATTACCTTGGGCTTTCCTGATGGAGGAGAGTACGCAGTGTCTGACGTCACAGCGAAATTGGTTGCTGTATTTCGGGAAGAGAAGCCTGATCTCGTTTTTTCCGTGGATCCGTGGATGCCATATGAAGCCCATCCCGACCACGTCAAAGTTGGCCAAGCAGTCTCACAAGCTGTGTTATTTGCGAACAATGCTATCTTACATCCCGTTGTGTCTGCCGCACCGTTTCAGGTTCCGCAAATTGCATTTTATGCAACAAGCTATCCAAACCGGTTTGTGGAACTGACAGAAGAAGATTTTCAGCACAAGTTGAATGCGATTTTGACCCACCGCAGCCAATTCGACAATGAGATGTGGCCGTTTATACAGCAATATTTCGCAGTCGCTGCAAAAGAGGCCTACCAAGTTGTACACAAGGACGACAGCGTCTCTTCTGAAGGTTATGCAGAGCCGCTTAAAGTCCTATCCCACCTGCAACTGCACTCGATACCGAGCACCCTGTACAGCTGAAAATATTTTCAAGAATACAACCTAAAGGAGCATCCCGAATGATCCCGTTTTCGAAACGGTTGGCGTACACCGTCAACCAAATCGGTGTGAATCTGCTCTGGCAAGCCTTCAACACCGTCGCAGTGTTTTACTATGTAACCGTTTTACACGTCTCTACCACGGGTGTCTCCGTGGGTATGATTGTGTACGGAGTGGTGAACGCATTTTTAAACCTGTTTGCAGGCTATCTGAGTGACAGAACGAACAGTAGAATGGGGCGGCGCATTCCTTACATCGTTTACGGCGGCGTCCCGTTTGTGGTGTTGTTCTATCTCTTGTTTCATCCGCTCGTCTCTGGCCCGCATGCGCTTTTGGCATACTTTCTCGTGGTGACCTTTTTATTTGATATCAGTTTCACTTTCGTTGCGCTGAACATCAGTGCCCTTTTCCCCGAGATGTACCCGAATGCCTCAAACCGATCAAGTGTCGTTGCGTTGCAGCAGTTTTTTGGCATTATTGGGCTCATCGCCGGGGTGGCTTTGTCCAAGTCCCTTGGACAATCACTAGGTTGGACAACGATGGCACTGATTTTTGCGGCCATCACATTTGTAAGCGTTTACCTTTCTTTGTACGGTTCTTTCGAAAACCCAGCTTATCGCGAAGAACCGTTGCATTTTCGAGAAGCCGTTCGTGAAACCTTCAGTAATAAACGATTTTTGGTATATGTATTTGCAAGCTTGTTTGTGCAACTGACGACGACGATGTTCGTCACAATCTCTTCGTTCTACTCAACCTATGTCGTTTCCCTGAATGCAACCCAAAGTGCTCTGTTTCTGGGTCTGATGTTTATCGTGGCCATCCCTGTTTCATTTCTTTGGTCCCGAGTGGCCCTTAAGCTCGGAAACAGCAGGACGACCCTTGCGGTAGTGGTGCTGTTTGCGCTCATTTCGCTCGTATTTTGTTTTGACACAACTCCCCTAGCGGTGATTCTGACGGGGGCTGTCCTTGGCATCGGGATCGCAGGGTTTATGGTCCTGATGAATCTGCTTCTGGCAGATGTTATCGACTACGATGCCGAAAAAACAGGCAAACGTCGCGAGGGTATGTACTACGGGATGAATGGGTTCGTCGTTCGCATTGGCCTGTCACTTCAATACGCCATCATGGGTATCTTCTTTACAGTGACCAAGTTCAACTCGAACCTGCGTACGCAGCCCCACGCTGCCATTCTCGGGCTGCGCTTCTTAATCGGGGGACTCCCCGTGATACTGCTTTTCGTTTCGTTCCTGCTTCTCTACAAATATCATCGCTATGTAAGTGACGAGCGAGGAGAAAAACGCGTCTCGCATGCGATTCCGTCCTAAAGTCAGGGGCATGCCGTCTGGCATGCCCTTCCCAACAAAGCCACAAATCCACAAAGCATTCCAAACAAAGCCACGAAGCCAGAATCAGGGGCTATAGGAGCATCGCGACACCATTCTGTTTCACTTAAAAGCAGTCCTAGCGTTCCGGATCGCACGCGATAATGTGTCCAGCGACACCTTCATCAAAACCAAACTTTGAGAACAGACGAAATGCACCAGCGAGACGTTGCTTGCGATGCAACCGTTCTTCCTCAATAGACTGGAAGTCGGTGGACGCAGTCGAGTTTCACTCATTGAAACCCCTCTAAACCAGTCCCTGTACGGGACTTCCAGACAGAGCGTTTGCAACCTGTCTCAAAACGAACTCGGCGACACGACCCGAGGATTCTACCGTGATACCAGCAATATGCGGTGTTAAGGTAACATTAGGCAGTTGGTACAAGGGATCGTCCGGGTGCGGTGGTTCCTGCTCACGAACATCTAAGTAGGCTGCCATCGTTGGGCTCTGTGCTAAAACTTCAGAGAGGGATTTCTCATCAATGATCCCGCCGCGAGACGTGTTGATGAGCACACTGTCTTCCCGCATCATATGTAACTCTTCCATCCCAATCAGGGATTTCGTGTCGTGAGTTAATGGAACGTGGATAGAAATGAAGTGAGAGAATGTTAGGACCTCTTTTAGGCTCACCAACTCAACTCCGACGTCTTGAACAACTGCGCTCGCTGATAACACGAATGGATCAAAGGCGAGTATCCGCATGCCAAAAGCCTTGGCACGACTGGCCACACGTTGGCCGATGTCTCCAATACCGACGAGACCTAACGTTTTGCGGTAAAGTTCTGTGCCAGTGCCAAGACTGCGATCCCATACACCAGACTTGACACTCTGACTGCACCGATCCAGAAAGCGGGTATGATGCAACAAACATGCCATTACGTATTCAGCAACGGACGTGGCGTTACAGCCACGTGCAGCAACCACTTTTACGCCATGGTCCCGGCAGGCCGGAACATCGATATTATCCAAACCGACCCCGAGCCTTCCAACCACTTTTAACTGTGGAGCGGCTTCCAAAAGTTCTCTGTCTACCCGTGTCTTGTTCCTCACAATGATAGCTTTTGCTTCTCGCACCTGACGAAGGAGGACATCCCTATTCTCAACCAGAGTCGTATCGTACGTGACAGGATAGCTTTCATCAAACCAATCCGGCAACGGCCACCACAAGTGCTCAGAAATGACAATTGACATGTCAACAGCCCTTTCACGCTGGTATCGTGTTCTGATTTGGGGACTCCAGGGTGATTTCGGAGCAACTGACCCATAGAAAGCCTAGTTCAACAAGATGGTACTTGGTAATCAGCTTACATTTGTTGTCGGTAATCTGCAGGGTTAATGCGGGCCTCTATCAATACAAATGTCTCTCTGGACGCCCCCTCGATGTCCCGAATGGTATTCCTCAGCTCCTTCGCGCTGTTCACCGTGTAAGCTTGCCCCCCGTATGCCCTGGCGAGCGTCGTATAACTGGGAACATCAAAGTCGACCCCGTACGTCGGTAAGTTCATCCGTTCTTGCTTCAGCTTGATAAGTGAGAGAGCACGGTCTGTAAACACGACAATAATAGGTTTGAGTTTGTGCGCTGCTAAGAGTGCCATTTCACCCGTAATCATATCGAGCCCAGCATCTCCTGTGAGGCATATCACTGTGCGGTCGGGATACAGCAACTGTGCCGCGATAGCAGCAGGCAACGCGTATGCCATGCTTCCGAGTCCATTTGACTGCAAAAGTCCGTTTGGCTCATAGCACTCCCAAACATGGTTTGTCAAAATACGATGGGATCCGGTATCCACGCACGCCACTGTCGTAGGAGGAAGTTCCTCGCGTAGAATCTCCAGCACATCGTAAGGATGAAGACCCTCGGAGCCCGTCACCCGTACAGCCCGCTTCAGCGCCCCGCGGTGGTTTGACAGATGAGTCTCAGGCCAGCGATCCGCTGCGAACTCCGCGGTATTCTCAGACATCCTGTGTAAGTTGCTGCCGATATCGCCGATCAACTCGAATTGTGCCAAAAAGATATGGTGCGTTGCCGAGACAACGTCAACGTTGATGATAGAAGCGAGCGATTGGAGAGGAAGTATCCAGTCGCTGCGTAACTCCACCGGATCGAACCCAATCGTCACGACGAGGTCCGCCGTTCTTAAAAGAGATTGCTGAATCTGATCAATAACGGGAGATAAACCAATGGCCCCTAAACTAAGGAGCTGATTCTCCGGGATCACACCTTTGGCTTTGTAGGTCGTCATGGCCGGGATTCTCCAGTTCTCGAGAAACGCCTTCGTGGCCGACGCTGTATCTGCAGTGGATACTCCAAGGCCGACGAGTGCAATCGGCCGCTGTGCAGTTTGGAGGCTCCTTTGCACATCTATCGGGACGCTTGCCTGCTGGGGCACTGCGATGGTCTTCTGTTGACGGACCGACGTCGCAACGTCCATTTGTGCAACATCGGTAGGGAGGTTTAAATGCACAGGCCCTGGTCTGCCTTCAAATGCGATGCTGAGTGCTTTCGCAGTGACTTTCCCCGCATCTGCTGCTCTCACGGTGACTGAGAACTTTGTGATGGGCTTGAGTATCGCCGTTTGATCAATAATCTGGTGCGTATAAATGTTTTCCAGGTTGGTTGCGATGGCTCCAGTAATCACAACCAGTGGGGAACGGTCGAGATATGCTTGAGCCACTGGAGTGACTGTATTCGTTAATCCTGGCCCGAGTGTCGCCACGAGAACGCTTGGGCCGTCGGATAATCGACTGACCGCGTCCGCCATAAACCCTGCCCCCATCTCATGGCGCGTCAAGATAAATTGAATACCAACATCTCGAAACGCCTCAAGCAGGTGTAAGACTTCTCCACCCGGGATGCCAAACGCGTACCGCACCCCCGCGTCATACAGTGAGCGAGCAATAGCATCGACCACTCTCATTGTCGTTGTGCCTCCTGCAGATTATATCAATATATTCAGAACATTTATCCCGGATGTTCGTATCATACAAACTGAGTGGTGAGATGCGTGGGTGCATACCACGCGGCAGATCAATAGGAAAGCCCGACTACTTCTCCGTGTTTATCGCCACAGGACGGGATTGAACAGACCCTTCTACACTGGTCAGATGGGCCAACATAGCGTTTCGTGCCCGGTTTGAGTCGTGCTCGGTAATCGCCTTTAGAATCGCCTGATGCTCTCGAATAGAGATTGCAGCACGTCCCGGAATTTCCAAGCTGCTCCGTCTGCCTTCTTCGAGAGACTCGAGTAAAGACCACATGACTTTTACCAAGAGCAAGTTTTTTGACGCCTCTGCAATCGCGACATGAAACCGCGCATCATACAAGCTCAAAGACTGAAGATCCGATTCATGGACAAGTGCCTCATCCAAAATCTCTGAAATTCGTTTGATATCCTCGTCTGAGGCTCGCTCGGCAGCATAAAAGCTCGCTTCTGTTTCGAGCATCTTGCGAATTTCAAAGAGGTCACGCAGGTTGGCACTCTGCGCATCATGCGCCCACGAGTCCTCAATAGACTTGTTAGGGTCTGCAACAAAAATCCCGACCCCGTGTTTTACCGTTAACAGACCCCGACCGGTCAGAATTTTAATCGCATCTCGAATAGAGGTGCGGCTCACTTGAAACTGGGCTGCCATCTCCCGTTCCGTTGGCAGCCTGTCCCCAGGGCGCAGCTCTCCGCGGGTAATCGCATCTGTCACTTTCGCGACGATTTTTTGACTTAATGCGACATTATCTGAAATTGGTTCAAACACGGCGCGCACCCACCTTTCTCGAACCCGTTAGAGTAAAGGGCAAGTCCCGTACGTCACTCTATCATCTAGTATGCAACCGATGATGTTGGTTTAAAAGACTTTGGCATAGCTATAGCATATTTCTTGCAGATTTGCCGCAATTCCTCTTCGGTCTCAGATGTGATAGGAACCCCATGCAACCTTCGTTCATTTTCCAGCTCTTGTCGCCGTTCCCCGGGTATGCGGATCCGTTCATATCCGGACGCAAGCGGCACTGAGGTGACTTCCGCAACTAACTGAGAGACGCGGGTCTCAAAAGTGCCTTGCCCAATGAAGAACTCCGGATTCAGTGCCATGAAGAACATGGCCGTTCCTGGAGGGGCCGTTCCTTCGTCATAGATTGAACCCACATTATACCCAAAATTCCCCCCCGACAAAAGCCCGCTGAGAATTTCTACCATCAAAGCCAAACTGTATCCTTTCGGTCCTGCCATCGGAAGCACCGCGCCCTTGAGAGCGGCTGACGGATCGGTTGTAGGGGCACCGTTTGCATCAATTGCCCATCCTTCCGGAATGGGCTCGTTCTTCTTGGCGGCCATAATGATATTCCCGCGGGCAGCAACACTGGTTGCTAAATCAATGGATACAGGTTGGCCGTCTTTCTGTGGTGCGGCGAGTGCAATTGGATTCGTTCCAAAATAGGCTTTCCGTCCACCCCAAGGTGGAATTGCAGGTTGCGCGTTTGTCATCGCGAAGCCGATACATCCGCGGCTGGCAGCGAGTTCCGTGTACGTCGACATCGCACCCGCGTGATTTCCATTCCGTACAGCTGTAATACCGACTCCCGCAACCTTGGCTTTATCCAGGGCCGTTTCCATAGCCGCCTTTGCAACGACAGGTCCGAGTCCCTGATCTGCGTCAATGACAGCCGTCACAGGGCCCGTCTCATCGATTTTCATCTCTGTCCGCGGTTTGATCTTCCCGTTGCAAATGCCTGACACATAGGCGGAGAGCCGGGACAGCCCGTGTGTGGCTGTCCCCTGCAAGTCTGCACGAACGAGTACCTGTGCAGTCCATCTCGCGTCCTCATCGGGAACTCCGGCCGCTTGGAAACACGCCGTCGCCAGCTGGAGCAAGTCGTCTACTGAATACATGACGCCTGACATCACAAGCCCTCCCCGATCCGAAACCTGTCTTCTTACGCACTGGGATACAGCTTTGTTAAGACAAACTCACGGTGACCGAGCGCCTCCGCCATCGTAGCGCGGCCGTTCATGGTGCGAACCATGACCTCGGCAAGCTGCTCCGAAGCTTGCGAGAGATTAATTTCGTAAGACAACAAGCCACTCACATCGACGTCGATGTGTTCCTTCATAGAATGTGCCGTTTTTGGATTGCCTGTTAATTTCACGACCGGTTCAATCGGGTTTCCGACAATGTTCCCTTGTCCAGTCGGGAAGAAGTGAAGGACTGCACCCGCTGCAGCCATCAGCGTCACGCACTCCGCTGCTGCAGAAGATGTATCCATAAAGTTTAAGCCTTTAACGGTCGGTGCCTGCGCAGGTTCGAGCACATCGACCACTGGCTTCGTACCGGTTTTCTCGATGTTCCCCATGGCCTTTTCTTCAATCGTGCTCAGCCCGCCTGCTATATTCCCTTGCGTTGGCTGCGAACCGAGAAGATCTGCATCCTGTTTCTCGATAAAAGATACATAGTCGTGATAGGTTTTCAGGAACCGTTCACGAACGTCAGGCGTTGCACAGCGCTCCGCAATCAAGTGTTCGCCGCCTGTCAGTTCGGAGGTTTCACCAAACAGGACGGTTGCGCCCATCTCAATCAGCTCGTCAACGACCCTTCCTACCGTCGGACAGGAGGCAAGACCTGTGGTGGTGTCTGACTCACCGCATTTGATGCTGATAATCATGTCGGAAACGGGAACTGGTTCGCGCTGTAGTTCAGTCGCGTATTGGACGAACTCCTGCGCCTTCCAGCACGCTTGCCGAACCGTCTCTAACTCGCCCTGACCCTCGATGCTGAACCACGCAACGGGTTTGCCCGTCTCTGCGATGCCATCCGCAATTTTCTTCGTCCAATTGGCTTCGATACCGATCACGATGGCAGCAGCGACGTTTGCATTGCATCCTGTTCCAATGAGTGTGCGAAAATGCAGTTCCAAGTCTTTGCCATATTGTAAACGGCCGTAAGGATGAGGCAGTGCAAGCGTTCCTGGGATTTTGCTGGCAACGGCTTCTACCGCGGCGTTTGAGATATCATCGACCGGAATAACCACGACGTGATTGCGAATCCCTACTGCGCCGTTTGGGCGCCGATAACCCATCACCGTTTTCTGCATGCTTACCACCTCTTACTCTTCAGATTGTGTGTATGAACATAGTCGCCGCGTGCCCAGTCAGTGCTTGCGTAACCGATGACCTGACCGTATTCAACCACGTCCGCACCGTAGTTGAGGTTTTGCAAAGCAATCTTGTGTCCAAGCGGAACGCCCTGCCTTGCAACCACTTCAACAGTTGAATTGTCATCCATGAAAACGCCTGTCACCGTTTCATTTGCTTCGATGTCCCGCGTGGCGACTCCGACAAAGTCCCCTTGCTTATGGATGAGGAACTTATGCATGCGACACCCCTCCGAAATAGAAGTAATAAGTATGTGGTATTACCACTTGATTTCATTGTATGCCAGCCCAGATTGAAGATCAATACAAATCATTCTCTTATTTTCATTTATTCTGATATCGGCAACTGTGGACCTCTATTACCTCGAGGCAGTTTGGTTCGTGGAAAAGCATGTTCAAAGAATGTATCCAGGTAATCTGCCGAAACTGGCTGGGTCAAGTAGCTTACTACCGTAAAGACGATGAGGTTCGCAACCAAAGCCACCAAGCCAGCATTGATACCATGGAACGGATCGTTCTTGGTCAACACCAAGACGGCGGCTATCACCCACCCCGTGATGATGCCTGTAAGGACCCCTTGTTTGGTGGCACGACGCCAGAATAACCCCCCAACGATGACAGCCGGGAACAACTGGGATATAAAGTCGTACGCTACAAGAAGAATCTGCACGATGAGTGACGGTGCGACGATGGTCAGAAACAATGCAATAATCGTGAGCGGAAAGACCAGCACCCGCGTCAATGTGTACATAGACTTCTCCGTTGTGGTAGGTTTAAGCGCTTGCACCACGTTTTTCGCAATCAAGCTGCTAGAGGTCATAATGATCGGCCCGGCAGGGATGATTGCGGAGAGCATCGCAGCGATGGTAAAGAGAACCACAAACCATTCAGGGAACGTCTTCACCGCGAGCATCATCACCACGTTGTTCCCATTGATATGTTTCGAGAAGCCGAGGATAACGACAGCACTCAGGCCAATTGTGATGACGGCGACTTTCACTAACTGATAGAACGGCATAAAGACAGACTGCAGTTTGAGTGTGCGGGGATTTTTAGCGGTAAAGGCAACACCGAACCACTGCGGCCACATCCACTGCCCAACCCCGTTCAAGAGGACCGTCGTGATGAGCCACATCACGCCAAGGTGCTTTGAAACGCCTGGCAACGTCAGATGGCTTGGAATCTGCTTGATGAAACTGCCGTACATGTGTCCGAAAGACCCGAAGTAATGGAACGGGATCACGAAAAACATGACACCAATTGCGATAAACATCAGGATATCCTTAATGGCAGCCTGAATGGCATTGCCCTGAATACCACCGAAGAACACAGCCAAGGCCAGAATCAGGAAGCCAAGGACTTCAGACCAGGTGGTGCTAATCGCACCATGACCTATCACCTTGATGACGGCCTCAAGACCAGTGATGTTCAAATCAATGTACGCAATCATAATGATGGCACTTGTCAAAGCAACAAACACGCCGAGCGGCTTACTTTGATAGCGACCTGCAACAAAGTCTGACTGCGTGACATAACCAAAGCGCTTGCCAATGATCCAAATGGTCGGCAAGACGAGGAAGCCGATTGCGTACGCAACGTCATTCAATGCGACATTATAAAAGGCAGCCGATCCGTTCTTGTAGGCATACCCCGCCAGTCCTTCGAATGTAAACGCCGTGTAGATTTCGCTGCCGAGGAGAAACCAAACGAGAAAGGAACCCATCTTTCGTCCACTGACCAACCAGCCCTCGATGTCCTTATTCCTTCCCCTGCCAAGAAACACCCCTAGCAACGCCACAAGGAAAACAACAACCAAACTGACACCAAGAACTAAAGCGGTATTCATTTAGCTCCCCTCCGTCCAGTGAATCGGATCGTTTTGCGGATTATGCCGTCGGTCGTAGATGTACAGTAACCCCAACGCTACGGGATTTAAGAGCGGAACGAGCACGTACCAAGCGTACAAGAATGGCATCCCAAGGATCGTCGGATGGATCCGATTGGCGAACAGTGCTACTGCTCCAAGATAGAGCAAGAGGATGACAATGACCGTAACTACCCAGGCAGTGATAGACCTTTTCACAAAAATACCTCCCTTCATCTCACTGAAGGCGTTTTCAGTATGGTACAGCGGCGTTACCCCACGGCCCAACTGTGACAGACGGGACAAACCACCTCCTTTGCAACAACAAATGGCCACTTACCAGTCTTGCGATGTGGAGCGGAAGTCACGGAAACGTCATCAAATTCGTGCCTAACCTACCCAAGTGGTCATACCTATTACGTACTATATCACAGGACATTATCCCAGTCATTAGATAATTAAATTATTTAAATTATTCACACTTATACATCAAGTGTAGTTAATTGGGTGTGCTTGTTCCCAGTTTGCACCTATTCGTCGACCGAATCCATCATTTAGCATTTTTGAAAGTCCCACAGGTGTGCACAACAAAAAAGGACGTTCCTCGCATGATGTGCACTGCTCGCACCGCACACCAGGGACGTCACTTTGGTTTCGTTGAATCTCTCGACTGGCCACCGGCCGGGGAGAATGTAGCAAACCAAATCACGTTACATTTGCGGAGGTTCCAACCCCATCTGACGCATGAGCAAGTTTACTTGACCATAGTGGTAAGCCTCGTGTTCAAACACACGGTGAAGGATCCAGTGAACCGTCGTTGTGCGCGGCTTACCGCGAAACCCCTCCCCCAGCGTGCGAACGGACTCTAGCTGTGCCTCGTCCATGGTATCTAGAAGTTGCAGCGTCTGACTGCGTGTGTAATGGAGGTAGTCAAGGATCTCTTGAATTGTTGGCAGTTCTGCTTTCCGTTTCAGGGGAACCTCAACATTCTGAATCACATAATGTATGAACCAGTCTTCTGATTGCGCAACGTGGCGCAGTGAGAAACCGATGGAGTTTTTTGAACCTGTCGCTTGCCACTCCAATTGCTCTTGTGTCAGTTTTGCGTACCGGTCAAAAAAAGAATCTCTCAGGTCATTACAGTAGGGAAAGTAACGTTTCACAGACATGAGATTCACACCTTCCGTTGGTTGTATAAGTCTTGTATCAGTTGGTTCTATAAGTTGGTTGTATAAGTTGGTTGTATAAATTGTAATGCCTGTCAATGAACAACAGATTGTACCGCCTGTCTAGAATGCCGCTTTATGCACACCAGCAGTTCCTTAAGAATCGCTCACCGTCCCTCGTATGGAGGGTGGCGAAACAGCCAAAAGAACGCAGGGGGAACGGGTCCCTGCGTTCTTTGTCAGCTCGAAGAGAACGGATTAGTCTGGCAAGACGTCGCCCTTTGTCTCAAGCGCTGCAGGAATGACCAGCAGTCCAATGATAAAGGCAATTGCGGTTAACGCCACCGGCGTACCCAGCGTTCCCATGCCCTTTACCATCGCTCCAATCAGGAATGTGACGGCAGCACCGACGAAGCGGCCAATTGATGTTGTAAATGCAAAGGCGGATGCGCGCACCTCAGTGCGGTATTGCTCTGGCAGCCAAAGGCTAAACATTGCAAAGTTTCCACCGCCAAAACCAAGGAAGAACAGGACCACAATGAACGGTGCCAAACCGTGGGACAGGTAGAACGCCCAACCAAACGACAGCACAATGGCGACGACCATAATCGCAAAGTAAACAGCAAGCGCTTTCTTCCGTCCGATGCGCTCAGCAAGCGGCGGGAGTGCAATACAACCAAGGATAGTACCTATCGACAGGATACCAGTTCCAATCGAAGACATATGAACGGCTCCGGTCGCTGACATGCCAGCCTTCTTTGCCAGGTCAATAATTGCAGTCGGCTCATACACTGTACCAGCCCACAACCCAATGATGGCAACTGTCAGGAGAATCGAGTTGATCCAGGTACGTTTACGGTACTCGGGTGTAAACAATGCAGCCAATGTCTTGCGTTTTTGCGCTTTACGCTCTGCAGCCTTCACAGCTTTCTTCCACTTATCCGGCTCTTTGACACCCACTAACACCCAGAATGACACAAGGGCAGGAACGAGTCCGAACATGAACATCGGGCGCCAACCGAAGTGCGCACCCACCGTGTAATTGAGTGCAGCAGCGAGAAAGAATCCAGCGTAGTAACCTGTTTGCAGGTAACCGGCACCCATTTTCCGCCTGTCCTCTGGCCATGATTCCGAAACAAAGGTTCCTGCCATGGACCATTCACCGCCAATACCGACGCCGGCAAGGAGGCGGAATACAGCCAACTCCCAGATGTTCTGAGCAAAAGCACTAAGGAATGTAAAGAGTGCGTAAACAAGAATCGTTGCCATCAGAGCTTTCGCACGACCAAACTTGTCTGCAATCGGTCCCCACAGGAATGATAAGCCCCACCCGATGAGGAATAAGGCAAACATGATGGATCCACCAAAACCAATGTTTCCAGCCGTAGCTGCAATGCCGGAGCGCGGCAATAACTCTTTCATCGCCGGGGCGAGAACTAACGCGTAAATGACAGAGTCCATACCGTCAAGCATCCATCCAAACCACGCCGCCCAAAATCCATTGATTTGGTGACGGTTCAGTTTGGATTTCGGTTGGAAATCCGTCCGTGTAGACATCGGAACACTCATACTATTTTTTCATCTCCTTTTATTAACTCTTCAAGCGCTATTGAAAATATTCAAATCACATTTGGGTATCTTGCTGCATGTGGTAAAACCTGGTCCTGCTTGGTTGTCATACAACCAGGTACGGTCACCTCCTTCAGGAAAACTTCATGTGACCTTCGTCAATCCGCAGTGTGAATTTTTACAGATTTGGTCAATGCGGTTGCGTCGAGTTGAAACTCATGGAGTATTTCTTCACTGTGTTCCCCAAGCAAAGGCGGCGGCGATACTGACTCGTCATCGTCAGAGACGCCGTGGTATTTTATGGGCGTTGCTACCATCTGGATCACATCAGCTCGAGGATGCTCCGCCTCGATGACCATCTGCCGCTCCTGAATCGCGGGGTCGGCATAGATATCAGAAAAGCGATTGATGGGTCCGCAGGGGATATTCGCTTCAGTAAATCGTACAACCCATTCGCGGACAGTATGCTTGGAAAACTCAGACTCCAGAATCGGAATCAGCTCGTCTCGATTTGAGACTCTGTCTGGATTGGTTGCAAATCGTGGGTCGTTCGTAAGCTCCGCTCTTCCAATCACGTCACAGCACTTGGCCCATAGCTTGTCATTTCCGACAGCGAGGTTAAAGTGTCCATCCATGGCCGGGAAAGATTGATAGGGGCAAATGTTGGGGTGCATGTTTCCGAGCGGTCTCGGGTTGTTTCCTGTCGCAAAGAAGTTCCCTGCCTGGTAGGTCTGCCACGAGAGCATCGTTTCAAGCAACGATACGTCAACCCACTGCCCTTTTCCGGTGAGTGCCCGCTGATGCAGCGCCGTCAAAATACCAATGATAGCCCACATACCGGTACCGACATCGGCCAGCGAATACCCGCCCTTCAGTGGATGTCCACCGGGATCCCCCGTGACAGACATAAAGCCGCTCATGCCCTGTGCTATCAAGTCATATCCCGGTGTGGTTCGATAGGGGCCAGTTTGGCCAAAACCAGAGATCGATGCCAGGATAATATCCGACTTGATTTTCTGCAGTTCCGCAAAACTAAACCCAAGCCTGTCCAGCGTTCCGGGTTTGAAATTTTCAACCACCACATCGGCTTTTTCAATCAACCCTCGTAACGCTGTTTTTCCTTCCTCTGACTTCAGGTCGAGCACGATACTGCGCTTGTTTCGGTTCACACTGAGGAAATAGCTGCTCTCCCCATTGATAAACGGCGGTCCCCAAGTCCTAGTATCGTCGCCCCCAGGCGGCTCGACTTTAATCACATTTGCTCCCATGTCTGCAAAGTACATGGTGCAGTAAGGTCCACTCAAAATCCTCGTCAAATCCACAATGACCAAGTCGCTAAGATGTTTCAGAGTGATACACTCCTTCCCCTGGTGTCTCGTACATAAAGCGCGTCACCGTCACAACTGCCCAAGCAAAATTGTAAACGCATACATACAGACTAATAGAAACATTCAATCATTGTTACCAAAAAAGTCCGTTCAGTCAATAGGGTTTCTATCGGAAGCGCGCGATGCGCTTTTCATTAAAGGCACTGACACCTTCCACAAAATCAGCTTCGTCTACCCAATCTCCAACTTTCGGATGGGTCTCTGTGAGCACTGACCGTACACTCTCTTTGACCGCCGACATCGATGCTTTTGACTGGCCGAGGATTGACCGCGCAATCGCGAAAGCCCTTTCGTCCAGTTCATCTTCAGTCACAAGCTCATTGAGCAACCCGAGGCGAAGCGCAGTCTCAGCGTCATACCGTTTTGCCGTGTAGACCATTTCCTTGGTACGGCTTGGACCAAGGTGATTGATCATGCGCCGGATGAACGGCGGTTGCAGTGTAATGCCGAGTTTACCGACGGGCATCCCGAAACTGGCGTGCTCCGACCCTATCCGTAGATCGCATGCCAGCGTGAGTACGAAGCCAGCTCCAAACGCAGGTCCGTTGACGACAGCAATCGTAGGAATCTTGAGGCTTTCCACTGCATGAATGGCCCGTTCCATCTGCTCAAACGCCAGGTTGGCCTGTGGTCCGGTCAGGGTTGCAAATTCCTTGATGTCACTCCCTGCTGTAAAATCCCGTCCACTTCCACGCAGAATGAATAATTCCACTTTTGCAGGCAGATTGGTGCACCAGTCCTCCAGTTGCTTCCACATGCTTTGCGTCAACGCATTTCGTCGATCCGGTCTGTCGAAAGTGACAATCCCAATCCGTCCCGAGGTTTGCAAACGCATGCTGCTCTCTTCCAAGCGACTCACCACGACTCGCATTTCATCACCTCCATGTAGATTGTCGACAATCAACGTAGACATTATCTCAATGTTATATTTTAGCGTCAATACTCTGAACATTGATTTTATCGGTATCTTTACGCAAGCTCTGTCATTCATGTGCTTGCCCTTTATCCGCAGGTGATAAGGTCATGACAGACTCGGTTGCCACGGTGCATCATGCTCCGTCGCTTGTCTGCTCGCGGGCTTGCAAAGCTCGGTCCTTCCCGTGCGTTACATTGTTGACCAAACGCTCTTTGGCCAGAACAAAGTCCCCCACTTCCATTGCATCGACGATTCCCTTGTGCTCTTCGTATGATGTACGCATATCGTGCGCTTCTTGGGTCGAAGCCTGGAGCAGGATGATAAAGACGTTGTTCAACTGATGGTAAATCCGCCACAAAATCTGGTTTTTACCCAGTTCAAACAGCAACTGATGGAACACGTCATTCAGTTCTGCGTACTCATCCGAATTCGCCTCACTCAAGGCCACTTCCATCCGTTCCAGCACACGCCGAAACTTTTGGCTGCAAGTGTCATTCCAAGCCTTTTGCAACTGGTCTATGGCCAGACACTCAAGGCCAATCCGAACGTCGTACAATTCATGGACTTCCTTTTCCTCATAGGCACGGACCACTGTCCCTCGTCGAGGCAGCCGTTCGACCAGGCCTTCGAGTTGTAACAGGTAAAGAGCCTCCCGTACCGGAGCACGGCTGGTATGGAACACCTTTGCCAACTCTTCTTCCTTCAGACGCTGACCTGTGACATACTCACCTTCAAAAATCTGACGCGCAATTTGCTCGGAGATTTGCACAGGCAACGACTGACCAAACTCGGGTTGTTCAAAGAGCGATGGAAACTCGCGAAACGCCATCTGATTCACCCTTTCACGACATTGTGGGTCCATCTGCAAGTGAGTTACATTCGATTCAGTCTATCAAAATCCTTCTGACCGCTCCGACCACCCACGAGGTCCAAATGTTATAATGCTCTCGTTGACGTCACGCGCACGGTGATAACCAAATGCCATATCCGATGATTCTACAGTCAAGGTCTTGGAGGCTTGCTCATGCAGATATACGGCTTATTTGGCCCAAGCGGATCAGGAAAAAGCTATATGGCTCAGTATATTGCAGAGGAAGTCGACGCAGACTGGATTATCGATGACGGCTTGCTGATTTGGCATGGTCATATTATTGCAGGTGAATCGGCGAAATTCGAAAAAACCAAAATGGCTGCAGTCAAACGCGCGATTTTCACAGACCCGGCTCACAAGGCCCAAGTCAGTCAGGCACTTAGCCGATTGCCTCGAGAGAGTCGGCTTTTAATCATCGGAACGTCCAAGAAGATGATCCGGATAATCTGTGAGAACCTAGAACTTGATGGGGCGAATGTTACCTTTATTCCCATCGAAGAGATGATAGGCGCAGAAGAGATCAACCTGGCCCAAAATCTGCGTCAATACGGCATGCACGCCATCCCTATCAACGAAACCAAAATCGAAGAAACACCGATGGGCCGTTTGCTTGCACGCATTCGCTTTCACAGAGACAGGTGGCTGGAATCTGAAAAAGTACAAGCGAGTCCAGCGAAAACTGAACACCACTCCGGACGGGGCCGTACAGAACAGGGTGCTTCAAAGCGAGGTGTTCCTGTCGAGTTACAGGGTTCCCTCGCACGGACGATTGTCAACCCGCCTTTTGCAGGTGGGGCCATTCATATTCATCCGCGCGCCATTCGTGACTCCATTTTGTATCTTTTGGCGGAACAGGATTACCCGGTCCAGGTAGAGAAGGTCACAGTTGATATTGGCGACATTCCATCTGTCCAGCTTCGTCTCAAGACAAAAATGGGTTATCCAATCCAGGAAGTGGCCCCCAAAATTCTCGACGCGCTGCGCACCTATTTCAGCAACTGCTTGGGGCTGTCCCTGGTACACATCCAGATTGCTGTCGTCGGTTTACTGCTTAAGTAAACAGACTCTTTGCTATACTTAATGCAAATACAAAGATACACAAAAGCTCTGCATCTAGACAAGTGATATTTGAAAACGCTTTCGAGTCTCTTTTATCTATTTTGTTCCGGTTTTGTTATCTCCGGTTTTGTCATCTACCTTGAATCAAGAAACAACGAAGCTGTAAGCAAGGAGGTTCATGATGAAAGCCATCGTCGTTTCTGAGTTCGGGGCACCTGAGGTGCTGCAGTATCAGGATGTGTCGATACCTGCTGCAGGAGCCCGCGAGGTCCTGATTCGCGTCAAGTCCACGAGCGTCAATTTCGCCGATATTAAGGCAAGGTACGGCAACTACCACAACGGGGCAAAGCCGCCCTTTATACCAGGTCTTGATGTGGCAGGAACCGTCGAAGCCATCGGATCGGATGTAACAGGTTTTACTGTGGGTCAAAGGGTCATTGCGTTTCCGAACAGCGGATCGTACGCCGAGTATGCCGTTGCATCCGAGCAGTTAACCTTTGCACTGCCGGATAGTCTGAACTTTAGCGAAGCAGCCGCATGCCCGACGGTGGCCTTCACCTCGTACAAGCTTTTAACAGAAGTCGGTCGGCTCGCTCCTTCGGAAACAGTGCTCGTGCACGCGGCAGCAGGCGGGATTGGAACAACAGTCATCCAAATGGCCAAAGCCCTCGGAGCGGGGCGCATCATTGGAACGGTGAGCAGCCCCGAAAAAATCACCGCAGCACGTGAAGCCGGTGCCGATGTCGTCATTTGTTACAGCGATACGTTTGATGAATCGGTGCGTGAGTTGACGAATGGACAGGGTGTCGATCTCGTTCTCGACTCTATCGGCAGCTGGGTGTCAGAAAAGAGTATGAACTGCCTCGCCGACTACGGCAGACTCGTCAATTTCAGCAACCCAAGCGGAGAAGGCGGAAAAATCCTGACCACCGACCTTCACTCCTCGTGCCGTTCGGTACTTGGATACAGTCTTGGCACCACCCTCCGAAAGCGCCCTCAGGCCCTTCAAGATACTGCACAGGATGTCCTTCGCCTGCTTGCGCAGGGAACCGTAAAGATGAACATCGGCGAACGATTTGCCCTGCACGATGCTGCTAAAGCACATCGATGGATGGAAAGTCGCCAAAGTACAGGCAAGATTTTGCTCGATGTGTTGCAATAACCCCGCCCTCAGATGGTGTCCGACACCTCCCTGATGGACCTCGGAACCTTGGGGCAGTTCGGATTCGTACCAGAGTGGCCGGGAGTCGATGTATTTCCGCCGCAGCCGATGGTCTCACAAACACGACACGTACTCGATCAATACCGAAACAACGGAGGCCGTTACGAGGAATTTGTTGTCGAGGGAACCGGCCATTCGCCACACATTGAGAAACCGGAAGTCGTGTGGGAAAAACTGATTGCGCATTTTGCGAACTCCTAAAAGAGCAACTTGGCGCAACCGGATGCAGAAGTGCAAAGGTGCAGACCATGACGCACACGAGACCGACTGACTTCCCTTGAAATGAAACGGGGACCACACATGAAGATGAGTGCGGCCCCCGTGCAACGGGTTCATCTGTTGTCAGTCTGTATTTGTGGCAACCATTGGTTGGCTGGCGACTTCTACCGCACCTGTAATCTGCTTTAGGCCATCCATCCACGGGAAAAACTTCTGAAACAGCGTTCCATCCGGGCTGTGAACCTCTGTGACAACCCCTTCAAACCCGAGCCCGCGAAATTGCCACAACCGGTTCATATGGTTTCTCCCCGTCGCGACTGCGCTGCCGTCTTTATGCATCGCGATCACGTTCGCGGTCCCATCCCCGAGAGTGTCATCCACGGTCTTTTTCAGCGCATCCACTCGCGAGTACCCGGCAGCGAGATACCCCTGGTACTTGACAAAGCCAATCTCACTGTCAGACTCACCCACCAGGAGTTCCTTCAGTTCGTCTCTCCACTTCGTGCTGTCAGCCAAGTAGCCATTGTGGCCGAATGCGAATGCTTCGTCTTTCAAATAGGGCTGGGTGTTGCGGACAGCAATAGTGGACAAAAACGATGGCCGACGAAGGTGGAATAAGCACGCATCCGCTTCGACGTCTCCAAGTTGAATCTGACCGTGGCGGTCTTCTGCCAAGCTCAGTTCACTTCGGTAGTGCGTCATCTGCCCATCCTTTACCCATGCAACGCCCCAGCCGAAACCGGTCAACCCAAAGCGATCGAGTACCAGCGCGTAAGGAAGGACTTCCGCCAGCATAAATGGTTCATTTTTTCTGAGATACAGCATTTCACACATAGAATGACTCCCCATTTGCAGTATGCACTTCAGTACCCGGTTCAGCTTTTCTCATATAGTTCTCTCCGGACTTGACGGCCCAGTAGTAAATCACAAGACATACCACTGCCACAACAATCGAATCCCACGGTGCAGGAATCGCCTTGATTCCGCCAAACGTCCCGATATACGAAAGCACAAACATCGCTACTAGATAAACCAGCAGCCAGAGACCGCCGAAAATGGAACGGACAGAATCCCGGTTGACAAAGTAGCTAATCAAATAGAGGACAAAACCAACCGCAAGCAGTGGGATGGTCGCTTTCAATGTGTTCCAGCCAGCCCAGTACACGATGAGCGATCCGATGACAAACCCAAGCGGCGCAATCACATTCATGCCCTTAATCTTCTTGTCATCTGTCGTGATGCCGAGTCTGCGGAACACGAGCACGGACACTGCCCCCGCGGAATAGGTGTAAATGCCAAGGGCGCCTGTGATTTCAATGATACTATGCCAACTTTTCAGCGGAACCAGGAATAACAGACCAACCACGAAGTTCAGCATCAAGGCACGGGTCGGGATGCCCCATTTCTCGTTAACCTTCGCGAAATACGTTGGGAAAAACCGGTTCTTCGCAAGACCGTACACCACGCGAGAGTTACTTGCTGTGTACACAAAGCTCGATCCCGCCGGAGACACAACCGAGTCCGCAATAATCATCCAGTACAACCAAGTGAGGTTCATGGTTAAGGCAAGGTCCGCGTACGGAGAGTTGAAGTTGACTCCGTGCCAGCCGTTTTTCAGGGCGCTTGCAGGCACGCCGCCGACAAACGCGACTTCCAGACCGATGTAGAGAATCATGGCAATGATGATAGCTGTAATCACTGCACGCGGCACATCGCGCACAGGATTCGTAGCTTCACCAGCGAGGTCAATTGCTGCACGGAAGCCCGTGTAAGCGAACACAATACCTGCTGTCGCAATGGCCGATAACCCCGCCGCCCAGCCGTTTGGCGCAAAACCATGGCTCGTAAAATTTGAAGGATGAAAACCGGACATGAAAAACATTACGAGCGTCAAGGTCGGGACCACAAACTTCAAGGTCGTCACAATCAAGTTTGCCTTTGCAAAAATATGAACGCCAAAGTAGTTCACTCCGACAAACACAATCATGAGTATAATGGCAAAAACCATGCCGAGACCTGTCAAATGTGAGTTCGCGTAAACTCCTGGCAGAAACTTACTCAGATATTGAATAATGCCGGAAGCCTCTGTTGGCGGGTTTGCCGCGTAGCCGAGCCAAATCCCCCAGCCGACCATCGATGCGACCAGTGAGCCGTTCGTATACATGGGATACCGCACTAAACCGCCAGATTCCGGTTTGACGATAGCCATTTCAATAAAGACCAACGCAACCAAAGCCAGTGTGATGCCTCCGATGATCCAGGTCACAATGGACTCAGGGCCTGCAGCTTGAGCAGCATACATAGATCCAAACAACCAGCCGGATCCGATAACGCCACCGAGAGACGCAGCGGTAAGAGACCAAAAGCCCATCCGTTTTTTCAGAAGGCCGTCTTGATTTTGCATTGTCTTCCTCCTCGTGCTAGCGAATTTTAGAATCGTGGATTTGTCATGACCTCTGCATCTGAGACAGCCGAGAAGACTTTTCTCCCCCCCCTTAAACTGCTTTTGTATTCTGATTGTGACATGCACTTTAACACAAATTCAACTGTTCATTCGATAGCATATATTGACATGAGATAAAATCTTCAAAACAATCCATTGATTTTGTTTGATTTTTGTATTATTGGGAACCCATAGGCGCTTCGAACAAGTAACCAGAAAAACAGTAAACAGCTACCTGTGAAACGGGTTACCCGTCGTCTCAGGTAGCTGTCTTATTGGGTTTACCAGAGTTAAACCCCCGCGGCGAA
This sequence comes from Paenalicyclobacillus ferrooxydans, assembly GCF_001399675.1. GTDB lineage: Bacteria > Bacillota > Bacilli > Alicyclobacillales > Alicyclobacillaceae > Alicyclobacillus_B > Alicyclobacillus_B ferrooxydans. The sequence continues at coordinate 30,093 of NZ_LJCO01000014.1, forward strand.
CTCTCCGGAATCTTCCGCAGCGGAGGGTTCTGCGGCAGGGACCTTCCTGATAACGCGGAATCCAAGATGTACCGCATTGACCTCGTCACTCGCATCACGCAAGAACTTATGTGTCAAATCCATCTCTTTCACGCGGAACGTAAATGTGTCCGCCTCCCCGACTGCGGAGACAGGGTATGTCTTCCCCTGAAACTCAGCAACGAGTGCGTTGTCCTCCACGCGGAAGGTCACAGCGGCCCCTTCCTCGGAAACGTATTGTCCAGCGTACTCCTGCAAATCCACGCCATCTGTCGGCCGTGGTGTGAGGTCCACCCGTTTGGTTCCCAGCGGCAGGCCCATTTCGAGATTGAGAGCATCCCGCAGGACATCACCGCACGGCGTGGTTACCAGGTTCGAGAGCATCACACTGGTTAGCGCATGTTCAGGAATCACTGTCAGATAAGCAGATGCCCCTTTGATGTTACCGCCATGCTCAGCCACCAGCACACCGTGAAAGTCCGGGGTAATCATCATCCCGTAACCGTAGAACCAATCAGGGCCACATTCAACGTGTGGTGTCAGGATTTGTGTCACACTGTCCTCAGAAAGCAGTCGCACGTCCCCTACGAGTCCTCCGGTGCGGAATAGTTCCGCATATCGCAGCATATCCGAGGCCGTTGACTTCAGGAAGCCTGCGGCACTCATGACCTTCGACTCCCACCACGTTGGAGATGCATAGACTTCCTCTCCATCTTCCCGGACCCCATAAATCATCGCGACGTTCGTTCGTTCTTGCAACACCCGATGGTCAAACCCACTGTTCAGCATTCCTGCCGGTTGCAAGATATTTTCCTCTACAAATGTTTCATAGGGTTTCCCAGAGACCTTTTCAACGACAGCACCCAAAACGGCAAACCCGTCATTGGAGTAACTGAAGTAACGTCCTGGCTCCCCAAGCAGCTTCACGTCCTGTGCAGCGACAAACTCAAAGAACTCACCATAGGTTCGAATCGGCTCTAACTTTTCGAACGGCTCTTTGGGGGTATCCGGGTCTTCCCGTATCGAATCCAGCATCGCTGCGTACAACGTTCCCAGTGGCGGCAGGCCTGCTGAATGAGTCAGTAAGTGGTGAATGGTGATGCCTGACACATCGGTATTCGCGAGGCGAAACTCCGGCAGGTGCTTCACCACGGGGTCATCGACGGACAACAGTCCTGCTTCCTCCAACTGCATGATTGCAACCGCGGTGAAGGATTTTGTGACCGATCCGATGCCAAATACCGTGTCCTTGTCCAGTTCAAGTTGCTGTTCCCGATCCCGGTAACCAAACGGCTGAAAAGATACCGGTTCCCCATCTCTTGCGACTGCCACGATTACCCCCGGCACGTCATAAGCGGCCAGGACTTTCTGAGCTGCTGCTTCAAAGTCTACTAAGTTTTGAGCCATCTTTATTCCTCCATAGTGAATGTATTTGTTAAAACATGATACGTAGCGCATTTTGATAGGCTATCTGGTCTATTTCAACATCTGTGAACCCGCGTTGTTGCATGCGCTCCAAGAGACGTGGAACGTCGTGTACACCCTCGAGGCCCTGGGTGACGAGATGACTCGGAGACTCATCCAGGTAATCGAGGAAGTCAAACCCAAATCCAACACCATTCGTTCCTATTAAATTAGCTACGTGAACAATGTGGTCGACGAAGTTATCAACGGCAGCTTCATTCCCCGTCAAAAAGCCTGCATACGCGTTGATCCCAACAATGCCCCCGCGCTGGCCAATCGCTCGGATGTGTCTGTCTGGAAGATTTCTCGGAACGTCGCAAAGGGCGCGAGCATTGGAGTGAGAGGCGATAACACACCCTGAAGTGGATTCCAACACTCCATCCGCCGATTCATCATCCAAATGCGAGATGTCGACAACCATCCCCCGCGATTCGAGGTCTTTGACCACAAACCTCCCAAACGATGTCAGGCCCTTGTTCTCCTGCATCTTTCCGGACAGCGGATCGGGCCCAGTTGCGAGGGCATTCGCGTCTCCCCAGACAAGAATCGCATCCCTTGATCCGACAGCCTCTAGCAACGCCATCGACTGGTCGTACTTTTCACGTAACAGTCCATCTTCGCTGAGTCCTCCTGGCTGTGAGCATGGTGAGAGGTCTGACAAGGGCCAGGTCTCAACGAACGTCATCCCTTCCACAGCCAAACACAAAGCGACTTTCCGTGATGCGAGTGCACTTTCCAGTTCATCCCGATTCGTGACAAGTTGAACGACATCGCTGCATTCTCGAACATCCGCTAAGAGCGAGGTCAGCTGTTGCATCAGTCGGATGCCGCTCGTGTCCCGATACTCGGGCTCCGTCCAAAGGGCTGCAACCATCACTCTGGTACCACTGGTCCACAGTCGAGTGTAATGGCGATTGCGAAACACTTGGCGCTCCCCGTGCTGTCGCCGAACGACAATGTCGAGCGGAATGTCTGAGTGCAGATCCATGACAATCTGCGTTAAATCCGGCCTGTCCATTAAATCCCTCCTCAAACTGCTTCTTCCCGGTGCTGCTGACTTTCCCGGCCAAACGACTCAGCGTTCTGTCACAGCTCGGCCTTCCTGCCAAGCCGCCATCTCTTCATGAGAAATCAGCCGGTCGTCTGTAAACCTTGCTCGACAGCGTGTATCGGTCCACTTTCTCCCGATTGACCTCGTACCCAATACCTGGTGCATCAGGGACTGCAATGAACCCATCTGACACAGTGACTTCAGGTTCGATGATATCCTCGTCCCAGTATCGCGATGATGCGGCCGTATCGCCTGGCAGCAGAAAGTTGGACAAGGTTGTAATCGCCACGTTGTGCGCACGTCCAACTCCAGCCTCGAGCATCCCGCCACACCAGACAGGAATCTGGCGTTCGGCACATAAGTCATGGATCTTCTTCGCTTCCGTGAGCCCCCCGACGCGTCCGATTTTAATGTTGATGATGCCGCAGCTGCCCAAATCTATGGCTTTTCGCGCATCATCGACGGAATGAATGCTCTCATCGAGACAAATCGGCGTTTGAAGTTGCGCCTGGAGCTTCGCATGGTCGATGATGTCGTCCGATGCAAGTGGCTGTTCAATCATCATCAGGTTGAATTCATCCAGCTGTTTCAAGTGGTCCGTGTCTTCGAGGCGGTATGCAGAATTGGCGTCGACCATCAAGGGTACATCAGGAAAGTGTCGGCGAACCTCGCGGATGACTTCAACATCCCTGCCTGGCATCACTTTGAGTTTCACGCGTTTGTAGCCTTGCTCGAGGTGGTCTTGGATGGTCTGAATGAGTGCCTTCACGTCCTTGTGAATGCCAATGCTGACGCCAACTTCGATGTTGTCCCGGCTCCCGCCTAGTGCCCGAGCCAGAGGAACCTGCTGTTTTTTCGCGTAGAGATCCCAGATTGCGCCTTCTATTGCGGCCTTGGCCATATGGTTCTTGCGAATGAAGGAGAGCTTGGCCGAGACATCGTCCGGGTGCTCGATGGAGTCCTGTATTAGTTTCGGAATCATGTAGTCCTCGAGCATATTCCAGTTGGTTTTAACGGTTTCTTCGTTGTACCAAGGAATGAGCATGGCAACCGACTCGCCCCATCCACAGAGTCCGTCCTCATCGACAGCCTCTACCAATAGCAGTTCTTTACGCTGCTGGGTTCCAAAGCTGGTCGTAAAGGGAAATTTCATATTCATTTCGAGATGACGCACAATCACGCGTTCTAACTTCACCTGGTTACCTCCCTCTCACAGATGCTAATCTCGTTCCAAACCATTCGCGTCCAGCAGATACACAGGTTCAGAGCCATCGAAACTCCACTGTATATATCCCCTCTCCAATGGAGGATGAGGCGGCGTATTGTCCTTTTTGCATTGACGTGTTGTCGGCCTCCTTCTTGTTAAACTCTTATTCATAGAAGGCTCCGTCTGGCGCATCCACGTCTTCGTCTTGATTTTGCCGCTGACGCCCTGTGGCCCCTTTGCTCGCTCCAGCTCGCGACATTTCCCGATGCTCCAGCCACAAGTCCCAATTTTCATCGTAAATCAGTAACTTTTGCTGCACCTGCGGCCAATCTTTAGCGGCTACATGAGTAACGAAAGCGTTCATGAGTGAAAAAACAGCAGCCATTCCCTTGAATACGGACGGCTGCGGCGCCAACACACACACGTCTGCGAGCAGTCCCGCCGGTGAAATCTCAGAATCTGTGAACGCAATGACTGTGGCTCCTTTTGACTTTGCAACTTTTGCAAACGCCAGTGTCTCTTCGTTATACCGTGGGAGCGATACGACGAGTACGACAGAATCCTGGTTGATCTTCGAAATCAGTTGAACGGTGTCGTCGAGCTGACCTCGAAACAGGTTGACATTTCCAAGCAAAAAATTGAGGGAGTACCATAGCCAATACGCTGGAGAAAATGAAAAGCGCACACCAGCTACGAAGACCTTCTCTGCACCTACGACGGCATCGGCTGCTCTATCAAACACCGTGAGGTCGATTCTTTCAAGCGCCATCTGCAAGTCCATGACGTCCTGTTGAATGACCATGCGGATGTGGTCTGCGTCTTCGATAATGTCCTTGGTTGTCGTATGGTACTGTTTCATTGGGTCCGCATCAGGTTTGGAAAACAACAGTTCTTTTCTGATATCGTTTTGCATTTCGCTGTAACCCGAATACCCCAACGAATAGCAGAACCGGATCACGGTTGTTTCACTTGTACCTGTCAGTTCTCCAACTTTCTTGGCTGGATAGAGCGCAATTAGCTTGGATTCACTCAGGACGAATCGAGCAACGTCTTGTTGCCCCTTTGACAGACTTGAAAACTGTTCTTGAATGCGGGCATTTAAGGTTTGCATTGAAGCTGCTCAACTCCTCATCACGATTGTCATGACATCCCCTTCCACATCACAAATTCAAGATCATCACTGAGCATGGTACGCAACTCCGGAACATGGGGGGTGAGCCTCAAGGCTAGTGAACCTCAAACCGGAGGTGTCAAGGATGGCGCCCAATCAAGTTTCCACTCGCGGACGCTCTGCAACCTTCTCTCGTGTCCTTTTTGTACTACAACATGTTCTGTGCGCTTCAGAATGAACTACTCGTGCAGTTTAGGCTTCATTGATGAAATACTATGAGAAAGATAATTCACAGTTAATACAGAAGAGATAAAATAATAAGACCAATCGGATGGTTACATTCAAAGATATATAACGTTGCCTTCAAATATATTTAACTGTGAGGCTTGTGCTTGGTGCGATATGGATGTGCCAAAATAGGCGCGGTCGATGAACGGTACCGGAGCCTATTTGTCTCTTCCACTCTCTCTGCCAAAACTGAAGTTCACATGTGATAAAATCGAACTCATAGGAGGTGAAGGCCACAGTCCGGATCACGCATACATAAGGAATTCTTCCTAAACTCACAGACGCTGTCCGAACTGTGATGGCCACAGTGATGCTGCCATCAGTCGAGGAACGTCGCGCCGCTCTCAATGCACTTGTACCAGCATGGGAACGCCGCACACTAGGAGATCATTTTGCAGAATATTGCAACAAGCACAGTGACAGAAGCTTGCTTATTACGCCTACTACTCAGTACACATATGAAGACGTGTGGATGAAATCGTGGGAAGTGAGCAAATCACTGCTAGCCTTGGGTGTCCGTCGCCGCGATCACGTCGCCATCCTCATGGCCAACGAACCGGAGTTCGTATTTACTATCATTGCCCTATCCCTTGTGGGAGCTGTCGGAATCCCGATTAATACGATGCTTCGCCCCGATGAGCTCAACTTTGTCCTGCGTCAGTCGGATTCCCGCTTTTTGCTGATGCATCAGTCCGCTGCAGGTCTCTCCCATGCCAGAACCGCATCCGAACAGCTGCGCTCAGCAGAAACGCCATCTGATTGGTCGCTCCAACACGTCGTCTGCATTCCAACAGGACAAGAACCGATTCCCGACAATCTGATACCATGGGACGATTTCGTCATACAAGGGCAATCTATCCCGGATTCTGCGGTGGAACGAAGATGGCGAGACAGCAAATACCCTGACGAAACGGCATTTATCATCTATACGTCTGGTTCTACCGGAAAGCCAAAGGGCGTCATGCTCACCCATGACAACTTCCTCCGTTGTGCCTACTCCACGTGCTTGAGTCGCGCCTTTGAGGACGGACGACGCGTGTGTACAGCGTTGCCCCTATACCATGTGTTTGCGCTGGAGGAAGGATTGCTTGCCTGTTCTTTCGTCGGTGGCACAGTCATTACTGCGCCAACATTTTCACCAAAGCAAACACTTGAAATGATGTATTACCATCAAGCCAATGACTTCCTGTGTGTTCCGTCCATGCTCGTGGCGCTTTTGGACCACCCAGACATCTCAAAATACGACTGGTCCAATATGCACGCCCTCATGTGCGCGGCGGCGCCCGCACCGGTTCCGTTGTGGAAGCGGGCCGTGACCGTGTTCGGGCTTACGGAGCTCGCTACCGGTTACGGTGGCACCGAAGTAACCGCGTCTACGACCCATAATGAAGTGGGCGATCCGGTGGAACTCGTTTCCACCCGTGTTGGCCGCATTAAGCCAGCTGGTGCATCAGGACTTCCCGAATATGGCGGAGCGAATGTACAGTACAAGGTCATAGACCCAGATACCGGTGAGGATTTACCTATCGGATCGATAGGCGAACTCACCGTACGTGGAAACATCGTCACACGCGGATACTATAAAAGTCCCGATGAAACAGGACGTGCGATTGATGAAGACGGCTGGTTTCGCAGTGGAGACCTGGGGCGTATTGATGAACAGGGGTATATCGAACTGTTGGGTCGTTCCAAAGATATGTACAAGGTTTCGGGAGAGAACGTGTCACCAAAAGAAGTCGAAGATGTGATTACCTCGCACCCGGCAGTACGACAAGCCTACGTCGTCGGTGTACCGGACGCTCGCACAACGGAAATCGGGGCGGCTTTTGTAGAGCTTAGGCCAAATCAAAGTCTCACACGGCGCGAACTGATAGATTGGTGCAACGCTTGCCTCGCCAAGTTCAAGGTACCCCGACACATTTGGTTTATGGAACCAGTCGACTGGCCCATGACAGGAACCGGGAAGATACAGAAGTTCAGGCTTCGAGACCTTGCTGTAGACAAGGTCACTGCACCTGAGCGGGCTGACGCATAAGTCGGCCCGCTCAGCTGACTACCCTCTCTCTAACCACATCTGCTAGATTCCCCATAAAACGATTCTAATTTTCCATTCCAGTTCAATGCCTCCAGTACCGCGCATATCATTTCTTGATTGAAAATTTCAAGAGGTGAAGTTCGTGAACAAAGGACTAATTTCTTCACTCGTTGCTGCGGCCGTGTTGGTAGGAGGAGTTGGTCTTCACGTCTCGACGGCACAAGCCTCGCTGACTTATCCTGTCAAACGAGACAGGATAACGCTGGATGGTGAGTCGGTCAGCCTCCCTTATGGCCTCGTTACCAATGGAACGACCTACATGCCCATCTGGTACTTGACTGACGCTCTAAGCCGAGTTGGAATTCACAACACCTGGAATGGCACCTCGTTGCAACTCACAACCCCTGCGAATGCCCCAGTCGATCTCGATGGAATCCATCCCGGTCATGGCAACATGAACATCGTGATTAATGGAACACTGGTCCAAAATGTATCTGGAATCACGTATGTTGATCCCGCTTCTGGCAAGCCAACCACCTACATGCCAATCTGGTACGTCATGCAGGTCCTGAATCGCATGGAGATACGAAGCAACTGGAACGGAACCAACTGGGATTTGTGGAACACCCCTATCTTTGGTACTGAGTTTGAGAATTTCGTCAGGTCCCGCGCCAGTACAGTTTCGGTGGCCGTCTACGATGCCAATAATGGACAGACGTATTTGTTCAATCCGAATCTGCGGTTCGACACCGCGAGTATTGTGAAAGCCACCATCATGGCGAACCTGTTGCATCAGTCCGAAATTCACCACACGCTGCTCACCGCGGAAGAAAAGTCCCTAATGCCCCCGATGATTGAGTACAGCAACAACAATGACGCTTCCGCCTTATGGAATTTGTCCGGAGGAGCCACTGGAATTGGCCAATTCCTGCGCGTAGCAGGAATGGATCAGACCACACCCGGTGCATACGGATACTGGGGATTGACCCAGACCTCTGCACTCGATCAGGTCAAACTAATCCGCGATTACGCTTATCCAAACCCGTTGCTAGATGCACAAGAGCGCAATTATGGACTTTATTTAATGGAGCATGTTGTGAACTACGAGGATTGGGGTGTGTCTGGGGGTGTACCTGACACTGCGACAGTGGCCCTCAAGAATGGTTGGCTGCCCATCGAATCGCAAGGATGGGAGATCAACAGTATTGGTTACATTGTAGGAGACGGTCGGAACTACGTCGTGGCCGTCCTGACGCGGAACAACCCGTCAGAAGCATACGGGATTGCGACCATCCAAGGTATCTCCCGCATCCTGTGGCAGGAGCAATAACAGACAGGACCGACATCGACTATGCAGGAACACGGAGCAGGGAGAATCAATAAAAAAAGCAGGCCAATAGCGTTACGCATTGGACGAGAGTCCGAACGGGGTTCGACTTTAAACAGTTCTAAACCTTCAATGGTATAATGCACCTAACACATCTTGTGTAATCTTTGTCGAACCCTGGAGGACTCTTCTATGCGCATCAAAATGCCACGTTACATAGCCATGAGCATCGTCCCTATTTTGATTGCCCTGCCCTTGTCAGGATGCGGTCAGAGTACTGCAAACAAGCCCGTTGTTGTCGCGACGTACAGTGGCGGAACGGTGACCGAAACCGATATGAACCAGTATCTAAACGTGCTTTCTCTGGTCAATCCTCAGGCGAATACAAGCACGAATACCGTCAAGACACAGGTCTTGCAACAGTACATCGCCATCGATAGGATCCTTGCCAAAAAGGCTGCCCAAGCTGGATTCAAGTCGACCTCGACCACGGTTCAAAACGAAACCTCACAGTTTAAAACTCAGGTCGTCCAACAGGCTTATAACAACTCCACACAATCGTTCAACCAGAAAATGCAAAGCCTGAACCTGACTGACGCCTACGTCACGCAAACCATCAGCAGCGAACTCGCCGTCGAAGATTATGTAGCGAGCCTCATTCCAACGAGTGCGGTGAGCACATATTACAACCAACACCTAACCAGTTTTACAACCACGACGCAACGCGGCATTCTCGTCAAATCAAAAACGCAGGCGGAATCGATTTACAAGATGCTTCAGGCGGATCATAGTACGGCGAACTGGGACAAGCTGGCTAAGCAGTACTCACAAGACCCTGGCTCCAAAGACAACGGCGGGCTCTATTCCAACCAGCCTGCAAGTAACTGGGTCCCGCAGTATGCTCAAGCCGTTACTACGCAGCCGATTGGAAAGGTTGGACTCCCTTTCAATACGACGTATGGATGGTTCGTTGTGGAGGTCCTAAACCGTAAGGTACAACCACTCAGTTCCGTTGCATCTCAAGTAAAGAACCAAATGCTCTCAGATCCTACATCTAAATACGCGTTTAGCAACCTGGTGAATCAGACCGAGAAGCAGGCCAACATTAAGGTCACACTTCCAGCTTCCAGCTCGACGGCAAACTCAACTTCAAATTCAACTTCAAACTCAGGTTCCTAAGTGCCAGAGTAACCAACAGGCTCTGCCGCGAGGCAGAGCCTGTTTTCAATGCGTCACGCTCAACCGCCTTTTCTTCCCGGCCCGTGGTGGCGAGGCGGCCCCGGCGGATGCGGTCCGAAGATCGGAAGATGTGGAAGACCCGGAAGCCGTAGATGATGCGCCTGATGCCTCCGCGGACTCGGTTTTTGTCTTGGCGGCGGAGTCGTGACCGCTCTGGCCCCGCTCGCGGGATAGGGTCCAACAGCAAATTGTCCGCCAGGATACCCATTTTGGATGGCGAGACTTGTGATGCTTTGAAAGATCATAGCGGCGTTCGCAGACGGATCGAGCGGCGACATCGTTAAGTGATAAGCCGGAGTTGCATTGTCGTAGCCGATATAGACGGATCCGACGAGACTCGGCGTGTACCCATCGAACCACGCATTTCGCACCCAGTTGTTGTATCCGGTCAAGCCAGAGCTGTACTGTACCGTTCCGGTCTTCCCCGCTACTCCAACCCCGGGAATCTTCGCGGACGTGCCTGTTCCGTAATCGACCACATCCTGCAGCAGGCGGGTCATGGTGGTTGCTGTTCGTTGCGTCATCACTTGTTTGACGACCGGCGTGTAGTTGTATATAACGGTTCCGTCTTGATTGACCACTCTCGTAATCAGGTGTGCTCCAATCTGCGTTCCATGGTTGTCAAATCCCTCGTAGGCCTGCGCCATTTCGAGCGGATTCACACCGTTTTGCATGCCGCCAATCGCAATGCCGAGATGCTCTCGGTCCTTCGCGGTGATTGGGATACCATCGTTTTCAGCAAAGTTTGCCCCTGTATTGATGCCAATTTGTTGCAGCAGCCAGACGGAGGCCACGTTTTGTGACCACTGGAGTCCGTACTGCAAGGTCACCTTTGCCGGCCCAGATGGTCCTTCCCAGTTCTGCGGAGTGTACCCATCCCCAAAATTGTGCGGCTTGTTGTCAAGAACCGAACTCGGTTTCCATTTCCCGCTTTGAATCGCCGGTGCATACTCCATAATCGGTTTAATGGAGGACCCGGGTGAACTGTTGCTGTATATCCTGTCCATTCCAAGCGGTGTAAACCCCTGTTTGCGCGATCCCGCTGCGCCAAGGATGCCGCCCGTTTTCGGATCGACGAACACAGCCGACCCTTGCACCACCGTTCCCGTCGTCGGTCCCGGGAAATCGCCGCGGTAGTTCGTACTCCAAAAGACCTGGTGGACCGCCTTTTGCACCCGCGGATCAATGGTTGTGTAGATGCTTAAGCCGCCGCGAAGAATCTGTTCCTCGGAGATCCCCTGTTTGGCTGCGTAATCGAGCAAGAAGTTGGTGAACAGAGGATGCGTGTTCCAAGAATCACTCGAGATGGAGTGAAATGTGACTCCAAGCGGTTGCTTTTCCGCGGCACTCGCCACGGTTTGGCTGATGTAACCGTATTTGACCATGTTCTGCAAAACTTCGTTACGGCGTTCGAGCGCCGCTTTGGGATGCACAATCGGATCGTACGCGGTTGGAGCTTGCGGCAAACCGGCCAACAAGGCAGCTTCGCTCAGGGTTAGCTTGTTCGGGTTTTGCTTGATGTTGACACCAAAGTAGCGAAGGGCCGCTTGTTCGGCGCCGATGGTACTTTCGCCGAGGTACACCTTGTTCAGATACATGGCCACAATCTGCTGCTTCGTCAGGTACCTTTGCAACTCAATCCCCATCTCGATTTCCTTCACTTTGTAGGAAACCGTCCTGTTGTCGCTGAGATATAGGATCTTCGCCAACTGTTCAGGGATGGTGCTCGCACCCTGTGATGCTCGACCGGACGTAACGTCAACCAAGGCCGCACGGAAGAGGGCACGGATATCGAGGGGCGATCCGTTCCAAAAACTGTGATCCTCCGTCGCCACAATGGCATTCACCAGGTTCTGTGGGAGCTCGCTGTACGTCAGGTTAGAAGGAACGGTACCGATTTTCATGTAGACTTGGCCAGAACCATCGTACACAACAGTCTGACCTGGCGGGTCGGTGAAAGCGGCGGTATTGAGCGTTTGGCTCTTGATGTACCTTGAGAAGACAACCGCTCCACAGACCAGCAATACGGCAAAGGCAATCGCACTCGCAAACACAATCTTGAAAACGACCCTCATGCTGACCTCCGTGTATAGCGAAAATAGATCATCTTCTGCGATAAAACCTATATGCCAAAAAGGATTCGTTCAAACACTCGATTTTACGTCTCTGAAACTTAGTGCAGGAGCACATGACTGAGCAGCGGCATCAACACGACGGTCATGCATCCTGCTAAAATCATCGAGAGGCTCGCGATGGTGCCAGCCTCGTGGCTTTCTTCAAATGCTCGGGCCGTACCAATCCCGTGCGCACCCATGCCCATCAAGGTGCCTTGCCCAATCGGGGAGCGAATCCCCAGCCAGCGAATCAGTTGCGGGCCGACCAAGATGCCGATGATGCCGGTCATGAGGACAAACGTCGCGGTCAAGACCGGTACGCCGCCGATGTTCTGCGAGATCTCCATCGCAATCGGCGTAGTGACCGATCTCGGTGCAATACTATGCGCGATGGTACCGCCGAGGTCAAACCATCGGGCCAGTTCCACGGACGTGATGATGGCGATGAGCGATCCCGATGCGATGCTCAGCAGAATGTTCTTCACGTGCCGTCGAAACAGAGCAAAGTTGCGGTAGAACGGGATCGCGAAAGCAACGGTGGCAGGTTGCAGTGCATCAGTCAGGTACTGGCTGCCTTTCATGTAAGTGTTGTAGGGGATGTGCGTCAGGAGCAGAATAATGACAACAGCCAGGAAGCTGGTCAACATCGGTTGCAGCAACACAAACCGCCAACGGCGATAGACACGTTGGCTGAGCAGGAAAACCAGGATAGTCCCAAGGAAACACAAAAGTGCCATCACTCCGCCTCCCTCCCAACCATCGGACGTGCACTCTCGCGGTGAGAGGCGCCCTGTCGCGAAGACTCAACCGGACGGTGGGAATCGCCCAACTGTGGGGATAGACTCTTTTGTAAAGATGCTACCCGCTGTGCGGATGCGCTAGCGACGTCAGCGTCCAACGAGGCGGTCTGGATCCGGTGCTGCCGTTTTGCCAGCCGCTCCGCGAGAAATCCGGTCCAGCCCATCACCATCACGATGCTGATGAGAATCAGCCCAACGAGGCGTACGCCGTCAACACGAACCATGTGCCCGTACTGGACAATCCCGACAGCGGCCGGGATAAAAAACAACAGCAAGTTGGAGAGCAGAAAGTCCCCGCCTTTTTCCACCCACGACAACTTGATGACCTTGAACTTCAGGAGCAGGAAGAGTGCCACAAATCCGATGATGCTGCCCGGAATCGGAGAGTGCACGATATTTGCAACCGCGTTTGTTGCGGCGGAGATCCCCCACAATAATGCGACTTGAACCACAATCTTTAGCCAGTTAAAATACCGATTTGACCCTAATGGACGGAACTGAATAAGTTTCCGCAGCATTTCATTACCTCACGGTTTACATGATTTTTAAGTTCACTCATTAGGGTATGTTTGATGAAATGAAGAGTCCAATATATAATTCATACGCAACTAAGTCGTAAGGCGACTTAATGTGGGGATGGGCATATAGGAGGTGTGTCGTTACGGAACTTCGACACCTGGAATACTTCGTGGCGGTAGCAGAAGAGTTGAATTTCGCGAAAGCCGCTTTGCGACTGCAGATGACGCAACCGCCGCTCAGCCAGCAAATCCTTCAACTCGAACGGGAACTTGGCGTCCAGTTGTTCTTTCGCACCAAACGAAAGGTTGAGTTGACTGCGGCGGGTGCAGTGTTTCTCGTGGAGGCACGGGCTATCCTAAAACGGGTCGACCACGCTGCAGACCTTGCTCGCCGCGCGGATTCCGGCGAGATCGGGGAACTCTCGATCGGCTTCGTCGGATCGGCCACCTACGACGTCCTACCCGTCGTCGTACGTGAATATCAGAGACGTTATCCAGGCGTGCATCTGTCCCTGACGGAGATGTCCACACCGCTTCAAGTCGAGTCATTGGCACGCGGAGATATTGACATTGGCGTCCTGCGCCCGCCGGTTTCAAGCGGCCTCGAAGCCCTCACAGTGCAGTCTGCACGCTGTGTGCTCGCCATCCCGCAAGGGCATCCGCTTGCGCAATCAGATACGATTTCGCTCCACGACACGGCCACGGTTCCGTACGTGCTCCTGTCGCGGAAGACATGGGCAGGACTATACGACGATATCGTGAGCCTCTGTAACCAGAGCGGCTTTGCACCAAATATCGCTCAGGAAGCACTCGAGTTTCAGACCGTAATTGGGCTTGTGGCCGCGGGTATCGGGATTGCATTTGTCCCGCCGTCCTCGCAAAACCTGCACGCCCGTGATGTCGTGTACCGGACAGTGGAGGATGTAGCGCCGATGGCCGCCATGGGTATTGCGTGGCGGACTGGGGATTCTTCCGCGCTCGTGCGAAACTTCGTCGATATTGGAGCCGCTTGGGAGAAATTCTAGAGAGAAACGTTAGACGCCCGTATCTCAGTCCGTTAGCGTGTAACGATTTAGACAGGGTTCGGTTGCATGGGTAAGATAATCGTAACGGTCGTACCGACCCCCACTTCGCTAGATATATCAATGCGCCCACGGTGCGCTTGGATGATCTTCTGGCTCACCATGAGCCCTAATCCTGTACCACCATCTTTTGTGGTGTAAAAAGGCTCTCCCAATCGGTTAATTGTATCCTGGGAAATGCCAACCCCTTGATCAACCACTTGGATTTCAGCAAATTCTCCTGTCTGTTCCGTCCGTAATGTGATGGTACCGCCATTTGTCATCGCCTCGATGGCATTCTTAACGACATTTACTAAAACTTGCTTGAGTTGATTTGGCTCGCAGTTTACCACCGTTTCGTAATGCAGCTCACTGCGAAATTCCACGTTGTGCAACAGCGTTTGTGCACCCAAAAGGGCTAGTACCTCATGAATCAAACCTTCAATGACAATCGGTTTGGTAACGTAAACTTGAGGCTTGGCTAACACAAGCAACTCGTCAACGATATTAGAAATACGGTATAACTCGGTCATCATGATGCCGCAATATCGCCTTTCTGTGTCTCCAGCTTTGTAATTCAATAGCTGCATGAAACCCTGCACAACGGTTAAGGCATTCCGTATCTCGTGCGCGAAGCCTGCGGCTAGTTGTCCTAAAACAGCTAACTTTTCAGAGCGGATCAGCATCTCGTCCGTCTTCTGCTTCTCAGTGATATCCTGACACGTTCCGAACAACCGGAGCGGTTCACCAGCCGAATCAAAGTATGCCTGTCCCACCACATGTAAAGTGCAAGACTCGCCATCTGGCCGGAGAATACGATATTCAAAATCCAATTCAAGGCCCTGTAAAGCGCGAAGAATGGACTGATGCACTGCGGCGCGATCGTCAGGATGGACTAAAGAAAGGAAACCTTCATACGTTCCACCAAAATCTGAAGGATGCCGTCCCATAATGGTACATGTTTCGTCAGACCAAAACAGATCGTTTTTGGCAACATCCCAATCCCAGTGGCCCAGCTTGGCGAGCCTCTGTGCTAATTTGAGATTATCTTTGCTGCGTTTCAGATCCTCTAGTGATTGGGTGTACGCCGTAATGTCCTTGATACAACCTAAAACGCTCCGCAGTGTATCTCCTTCCACTTCTAGTTCGCCACGGGCATGAACCCATCGAACCTCTCCATCCGGTCTTACCACTCGATACTGGACATCATAGACAGTTCCAGAGTCAGCATTGTTCATCGACTGTCGCACCTTTTCGACGTCTCCTGGATGAACACATTTATCAAGAAACTCGCGAACGAGGAGATATTCCCGAGGTTCAAGGCCGCAGATGCGGAACATCTCTTCCGACCAGTAAAGCCTTCCACTCCGAATATCTCGTTCCCAAGTACCCACCTGTCCTAACTGTTGTGAACGCTCCAGCCGATACTCACTCGTCTTTCTATCCCTGATGTCTCGGATAACGAGCGCAGTTTGGGCACCATCTAACGGCATCAGTGAAACAAGAACGGGGAACTTGCGTTTGTCTCTGTCATATGCAACCGTTTCGATCTGCGCCTTATGACCACCTAATTTGGTCACGCTAATCACTCGAGAGACGGGCTGACCCAACATCTCGGTATCTGAGTACCCAAAAATCGTTTCCGCACTTTGGTTCCAATACAGAATGTGCTCTCCCGAATCAACCACGACAACAGCATCGCTCAGGCTATCTACGATGGAGAAGAACGTATCGGAAGATAGGGCGGATTGGATGTTCACAGCACAGCCTCCACACAGAGAGTCGGAATTTAAACAAACATGTCTGATAATGTTGAATATAGCGTATTTATACAAATGTGAATAGAGGGATGTTCGGCATAGTGCTAGCCCCGATTCAGTGCCCTATTTGGCTCCCAAGTCGTTTCGCAACACGATTTTCCCGTGTGCACCCTTTTGGTTGATGATATCAATATGGGCCTGAGCCGCCTTCTCAAGTGGATACTCCTCGGCGATAACAGGCGTAATTGTTCCAGCCTCGAGCGCCGCAGCAACCCCGTAGATACTTGCCGTGTACTCACAATCAGGTGCATTCCAGAGCGCCGTGCCAAGGACGTCTGCCTCTTTAATCATGGCCAGTCTTGGCGTTAACTCGACACTTCCCCGGCTCCCAACAACCACGACTCGCCCGTACTGTGCCAGGACCTTCAAGTCCTCTTCCAGGTTTGCATTCGCCAGCATCTCGACGATTACATCCACTCCGTGTCCATTCGTGAGGGCCGGAATTTTGTCGAGATAGCCTTCGCTCGAATGATTCAACACCTCGTGCGCACCGTTTTGGCGAATCAATGCCAACCCATCCGCGGACCCTGCCGTTCCAATCACATGAGCACCGTAGGCACGTGCAAGCTGAACCGTCAATAGTCCGACGCCCCCGCTTGCCCCGTGTACGAGCACCGTCTCCCCAGGCTGGATTCGAGCTCGCTGAAACAGTGCCCGGTAGGCAGTCAGACTTGGCACTCCAATGGCAGCACCTTGACTGAAAGATAATGATTCAGGAAGCGGGTGCACTGCATCGGCGTCACAAACAACCATGTCTGCGTATGTACCCGTATTTCTCTTCGCCAATATCGCAGCCACAAAGATTCTGTCACCGGGGCGCAACCTTGTGACCCCGTCCCCCACCTTGTCCACAATCCCCGCACCGTCAAAACCAGGGGTATAGGGCAGGTCCGGTTTTAAAAACGCGTAGGTGCCTGTGCGGATATAGGTCTCCGCAGGGTTAATGCCTGCCGCATGGAGACGAACCCGTACTTCGTTCAGACCTGGTTCAGGAACAGGCAAATCTACTACCTGTAAAACGTCTGCCTCACCAAAACTAGACATTTGTATCGCTCGCACAGTTTTTCCTCCTTTGTTATGTCGCGAATGACCCGACTCCTAAGGAACGCACAGTGCCAGAAGCAAATAACCCTCTGGGACTGTGCGCCTTGGTTTCCTCAATCAAATATACACCAGCGCTCGTAACAGCTCACGAGGACGTTACGATATCTTGGCTGCTGCCTCCGCGCCAATCGCATTCAGAACAGCCTGAACGGACGTTTTTGCATCGCCGAAGCACATGGATGTATTCTCTTTGAAGAAGAGTGGGTTTTGAACACCGGAATACCCGGTATTCATCGAACGCTTGAAGACGACTACATTTTGTGCCTTCCATACTTCAAGCACAGGCATACCGGCAATTGGACTCGAGGGAACCTCTTGCGCAGAAGGGTTCACGGTGTCATTCGCGCCGATCACAAGCACGGTATCTGTCTCCGGGAAGTCATCATTAATTTCATCCATTTCCAGCACAATATCATATGGAACCTTTGCCTCGGCCAAAAGAACGTTCATATGACCCGGCAAACGACCTGCAACCGGATGAATGCCAAAGCGGACATTGATCCCCATGCCGCGAAGTGCTCTCGTGATTTCAGCGACTGGGTACTGAGCCTGCGCCACAGCCATTCCATAACCCGGCGTAATAATCACGGAAGTGGATTGTTTCAGCATTTCTGCAACGTCTTCCGGACTGATTTCGCGGTACTCACCCATCTCGTCATCACTTGTGAGAGCGGCGCCTTCATTGCCAAACCCGCCAAGTATCACGGAAATAAAGGAGCGGTTCATCGCTTTACACATAATATAGGAAAGGATGGCCCCAGAAGACCCTACTAAAGCTCCGGTAACAATGAGCAGATTATTGGATAGCATAAAGCCGGCCGCAGCGGCTGCCCAGCCTGAATACGAGTTCAACATCGAGATCACGACGGGCATATCCGCTCCACCAATGGATGCAACCAGGTGTAAGCCAAAGAATAAAGCGATAACCGTCATGACAGACAGGTAAATCAACGCACTGCCGGTTCCACCCGTTACGATAAACAACACCATCAAGACAACGGATGCAATCACAGCTGCCAGGTTCAGCTTGTGCTTGTGCGGAAGCGAAAGTGCCCTGGAGTTGATTAAGCCATGCAGCTTCCCAAACGCCACAACTGACCCGGTAAACGTAACTGCCCCGATGAAAATCCCGAGGACAATTTCAGTCAACTGAATATTCAAGACAGCCCCGCGTGTTGTTGCCTCGACACCGGTGTAAATCCGAATGAAGTTGTTATAACCGACAAGGACTGCTGCCAGTCCGACAAAGCTGTGCAGAATGGCTACCAACTCAGGCATTTGTGTCATTTCTACTTTCAGCGCCAACCGAATGCCAATGAAGGCTCCAATCAGCAGCGCAACAGCGATGTAAATATAACTGTGGACATTAACGCTGAGAATGGTGGCCACTAAGGCGATTCCCATCCCAACCATGCCAAATTTATTTCCGTTTCTAGCCGTTTCTTGTTTTGACAGATTCGCTAGACTCAAGATAAACAAGAGTGCTGCAATCACGTATGCAGCTGTTACTAAACCTGTAGACACTTAGCGCCCCCCCTGTTCTTTGCTAAACATTTTTAACATCCGTTGGGTGACCGTAAAGCCGCCGAAAATGTTCACAGATGCGATTAAGATACCAACGAAGGAGATAATTTTGACTGACATGATAGGACTGCCGACCTGTAACAATGCACCGGTCAAGATAATCCCCGAGATGGCATTTGTCACAGACATGAGCGGCGTATGCAAGGAATGCGTGACATTCCAGACCACGTAGTAGCCCACCACCACAGCCAGTGCAAACACGGTGAAGTGAGCTAAGAACTCTGGCGGAGATACATAACTGATAAGCCCAAACAGCAGAATTCCGGCAACTCCAAAGATGTATTTAAGATTCGAAGGCTTTTTCTCTGCCTTCGCTGTTGAGTCAGACGTCTCCACTTTCTCATTTGCCGATGTTTTCGGGGCAGCCGAGACGCTAATCGGCGGAGGAGGAAACGTGATGTCACCGTTGTGAATCACACTCATATTACGCAGGACCACGTCATCAAAATTGATGTCGATGTTCCCATCCTTTTCTTTGCAAAGCAATTTCGCCAGATTCAGTAGATTTGTCGCATACATTTCTGACGATTGACCAGGCAGTCGTGCAGGAAGGTCGGTATAACCAACAACCTTTACGCCCGAGTCTGTCACGTGGAGTTCCCCAGGCACCGTGTACTCACAGTTTCCGCCAGCCGCAGCGGCCATATCAATAATCACAGAACCTGGTTTCATACTGTCTACCATGTCTTTGGTAATCAGCTTCGGTGCCGGTCTTCCAGGGATGAGTGCCGTCGTGATGATGATGTCGACTTCTTTCGCCTGTTGTGCAAACAGCGCCATCTCAGCTTTAATAAACTCATCCGACATGACCTTGGCATAACCGCCAGACGTCGAGCCGTCTTCATCACTTTCAAAATTCAGCTTCAGGAATTGACCACCCATGGATTCGATTTGTTCGGCCACTTCAAGACGTGTATCGAATGCACGAACCATTGCCCCCAGTGAATTGGCAGTTCCAATCGCAGCCAAACCAGCGACCCCAGCACCAATGACCAGAACCTTTGCGGGAGGTACTTTCCCGGCGGCCGTAATCTGCCCTGCAAAGAAACGGCCAAACAGATGCGTTGCTTCCACAACCGCTCTGTAGCCCCCAATGTTCGCCATCGAGGAGAGCGCATCCATCGACTGCGCTCGCGAAATCCTTGGCACCATATCCATCGCCAAGACGTTGATGTTCTTTTCAGAAAGTCGTTTCACTAACTCTGGATTCTGTGCTGGATACAAGAAACTTACGAACGTACATCCGTCTTGAATCTTCGTGACTTCTGTTTCACTTGGCGGATTCACCTTGTAGATGAGATCCGATTCCCAAACCACACTGTCGTTCACGACTTCTGCTCCTGCTGCAGCGTACATCGCATCAGTGAAACTCGCCAGCGCACCCGCACCAGATTCAACCGCAACTTCGAATCCCAGTTTCCTCAACTGGTCGACGGTTTTTGGGGTTGCTGCAACCCTTGTTTCGCCAGATAGGCTTTCTTTCGGTATACCAATTCTCACACCATCTCAACTCCAACTTCTTAGGCATTTATCTTGATGTCAAATTGTAACCGAAAAATAAATTACAAATCAAACTTTTTAGAACATTCACGCATAAAAAGTGACTTGATTCTAGATTTGCCTAGTACTTTAACCGCACAAATCACCCAAAACGTGGACACCTTGTCATAGCCCATCTGCCCAGTCCACGAAGGCACATCTGTCTTCCGTACATATCAACGGGACGTTCACACAAGGTATGTGCCGCTACGGGTTTACTGTGCGGTCATAAACTAAGGCGTGCCGAAACAATACAAGAACTCGTTGAAAATCATACCCTTTCGCAGATAACTCCGGATAACTGAGGGATAGTTTGCCACCGAAGGAAAAACCCGAAGACCTCGTAAGAGGCACAATTGAGCGCTGGAGGACAAACATGGAGAATAATGGACTACTTTCACAAGGTGTTTCCATTATGACTTGCACAAAGAGAGCCGGTTATATCCAACATCTGTTGAATAATTACAGTAGACAGATGTGGCCCCAAAAAGAACTCATCGTTATTTTAAACAATGACCAACTAAGTCTAAATCGATATAGACGAGCAGCTAAACGGTACAAGAATGTTTCCATCTATCAATTGCCGCAGGGCTGGTCCCTTGGCAGGTGCCTCAACTTCGCGGTTCGTAAATCAAAGTACAATTATGTTGCGAAGTTTGATGATGACGACTACTATGCCCCGCGATACATCTCAGAGACCATGCGAGCTTTTCGACGCGCCAAAGCTGCGGTAGTAGGCAAACTTACGATATATACGTATCTGCAACATCGCAAACTGTTGCTTCTACGGTATCCAAACAAGGAAAACCGATATGTCCATCGTATTGGAGGTGGAACAATCGCATTCAAGAAGTCGGTGTTTCAATTCGCCAAGTTTCCGGATGTCTCCCTAGGTGAAGATGTTGGCTTCCAACAACGGTGTAGAGCGAACGGATGTAAGATTTACTCAACGAGCCGGTATAACTTCGTGGGCGTAAGAAGACAGAACAACAGTGGTCATACATGGAAAGTGTCCGATAGACAGCTCATGGCAAACAGCAGAATCGTCGCGAAGACCACAGATTACCGACCATTCGCGGAGCGTCCCACCTGAGCTGAGAATGCCAAGGTTACGCATACCCAGCCGAGTCCTACTGGCAACGCGTATGCAAGGCGCACAAATGGCAAGGTGCCCGCAACTGCGGGCACCTCTTGGAAGCGTCGAATGACACCGTTGTCTGTAAGACGGATGCGGCACACCTGCAAATGATACGTAAACACCAGCAACCACTTGGCGTTTATACCGCTCCTCGTTTTACTTTCTGCTCCGTCAATGTACACCGAAATACGCTTTGCTGATGGCGTCACTCTCTTGAAGTTCCGCTACCGTACCGGTGAAGGTGATTTCTCCGCCATCCAGGACGAAAACGTGATCCGCGATGTCGAGAAATTTCACGTTTTGCTCAGCGATTAAGAACGCGGAGCCAAACTCCTTTTTAAATTCCTTGACCAGCGAGATGACCTGATTCACAAAAAGTGGTGACAGCCCTGCGGAGGGTTCATCCATTAGCACCAACTTCGGCTGACTGATGAGCGCCCGCGCCATGCCCAGCATCTTTCGTTGTCCACCGCTGAGACTGCCTGCGAGTTCCTTCCTCTTTTCTTTGAGATCAGGGAATTTTTCATACATGTAGGCCACTTTATCTTTCAAGTCACTGTGATGCAGAAAGAATCCACCGAGCTTTAGATTTTCGTGGATACTCAAGTTTGGTAGAACGCCGAACTCGGAAAAATAGGCAATACCTTTGCGAATCTTCGCTTCAGGTTTATCTTTTGTAACATTGTTCCCGTCGATGAAGACTTCCCCGCTCATTGGAGAAATGATACCGAGTGTGGACTTCAGCAGTGTTGTTTTTCCCGCACCATTTGCCCCCAACAGGACAGCGGTGACCCCCTGGTCCACGGACAAAGACACACGATTCAAAACCTGCATCCCTTCGTAGCCGGAAGAGAGGCTTTGAATAGATAAAATTTCACTCATACCGCGTCACCTCCCAAGTAAACTTGATTGACGAGCGGGTCTTTTGAAGCACTCTCGAGATCTCCTTCAAAAATTTGCTTTCCTGCGTTCATGACAATGACGCGTTTGGTGAGTGCATGCACAAAGCTGAGCAAATGCTCAACCACGATAATGGAAACGCCTTGCTCGCTTAAATGCAACAACTTCGTCGTCATGGATTCGGTTTCTTCAGGGTTTAACCCGGCGGCCAATTCATCCACAAGCAGCAACTTCGGACCTGTCGCAAGTGCACGAGCTAAGTCAAGCGTCTTTTGTTGAGCAGTGTTGAGCGTTCCTGCGTTTCGCCCCATGATGCCTTGAAGTTCCAAAAATTCTACCGGATCAACTTGCGGCTTGTGCTTTGCATGGGCCAACGCAACGTCAATGTTTTCTTTAACCGTCAGTGAATGAAAACACTTCGGTATTTGGTACGTTCGATTGATGCCGATGTTTGAAATCTTATAGGAAGGCATTGTATGAATCATTTTGCCGTCAAATTCGACCGTTCCGCCATCAGCAGCGTAAATCCCAGAAAGTACATTGATACATGTCGTTTTTCCGGAACCATTTGGGCCTACGAGCCCCAAAATTTCTCCCTGCTTCAATTCAAAAGAGAGACCGTTCACGGCGTAAAACCCACCAAACCGCTTAGAAATTTGGTCGACTTTCAAGAACGCGCCCATGCGCTCGCCTCCCTCTTTTGAACAATGACAACACACCGTTTGGCAGGAACATCACCAAGATCACGATCAAGACGCCATAGGCCAATTGGAAGTATTGCGGCGTAGAGACCCCAATCACGTTGTAAATGCCGTAAAGGATAATTGTTCCGATGACAGGACCGAAAATTGTGCCCTGTCCGCCAAAGAGCATAAAGACAATCGCAAAAATTCCGATGCTCACATCGAAAACGGAACTCGGATAAAAAAAGGAAATGAACCAAGCGTAAATGGCCCCGCAAAGTCCGGCGATAGCCGCACTAGCAAGCCACACGAGCATACGGTTGCGCACAACATTGACCCCGGACATCGCTACACTGACAGAGTCGTCACGCATGGCCTGCAATGACAGACCAAAGCTGGAACGCTTGACCCAGATGATTCCGACCATGACAACCAACAGCACCGCGAGCATCACGTAATAACTGGCCGTTTGATTAAAGTACTGGCTGATATCGACACCATCGCCGCCGCCGGTAATACCTTGTAAGTGCGAGTTCGCGACGATCCCGTAGATGACCTGCGAGGTCGCCAGATTGCCGATTGCGAAATAGGCACCCGACAGACGCAGGAGCGGCGACAAAATTACACCGACGAGGGAGGTAAACAAGACCCCAAAAATCAAGGCTAGTACAATCGGGAAATGCAAATGTTGCAGCGCGATTGAAAATCCATATGCCCCTGCTCCGAAAAAACCGACGTAACCAAAGGGCATGTACCCTGTTAAACCGTACAGCAAGTTCACGCCTTGTGACAAAACCATGTACATCGCCATCATGAACAATATGGTCAGATTGGAGTAAAAATGGGGCAACGCCACAAACGCGAGCACCAATACCAAACTGATGGAAAGGTCGATAGTGGTCTGTTTACGCATGCCTTACCCCTCTTCCTAAAATACCACTGGGTCGAATCAATAAAATTAAAATCAACAGCACATAAGGCGCAATGCTCGCCCAAGAAGGCAGATAGGTTTGCATCAGCATCATCGAAATCCCGTACACCAGGCCCCCGAAAATGGTACCAATGGGGTTGCCTAGCGATCCAATAACAATGATGGCAAAGGAAATCGTCGTTAGGTCTGTGCCGGTTGTGGGGTCTACGCCTCCAACAACGAACGGCGCAAATACACCCGCCACCGCGGCGAGTCCAATGCCAATACCAAAGGCAAGGGAAGAATAGCGATGGATGGAAATGCCGTTAGCTGCAGCTTCATCGCGGCTGCCCATGATGGCACGAATGGCGGTGCCGGGTTTCGTTTTGTAAATGAAGAAAAACATCAACGCGAGCAGCACTAGGCTTACAACGAACGGCACGAATAGATAGGATGGGTATGCTTGATGGAACAGTTCCAGGCTCGGACCAAACATATTCACGTTAAATGACACAGGATTTACACCAAATGCCATTGTTGCAAGTGCTTCGATAACTTGTGAAACGCCAAAAAACAAGATGAGCGACAACATCTCAGGGTCTTTGGATTGCACCAATCGCGGTACGAATCCAAAATAAATGAGCATGCCAAGAAGCGCAAAAACCACAAATTCAATCAGGACCGAAACGATTGGGTTAATGTGCCATAACTGATAGGAAACATAGGCACCGAAAGCACCAAGCATCAAAAAGTCGCCATGTGCCAAGTTGACGACCTTCATGACACCAAAGATCAGATTTAGACCAAGCCCTACCAACGCGTAGAACAGCCCAATCAAGATGCCTGCAATGATCGCGTATAAAATGTTGAATCCCTCCCTTAAAAAACGGTGGCTGCTTTAGACAGCCACCGTCGGTAGAAAAGTGAGCTTAGTTGGCGTCAACGACCATACTGAGTTTTCCGTTTTGGTAAACAAAGTGACCGGTCGGAAGTGCTTCGCCAACTTGTGCACCTTCCGAATTAATTTGGAAGTTGCCGTCGAGCGTTGTAATCTTGCCAGAGAAGGTATCCACCGCGGCACGGAGGTTTGACTGACTCAAACTCTTTGCACTCTCAAGTGTGTGTTGAATGATAAGCCCGGTATTGTAACCTGCCACGTCGAGGAAGTTAATGGGACCCGTAGGATGACCTGGCAGTGAACTTTCTGCTGACTTAAAGGCGGATTCAAACTGTGTCAGGTTCATGCCGTAATTCACATTTTGCACGTTAATGAACGGCGGCGTCGGATAAGTCGATACGCCCGCAAGTCCAGAGGCGCCAAACTGACTTTCAAAGATGGCAGGCAGCTGACCTGGGAAAATGGTGAACACAATCGGCACTTTCACGCCAGAAGCCTTATAAGCTTGCAAGAACGCCGTGTCGTTCGGCTGATAGCCAAGTTCAATGATGGCACCTGGATTTTTCTGATCGATGTTATGAACGATCGTGGTGTAGTTCGAGGTGCTCGTTGGTACTGATTCGTCTATCATCGGCTTAATTCCCGCCTTTGCCAATTGCGAAACGACGGTGTTATTCTGCGTGCCGTCGAAGTCGTTATCGGCGTAGACAATCGCGATATTTTTCGTGTTGTTTTTAATCAAATCCTGAGCGAGCGAATCTGCCCAGAGGGTGGATTCTTGCAAGGACGTCAAGACGATGTACTTGTTCGTAGGTGTGAAGAAGTTTGAACCCGTCCCGGATTGGTCAAACAGGACCACCTTGTGTTCCTGGGCTATCGGCACAGCAGGTGCGGTCAAGACCGAGCCAAAGTCCGTGACAAGGACGTTTACCTTATCTTGTGTGATAAGCTGATTGTATTCAGTCGTTGCGGTTGTTGCGTTGCTCTGGTCATCCATCGAAACAATCTTTACTTTTTCCTTTTTTCCATTCGAGAGCGTCACGCCGCCCTGTGCATTCACTTGGTTGGCCCAAAATGTTAAACCAGCGTATTCCGGCATCGACGAGGTAGCATAAGATCCTGTCGACGCGTAAAGTGTACCGATTGTAATTACATTACTCGATGATGACCCGTTGCTCCCTGAAGCGCCGCTGACTGTACCACAGCCTGCCACTAGGGCTGCGAGTCCCACTGCTGAAACAACGCTGACAAGAACTTTGTTTTTCATATCCATAACAACCCCCTCTAGAATCGATGACAGCGTTTTCTAGCATCTCTGTCATAACTCTGAACCACTGCCATAGTTCGATATTTTCGATGATACTGAAAACCAGCGGGGATGATAGGTTTGTGATGAAACTGACGATTTTGTTTATTTAGTTCTTTTTGGCGATATTGACAACAAGAGTTAGTCACATTTTCAGATCACTAGAGCCTCGATGGTTTTTGAAACATTCTCCGAGGGCGCCCCACACTGCCGTAAGAGAGCCACTCTTCGGCTAGGCCCTTTTCGACCATGTAGTCGAGATATGTGCGGGCTGTCGACCGGCTGACCCCCGCTTCCCGTGCGATCTCGTCTGCCGTGCGGGCAGATTCGAGTGCGGACAGAGTTTGTGCGATGCGCTCGAGCGTCCGTTCATCAATCCCTGACTCCTGACTCGGGTGCTTCACCAATTGTGTAGCTCGAATTTTCTTCAGGCTGTCGATGACGGCCTGATCGACAGGGCCGCTCGCCTCCAACTGGGCCTTGTACTGCGCATACTTTCGCAGAGTAACACCAAGGGTATCCAGTGTGAAAGGCTTGACCAGATAATCGAAGATCCCTTGCCGGAACCCCGTCTCCACCACGTCAAGTTCCTTTGCAGCAGTAACCATGATGACATCGCAGGAATACTTCAGCGAGCGGATCTCACTCAAAAGTTCGACGCCGGAATGGTCCGGCAAATACACGTCCAACAGGAGCAAGTCTGGCGTGTACGGCTCGCACTGCTGTAACAACCGGAGCGTCTCCGCAGCCGTTTTGGCCGTGCCAACGACGGTAAAGCCGTCAACGGAACTGACGTACCGCTGATGGATTTGATTGATTCGAAAATCATCCTCGACGACTATCACGCTAAGGTCCCGTCTCCCTGCCATCTAAATCCCCCTTGTCTCGCTGTCACCCTAAATTCCGCTCACTTGCGAACTGGAACTCATAGCCATCGGGATGGTAATGGTAATCCGGGTCCCCCTGCCAGACACTGACTCAAGATGAATATGACCCATCGACTTGTCGACAATGGATTGCACCAGTGACATGCCATAGCCATGCGCAGCCCCCGGTTTCGTCGTGAACCCTCGGACAAAGATCTGCTCCTTTACGTTTTCGCTCATCCCACAACCGTTGTCCTGCACCATCAATGTAAAGGCCTCGTCATCCTGGACGAGTTTAAAAAACAGCTGTTTTCTCTCGATATCTTTCAGCGCATCAAACCCGTTTTCTATCAGGTTGCCAATAAGTGTGACTAGGTCATGCCGGTCGAGTACACCCGGCAGTTGGGAAAGCTTGGTGTTCTGGTCAATCATCACATCTACGCCCAATTCGTACCCGCGGTTCACCTTCGCCAACAACAATCCCGTTATGTGTGGATCGTGGATGCGGCTGCTTAAGAACCGAGTCAGTTCTTCCCGTTGCTCACTTATCTCCCAGATATACTCGAGGACCTTCTCCCGATCGTCCAGTTCTACCAGGCCGCCGATGGTATGAAGCTTGTTCAGGAATTCGTGGTTCTGGACCCGAAGCGCATCGACGAAGGCCTGGACACCGGTCAACTCCTCAGCCAGTTTCGCCACATCAGTCCGGTCCTGGAAAATCATGATTGAGCCAACCACACGCCCATCCAGTCGCACAGCTACCCTGCTGTATAAAATCGTAACGGTGCCGACGTGAAGTTCCTGATTAAACACGTCCTCTGGGAACGTCAGAATGTCGATGATCCGGTCGTCAATGCCGGTTTCACCAATCTGCGTGCCAATCAGGTCGTCTCTGTCCGCAATCTCGAGAATCTCCCTGGATTTGTCATTAATGATGGTGATGCGTCCACGTGTGTCCACAGCAATGATACCCTCGTGCATAGCGTTCACAGTGGCGGTGCGTTCGAGCAGCAGTCTCGCAATTTCGAACGGCTCCATATCGAACATTTCCTTTTTCATCTGACGCGCCAAAAAGAATGAACCGAGAACCCCGAAGAAGGATGACAACAAGAGCGTAACGAGAATCTGCGTGCGGTTGGTCAGTACGATTTCCCACAGGCTGGGCAGTACCTTCCCAACAAGAACCACGCCGACTTGCGTGCTGTTGCTGTTGCTCATGATGGGGACAAACGCCCGCATGGCAACACCGAGATCGCCCTGGGCCTTGGAAAGGTACGTATGTTCAGCAAACGCCGGACCTTCATCTGAAGTCCTCGAAATCGTGCCGATGGTTTGTTGCAGCGGATCGGTCAGGATCCTTCGATGCATGTCCATGACGACGATATAGTCCACCCCATCGACGACCTGAATGTCTTCGACCGCCCGTTCAAAC
Organism: Paenalicyclobacillus ferrooxydans; assembly: GCF_001399675.1. Taxonomy (GTDB): domain Bacteria; phylum Bacillota; class Bacilli; order Alicyclobacillales; family Alicyclobacillaceae; genus Alicyclobacillus_B; species Alicyclobacillus_B ferrooxydans. The sequence continues at coordinate 58,506 of NZ_LJCO01000014.1, forward strand.
TGCCCATTCGTCTGTGGGTTCTCTAACTCCTCGATGATGGCCGGCATTTGGGCCACAGTGCGGGCCGTCGTCAGAAGCTGCTGACCCAACTCGTCGTCGGAGATACGTCGCAACGTACCCATGAACAGAATTTCTCCGATCATGGCACAAAACAGCACGATCCCGAACGAGAGCAGCGTAATTTTCCATTTAATGGACACTCTGCGCAGCATACCCTATGAAAACCCCTTACCAACAGAGGTGAAAATACAGCTTGCGCTGATGACGTAACTGATTTACTTTATATTTTGACATCCATAAAAAGATTTACATCAAAACATTGGAATCGCTCTTACATTCTACCAACATGACTCTCTACCATCATACACATCAATTCTCTCAATAGGGAGTTCTTCCATGAAGTCAATTCTCGGTATCATCGCGTTTGTCGTCTTCGGCCTGCTGACGGCGGTCATCGTCGCATTTCCAAATGTGTTGTCACCGGCAGCATTACCTTACGATTACGAGCAGCAAGGGCTAGACCGTCAAATTATCATCAAATTCGCTTATGTCACAACCGAAAATACACCGAAGGGCCTCGCTGCCCAGAAGTTCGCACAACTCGTCAGTCAGAACACGCACGGTCGCGTGAAGGTGGAACTGTTCCCCGACGGATCACTCTACAACGAGTTTGACGAGATTGACGCGTTGGAGCGCGGGAACATCCAGATGTGCGCTCCCTCCTTCTCCATCGTGTCGGCTCAAATCCCGCAGTGGTCCATCATGGACCTCCCTTTCGCATTCGCCAACGAAAACGCTGTCTCCGCTGCATTCAATGGAGACATTGGAAAACAGCTTCTGCAAACATTGTCATCACGCAACATGGTGGGACTCGCCTTGTGGAAAAACGGGTTCAGACAGCTCACAAACGACAAACGCCCGCTTGTCCAACCGACAGACCTCGCGGGGCTAAAATTCCGAACGGAAACCAGTGACGTGAGTGAAGCAGAGTTTCGTCAACTCGGGGCGACGGCTTCAGCACTACCGTTCAACCAGCTGTATAGTGCATTGGCCACGCACGCTGCAGATGGGGAAGAAAATTCAGCTTCCAATATTTACACGCAGAAACTCTACCAAGTACAGCAGTACATGACCATTGCCAACATCTCATACCTCGGCTATGCAGTGTTGATGAACAAACAGTTTTGGGCCCAGTTGCCTCCAGATATTCGCCAGGAGATTCAGCAGGCCATGAACGAAACCACCGTTTGGGAACGCCAGAAAGCGCTCCAGGTCAACCAGGAACAATTACAAGCCTTGGAAAACACACAAACCCACATGGAGATTCTAACACTGACATCATCTGAAAAGCAGACATGGCTGACGGCACTACAACCCGTTTACAGTGAGTATGCATCTCAGTTTGGCTCTCGCTTAATGAACGATTTGAAGCAAATCCAACAGGAGTATGGGCCGTGATTTGGTGTCCGTGAAGCAAGGGCAGCCTGCTCATGAGCTCGTTGCCGGTCAAGCAAGGCCCCCTGCTCGTGAGCTGATTCTCTCCCCGCCGCTCCATGAGTAAGCCGATGGATCTCTTCTCTGCGCCCCATCTGCCCATTTGACGAAAGCACATCACGCCTTCATACATAACAACTAGACGTGAACACAAGGTGTGTGCCGGTACGCTTCATGTGTACAGCCATAAACTAAGGCGTGCCAAAACACCATCAGAACGATTTGAACGACGTATTGTTTTGCAGATAACCGTAGATAACGGCAGATAACGGAGGGACAGAGGTCGGGACAATGAGGAAAACGTCTAACGATTTAGGAGTCTCCATCATAACGTGTACGAACAAGCCTCAGTTCATAGACAATATCTTCGCCAATTACAACCGACAGATTTGGAAGGCCAAGGAGCTCGTTATTGTTGTCAACAAGGATAATGTGAACCTCGCTCCTTATCTCCGCCGTGCAAGCCGTTACACAGGTGTGTCCGTGTACCGTCTGCCTGAAAAGGTATCCTTGGGCAAGTGCCTAAACTTCGCCGTCAAGAAGACCAAATATCCATTTATAGCTAAATTTGATGATGACGACTATTATGCCCCTCGATACGTAAGGGACACGATGCGCGAATTTGCAAAGACCAACGCGGATGTCGTTGGGAAGCGCACGATTTATACGTATTTGGAACACAGACATTTGCTCGTGTTGCGGTTTCCCAATCGGGAGAACCAATTTGTCCAACTGATTGCAGGAGGCACAATCTTTGCAAAGAGAAAGGTGTTTCAAACCGTACCTTTTGCCGATGTCTCCTTGGGAGAGGACCTGCGATTCTTGCACGCATGCCGTTCGAGGGGGTTCAGGATTTACTCATCCGACCGTTATAACTTTGTTGTCAACAGAAGGAAAGACCCAAAGAATCACACCTGGATTACGACCGATCAATATTTAATCCGTACCGGCAAAGTTATTGGGTCAACTTTAGATTACGTACCTTATGCAACAAGACCACGTCACAGGCACAAGTGAGCGCAGGAGGAAAAACATGAAGAATAATGGGCTGCTTTCCGACGGGGTTTCCATTATTACTTGTACAAAGAGACCTGGTTATTTAGGAAATTTACTCGATAACTACAACAGGCAAATGTGGCCAAAACGAGAACTCATCGTTATTTTAAACAATGACCAATTAAGTCTAGCTCAATATAGACGAACAGCAAAACTCTACAAGAATGTCTCCGTCTATCAAGTACCGCAGGACTGGTCACTTGGCAAGTGCCTCAATTTTGCCGTCAATAAAACAAAGTACAAGTATGTTTCGAAGTTTGATGATGACGACTACTATGCGCCGCGATACCTCTCAGAGATCATGCGGGCTTTTCGACGTACCAACGCTGACGTAGTCGGCAAAATGGCGATATATACCTATCTGCAACACCGCAAACTGTTGCTGCGGCTGTATCCCAAAAGGGAAAACCGATATATCAATCGTGTTGCAGGCGCCACAATCACATTCAAGAAGTCAGTGTTTCAGTTCGCCAAATTCCCGAATGCCTCCGTCGGTGAAGATATTCGCTTCCAACAACGGTGCAGAGCGCATGGATTTAAGGTTTACTCCACGAGTCGGTACAACTTCGTGAGCGTAAGAAGACAAAACAACATTGGTCATACGTGGAAAGTGTCAGATAAACATCTCATCAAAAACAGCCGAATTGTGGCGAAGACCGTAGATTACCGGCCATTTGCCAAGCGCCCCACATGAGCGGGAGATCTCACGGTTACGGCTACGGAACATTGCCAACCTTTATCATCCGTCGACGTCACCATCGGAACAAAACGAACAGCACATTAATTTATCTGTTTATATAATTCAAATCACTTACTTATTGACAGAAATATTAAATATATTAATAATTTCCCTAGGGATACCATGTCGACAATCGACAAGCCCATGTCCTTGTCGAAACCGGAAAACTCGGGGTTCGCGACATGATGGGGTTCACCGTCGTGGCATTCTTCATCGGTCTTGTCGTGTTCGGTCTAGGGACGTTCATCCCAGCCCTATAATTTCATCCATGCTACTGAGAGGGGGTATCAGCGATGGGGGCTACCCTGGAGGAACAACTGTTACAACAGTCTTCGCTCGTTGATTTGCTGAAAATGGTCCGATCTGGTGAATTGACCACGACGGCATTACGCCAGTTCGCTGCACAGAGGTTTGAGGCCTCTGAACCACAAGTGGCAGCCTTTTTACACCACGACCTAGGGTTCTTGGAAGAGACCGACGTCACGCCACAGCCCTGGCACCCGGAGCGCCCGCTCTCCGGTGTGCCAATTGGCGTCAAAGACATGATTGACGTGGCCGGGATGCCGACCACTGGCGGATCGGACGCATATCGGTATATCCCCTCTGAAGACGCAACCGTCGTTGCAAAGCTCCGTGCGGCGGGTGCGTTCATCACCGGCAAGACGAACACGCAGGAGTTGGCGTTTGGCGTCGTCACCGAGCCCACCCGGAACCCTTGGGGACTGAGCCATATCCCGGGTGGATCGAGCGGTGGATCCGCTGCTGCTGTCGCTGCCGGAATGACCTTTGCGGCACTTGGCACCGACACCGGGGGTTCTGTGCGCATCCCGGCGGCCTGCTGCAATATCGTAGGGTTCAAGCCGAGTGTGGGACGCATCTCCAAACACGGGGTCATGCCATTGAGTACAACGTTCGATCACGTTGGCGTCCTCACCCGATCCGTTGCCGACGCAAGGCTCCTGTACAACCTGCTCCAGGGCTTTGATGCAAACGAGTTGACCACGAGTGGAGTCGCTCGCTTTCGTGAAAAGCCGCCTGGAGAGCGGAGACTGGCCATCCCTTGGTCATATTTCCGGGAGACAATTCGTCCGGAAACCATGTCTGTGTTTCAGGCTGCGGTGGATAAGCTCAGGGCACAGGGATGGGACATCTCGGAGATTGACCTTGATCCATTTTCACTCTGGAAGTCCCTGCAGTTGCACATCCGCCTGCCGGAAGCCTACGCGTTTCACCAAGATGTCCTTGAGGGTCCCGGTCGTTCGCTGTTGAAAGGCGACCTCGCGGCACGGCTAGATCCTGGAAAACAGTTTTCGGCCTTGGATTATGTGACGGCTCAGCAAACCCGTCTTCGGAAGATACAGGAATACGCCGCAAAGTTGGCCGGGTTTGATGGACTGCTGATGCCAACACTGCTCTGCCCGATACCGGAGGCAGGTGTGGTAAACGTAGAGCTTGCGAATGGCACACTGCCCGTTTGGGAAGCCCTCACGTATCTAACGACGCCGTGGAATGTCCTCGGCTTTCCGGCCATTTCACTTCCGGGTGACTTTGATTCCACCGGCATGCCCGTTGGCATTCAACTGGTTGGCCTCTCCGGGGAAGACGACTATCTCCTTGATTTGGCAGAGGAGATGGAACAGGCTGTTGGCGGCTGGAGAGGATTAGCGTCGCCACGGAATTGAATGAGCATTCGTCGAGTGAGGCTGAGCATTTTGGGGGGCGGAGTAAGCTCTACCATCTAGGTTTGTGACCAGTCGAACTCGATGCGCCCACCTACACCCGGCCGTCGAGCAATCTTGCAATCAACGGTTCGGCCAGATCCTTACCTCTCATCATGCCGATCCAGCGACTCGGAATGGCCTCCATTCCTTCTCGAATCCCGGCCAATCCACCGGCGACAGCCGAATTCGTATCCGTGTCGTTGCCAAGGCTGATGGCTTTCTTCACCACGGCTTCGTAGCTTTGCTCCCTCAAGGCCACACGGGCTGCGTGCAGGGTTGAGACGACGTACCCACTGCCGTTACTCTCCGGTTCTTTATCGGGACAAATCTCCGTCTCAAGGGCATTGTGATACTCAGGCCTATCCCTGTAGTGCTCGCGAAGTACGGTGACCGCATTCTGATAGGCCGCCTCTGTACCCTCACCTTGAAGCAGTCTCCTGGCCCACAGGCAATAGAGCGCACAGCAGACCTGATTCGTGACGTGGCCATGCGTGACGACAGACTGCAGATGGGCGTCTTCAATCAGTTCTTCATCCTGTCCCTGATGCCACAGGGCGAGCGGCAGCACCCGCATTAAGGAGCCATTCCCTTTGCCGTCTGGGTTCACGAATCCTGACCGTGTTGGGGAACTCCCTGAGCGAAGCTTATCAATCGCCGACGCCGTCTGTATGCCGCAGTCGAACACGTGTCTATCGACAGCCCAGAGTCCATTGTCTTTCCAAGACACAATGCGATTGGCGAAGTCATTCAGATTAAACTGTCCGTTTGCCAATAGTGAGTCCAACAAGCACAGGGCCTGTGCCCCATCGTCTGACCACGTACCTGCCTTTAGCCATGGGTATGTCCGGTCGTACCCTGCGGGTGGATCCATCTCAATGGCCTCATAAGCCGGTATCCGCTTCGCAGGATGAAATTCATACGGTACGCCCAGCGCATCGCCGACCAACAATCCCCACATTCCACCTTGAATCCGATCCGATAGGTTTAACAAACCCAATCCCCTCCATTTGCCTTGCCGTCTCTAACTTGATTTCACTCTACATCTTTATTTTATGTGCGTCAATATGTAATATTCATTTTGATTTTTAACTGAAAGAAAGGCTGAAGACTGTGGTTACAAACCCAGCTGGGCAGCCACCAGTCGGTGCCGAATAATACCCACAAAACGGTGGCTGCCCTGACAAGACGATGCCTATATCTTGGTGAAAACAGGTGCAGCAAAAGCAGCCCTCAGAAGCCAGCGTTGCTCCTAGGCCATCTCCACCCGCACCTGCGTTCCTCGACCTGCCGGGAGCGCAGGTTCCACAATCAACCGACGCTGCATCCTCTGGCGCAACTCTGGCACGTGGCTGATAAGCCCAATCGACGTCCTATCCAGATTCAACCGTTCGAGTGAAGAAACCACAACGTCGAGCAGATCGGGATCGAGCGTGCCAAACCCTTCGTCTAGAAAGAAGAACTCCAGCGGATGCTGGCCGCGAAGCTGGATGTGAGCAGACAAAGCCAGGGCGAGTGATAAGGATGTAAGGAAAGTTTCGCCTCCTGACAAGGTGTTGACGGGCCTTGTTGTGCCTCCGTTGTGATCATCCCGCATCAGAAACTCACCGTTCTTATCAAAGGTGAGCGCATAGCGACCTCGGGTGAGACCTGCCAGCCTGTCAGATGCCTGGCGTGCGACCACCTCCATTTGCTCTTTGGCGACGTACCGCACGAAGGCGTTACCCCTTAATGCAGACGTAATCGCCCCGAGTCGAGTCGCTAATGCTTCCGCAGCCATCCGCTCTTTCTCCAACGCCTCCCACCGCTCTTTCCGGTCGAGAAGTTCTTCATGCTTCATCTTCGCAATCACTTGCGTCTCGGCAGCCAATTGGTGTTCGGCCTCGGCATCTTTGACCTCTTGCCTGATGTGCTCCATAGTCTCTTCGTCCACAGACCTGCCGCCAAGACGGTTTTTCAGGTCGGCACAGCGGTTCTGACATCTCGTGACCGCCTCAGCGTATTCGGTGACTGTTTTCTGCTTTTCTTCCACCTCATTATCGTCAAGCAGTGCATCCTCAACGGCTTCCACAGTGGCAAACCGGGTATCAGCCAGAGACTCTGTTAACTTCGCATGGTGTCCCTCTGCAGCCCTTGTCTTTTCCCCGAGCGTTGTCTCCGCCTTCACATACGCTTGCCGCCCTTTCTGATGACGATCCGATGCCGTCTCAGCATCCTTTTCGGTTCGCTCGGCCTCATTCGTCAGTTCTGCCAGTTTTTGTTCTACCTGCTGCATGGCAGCCGCTACCGAAAGCCCGCCAGTATGGCCTTCGAGCTGAGCCTTGCGCGTGTTGACATCCTTCGTGATGTGTTCCAATTGCAATTCAAGCTTCGTCATATCCTGGTCGGCCTGCCGGACCACTTCGTCAACGTTCGTCCATTGGCTTCGTGCTGTTGCCAGTTTGCCATCCAGGTCTGTCAAAGCCATCTGTGCCTCACTGGCGAGTCTGTCATCCTCTTTGGCTTGCTCCAGTCTTGCTTGAATGATGGATTCCATCTCGACATCTGTTGTTGCGGCTTCCACCGCCAGTCCAAGTTCGAATATGGTCTGGCGAAGGCCCCTATCTACTTCTCCTTTCGCCCTTACTGCGCTATCAAGCTCAGTCTGCTGACGTGTCACCTCGGCCTCAGACGTCTGCCTGCTGCTTAGCACAAGACTCAGCTGTTGCTTCGCGTCACGCAGTTTTTCAGCGAGTTCAGCTGACTTATCCTGAAGCTCTCTCAGGCCCTGATCCCATTTCTGTTGCCGCTGTTTCGCTGCACCGAGCGCCTTCTTAAAGTCGTGTACAAACGACTTCCACTCCTCATAGGTGCTCGGTACTGATGCGGACACGAGGAGGGTAACTTCCTCGACCCAAACTTCGGCGAGTTCCTTCAGACCTTCCTCCAGCTGTTGCTGCTTCTCGGCCGTATCCTGACAAACCAAATCAAGCCTGGTCTTGGCTTGGCCCAGGGTTACTTCTGCTGCATGAACTTGGTCCCTCTGAGCTTGCAAAGTGTCCTGTGCTTGGCGCAGAGCTTCCATTCTCTCAGTGGACCACTGTGACTCAGCAGATGCGGTGCTATCTTGAACCAATTCCTCGACCACACTCGGGTGGTGAACTGAACCGCAGACAGGGCATGGTTCTCCATCCTGCAGACGCAGCTGAAGCCTCGCAATCCACCCGGATTCATTCGTTTCTAGATACCGCTGATACTCGTTCTCAAGGTTTCTCCACGCCTGTTCAGCTTCTGCGGCAGATACACGTAGTGCACTGAGCAGCGTGTTCTGGCCTCTGACCGCATTCTCCGCTTCCTGAATTCGCTTGCTTCCTGTGACGACTTCCCGCTCCAAGGCTCGCAACGAATCCGTCTTGGCCTCAATTCGAACCTGCCATTGCTCCAGGGACACAAGCGTGTCAGATGTCACCGTTGGTGAGTTGGCGTTCCACTCCTCTACCTGCGTGCCAAGGGCTTGCACCTCAGCAGTGAAGCCTTGCTCTTTCTTTTGCCACTTCTCTACTTCAGCATCTTCAAATTGAAGCTGTTTCTCGCGCTCAGTCAGCTTTCCCTGTTCGCTGTTCACATCTTTTGTTGCAGCCTTCCACGCTTGATAGGCAGTCCCAAGTTCAGACAGATGCTGCCGCGTCTGTGGCAAGACAGTATGCCTAGCAAGATCCCGCTGGGCTGCGTCCCTGTCTTGGTCAAGTCTCTGAATTTCACCCTGAAGTACATCTCGTTTGGCGACCGAATCGCTGTATCGTTCACGAGCTGTCTTGAGCTCGGATGTTGCAGTTTCCAACTCTCCAGTTAGCTTTGTAAGCTCAGATTCAACCGTCTGCGCCTCACGCAGTTGACTCTTCTTCACCGTCAGGTCTGGCTCTAAGTCTGCTTTTTGTGCTCTGGCCCTGTTGCGCGCCTCGACGGCTACGTCAAGCGCAGCTTTGGCCTCTTCTTCGGCGGCTTGTGCTGCCTGAAGCGTAACTTCCGCTTCGCGCACTGCAGCGTCCGCCTCCCTCCAAGTCTTGACCAAGGGCCACACAGTCGCGGCCTGTCCGTGTCTCTCCAACGCCTGCCGGATGACGTCCATCTCACCAGCCTTACCCTGCCATTCCTGCATCTCCGCCGTCGCCGAGTTCAGCTGGGTTATGAGGTCATGGATCTGTTCGAGCTGTTTAAAACGCGTCTGAACCGCTGCTCGCTCCTTGTCGGCCCGGTCCAATCGCTCCTTCGCTTCCTCCAGTGTCTGTTCCGCATCACGCACGGCCTGCTCGGAAGCATCCCCAAGCTCGCCTTGTTGCGCAACAAGCTGGTTCCTTTGAGCCAAGGCTTGGTTCGCCCAATCACTCGCACGGCTGACAAGCAGTTGCCCGTACTTCTGCAGCCCAAATAACCGCTCCGTCATCTCGTTGCGACTCCTCCCAGTCAGTTGCAGAAACTCCGCAAACTTACCCTGGGGCAGGACCACCGCTCTCGTAAAATCCTCCTGTGTCAGACCAACAATTCCGTGGATGGCCTGGTTGACCTCCCGCTGACCTTCAGCAACGATGACGAGTCCATAGTCGCTCCCCTCTGCCATCGGTTCCAACAGCAACAGTCGGCTTGACTGGTTTGAAACAGAGAATTCTCCGCTGCCTTTTTTATAAACGCGCTCTACCCGGTAGCGTTTTCGAGTGGCAGCACTGCCGATCTCAAAGTCGAGCGCAATGTCGATTTTCTTCTCTGCCTGATTGAGAATGCCTTGGGTGTTGCGGCCCGCCCGGACCACGTTGTTGTAGAGTGCAAGCGTGAGGGCATCAAGGATAGTGGACTTCCCACTCCCTGTCGGCCCGAAGATACCGAACATGCCAAGTTCAGTTAACTTGGTGAAGTCGATTTCCTGCTTATCACGAAAGCTGTTTAGGCCTGCAATACTTAACCTAATCGGTTTCACGCGCGCGCCTCCCCTGGTTCTTCCGGTTCCGTTTCTTCATTGAACTGCGGTAGAGTCAGATTAGTCTCTGCATCGGCTACCAGCTTTAGAAACAGCTCCACTAAATCATCGTCAGCCTCAGCACCGCCGTTCTTTTCCGCGAAGAACTTTCGGAAGATGTCTTCAATAGGTAACGAACCACCTGCTTCCGCCGTGCTCTCCTCTGCCTCCACTGTAGCAGCAGGAATCACGGGATGAATGTGCACAAACGCAGGGTTCAGGGCCCGGAGGTGACGCACCTCCTCAAGGTCCAGACCTGTCTGCACGTGGACAGTGAGATCAATCCAGGCATCCGCATCTCTCCCCTCCGCAATCCACGCCTCCACCTGTGTGATGCCTCCGGTCGCTGTCCACTTCACGAGTGGCTTCCCCTGATTCAAGGGCACCTCCCGAAAAGAAACTGGCTGCCCAGGCTGAGCATCGATAATGGTTACGCTCTTTGTCTGTCCGGCTTCGGAAAAACTGTAGGCAATGGGTGAACCGGCATACCGGGTTGGGACCTTCGCACCCTTGACGTCTTGAGGTCGATGAAGGTGGCCGAGCGCCACATACTGCGCTGTCTCTGGAAAGACATCCGGATGAACCGCGTAGGTACCGCCGATTTGGATCTGGATCTCAGAATCCGACTCGAGCCCACCCTGCACGTACACATGGCTCATCACGAGATTGACCGTATCGGATCGAAAATGAGATGCAAGCGAATTCAGCAACTCTCCAATTCGCTGGCTGTAGTTTCTTTGCATCTCTTGCTCGTCATCGAGCGTCTTGACCAACACCTCATTGAGGCGGGCTTCCGATGGATATGGCACTGCGGCAATAACTGCATGCTCTGAACATCCTGGGATTCTCAGTTCGACGTATCCCATTCCCGCGTCGATCCGCTGAACCTTCCCCTCGCCCACCTCAGCGGGCTCGACGACGTCCTTTGGTAGCCCGATGAGCGTGATACCAAGTTTGTCTGCAAGTGGTCTTGCCGCCTTAATCCGCTCCGCATTATCGTGGTTCCCGGCGATTACAACGATGCCTCTCATCCCTCCTGCTGACAGGCCATCCAATGCCCGGTAAAAGAGCGCTTCAGCCTCTGCACTCGGATTCACCGTCTGATAGACGTCCCCCGCCATGAGTACAAGATCGACGTCTTCCCGCTCACAAATTTGAACCAGTTCATCGACAAACGCAGCTTGCTCTGCCATCCTGTCCCGACCCTCAAGTGTCTTGCCAAAGTGCCAATCCGCCGTGTGAAGTATCCGCATGTTCAACCTCCAGTCTGCTGCTATCCCAATCGTTCTCGATAGAAAAGTTGTCTGTGCCTATATCGTGACATATGCCCATGACAAATTACGTCACGGAACAGGTGTTCTGCTGCTACCCCCAGCTTTCAGTTTCAGCATCAGGTTTCAGGTTTCTGAGAATACTCTCACACCACCCGCCGAGACTCATAGACCCCCGTGACACAACTGGCTCCAGCGATGCTCTGCACCGTCCCAGCAGTCCAACAGTACTTTAATGATATCCGACTTGTTCGTTATAAGAAACAAAGAGATTCGCAACCATCCTCGGACTGACAGCTCGCTAAACCCGGTTCACCTCTCGTAGCAAACTAGAAAAACCATATGTATGGTGTAAATCAGGGAAGACGGAAGCTATCTTAAAGACAAGGACTGATACCTTAACGAACCTTGCTGCGACCGCAACAGACCGAGACCTGACCTATAAAAGGGACAAGGTCTCAGTCGCCCCATTAAGCAGTTCACACGGACTGGCAGGTTGTGCGAGCTTGTGCTTATACCTTGGTCTAGGTGCCGTGTCACGACTCATCGATAGACGTAAATGAGCCTCTGATACCTCTTTCTCTTGCACTCAAGACCAGTTATCAAATGGGATATCTTAACCCCGAACATCAATGAACACGCTAGGAACCCGGTCGGACAGGTAGTGGTCCTCGCTCAGGCTCAGGTGCGCAAGTCTCGTTTCGATGGCATCTTTCCAAACACCTATCGAGTGAACGGTCTCGACACCAGGCTGCTTCGTGTATTGACAATCTTTACACTTATAAAAGGTGTCATTGAGAAAATAGATATTTACCAAACGAGCGGGTGTTCCCGTCTTATTTGCTAACCAAAGCATGAACAGGCGATTGGCGTACTGATAATACGTGTGCAGCCAGTCTGAAGCCGGATCTGCACCCAATGCGCTCTTCAAACAATCGACAGCCTTCGTAATTTGCGATAGCCCTTCGCCTTTTGCGCGAACCTGCCCCTTCAGTTCTCCTGGATGTGACTTGGCCTCGAAAAGTAGTAACTCACGAGTTCCATCATGCCGATTTAGCCAAGCAATCGCATCCCACGTTGGCGGTGTTCCGCTCTGCGGCCACTTGACGTTATATCTCCGCGCCGTCTCAGACTCAGGGTCGAGAAAATCGAATCCTCTACGCTCTCTATCAGGCCAACGCTCGTTCGTCTTGAAACAGAAATCCACCCAATCAATTCGGCCATTAGTCCCAACACTCTTCAGAACTTCACGGTCAAGGAAGTCCCTGTGACGTCCCATAAACCTCAACAGGTGCCACTCACTGCCGTATCCATATCCTATCTCTCCCATTAAAATACCCCCCGTCCACATAACAGGCTCAGTGCATACCGTACCCCTGCAGTTCCAATCAACGGCTCGGCTTATATCGATGCGAAGGCTATGACTGTTTATATTTATGCTGCAGTGCTAAACATTCAGAGGTATCCCAAACTTACTACCTCAGTTAGCCTCCGCCTCCACATGGTTGAGGTCGTGTAGTTGCTCGCGAATCCAGTTTGCAATGAGTTCCAGACTGTCCTTGCCTGCGTATTTCGCATAGACATTCCAACCAAATACCTGGAGCCTTCGGTTGAGTGGAGCGCCAAGCAGAGAGTCAACCTCGACGTAGTAACCATCCACCTTAGGCTTCCGTGTTCCTTCATCGGTGGTGTAAGTTTTTCGCAAACTAACCCGCGTTGGACGAAGGTTCAAAATTCGGAAAACCTCTTTTGCGGTCTTCCATCCATTGAGAAGAATCGCCCGATACGGCCCGTGTACAATTAAGTCCTTCAGTACCTCTAGATCGTGTTCAAGCAACGCCTGTTTCTGGTCTTCGTTCAGGTTTGCCCAGACTTCGCGAGTAGCCCACTGAGAAATGTCAAGGTGACACGCTATGCCGTCGGCATATGACTTACCGGTGATGGACCCTAAAAGGTCCCCCAACCGCTTGAACCAATCGAGAGGAATACCGGGACGTTCAAAATACCGTTCGCAGTAGTCCAGGATCTTCTTACAGTCTCCCTTTTGAAGCTGACCATAATCGCAAACGTCTAAGGTATCTAGTGTCTGAAACCGATGCTGGCCGCCCACCAGCTGGAACTCTCGATAACTCGGATTCAAGCTGACAGTAGCGATGGGAGCTGTTTTGTATCGTCCAAAGGCAATGACCGGAGTACTCCGAGGAACAACCGTGCAGTTCTCAGGAGGTGTCATGTTTAATCTTCGGTAAATCACGTTATCCAAATAAGTCATAGTCCTTCCTCCCCTATTAAGAAACTGAATCTAACAAGTGATATTTAGACGAAGGCATTAATCCCCAGAGACAACGGCTCACTGCGTTCGGTCAAATCAGCGGTAATTTCCGTCCATACTTTGTATGGGCTCACACTGTTGTAGTACCCTTTGCTACCCTGGTTTTGCGACGAGTCAAAAAGGGACGATAGCGATGGCGACAAGAACGAAGGGCGCCGAAATCCGTGATATTTTGCACGACTGCCTTCGGTGAGGCACGGAAAAAAACTAAACATCCCATTCACTGGATTCTCATATGTGGCACCAGTGTACAGAGTGAACTCCAAGTCCTCATCGAGGATGCGGTCAATAGTTAACGGAAAATACCAGTCTGGTACTCTCTCCACTACTCCTTTATCTTGATGGCTGTGGTCCCGACGATACGGTATCTTGCCTCCAACTACAAAAACAGTATCGAGCATAAAACGACCATGCCTCGATTCGTCTTTGAAATAAGAGCCAAACAAAACTACATCACCAGGTATCAACCGGGACAGGTATGTCTCGGAGCCATTCTTTCTTCGCTGTTTGCATAATGAGTAGATGAATTCGTTTCCAAACACACAAGGATCTGTGTTCTGAAGTTCACCTGTGGGTGGCATACACGGTCTGATTGGTACATGCACGCGGCTAGGCAGTTGATTGCGACTTCGTTGGGCGATAGGTTTCGTGTTTTTGCTCATCCAGAACTCCGTTTCGGCTTCCCACTCACCCCAAAAGCCAATAGGCCCATCATGAACGACTGGGTTACGAACGGAGGATATCGCCCTGCCTTGAGTGTGGAAGTATTTCCGCGTGTGTTCTCGGGAAAGTGGTGTCCACATCGATGGAGACTGAGGATCTCGGACAGGGGTCCATTCAGAACCTGGATGATAGAACTTTACAACCATTGGACTTCTAGACATCTTAGGCTACACCCCATTCACTACGCACTTTGGAAACGTTCTTCCGAGAGGACTTGTTAAACTGACTATTTGTACCATTTAGCCGAAAAACTATAGATTTTGTATCTGATGTACTAGCTGTGAAACGGAAGGTTGAAGCCAATCATAGCCTTCGATGTCCTCCGCAAGCGCTTCTTCCAAGACATTTGGATGTAACGCAGCAGCCAGAAAATACAACTGACTGCGTGGGTCGGGGACGTGTCCTCTAGCTTTGGAAACGTATTCTCTGAGGAACTCCTCAAGGTACGAGCGGTTTTTCGGATCAAGCAGTTCTTTGTTGGACATTTCACGTCCAAGAAGCTGTTGCACGTGTTCATTATCCAAGCCGTTGCGCATTGACATAACTAAAAAGAAAACATTTCTGGGCTTGATCCCGTAGCCCTGTGCTTCTCTTACGAATTCGTCGATGCTGCCATACCAACGCTCACCACGGCTTCCGTAACCTAAGTCCGTATATACCTTAAGAGCACAAAGAGGTCTCTCATCTCTCCAAAAAACGAGCATGTTGCCCTTTTCCACATTTATTTCAACATCGGGTACCTGATCCGAAAAGAATTCAGTGAAGACCCGAGCGAGATTGTTAGATACCCGAATCGACGATTTCTTACCGCCCCCCCGCTCTAGCACCAATTGTTCTTCCTCGAAATAAACCTGCAACACCCGCGTAAACAATTCTGCCTCGAGTGTCTTGGCTCGAATTTGCAGGTCTTCCACAATCGAAGCTGTCGATGGCTGACCGTCTACATAAGCACTCACCAGACGTTCAAGTGCGATGGCGATTCGTTGTAGGTTAACTGAATCGTCTGCCGTCCACACCACATTATCCACAACCTTTCTCATTGTTTCTCTCGGATTCACCCGTGCGAATCAGATTATACAGCATATTGCACATACACGCAACATTAACACGGTTTCACAAACATTCACCATGGTAAATGCAACTTGTGAAACACCCAGTGTCGATCCGTTCACCGTACTTTGACAACCTAATCACTCACTTGTCATGCGAGATAGTCGTCTATTGGAAACCACGTTTCCTCAATAAGCATGCGATTGCCTAATGGCCGCCTGGCTTAATACCAAGCAAGACCTTAAAGACGGTTGCCGTGCAGTTGATGTCCCTTCTCCCGCCCCAATACCTGCAGTTCGCCCGTACCCGTTGGCAGTTGATCCTGGTTGCCTTGCCGTACACATCGCCTTCTGTAATTAAAAGTGGTGGATCACCCATACAGCGACTTCTCCATCTTGGCTATGTGATGACATCCGCCAGTGACAAGCCACGTCACTGAATACACGTTCCGGTTATGGCCTTGGGGGTCCACTGCCAAGCACACCGGCTTAGGAGGTGCTTAGCACAACCGTTCCCCCCGCCTTAGTGCTGACATTCAGTATGAATGGCCCAATGTGAATGTTAATTCCGGCACAGTCCCCAGTTAACTGAATAATATACTAGACGTTCGTTGTAAAGAACGAAGTCAAACAAAAGCTATTCATTCCTACCACTAACGCCACCCCAAGATGCGTCTCGTGGCAAACCAGCAAAGCCGTATATTTTTTGCCACCAATAGGGAAGGTGGGAGCTGAACCGGTTCCGGTTCCCGCTCCTTTGCTCGAGGCGAAGGACTTCCGGTTTGATGTAGATCACTTAAGCACTTTGATCTCTAATAAAACGAAACTCATCATTCTGAACTCACCGCAAAACCCAACAGGTGGTGTACTGACGGAGGCCGATCTCATTGAAGTCTCCCGGCTCGCCATCGAACACGACCTGTGGGTGCTGACGGATGAGATTTACAGTCGCATTATCTACAACGGGGCGTTCCACAGTATTGCCTCGATTCCGGGTATGAAGGAAAGGACCATCATCCTCGACGGCTTCTCGAAGACCTACGCTATGACCGGGTGGAGACTTGGGTATGGTGTCATGAACCGTGGACTTGCTGACCTTACCGCGCGCCTCGTTACAAACTCAAACTCCTGTACGACCACGTTTGTACAGTACGGAGGAATTTCAGCATTAACAGGTTCGCAGGACTTTGTCCATGAGATGGTCGAGGAGTTTCGCGCCCGAAGAGACATCGTAGTCTCAGCGTTGAGAAACATGCGCGGAGTCACGTGCAGGGAGCCAAGCGGGGCTTTTTACGTATTCCCAAACGTGACCGAGGCCTGCAGGAATCTTGGGTTTACAACCGCGAAGGAACTGCAGCAGCATCTGTTGCACGAAGGTGTGGCTGTGTTGCCTCGAACCGCGTTCGGATCGAAAAACGAAGGAGAGCAAGAAGAGTACCTCCGACTCTCCTATGCGACTTCGCGTGAGAACATCCGCAAAGGGTTGGAACTGATGAAGCAAGTGCTCGAGCAGTAAGCCCCCCCCTGGTGAAATCACGGATTACAGCGAGCAACTGTGACAGGGGAGCAACAAGTTAGTCTCGATAAGAAGGGATCCAGACCACTTGGATCCCTTTCGTTTGGTTAGCGAACCCGGATGGCCTTGATCTGCCCCACATTGATGTAGGTTAAACCACTCAAGTCTCCGCCTGAAAAGGCAACCTGATTATCTTTATAGAACTGAAAGTTGGTGTCGAGGAAGTTTGAATTACTAAACCATACAGAGACTGGCGAACCTGGAGTAAGGGTTCTTAAGATGCTCATCACATCCATTTTCTCACCCCTTTGATGTGGCATAGTTTAGTGTATGCTCCGTCAGACTATAGGTGTGGACAAACCCGAACCCCCTGCGGGTTTGGACGTCAGTCAGCCAGCGGCTGAGTGGTCTCGCCAGTGCCAACAGGATTGGCCCCCACCACACCCTCTTCGTCTTTCCAATCTAGTTCGTTACTGGTTCTAAAAAGTTTACTCAGTGCCAACACCTGCCCGAGTTGGCGGGCCCACAGGCAGTAGAGCGCGCAACAGACCTGATTCGTGACGTGGCCGTGCGTGACGACAGACTGTTGATGAGATCTTCAATCAAAAGTCGTTCATGTCAAATCGTCCGCTTGCCAATAGTGAGTCCAACAAGGATAGGGCCTGTGCCCCATGATTGAGATCTGCGGCGAAGCAGCCAGCGGAGAATGGTTTCGGGGCAGTTTTATCCAATGAAAATGGCGTGCCAAATTGATTACCATTCGGACGCCATTCCCTTTGCAAAATACCTTATTTGACACTTTAGAACGGAACCAGTGACACATTTCCCAAGAAGCTTCTTGGTCGATTCTGGTACGTTTCACGATCACAAAACTTCAGGTGTTAAGCTTCCTCAATATAGTTTGGGAAGTATTCTTCGAGTTGATTTACTTCATTCCATTTTTCCAGAAGGTTGCGAGCCGTGTCTGCATCAATGACCTCGATATTGCTATGGTCAAAATGGAGGTTTCTCTCAGAATGGTAGGTGGAGTCAAAGATTGGTCCACTGTCATAAGAAACGAACCAATTGCCTTTTGACGTACGGTACAGGGTCTGTTCTCGATACTTGAAAGCCGTTGGGTCAAAGCCGTTTGTCCAGGTTGCTACTTCCGTTGCTTTGCTCGTATCATACCTTTTCCCGTCAATGACTCTTACCATTGTCATCCCGACCTCCTATGGCCACGGGCCGACTTCTCGTCAGGCACTCTCCAGAAAGAGAACCTATCCAAAGTATAGAATGTTTTGCAAGCGTTTTCAAAGATTTCCGTCAGCAACTATTCTTTGGTGGGGCGTTTTTTCGAGGGGCCCCAGTTACGTACTTTAACTCCGCATATTCGCGCGTGATCGCCTTCCTTTACTAATTTGAACATCATCTCAGTCTCATGAAGTACAATAGTCATAATTAGAAGGATTAGGAAACCGAGGTGTTTTATGATTACTCGTAAACGTATTTACCAAGGTGTCGTAGGAATTCTGACGATTGTGTTGTTGATTTCACTCGTTTTCAACTACAACTACCACAGGAGAGTTCAGCGAGAGAATCAGTATGTACAATCTATGGTTCGTCAATTTAAGTTTTATGTGTTCGATGCAGCGACTTCACTCGGTTACCACAATGCTCAAATGGATTATCAGAAAGCATCTGCTCAGATTGCCGCAGCTGGCAGTGAATTAAATGCCCTCGCGCAGTATGAGCAAATGGTCAACAACCAAACGTCAATCGTTGGTTACCCACCCAACGCGGAATCCATCGCAAACTTTTTATCTTTTCTATCCCGTTCGTTAATCAACGAGAATGCTGTATATAATATGCAGGACGGAACAAAATACACAATCACCCAACAAGAAGCCAAGACAATGGTGTTAGCTATCAACTCAATCTTTATACAGAATATTAACGAGAACTATACTCCACAAGACAAACTTGAAAGCATGTTTAATCAAGTCTACAACAATGTCATCCCCGGGTTTGCCAAAAATCAACTACAAACGCCCATTCTTCAGTTTTGGAGTCTTAACTGACAACAGATGACCTGTTGTAAGCATTAGCTTTCTAGGACTGCCAAGGCTTTATCAATCACCCAGCAACAATGCCTCCTGCTCCAACGTTGCACCAAGCGTCAGAATCCGTTGTATCAAAGGATGCGCCCAGGCGTAGACATCGGATTCGAGGAGACGCGTAAGTTTGGTACGGTAAGCATCATCTATCGGTTCTGCGTAATCTATGTATTCATCGAGTACCTCTGGTTCCATGCGCCAGGGCATGGCCTCTGGCCAGCAGCTATTCCGCAAGTTTTGCAGAATCAGAATGCCACCGTAGTCCAGATCTCCCCAGTGATGAAAAACCGTAGGCTGGTCACTCACATCCGCTCTGGACACGCCTTTGTCCAATCCAGCCTTATCTAACTCACGTATACTCGCCATGTCTGAAGTGGCCGACTTTTCGCCCACCTCGCTTGCCGTCCCCCGCAAGAAATTTCGCAGCAACCGTAGGAACGCCCTCTGTGCTGGACTCGCGAATCCACCAAGATAGACGACTAGCTCGTCTGATTGACGATGGCCACGCACGTAAGCACGGTAGTTTGCTTTGTTTTCAATGGTTAAAATGCGCGAGATGGATGCTTCTGTGATTGCAATTCGATGCACATCGCTGGCGTCGATAGCCAGTCCGTATGGAAAGACACTCGCGTCAATATCCTCTGCCGCCACAGTTCCCTGGTAGCGAAACCGAATTGGTCCACAGAACGTGATGTCCTCGTGTCCGGACTCGATGCCAAGCTCGCGCAGGAGGGTCGCGTTATCGTCCGGGGCTTCGACGTCGAGTGGATGTCCGATAGACCAATAGCGGCGAACCAGTCGAATCACATGGCTTTGAACCTGCCTTTCAAACACCTTGCTGTTCCCAAGTTCCCGTTTTGAGAACAGGCGAACCGGCAGCGATTGCCCTCGCGCCCGAACCAAACCTGCCAAGGCCCGAAGGAGCAACGCTCGGGTCCCGTCCTCATCGGGAATCAGGCTGCTTGGAATGCGTCCGCGTTCATGGACAAACGAAAGTATATCGTCCGCCCAATTCAGTAAGAAGCGCCACGCCTCCGGCAAACTGCCGTTAGGCATGCCCTCGCCCCCGGGAGCCAGACCCTCATCCAGCAGGGCCTCGCCTGCTCCAAGTCGGACTTTGCCGCCCGCGCCTTCTCCAAGCAGGCCGCTGTCCACCAGTCCCACGCCCACCAGACCTCTCAGCCACTGCTCCATCTCCACCGTGAACGCGGACAATTTCTGGCGCTGGGATGTGCGACCAAGGTACTCATAGATATCGTTAATCTGCTCCCACTTCAAATACACCCGCTCGAGGATGTTACCCTCTTCGAACTTCACCCACTTCAGGTCGATAAAACCGCCGTCAGCCATGGTCACCAGGGCAGTGTGGAGGGCAGACCGATCATCGGGATCGAGCCGGCCACTTGCGTACCCTGGCACGAGTGAATCCGTAAACCGCAGTTGGATGCGTGCCTGCGTAGGCTCTCCTTTGCGGAAGGCCTCGCTGTTCTCGTACTTGTCGAGGAGCGCGGACAAGACGCCTCGTGCCAGTGACTCTCCGCCCATGCCAGTCTTCACGTCCCTGCCAACTCCGCCCACCTCAGTTCACCCCCACCGGGTCCGGTTCAAATGGGGCCACACGGGTCTGCGACTTAATCCGCTGCACGACAATGGTCTTGTCGACCAGGGGCACGATGTCGGCAATCTTCTCCGTCGGCGCCGACAAAATGACCTGCAGTCCCATGTCGCGGACGAGTTTGATGCTGTCTCGAATCCGCTGATGGTCCATCTTGCTGTACGCCTCATCAAACATCATCAAGCGGAGGGTGTTGTTAAACCCGGGTTGGTTGATCCGATAGGTCTGCGCAAACGATGCCAACACAGCGATGTAAAATGGCGTCTGCGTCTCGCCGCCTGACTTCTTCGCAATCACCCGAGACAGTCTCGATTCGCGGCCTTCTTCGTCTTTGACAACGAGATCGAAATCCAAATAGGTGCGGTAATCGGTAAAGGTCTGCAGGTTTTTCTCGAGTTCGGCTTGGACGGCAGGGTCACGCTCGTCAACATCGACAATCTGCCGGAACAACTCGTCAATCACCGCGCCATGCTTGTCCATAAAGGCGTCCGAAAAGAGACTGCGCCCCTCAAGCAGCATGTCGTCCATGATCATGGTGTAAAACGGCTGATACTGTGCGTTCGGGGAGACCTTGAACTGATAGCGCTCCCGGCCGCCGAAGGAGACTTCCCGCAAAGCGAAGTTGAGCGCCTTAATCTGCTGCTCGACCGTGTCAATGTTGCTGCGCAGTTTGTTGATGAAGTCTTCCTGGAACTGAATCTGCGCCCGTTCCTTGGCGTCTTTAATCTGGGCGGCGTAGTCCGTCAGCCCCGACTGCTCTAATGCCGTCAACTCCGCCCTGTAGGCATCGTTGTCCCGGCGCTGGATGTCAAACCCAGCCCCAAAGGTCCGGTTGTACGTCTCTCGCTGGCGGACCAGCTTGTCCCACGATTCGATGACCCGGTTTCTCTCCGTCGAGAGCTGACGCCCAAAGTTGGCCGTGACGGTTTCGGGTGCGCCAAGGCGCTGCAACTCTTGCTCATAGCGGCCACTCATGTCGGCTGCCTCAAGTGGATTGTAACGGGAGGAGATGGCATGCTTCTTATCCCTCGCCTCCGCCTCGAGATGTGGGATGTCCTGCTCCACCAGTCGATCTCGCTGTCCCTTGAGGGCTCCCTGCCTGCTGGTCAGCTCGCGAATCTGGTGGGCCACATCAGCCAACACCGCGTCACAGCGGGCAATCTCCTTCTTGATCTCGTCCAACCGGGTAAAGTCGAGGCGTCCCATGTCGTCGAGGATGGCCTTGTAATCCGCCCGCAGCTTCGGAAGTCCTGTCAGCACCTGGAGGAACTCTTCTGCGGCGGTCAGATCGGATGAGGTTGGGTACGGCTGCGCCGCCCACTCTGCCACTTGCGCCAGACGTGGCCGGAAAGCATGCAACAAGGTCTGCACCCGGTCGAACCGAAGGCTCTTTTGCGCCAGCTGATGCTGAATCGCCATCTTCCCGATGTAGAGTGTCGCATAACGGGCCGGATTGATCTGTCTCGCCACATAGTTCTGATACAGCATGCCGTCCTTTGTGATGCTCGTGCGGTGGTTGCGAAGTTCATCCACATGATGGCACTTCATCACGTGCCCGAGCAGATAGTCGGCATACGCGCGTGCATAAGGGTTATCTGTGATGACTTCCTCTGCGAGCGATCCGCTCATCGCCCTCGGCTTCTCCTCCATGATCTTCGCGATGTCGACCAGGCCGACGTCAAACAGCCGCTGGGACTGCTTTGTGTCGTCGTAGATGCGCAAGGCCTGCGAAAACGCCTCTGGTGGAACCAGCAGATAGAATCGTTGTGTATGCAGGTACCCTTCAATCGCCTTTTGCCACATAGGATCGCGAATGTCGAGCAGTTCGGCAAAGATGTTGACGTCCGCAGACAACCCTTGTTCAAGCGCCTGTTTCAGGGTCAGCACCTTCGGATCGTACTGCTTAATGCCCCGTTTCAGCTCACTGATGGCCCGCTCGAGGGACTTCGATTCTTCTTCCCACGATCCGATGGCATCACGCATAATCACGTGGCCTTCACGAAGCAGCTCAGAGGCCTGTTTCAGGGCATCGGCTGAACCACGAAGGGCATCGAGGTCCGTCGAAACTGCTAACTCCTCATCGAGCAGCCGGTGCGACTGCCAACCGGCCGGTCGCGACCACTTTGACAGACCCTCGTTAATGGCGCGAATGGCATCATTGTACAAGGGTGCCGATTGCGCCAGTTTCCACTCCGGCGTATCCGCCTTGGCGAAGCCGGCATCGGTCGTGCCAGCCGTAGCAGCATCCGTGGTGCCGCCCGCCGTAGCATTGGCCGTGCCAGCCGTAGCAGCATCCGCCCTACCGCCCGCCGTAGCATACCCCATGCCACCCGCCGAGGTCCGCTCCGCGGCCCCATGCCCTGTGCCGTCGCGTCCCGCTAGGTCTGTCCACCAGATGTCCGTTTCCCCGAGACTGCGGGAAACGGCACGCCAGCGCTCACCGTTGTCTGCCAGCATCCTATCGTGCCGCTCCCCATCCCGCCGCATATGGCTGAACTCACTCTCGAGGAGCCGTTTGTTTTGCTCGAGCATCTGCTGGCGCTGATAGGCGTCCGAGTTGGCCCGCTCCTCGACCAGCGCATCCCGCTCTGCCCGAACCTGGTTCTGTGTGTCTGTGTGGACGGAAATCTGCCCGTCGATCCGCTTCGTTTCCGACTCAAGTTCGTCAGCCTGCGTCTTCGCGGCCGCCACGCTTTGCTCCTTGGCGGTCAACTCTGCCCTGTCGAGCAGGTATTCATAGAGCTTGACCTTATCCGCTGCAGATTCCATGGCATCGTAGGTGCCATCCATCTCACGTAAGGCCTCGACGCGTGACTCGACGCCGTGCAGTTCTTCCTCCATCCGACGGTAGTGACGAATGTTCTCGCGCATGTCATCGATGTCGAGATGGACCTTCACGTCACAGACGAACTCCGAGATGAAGCCGGCGATGTCCATAATGGGCGAGAACGGCACCGCCTTCCGGAACAGCCGCAGGAACTTCTGGTTGATGTTTCCCATGCGCGCGAGAAAGACTTCCTGGTACCGTTTGTTGCTCTCAAACATCTCAAAGCGGTTTTTGCGCGTCTGTCCCCAGGACCGTAATCCTTTGATGTCAAGCGGCACACCATCGCGGATAAAGTGGAAGTCGGGGATGCCCTCTGCCAGCGAGAAAAACCGCCATTCAACCGATCCGTCCGGTGAACAGTCAAACACAACGCCCATACAGAACGGCTTGTGTCCTCGTTCATCTGCGAACTCGAGCACGATGTAAGAGGAAAACTGACCGTCCCGCAGGTTGATGACCCCGACACCTTCGTCTTCGGCCACCTCACCGCGCAGGTATCCTTTCAAGGTCCGCCTTGAGCTGTCATTCGCTGCCTTGTTAAAGAAGTGACCCGTCGTGTCGCCAAGGAGAACCAGTTGCAACGCGTCGAGGATAGTTGACTTACCTGCCGCATTCTTTCCTGTCAGGAACGTCACCGGCGCAAAGTCAATCAGCTCGTGTTCAATGTAGTGCCATTTCACAAGCAGCGCTCGCCGTAAGAGCTTCATTCGGTCTCCTCCTCTTCCAAGTCATCCTCTTCCAAGTCATCCTCTTCCAAGTCATCCTCTACCAAGTCGTCCGCTGCCAGGTTCGTCTCATCGTCGTCCGTTCCATCATCTTCAGCCCCGTCGTCTGCCAGGCCGCCGTCTCCGTTCTCATCCGCCCCGCCGTTGTCCGTGCCTGTCCCGCTCTGCTCATCCTCGTCAAAGACGCCGCCTTTCAGCTCTCCGGAGATGAGCCGCGCGTATAGGTCGTTAATGCGGTCATCCGACACGGCGATGGTGATGGTGGGGTAAATCATCCACCGGCTTTCCATGTCCTGACTGGTGCCTTCCACCCGCGCGATGATGGACAGCTTCCGGAGGCGGTTGAGGGTGGATTGGAGATGGGTCAGCGCAATGCGCTTATCCATCACCCCGATGGTATAGAGTTTGCCGATAATCTCCCGCAGCGGCACCACGACTTCACGGCGCATGGATGCTGTTTCCATCTGTTCCTCGTAGACCAGCCGCAGGGCGTACAGCATATATGTGGTAAACTTGTCCACCTTCATGCGATTGCGGTTGTGCTTGTTATAGATGGCTATCACGCCGCGGCGTCCGTCGACTTGAATCTCGAACCCGCTGACCGAGAGGTATCCCTTCAAAAGGGCCATGTTTCGCTCAGCAAACCGGTAATCGCGGTTGCCTGTCATGCGGTGCTCCTTCAGATCCCAGACATCTCGCACGAGAAACGTTTGTTCATAGAGGAGGCTCACGAGACGAGAGAAGTCCTCCTTGTCCCGTTCTGTTAAGGTTGTGTACTGCTCGTCCCCACTCATCTTGCGGCCCCCTTCTTCACAAACGTCATCAGTGGAATCTGGTATCCTGCTACCGTCACACTCGACCTGTCTTCGCTCCAAACGATGTCATACGGCATCTCTGGCTCATCACCCTTGACGACGGCGACAATCACGCGCAGAAAGTCGTCAAATTCCTGAAGGGTCATCTCCCCTGAGTCGAGGCGCTCGCGGTCTTTCATTTGCTTGAGAATAAACTCACCAATCTGCTTCTGTGAATAGAGCGCATTCATTCGCTCCATCAGCTCACGCGCCTCGGCACGAAACAGGGCGTCATCAGTCTTTTGCCGCACGATGGGCTGCGGTGTACCGCGCACACGCTTCTTGGGTTCGGTGTAAAGGGCCTCCGGGTCGAGGTACTTCACCTGATAGACGGGCAACGTCCGCATCTCTTCCAATAAACGAGAGGTCGAGCTGTCTTGCGCCTTAGGCAGTGCACGCATCAGTTGGACGAGCTTCCCTTTGATGTCCCTGTCTGTGTTCAGCAGGTACTGCAGCCGCTCCACAGAGGCTCGGTTGTAGCTCGTGTGACGCTTATCAATTTCCTTTAACAGGTCATCGAGAGACTCAAAGGTGTCGGTGATAAAGGTGATCCGCTGCACCACCTCACCCCGCGCCGCGGACTCATCGAGATCGCTACGCTGCTGCCTGATAGATTTCGCCATCTGGGTCAGCAAGGAGGGCATGGTCAACCAGTTCCGCAAGACCTCAAGGATCCGGGGCCGAAACCGGTACACACTGTCAAAGGTCTTTAAGGGATGATAGGCCGCAATCGCTACCGATAACTGGTAGCTGTCAAAGTGTTCAGCCAGGAGCTCACGAATCTCCTGACGGTGATGGAGGTTTTGGTAGTAGGAGCGGATATTATGTAAGAGTGACCTAAGACTCTCCCGCAGTGAAATGGTATTCTCGTACGCTGCCTCGAGGCCCTGGAACATGAACTCATCTCGATCATCATTCGCTGTGCGCAGGTTGGAATAGACACTGTAGACAAAGCCGTTGTAGCGTTGTTGGACCGGATCGACAATGCTCTGAAACGCATCGAGAAGGGTACTGGCGTACGGCGGAACAATCAGTGTTTCATCGAGTTCAACGGCGTCCGTCGATGGCTGCAACCACCCCGTCTCGATAAAGCGCCGAATCAAGGCATGCGCCCGCCCGGACAGGGAGCCAAAGTCGGTCTCCTCCGACGCCTCTTCCCCCGCCTCAACGAGGGCGTCTTCGTCTGTAAAATCGTAGAGATCGCGCTCCATCTCACTGACGAGATACGTCACAAGGGCCGACCTATGAATCGTCAGCTCTCGTTGGTAACACCTCCGCAGCACCATGAGCGCCCGGAAATAGATGACTCGGTTCGGTGCTGCCAGGATAGAAAAGAGGTTCGGGGATACGACGTCGAACAGGTTTTGCATCACTCAGCCACCCGGAATCAGATATTTGTCCTCCCCATTGTACAAATAAGTGAACAACTTCGAAACCTGAACCATTTGGCAACTAGAGGTCCTAGAGGTCATCTGCCCGCCGGGGTAACCTGGCAGGTACCGAGGAGAGGCGGTTACTTTCTTACCTTCTCTGGCTCCCGGTGCCTCAGGTGGACACAGGAGTCTTGCAGCCCACTGCGCTGAACGCCGGTTTCGTGCTTAAATGGATCAAATTTTTATTTGCTCCATTGTTCCATGAATTGATGCACGGGCAGATTGTCCAACTGATGCTCGTCCAACAGCATCTCCATCAATTGCGCAGTGCGTGCCTCTGAAAACTGGGCTCGCAGGTTCTGGCGAGCCTTGGCCTTAAGCAGCGGCAGTGCTTCGCTCCTCCTTGTTGATAATGCGCATTGCCGACTCATGGGTTTCGATGCGGATTTCAGAAATCTCATCCAGTCTGCTCGTAACTTGTGGATGAAGCTGAACGGCAGCTTCTAACGCCGTCTGCGCGTGGAACTCCGCTGGGTACGACACTTTAAACAGAACATGTTCCATTACGTAGGCACCAAGCGGACGTGTGAGTGTGATGTCCTGGCCGCCAAAAATCACATCGGCCGCGCCCCAGTTCGGTGTCGTGAGTGCATGTTCATACCCCATCTCGCCGCGCATGGCGAGAAATGCCAGCTGAACGCCGCGACTCGATGCGTCGCCTGCTGCCCATGACTTGCGCGATCCGGTGTTCGGCGCATGTCGGTAGGTGCGCAGACTGACACCGTCTATAAACGCGTTCGAACATGCTGATAGAACCTGCTCTCTCGTTGCCCCGAGCAGCCGTGAGGTTACGGCAGCGGTCGCAATTTTGACAAACAGGACATGGTCAAAGCCGTTGCGATTGAGACTGTTCGAGAGCGACAGCACACCTTGAATTTCGTGCGCCTTAATCATGGCAATCAACACGTCCCGCATCACAAGAGGCGGTTCCCCCTGCTGCCACCGCCTTTGACTCACATAATCCGCAACCGCCAAAATACCCCCTATATTATCCGAAGGGTGGCCCCACTCCGCCGCGAGCCAAGTGTCACTGTAATCCAGCCACCGAATCGCGAGGCTGGTGTTGAAGGCAGCTTGAACCGGATCGAGCACGTACGCCGTTCCTGGTACGCGTGCACCACCTGGAACGACAGTTCCTGGTACAAGCGGACCCATCAGTTTTGTACAGGCGGAGTAATTGAGCGCTTGCATGGCGCAGCCGAGCGCGTCCAGCAAATCATAGCGCGCCGTAGCCAGTGCGCCGTCCGTCGCTGCGTCTGCGTACAGGACATAATCGACGATCTGTTCAAGCACTGTATCAACCATTGCACTTTTAGCACTTGCACTTTCAACACTTGCACTTTCAACACTTGCACTTTCAACACTTGCACTTTCAACACTTGCACTTCCAACACTTGCGCTTCCAACACTTGCGCTTCCAACACTTGCGCTCTCCATGGATGCTCTCTCCTCCTCATGAAAACGACTCCGGCCGGTCGATAGCAACCGGTCGGAGTCTTTCTGTGTTGTAACCAATCAGGCACCTGCTGACATGGTATTCTCGGCCGTCGCTTGTCGCGTCCTAAGCCACACGCCCTGGAGCCAGAACAGTGCAATGGCCGCAAGCACAACACCGCCGATCATGAACAGAAAACCGTCGTTGTACGAATGGGTCGCGGAAACAATGCCGCCAATGATAAGTGGTGCGATAAATCCTCCAATCTGACCGCCGAAGTTCACAAAGCCGGTAAATGTACCGCGCAAATTGTCCGGCAACAGGTCAAGTGCGACACCCCAGATTGGGCCAAAACCACCGTACAGGAAGAACGCAGCAGCACAGAGGCCAGCGACACTTCCGGCAACAGTACCGGTTGTATACGCAATGTACAGTGACACGCCCGCTAATAAATAGCTGATGGCAATCAAGCTCGCACGGAAGCGGTATAAAAGTTTGTTGCCAAGGAAGCCAAGAATGACGAGTCCTAAAAAGCCAAACCAATAGGGCAAAGAGGCGTCCATGCCGAGCGCGCTGAGCGTAATATGGCGTGCCTGACTCAGGTAGGATGGCATCCAACCAAGGAATCCCCAGAATGCGATATTAAAGAATAAATAGGCAAAGAAGGCGAGCCAAATCATTGGATGTGCCAAGACATCGGACCATGTTGCACGCAGCCCTTTACGATTTGTGATCTCGGTATGAACAACACCTTCGATAGGCTTGTGCGGAATGAGGAAGCCAATCAAGACGGCCATGATGACGCCAGGAATAATAAACCAGTAGAACATGCCGTGCCAACCAGCGATTTTGAGCAACCACACGGCCAACGGTGCCACAATCGCCGGGCCAAGGGCAATCGATGTCAAGAACAGCCCGTTTGCAGCCGATCGCTGTTTCGATGGGAAAAAGTCGCCAATCAGCTTGAACTGAGCGCCGTTTTCCAATCCTTCCCCAACGCCAAACAGGACACGAGCCACAATCAGAAAGCCAATGGACATGGCCATACCGGTCATACCGGTGAAGATGGACCACCAAACAAGGGCAATCACAAGCAGTTTCTTAGCACCAATCCTATCTGCGAGAATTCCGCCCGGAATCTGTAAGATGGCGTAACCGAACGTAAACGCCGATAAGACTGCGCCGAAGGCCACCGGGCTAATGTGCAGTGCCTTCTGAATCGTTGGGCCGGCTATCGAAATGTTGATCCGGTCCAAATAGGCCACAAACATCATTAACCAGACTAGAAAAAGCATAATCCATTTCTTGTTCACGTAAGAGCCCTCCTCCCAGTTGCAAAACGGTGTTTCAACTGACCTTTCCTTCGATGCCTCCAACCTGTCCGAGCATCCCCCCTTTCAAGGGAATCTAAGTCCGCCAAGTACGCCAAGTCCGCTTACGAGTGAGATGACAACGGTTGCCCTTCACGGACCGCCTTTTGAAAAGATGCATCGAGTTGAACAAGCCGCTCGGCGTCCAGAGCTGTATCGATGTGCTGGTCTTCGAGGAAGGCCTGAACAAGGCTCGCCCGCAGATTCCCAGGAGCCAAAGGCGCATACGGACAGCCGCCAAGGCCAGCCTGGGCGACATCAAAGTCGTACACGCCGGCTTGGATGCCCGCGTAGACATTGGCGAGCCCATACCCGCGCGGGTCATGTAAATGTAAAGCGAGCCGCACGTCTGGAAACAGCAACTTCAGCGCTTCACAGCGTTCATAGACCATGCGAGGCGTTGCACGGCCGATGGTGTCAGCGATGGACAGTTCGCTCACCCCGGCTTCCACCAGTTTTGCGGCGACACGGCGGACCTCTTCAAATGGAACCTCACCGATAAAAGGACAAACAAAAGAGGTTGCAATGGCTCCGACGACTTTCACACCGTGCGACTGCGCACGGTGTGCGACATCCGTGACAATCGCGAGCGATTCGTCCGTTGTTCGCTGCACATTTTCTTCATTGTGGGCAGTGCTGGCAGAGAGAAACACGACTGCTGTACGGACAGGTGTCTCGAGGAGACGACTCAGACCCGTCTGGTTTGGCACTAAAGCCCGATATTCGATGCCTTCAAGTTCTGGCAGCAGTTTGCAAAACTCGTCCGCGTCTCGAAGCGGCGGGATCCGGTCAGAACGCACGAATGATGTGACCTCTAGTGACTTGAAACCCGCTTGAACAAGCTCAGATACCAGACGGAGTTTCTCTTCGGTAGGAACAAAAACAGACTCATTTTGCAGACCATCGCGAAGCGTTACGTCACGAAGTTCGACATGTTTAGGAAACTGCACAGTGAATCGCCCCCAGCTTGTCAAGTTCGTCGATCTGTTCGTCTGAGTAGCCAAGCTGACCCATAATGGCATGCGTGTCAGCTCCGCAGTCGGGACCTGCCCACGTAATCCCCCCCGGTGTCTGTGTCAGCTTCGGCACGACACCTGGCATCACCAGCTCTTTCCCGTTTTGCCCTGAAACGGAAACAAACATCTCGCGCGCCCGAAAGTGCGGGTCTGCGTAGATGTCTGCCATGTCATATATGGGGCCGCCTGGTATCCCCGCCTCGGCAAGCGCGTCAACGAGCTCGGCACATGTGTGCTGTTTCGTCCACTCAGAGATAGCTGCATCCAAGCGATCCACGTTCGCTACGCGTCCCGGATTGTCGCTAAGAGCAGGGTCAGCAGCCAAATCGTCGCGGTTCATTAACCGCATCAGTTTTTGAAACAACGTATGGCTGTTCGCACCAATCGCCAACCATTTCTCATCCAAAGTCGGGTAGACATTGGATGGCGCTGCCGCTTTTAAGGTATTGCCCTGCCGCTCCCGAATCGAACCCTCGTGGACGTATTCTGGCAACAATCCCTCCATCAAGCTGAAAACGGATTCATACAGTGCCACGTCAACGACTTGACCCGCCTTCGCATCCTTCACGTCTCGGTGGTAGAGCGCCATCAGTGTCCCAATGACTGCGTAAAGTGCGGCGACCGAGTCGCCAATGGATAGACCAACGCGCACCGGGGGCCTGTCTGGAAAGCCGGTTACAGCCCTCAGTCCTCCCATGGATTCTGCAATATTGCCAAAGCCGGGGCGTTCTCTGTAGGGTCCTGTTTGTCCATATCCCGTTACGCTCGTTACAATCAAGCGTGGGTTCAACGCCTTCATCTCATCGTGCGAAAGATTCCATTTCTCCAGGGTCCCAGGCTTGAAGTTCTCGATAACCACATCCGCAGAGCGAATGAGTTTGCGAACGACCTCTCTCCCTGCTTCCTGATGCAAATCAATCGCGATGGAGCGCTTGTTTCGCATCTGTACTCGGCTCCAGTATGAGTCACCGCCGTCTTGGCTCAGACCCCACGTGCGGATCTGGTCACCGTTCGGCGATTCAACTTTGATGACCTGGGCTCCAAAATCGGCCAGAATCCGAGTTGCAAATGGCCCTGCGATAAATGCACCTAATTCAATGACTTGAATACCTTCAAGAGGTTTCATGCTGTTCACGCTCCTCTAGCTGTCCAATGCCCGGATGTAGGCGAGATGACTATCTCGGTCAATTGTAGATTGCAGTGAGATAAATCGCTGATTACAATCTGCCGCTTTCGAATCTTCAGGTATTGGCCAATATTCATTAAGTACACATCATTATTCCCTGAGACAGGTTCTGAACACTGGATGGCACAGCAGATGTTGCAGCCTCAGTGCCCAATAAGTGCCCAATATTAGAGCGGGACAGTCCTTTCAATAAACATATCAGTAACCACGAAACATATCAGTAAACACGCACACTAAACAATATATTCCTCCTATTCCTAATTTACAAATAGAGTTGCATTTTGACCGAAGTCCAAACCGCCCGTTGGTGCAGCCAAAGTAACGGCAGATTGAGTTCAGCTGCAGCCCACCTACCCAGCTCCCACGTGATGGTATGCTGACCTAGCAGGTCGCCATTTCACTGCACTACCTGCATGCAGGTTAGGAAGTCTGTCGATAAACTTGACAGTCAGTATAACCTTATATTGACGTAATCGACGGAACAATCCGTGTAAGGCAGGTGTGGGGCTTCATGAGCAGTCAGAACATAGAACTGAGCCAGAGCGCGTCTACGATGAGTAAAGTCCTGTTGTTCGCGGGCATAATGCTCGTCGCCGCGAATCTCCGTACGGCCATAACGGGCGTAGGCCCTTTGATGGATATGATATCTAAAGGAACAGGCTTATCCTTTACCATGGAAGGGTTGCTCACGACACTGCCGTTGTTGGCATTCGCCGCCTTTTCTCCGCTAGCTCCGATGATTGCACGGAAGATTGGTATCGAACGGACCTTAGGCGCCAGCCTGCTGGTGCTGACCATCGGTATCTTGTTGCGCTATATCCCTTTGCAACTGACACTCCTCACGGGGATGCTTTTAGCCGGGGTTGGCATTGCGATGGGGAACGTACTGTTGCCGGGGCTCATTAAACGTGATTTTCCAAGTCAAGTCGGGCTCATGACCGGCATGTATACGTTATTTATGAGTGGTTGGGCTGCTGTTTCATCTGGTATCAGCGTGCCGTTAGCCAAAATTCAAGGCATCGGATGGCAAGGCTCATTAGCATGTTGGGCAATTTTATCCGTCATTGGCTTGCTCGTGTGGTTACCACAACTCCGTAAACGCCACGTTCCAAGGCAGGCAAAGGGTGTCGGCACGCTGTGGAAATCCCTCCTTGCTTGGCAGGTGACGTTCTTTATGGGCCTGCAGTCATTCCTTTTCTATGTGAACGTAGCCTGGTTGCCTTCCCTATTGCAAAGCCGGGGGATGTCCGTGGTAATGGCAGGATTTATGCTGTCGCTGATGCAGATTGTCAGTCTCGCTGCATCTTTTATCGTGCCCGTCGTTGCAGACAAACTGCGCGACCAGCGTGGACTCATCGTTTCCATTGTCATCTTATTTCTCATTGGTTACATAGGTCTTCTCAGCGGTATCAACACGCTCGACTGGTTGTGGGTCGTGTTCATCGGCCTCGCAGGTGGTGGATCCATTAGCCTCGCCCTGGCACTCTTCGGACTGCGTTCACAAACCGTCGACGAGGCCGCCAAGTTGTCCGGCATGGCGCAATCCATCGGTTATCTGCTGGCAGCCATCGGCCCCATTTTAATCGGTTTCTTGCATGACCTAACGGGTGCCTGGCAAGTTCCACTGATTGTCTTAGTGGCCTCCGTTGTCCTCATGCTGATAACAGGCATTGGGGCTGGACGAAACGCATATGTGAAGTCATCTTGAGTTTGTGCCAAGGGCATTTGGTGGTTAGGAGATAGTAGTATAGAAATCCGATTAGCTGGACAGTGGAAGGTAGCGAACACGCGATCCGCCGTTATGCCCGGGAAGCAGTCATACTCCACATCGGCCTGCTGGTCTGTTTCGTCGATATGCTTTGTATCCTGCTTCGACGCGACGTACCTTCTAAAGTCCCAGAAGGTAAAACGAAAGTGATCGTGTTATGGTGAAATACTCTTCGTATATCGCTTGCATTCGTATAAGCGCATGTCAGCAACCTCATAACACCGTTCCAACGACTCTCCATCAATCCCCCAAATAGCGCCACCCACGCTGACAGAGTATCCCGATTGCAATTGAACAGTCTGTCTTATTCGTTCCATAACTTGAAGAACATCTGGCTTGTCCGCCTCAATTACCACGCAGAATTCATCGCCTCCGAACCGAGCTACGAGGTCAATGGAGCGAACATTGTGCCTGATGACGTTAGCCACCTCGCGCAAGGCTTGATCTCCCATCGGATGACCATGAGTGTCGTTTACAGCCTTCAACTCGTCTATGTCGATCAAACCGAACACAACGTGTTTTCCTGCATTCTGCGTTTTCTCTATAAACCTCGCAACTCGCGCTTCTATGCCACGCCTGTTTAGCAACCCGGTTAAAGCGTCCTGTTCACTTTTTTGTTCAGCGACTCGGCACGTCAATACTAAATCCAACGCTAATGAAATCTGGGCAGCACACACGTCGAGCAGAGCAACACTCATGTCGTCGGACCGGCTTTCAGATACCAGGCGTGTCGTCGACACCACAATCGCCCCAATTATCTCCTCGTTCGATACGAGTGGCCAGATACCATATTCACCAAAGCCAGAATTCCCAAATAGGATTTTAGCGAAGGACGGTGCTTGGGATTCTGGAAACCATCTTTGGCCAAGCTGCGGGAAATCCTTTAGTTGATCGACAATGACATCTGCAAGTAGCTGTAATTGTGTCTCTCGCCCATTAAACTCACCCCAAGGATGGTACACGCTTAATCGGGACGTTTCAGTTGAGGGTAGTCTTTTCTTATATACAAAGAAGCCAGAGTCTATCTGTGCTACTTCCATCAAGACGTTCGCTGCCGACCGCAACAAATCAATTCCACGGTTTACCCTTGACCAATCACGAGAACGATACAAAAACTCACGTAACTGACTCGAATTCATCGTGACACCCCCAATATGCGAACCTAAAACATCCGACATCCGGAATATCTCGTAATCCATGTTTACTTTACGTGTGTAGCATTACGCAATCGTTACAAAACAAGGTTCCCACGTCAATGAACGCCGAAATACACAATATTTGAGATTTGTTGAGGAGGCCATTAAACTATCAACATAACTAGAAAATATTAGGGAGATATTATCTACCATGGAATCATTGGACCATATCCATTACCAGTATCTAAAATGTCCTAATCCGACTGACCAAACCATCGTACTTATACATGGTCTTGGTATGGATTCGACCGTCTGGGATGAACTGTTACCGTATATCACTAAATCATTCCACATTCTTCGCTACGATTTACCTGGTCATGGTTTAAGTGAGGACCCAACCGTTGAACTCACATGGAACTACCTTGAAAAAGTTCTCTATACCTTGGTGGGACGTACTGCAAATGAACCGACCGTTCACTTTGTGACCCACGGTTTCGGCGGGGCACTGGTATTGCAACTCGCTAAAAGGTATCCGGATCTTGCAAAAACGTTGACTATTATATCGCCGCACGCCACGTTTTACGCGAGTGCAACCCCGAATACAGAGGATTTATTTACGGAGATTCGGAAGCATGGAAACGCCGGTCCGATTGGACGAGTCCTGAAGAGAATTCTGTGCTTCACCCCCTCCGACTACCAGATGGATCAGATAGAAGACATGTACCAAAGACTCACAGCATCAGTCTACTTAAGACTGATGCAATTAGTGAGGAATACGGCGTCGTTACAAGACGTCCGCGTGAGTAAAACGCCCACTCAGATATTGTTGGGAACAAGAGACCCATTGACGCCCTTTGAAGCTGCTGAATACATCAGGGAACAGCTGCCCAACGTACAAATTATTCCCTTTCACAACGCGGCAAACTGCGTGCAGATAGATCAGCCACTTGTTACCGCACGAACTGTCATTGAATTCATCCAATCATTTCGCATGAAAAACGAGGACCCCCACTTTTCAGAGGCTAAAAACTACATAAAGCACATCATGAATCCTACCCGCCGCCTAGTTCCTGATGTGGAAATCCGTTGTCTTGGCGACTTTCGCGTTTGGGTGCAGGGTGAAGCGGTCATAGACGGTTGGAATCAACGTAATGCAAAAGCACTTCTGATGTACATGACGCTGCATGAGGGGGCAACACGCGATGAATTGTGCGAGTTACTCTGGCCAGAGTTAGATGCGACTCGTGCGAAAAACCGTCTTCGAGTGTCGCTCAATTATCTTCGTTCATTGTTGTCCACAAAGGCATCATCTGCAAGTCTAATTGTGACAGATCATGAACACGTTTACCTGATGGGTAACATCCGATGCGATGTAGTGGAACTGCGACGTGAGCTACGTGGATTACTTGCCTTAACGGGAATTACCCGAGCCGAGAAAATTGAATCCATCATTACCGGACTCCCCACCCCACTGCTACTCTCCTCACTAGACTATCATCCCATTTTAGCCTACTGGTGGGTTGTTGAACGGGCGCTCGTAGATATGATTCAGTGGGCTATTGACTATTACGAGGAGCTAAACGAAGTGGTGAAAGCCCAAAGTTTAGCGACTTATGCAATGCACATTCTACCGGGGGAGGAATTTGTCAATAGAGAGTCTGAGAATAAATATTAACTGAAAAATCTTCCGCTGAAGATCCGAAAGAGTAGCGATGATCCAACTAACACATGAGCTTCCTCTGGAGCTTTTTTGAATTAGAATCCCTTAAATGAGACTGTACGTAGATGTTGATTCTCCGTTCGTTCAAGATACTGTACTCGGCAGCAGAGTGTCGGTTCCAGCCACTGAACACCTTTCTGCTGCACAGTCTCCCCCCTTTGTGGGGAGCGGAAATCTCAGGCGGATGCCAAAGCACTACGGGATCTGGAACGGGAAATTCGAGAACTGCTAGAGGAGAATGCAATCTAAAAAAAGCTCTGCTCATCTTCACAAACGACCGAAAGTAAGGTACCCATTCATCGACAGACACCGCCCCAACTTTTCGGTTGAGAAGATGTGCGAAGTCCTGGGTGTATCTCGGAGCGGCAATTATGCATGGCGTAGCGACCTGAGAGTCAGCGATTGAATAGCGGCGCAAGCGCATCAGCAAGCGGATCCACCAGATATTCATGAAATCCCGTCGCCTCTATGGCACAAACGAAGTAATAACGCAAACCATACCAGAATACTAAAACTTACATTTTCTCCGCTTTGAGTTGTCCACTCTTTTGTCCTTGTTAAAGTTCCTCCCAATACCGATAGACGGAAGGACCACGAAGTGAACATCATTATGTACCCGATGCGCCCCAGGCTAACTCGTCTGCGCTGTAGACCGGGTGTCCCGGCAAACTATCACAAAGGCTGGCATTTGGTGCGATCTGTAAAGTCCTTATACAAGAGTGGTAAAAAAGTCGATAAAACGTAAAAGCCCGCACTATTGGCGGACTTCTTCTTGGCGGAGAGGGTGGGATTCGAACCCACGGAGCCCTTGCGAACTCGGCGGTTTTCAAGACCGCTGCCTTAAACCACTCGACCACCTCTCCACGGTGGTGGTTCCAACAAATGGTCAGACATCTGTCTGACCTTCGTCAGAAACATAAAGTATGGAGCGGAAGACGGGATTCGAACCCGCGACCCTCGCCTTGGCAAGGCGATGCTCTACCCCTGAGCCACTTCCGCACTTTATTTTCGAAGCCCTGAGATGAGCGGCGACGAAGGCCATTGTATTACGGCTCGGACATTCTGTCAAGATGTTTAGAGGTTGATGTTCTCTGCTGCCTTAATGTCGTTTGTGCCGCAGCGGCAACCACAAGCGCCATCAATCTTCGCTGTTCACCATGTGATACGCGGTCTGCTGTAATCTCTCATACATGAAGTCGCGAACCGGTCCTTGGAGGCCAATCTCATCCATTGCGCCCCGCATGCATTCGAGCCACTCGACGGCGCGCTGCGGTGTGATGGGATGCGGCAGGTGTTTGGCACGCAGCATGGGTGCACCGTATAGGTCGGAATACAGTCGTGGTCCCCCGAACAACTGGGTCAGGAACTTGAACTGTCTGTTGCGAACCGGTGTGAGGTCCTCTGGAAAGAGTGGAATGAGTCCAGGATGTGCCCCGACTCGGGCGTAAAAGGCGTCAACGAGATCACCAATGGTATCCGCCCCACCAATCATTTCATAGACCGTTTTTTGTTCCATGTTGCAACAACCCTCCCCCAGACGATCTCATCACGTAGAAATCAGTGAGATCAACAACTGTAATGAAGACCCGCGCGACAGATACATGGACAGCGCGTTTTCACAACAATGCATGTCCAAAAAAATGCATAGAAAATGAGCCATGCTGGACTCGAACCAGCGACACCCTGATTAAAAGTCAGGTGCTCTACCAACTGAGCTAATGGCTCGCGTGTACCCACTTTACCATACTTCGCTGAATCAGTTCAAATCATGCACCAATCGGTTATACGCATGCCGTGTTCAAATCCGCGCTGCTCTCAGTTTTCACGAGTTTGTGAGGTTGTAAGTATAGACCGAAGCCATGCTGAAAAAGATATACGCCATGAAACCATACCCTAGAAGTCTGTGGATTGGCTCTGTTGCCGCATTGGCCGTCTGTTACCTGGCTTTCGCGGAGAGTCCAGCGAAGGACAGACCGTTGCAATCGCTTGGGCCGGCAGCACTGCCAACCTTGGAAGAGGCACAACTTGGGGATGCCCCGTTTGTGCAACCACAACTGAATCGCAACACCGAAGTACGAATCAGAACTGATGTAAATCAATTGGATGTCAATCAAGATGGAACTCAAAATGGAAATCAAAATGGAAATCAAAAAGACGTGAACCAACAACCTATACAGGCAGGTGACAATAAAGTTTCAAAAGTTGGACTGCAGGATTTAACGGCAGTCCAGCAGCAGAACGCATCACGGCAAGCGACGCCCCTTAGTAGTATCCGCGACCCCAAGGCGGTCGTGGACACAATTGGGTCGGTGACGCATGACGCCCGGTCAACCGTACACGGAGCACGAGCGCTCGGTGTACAGCACGCGCACATCCAGCAACTGCCGGCACGACCGGCAACGGCCAAGGTGCACCCGGTCGTCCACCACAGCATTTCTTCATCCAAACCGGTGACGTACCGTCCGTCGCACGGGCTTGTCCTGCGTCCGGAGGCGGTGGCAGCTTTTGAGACGGTGCAGAAAGAGTCCGACAGCTCAGCCGACTTGGAGCCGCTCGGGCATTTCACAGTGACTGCTTACGCACTGACGGTGCAATCCACCGGCAAGAGCCCCGGTATGCCCGGTTTTGGCATTACGGCGAGTGGCAGCCACGCACACGTGGGTCGCACGGTGGCGGTCGATCCGACGGTGATTCCCATCGGATCGCTCATCTTCATCGACCTTCCCGGCGTCGGCTGGCGACTGGCAGAAGATACGGGAGGTGCGATTAAGGGCCACCACATTGACCTCTTGCTGCCGTCTGACAGCAAGGCGCTCAAGTTTGGTATCAAGCACGGAGTCAAGGTTTACACGATGTCGAGATAACTCCGAAGTGCGGCCGTGTACTCGGGCAAGAGGCCTGCATAGGCTTCTACCGCCTGGTTGACTTCGTCAGCCGTGAGCTCGGCGTAGTGATGCACGAGACGGTCGCGAAAGGCAAGTGCACCTTCGAATTTGGCGAACCAATTCTTCGTGACCACGTTTTCTTCCATGAGAACCCGGAGGATGTCTGCGTAGCCTCCGGGTTCGCGCATGACGAGCTGATCGATGACGAGGTTGGCTGCGTCAGTCGTACATTCAATCGCCACGTGCAGGGCCCGCTCGGCGGCAAGTTTACCGGTCAGGACGTCTTCCCCGCCTGCATTTCCCCCATTTGAGGCTGTGTTTTGGCCGATCCCGCTTTCACCCAGATGAGTCTCATAATCCTCCAGCCAGAAAGCGTATTCATCCACCTTCAACAGGTTTTTCTGCACAGCCGCGCGCAATTCCGTAGTTACAAACACAGTGTTAGCACCTTCCATAAACGTATTTTTAGACAAAGAATGGACAAACATTGATGATGAATCAGAAAAGAGCGTTTCCATGACTCAATTGACTACAGTATAATTAAAGATAAGCGGGTCAAACAAACGCCGCCAACTACAACCTCTACCCAATCGTGAGCAAGTGTCGTATGGAATACGTACGCGGCGATGTACACACGGTTTACACTCGTGCCTATTTGGCCACGTATGTATGACGTATCTGCTTAGGTTTACGTGTACGTACACGCAACCCTGGCGTCAGAGATGTTTGTGCGAGACTTCTGCCAGAAAGTCGGCACCAGTTGTGACGCAGAGACATCCTCTGAGAGTAGGAGAGGCAGAGGAAATCAGAGGAGTGGGAAACACCATGCTAGATCAGCTTTCATGGAAAGTGGGCGGTCAACAGGGCGAAGGTGTCGAGAGTACGGGTGAAACCTTTGCTGTCGCTCTGAACCGTCAAGGGTACTATGTGTACTCATTCCGCCACTTTTCGTCCCGGATCAAGGGCGGGCACTCAAACGACAAGGTTCGTGTAAGCCTGAAGCGTTTTCGGGCGAGCAACGACTACACAGATGTGCTCCTTGCATTTGATCAGGAATCCATCGATTTGAATGTAGGAGAAGTACGGCAAGGCGGTATCGTCATCGCAGATGAAAAGTTCAAACCCACCGCACCGGACCATGTTCGACTGTTCGTGGTTCCGCTGACCAAGATTGCGGAGGAGTCCGGATCGGCCATTATGAAAAACATGGTGTCCCTCGGAGCCTC
This sequence comes from Paenalicyclobacillus ferrooxydans, assembly GCF_001399675.1. Classification (GTDB taxonomy): domain Bacteria; phylum Bacillota; class Bacilli; order Alicyclobacillales; family Alicyclobacillaceae; genus Alicyclobacillus_B; species Alicyclobacillus_B ferrooxydans. Next base: position 98,686 of record NZ_LJCO01000014.1, read on the forward strand.
AGCGTGTGCACTGGGACTGCCTGTTGACATCTTCACCGAAGTCATCGAAGAGCGCTTTCGCCGCAAGGGACAGAAAGTGGTCGACCAGAACATGGAAGCCATCCAGCGTGGATACGATTATATGAAGGATCTCGGTGGAGCCGATCCAGAGCTGGCCCTGAAACCGGCGGATGGAACTCGGCGCTACTTCATGATGGGTAACGATGCCCTCGGTCTTGGCGCACTTGCAGCAGGTGTCCGCGTGATGCCGGCATACCCCATCACACCAGCGTCCGACGTGATGGAATACCTCATCAAGAAACTGCCGAAGGTCGGCGGCGTTGTCGTGCAGACTGAGGATGAAATCGCAGCCATGACGATGACGATTGGTGCCAACTACGGCGGTGCTCGCGCACTGACCTGTACGTCTGGCCCGGGACTCTCGCTGATGATGGAAGCCATCGGTCTTTCCGGTATGACGGAAACCCCGACGGTCATCATCGATACACAGCGCGGCGGTCCTTCGACCGGTCTCCCGACGAAGCAAGAGCAGTCTGATTACCTTGCAGCTCTGTTTGGAACGCACGGTGAGATTCCGAAGATTGTCCTGACTCCTGCAACTCCGGAAGAGTGCTTCTACGTTGTCGGCGACGCATTCAACTTGGCGGAACAATATCAGTGCCCAGTTATTATCATGACAGACTTGCAATTATCCCTTAGTAAGCAATCCACTGATGCACTTGATAACAAGGCCGTTAAGATTGATAGAGGTCTCATTGCAACAAGCGAAGAGGCTGCAGCGAACCAGGCTTCAGGCGAATTCAAGCGCTACGCGTTCACCGAGTCCGGTGTATCGCCCCGTATCTTCCCAGGTACACCAGGCGGCATTCACAAAGTGACAGGTAACGAGCACTTTGAAAATGGCCGTCCGGCTGAGCCAGCAGGCAATCGTCAAAAGATGATGGATAAGCGCCTCGGCAAGCTCGCACACGTGGAACTCGAAGGCAGTGTTGTTCGCACTGGCGACGAGAACCCGGATGTTGTGATTGTGGGTATCGGCGCAAATGTCGGTGCAATCACAGAAGCGAGCGAGATGCTTCGTGCAGACGGCTACAAAGTGGCACACGCTCAACTGCATGCAATTCTCCCGTTCCCGGTACAAATGTTGCAAGACGCGATTCATGATGGCAAGAAGGTTGTCGTTGTCGAAAACAACGCAACCGGCCAAATCAAACACCTGATGAACTTCTTTGGTGTCAGCCACCCGGACGTTCAAAGTCTCTTGAAGTATGATGGACAGCCATTCCTGCCGTCTGAAATTCATGCAAAGATCAAGGGGATGTTCTAATCATGGCAACGGTAAAAGATTTTCGGAATGATATCCGCCCTAACTGGTGCCCTGGCTGCGGAGACTTCTCCGTACAAGCTTCCATCCAACGTGCACTTGCTTCGCTCGGAAAAGAGCCGCACGAGGTTGCGCTCATTTCTGGTATCGGATGCTCGGGTCGTATTTCTGGATATGTCAACACCTACGGTTTCCACGGCGTACACGGCCGCGCCCTGCCAACAGCTCAGGGTGTAAAGCTGGCCAACCGTGATCTGACGGTTCTCGCTTCCGGTGGTGACGGAGATGGCTTTGGTATCGGTCTCAACCACTTCATGCACGCGGTTCGCCGTAACATGGACATCACCTACATCGTGATGGACAACCGTATTTATGGACTCACCAAGGGCCAAACTTCTCCGACGAGTGCACATGGCTTCACAGCCAAGACCACTCCGTCCGGCAACATTGAAGAAGGTCTTGTACCAACGCAGGTCGCCCTCTCCGCAGGTATTGGCTTCTTGGCACAAGGGTTCTCAAGTGATGTCAATCAATTGGTAGGGTTGATTGAGCAGGCCATTCAGTATAAGGGCTTCTCACTGGTCAACGTCTACAGCCCATGTGTGACGTACAACAAGATCAACACCTATGACTACTTCCGCGACAACATCTTCAACCTGGATAAGGTTGAAGGCTATGACCCAACTGACTTCTTGGCAGCACAACGCGCCATCACCGAGCACGATGGTCTCGTAACTGGCCTCATCTACCGGAACGACAACAAGGTGGCTTATGAGGATCAAATCCCGGGTTATCAGGAAACCCCGATTTCCCAGGCAGACCTGCAGGTAAGCGACGACATCTTCACGGCAGCGCTCCGGGAGTACGCGTAAGCGTAAACCAGAGTCAAGGATTGAGTCTAGGCCTGAGTCAAAGCCTAGTCTAGGCCTGAAGCAGGGTGAATCCGCAGGAGTACTGCGTGGGCGGTCGTCTGTCGTCTATCGCTGAAGGTTATCTAGGCGATCCCGTAAGGGCGCCACAGAATGGGATTGTAGTGCACTGCATATGCAACCTCGTGAGGTGGGCAATCCCATCCCAATATGTAAGGAACCACGCAGCGTGCCTGGTCTTTCGACTTGGCACGCTGCTTTATTGTCATGAGAGATTGTTGCTGCTGCAAACAGAGGAGCGGCAAGCAGGCTAAAACATGTCGTCGTTGACGGGGAACACGGAAAAATAGTCATCGTGAAACGTCCACAGGAAATCGTCACTGGTTCCCGGCTCTTTCATGCTCATCCGGTAATTCCAATACACGGCGAACGGGGTTGCCACAAGCATGATACAGACCATGATGATGGTCATTTAGGATCACCTCGCTTGCTTGCTGCTCAGTACTCCTACCGGCGATCCTGAGCTATGACGACTCTGTCGTCCTCACCACAAGCTTAGATCCATCATATAAAATCCGTGTGTATTTTTTGTTAAATTATTTGAATTTTCCGCAATGTTTTTCTGAAGCCCGACCGTCAGCGATTGGTGAGCTGAGTCGGGCATGATTGTGGGCTCCATTCCTTCGTGAGAATGGCCATTTTGGAGGCGACTTGGGGCATCGCGTTGGACTGCGGACGGCTCACGGCTCACGGCTCACGGACGACTGGACGACTGGACGACTGGCGGCAAACCTTGGCCTATCATAGCTTGACCGCTTGAGCATCGTGCCGCGAAGAGCACGTTGGCTCAACTGGGAGCCTGCTTGGGACAGCCTGGGTCAGCTCTCTCCCTTCTTGATCCGATCCTGCAAGAGCGGCCAAATGGTCTGATACACGCCGTCTTTCATGATGTAACTAACATCGGATCGGGCGCGGGCAACATCCGGATCCCACATAGGCCTAGGTACCATCACATCGGTGGTCTCCGAATCGGCGGGGCGGGCTTTGACGTCAACAACGTCGGCAAAGTAAATCCACTTCAGGTTCCCGTTGTCCATGTGGTACTCCCCCACCCACTCGAGGTTCTCAATGAGCGCGCCCGACTCTTCAAATACCTCGCGATGGGCGGCCTCAATCGGGGTTTCATCCGGCTCGACCTTGCCACCAGGGGCCTCCCACCCTCGGCGGGGATGTTGGACCCAGATAACGTGATCGTCGAAGATAGGAAACACCAGAACGGCGAAAGGTTTCTCGTTGGATGGCTCGGTGCGAACGATGCTGACGGTCAAGTTGGATTCCTCCCACGTTGGCGATTTATGCAGCTCTGGCTTTGAGTACAGGTTCGGCCAGCATGTCTATGGTACAATCTGTTATACGATGATCACGATTGACAGAAGGGAGACCCTGGTGCATGTCCCGCTTCGTACTGTTTTTGTTACTGCTGGTTGAGTCTCTCTGGTTAGGCTCATCGATTTACTTTTCTGCCTTCGCGGCGAACGAGCTGTTTGCACAGCTGTCCGAGAACGCGGCGGCTGCAGCTGTTGGAGCCTTGTTCCCGACCTACTTTTTGCTCTCGGGTATTTTCAGCGTCCTGACTGTGGTGCTGTATGTATGGCTGCGGGATGTACTGCCGCTGAGTCGTAAGTCTGCAAAGTTCGGAATGGGCAGCGCGATTGTCGGCGCTGTGTTTGCGCTTATCAACCTACTCTACATGTTACCGCATATTCAGCGGATTGAGCGAGTCATGGGCCCGATCCAATCGGCGTCCGCGGCGATGGTGCAGAAGTTCGGTATGTGGCATGGGATCTCGATGCTGTTCGACCTCATTATGATGGTCTGCGCGTTCTTGGTGCTGATATCGATGGCGGTGACGCTACCGCTTCGCCTGACGAGGTAACAAGGGCGATGCTCCAGCCGTGCAGACGCGGGAACGGTGACGCTACCGCCTCGCCTGACGAGGTAACAAGGGCGATGCTCCAGCCGTGCAGACGCGGGAACGGTGACGCTACCGCCTCGCCTGTGCTCCTGAGGGCTTGCAGACGCGGGAGCTGGCGGTTCGGTCAGGGTAGGCAGCGGCCGAGGATGGGGCCGGGTGCAACGACCGGGAGCGGTAGACTGCCAGCCCCGGGGCGTACCCGGTGGGCGTACCTGCTGAGCGTGCCTGGTGAGCGTGCCCGATGGACGTACCCGGTGGCGGCGTAAAGCGGCCGGTGAACGGCAGTTCGCCACAGCGGATCGTAAGCGCCGGATCGTCCATACAAAAATACTACGGAGTAAAAGGAGTGGAGCGAAATGTCTGACTCACCGAACCACACGAACATGGCTGCTGTGATGGCACAACTGCGTATGCCGGAAGGTTGCAGCTTGCGCCGCAAGGAGACCTTTGACTATGTAACCCCTGGGTATGCATATAGCGTGGAGTTGTTCCAAAACGCAGATGACACGTGGTACGCTATCGCGGTGCCGCAGGATAGTGAGCGGCTTGTGGTGTATGGATCGAGTGTGTTGCCATCGGCTCAGCACGCGTTGCAGGCTCTGGTGGACAAGATCCGGCGGGAGGGCATGGACCAGCTATTCGGAGACCCGACGCCTCCTGCCGTGGAAGATGAGTCTACGGAAGAGGCGGAAGACGAAGAAGGCCTGATAGCTGACGATGAAGACAAGTAAGGGTGTGGGCTGGGGGGGAGCTGGGGTGCCAAGCTGAGGCGCCGGCTAGGTGGTAGGGCTGGCCGGGCCGAGGTGCAGGGGTGGCTGGGCTGAGGTGCAGGGGTGGCTGGGCCGAGGTGCAGGGGTGGCTGGCCGAGGTGCAGGGGTGGCTGGGCTGAGGTGCAGGGGTGGCTGGGCTGAGGTGCAGGGGTGGCTGGGCTGAGGTGCCAAATGGCTGGCCGTCCCGGGCCAACAAGGGAAGTTTTGTCCTCTATGCCCGGTTTCCGAGGTTACCGGGCTTGTATAAGGGAAAATTTGTCCGCTGTGCCCCAATTTCATCGCTGAATGTAGCCTGACTGGCCCCATTGCGGAACTTTTGTACGTTGTTTGAGGCGGGATTCTCGAACGTGAGGCAACAAGGGAACAATTTACCGTTATCGTCGTCTCGAGCTGGACTGTACAACACGGAGACCACAGACCAAAGCAGAAAATCTCATCAAATGGAGCGCGCCCTACGGCGCGCCTATCAAAAAGGGAGGCCCAGGCCTCCCTTCTCCTACTCCATACTCACTAGGAATTGCGGCGGCGGGGCTGCACGGGCAGGCCAAAACCTAAAACCCAGGTCTGCTGCCCTTCATGCTCTAACCTCAAGGCCCACCTAAGCCACTAAGCCACTAAGCCACTAAGCCACTAAGCCACTAAGCCACCTAAGCCACCTAAGCCACCTAAGCCCTACGCCAACCACCAAAGGCCCACCTAGGCCCCCCGACGGTCGCCTGCCGCCGACGTCCTACCACCTTACGGCCACCACTTGCCAAACACAACGCCCACTACCAGGCCGATGATGGCGCCAATCAGGATCTCCCGTGGTTCGTGCCCTAGAATCTCCTTCAGACGCTCACCTTCTTCCGTTGTGGCGGAAGTCTCAAGGTCCATACTCATATTCATACGGTTGATTTCCATGGCAATACGATTGAGCAACACCGCATGCTCCCCAGCATGTCGGCGAATACCGCCTGCGTCATACAATACGATGGCAGCGAACACCACCGCCGTCGCGAATGTTGGAGACCTTGTCCCTGTTTCAAACAGCAGGGCGACCACCAACGCTATTACGCCTGCTGCATGGGAACTGGGCATACCGCCAGCATCGATAACCTTATGGAAATCCCAGTTTTTGTGCGACGCAAAATGAAACGGGATCTTGAGCACTTGTGTAACCCCGATCGCACAGAGTGCCGCAATCAACGGGACGTTATGCCATAACCCAATCAAAAAATGAATAAAGACGGTATTCATTTGTGCCTCCACTATCCTCAGTCATTGCAGGTACCACACAAGCCTGTCCTTCGGCGGGTCTTTGGATCGCCATATCAGCGAACCAGCCGAAAGACAGACCTCATCCGCAAATTACCCAACTACCATTTTACTTCAGTGTTTCTAAATGTCACGCTTCAGTGTACATCAATATTCACCTTTGGTGTTGCACAACGTCGCGCAGCCTCTGCGCATTGCTATTTCTGGCTGCCTCTCCGGACTTCCGCGCAGCCTTTGCGCATTGCTATTTCTAGCTGCCTCTCCGGACTTCCGCGCAGCCTTTGCGCATTGCTATTTCTGGCTGCCCTTCCGTGCTGCACAACGTCCGCGCTGCATCTCCGAACTGCCGGCTGCCGCTTCCCTGCTACACAACGTCGCGAAGCCTCTCCGGGCCCCGCCAATGCGACGCGCGTTACGCTTTAGTGTGCCTGAATATCTCGCACAGTTGCGAAGTCGAGCCGCTTCACGAGTTCGGTTAACAGCGCAACCCCGTTATCGAAGTCGTCTTGGTGATAAACGGCGGCGTGGCTGTGAATGTAACGCGTTGGGTAGCCGATCGCGACAGATGGCACACCGGATCCAAAAGTCTGGAAGCGCCCTGCATCCGTTCCCCCGCCAGCGACAACCTCTACCTGCAGCGGAATTCCGGCGTCAGAAGCCGTGTCCATGACGAAGTCGCGGAATTTCGGGTTCGGGATCATGCTGCTATCATACAACAGAAGGATCGGCCCGTCTCCGCACTTACTGAGCGCTTCTGATTTCTTCATTTCCGGCGTATCTCCTGCAATGCCGACGTCGAGCGCGATGGCGATGTCCGGTTTCACGTGCTGCACCATCGTCTGTGCACCCCGCAGTCCGACTTCTTCTTGCGTGGTTGCGCCAGCGTAAAGGATGTTCGGGTGGGACACACCCTGCAAGGAACGCAATACCTCTAGAGCGGTTGCACAGCCGAGACGATTATCGAGTGCCTTGCCCATGTAAAACTTCGGGTTGGCCAGTTGGACGAAGGGGCTCCATGGGAGAATCGGATCGCCCGGGCGAACTCCAACCTCTTCTGCCTCCGCCTTGCTCGTCACGCCGATATCAATGAACATGCTCGTAAACGGCACGGTCTTTTTGCGCTCTTCGGCAGGCAGGACATGGGGTGGTTTCGATCCGATGATCCCGGTGATGTTCCCCTTCCGGGTCTGGATGACAACGCGCTGTGCCAACATGACCTGGTTCCACCAGCCGCCGACGGTCTGGAAGTAGATGAAGCCCTCATCCGTTATGTATGTGACCATCATGCCAATTTCGTCGAGGTGTCCTGAAATGAGTACGCGTGGACCGTTGGCATCGCCCGTTTTCTTTCCGACAACGCCGCCGAAGTTGTCGTGTTCCAACTCCTCCGAGACCGGTGCAAGGTAGGTTTCGTACAGCTTGCGAACCTCCGCCTCTTGCCCGGATACCCCGTATGCTTCACAGAGTTCCTTGATGATCTCGACTCGAGATTTACTCAAAACCCGCCATCTCCCTTGTTGTAATGTGAACTGTCAGGTGCACAGTTTGTCCCAAGTGTGCTCAGTGTGCTCAGTACGCGCAGCACGCGCAGTGTCTCACTGTATTCTGCGGCAACCCCTCCACACTTGCCCACGTTATTGCTGCGGACGTTTCGCCGCGTTACGAACAGATGGGCCGTGCACCATTCAAACAATAGACCATATTCTAAGCGTATGAAAGGAGTCGATGCATGATGGTGAAAGTGGAACCGCGAAAACTCGGTGAAGACACCGTACTTTCCATCGAAGTCAAGCTGCCAAAAACCAACCTGCTCGTTTTCTCGACGCAAACCGGCTACGTGATGTGCGGCGCATTGGACATTGGTCTGCTTCGCACCAAACTACGTGAGCGCGGCGTTATTGCAGCGCGTGCCGTTGGTGTGCGGACAATGGACGACTTGTGGAACGGCACGATTGAGTCCTGCACGCAAGCGGCGGAAGCCATTGGCATTCATGCCGGCATGGCTGTGCAGGATGCGCTGACCAAAATGATCGAGGCCGAACGAGTCCGCTCGTAGTGGCGGATTCACCCGTAGTGACGGATTCGCTCGCAGTGGTCACACGGCAGAACATCATTTGTTAACGGCTGCGCAATTCGTCTAGGCGAATGGAACGTTTGTGCACTGTATGCGCCCACTCGCGATTTGTCTTGGTGAAGTAGGCCTGAAATACCAACGGGCCCCAGGTCCACAGAAAGAATGGCAGTAAGATGAGCCCAAAGTACGCCCGCCAGTTCACGCGTTCCAAAAACAATGCAAGTGGCATCTGCAGATAGAGAAGCACGTTGACGACGACCCAAAAGTCTGTCGGCAAGAAGCCGACGATGTGCGACATGATGGTGTCATGCGGCTTTGAGACCTGCAAAACCATCATCAGTGACGTCAGAAATAGAATCAAAAAGCGCACCGGCTGAAAGAGATAGACGCCGGCGTCAAACTTAACGAAGTTGCGCTCCACGATGCCTGCCTTGATGAGCGGGATCATATGGTGATGCGCACAGTGAAAGTGCCCCTGCATCCAGCGCAGACGCTGCCGCATGGAAGCGAGCAGGGTCATGGGTTTCTCGTCGTAGACTTTCGCATCGTGTGCCCAGATGGGGATGATGCCGCGCTCTACGCAGCGCACGCCAAACTCAAGGTCTTCTGTCAGCCCGGTTGCTTCCCAGCCGATATCGTGCAGAAGCCCCATATCCACACACAACCCTGTGCCGCCGAGTGAGCTCGAGAGTCGCAGGTTTTGACGCGCATTCTGCCACATGCGATTACTGAACCAATACGAGATGGCCATCGATACACTGATCCAGGTATCGAACGGGTTTTTCACGTCGAGATAACCCTGAATCACCTGGTGACCTTCGCATAATTTATCGTTCATGATCCGCAGGAAGTCCTGCGCCACAAGGTTATCTGCGTCGAACATGACCACTGCATCGTATTTGGCCGGCCACCGCTCTAGTTTATCAATCATCCACTCAATTGCGTAGCCCTTTCCTCGCTGTTCCTCGTCAAACCGAGGATGTGCGATGGCGCCGTGGTGTTCTGTAACTTCACGGGTGTGATCTGTACAGTTGTCCGCAATGACGTGCACGTCAAACATTGCCCGTGGGTATTCCTGCGCCATGATGCTGTCAATCAAGGGACCGATGACACGCTCTTCATTGTGAGCAGCGATGACGACGGCAAAGCGTTTCTGCGGATCGTATCGGATCGGCTGGCGCAGATGCCAAATGCCAAACAAGGCAACCGCAACCTGGTACAAACCAAGAACACCCGTGAAAACCTGCATGACAAGGAACAGAATATTGATGCAAAGATGAACAAGGGACATCGACAGAATCCCCCGACTTTCTGATAAAATTGCGTCTGCGGTGCAGCTGGGACAAGCTGTTCCTCTCTCCATTCTAACAGTTCCCCTTTAGAGCACCAACGAAACGAAGACCTCGTATTTCACAAAACTAACCATCATCAAACAACAAGACCTTGACAAACTGTCTCTACATGCCATGATGATTTCATGTCCATGATGTGAGAAAAACACCGAGGTATCACGCACTTGCCACAATGTGGCGAAGGAAGGAGACAAAGCCTTGTCCGCTCATCTTACGACGTTCGTATCCCACTACGGATTGCTGGCCATCTTCATTCTCATGACCCTCGAGAGCGCCTGCATCCCAATCCCCAGTGAGGTCGTTGTACCGCTGGCCGGCTATCTGGCCTTCCAACACAGCATCCCGTTCTGGGCGGGTCTCGTCGTGACCATAGCAGCGAACGTGTTTGGCGGCTGGATCGCCTACCTGGTCGGCAGTACCGGCGGACGCGCCTTTATACGGCGATATGGCCGCTACATCCTCTTGAATCCGCACCATCTTGAGCGTGCTGATGCATGGTTCGCACGGAGAGGCGAGGTCACCGTATTCGTCGCTCGACTGCTGCCTGCATTCCGGACTTTCATTTCACTGCCTGCTGGCGTAGCCCGGATGCCGCTTGGTCGGTTCCTGACCTACTCATTTCTCGGATCGATTCCCTGGAACCTGGTCCTCATGATTGCCGGCTATCAGCTCGGCGCACACTGGAGTACGATTGACAAGCATGTCAAGCCCATTACTGACATCGGCATTGTGCTCTTCGTGATTGCGGTACTGTGGTTCTGGTTTGCTCGCCGCAGAGCGGACAGCAAACAGTCGTCCACCAACAAGTGATGAAACACAGGGCTGACCAGCACGACGCTGGGCAGCCCTTTTGATTTCGCTTTTGATTGCGCTTTTGATTGCGCTTTTCGCTTTGGTTTCGCTTTTGATTTCGCTTTTCGCTTTGGTTTCAGCCTTCCTGGTAAATGATTGATCGGACGCGCTCTGCAACCGCATGATCGCCCTCCACCATTTCCTTCGGCAAAAACAGGCGATACTCGGTATCTGGAATCAGCGATCGCACAATCCTCGACTCCATGCTCAACTCGGACTTGCTGCCATCCTGCCGCAGGACAGGGATGCCGCTGCCCCGGTACACATAGGCCGAAATCTCCGACGTCCGGCCGCTAATGTAGTATTCCGGGTGAAAGCCCATCGCCCGAGCAGACGTCCTCAGCGCTGCCCACTCTTCCGACGTTGGTTCCGCACGCACAATCGGCGCCAGCAGGCGGCGGTTGAGGAAACGCTCAGCGAGATCGGACAACACCACGTCGTCGGTCGATGCCCACATCCGAAACGCGTACAACAAGGTCGACTCGTCGATGGCCAAATAGTCCTTGACGGAAACGGTGCTTTGCTCGACGAAAAAGGCCTTGAGAAAGTGCGGCATATCCTGAAGTTTGCCTGCGCTCCACAACTCTCCAGCCCGACGCAAAATGTTGCCCACCAGCACATCGCTGCCAATCGTGACAGGGTGAAGGTACACCTGCGTGTACATGAAGTACCGCGCGAGTATGTATTGTTCTGCAGTGTGCACTCCACTTGCCTTTAGCATGATCGATCCGTCGGCTAGGGCGAGCGATCGGATCAGACGCCCCAATTCAAACCGGCCATAATTGACGCCTGTGTTCATGGCGTCGCGCAGAAGATAGTCCATTCTATCCACGTCAAGCTGACTGGTGATCAGTTGCTCAATCGTGCGATGCTTGCCGTTTTTGTTCAATATCCCGACAAGATCTGGTCCGAACTCGTCATCAATTTCAGCCAGCAGGGTGGCCATTTCGTCATCTTCGAGCATGATCCGCTTGGTCCACTCCTCATGATGCACGGGGTAGACGGTTTCGAACGTGTGTGAGAAGGGGCCATGCCCGACATCGTGCAACAGAGCTGCTGCAAGGGCGAGCTTCCTCTCGCGGTCATCCCTCGGCCAGCCAAATTCCTTTTCGAGGTAGGACAGTACGCGGCGCATCGTCTCATATACGCCTAATGAATGCGTAAAGCGGCTGTGTTCAGCTCCGTGAAAGGTCAAGTACGAGGTGCCAAGCTGTCTGATTCTGCGCAGGCGCTGCATAGCGGAGGTGTTGATGATCCGCCAGATCCAGGGGTCATCGACGACGATTTCGTCGTGCACCGGATCCTTTAACACCTTTTGAAAGAACGACATTCCACCACTCCGTCCGTATAAATCCAGAGGATAAAAACATCATGATTTACAAAAAGGTCCCGAAAGGCAGTATCACCTTCGGGACCTCGGTGCTTTCAATTATTCACAAGAGCCAGGTTGGCCTGCGTTAGCAGCGGTACGAAAGCTTGAGCCGCAGCCGCAAGTCGACACAGCGTTTGGATTCCAAATACGGAACCCTTCACCAGAGAAATCACTGACGTAGTCAATCTCAGAACCCTCAATGAGTTCGAGGCTGTCCGTTTCGAGAGCCACCTGCACGCCTTTGATGGTAAGAATCTTATCGGATGCCTGAGCGTTATCAAGGGCCATACCGTAACTGAACCCTGAACATCCACCTGGCTTTGTGTAAATGCGAAGGCCTTCTACCTTATCGTCGTTCTGCTTGATGAGCTCTGCGATCTTCTCCGCAGCGCTGTCTGTGAGTGTCACCATCGGATCAACCCCTTTCTTCTTTATTCATTATAACGGATACAGCCGGACTTGACGACCGACGAGTGACATTGAGCCGGGTCGAACGCCCGGGGGCTGGTGGCCAGGCAGGGGCAGCCGAGTCGAACGCCCCGGGGTCTGCGGGCCAGGCAGGGGCAGCCGAGTTGAACGCCCCAGGGTCTACGGGCCAGGCAGGGGCAGCCGAGTTGAACGCCCCAGGGTCTACGGGCCAGGCAGGGTCAGCCGAGTTGACGGACGACTTCGAGGACCTCGTCCACGTGACCGTCGACCTTGACCTTTGGGAACACCTTCACGATCTTGCCATCCTTATCAATGACGAAGGTGGACCGCACAATCCCGATGCTCTTCTTTCCGTACATGTTCTTCTCCTGCAGAACGCCATAGGCGTTGCAGACCTCTTCCTCTGTGTCTGCGAGGAGCGGAAACGGCAACTCAAACTTGTCCGCAAAGCGGCGGTGTGAGCTGGCTGTGTCTCTCGATACACCGAGAACCACTGCGCCTGCATCGGTCAACTCAGAACTCGCATCGCGAAACGAACACGCTTCCTTCGTACATCCTGGCGTGTTGTCTTTCGGGTAAAAGTAGAGCACGACAACCTTCCCTCGGTAATCTGCAAGGTGGATGGGTTGTCCATCTTGATTCTCCAGTGTGAAATCTGGTGCCATAGTTCCTTCTTCCGGCATTTTGGTCCCTCCATTCGTCATTTTAGGCTGAAACCGACTTATGTGGCGGCGATCCGCTGGCTTAAGTCGGTCTCACCGACTTAAATGCCCTCACGGACACCATTAGTAGGCTGAAACCGACTTAGCTCCCCACGATCCGATGGCTTAAGTCGGTCTCACCGACTTAACCGGGCGCTCAGAGCGGTTCCGGCTGACATTAAGTCGGTCTCACCGACTTAAATGCCCTCCCGGACACCATTAGTAGGCTGAAACCGACTTAGCTCCCCACGATCCGATGGCTTAAGTCGGTCTCACCGACTTAACCGGGCGCTCAGAGCGGTTCCGGCTGACATTAAGTCGGTCTCACCGACTTAAATGCCCTCCCGGACACCATTAGTGGGCTGAAACCGACTTAGCTCCCCCCGATCCGATGGCTTAAGTCGGTCTCACCGACTTAACCGGGCGCTCAGAGCGGTTCCGGCTGACATTAAGTCGGTCTCACCGACTTAAATGCCCTCCCGGACACCATTAGTAGGCTGAAACCGACTTAGCTCCCCACGATCCGATGGCTTAAGTCGGTCTCACCGACTTAACCAGGCGCTCAGAGCGGTTCCGGCTGACATTAAGTCGGTCTCACCGACTTAAATGCCCTTCCGGACACCATTAGTAGGCTGAAACCGACTTAGCTCCCCCCGATCCGATGGCTTAAGTCAGTCTCACCGACTTAACCGGGCGCTCAGGGCAGTTCCGGCTGACATTAAGTCGGTCTCACCGACTTAACCAGGCGCTCAAGCCGCTTCCGGCCCACCCCAAGCGCGATGCGCCTCGCGTTGCCCGTAATGCGGCTACCATCACCGGGATACGACTCTCGCGTTTGCCCTTGATGCAACTTCCGTCACCGTGAGACGACTTTGACAAACCGGATCTCCGGATCGTCCGTACCTTGGACAGGCAGGCCGGCGCGGAGGTTTTCTTCGATGTAATCAATGTTCGACTGATCGACCTCTTCTCCTGGCAGCAAAATGGGGATGCCTGGCGGGTAGACCATGATCATTTCCGCGATGATGCGTCCGACCGAACTCTTCAGCGGGACCGTCTCTGTCGGGGCGTAAAAGGCCGCCCGAGGTGACATTTCAAGGCGTGGCATGGTCGGCACGCGCACCTGTGGGTGACGCTTGTCGATCTGGTGCTGATGCGCCTCCGAGATCCTCCTCAGCCCGTCGATGAGCCTATCGACATCCTCCTTAGTATCCCCCCACGAGACCAGACAGAGGATGTTGTACAAATCGCTCAGCTCGACCTCGATGTTGAACTCTTCCCGCAGCATCCGCTCCACGTCGTAGCCTGTCACGCCAAGGTCCTTGACACTGACGGTCAGCTTCGTCGGATCGAGCGCAAACGTCGCACTGCTGTGCAGAATCTCCTCGCCTGGGCAGTAGAGTCCGGCGATCTCGTTAATCTCCGCACGCGCCTCGTTCGCAAGCGCGATCGCCCGCTCTACATTCTCATTCCCATGAAGAGCCAGCTGCTTTCTCGCGACGTCGAGTGACGCGAGCAACAGATAGGACGTTGAAGTGGTGGTCAACATACTCATAACGACCTGCACGTGACGGGCATTCACCAGGTCTCCCTGGACGTTCAGAATGCTCGATTGTGTCATCGATCCGCCAAGCTTATGCACACTCGTCGCAGCCATATCGGCCCCCGCGTCCATAGCCGACATGGGCAGTCCTTGATGAAATCCGGTGAGCACGCCATGGGCCTCATCGACCAGTACGGGGACTCTTTTCGCATGGGCCAATTCGACGATCCGCTTGAGATCCGCCGAGATCCCAAAGTAGGTTGGGTTGATGACAACGAGTGCCTTTGCGTCGGGATGCCGCTCCAAGGCTTCAGTTACGGTTTCAACCGAGAGACCGTGCATAATGCCAAGGGTCGTATCCATTTCCGGGTGCAGAAAGACAGGCCGTGCATCGGCGAGCATGACGGCCGTCAGAACGGATTTGTGCACGTTTCTCGGGAGCAAAATCTTGTCCCCAGGTCCCACGGTTGCGAGCACCATGGTCATGATGGCTGTGCTTGTCCCCTGTACAGAGAAAAAGGTGTGTTCGGCCCCGAAGGCCTCGGCTGCCAGCTCCTGAGCTGCCTTAATGGCGCCAGTCGGGTGATGAAGGTCGTCGAGTGGAGCGATGTTAATGAGATCCAAGGACAATGCGTTCTCTCCAATAAAAGAAGAAAACTCTGTATCCATCCCGCGTCCGCGCTTGTGACTTGGGATGTGAAACTGCACCGGCTTGCGGGCAGCGTGTTGTAGTAGTGTTTGGAAAAGTGGTGTATCCGACTGGTTCAATGATCTACCCCCTGCACTGTTCGAGGACTACCCTTGCGGCTCTCCGAAAATGTCCTTAAAGGTTGGCCACGCCTGTTCCCACAAATCATCACGTACACCTTTGAGGAACCGCGTCAGCTTTTCAAGTACTTCACCTGGTACGTTCGTCACGTCAATTTGACCTTTGACCGCTTTGTCCATCTTATTAACCTGATCTGCAAGAGATTTGTACCCTACTTTAGCCTGTTGGTCAATCCATAATTGAAAGGGCATGACGCCATGATAACCCTGCTTCATGTCGGAATTCCGTTTTAGTGTGACCCAGACCACCCAGATCTCCCGCGGCGTAGGCACTTCCTCTTTGGTTTTGACCCACTGCATCCCCTGCTCAAGATGGCTCTTCCCGTGAATGGCACCGTTGTCTATATACACGCGATCCCCATCGATAAACACTGCGGACAGGCCCTTCATCGCATCGTCTGTACTATGGTTCGACTTGCCTGTAAGTTTCAGTTTTTCCACGACACCGCCTCCTGTAAACGAATCATCCATATTGTACCGCGAGCTCTGGTAGATGTCACACGGGATAAAAGCGCAAGGTGACTCATGTGCGATACGTGTGGTGTGGCGTGGCTGTGGCTGTGGCGTGACACCGGTGCACACGACTTGCTGACGCGGTTTGGTGCGGTATGCGGCGCTTGGCCTTGGGCCACTGCTTTATGCATGCGACATGGAAATCAGGGAATGGTAACACAAGGACATACTCGACAGTACAGGGGGAGGTCTCCATGAAAAGAATCCTTCTCACAGCGGCAGCCATTGCGGCCGGTGTCTTCGTTGAACACCCGGTACACGCACAGGCTGCACAAACCATTTTCAACACTGCAATACCGGGGGCCGTTCGCGTGGCTATCCGCGAGAACAATCCGAATGGGGAACCGGATCCCCGCGGCAGAATCGTCTGGGTTCAGACCGTCCCATTCGAAACCTATTGCAAAGATGTTTTGCCGAACGAGTGGATGCCATCGTGGAGTCCTGAGTCACTCAAAGCAGGCGCTATGGCCGTCAAGATGTTTGCATGGTATCACCATCTGCACCCTGTCACGATTGACGGTTTTACGTTTGACGTCGACAACACGACGAACTTCCAGGCGTTCCGCTACCTGTCAGGACAGCCCGAAACAAACCAAGCCGTCGACGCGATTCGGAATCAGGCTTTTACAATGCCTGATGGCAGCATTATTGAGCTGAATTATCGGGCTGGATACCGGGATAGTGCCAACTGGCAGTACAGAAACGCACAAAAAATGGCTCAATGGGGTTCTGAGTACTGGGCCGAACGCGGTCGCAATTATATTCAAATCCTGCAATTTTACTACGTCGATCGCGCTTTGAAATTTTACTAAGTAAGGCTGTTGCTTGGAAATTTTCCTTTTACTTAGCCTTTTCACAGAACACCAGTTTTCAGAAGACCTTTTTACAGAACACCGTTTTCGCAAAGCCTTTTCACACAGAAGAGATTTTGACAGAAGAGATTTTCACCGATGAGATTTTGACAAAACACCAGCTTAATGCAAGGAATCACATGCTAGGAGGATATGGCTCATGAGAAAGTGGTTGCCCAGCAAAAAGACGGTTGGTATCTGGGCGGGTGCTGCACTCTGTGCTGCGCTGTCGCTGCCATCACCACCGCTTTTGCCACAATCTGCAGAACGCCATCGTAACCCGGCACCTGCACAAAGTACGCCGCACGTTGGAGCGATCCCAACTATGGCCGGTGTGGACGACAACGAGCGTCTGACAACTGGTGTGGTTTTGAATCAGGAAATCTCCACTGCAGCGTCAACTGTATCAAGTAGTTCATCCGATTCCGGATCGGCAGGACAAGTAGCGCCGACGCAACACCAGCAGACAGCCCAAAACCAGGCCGACGGTCAACAACAAGTTCCAGCGAAGCATCACACTATGAACCAGGATCAGGTACCAGGCCAGCAGGTTCCAGCGCAGCACAGGACGGCAACGCAGCAACCAGCTGCAACGCGGAACCAGACGCAACAGGGTCCGGCACAAAAGCAAGCACCTGCACAACAGCAGTCTCCAAGACAGCAGCAGGCTCCTGTGCAGAAGCAGGCTCCGGCACAGCAACAGGCACCAAGACAGCAGGCCCCTGTGCAGAAGCAAGCACCTGCACAACAGCAGTCTCCAAGACAGCAGCAGGCTCCTGTGCAGAAGCAGGATCCGGCACAGCAACAGGCACCAAGACAACAAACGCCACAGACAGCACCACGACAACCGGGAACTGCACCGCAGCAACGGCAAGTAC
This sequence comes from Paenalicyclobacillus ferrooxydans, assembly GCF_001399675.1. Classification (GTDB taxonomy): domain Bacteria; phylum Bacillota; class Bacilli; order Alicyclobacillales; family Alicyclobacillaceae; genus Alicyclobacillus_B; species Alicyclobacillus_B ferrooxydans. Next base: position 116,274 of record NZ_LJCO01000014.1, read on the forward strand.
CACCATCACAGGCGGCACCTGGTCAACAACAGACACCTCCCAGCCAGGCAGCCCCCAGTGCGCCGCCAGCAGTGCCGACGCCGCAACCGGATCGCCTGCCGGAACTCGCACAACCCGGTGATAAATTCACACCGTATGTACCATGGCCGACGGCCAAATTGCGCTTGCGGGTCATTGACGGCAGAACGATGCAGCCTCTGGAAGGGGCTGAAGTGGTCCTGATTGAAACGGAGCAGCGCGTCAGGACAGGCAAAAATGGCTACACACCGTACATGGAGGCGCCGATCATCCGGAATCCACGGTACCGTCCCATGGTGCAGGAGTTGCATGGTCAACTCGGCGTCATAGCGTATAAAAATGGATATCGAGATTCGGTTCACCTAGGTATCCGCATGCACGAAGGGATGAAGTCTGAGTCTACCATCTGGATGTACAAACTCGGACCGGGAGACATTCGTGTGGAACCTGTCTTGTACCAGGTGCCGTATCATCATTTGTGGCTGATCGAACTGGCAGACAAGTTCCGCAGTAAGACACAACCTGGGGAAGGTCCAGAACGCCCATAGAAATAGTTGCAGGGACTGCTGAATGGCAACGTCACGGTTGCGCAATCTGCAGTCCCTGTTTTATTTGTCAGGTCTTTTGTGTGCCAGGTCTTGTGCCTGCCCTATGGCGCTGCTCGGCTTGTTTTAGCACCGAAGGGGCGAGGTCAGACACCGACTTGGGCAACGGATCGGTCGGAGGCGAACTTCAATCGCGAAACTGATCATGCATTTCCACCGCCTCGAGATAGGCAGCACCGGTGTCGTCCCCTGCCCATCGCTCACGTTCGGATCGTAAAGCGTCGTCTACTGGCCAGTGATCGAGCGCCTCTACCGCATCCTCGTACGCCCCGTAAACTGGAGCAAAGGTGTATCCGGCTGGGTAGCGTGCGCAGTTCTGTACGACGATCTGCCATTGACCGTCACCAATCTGGTGTACCGAGTACGGTAATCCATGAATGTCGCGGACAGGTACTCCTCGAAAACGAATCACCAGCAATCCCTCCTCCAAGCTCCTTGTCATCCCTTAGATTGGCCAATCCTGGTTCCCTCATGCGTATGTGTGAGCGTGATCGCAGGAAATACAACCTGTCCTCATTCGTATATATCGACAGGAGTCTCATCTGCATATGTCGACAGGAGTCTCATCCTTGGGGGTGGTGTACATGCGGGTTAAGACCTATGACTTTCGTGCGTTCTGCCGCGGCGAGTTAATTCGTACCAACCACAGTGGACTATGGGAGTGGATCTTGACTCAGTTTGAGTCTCCTTGTATCGAGATCGAAACGGAAGAGGGTCGATTTATCCTGATCCCGATGTACATCTACGGCCTGGCCCCACCGCCGTTCTTTGTCCAGGTGCCCGTGGTCGAGGATGAGAGTGATGCCAGGGAGGTGCGGCGGGCCTTCACGGCGTAGGTCGGGATCGGGGTCTCGGGGTCTCGGGGTCTCGGGGTCGCCCGTGGTGTGGCTGGCTGGCTGCAGCGAGCCAGTTTAGCGGTCGTTTTTTCCCTTGTTGCTTCGCTTTCGAGAGTCTCACATCAAACGAGGGAAAAAACCTCCCTTATGACGGTAAATTCAAGCGGATCACCTTCCAAACCGGGCAACAAGGGAAAAATCCTCCCTTATGCAAACCGTGAACCCCTTCAAATCAGATACAAGGGAAGAACTTTCCCTTGTGTGATGGGACATCACAGGGACACCCTGGAACACCACAGGGTCGGCTGCACCGCCTCAACGGCATGTTTCACCGAAGGCTAGAACCCTGCACCCGGCTTACGCAATGTCGCACAGACTAGGTCCGCCCAAAGTACGCAGTAGACCGATCATATAGGTTTTCAGGCTTGCTCCCTTCACTGTCTGTCGCTCGTTGGGCTGATGCACGAAACATGGAACACCCTGATGTGTTATAATACAGGGTGCAGCTTGCTGGGAGTGAGTCCTTCTTACGGGTTGCTGCTTTACTTGGTGACGTTCTGCCTGGTGCCGCCGTCATGACGCCCTGTGCCCTGTGCACGTGGCAGCCGTCTGCTGCCGCACAGCGGTTTGTCCCCATGCTGACATCCCAATCTCTCAAAAATTTCAGGAGGCGATGTGTCCAACGATGAGGATTCCGAAAGCTCAAACCACATATTACAGTCGCTTGAACGAGTACTTCCCGGCTGTGGAGATGAAGCATCCCCTCCACCTTGAGTCCCTGTTGGAAAGTGAACCGTACTATCACAAACAAGAAACCGACGATTACCTGCTGCTTTACGCGAGGTTTCCAAAGTTCATCTTCGTCGATTACTTGTTGGTGAGCAGCACGACGCGGGGTTCAGGAGTGGGATCGCGCGTTGTCAAAGGACTCCAGAAAGATGGCCGCCCTATTTTGCTCGAGGTGGAGAAAGTAAGCGATGACGATCCCGATACAGCCTCCCGCCTCCGCTTCTACGAACGCCATGGCTTCAGGCATGTTGAGGGTCTGCGTTACCGGAGACAAGACGATGACGGCAATCCGTTTGAGATGGATATCCTTGCTTGGTCCCCCGACGATCCGATTACAACTGCACAAACATACCAATGGATGCAGGATGTGTGCCGCAAGGTGCACAACCACAAAGCCGTGGAATTCTACGATGCTTTGCCAGCCGATCCCGACCAGGTCCTCGCCATCATCAACAGATAACTGATCACAGCATGAAATGTTGGGACGCCCCGTCGGGCGTCCCTTCCTCATCAGTTTTATAATGATTTGTTCAAAAAAGGCTGTCTGAGTGATCTTCTCACGCTCAGACAGCCATACCTTTGATATTTGCAGTTCGGCGACGGCTGGATAACCGGGTAACCCCAGCCCTCGCGCACCAGCAACGGCGCAACTGCCAGGCGGCCACACCAAGGCAAACGACCCACACCCTGTCACGCTGCCAAACCCTGTCACGCTGCCAAACCCTGTGCCGCTACTTCACCATGTCCCGCTACTTCACCCTGTGCCGCTACTTCACCCTGTCCCGCTACTTCACCCTGTGCCGCTACTTCACCCTGTCACGCTACCTCACCCTGTCACGCTACCTCACCCTGTCGCGCTGCCTCACCCTGTCACGCTGCCTCACCCTGTCGCGCTGCCTCACCCTGTCGGCGACAGCACAACTCTGGGTGCCTACGAGAAGCTTAACCGCTTCTTGCGCAATAACACACTCATCGCGATCCCGGTTGCCATGAAGTTCGCCAACATGGAGCTTCCACCGTAACTGATGAACGGCAACGTGATCCCAGTCGAAGGACTGAGGTACATGTCCATCCCGATGTTTTCAAACACCTGGAATGAAAACATGCCGACAATACCCATCACCAAGTAGGTTCCGTACGTGTCTTGCGAACTGCCCGCTGCGCGAACAAGGCGGTACACCAAAATGAGGAACAACAACACAAGCAAGCTCGATCCGATAAACCCAAACTCCTCACCAATCGCTGTAAAGATGTAGTCTGTCCATTGGTTTGGAACACCGCCTGAAGATGTCTCCAGTCCGCTTAACCAACCTTCGCCAAACAGTTGCCCGGAACCGATGGCCGTTTGTGCCTGACGGATGTTGTAACCTGCACCCAGCGGAAGGTACGTGTGATCGAGCCAAGTGAGAATTCGGTTGGCCTGATATCCGTGCAGGATGTTGTGTTTGATGAGCACGTTTTGGACGAGTGCGGTCGCCTGAACCGGAAACTCAACAGGGAGAGCAATAAACACAATAGATATGAGTACAAAAATCGTGATCCCAAGCGCAAACCATGACCGCCGCACAAACATCATAAACATCACGGCAAAAATGCTGAGCATCACTAAAGCCTGCCCCAGTGCGGGCTCTTTCAGCGTCAACACGGTTGGTACAATAACCACCAACAGCATCGGCCACGTCGTATGAAGCCGATAGTCAGGGAACTCTGATTCATCGCGTTCTGCCATCATTGTCGCGAGCGTGATCACAATTGCAAGCTTCGAAAACTCAGACGGCTGCAAGCTGAAACCTGGGAGCGGGATCCAACTGCGCGCACCGTTAATTGGGTGAAACGCGTATACAGCCACAAGCAAAAATGTCGTGATACCGTAGAGCCACCAGTGAATCTTCCGGAGCGATCGATAGTCATACGCCGTAAGCACCCACATCGCAACGAACCCGATAATGCCGTAAATCATCTGTTTCATCCACGCGTGGCTCGGAATGGACAGATCTTTTTTACCGTAGGTAGCGGCGTAAATAGCAATGCAACTGTAGGCTGTCAGCAGAATCAGTGTAACGATCATTGCGTAATCAATTTGTCTCCAGTTTCGCCGCAAAACATCCACTTTGTTCTTTCACGTCCTTATCGATTGAGGCCAGTTGGCCAGCCATATTTCCTAAGTTGTTGACCCGTATGTTGTTGACCCGTAAGCTGTTTGGCCGTATGTTGTTGACCGTAAGCTGTTTGGCCGTAAGTTAGCTGGTGATTGAGCTTCCTGTTGCGGATGTATTTCCCACATTTGAAAAGCTTGCATTCGAACCGTCTGCATTCGAAAGGGCCACATTCGAACGAGTTGCATTCGGAAGGTTGCGCAGGTGGGTTGACTCTACATCGGATCGGCCGGGGAATTCGAACCTGTATTCCCGGTACGAGCCATCCTGGCGGGTGCCACTTGACTATGTGTGGGGGTCCAGGTGTCGACGACGGACCTGGCGAGATCGGGCCGATTAGACATAATCCCATCCACCCCTTGGCGCAGAAGGTCAATCATCGTCGGTTCATCGTCGATGGTCCAAACGTGCACCTCTGCCCCCCGCCGATGGGTTGCTCGAACTAAGCCTTCCGTGACGACTGAAATCCCATACATCTTCGGTGGGACTTGAATCGCTTTATAGGGTGCCCGCGCTCGACTCGAAACTCCGAGTCGTTGTTGCACTAACAACCGGGCGATCTCCATCGGAGTCGCACTCGTCGCCAACTGCGGGTTGTGTTTGCGGAACATCTTCAGCACCGGATCGTGAAAGGATGCCGTCATCACGCGCTCCTCGGCCCCAGCCTCGTAAATCTCCTGAATATATTGGCGAAGGGATGGAGGGTTTTTCGGTTTAAGATCGACATTGACGCGGATGTCCGGAAACTCCTTGAGGAGATGGGAAAAACGCATGATTTTTACACCTTTGCTCCGATATGGGAAGGTCTTCCCGCCATCTGGGCTGAAGCGGTAACCAAAATCCAATTCCAGTAACTCAGCATACGTCAGGTTCTCAATCATGCCTTGGCCGTTCGTCATGCGGCTGACATCGGGATCGTGGGCGACAACAATCACGCCGTCCTTGGTCCAGTGAACATCCGTTTCAATCACGTCCGCTCGCATCTCGACCGCCATTGCAAATGCTGGAAAGGTGTTCTCGGGTGCGACAGCGCTCGCTCCCCGATGCGCAAAAACAAGTGGAACTCGTGATTTTGCATGCCCGTGAGCCACGTTTATCCTCCCATCATTTCCTGCACCGTTCCATTATAACTGACTCGGCACAACTGCGCATTCGCCCATTATTGGTACGAATCCGTTGGGGGCTTGGGGGTCCAGGCGGATGGGGCGGATGGGGCACGCCGGCCTGGGGGGCTGATGGGGCACGCCGACCAGTGGGGTCCAAGAGGGCGGATGGGGTCGGCGTGAGTGGCATTGGGACACAGGCTGGCCTGGGACCGGAGATGGTGTCATTGGAACGGATCGAGCCAGGAGGATTGGCGAGAATGAATTGCGCGAACGTTGGACGGGATGGGACCACAGATGGTGCCACCACCTGGCCTTCTATGCAGTCGCAGCTGGGCCCGACGCGGCTGCATAGAGCCGTGGTCCCCCGCGCCACCGTATCCGAAGTGCTTCCCCCCGCATTAAGTCGGTCCCAGCGACTTAACTTCCTCATCGGACACGGTTAGTAGGCTGAAACCGACTTAGCTCCCTGCGATCCGCTGACTTAAGTCGGTGGTACCCACTAGCGTTGCATTAACTTTTTAGTGGATTGTCAACGGGTACCCGTTGACAAATTAAACATTTTAAACCTTATGAAGATTCATGATTCTGTAACCCCTATACATATAAAGATTCCTTAGAATAGATGTACAGGTAGCCCTGTCCAAATCTAATCTAAGGAACCCAAGCATGAATAAGGGTATCATGAAATCCACTTTGGCGGAATACCTAGTTTCTCTAGATACGAAATTAATGTTGAAACAAATTCAGTTACTACACCTGGACAAGTACACGAAAAAGCTGGATTCTATCAAGCTCACTCAACTACTGCTCTTTGCCCAGGTCAATCAGATTTCGTCACTGACATCACTCAGCCGTAAGTTGAATGAGACAAAGGAACTCCAGTCGGAAATCGGAATTCAGTCCATCAGTGCATCACAGTTGTCACGAAAGCTGCGTCATTTGGAACAGCCATTTTTAGACGCTGTTCTTCAACACTGCATTGCGCAACTTGTTCGCAGGATTGGACTGAAAAAGGCCACGAAGCAATTAGGTCGCATTAACCTAGTCGACTCTTCCACCATAACGCTGTGTTTGTCCCAATACCCTTGGGCCCTGTATCTTCCGACCCATGCTGGTGTCAAATTAC
>NZ_LJCO01000073.1 GCF_001399675.1 Paenalicyclobacillus ferrooxydans
GCAGTCATGCGATGTTGCTTGAAGGAAGACTTGATAAGTCTGAGGTGTCGCAGTTTGCAGTACAAGACGACAAGTCCGCATCTACCTTCGCCATTGCAAGTTGCCTAGGGGACGTCGAAGACCTTTCTCAAAAGTGGAGAGCACTTGCCGACAAAGACATTCCGGCCGGGGTGACGATGCTCGCCGAGGAACGATTCAAACAGGAAATTAGACGAGCGATGAATCGACTGGCGTCGGAAACGCGCCGACTGGCGAATGTACCGGAACCTGTCCAATTCATATCTCCAATCGAGTCACGCCGTAAGGAAGCCGAACCGAGTAGCTCGTTTGTTGAGCAACCGGATGAAAAGCTTGCCATTCTGCCGCTGTTTACAGTTCCAGATAGGAGCAAGCCAGTTCAAGCGGAAGTGATAGACGTCGAGCCTCCCATTACAATCGGAGATTTGCGCCGGAAAATGGGACTTGTCGAAAAGGTCAAACCAAGCAGGCGCAAGGTCAGTGATGACCAAATCGCTCTGTTTGCACTCGATGCTATCTAATCTCGCTATTTACTCACTCCGTTCATTCAGGGAACGATTTCACCTCCCTTGATCACGGGGAGGTGAATGGAGGGATCCATATGCAAACCGAACCTTTAAATCCTCGAATCATCACGCTCCACTGGGATCAACTAATCAGCGAACTGGAAAACACCCCGGACCAAAACAGGGAGGCAAGTGCGGTGGTCGAAGCCGCCTGCGACCTCCTTCAACGTATGCAATCAGAGAATCTCCCTGCCAGATACATTTTTGGGCTTTCCGATGAAATATTTCACATGGCTTCTCAGCTCATCGACCCTTCTGATGAGGCGAGCGCGGCAGTCGAAACTGCCCATTTCGCGATAGATGATGAGGCATGGGATACGGTATGGCACAAATGCATGAACCTTACGTCACTTTGTGACCCTTCCGTCGCGGAGGTGTTTATCTGATGTATGACGAGCTTCGTGAACACTTGTACCGCGGTCTGGAAGACATTTGGTTCATCCGGGATTTCATGCGAAGAACCGGGTTTATCGATGAAGTGGACCAAGAAGGTTGGGGCTATGGATACGACATGAATGGGATGGGAGACCTAGAGGACGCCCAAGTTCAATCCTTGATGGCTTTGTTGGCACCTGATTTAGAGGTTGAGGTGTCAGTTCCTGATTTGGAGTCTGGAACGTGGATAGATGTGATGACCCTTGCGGACATCACTGATCCCATTCAAGAACTCATCCACAACGCACCCACACTGTCGGTGCATTTTCAGGGCGAACCGCAGGAATTACGAAAATGGGCTCACTTTATTCACTGGCTCCTTCCAAATACAAACTTGATTCAACAGAAACCGGCCGGGTCAACACTCGGACAACTATTCTGGACGGACATCTATTGGGTGATCGATTGGGAGTGGCACTCCACACTTGAAGCTTGGGAAGCGCTGCTTAGAGCCTGGGAGGTTATGACCTTTTATGAACACGTTGCAGACGCAAGTCGTTGGCGCATCTTACGCGGAGGAAGTTTTGCTGCGGCTGACGCCGACGAATCTTCCGCAGCTTGAGTTAAAGATGAATGGACTTACACGCTATAAAACCGTCGGGTGGCATCAGCTACTCAAAATGT
>NZ_LJCO01000093.1 GCF_001399675.1 Paenalicyclobacillus ferrooxydans
ACGACCGTTAAGACCTCCAGCGCCGATAATACTTGGAGCGCGAGTTCCTGGGAAGGTAGGACGTTGCCAGGCAAGTGAGTAACACAGAGGGCTCAGCAGAGATGCTGGGCTCTTTTTGTGTTGTGTCTTGATTGATTCGCGCGCGAAGGCGCGCACCTTCTATTCTTTTGTTCGATACTTTGAAAAGAGGATGTGGAAGGCAGGCCTGCAGCCTGCCCGCTGCACCCGTGGGTTAAGTGACGTTGCACGGGGTTCTTTAGGCTAGCTAGACGGATAAGGGAAAGAATGTTCGTTGATGGCTGATTCCAGACGGATACGGACGAAACAACGAACAGGACTTCCCTTGTAGGGGTTCGCAGCCCTCAAAAGTAGGTGAACCGAGGCAACAAGGGAAGTCCTGTACGCTAAAATGTCAGCCACCATGTGCAAAGGGAGCCAGAGAGGAAGATTTGTTCGTTCCCATTAAGGCGATGCGGCGCTTTTGTTCGTTATGCGCCTAACAAAGGAACTTTTGTGTCTTGGCTCCGTTTGTACCGCCGGGCCGTGCTGCGCCGGAGACCCCCTTCGGTGCGTACTGTCCTGGTTGATTTGCGCGCGAAGGCGCGCACCTTCTACGCTTCGTCCTTTGCATTTCACTTTGAATCTGAAAGCTGTGAGGTGACAGGAAATGGTAAGGCAAAGGACAAAAGAGAATGAGAGACAGGGACGTAACGCAAAACGAAAAGAGGATGTGGAAGGCAGGCCTGCAGCCTGCCCGCTGCACGCGTGGGTTAAGTGACGTTGCACGGGGGGCCCTAGGCTAGACGGATAAGGGAAAGAATGTTCGTTGATGGCTGAATCCAGCCGGATACGGACGAAACAACGAACAGGACTTCCCTTGTAGGGGTTCGCCGGCCTCAAAAGTAGGTGAACCGAGGCAACAAGGGAAGTCCTGTGCGCTAAATGTCAGCCACCATGTGCAAAGGGAGCCAGAGAGGAAGATTTGTTCGTTCCCACGTGGGCGATACGGCACTTTTGTTCGTTATGGACCATACAGAGGAAGATTCGTTTGTACCGCCGGGCCGGGCTGCGCCGGAGACTTCCTTCGGTGCGCACTGTCCTGGTTGATTCGCGCGCGAAGGCGCGCACCTTCTACGCTTTGTTTTCCGGTGACGACACTGGGGTTAGGAACTTCAACAGGCGAGTACAAGAGAAAGTAAACAACGGGGCAAGACAGACCCAGATGGATACGAACCAAGAGCAAAGCAGGATGTGGAAGGCAGCCCTGCGGCCTGCCCGTTGCAACCGGAAGCTAAGTGGCGTTGCAGAGTGCCTTCTATGCCGCCAAAACAAGGGAAAGAATGTTCGTTGATGGCTGAATCCAGGCAATACGGACGAAAAACAACGAACAGAACTTCCCTTGTAGGGCTTCGCAACCCTCCCAAAAGGGTGAACCGAGGGAACAAGGGACATCCTGTACGCTAAATGCCACCCGCTATGCGAAAATGGAGCCAGAGAGGAAGATTTGTTCGTTCCCATCTGGGCGATGCGGCACTTTTGTTCGCTATCGACCAAACGGAGGAGATTTTGTGCGCAATCGTGGCTCGACGCCCCGACGCCCCGACGCCCCCGAC
>NZ_LJCO01000025.1 GCF_001399675.1 Paenalicyclobacillus ferrooxydans
GCGTATTCTCTAACTTTCGGGCGATAAACTCCATTAACGCATCTTCCGACGAAAAGCGTGACTCCGTAGATTCGTAATTCGACCCATTTCGTTTCACGATGGTGGTCGTCCCTATCACGTGCACGTCACTCACGTAAGGGTCATCCATGGCGCCTTGAAGGACATCATACGTGTACCAGCTATTCAGCAAAGAAGAAATCACTTTCTCCCGATATTCAGCAGGTACGAATGTCCCCTGTTCTACGCACTTCGTGTACAGATATGTGTACATCTCTTTACGCGTGACACCGGCCCCTGAGATTTTCGAATCATTTAGAACGGTGCTTTTCAGTGTATTGATATACCCTTGCAAGATGTTGTCTATCGTCATCCGTGTATTCCTCCGCCCGACGTAGAATTGTTCGATGACTGAGGTGATTGCGTACCCTGTGTACGGGTCACCGTGATGGGTGAGGGATTCGCCCCATTTCCAGATTGCATTTGCATGGGTGGTAACTGAATCGATTGTGGTGCTGTAAACGAACCGTTTTGTGGAATCAGTCCAATCTGCACATTGTTGTTCAAAATGGCTGGAGCGAGCACATTGTAGTCCTGTTCCGTCACAAACACGAGGAGTGCGGTCGCCGAACCACCTTTGGCAGGTTGCAACACGTTGAGTACCGGAACCGGCTCGATGGTTTGAAACGATGTACTGTTTCCAGTCTGATTGGGTACGATAAGTGCAATACTTTCCCCGGCGTTCACGACCTGAGATAACGGAGACTGAACAGGAATCGATAGAAGCATGCCGGGTTTTCCTGTCTTTTCAACGTACTGGGTCAGAAACGATGAAAAGCTGCTGGACGAATTTAGGTCCCCCTTTGTAATGGGATATCCGTTTGGGACCGCGAACGACAGATAATGCCCAATCACATCACCTTCGCTTGTAGCACGCCCCTGAATCCCTGAGTTTTTGGGAACAGTCACGACTTTTACGTCTGACGGCCCTATCTGTGTATAGGGTTGTAAGTTGTGTGTGGATACCACCACCGTTTCCGTCTGACTCGCTTTGAGAAGGATGATTGTTGCTAAAATCCCAGCACCAAGAGCCAACGCCACACTCAGTCCAAACATCATTCTGGATGTCTTCACACGTTCCACCTCCGTCCACGTCGAAGACCACGTTTGGTCGAATTTAGAACAGGGTCAAAACGAAGCGCAGATAGAAGGTGATCCACCCCATCCTGTACGTCTCTACCCCCAACGAGTGCAGAAGCGCCAATCAGTTCACGATACAAGGTCCTATCCTCAGGAACCCGTACGATGTCCGATGGAATGTCCGCTTCTTCGAGCAGACGTAACGTACGTGCGTGCTCTGATACCCGTTTTCGAATTCGATTGATAACCACCGTCACGTTCTCCGGTGCCTTCTGATATCGAACCGCTTGATATTCATCGATAAAGCGTTTGAACGACACCCATTCTGGTGTCATGACAAACACAATTTTTTGTGCCAACTCGAGCGCTGTGTACGTTCCCTGTGCAGAAGGCGTCGTGTCAATAAGAACCAAA
>NZ_LJCO01000074.1 GCF_001399675.1 Paenalicyclobacillus ferrooxydans
GCGTATTCTCTAACTTTCGGGCGATAAACTCCATTAACGCATCTTCCGACGAAAAGCGTGACTCCGTAGATTCGTAATTCGACCCATTTCGTTTCACGATGGTGGTCGTCCCTATCACGTGCACGTCGCTCACGTAAGGGTCATCCATGGCGCCTTGAAGGACATCATACGTGTACCAGCTATTCAGCAAAGAAGAAATGACTTTCTCCCGATATTCGGCAGGTACGAATGTCCCCTGTTCTACAGACTTCGTGTACAGGTATGTGTACATCTCTTTACGCGTGACACCGGCCCCTGAGATTTTCGAGTCATTTAGAACGATGCTTTTCAGCGTATTGATATACCCTTGCAAAATGTTGTCTATCGTCATCCGTGTGTTCCTCCGCCCGACGTAGAATTGTTCGATGACAGGTGTGCTTGCTTACCCTGTGTGCGAGTCACCGTGATGGGTGAGGAATCCGCCCCATTCCCCGATTGTATTTGCGTGGGTGGTAACTGTATCGATTGTGGTGCTGTAAACGAACCGTTTTGTGGAATCAGTCCAATCTGCACATTGTTGTTCAAAATGGCTGGAGCGAGCACGTTGTAGTCCTGTTCCGTCACAAACACGAGGAGTGCGGTCGCCGAACCACCTTTGGCAGGTTGCAAGACGTTGAGTACTGGAACCGGCTCGATGGTCTGAAACGATGTACTGTTTCCAGTCTGATTGGGAACGATGAGTGCAATACTTTCTCCGGCGTTCACAACCTGAGATAACGGAGACTGAACAGGAATCGATAGGAGCATGCCGGGTTTCCCCGTCTTTTCAACGTACTGGGTCAGAAACGATGAAAAGCTGCTAGAGGAATTTAAGTCCCCTTTTGTAATGGGGTATCCATTCGGAACCGCGAACGACAGATAATGCCCAATCACGTCACCTTCGCTTGTAGCAAGCCCCTGAATCCCTGAGTTTTTGGGAACAGTCACGACTTTTACGTCTGACGGCCCTATCTGTGTATAAGGTTGTAAGTTGTGTGTGGATACCACCACCGTTTCCGTCCGACTGGCTTTGAGAAGGATGGTTGTTGCTAAAATACCAGCACCAAGAGCCAACGCCACACTCAGTCCAAACATGACCCTGGATGTCTTCACACGGTCCACCTCCGTCCACGTCGAAAACCACGTTTGGTCGAATTTAGAACGGGGTCAAAACGAAGCGCAGATAGAAGGTGGTCCATCCCATCCTGTACGTCTCTCCCCCCGACGAGTGCAGAAGCGCCAATCAGTTCACGATATAAGGTCCTATCCTCAGGAACCCGGACGATGTCCGATGGAATGTCCGCTTCTTCGAGCAGACGTAACGTACGTGCGTGCTCCGATACCCGTTTTCGGATTCGATTGATAACCACCGTCACATTCTCCGGTGCCTTCTGATAACGAACCGTTTGATATTCATCGATAAAGCGTTTGAACGACACCCATTCTGGTGTCATGACAAACACAATTTTTTGTGCCAACTCGAGCGCTGTGTACGTTCCCTGTGCAGAAGGCGTCGTGTCAATAAGAACCAAA
>NZ_LJCO01000048.1 GCF_001399675.1 Paenalicyclobacillus ferrooxydans
ATCTTGTCTGTAGAAGCCATCGACGTGCCTCCTCTACTATTTGCTCGTCACCTTTAGTAGATTGCACTCGATGGCTTTCTCGTCAAGATCCAGCCTTGGAATTTACACCACTACATGAGACTCTAACTAAGGAAAAGGATGGATATACTCACGTCACATTTCGGCTTTACAAAGGTCTCACTGATCTTATTTCGCTCTTGTTCATTTTCGTTGTTTCCTTTGTAATTTTATCGGTCCGATTTTATGAATTGAATGTGTTCTCTCGGGCAGTATTATCGCTCCTGTGTACCTTTTTTGCAGCGTCAATTACATTTTGCTTTACCTGGCTTTCAGAGGATGGGCAAGACGGGGAAGTCCAACTTGTGGAGTTCGTGAAGCGGATTCTTGAGCTGCGGCGACTGAGCCAATAAAAGGTCTATATCCTGATTAGTGAACACGTGTGTATAAATATGCAGTAGGTACCAACTGCTGTCCTTGAACATCAGGGCAGAAGAACTGAGTGCGCCATGAGGCGCTATGTATTGAAGCCACCGACTCCAGTGGTTGGCGAGTACCTCATCCCGCCAAGGCTAGGATGGCATGCGTTGGGTCTGAGCAGAGCCAGGGTTTGAAGCCATCTGACAATGCACCCGTGAGGGGGAACCAACCTCCCAAGATGCGGGGCTAGCCTCGAAGAACTGCTGCGGAGGAATCGTAGTAGTGTGAGATAGGGAAAGCCTGTCACATGGCGAAGGGTTCCAGTTTAAGGTGCATGCGCGTTGACAAAGTAGGGCTCCTCGAAGAGTCCGAGCGCCAAACTGCCCCTTCGGTGGTGGGTCGGCTCGGGCTTATTCTACAGAAGGAAGAGAATATGGGGGGACTGATTTGGTAGACGTGTTTGTCACAAGGGTTAAAGATTTAAACGTCGATGACGTGTACCCCCTGGTGCTTGAAAGCGAAAAGGAAGGGTTTCGTTTTGTAAGGCGACTCTACGATGAGTATATGAGTGGAGCAAATCGGTTCGGCTGTGACGGAGAGGCACTGTTCGTTGCCCGGCAATTGAATCAGATGGTCGGTATATGCGGACTGAATCGAGATCCATATAGACCATTCGGTAACGTAGGTAGAGTTCGCAGGCTATACGTGCACACTGATTTTCGGAAATATGGTGTCGGCAGACAATTGGTTTCCAACGTTATTATGGAAGCAAGACGGTTTTATACGACCTTGAGCCTAAGAACAGATAATCCCATGGCAGACCAGTTCTATCGAGCGATAGGATTTTCCACGGATCATGCGCCTGATAATGCAACTCACTGGCTTTCACTGAATCCAGAAAGCGATTAGTAGTCGTCTCGTGTTAACAGAGGCGATACTGTGGCACAGGATCGTCTGTCGTATTGCATGGATATACAGTGGCAGTTCGGCCACTGTTCCGTCGCAATCGGGCAGGAAACACGCAATATGAAATCTAGCGGATTTAAACGTATAATCCGAATGATGTACGAGCCCCTGATGACATGCACGGTTCAGAGCCACTTTTCAAGCATGTAAAACCCAGGAGAAGGTTGATATCCAAGTCGTTGATTCAATGCAATTATGGATGTATTTGTTGCTTCATTGTTGGTAACCGCATAGGTGAACCCTGCGGATTTAGCCCAACGCAATGAGGCGATTTTCAACGCGAAGGCGATAGATTGTCCACGGTATGCTCTATCCACAACCGTGCCACCATTGTACACTGTGTTGTCTGGTCTTCCATACAAACTCGCGCTGGCCACCCATACTTCGTCATGTAATGCGAACCACATGCCCTCCGGCTCGAAAAGTCCGCGTTGCTCTAGTATCTCTTGCTTCCACACCCCGAATTCCGGTAGTGTTCCCCCTGAACTGACAGGCTCATCTTCCAACAGCTTCATCTCTAAAACATAAAAATTCTGCATATTTTCATCGGTTGTACCCCCTAGCTCCCGGAGGTTAGCGAGACGAACACCTCGTCTATTAACCTGTTCCAATGTCGCGGAAAACGATTCTGGCTGCCATGCGGACAAATCCAATCGTGACTCAAATGCATGATGCGCGACTTGGAATCCTCTATTTGTTGCGAAAGACAGGCTAGCATCATCATTATCACGTATGTTTGTGTTCACATGAATAGCGTGGTTCTGTGTTAGCCAAGCATCTAATTGTCTATACAATAAGGTACCGATTCCTCGGTGTCTCTCATGAGTCGACGATGTGATGCGCAGGTTAAAATATCCGCTCTTGCTCGCCAATTGGTCAGGAAAACATCGACCAAATCCGACCACTGACTCTGTGCCGTCTACTACCACATAATAGGTCGTCGGTCCGGCTTGGTCGTCATGAGCTATTTGTCTTCGAAACACCTCTAAGTCCACCGACTTACTTCCGCTGCGATTTAACATTGATACAACATGTGGCATATCCTCGTAATCACAAGAACGAATTGTGTAATCCATTTGCGTGTCCGCCTTTCTGAATTTAAATCCCCCAATCGCAAGCTGGAGATGTATATTGACCACTCTACCATACCACCGCTAATGTAACGTTATGTCGGAGTTATCAAACTACCAGCCACAAACGAGGGCTTACTGCATCAACGACCAGTATGGTTCCTGTGCATAAACATTCAGCGTGCCCAGCCAAGCTGGGCATGACTAGTCGGTGAAAGTCCGACCGAGGTAGGGGCCAGACCGCCTCGTAGCTAGCAGACGCCTGGTGGTGAGAGCCTAAGGGTGGAGCATCTGTGAAAAGCCCGTCAGGGTGAAGCAAACTTGCAGGCCGTAACGTGAAGTGAATCCTGCCGCATCGTTAAATCGGACCCGCAAGGGACAAGAGAGAGCCGAGCGCCGTGAATAGTTGCGAAGGCCATGGGACGCGTGAAGACTCTGGAAGTGCAGCGCGGAAGAACTCTCCGGTGTAGAGGGATCGGCATGTAAGGAAAGTTGTGTTCGGAACTGGGGAGACCCTCCTCCGCACGGCGGAAGCCGTAACGAGCGAACCTATAAGCCAAGCGGTGAAATGGCAAGCTGCGGAAAGGGAGTCGGAGGGGGCCGTAGTACCAATGAAGCGAGGACAACACAACCTCGCGGAGGAAAGGGCCCACACTTTGTTCACGGGTATCAATGGAGGTAAGAGCGAGTGAATGCAGTGAAATCTGCTAACGACACCAAAGTGAAAGTTCGAGAACTCCAAAGAACCCTCTACCTTGCAGCGAAGGCGAAACGTAGTCGCAGGTTTCATGCTCTGTACGACAAGATTTACAGGGAAGATGTCATGTGGGAGGCTTGGCGACGAGTCAAAGCAAACCGGGGCAGCGCGGGAGTAGATGGAATCACGATTCTACACATCGTGGAGATGTATGGGGAAGGGAGATTCGTTCAGGAGACCCGAGAGCAACTAGTCAGTGGGAAATACCGCCCGATGCCAGTTCGGAGGAAAGACATACCCAAGGGAGATGGCAAAAGCACGAGGCCTTTAGGTATTTCCGTTATCCGGGATAGATTAGTGCAAATGGCCACGAAAATCGTGTTGGAGTCCATCTTTGAGGCGGACTTCAAGGACTGTTCATTCGGATTTCGACCGAAGCGCAGCGCGAAGCAGGCTGTTGAGCGGATACGCCAGACTGCGAATCGCGGAGCGGTAAATTGGGTCGTTGACGTGGATATTACCGGCTACTTCAACAAACATTCCACACGACAAACTGCTCACGCTCGTGAAGCAGAGGGTCAGTGACCGGAGAACCCTTAAACTCATCAGACAGTGGCTGACAGCCGGGTACATGGAAGAAGGCCTGTTTCATGAAACGGCTATCGGGAGTCCTCAGGGTGGTGTCATTTCACCGCTACTGGCGAACATCTACCTAAACTACTTGGACACGGTGTGGGAGAAACAATATTCTCATCTCGGTACCCTGGTGCGTTATGCTGATGACTTTGTCATCTTGTGCAAAACAGAAATAGACGCTTTGGAGACCATTCAAGTGCTCAAAGCTGTCTTCAGGAAGCTAGAACTCAGTATGAACAGAGAGAAGTCTAAGCTCGTTCATCTTGATAGAGGCAAAGCGGGATTCGACTTTCTGGGGTTCCACCATCGGCGGATGCCGGTGTTGAAGAAGCGAAGGCGTGTGGACTACCCACTACGCAGTCACCCATCCATGAAAGCAATGACAAAGATGAGAGCCAGGGTGACGAAGGAGACCTCTCCACGCAACAGGCTCTACTGGAGTCCCGAGCAGATGCTAGAGAATCTAAAACCTATCATACAAGGATGGCGGAATTACTACGCCAGCGTCGATCGCTCCGTCAGCCTCAGATACTTGGCGAAGGTGGATTATCATATATACCGACGGCTGTATCTGTATTGGCGAAAGAAGCACAAGAAGAGCAAGCTCACTCCCACACAAGTCTTTGAACTGTATCGTCGTAAGGGATTAAAGAAACTCAGCCGATACGGACCGCTATAAGGCACAAGGTGAAGAACATCGGAAAGCCGTATGCGGGAAAACCGCCTGTACGGTTTGATGAGGGGGGGCTGGGCAACCAGTCCTCCACTCTACCTTGTGCCGACGGCACAGGAATGTCACTAAAGGGCAGCATTCCTGAAGAAGATAGACCCCACCGAGGACTTTAGCGCACCGTCGACATTCTGAACATAAGTAGAGCTAGGAGGAAGCAATTTGGAATTATCTTTGAACATTGAATTGGCTCGCAAACTGGAAGGAGACCTGCTTGCGGGCAACAAGGAGCTCATGCAAGTCTGGAACGAAATAGATCACAAGTCAGAGCTGAAGGTTTTAGAGTTGGAGAACATTTCCGCCGTTTATGGTGGTCCTGATTGCCCGATTAACGAAGCAGTAGGTCTAGGGATGTACGGTCCCGTTCAAGAGGAAATTATTGAAGCAATTGAGGAATTCTATCGTTCGAACAATCATGACACAGAAATTCGAGTTTGTCCCCTTGCACATGAATCCCTGGTGGAACTGACCCGGAAACGAGGGTATGTTCTTAGTGGCTTTTCCTACCGCTGGATTCTTACTTTAGAGTCATGGACATCCCCTTTAATGGTACCCGACTCCAGAACCCGTCTTGCCATGCCTCAAGATGAAGACAATTGGTCAAAGGCTGTAGCTAGCGGATTTGCTGATCAAGACAACATGTCAGAAACGACTGATTTAACTCTTGAGCATGCTTTCTTTCGGATGAAGAGTAGCATTCCGTTCATTGCTGAAGAAAAGGGTAAAGTTGCTGCCGGTGGCGTTCTTGCGCTGAGCGACGACGTCGCCTCTTTGTTCGCAACGAGCACTTTGCCTTCTTATCGCGGGAGAGGTCTTCAAACAGGCTTGTTGGATTCGCGGTTGCGGTACGCCAAGGACCGCGGAGCACGCATTGCAACGATTGAAACAGATCCAGGGTCGGGGTCACAGCGCAATGTGGAGAGGGTGGGATTTCAGTTAGCAGACGTTACGGCAGAGTTAGTAAAACACTATTAAAGATTTTTTAATCTATCTGCTACGGTGTCAATCACAAAACCGGCTCCCATCCGTACATAAATATTAACGAGGAATTTTCTGGGTTATGTCGCTCTTGGGCAGCATTCCTGAAGAAGCTTTACATGCGAATGGATGAAATTGGTATGATTCCCATGCTGGGAGGTGGCGCTCATGTCACGCACGGGTGGGTTTTTATTTTATCTTGGTACTGTTGTTATGGTCGTGGAATTAATAGCGAACATTGTGAGCATTGTGCGTCTCAGTTCCATTCACGCAGTAGGAATGAACTGGGGTTCTACCATTGTCGTGTTGTTCGGCTCTTTCTATCAAGGTGGAACGTTAATGGGGATAGGTAAAATAATCGAGCTGTTGGAACGGAAACGATGACAAGCGGTTGAACGGGGCTTGAGTTGAACAGCAATGGGGGGAATCTCCATCGCATGATTATACGGGGGAAGTCGGCGGATGCTTATGGGACATAGGAGCAGAAGAACGCAACAAGGGTCACCAGACAAAGGAGTTATGAGAATGACAGGATATATCATGGAGTTGCGCAAGGCAATCGGGACTAAGCCGATTATCCTTGCAGGTGCTGGAGTAATACTGGAGGACCAAATGGGACGAATTTTACTTCAACACAGAACTGACAACCATACTTGGGGCATCCCAGGCGGTTCAATGGAACTAGGTGAAAGTTACGAAGAAACCGCAAGAAGAGAGGTATTCGAAGAAACGGGTCTGGTTGTTGGTGAACTCGACCTTTTCTACTTGAATTCAGGTCAACACACATTTTATAAGTATCCAAATGGTGACGAGGTTTATATGGCTTGCGTGATTTTTACTACAATTGACTTCACGGGAGAAATCCAAATGCAGGACGATGAAACGGCGGATTTGAGGTGGTTTCATCTTCAGGAAATCCCAGATAACATCAATCCAAATGACTATCGTCCAATAAAGGATTTCGTCGCTACACGTTCTCGTTCTTGAACAAGCGGCTGCAGCATATCTTCAGCAACGCTGTACGTAGGTCAACGCATGAAAATGCACTGTTGATTGTCCATTCGTTGCGGGACAAACGGGCAGTAGAGCTGAAGAAGGACTGGAGATCGGACTTGACAACTCAGTTGTAAGGAGGACACGTGTTTGCACGGAAACGGAAGAAGAGCACTTTTTGCTGGTGTCATCGCCTTACTGTACACCTTAATCAGCGTTTCGGTAGGGCAGGCACAAAATTTGACTATTCCCCTCGAACTTGGAGCGATTATTGGATTGCTACTATATCTGTGCATTCGCAATTGATTCTGTGGGGATGCAGCGCCTGCGGAAACGCAACAAGGCGACGTCAAATTGTATCAATATGCAGCAAGCGAAGTTTGGCAGTTCTGGGACTCTCGGGCAGTTATCCTGAGTTACCGTTGAGAATTGTGGATTTTGAGGTGAATGAATGTATCTTAGAGGCAAACCGTTCCGAGCTAACACTAAGGTCGTGTAGGGGGAGATTGAATGTCCTTTCTGTGGAGAAGACGTAGGCGACTTCAACGTGACCAAATTGTAAAAGAGCAGCCTAACAACACTGAGGCGTCAACCGAGACACCAGAAGAGCCTACTGCTCCGACACTGCCCCGTGTCCACGGCGGGAATTGGATGGATGCAGTGATGGAACAACATGCAAAAGACGGCGGGTTCGATAACCTGCCAGGCAAAGGGAAACCTCTGAATATAGATCTGAAGTCTGATGTATTTGACGGAATTCTTAAAAATGCAGGTGCTGTCCCACCGTGGATTGCACTGCAGCAAGAAATCCGACAAGACATACAAAAGGCAGTCTTATTAAAGGAAACCGAGCTGAATGTCGATCTAGACAGTACCATCGCTGAAATCAACACCAAGATACGACGATTCAATACGCAATGTCCCACGCCACTACTTCAAAAGCGAAGCGTATCCGCAGAAAATATTGCTGAACGGCTATCGGACTGGTGATTGTCGTGTGGGAACAAATATTGGAAGAAAGCTAATGTACTAAAAGGGGTTCCTGCTCGACCAGATCGTCATCTGGGGGCATATCTCTCACACGGGTAATCCACCGATTCTGCATATACATGCGGTGAGCGGCACATAAGGTCTTGCTGCACAAACGGTATGTTGAAGACAGGTATGTTGAATAAGAGGACGACTTAATCAGAACGGCGAATCGTTAACATATCGTGAGCTCGTTGCGGATCGTTCATTAATGCCATCTTGTATTCCAACATCCAGTTAAGTGTCTCAAGGATCTGATCCAATTCGTCCTTCTTACGTTCAACCTCACTCATCTTTTGGCGAATCCATTCAATCACTTCGAGATTGGAGCTCATATTTGTATCTTGATTTTTCAAGATTTCTTTGAGTTCGGTTAATGAACAACCCAACCCCTGAAACTTCTTGACCAGTTTCAGACGTTCGATAGCCTCATCTGAATAGTTGCGGTAGTTATTTTCCTCTCTTCGGACATGCCGACTGTCCAACAAGCCTTCCTTTTCATAAAAGCGAATTGTGTAGGCTGTTAACCCTGTCTTGTCGGCTAACTCTTGAATCTTCATGTAAATCTCTCCTCAAGATGACTTGCCTTAGAGTCCACTCTATAGTTTAGACTGCAATTGTTCAAATGATAATACAACCTAACGGTTTAAGGAGGATATCAAGATGCGTGTTTTCGTAACAGGAGCAACAGGTTACATCGGTTCCGCTGTCGTTCGGGAACTCATCCATGCCGGTCATAAGGTCGTCGGACTTACCCGGTCGGACAATGGTGCCGCCATACTGAAGGAAGCTGGTGCCGAGGTACATCACGGTGCCCTTGACGACCTTGATAGCCTTCAAAGCGGAGCCGTTGCTGCGGACGGTGTCATTCACCTGGCGTTTAAAAACGACTTCTCAGACTTCGTCGGATCGCTAGCAACCGATCTACGCGTTGTCGAGACCATAGGAACGGCACTCAAGGGCTCTGGCAAGCCTTTCGTGATCACCGCTCACGCGAACGGGGAGGCTTCGGAGAACGCGGCGTTTGCGCTGGCTGGAGTGCGATCATCGGTCGTTACTCTCGCACCGTCCGTGCACGATGAGACAAAAGCTGGCCTCGTCTCATTGTTGATCAACATCGCCCGCGACAAGGGCGTCTCGGCCTATGTGGGAGACGGGTCAAACCGCTGGCCGGCCGTACATCGCCTCGATGCGGCGCGATTGTTCCGCTTGGCGCTGGAAGCCGCCCCGGCAGGGTCACGGCTTGATGGGGTCGGCGATGAGGGCGTACCATTCCGCGATATCGCCGGTGTCATAGGTAAACACCTGAACATGCCGGTGGTCAGCATTTCCCCCGAAGAGGCAGAGGCCCACTTCGGCTTTCTCGCCGCCTTCGCGTCGCTCGACACGCCGAGGTCGAGTGTACAGACTCAGGAACTCTTGGGATGGCGGCCTGTGCACCCCGGGATAATCGCGGATCTTGAACAAGGGTACCATTTCAACAGTTGATGCAAGATTTAGCGTTACTACTCGTGACAACCAAAAAGTGTGGGCAGGACAATCGTAACTGGGGCGCTGAAGTGGACACTAATCCGGCGCAACACATGTTAAATTCACTAAGCAGGTCTCGCGTATATGCCTGACCTGCTATTTTACCGACAACCTAGTTGCAAATCTACTTGAATTAACAGGGGGGGGGGAGACGCTGTGAAGAACAGTCGACGATATGTCATCAGTGGAATTACCATCATTCTTGCATTGATACTTTATTACGTGATTGATTACGCAGTTGTTGCTAATAACGTGCGAAGCCATGTCAAATCAGCATTGTCGACAACGATTCAATCAGTTGGGCAGTTGACGCCATCTCTGCTGACCATGAGGTCGTGGTCTGCCTTAGTCCAGGGCTTGTCCTTATGCTTCACGATTCCCTTGCATGCGCAATCGGTTGATGTCATTGCGTCACTGGACACTGTCACTTCGCTAACCAACTGCGGGTCGCCATTGAGGATCTCGACTATTTCCTCCACGGTGTGAGTTGCGTACAGATCAAGAATTCGCTGTTGGAAGTATGCTTTGTCCGGACGTCGCTGCGCCATGTGCAACACTCCTTTTGAGTCGAATTGTTACGCCTAAAGGTCGGATAGTACGAAAGTACCGTTAGTACAGGAGACTCAAGTTCGTTGTACTTATGCCCTGGGCGATAGCACTGACATAGGAAACTTACCGCTTGCGGATTGATATCTCGTTCCAACACGATGAACGAGTCACCGACATTCACGCCACCGGTTTGTACACCGTTGAGATCTTCAGGAAGTTGACCGAGGATGTGTTGAAGTGCAATTGGGCCCCCACCGTTACGTAAGAATTTTGTGGCAAAGTAGTGCCGAAAGGTGTGAGGTGATACACGAACGTTGTTGATCCCTGCTTTCTTGGCATAGCATTTTGGCAAATATTTCTCCTGTGTATCTCTCTCCGAACTGTGATACCCATAGAAAGTCATCTCGTTCCAAATTGCAGTACAAAATGAGTTCCCGGAGTTCTCGACTGGTAAGGGGAGAGATCTGGGCAATACGAGTGCGGCAATTGTTCGTAATGGCGCCTGGGAGAACGATTTGGTTAAGCGAAAAATCCACATCAGAGACCCGGACAGACATCAGTTCACCAATTCTGAGGCCCGTATCGGCGAGGTAGAGGGTCGCACATTGGTCCCTCATTCCGATGAAGGTTTTCCGATTCGGCTGTTGCAGTAACTTTGTGACTTGCTCGTCAGAAAACACGTTGCTATGCTCGGTATCGTCCGGCTGATAACTGATGTTGTTCATGGGTGAGACAGATAGGTAACCTTCTCGGACGCACCAATTGAAGAGGATTTTTAAGTTGCGAATGGCGTTGTTCACGGTTCGAGCCGACAACCCGACACCACCGTTCGGATTGGTAGGATGATCGTCCCATTTCACCTTTTCGTAAGGTGATGGATGTAACTCTTAATCACATGGGAATCTACCTCGGACGTTCAGGTGGAGTTTTCTGTCGAAAGGGAGAAGTTGTCACATTTGTCCGCCTCCATTGCGCTAAACTCAAGAAGCGGGATTCCAAAACTCTGCGTGGCAGTATGGGGAGAACATGATCAAGGGAAAGTTTTGAGGAGCTCCTGAAAAACCTTATGTAGCAGGGGATTTTGAGACCAACTCCTGTTGCCGTCATGCCATCCATTCAGCCATTTCATCGCCACAAACAGCGAATTCATTCCGATGATTGCAGACAAGCTGCGGATGGAACACAAGGTCGGCTGAGGATTAGCGCGGCTTCGAATTTCAGGTTTGACTCGCGAAATCACCATTGGAAACAAGGACTGAACAAGGGACTACGCCGCCCCACGGTCGTAGTCCCCTTTTCTGAGGCCTCTTTACGTTCTAAACGCCTTGCGGGTACTGAGAAGATATCGCCTTGGGAGCGTTCATCCCAGGACATTTTCCCCGACAGAGTGGGTGTTGGTCAGGGACTTTGCTCAGGCACTACGTAAGCCAACGACTTTACCCATGTATTTGGGATGTTTGGACTTTGCCATTGGCTTTTAGGAAAGAACTCATGATGTTGTTTAAAGTAGTCGTCCATCAATTTCCGCGCCAGCGGCACAGCAGTCTGAGCACCGTAACCCGCCCCAGGAATCATTACCGCAACGGCAATTTGAGGATTGTTGTACGGCGCATAACCGATGAAGACGGAATTGTATTCCGCTTTCCCATTCATGTAAATTTGAGCGGTCCCCGTTTTTCCAGCGGCTTGATAGGGGGCATTCATGAAGCTTCCTGCAGCCGTGCCGTACGGCAGGTTGCACACGCCCCACATTCCCTGTTGTGCCAAGTGCAAGTACGTAGGATTGATGTTGAGGTTTTTCTGAACCACTGGTTGGAACACCTTGATAGGTTTCACTTTTGCGTTGGTTCCCAGCTGGGCTTCCGGAGGAAATACTGCTTTTAATAAATGGGGCTGCAGGCGTTTTCCCCCATTGGCTATCGTGGCCACGTACTGTGCCAATTCGATGGGCGTGAATTCCTGGGACTGTCCGGTTGCAGCGAAAGCCAGATCCACCGGCGTACCATGGTTAACGTATCGACCTGTTTTTTGCAACGACTGCGCTGCCGTTTGAGGGTTAATGGGAACTTGAATATATTGCTTTAACGAATCTTCAATGTAGAAAATGCCCTTTTGCTCCCCAGGCAGATCGATGCCCGTCAGTTGTCCTAACCCAAAACTCTCCTCGCCTTGGAACAACCTTGTAATACCTGTTGCAAAATCTGTGTTCAACCAATGGGTGTAGCTCATACCTGCGGGAGGACTACCGCCTGTGGTTGCCGTAGATCCAACCCATTTCCCCA
This sequence comes from Paenalicyclobacillus ferrooxydans, assembly GCF_001399675.1. Classification (GTDB taxonomy): domain Bacteria; phylum Bacillota; class Bacilli; order Alicyclobacillales; family Alicyclobacillaceae; genus Alicyclobacillus_B; species Alicyclobacillus_B ferrooxydans. Next base: position 11,878 of record NZ_LJCO01000048.1, read on the forward strand.
GGTTGAGTCCAAGGTGGTAGAAAAACGTTTCATCGGAAATTGCAACGGCCTTCAAAACACCGGTGAGCCCTGCCGCTCCATCACCGTGAAAAAAGCCGGTTCCAATCTGCGTCCAGTTCGTGTCAAAAATCGTCGTGGATGGCGTAATGGCACCGTATTTCAAAGCTGTGAGGAGGTTCGCTAGTTTCACCGTGGAACCTGGATACAGTGGTCCTTGGATGGCATAGTTCATCTGCGCCCCGGATGTCTGCAGGTATTGTGCATGTTTGACAAACGATCCATTCGTATACCAGTTGGGGTCCAGGTACGGGTAGCTCAACATCGCCAGCACGCCTCCGGTATGCACGTTTAAAACCACCGCGGCGCCTTGCTTGATTTGACTGCCGAACGCTGAAGTTTTGATTAAGTTCATCATTTGCTCTTGGGCATCTGCCTGTAACCTGCCATCCAACGTCAGCTGAAGAGTGTCCCCTGACGTTGGGGCGGGAGAGTACCCGACTGATGTGGCACCCTGATTACCTTCCATGACCTGGTATCCAACTTTTCCTTGAAGGAGGGACTCGTATTCAGCTTCGAGACCCGTCTCGCCGACTGATTGTAACGGAAGGTAGTTCGGATATTGTTTCTGGTTTTGTGGTGTAATGGGCCCCACATAACCGAGTATCTGTCCTGCGAGGTCCCCATTTGGATAAGCGCGTTGAGAGTCGACTACGACGTTGATACCGGGTAAACTGCCATGGTTCTCTTCGATTAATGCGAGTTGTTTAGGCGTAATGTCCTTAAACAATGTAATGGTTGAGTAGCCCTGCTGCGCTTGCATGAGCTGCATCACGTGGGCTGGCGTCGTGTTAAACCACGGGGCCAATTCGTTTGCCATGAATTGGTCATTTTGATTCTTCATGCGTGTCAGGTAGACACTGTAGATGGGTTGATCGTAGGCTAGCAGATCGCCGCTGCGGTCGTATATCCATCCACGGGCAGGCATGACAGGAATTTTAGTCAATGATGTCGTCGTAGCTTCTTTCCGAAACGTGCTGCCTTGGGCAATTTGAAGGTAGCCCAGACGCAGTATCAAGGTCGTGAAGGAAAGAAACACCAAGCTGTAGACAACTCCAATACGAGGAGTAAATACTCGCTTTTTCGGTTTGGCTCGCAGTTTAGACGGTTGCCTCTGCTGACGTCGTTTGTGTTTCACTGTGCTCCCTCATTTCGACACTTGCTGTGAAGGTTCGACCAAGTAGATGAAGATTAGTAGCTCATCCCGTTAAAGACATGGGGGGTTTAGCCGACACCACTCGGCAGCGGTAATCTTTCACAACCGTGATGTTACTAGGGAAATTTCAGCGTCATGTTAAGTGAACATGGAAATTCCGTGGAGTTGATATTTTTGTTTGAGAAATACTCTGTGAAAAGTGACGAAGAGCGCTGTGTTTTTATTCACGTGGCCCAATCTTTCGCAGTCAGTTCGTTGTTGCAAGTGGAAGACAGACCGTCATGCGCGTCCCGTGTCCCGGTTCGCTTTGAACATCCAAATGTCCTTGATAATCTGCAATGATCCGTTGACTTATAGTCAGTCCGAGCCCGGTTCCCTCGGCCTTTGTTGTATAAAAAGGTGAGCCCATCATAGCTAACGACTCAGACGATAGCCCTTTACCTTGGTCTTCGATCTCGACGTAAATGTTTGTTGCGTCTGCCAGCAGTCGAATCGTTAGGTCTCCTTGTTCCATCGATTCAATTCCGTTTTTCGCAATATTGATAAAAACCTGCTTCAATTGATTTTCGTCACATCTCAATAACGGAATATCCTCTGGAAAAACGGTAAGAATTTGAACGTTGCGCATGACAGCAAAGGTGCTTAACAAGTCAACGACATCGACGAGTGTCTTTCGCAAATCAACATATTTTAGATTTATGGCCTGTGGCTTTCCAAGAGCAAGCAACTCACCGGCAATATGCTCAATATGGGTTAACTCCTGTTTCATAATGCCTAAGTATTTTTGACGTTTCTCCCTTGGTGTCTCAGAGTCCATCAGTTCCACAAATCCCTGCAGTGCAGTCAGTGGATTTCGAATTTCGTGGGCGACGCCTGCAGCCAACTGTCCGACTGTACTTAATTTTTCATGCTGTCTGACATACGCCTCAGCACGTTTTTGGGGGCCGATGTCCTTAACGATGACGTACAGCCCAATTCGATGTCCCCTTACAATCATTGGAACACTGGTACATCTTGAGATGATGGTATGACCATGGTGATGCCGTAACGTCAATTCCACTTCCTGATTGATTTCCCCCGAAAGGGGGAGGCGATTTGCCGAGTCTTCGGTCCCATTGTAAATTAATTCATCAAAGTGCTTCTGGAGCAGCAACTCTTCTGGATAACCCAACAGTTTTTGAAAGGCAGGGTTCTGATCAACACACTTCCCTTTATGGTCGAGCGAACAGATCCCATCTGGATGGTGCTGTATCAGGGACCGATAACGCTCCTCACTCTCTTGAAGTAATTGATAGTATGACATCATTTTGTACAAACCTAATTGGATGCTTGCATTCAGGCAAACAGCAAACCAGACGTCTTCGAGGGATAACAATGCGGTGAAGATGAGTACCAGATAAGATGTGTAGTAGCCCCAATGCAGTTCCCTGGCTACTAACCCTAATTGTCTGCGTAACGGTACGTTGCGCTTGTTCGCTACAATGACTGCTGAGAGACTACGGTTTGCAATGAGGTGAACAAGTAAGGCCAGTATCACTGCTGCGAGAGCATGTTCAAACCATCCGAACGCGATCAGGAGAGAGGAACTAAGTACGGACTTAAAGACGATAGAGCCAAGGGAAAGCCCGATGGCCACGTGTGCAAACGTCGTAGGGTAATGACGCCAAGTCCACTGGAACCGTGGTGTTAAGACAATGAGTCCTGGAATCGCCACAAGAGGAATCGTCGAGAGTGGCAACACAAATATACTTGCGATGAGTATCAGTAATCCGGGACGCCAGTTTGCCCCGCTTGGCAGCAAAATGGAGAGTCTCGAAGACAAGGCGAAGAGAAGTGCAATAAAGACGAACAAACCAAAGTGAGTGGGAAAGTGACCCAGTGAAACACAGTGAAACAAGGACAATAAAATGAGTAAATTTCCGCCGACGGTCATCAGGCTGAGCAAAGAGCGCTGAACAATAGCGTCCATGGTACACCTCGTCCAAATAGATGGAAACAGAATTCGCTAAAATCCCCTAATATACCTCTTTTTCTGCAGCCACACCAACCCCAGGAGAGTGGCTGATAGTGTTTCAGTGTTATAATAGGCAGACAAAGAGCCGCTTTTTGAATTGGGAGGTACCATTGTGCAAGATACCCTACTGCCTGAAATTCGTAAAACTGTTGTCATCAATGCACCGGGAGAAAAAGTCTGGCAGGCTATCTCTACGTCAGAGGGCATTGCAGGATGGTGGATGGAGAACACGTTTGAACCTATACCCGGACATGAGTTCATACTTCGGGCGGGTCCTTATGGTGACTCTCGTTGCCGAGTAACAGAGTTCGAACCCATGCACAAGATCAGGTTTGATTGGGACACCGATTGGCAGCTGACGTTCCAACTTGCAGCTTTAGATAACAGTCAAACGGAGTTCACGCTCATTCATTCCGGTTTTGATGAGAAAAAATCTACACTCTTCGGACAGCAGCACACAGCGGTGCGTGAAATCATGGACGGCGGGTGGGAGAAGATTGTCAAGGAAAAGCTCCCATCATATGTCGACTCCCAAACCAGGTGAGTGAACGCAGCCTGTTAAAGCCCTCGGCGACCGACGGGGGCTGAATTTCAATCACTGGGTCAGGATTTCACCGGGCTGGTTCTGTCATAGGTTTGAGGGAATTGATCGAATTGCGAGGTGTAATGTCGCTAAACATGCCAACGTAGTGTTGAACCTCTCCTGCTTCATCTTTAATCGCTGTAATCGTCAGCCATTCAAGGTAAATATGCATGGGAGGCATCCAGTGGGTGGATGCCTCCCATAACCTGTAACATCGGGATGTCTTTACTTGCCAATGAGGTTATTCATCTGACTTACATCAAAGCTGCCGAGCCCTGTTGCGAAATCCCAACCCGGTGTGGCTGGGTACGGTCCATTGTCACCAAGTGTAATATCGTGAAATCCCGCCGTTCCATACTGTGCGTATAGGAGAGGAGCGGCAAATCCCAAATGGTTGCCGTGACTCGATTCAAGCCGGGCCCACACACCTAAGGCAAGTGGAGACGCGAGACTGGTCCCGCCGACGACGGTGGGGGTGCCATTAATATAGACGTTCGCTCCAGAGTTCGGATCAGCGTCCATCGCAATGTCGGGCACGCCCTTACCCACAGTTGAGGTCGGTACGACACCGTTTTGCCAGTAGGGGGCACTCTCCCAGTAACTCTGACCACCACCGCCAGCCAACCAAGCCAGTTCCTCATTGTAGGACCCATCACTGTTGGTAATTAAGGTCGTTCCACCAACAGCCACGACATACGGAGACGCAGCCGGATACTCTACATCTGGAATTCCTGCGGGGACGCCATTTGTCGGTGTCACAGTACTAAATCCACCTGTATCACCGCTCGATGCAAACACCGTCTGACCTTGTGCTGCAGCTTCAGCAAAGATTTCGTCGTCTACCAACATGGCGCCATCTAAATAAGGGAATGATTCATCTTCGCCGAACGAGGCACTGCCTGCCTTTGCAAGATCATCGGTAACGAATTTATTAAACTCTAGAGCGATATCCGAATCAGTCAATGATGTAGCATCATAAATGTACAGATGATTCACATTTTGCGCCATACCTGTTGAGTATTGGGTGTCCAGGTCCCACTCATCAGCTCCTGATGTATCAGAGCTCGCAATCCCAGTCTGAATGATCGAATATGGTACCTGAGGCAGACCATTTGCCTTCTCTTCCGTGCGTAAGTCCTTTACAACCCCGCTTAGGTCGCCTTCTGCAAAAATCGCGATATTTGTTTTGCCGCCAGTCGGTGTACGACCGACGTCGTAAGCCTTTTGAAAGCCTTGCGGGTTGTAACTTGTGGGGTAGTTGGGCAACGAAACTGTGCTTCCACTGCCCGAGCCGCTGCTTGACGGAGGTGAGGGTTTTTGCATTGGCGAGGCTGCTGCCACCACGTCGTTCACCCCAAGCACAGAACCTACTATGTTCGCAAGGGCAGCCGGGACCATCGCACCAGTTGTGTTGTAGTAGACGATTTGTCCATTCAACTGATATTGCTCCAGTTTCGTGTTAAAGGCACTTTCAACCTGTGCCGCAGTCCCGCTCGCGGTCACCAGCAAGTTATTTGGTGAAACCTGGATGTTTGTGAAGCCGCAATCGTTTAAGTAAGATGTTACTGCATTCACTTGTGAGGAGGACGGCCCGTACTTGGAGACGAACTCTGCAGGAGTGAGAGACTGTCCGCAAAGAGGGCTGGTACTTGACGAGATGGCTTGGATATATTGATCTAGTTGCGATTGGTTCTGCAATCTCAGCCCCAGCGTGATGTGAATTGGCGTTGTAGAGGATAGCGGTCCTAAATCTGTTGCATTCTCGAGAGATAATGCTTGTGTTGCGGTAGGCGCCCAACTCGTTGCAGTCGCAGCCAGTGAGGTTGGTGCAAAAGCCAGAGACAGTAAAGCCGCAGCAGTAATAGAAGTACCAAGTGCTTTTGACGAAAGCTTCATGACGTAACCCCCCTCAATACAAGTAAAAATCGATGTCATAATCATCGTAATGTTTCCTTTGTTTTTGACCGCCGGAATTGGGTTTGTATCCACGTTCTTTTAGTGAGGAGGAGATGATTGAATGCACATTGCTACCAAGACCCAAGTCGTATCCTCAAATGACGAACAAGCACAACTGTGGTTGACTCATCTGTGGCAATCCGAATGGGGTGGGGACATGATGGTGAGCCACGGACAGGTGTATCGACTCTCCGACCTTACACCCATCATTGCAAAGGAAAACGATACGCTTGTCGGTGCTGCAACATACCGCTTTGACGATGCGGATGGTTGCGAGCTCATGAGCATTAACGCCATCAGTCAAGGGGCGGGCATAGGAACCCTGTTGTTGAAGGCCGTGGAAGAGGAAGCCGAGAAGCACGGCTGTCGGCGTGTCTGGCTAATCACCAGTAACGATAACCTGGATGCGCTCCGGTTCTACCAAAGACGGGGATATCGGATCGCGACAATCTATCCAGGTGCTGTTGATGAGGCAAGGCGCATGAAACCGATGATTCCACTGCTTGGCCATCATGGTATTGAGATACATGATGAGATTGAGCTTGTGAAGTTTTTCAAAGGCACGTCGCAAAGACCCCGGCTTGAAACCGAGCGTTTGATACTGCGCCCTTACTCGAAGGACGATCTCGATTTCTTCACTTCGCTCTGGGCTGACCGGGAGGTTGTCAGATACATTGGCAACGGTATAACGAAAACTCCGGATGAAGCAAAGTTGAGACTGGAACAGATCATCACAGGCTACGACACGGGCTATGGCCTGCTCGCAGCGTGGCACCGGGAGAAACACCTGCTGGTGGGTCACGCCGGCTTGGTAGAGCAACACGTGGATGGTGCGAATGAGATCGAACTCGGATACTGGCTGGCTCGTGATTTTTGGGGGTATGGACTTGCCACTGAGGCCGCGGCGGCACTGCGGGATCGCGCTTTCCATGTCCTCGGCCTTGAACGAATCATCTCCATCATTCAGGCTGACAACAAGGCGTCCATTGCGGTAGCAGAACGCGTGGGTATGGAACTGGAACGGCAGACCACATTCAAGAACCAGTCCGTGTGCATTTATTCCATGCATCACAGCAACTCATAGCGACCACACTTCAGCAATGCCATCAATTGGCCTGCTTTTATCTCTTGTCAGAACCATAAAAATTCAGTGCTGTTGGTTTTAGCTGTCACCAGACAGCCTTTTTTTATCGTAAACGTTCACTGTACTAAGTAGCAGGCATGGCGTTGCCTATGTTACTTGGATGACCCGGTCTAGTTCACGATGCTCTTTTGGACCCCCATGTGGAGACAGGAGCGTGGTGGTGATGACCGGAATAGCTACTCCACTTCACTAGTTCAAGAGGAATGACAAAATACTCCAAACGTGTCTCGGAAGACCTCAGAAAATAAAGCATTATGAAAGTGCAAGAGGGGGTTACCAACAGCTTGGCAACGCAATTTTCATTATTTTCGTCGGAAAGAGGAGGGCCTCTAAATGAGCTACTTACAAGCAGTCGGCGCGGAACTTAAGAAGAGTTGGTGGAGTGCGGTCGTGGTCATCGTCTTTACAATCGGCAGATTATTCTTCGGGTGGGATTTCTTCAAGGCGGGCTTCGAAAAAGCTACTTCGGAACACTGGTTTACGGATGGAAAGTTCAATGCTGGCGGCTTAATCAGTAAAATGGTCAGTAACGTGCAACATTCTCACGGGTCTGACCCGTTACACCTGAACGGTTTGTTGGTCTGGTTCGCCAATCACTTGTTCATTCCAATGGGACACCTGACAGACATTCTCGTGATTGTTTTTGAAATGGCGATTGGGATCTTAACGTTCTTCGGTTTTGGGATACTCTGGACGATGCTTGCATCATTGTTCCTCAACCTGCAGTTTGCAACCGCTGGTTCTGCAAACAACTTCGGTTACCTCGTCACGGACATCGTATGGTTTAAATGGCCGAGTTACGCGGGTTTAATTGGCATTGACGGTTACATCCGTTACCGCCGCGGTCAGAATCTGTTGGGCCCTGCAGGACCGTCCACGCGCAAGTTCTCCGACCATGGCGATGCTGGCACACCAGTTAATACACGGCGAGGAACCGGAGCCACGATGTAGTCATAGCAATTGTTTCAAGACGTATGCAGAGAATGCCGACCCTACGCGGCCGGCATTCTCGCTTGTTGTCTGGTCTTGGATTCCAACATGTAAACCCTTTGTCGCGTCAAACCGGATTGTCTTCACACCTCCGAATGATTATATTCCGCGAATCTGTCGACCCGTATAATACATCGCCAAGATGGACGGGTATGTCAGCCTACCCACAGATCCCCAATATTGAGACCCCCACTGACTCATAATATTCGTACCTAAAAACGGCCAGTTGACCTCGTTGGCAATACCTGCACGATAGTCGAGCTCTGTAATTTCGCCTGTGGAAGGTACATATACCGTTCTCCATGTGTCACGAATCGCTGTGTCCGTAGGATACGTTCCGCTTTGGTAGTTGTATTCTTGGAAGTTCGTTGTGTTATCCACATCAAAAGTCCATCCATCCATCGTAACGGGGTGTAACGTGTGGTACCATCCAAACATTTTGACCGCAACCGCTCCGGCTCGCAAAGTTTCGGCGTCCCAGGACGGCATCCATTCGTTTGGAAGAACATCTTCACAGTAGTTCTGAAATCCAACTGTTTGTACCCACAGAATTGGACCCCTGGGGTTGTTCAGAGGACGAATGGCTACTCGGATCATGGAAGGAACCGCTGTGTTATAGATGGTATTAACGGTTTGTGCGTGTGCCCTGCCAGGCAAAAATGCAAGGGACAGGACAGGCATGCTCATCAGCAACATTGCTCGCTTGCGATTTGCCATATGTCTTTCCCCATCTCGATTAATTTTGGTATGGGCTCCAAGGAGCGTAGTCCACTTCATTTGCCACTGAAGGTTGTCGCTTGAGATTTAACTTTTTCGCGTAATGATTTATCATGCCAATCACGTCATGGCGATGGATGTTCCCCAGGGAAATTGTTGGTTCGTTGCGATGTTCAGAACTGATAGGATAGAGGATTATTGGTTGTACTGAATGGGATGAAACTGGAACCTCAAAGACCGCTTGTTCATTGTAGCCGTTGGCAATGGCGATAGCGGTAACTGTACCGATACTGCGTGCCTCCGCAAACCGCGGATCGACATGAAGCGGGAGAGCAATCGACCAGATTCCGGCTCCATTCGTGAGTCCGCTGCCGAGGACGTTACCTCGGTCATCAATAACAATGACTCGTGCATCACGAATGTTCTGCAGGTTTGCAGCCGCTACACGAAATTCTATCTGCTCTGTATGGTGTTGTTGGGCATACACCGCCGTAGGTTGGAGCAGCAACCCAAGAGTAGCGGCACTTGTAACTGAACGCAACAATACACTCCTAAGATTCAAAGCAGCAACCTCCACATGTTCCTTTTGATGCATTAATCTACCCAGAATTTTGTTTTGCTTGCAGATTTGTGTTTGCGTTGTGGGCGCGGGTGTGCGAGGGACCTATCGACAAGGGGGTTATTCGCATTCTCAAACGGCGGCACGCAAAAGAGTTGTAAACGGTCTATTACGGAGTGGATGGACGAGCCTCGCGCTCCGGGGGTACAGAGCGCGTGAATCAACTTAGGGAGCCAACCGGTAGATAGAAAACCGTTCATATGGGTCATGCACGGATAAACCTTTTAAGGCCACTTCGGTCTTGAGCTCAAATGGGGTCTCATTGTCCAAGAAAAAAACGTAGTCCTCTGACGGGTAATATAAGAGAAGCTCAAGTTCTCGGGGCGCTTTTTCGAAGGACTTCAACACGTTTCGAATGACTTTCATGAAAATCTGGACAGAGAAGGGATTGAAGAAATAAAAGCGGTCATCGAGTGATCTGACTCGGTAATCTTCCGCTAAGCAGTGATAAAACTGAATTTGGCCGTTGAGAACTCGATTTTTTTTTGAATAACTGCTCAGATTGTCCTGCGCACACTGATAAAACGTGTCGTTCATTTCAACCCCCGTAACGAAGGCATGAAACATGTGATGAGTGAAGAAATTCAGCCGTCCTTTTCCACACCCAAAATCCACCATGTGGTTCCTGTCCGTCATTTCATACACCTCAAAAAGTTGTTCCAGTGCAATGTAGGGCGTAGGTTCATAACGGTGGTAATGGAGTTCGCTTGGGAATTCCTGTTTTCCACCCGTCTTAATGTGCAGCAGTTTGTCATAGTACTGTTCCTTTATCACAACGCGATTCTCCCTGTCATTTGAGGTCTCGCCTTGTGGAAACCCCATCCTTGAATAACCATAAAGATACCGATTTAACCATTCTATCACGAGACGCACCATGCACACGAATCAAAAGGAAATCAGTTGATTGATTGGAAATAATGTGTATGATTAGACTGAAAAACTATAAACGAGAAGGGCAAACCTGTCGAAAGGCAGAGAAGCAAACCGCAGGTCTACGACAAGCTATATGACGGCTCGTTGCCGCTGATATTCTAGCGCGAGCAGAGCGCTCTTCTCTACGTGCAAGGAGTTGGGCGGCTAGTGATAAGGGAGCCCCGCGGAGTGATTGGCCACAAGTCTAACCTTGGAACTGTATATTTCCTGGGGGTAACCGTCGTGTGGCTCGCAGTGCTGGTTTCAACGGTAACTCCCCTGCATCACCAATGGCCAATGGTGATTCTGATAGCACTATTCGTCACGATTCTCGAGATCTCGCCTGCAAACGTGCACGTTGCTTCGATAACTGTTACAACAACTGTTACAACGAGCGTCGTTCTCGCATCTACCACGAATTTCGGACTATTTCCCGCGGAACTCAGTCTGCTACTTTCTCTTCCATTCCTCTTGATTTATTTTCGGCGCGGTGCAGCTCAGTGAATTACTCCAGAAGCATTGGTTTCATATTCTAGGATCTTACGTTGTAGAAATGGTTTTAGGGGTTTTGGCAGAAAGGCATTTCAGAGCAGGCTGTCCCGATATATGAAAAGAAAACGTCCGATATCCTGGTTATGATCGACGTTGATCACTTTAAACAGGTGAACGATTCCTTTGGCCATGCTTGGGGAGATAGGGTTTTGCAGGAGACGGCACAAGTCCTCCAGGACATTGTCGGTCAGTTTGGCATCATTGGACGTTATGGCGGGGAGGAATTTTGTTTGTTATTACCTGTCGACGAAGCATCTGCAATTGCCTCAAAGTTGCGCCAAGAGGTTGCACATCACACGTTTAGGACAGCAACCGACTTGCGACTCACGGTATCGATTGGCATTGCCACGTACCCCAAACACGCGACCCAGTGGACCACACTGCTGGAATGTGCCGATAAGGCGTTATACGACGCAAAACGACAGCGCAACATGGTCAAACTTTTCGCACCGAATGACGTGATTCAGGACACGAAACCATTGGGACAAAATCCAGTCCAGGCAGACGTATGATTCGCGGGTTTTTATTTCTAATCTCAGCCACGTTGCTCTGGAGTGGAAATTACATTGCAGGGCGTGTATTGGCACCTGCAATGCCTGCCCTCATGTTAAATGGTGTTCGGTGGACACTCTCTGCCATTGAACTTGCTGTCATTTTGGCCATATCAGGGAAGAGGCTCCCCGTCATACAAAAATGGCGTGAATTTACGCTCCTCGGATTTGTGGGCATGTTCATATTTTCCGGTTTGACATACCTTGGACTGCATTCCATTCCCGCTGCACAAGCGGGTATGATATCAGGCTTGATTCCGGTTGCCATCTTGATCTTTGGGGTTATCATCATCAAGGACAAGGGCTCTGCGATGGCGTGGTTTGGTACTGCGTTGTCACTCGTCGGTGTCGTAATCCTTCTCGGGCCGGGGCACAGCCGCTCGAAGAGTCCACTGTCGATCGGGGACATCGAAATGGTCATCGCAGCCGCTGCATGGGGACTTTACACGGTCCTCGGGAAACGATATGGACGAAATCTGGACCCGCTGACCTTAACTGCTGGTGCAGCTGTATATGGTGCTATTCCGAGCGATATCGCGGGACTTGTCACGTTCTCCCCGGGTTCCCTTCACATGACAGGGCAGGCTTGGTTAGCCTTGCTGTATGTTAGCACCGCAGCGTCCGTGATCGCTTACTTCGCATGGACATTTGGCGTTGAGAAGGTCGGTACCACGAGATCGGCCCCGTGGATGAATCTGCTTCCCGTATGGACCACACTGCTTGGTATTACACTGCTCGGCGAGCGAGTAAACATAACGCAGCTTGTCGGCGGAGCCGTTGTTCTGTTGGGTGCTGTCCTAGCGGGCAGACGAAAACGTACAGCAACGTCCAGGATCGGGGACCGCGAGAGCGCGTAGGCCTCTCAGCGTTTACGCCGAAGGTACATCTGCTTTGCCATTCGAGACAGGACATGTCGGGGCAGAAACCGGTGTGCTTGGGCAACAAACTGATTCGTGAATCCTGGGATCACGATCCGCTTGCGCTTCAACATGGCATCGTAGGTGATGTCAGCTACCTGTCGAGCCGTCATCAGCTGCGTCCTGTCTTTTGAACTGCGTTCGGAGCCGGCTCGCTTGTGAAAATTCGATTCAGTGCTGCCTGGGCACACAGCCATCACGTGAACTGCTGTTCCTTCAAGTTCAGAGGCAATGGCCTCAGTGAGCGAGAGCACATACGATTTTGTAGCACCATACACGTTCATCAGTGGAACAGGCTGAAACGCCGCCGTTGACGAAACGTTGATGATGGTTCCGAAGTTTCGCCGGACCATGAGCTGCAGATAGAGCTTTGTGAGGATGGTCACAGCAGAGACATTCACCGTGATCATGTCTAACTCAGTCTGCAAGTCTGTATTGTAAAAGTACCCGTACTGTCCAAACCCTGCGTTATTCACAACAACATCGATCTGCTCGCTGATTGTCTCGTCATATAACGAGTACACTTGCTCAAGGTGGGCCAAGTCTTTGACCACGACTTTGACAGCCACGTTGTGTTTCTCTTGAAGTCTGCTGGCCAACCTATGCAGCGGCAGCGGGTTTCTGCCCGTAATCACGAGGTCATATCCGTTTTCTGCAAATACCTGCGCGTAAGCATCTCCGATCCCTGATGACGCACCTGTAATCAATGCTGTGAGACCCATATTTCTTCCTTCCGCTTTGCTGACGTTACATGTAAGTTTAAGTCGAAGACCTGTATGAAACAACTCCAAGCCGAATTTCCGTGCCACGAACAAAGGGCCCTCACAATGTTTGAGATGTATGTGTGTGAGGTCCGAAGCAGATTAAGAGAACGGGTTGTGTTACAACGAAAAATTTGTTATTCTGCACTCCATACAACATCAAACTTCGATTGCATGACTGGCGGATAGTGGGTGACCACAAGGGAGTGCAATCGCTATGTCAGCCGACCGCCTGGGCATTCTATACAAGAATCCCAGGCGGTCTTTTGTGTTGCCGATGATCATCTGAAGAGGAGTGTTTATGTCATGTACGGTGCGCCGCTAGGAAAACATGCGAAGAAGATTCTGTTATTGGGTTCGGGTGAGTTGGGAAAAGAGGTGACGATTGAAGCACAGAGACTCGGCATCGAGGTCATCGCTGTAGACCGTTACGACAATGCCCCGGCCATGCAGGTAGCACATCGGTCGCACGTGATTGACATGTTGTCATCCGAACAACTTCGAACTGTGATTGAACAAGAAAAACCGGATTTGATTGTACCCGAAATTGAAGCCATTGCTACACCGACACTTGTTGAGCTTGAGCAAGACGGGTATCACGTGGTTCCGACTGCTACAGCGGCAAGATTGACCATGGATCGGGAAGGAATTCGACGACTTGCGTCAGAGGGCCTGAAACTCCCCACTGCAAAATATGAATTCGCGAACAATCTCGACGAGCTGTATGAGGCTGTCAGCAAAATTGGTACCCCTTGTGTGATTAAACCACTGATGAGTTCATCCGGAAAGGGTCAAAGTATCTGCCGCTCAGTGCAAGACGTCGAAGCGTCGTGGAACGATGCGATGACCAGTGGACGCGTAAAGAATGCCCGCGTGATTGTGGAGGAGTTCATTCAGTTTGATTCGGAGATCACACTCCTGACCGTACGGTCTGTGTCCGGAACGACGTTTTGTGAGCCCATCGGGCATGTACAAAAAGATGGAGATTACATTGAATCGTGGCAACCCCACGTATTGACGGACGAACAGCGCCTTCAAGCGCAACAAATTGCGAAGATACTGACGGATGCTCTTGGAGGATATGGTGTTTTTGGCGTGGAGCTGTTTGTCACACCGAATCAAGTATACTTCAGTGAGGTGTCTCCACGTCCTCATGATACAGGTTTGGTCACTCTGGTGACGCAGGATTTATCGGAGTTTGCACTTCATGTGCGGGCAATTCTAGGCCTGCCCATCCCTGACATCACCGTGTTGACACCTGGTGCAAGCTGCGCGCTAAAGTCACCCATCGAGTCAGCAGAATATCAGATTTCGGGGATTGATGAGGCATTGACGATGCCTCGAACACAAGTACGGCTGTTTGGAAAGCCGAACGCCACCGTTGGGCGAAGACTTGGCGTTGTGCTGTCGGCCGCAGACGAGGTCTCTACAGCACGTACCCATGCGACAGAGGCAGCGGGTAAGATTAAGTTCTCCTGAGCGAACCATAGATTTAGGGAAGAGCATGCGAACCTCCCGACTCGGGAGGTTCCTTATAAGACACCAGCTAAAAGGAATACATGTCACCCATAATGAAAAACGTTTGCCTCACATGTTTCGTATGAATATTCATGGTAAATTAAATAGGATGACAGTTCAGGAGGCTTGCGATGCGTTTCATCTTGCAACCGCTCGATCAATTCCTTGGATTCCAGTACCAGCGACTGAGTAGTGCCCGTGTTCTCATCCTTCTGCAGTTGAAGCCCATTCACTTCAACAGTGTTGGTGTGGTTCACGGCGGAATCATTTCCACGATGGTTGACGTCGCCATGTCAAACCTCGTGGAAGCCGATGAAAACGGCGTACAACGCGCGGTTACCACCGATCTTCATACCACCTTTGTCACCGGCGCGACAGGGGAGATGCTTGCGGCCGAAGCGTCCATTGTCAAACAAGGCCGTCGTCTCATGTACGCCGAGTGTGAGGTCAGAAATGACCAAGATCAACTCGTTGCTCGCTCCGTCGGCACGTTTTTTATGAAGCAAACAGAGTAGGGCTTCATCGCACTCGGACCTACGACTATGAACGAAAAGGGAGGGTCTGGATGCGGGTGCGCTCGGTGTCCCTTGGACTATTGTCCTCCATATTTTTCGCTGTCACTTTCGTCGTGAATCAGCTCATGAGTCTCGCCGGTGGGAGTTGGATTTGGAGTGCTTCACTGCGCTATTTGTACATGTTCCCGCTCCTGCTCATCATTGTCTGGTACCGTGGCACTTGGTCCGCGTTAATCCATGAGATGAAACAAGCTCCGCTGCGGTGGATCCTATGGAGCACCGTTGGGTTCGGCCTGTTTTACATTCCTCTCTGTATCGCAGCTGCATACGAACCGGCTTGGCTTGTGGCTGCGAGCTGGCAATTTACGATCATCGCAGGGTCACTGTTATCTCCCTTGTTTCCCGAGCGTCAGTCAGGCATCACTGATACAGCTAGAGTAAGGAGTCGAATCCCGGTTCGAGGACTCGCCATGTCTGCCGTGATCTTTGCAGGTATTCTGGTCGTGGAGCTCGGGCATGCGCGATCCGTTCGTCCCAACGCATTGCTGATGGGAATCCTGCTCATTGTCATCGCTGCCTTTGCGTATCCGCTTGGCAACCGAAAGATGATGGAGTTGTGCAATGGCCGACTCGGTGCCATTGAAAGAGTGTCTGGCATGACCATCGCCAGTTTGCCCCTGTGGATTGGCTTATCGTGCGTGGGTATAGGCACCATAGGTCTCCCTACGTCAGGACAGCTTGAGCAGACGGCTGTTGTTGCCCTGAGTTCAGGAATTATCGCGACCATCTTGTTTTTTCACGCAACAGATATGACAAAAGGGAACGTTCGTGAACTCGCCGCAGTCGAGGCTACCCAATCAGGCGAGGTCGTTTTTTCGCTGTTGCTGCAGATGATCTTCGTCTCGTGGCGGTTGCCGTCGAACACATCTCTAGCTGGACTGATGCTTGTGATCGTTGGCATGGTGGGTCACAGCATCTATGGCGCGAAGAGCGGCTCTTCGTAAATTCGTCGTCAGTCCTTGCAAGTATCGAGTGAGTTTCACAAGAATTTCCCCTCGATTTTGTGTAACGAATTTTAACCCCGTACGTCTTAATAAACAAAGAGAGAATTCGGATGGTACACGGGGAGGAAATTGAATTGAAAGCACCAAGAGTAGAAGAAAAGCTCAGATGGTACAAGATCACCGGACAATGTCTCGACCAACGAAGTGTGCCCGTCATTGCTTTTGTCGAAGCCACCTCGCTCGGCAAAGTGCTGCGTTATCACGGCGGACGGCGTCGACACATTACCGGCCCAAATGGGGATATTGAGGTACAGTTCGCCAAGGACAAACAGGCTGTGCAATTGCTCGGGAAGCGACTGAAGCCGGAACGGATACAACCGGATGACCCATCGTCCATCATCCAGGTTATACCCGCGACTCGCTATCGTTGCTCATGCGGCAAAGAGCTGGTGTCCGATTATTCATACCCCTCCATGTGGTGCAGCTGCGGCCTGAAGGCGTACCCTGTTCAGGACGAGAAAACAGGAATCCGCTTATACTACACTTTGGGGTTGCCCCGGAAAAAAGGCTAACAACTCTGTCGCTTTCCTCCTGTTTGCCGCATCGCTGCTGATAAATCGCTGGACGTCGAACGACGTAATTTGAGCGGAGGAATAAGCTTGCAATGTAAAGTCGTTGTGATGATTGGAAAGCAGAACGGAAATTCCCCTTCCGGACAATGCCTTCGCTAATTCCGCCAAGCGAAGTTGTTCCTTTGGACCAAATCCACCTGCACTGTATTCCGTGAAATTCGAGGTTGGTGACAACGGTACATACGGGGGGTCGCAATACACAACGTCACCAGGCTTGGCACGACTCATTACCGATTCAAAGTCCTCAGAAGTGAACTCCGTGTCTTGCGACTTATGGTAAAACATCATCATTTCCTCAAAAGGAAAATAGGGCTGTTTGTACCGCCCAAACGGCACATTAAACTGGCCGTCACGGTTATAGCGACACAGTCCGTTATATCCATGCCGATTTAGGTACAGGAACAGTGCAGCCTTGCGAACCGGATCGAGCACTTGATTAAACTCGTCGCGAAGGTTGTAGTAGGCTTCCGGCGAGTTTGTATCCGCTTGAAATAACCCTTTGCATTCGTCGATAAACGAGAGACCGTGTGTCTTCAGCACAACATAAAGGCTGATGAGGTCAGTATTCACATCGTTAACGATGTTTTCCTTGTAGTCGGTGTTCAAAAATACGGCTGCAGACCCGGCAAATGGCTCGATAAGACGCACACCCGCAGGCAGCAATCCACGAATTCTATCCACGATACGGTACTTGTTCCCTGCCCACTTCAGAAACGGTTTCACGTCGTCACTCCAAATCTGTTTAACCTGACTGAGGATTCGACAATCCTAGGCGAAAAACCTTTTCCATCATGGAACCGCTTTGCCGGCTTATCGCCCCTTGCCACGTGTGGTATAGTAAACACGAACGTACGTTCTCTGTTTGGAGGACAAAATGAAAGCAGGAAAATTCCCACGGCATGGAAAATTGTAATAATCGCGCCAACAGTTATACAAGAACGGATAATGTGTCGAATTCAGATATTTTTAGACCTTCAGTTCAGAGACAGATAACGGAGGAACTATATGACGCCAGAGCTGTTTCAGGAAAATCCGTATGGTATCTGTCAGCTTGATCCGAGCGGTGCATGTGTACGCGGAAATCCCGCCTTTGAAAAATTGACCGGGTATCCTTTTCAAGAACTGCAAGGAATGGATCTGCGAAAACTAGCACACGAAGATGACCTGGACAAGTTGATCAGACAGTGGAACGAATTTAAGGTAAATCAAGAACGATCCAGCATGAAATTCCGACTCCGCCAAAAGGACGGGGTTATTATCTTTGTGAGCGTCACCCTGATTCCAGCAAGGTCGAGTGATTTTCGAGGCACATACGTCGTCTTTGAAAATCGTACCTATGAATGGGAACTAGAAAATACTCTTAAGAAGACGCAGGAATTACTGAACCGGTCGCAAAGCATTACTCAGCTCGGTACGTGGGAATTTGACCCGTCGAGGCAGGGGTCGTTTTGGTCCGACGAGATGTTTCGGATGTTCGGTATTGCAAATACGGGCTTTATTAAGTACGAAAAAATGATCGAGCGCATTCATCCGGAGGATAGAGAACCGTTTGTTGAAGTAAAACGAAAGCTGCTCGCCGGAGAGCCGTGGGATACCGAGTTTCGAGTTGTGCACCCGGATGGCGAAGTCAGAACCCTTCACACAAGACGGACGCGGTTCATCGACCAAAACGGGCAGCTTCGTATGATTGGTACCACACAGGACATTACCGAACAAAAGCGCCTACAGGATTTGACGCTCCAAAGTGAGAAACTGCGTGTTGTTGGAGAACTCGCGGCGGGGCTTGCGCACGAAATCAGAAACCCTTTAACAGTGGTTCAAGGCTTTCTTCAAGTTCTACACACCAACACTGAGAATAAGGATCGGTACCATAACCTGATCCGTGAGAGCCTGCAACAGATAGAGTTTATCACCGAGCAGCTACTGGCTGTATGTCGACCGCTCGCCATGCAGTTTCAACGTCGAAACCTTGTGACGGTTGTCCAAAAGGCTGCGTCATTTATCTCATCTGAGGCGAGTGCTCGGAATGTGACGATACATGTCGATGCCAATCCATCTCATTACATCCTTTGCAATGAGAAGCAACTTCAACAAGCCTTCCTCAATCTCTTTAAAAATGCGATTGAAGCCATGCCTCAGGGCGGAGAGATCTCAGTAAACTTCAACTCAGATGAAAGAAACGTTACAATCCAGTTTGCGGATGACGGAGAAGGGATTCCTACAGCAATTTTGCCGAGAGTCTTTGATCCGTTTTACACAACCAAGGCGACAGGTACTGGCCTCGGTCTTTTAATCACCGAGCGGATTATTGAGAACCATGGCGGAAGTATCGAAATCGACAGTAACGTTGGTTGCGGCACCACGGTACGCTGTACCCTGCCTCTCGACGTCGAATACTCCCTTCAATAATGTGATGGGCCCAGCCACGTCAGGGTACACCATATACAATTTGACGAGCCCTGCCAGATCCAGTGTACGGCATGTACTTGGTGTCCCTGAAACGCGACTGGACGGGCACGATATGGAACTTAAAAACAAATCTAAACTACGTCGGGAACTCCCAGGCCAACATCGCACAATACGTTGAGCAGGTTACGACGGACCTGTCTAGCACGAACGATGTAGTCGCCTTGACCGAGCAGTTGTACCACGAAGGCTACGTCACCCATAACTTCGTCAATGACATAACACAGTATTTCACGCCGACGTCATGGAAAGACATCAGCCAACAGGACCAGATCCAGAGTCTCAAACTGCTCTTGTTTCATGTCGTCACACAAGACACGACTTCCACGCCGGGCCAGGACGACCTCATTACGACTGAAGTAGATACTATAACGTACACCAATGCACACTATTATTGGTCGAGCCAAACCAACGATTGGACCCTTCTCCAAGACAGCGGGACCGGTATCTGGCAAGTCGATAACCTCCAGAACCTGGACAATCAGAGCCGTAGCTCATCCTCAGGTTCAAGCTCTTCCAGCAGCATAGGAGCCACTGGAAGCCCCTCTGGATCCAGCGTAAACGGATCGACGGGCCCAACCGGCAGCACGAACTCTACCGTGAGTAGTGGAAGCTCCTCTATAGCTAGCGGCAGCGGGACAACAGGGGAAACAGTACGCCTTCTGTGAACTAAGGCTAACAATGTCTGATAGAACAACACCGAGCAGAATCAGCAGAATCAATGCATAAGTGAGTACCAAGGCGCCTGCTTTCTCAAGGCGCCGTTTTATTGTCACTTTACAAGCTTCCATTGGCCTTGGCAGAATGAGCTGTGGGATGATAGGGAGGTAGACTTTTTGGAATACGGTGTACGCCGCAGTACAAGGCGGGATCGAACTTACGATCGGAAACGGCGCTTTTCGAAACGTTGGTTTGCAGGGCTCGTGGCACTGGTTGCGTGCGGAGCAGGCACTGTCATATATGAGGTGTTCTTTCATGTCTATGACGCAGGTCCGAAGGACCTGCTCGTGAATGGACAAGTTGTAGACGAGATAGCGGGTCTTTCCGTACGTTCACAGGTCTGGTTGTCGAAAAACGAAGTAGAGACCCTGCTAAGCCGGATTGAGGTCAACCGGCCTGTCCCATTTACGACGACAAAGACATATCACGGTACCGAATATGTGCAAGCCAATACTCTTGTATCATCGTTAACCGAAGACGGTGACGTGAGCGAAGTGAGTCATCACCAAATCGCGATTGAACTGAAACCTAACCAGCACTACACATACGTACGAAGCGGGGACGTCATTCGACAGGAAACCATCGAAGTCAACGGACGCACGGCAGGGAGTGTCTTGGCAGTATTTCATAATGAAGCCACCTATGTACCTGCTCAGGCGATAGCCAAAACCCTGTCGAGTGGGGGACTGCCCAGTTCGTGGACGGGGAGGGAACTGACCCTCGGGCTGACGTCGCCTGCATCACCTGGGTTGATTGAAGATCCAAAAACCAGCACTGTGATTGCGTTTGGTCCGGGTCATGCCCTCTACGCACCAGTTTACGCCTGGGACGGGGCGGTGTACGTACCCATTAGCAGCTTGAACGCAGCTCTGTCACAATTAGGATGGACATCCTCAGGCGGCGACTTCAAGCTGAGCTTGAACGCAAAACGGCATGCAGTGAAATCTGCCGTCCACAGCAAGCCCTTGGTGATGGCGTTTGTTCCTTTTTACTCAGAGAATATGGGGCCGTTCAACGATGTCACGAGCCACAGGACGGTGTTTCACGGACTCGCATTAGACACATGGACTATCGACAGTGCCGGGAACCTCCTAGGGAGCGCACCGGCTGGTACAGCTGAAGAGGCTTCAAAGGAAGGCGACGCTGTGACGGCGATGGTGACAAACCTCGGCAGCAGCGGGTTTGATACAAAGGTCATGACGTCCATACTAACTGACAAATCCCGAAGTACTCATTTGACGAACCAATTGGTCGGGGCGGTTCTATCAGAGGGTTACGATGGAGTGACGCTGGACTTCGAAGCCATCCCCGCCGCGGATCGTAACGGGTATACCACATTTATAGCGGGGCTTGCGAGTATCCTTCACGACCACGGGAAGATACTCAATGTAGTGGTGCCTGCCGACACCAGCACGCATGGTGAGCCGTGGAATCAAGGCTATGACATAACCAGGATTGGCCAGTCCGCCGATGCGGTCATCATCATGGCTTATGACTACTCCTACCCGGGTGGGCCAGCGGGGCCCATTGCTCCTCTCCCATGGGTGCAACAGACGCTGTCTTATACGGTATCGCGCATCCCGGCGCAAAAGGTAATCCTCGGCATTGACGCATATGGTTACGACTGGTCAGGCAAGCACACAACCTCCTTCAGCCTGCCGACGATAGATTCCTTTGTCGCGGCTCACCACATCCAAGTGAAGTGGGATGCGACGGCTGAAGCGCCTTGGTACACATGGACCGATGCGAAAGGCATGAACCATACTACCTACTACGAAAACGGTCAGAGTACGGCAGCAAAACTCGCATTGGCGCAGTCTTACGGCATCGCGGGCGTTGCACTGTGGCGGGCAGGACTGGAGGATGACGCCATTCTGAATGCCCTGGCCAGCTACGCCAAGCAATAATTAAAGCGGAGAGGACTGTAGGCAGAACATCTTGCGGTTCTGTCCAGCCAGGTTGATTGACTCTTCAATATATCGGATACCAATGATGAACCGATTATGGATCACAGAAACAGGTAATGAACCGGTGTCCCGAGAATAGGAACAACAATGACTGAGAAACAACAATGACTGAGAAACAACGATGACTGAGAAACAACGATGACTGAGAACCGCAACGACTGAGAAACCACAATGACTGAAGGAGTCTTGAGGTACGCACTGCTGGAGGTGGCTATGATGCAAGAAGACAGTTTGAACCAAATCTCTCTCGCTGGTGTGAAGGCTGTGGTAACAGGGGCGTCGAGCGGACTGGGCCTAGCAATGTCCGAGGCTTTAGGGAGGGCTGGAGCGTCTGTCGCGATGGCCGCGCGCGGAGAGGAACAACTGAATCACCAAGCAGCTAGACTTCAGGCGCTCGGTTACCATGTACATTCACTCGTCATGGATGTCCGGTCTGAGGCATCAATTGCTTCAGCCGTTCAGTGGGTCGAATCGACATGGGGCAGAATTGACCTGCTTGTAAACAATGCCGGGATCGGCATGCGTACTGTGAACCGGCGGTTCATGCTTGAACCGCAGCCTTTTTATGAGGTGACTGCGGAAGGGTTTCGGGATGTCATTGACACCAATTTGACTGGATACTTTCTCGTTGCCAAGGGGTTTGCAAGAATGATGGTGAAGCAACGAGAGGGTAAGATTGTGAACATATCGATGAACCATTCTACAATGCGTCGGCGAGGTTTTGTACCCTACGGACCCTCTCGAGCGGGCGCAGAGTCCCTGTCCTACATTATGGCTGAGGACCTGCAGCCGTATGGGGTCACAGTGAACATGTTGTTGCCGGGCGGCGCCACGGAAACCGGAATGATTCCGGAAGAATTAAAATCTCAGCTGGCAGGGCCCATGTTGCAGCCGGAGATCATGGCGGTGCCGATCGTATTTCTTGCATCGAAAGCGTCAGATGGCATCACGGGGGAACGGATTACAGCAACAGAATTTGATGCTTGGTACCGCGCACGGTTTGAACAAAGCGTTTAGATTACTGGTAACCGTAATACAAAGCCGGGATGCGCAGAGCCAGGACTACGAAGGATAAACTCGGTGAAACAGAGGTATCGGACGGTGATTAGCAATCGTGAAGAGATCTTGGCTAGCACTCGGGACTGTAATCGAGATACAGCTTATTGCCAGCGAACACGATGACAGAGTCGAACCTGCCATGAGCCAGGCAATGATGGCGATGAGAGCAGTGGAAAACGCATGCAGCCGATTCGATGGAGACAGCGAACTGTCCGCGTTGGTCAACGCACCAGCGGGAAAACCGGTGTCCGTGAGTCCCATCCTTTTTCAAAGCATACAGTTCGCTTGCGAGGTGGCCGATTGGACAGATGGACGATTTGATCCAACGGTCGGTCATCGTATGGAAGAACTCGGATTCAAACGGCACTATCTTACAGGCGATACAGTCTCGTCGCCTGTTCACGTCTCGAAAGATGCGACATATCGGGACATTGAACTGGACCCAAACAATCAGACCGTATGTCTTCATCGGCCAATGAAACTGGACCTCGGCGCCGTGGCGAAAGGTTTGGCAGTGGACTTGGCTGTTAAAGAGCTGAACAATTACGGATTTCCCGGATTCGTCGTTGATGCAGGCGGAGATGTTTTTGCGTCAGGTATGAACGAACTAGCGGAACCATGGCGCATCGGTATTCGTCATCCAGTCCAACATGCGGACACGATTCTCAGCCTGTGTGTAAAGGATGCAGCGGTTTGCACATCTGGTACCTATGAGCGGAGAAGCCCTATTGATGCGGGATCTCACCATATTCTAAATGCCCGCACTAAGCACTCTGCAGGCGGCATTCTGAGCTTGACTGCGATGGGGCCATATACAATGATGGCAGATGCTCTGTCCACTGCCGCGTTTTTATACCCGTGGAGTGAAGCACTCGAGATGCTTGCTTCAGCGGGGCTCGAGGGCGTCATCGTCACGGAAGACTTACAGTCTCACTTGACACCCGGAATGGGAAGGTATGTCAGATAAATCCTTGGTATCTTTGTTCCGAGGGGCAACGGAGGGTTTCCCGTTGTCCCTCGGACATTTTTCTATTAGTGTGTCAAGCGGTTTGGTGAGCCGCCCATGCTGGTTTCCGCGAATGCAACCAACCGCTTGGTCATTTCTCCGCCTACGGATCCGTTTTCTCTCGATGTTGTTTCCGCTCCAAGAACAACCCCAAACTCTGAAGCAATTTCATACTTCATTTGCTCCAATGCGGAGTCGGCAAATGGAACCAGGTGGTTATTACTGCCTTGATTGCTTCGTTGTTGCTGCATTGGCATAAGCTTCATCCTCCTGAAAAATCATGGAATGGTTTCATGAAGGTAGCATTTTCGGAGTCTACCCCGATTATTCATAAAAGCGTAAACAACGATTCTTGCAGCAGGTTTCACTTCTATTGCCCAAACGAAGGACATATCCTGAATAGAAACCGTTGGACAAAGTGTGGCGATATCAATGTTATGGAGAAACCGCTCAGTGCAGAAAGAAATGATGCAACAGTTATCCGAATTGACACAGACCCTTCGTGAAGTGTCTGACAAACTGCACGACAAAAACGTTCAGATCACCGTGGAATCTTTACACGTCGATCGCGCAACGCTTGAAAGTCTAGTCTTTCGCTTAGACAGTCTAGACATCCATGATTTGAGCGGCTCGCTCAACCTAGGGAACAATTTCGGACAGTTCCCTGGCAATACAAAGAAATCGACAAGCAACGTTCGGTTGCAAGGCGGAAAATCGCAGGGTCCCCGAGTGGAGACAGCGATGGACTCTGGCAATCGTGAGACGACAGCGCTTAAAAGCCGGTTGCCAGCGCAAACAGCAAACAATCAACTCCACAAAGACCGATTGCCACCGCAAACTGCAGACGGCTCAAGTAACCTCGAAGAGACCGACCGTGGCTTTGCAATTCGGTTTTAGTACACCGATTCATCAGAAGGGTGGGGAGCCCATGCGACATATTCTGTCTCCTGTGTTCGCCATCGGTACCATCCACATCGAACAGGTGGAGGGTGCTTCGTGCGTGAATCTAGGTAACAATTGGCCAACAAACTTCCAGAGTTACAAGAAACACAATCAAGGATTTGGTTCTGTTTCCGGAAACAACAACGTCATGAGCAGTCTGCGCTCACTCCTGAACGACCCAGATACGTTCGATATGATGAGCGTGCCTGACAACCAGGTCCCTGAATGGGCCGAACAGTTCCTTCAGGACGACGATGACGAAAAACCGGATGATACGGAACCGACTGTGAGGTCGATACCATGACGATGTTTCAATATGGAAAAATCGTGATCGACAGTGTCAGCAGTTCGAGTGTCATCTCCTGTGGTGAGAATCGACAGACCGGATTTCGGAGGACAGCCAAAGTAAACGAAGGCTTTGGGGGTGTTTCAGGAAAATCTAACATGCACCTCAACAATATCCACATTGTGCATGACGCAGACGAAACTGATGCTTGGAGGAGTCACCTATGGGGCCGAAGGGACGAGATGTAAACAATCCCTTTGAGATATTGAAGAATCTCGGGGACATGAAGGACATGAAAAAAATCCTCGGGGATGATTTCTTCAAAAACATCCCTTTTCCTCAGTGGCAGCAGATGTCCATGACGGACAGTGATGAAACGAGTATTTATCCACGGATAGACCTGTTTGAACGCGGACAAGAATTGATTGCGGCCATTGAAATACCTGGTGTCGAATCACCATCGGATATTGCTTTATCTGTAGGGCCACACTCCCTGTATGTCAAAGGCTCTGTCCCCGCGTTGCCGGTGCGTGAGGAGAGTATCCATCTCACTGAGCGTCATCACGGAAGTTTTGAGCGTGAGATTGATCTGCCGATGCGCGTGGACGAATCGAGTGTCAAGGCATCTTACGCCAATGGGATTCTGACCGTACGCGTGACGAAATACGTCTCGCCGCAAGGCGAAGTTGAGCAGTTCATTCCCATCAGTTTCGAGTAACTATGGCTGTCGTAAGGCCGTAAAGCGTCTGTCACGATGGTCAATCACGCTCTGCTGCACGGCGTTCGTCACTTGCAAATTGGCAGATCTCCTGTAGAGCGCAGTCTAGGCAACGCGGTTTTTTGGCCAAACAGCAACGGTTGCCTGTTCTGTCGAGCAGGGCGTGAAACTGGTTGAACATGGCCGGGTCAGCCGGCAGATGTTTCATAAACCACTGGCGCAGTTCCTCATAGTCCACCCTTTCCGGAATCACGCCGCAACGAAACAGGATACGTTTTGTGTATGCGTCGACAACAAACGACGGCAAGCCGGCACCGTACAACACAATATCGTCCGCGGTTTCAGGGCCGATTCCAGGAATACTGAGTAACTCCTCGCGAAGTGTGTCGAGCGGCTGGCTGAGCATGTCTGTCAGTTCACCGTCGTACTTGTTGATCAAGTGTTCTGCAAAAGACTTGAGGCGTTTCGCTTTCATATTATAAAACCGCGTTGGAACAACTTGTTCGGCAACAGATTCAATGTTGGCCGCATAGATCGCGCTAAAGCTCATCAGGCCGGCATCATCCAGGTTGGACAGGGCCTTCTGCGTATTCTTCCAAGCTACGTTTTGGACAAGGATGGCCCCAATCACCATTTCCTCTACCGTTTGTGCTGGCCACCAGTGCAGGTCTCCGTAGTGCGTCTCAAGGCGTTTGTACGCATCAAGGAGCCAAGCGGTAACCCTTGCACCAGAGAAGAGCCCATCTTCAGCCTTCAAACCGGTTTTTCGTATCGGCAAGGGAACACACTCCAATCGGTTTGTCATCAGTAAGGCTGGTCTGTCATTATTTCTTCGATGAAAATTTCCCCTTGGACCTTACCCCGTTGTTTGTCAGTACCTTCCCATTTTATCGAACCCGTCAAGAAACGAACTTATGCTGGGCGGACATCCGGAGCCGGGCCTGCGTAGAGTATACCGAGAGATGTCATGTGCGGTCGCGTGCCGGAACAACGGTCTAGTTTGCACGGATGCGTGGACCATGACACAACGCAGGAGGAATTCGAGATGCCCTTTCAAAACATGTTTTCGAGCCTTCGGACAATGCAAGAGCAGATGCAGCAAATGTTCGGTGGGATGGTGAACAACCCAGGCGGACCTGGAGCAGGAGCTGGCACTGGCCGATCCGGTCCCCTGAATGGTTGGCCTTTTTCAGGCATGAACGGTGATTGGGGGAGTTGGCTCCAGAATATGGGTATGAACCCAGGAGGCATGGGGGGCATTCCGTCGCAATCGCAGTCCAGCGGTTCAATCCCCGTCGATGTTTACGAAACAGGGGAAGAGGTCATCGTGATCGCTGAAATACCCGGCCTGAACAGTGCCCGCGATGTCACACTGTCAGTGTTTGCAGAGGAGATTATCATTTCGGGAAAGATTGACCGTCCCTACTCGCAATCGGGAACGATGCGGGCAACAGAACGGTTTTCGGGTTCTTTTGAACGGCGTGTAGACCTGCCGGTGCGTGTCAAACGTTCAGGAGCTCGCGCACGCTATCAAAGCGGCTTACTCGAGATCAGACTTGCGAAGAGCGGATACCAATCGGGTGATAAGAGTGCGAGTGTACCGATTGATTTCCGGTGATTAGATCGTCTCGTACACGGGATGCCATTGCTGAGCATAAGCTCCTACGCCAACCATCGATTGACGACAATCCCGCCAATCAGTGCGATAACCACGGAAACGATGGCACGCACAACGGTGAAGTTTACTCCATAAAACGGAATCTCGGCAGGGAGCCTCGGCAGAGAAACTAACTGCCAAGTGGTGACGAAGGCAAACACGGCGCCTGGACTGGCATCGGCTGCGAACATGCCTGCAGCGAGTGGATACATTGCCCAGCGCGATCCGGTGCCGAACAAACCGAGCAGGGTGCCAAGTAAAATCCCTCCGAACCCTGCTTCTCTTCCGAGCCACCGGGCAATAAGCTGCGGTTGAAGCCACTGTGCAATCAGTCCGGCTGCAAACATCGAAACGACAATCCATGGAACAGCTTGCACAAACATTTCGGTTGACGCATCCAACCCTGAGAGGGCCGTTTGCGGCCGTATAATCGCCATCACGACATAGCCTAGCAGAGTCAGAAACCCCATTGCAATCAGGACAATGTCCACCGTTGTTCACCCCTCAGTCCGACTCGGGCATTAGGACAGCATCTGTGTCAGGCCATGAATAACAGACGACCAGCTGGTTGGATCGGACAATCCGAGCGACCAGATAGATACCCCAGCAAGGTTGTCATTTTGGACAAGCTGCAGTTCGCGGTTCAGTGTCTCTTGCGTGGAAAACCAGACTTCTTCGTATCCATCCGGCTTCGAATAGCGTGCATATGCCACCCCGAGTTGCTGATTGAATGAGCTTGTGGCTTGATGTTGTTTCAAGATACTGTCCACCTCTGAGAGCGGAACTGCGATGCTGTCCACACTGCCATCCTGATGTACGTGCCAAAACCTCGCGTAAAACGGTACACCAAGCACAAGTTTGTCCGCGGGTACGCCCGTGTCGAGCAGGTCTTCTATAGATGTGGTCACCCAAGGTAAGTCCGCGACGGGGCCAGGCGTTTGGTCTGTACTCCAGTGCTCGTCGTACGCCATTAGGACAACGTAATCAGCATATCCGGCGAGGGCTGCATGGAAATACGCCGCAGAATCCTGCAGAAATTGGATGTCGGGTGTGATGTCAACAGAAAGAACGATATGCTTTCCGACAAGGGCTTGATGCAAAGATTTGATAAAGTCTGTGAACCCTTGCTGGTCTTGCGATTGCATGTTTTCAAAGTCGATATTTAGTCCATCAAGATGATTCTTCGTTGCGAGGGACACGAGATTCGAGACTAAGTTGTTACGTGCATTCGGGTTGCTGAGCACCTGGTGCGAGAGCCCTGCGTTAAACTGGTTGTCGACAAGAGCCCATACCTGGACATGGTGCTGATGTGCATACTGCACCACTGACGGTTCGATTTTACTGCTCACGCTGCCGTCGCTTGATTTCAGAGACAGCCAAAGCGGACTTGCCACGTTGAGGCCTGCGTTGGCTTGAATCAGATGAATCGTCTGGACGGGGTTGGCATAGGGAATCCACCCCATGACAATACGCTGATTGGTTTGTCCGAATTGCTGTACAGACGAGAACAAGCTGCCTTGCTGAGAGGTGCTGAGCGTGCCCTGGTACGCCACTGGCAAAAGCTGTCCCTGAAGCATGGAGAGAGGCTGCTCAAAGGAAGTGAGCCCTCGCCACTTGGACAGGCGAGAAGTTAGACTTGAAGACGGACTCGTATTTTGATAGCTCGTTGTTCCAAACAGCTCTGTGGTCGCAATCGTTGAAAACTGTGCGGCTTCAAGCTGGGATAAAGTATTCCATGAACCGCCGCCGAAGATATACGAAAAACTGGCAATACAGCCTGCGATCAGGATGGCGGCGCCAATGACGCCGCGCCACCAACTGGAACGGCTTTGAAGGTCAGTCAAGATGTGTTCCTCCCAGCGTAATGCTATGAGCAAAATGTATGACAATCCCTAAACCTGCTTGTTTTGTTGCAATCATCTATAGAAGTCTATGAAGCAATTGAGTAGTTTAGAAGAATTGGATATACGGAACGAATCCGGTATGATGATTTTGAAGTGGGGGATGGATTTTGCTGGTGCAGACGGGCACTGGAGTATTTAGAACGAATCCGCGAGCTCCTCTGCCAGGGGAGACCTGTTGGATCCACCTTGCTCAACCAGAAGCAGAAGAAGTGGAAAACCTACTCGGAGATATACTTGAACTGCACCCTCTGGCTGTCGAGGATGTACAGCACTTCGGGCAGCGGGCGAAAGTCGATGTATACGATCACTGGGCAAGACCTCATGCGCTGGTGAGCTTTTATTCACTCACTGAAAAGCTGGACACCGTAGAACTGAGTCTGATTATCGGCACCAACTTTATCGTCAGTGTGACGGAACAGCCTGTCTCATGGCTGGAGGAAATGTACCGGCGTGCCGAGGCTGCGGGATTTTCGTTTGAGAACCCTACGAGTGTCTTGTACCGAATTCTGGATGGGTGCGTAGATATCTTTGGGGATCAGCTTGACGACTTAGACGGCCGGTTGGAACGCATGCAGCGTCGAGTTTTTCGCCGCCCGGATGAAGAAATTGCATCCACGGTGTTTCAGATCAAGCGCAGACTGCATCAGTTGCGAAAGATTGCCCTGGATGAATTGGCGACCGTCAGCAGTTTCAAGGCAGAAACGATGCCCTTTGTCGACCGGCACTTTGAAGTGTATTTCCAGGACATCAATGACCACATTGCACGAACCATCGACAATATTGAACTCGTGAGGGACGGATTCGGAGCATTACTTGACTTCCAAGCCATGCAACGGTCTGCGAAAATGAACGAGGTCATGAAGACACTCACCATCATCAGCACCATTTTTCTCCCGTTATCTTTCATCGTGGGACTATACGGGATGAATTTTCATGATATGCCTGAGCTTTCATGGAGGTTTGGCTACCTTTATGTCTGGATTCTCATGATTGCCGTAACGGTATTTTTCATTATCTATTTTAAGTGGAAGAAGTGGTGGTAAATTGACGTCATCGACTCGTGGAACTCTTCTCACCATTCGACGTTTGGAACTCCCGACACCTTTTCCAGTCGGTCCCGTCAATGCCTATCTCATCAAGGATGCCAATCAGGCAGTCCTTATCGACTGTGGACCAGGTACAAAAGCCGCTCGCGACGTTCTCATCCGCGGGCTTTCTGAGGAGGGGCTTGTGCCGGAGGACCTCACTGCAGTCGTGTTGACACACGGTCATGTGGACCACGTTGGACAAGCGGCATGGTTGCAAAGCCTCGGGGTTACGGTGTGTGCCCCACCAGAGGTTGAAACATGGCTGCAGCCGGGGAGTCGTTGGGACAGCTATCGGCAGGAGTTCTTTACCACCCTGTACACCATGCAGGGCGTGCCAGAGGACGTTATTCATCATGCCAACAAAGACTTAGGTATGTTGCAGAAACTAAACACGAAAGCCACTGTCGACGTGACTCTTTCATACAATCAGACTTGTCCTGTGCTGCCGATGTTCCAAGTGCTTCATGTACCGGGTCATGCTCAGCATGCATTGGCACTGTGGAATGCAGAGACGGGAGAAATCATCGTTGGCGATCAGCTTCTGCCAGAAATCAGCAGCAATGCCCTCGTTGAGCCAGAATTGACTGCCAAGACGGGCAGTGAGGCGAAACGAACGCTGAGCCTCATGCAATACCGTGAGAATCTTCGCTCGCTGCTTGAGCTCGAAATTTCAGTCGTGTATCCAGGCCACGGCCCCGTTTTCGAAGATGCCCACACCTTAATCCGGTCGCGGTTGGCAGCCCAAGAGAAAAGAAGGCAGCAATTTTACGAACGCGTGGTTGAGAGCGGTGGCACGTCAGCATATCAACTGGCCACTTCGTATTTTGCGAGACACAAAAATCAGACATCTCTCATCATGTCTGAAACCCTCGGTTACTTAGATTGGTTGAGTGCAATCGGGGAAATCGACGAGGTGAATCTCGCTTCGGGGCAAATCGAGTGGAAGCAACGCCGAGGATAAGGGGGGCAACGCCCCCTTACTTATCGTTCATTTGCCTGCCAAATTGACTTTCCGTCAACATAAAATTCTTTCTTCCAAATCGGAGCTTCTTTCTTCAGGCGTTCAATCAGCGTTCTTGCTGCCGCAAAAGCATCATCTCGATGAGGAGAAGCCGCAGCACAGATCACCGCGATATCGGTCGGCAAAAGTTCGCCCACGCGATGCCACTGCAGTGTATGAATCCCTGGATGATCACGCTCGACGTCCGCGGCAATTCGCTGCATTTGTTCGATGGCCATCGATTCGTAAGCCTCGTAAGACAGGTGTGTGGTCTGCTTGTCTCCCGTGAACTCACGAACCGTACCCACGAACAAAACTGTACCGCCACAGTACACGTCTTCAAGCAGTTCATACGCTGCCTTCATATCGAGCGGTTCGGCACTGATTCGGCAGGAATGTCGTGCAGATGGTGCACCGCCGCCAACGGGTGGGATCAAAGCAATCTCAGCTTCGGGACGAACTACTGCAGTGTCCTGTGCGTATTCTTGGTTCACGGCAACAAGTGCGCCCTGAATCTGAGTAGCAAGTTGAGGAAACTGCTTGCAAAGGAGAACCTTCAAACGGTTGACAGTCATCGGTTCCGTGTCTTCCACGGAAACCAGCCGAAGGCCTGTCCTTTCAGCAAGACCAGCAAATAATTGAATGGTATAGGTTGAAATCGCCGACACCTCCATATATACCAGCATGTTTAGTCATGCGGGTGAATGTATGCTGCACTGCAGCATCGTACATACCTTGAAAGGACTGATCAAGAGTGAGCGAGCACGGCTTTACGCATTTTGACGAAACCGGTAAGAGTCATATGGTGGACGTGTCAGAAAAGGAGGACTCTGACCGAACCGCGATTGCAGAAGCAATCGTCCGCATGCAAGCACATACGCGTGAACAAATTGAACAACAGGCGATGAAAAAAGGTGACGTATTGGCGGTCAGTGAACTCGCCGGAATCATGGCAGCAAAGAAGACCTCCGACCTGATTCCTCTGTGCCATCAGCTGCCACTCACGAAAGTGTCCGTAGACTGCGATTGGACTCCTTCCGATACACTCGAAGACGGAGCAAGTAATACTGCATGCCTGCGTATCCGTTCCACGGTGAAAACCACCTATCGAACCGGCGTCGAAATGGAGGCTTTAACAGCCTGTTCCGTTGCCGCCCTGACCGTCTACGACATGTGCAAGGCCATTGACAAAGCCATGACAATTGAGTCCATTCGACTCGTATTTAAGTCGGGCGGCAAGAGCGGCACTTTTGGGAGTCTCGATTGAGACGTCCTTCAGGATTCCCGTCGTACACTTTTTTGCTTTCGTGAGACCGGGCGACCGCGCCACCCTTCACGCTTCAATTTTCCGCGTTTCTTGTCACGGTAGTAAACATATCCGCCGAGAAAAGCGGTACCGAGAAATGCAAGGATGAGTCCAAGGATCGAGATAATGCCATCTGTGACATGACCGTATGCAAGCCAGTCTACAATGTGTATCCTGAATAAATTGAGCCCTTCTCCGGCAATTACGAACACAACCAGAAGAATCACCCAGGCAATGAGATTGCGCAATCGTAAGCGCCTCTTTTCTTGTGATGGAGCTTCTCTGACTCTCTGAGAATACCACGTCACAGACCGTTCAGACCAGATTTCACAAATAACAGACCGCATCTTCACTGAGAAAGTGTAAAATGTCGGGTGATTGCCATAACGAGGTGAGAGAATGGACGTTGTGATTGTCGGTGCTGGGGTTGGCGGACGAAAACTGATTGAAGCTGTTTATGGTCACCCCGAGGTTACCATTCAATGTGTTGTTGACACGAATCCCAACGCTTCAGGAATCAAGTTGGCCGAAGAACTCGGAATCCCTACACGTGAAGACTACCAGCAAGCCGTTCTTGAGTATCCTGCAGATGCAGTACTTGAAGCTACTGGTGAGGAAGACGTGCTTCATTGTCTTCAACAACTGGTGTCCAACGACACAGCCGTCATTTCCGGCGCTGCTTTGCGCTTTGTTGTGCTGCTCGTCGAGGATAAAGTTCGTTTGATTCAAGCCCTTCAATCACGACAGCAACTCGCCTCAGAAGTGACCAACCTGAAGGACGTTCAAACCTTGCTCGAGGCGATCATCCAATCGACTCAAGACGCCATATCCGTCGTCGATGCAGATGGGCGCGGTATCCTGATTAATCCGGCATACACAAGGTTAACCGGCTTGCGTCCTGAAGCGGTGATTGGTCAACCGGCCAACGTAGACATTGCCGAAGGCGAAAGTATGCACCTTCAAGTCCTTCGCACCCGCCGACCCGTCAAAAATGTTCCACTCAAAGTGGGTCCAACAAAACGCGAGGTTGTCGTGGATGTGGCCCCAATCATCGTCGGCAACGAGCTTCGAGGCAGTGTCGGCGTGATCCATGACGTCTCCGAAATTAAGCGTCTGACGGAAGAATTAAACCGCGCCAACCACCTGATTCGAACCGTTCAAGCCAAATATACATTTGACGATATCATCGGAACGAGTCCAGCCATTACACTGGCCGTGGAGCAGGCGAGGCGTGCCGCCGAGACGCCGGCAACTGTACTCTTGCGCGGCGAATCCGGGACAGGAAAGGAACTGTTCGCCCACGCCATCCATCGCCAAAGTGACCGGCACAGTCATCCATTTGTGCGGGTAAACTGCGCCGCACTGTCAGAGTCTCTGCTTGAGAGCGAATTATTCGGCTATGAAGAAGGGGCGTTTACAGGAGCAAAGCGCGGCGGAAAACGCGGGCTGTTCGAAGAAGCGTCACAAGGTACGCTGTTCCTTGACGAAATCGGAGAGATGAGCACTGCCACGCAAGCAAAACTGCTGCGGGCCCTTCAGGAGCAAGAGATAGTTCGGGTGGGAGGGACCAATCCAATCCTCATCGACGTAAGACTGATTGCGGCAACCCACGTCAACCTTGAACAAGCCGTCGCAAAAGGGCGGTTTCGGGAAGACTTGTATTATCGCTTGAACGTTGTTCCGATTGTCATTCCACCGCTTCGATACCGAAAGCAGGACATCCCTCCAATTGCAGAGTACATTGTATACCGACACAATCAAACCTATGGCCGAAACGTTGAGCGCATCTCCGACACTGCCGTGGCTCGGCTGATGGATTATGACTGGCCAGGCAACGTCAGGGAACTCGAAAATACGATTGGCCGTGCAATGATCCACATGTCGTTTCACGAAACGGTACTCGACGCACATCACTTACCACCCGTTCAAAGAGTCGACCCACTGTCCGTCTCCGTTTCCGATGACAGATTCACCGCCCTCTCGAATGTTGCGGTGGCTCCTCATTTGAAGCGTCTTCCGGAGATGGTACGCGAGATTGAGCGACAAATTATCATCAACACACTCCAGAAGAACGGGGGCAACAAAACGGACGCAGCCAGACAACTCGGTATCTCACTACGGAGCCTCTATAACAAGTTGGACAGCAGCGAAAATGACTGATCAAAAGACACCGCAAGCAACCTTCCTTTTCAGATTTACATTTTTCTCTTCAGAGGCAAATGTAAACGCTTGCTTGCAAAATATTGCACGACGCGCAAATTACTGCATGGTAACTGCAGAAAATTTCACACCACATTCAACAAAAGCGATTCGAAGACCATAAGGTTTACCCTTTGCAATACCGCCTGAACAGAAGTTTCGAATGTAAAATGACCAATTTCGCATTGATATGACACATGTTTTACAGCTGATCGATGAAAAGGAACCCACCGAAGCAGTATGTTGGCACGATTTTTGCTGGTCATACACCTTGGTTAACGTTTTCTCGTTCAACACCAACACGAGGCACTCGTTTGGCCTGTACAAGATTCGTGGTATGCTATGGGAGACACGTGAGGAGGCACATCTCGATGGACTTATTCAACTACCTAGAGAAATACGACTACGAGCAGGTTGTTTTCTGTCACGACGAAGCATCTGGGCTCAAAGCCATCATTGCGATTCATGACACAACGCTCGGTCCGGCACTCGGCGGATGCCGCATGTGGACTTATGCGACCGAAGAAGAGGCGATTACGGACGCACTGCGGTTAGCACGTGGCATGACGTACAAAGCCGCGGCTGCAGGATTAAATCTAGGAGGCGGAAAAACCGTCGTCATCGGTGATCCGAAAAAAGACAAGAGCGAAGCGCTATTTCGCTCACTAGGCCGTTACATCCAAAGCTTGAACGGCCGTTACATCACTGCTGAAGATGTTGGAACAAGTGTCCATGATATGGACCTTATCCATATGGAAACGAGCTACGTGACCGGTGTTTCCAGCGCCTACGGTTCGAGCGGCAATCCGAGTCCAATGACAGCCCTTGGGGTCTTCCGCGGGTTACAGGCAACAGCGAAAGTGGCTCTTGGGACAGACGACATGGCTGGGAAAAAAGTCGCTATTCAAGGGCTTGGGAGTGTAGGCTACGCATTGGCTGAGTTTTTGAAGCAAGCAGGTGCAGAGCTCGTTGTAACAGACATCAACGAAGAAGCACTTCGACGGGCGACCAATGAACTCGGGGCAAAGGTGGTACAACCTGGGGACATATTTGCACAAGATGTTGATATCTTCGCTCCGTGTGCGCTTGGAGCTATCATCAACAACGATACAATTGATCGCTTGCGTTGCAAGGTTGTTGCCGGTTCAGCCAACAATCAGCTTGCCGAAGAGCGGCACGGCGACATGTTGCACGAACGCGGGATTCTCTACGCCCCGGACTATGTGATTAACTCAGGCGGCCTCATCAATGTTGCGGATGAATTGGAAGGATATCATCCGGAGCGCGCGAAGGCAAAAGTCGAGAACATCTACAAAATTATGCTTGAACTCTACCGGGTGGCTGATGAACAAGGCATACCGAGCTATCAAGCCGCAGACCATATGGCAGAAAGCCGCATTGCACAACTAAAACAAGTTCGCAGTACTTTCGTTCGGAACGGAAAGTAAACATGAGCTGTGAACGCGCAGGACATCCCCTGCGCGTTCTTTCGAAATCCAGCAGAAGTGGCTGTATGATGAGGTTTCGAAGACACCAAACCCACCTACGATTACATATATCGTTCATATCCATGGAATGAATGGGAGGCCAAAGCGTGCCAGAATCGGAACTTGATCTCGTTGTACTCGGCGGAGGCACAGGCGGCTATGTGTCGGCAATTCGTGCTGCGCAGATCGGAATGAAGGTGGCTGTCGTTGAGCGTGGGAAGCTTGGCGGAACCTGTCTTCATCGAGGGTGTATTCCTAGCAAAGCATTGCTTCGTTCTGCAGAAGTGTTTGCCCTTGCCAAGGAAGCAGCGAAGTTCGGTGTCAATATCGGTGAACCACAACTGAATCTCGCACAGGCAATGGTGCGCAAAGAAAAGGTCGTCGAACAACTCTATCAGGGTGTGCAGTTCCTGATGAAAAAATACAATATCCCGGTCTACAGCGGCATTGGACGTATCATGGGTCCGTCTATCTTTTCACCGCAGGCTGGTTCCGTCATGGTGGAGTACCCAGATGGTGATACAGAGATCCTTGCACCGCGCTATACGCTGATCGCCACCGGATCGCAGCCGCGCGCCTTACCTGGCCTGCCTTTTGATGGCGTGCGTGTTCTTTCCAGTGACGATGCACTCCAACTTCACCAAGTGCCAGAGTCTATGTTGATTGTCGGCGGCGGCGCGATTGGCATTGAATGGGCCTCGATGTTATCTGACATGGGCACAGACGTGACCCTCGTAGAATTTCTTCCGCGGATACTTGCGCTCGAAGACGAGGACATCTCGCGTGAAGCGACGAGGGTCCTCAAGAAGCGAGGCGTCAAAATTCACACAAACGCGAAACTCATGCCGGAAACGCTCGAGTCCACAGAATCTGGCGTTTCTGTAGCGGTCGATGTGAAAGGCGATATCAAAACTTTCTCTGCGGCTTCGGTCTTGGTTGCCGTCGGCCGCGCTCCCGTCATCGATGACATTGGTCTTGAAGCGACTGAAATTGCGGTGGAGCGGGGGGCCATCGTGGTCGACAAGGACTATCGGACCAAAGAGAAAAACATCTTTGCCATCGGTGATGTTATCGGTGGGATACAGTTAGCCCATGTGGCCGCTCACGAGGGCATCCATGCCGTCGAAGTGATGGCAGGCCTTCACCCGCATCCGCTAGACTATACAATGGTTCCAAAATGCACGTACAGCCGTCCTGAAGTTGCGAGTGTTGGTCTCACGGAAGCAGAGGCAAAAGACAAAGGCTTCAAAGTGAAAACCGGAAAGTTTCAGTTCCGTGCAAATGGTAAAGCCTTGGTGTATGGAGATGCAGACGGCTTTGTAAAAGTGATCGCGGACGAACAGACAAACGACGTACTTGGTGTTCATATGATTGGACCGCATGTAACGGACCAGATTTCTGAAGCCAGCCTGGCACGCGTACTGAACGCAACACCGTGGGAAATCGGACACACCATTCATCCGCATCCCACATTGACCGAAGCGCTTGGAGAAGCAGCCCTTGCTGTAGACGGAGTCGCTATCCACGGCGGTTGATCGGTGAAGAACTGAAAGGAGGCATTGGATTGGCTGATCTCAAACATCGTGAACTTGGATTGACCGATGAACAGGTCAAAGAGATGTATCGGTACATGGTCTTGGCCCGAAGTGTCGACGAGCGGATGTGGTTGCTCAACCGAAGCGGGAAGATCCCATTCGTGATTTCATGCCAAGGTCAGGAGGGTGCCCAGGCAGGTGCAGGATTCGCACTTGACCGAACACGGGACTACATCGCACCCTACTATCGCGATCTTTGCCTTGTACTTATATATGGACATACTGCAAAGACTGAGCTATTGTCGGCGTTTGGAAAACCAGAAGACCCGAACAGCGGCGGACGCCAAATGCCGGGGCACTTTGGGGACCGCCAGCACCGCATTATCAGCGGATCCAGCCCTGTCGGCACACAAATTCCACACGCTGTCGGGGCTGCACTGGCAGCTAAAATGCGTGGAGAAGATAGTGTGGCCTATGTATCTTTTGGTGAAGGGACGAGCAACCAGGGCGACTTTCATGAGGCTGCCAACTTCGCGGGCATTCATAAACTTCCCGTTATATTCTTCTGTGAAAACAACCAATATGCGATCTCCGTTCCGACCAAAAAGCAACTCGGGTGCGAAAATGTCGCCGATCGTGCACAAGGCTACGGTTTCGAAGGCGTAGTCGTCGACGGTATGGACCCGCTTGAGGTCTATCGGGTGATGAAGCAGGCTGTCGAGAAAGCCAGAACCGGGGGGGGACCCACGCTGGTCGAAGCAAAGACATACCGGCTGGTCCCGCACTCGAGTGATGATGATGACCGAACATACCGTTCACGCGAAGAAGTTGAAGAGGCCAAACGGACAGATTCCCTCGTCCGGATGAAAAACTACCTCTTGGAGGTGGGGTTACTTGACGAAGAGGCGGATGCAGCGATTCGCAAGGACGTTATGAATGAAGTGAATGCTGCGACGGCCTATGCGGAGTCAGCCGCTCAGGCAGATCCGTCTACTTTGATGAAGTACGTCTATGCAGAGGAGGAGAGTCGGAATGGCGACAAAACTGTACATTGAGGCCATCCACGATGCCCTGTATGACGAAATGAAACGTGATGATCGCGTTTTTGTGCTTGGAGAAGACGTTGGCGTCCGCGGCGGCGTATTCCGGGTGACGACAGGGTTGCAGGAAGAATTTGGTGAATATCGTTGTCTTGATTTCCCGTTGACTGAGTCCGCGATTGTGGGTGTCGCGATTGGAGCGGCAGCAGCAGGCATGATTCCTGTTGCTGAGATTCAATTTGCAGACTTTATCATGCCTGCTGTGAATCAAATCATTTCAGAAGCCGCAAAGATGCGCTATCGTTCCAACAATGACTGGAGCAGCCCAATCGTGGTCCGTGCTCCATACGGCGGGGGGGTCCACGGCGCACTCTATCATTCTCAGAGTGTCGAGGCCATTTTTGCACACGTCCCAGGGCTAAAGATTATCACCCCGTCCACACCATACGACGCGAAAGGCCTGTTAAGATCGGCGATTCGCGATCCAGACCCAGTGCTCTTCTTTGAGCACAAAAAACTGTATCGTTCCATCAAGGGAGAAGTCCCGGACGGGGACTACACTGTTGAAATCGGAAAAGCGAATGTCGTGCGCGAAGGCGACGACATCACGGTCATTTCCTATGGATATGCACTGCACCTAGTGCTTGAAGCCGCAGAGGAACTCGAAAAGCAAGGATACCAAGCTCATGTACTCGACCTTCGTACACTTCGTCCACTGGATGAGGAAGGCATTCTTGATGCTGCCAGGAAGACCGGCAAGGTTTTGATTGTCCATGAAGACAATAAAGTATCCGGCATTGGCGCTGAGGTATCCGCCATTATTGCGGAGCACGCGATGTTTGACCTTGACGCACCGATTGGCCGTCTGGCAGGGCCAGAGGTTCCAGCCATGCCGTTTAACCCCGTGCTTGAAAAAGCGTACATGTTGTCTGCTGACAAGGTGTTTCAGGCCATGCATCGACTTGCCCGGTTCTAATCCGAACGAGGGCTCAACTTGTCCTCTTGCAGACCAAACCGATAGACCAGTAAGTTGCTGAAAGGGTGAAGTGAATGCCAGACATCAAGATGCCACAACTCGGAGAGAGTGTCACTGAAGGCACGATTGGGAAATGGCTGAAAGCCGTTGGCGATCCAGTAAGCAAATATGAGCCAATTGCTGAGGTGATCACCGATAAGGTCACCGCAGAGGTGCCGTCAGATTTTGACGGGATTATGGCTGAACTACTGATCGCTGAAGGGGACACGGTTAAAGTTGGCACGGTCATCTGCCGCATTGAGACCGAAGTGGATGCATCGGGTAATCATGCTGCAGAAGCAGACCAAGTGACACCAGGTCATCCGAAGGAAGCATCCAGCGATGAAGCAACTCGAAGTAACGGTTCTCTTGTCAAACAACGAATGGCGGAAGTTCCAACTGACACAGGCGAACGGCCAATAGGACGCTTTTCACCCGCTGTACTACGGATTGCGGAAGAGAAAGGAATCGACCTCAGTCGAGTGACCGGAACCGGTGAAGGTGGGCGGATTACCCGTAAGGACGTTCTCGCGTACGCAGAGGCATCTGCAGGTGCCGCAGCCTCTGCTGCCAGCCAAGGCGTGGATTCGACTGCGCTTTCAGCAACAGAGGTCCGTTCTGACGCTGCCATATCCATTCCCGCAACCGAGGTTCCGTCTTCCGGCGCAGGAACAAGAACTGCTCCTCATGACGATGAGGAGTGGGTCACACCGTCACCCATCCGCAAAACGATTGCCAAGCGGATGGTTGAGAGCAAGCACAATGCCCCGCATGCCTGGACGATGGTGGAAGCGGATGTCACGTCTTTATCCCATTTCCGTACCCGTATGAAGGCAGACTTCAAGCGTCGCGAAGGCATTGATCTGACATATTTACCGTTTTTCATCAAAGCAGTTGTCGAAGCCGTCAAACGTTATCCCATCATGAACGCCTCATGGATAGATGACAAAATCGTGATGCACAAACGCATCAATATCTCGATTGCGGTGGCAACAGACGACGCACTGGTGGTCCCTGTGATTCACGATGCGGACAGGCTGAGTATCGCAGGGTTAGCGCACAAGGTGAACGAGTTGGCAGCGAAGGCACGGTCCGGACGACTCACCATGGCTGATATTGAGGGCGGTACGTTTACCGTGAACAATACCGGAGCATTCGGTTCGGTTTTATCGCAGCCGATTTTGAACTCACCTCAGGCTGGCATCCTGTCTGTCGAATCGATTGTTAAACGCCCCGTCGTCGTTGAGGGAGATGCCATCGCCGTTCGAAGTATGGTGAATCTTTGCTTATCGCTCGACCATCGGGTACTCGACGGTTGGGTAGCAGGACAGTTTCTACGGGCAGTTCGTGAGCGTCTGAGCGCCTTTGACGATAACACGGTGTTGTACTAATCAATCAATTTACAGGTTGGATTGACGAGACAAGGATGGCACTGTTTGCCATCCTTTGATTTCGTGGAGGGATGTTTTACACTAGAAAAGAGCCTCGGCAAGCGGTCACGCAGAAAGGAAGGGTACATATGGTTGAATCCAAACTCATCGAGAAGCAGCGTACCAAAGAAGCCAAGATGAGAGAGCAAGCTGCGAATCGGCCGGAGTGGTTAAAAGTCCACTTAAAAACAGGTCCAAACTACAGGGACCTGAAAGGTCTCATGCGCGGACAGGCGCTGCATACGGTCTGTGAGGAAGCGCGGTGTCCGAACATATACGACTGCTGGGAGCATCGAACGGCGACGTTCATGATTCTTGGAGATATCTGCACAAGAGCCTGCCGATTTTGTGCCGTCACGAGTGGACGGCCGACACACCTCGATCTTGAAGAGCCTGCACGCGTGGCAGATACGGTTGTCAATATGGGCCTGCAGCATGCCGTTATCACGAGTGTAGCCCGGGATGACCTTGAAGACGGGGGAGCTTCCGTGTTTGCCGCCACCATCCGTGCAATTCGCGAACGGTCCCCAGAGTGTGGAGTGGAAGTCTTGATTCCCGATTTCATGGGACGCCTGGAAGACCTGCAAACAGTGTTGGATGCATCGCCTGATATTTTGAATCACAATATCGAGACCGTTCGCCGTCTTTCCGACTCTGTGCGCTCGAAGGCCAAGTACGACAGGACCCTTGAACTTTTGCGCCGGTCCAAAGAACTGCGACCGGACATCAGAACCAAGTCCAGCATCATGGTAGGCCTCGGAGAAACTGTTGAAGAAGTGCTCGAGGCCATGGATGATTTACGTTCAGCAGGCGTAGACATATTGACGGTCGGCCAGTATTTACAGCCGACGAAAAAGCACTTGTTGGTGGAAAAATTCTACACCCCAACGGAGTTTCTGAAGTTCCGGGGTGAAGGATTGCAGCGAGGATTTGCACATGTAGAGTCAGGGCCACTGGTTCGCAGCTCGTACCATGCTCATGAGCAAGTTCAGCGGGCGGGTGGACTGCCAATTCAGTCCCTGTCACAGGAAGCAAAAGACAGAGCACTGGAAGCTGGCGGCATGGCATGAGTCTAGACAAGGAGGAGCGCAATCAGATGGTTAACGTCGACGTTGTGTCCCTCGGGCGTCTTGATTATCAACAGGCGCTCTCCATACAGGAAGGACAGGCTGCAAAGCTGTTGGCCGGAGAGACTGAAGATCAGGTTGTCTATACGGTTGAACACCCTCCGACGATTACTGTAGGAAAGAATGGAACCAGAGACCACATTGTTGCCCCGGAAGCAACACTTGATGAACTCGGCTTTGCGGTGTACGACGTCGACCGCGGGGGAGATGTCACGTATCATGGACCAGGACAGTTGGTCCTCTACCCAGTGCTTCACCTTGGTCCGTGGAATAATGACGTCAGCCGCTACGTTCGCATGCTGGAGCAGGTCGTGATCAACGCGCTCAAACACGTCGACGTTGAAAGCCGAAGGTT
The DNA here is from genome assembly GCF_001399675.1 of Paenalicyclobacillus ferrooxydans. Lineage (GTDB taxonomy): Bacteria > Bacillota > Bacilli > Alicyclobacillales > Alicyclobacillaceae > Alicyclobacillus_B > Alicyclobacillus_B ferrooxydans. Next base: position 54,783 of record NZ_LJCO01000048.1, read on the forward strand.
AGACGGATATCCCGGGGTCTGGGTCGGGAACGCAAAGGTATGTGCAATCGGAGCCAGGGTCAAAAAGCGAAAGAATGGTGAATTTGTAACGTCGCATGGCCTTGCACTCAATGTGACCACCGATCTGAGCCATTTTCAAACAATCGTTCCTTGTGGCATAGTGGACAAGGGAGTCACTTCTGTGCGTGAGTTGTTGACAACCGAAGAAGTATCCTTATTTGAATGGGAACACCGGCTTTTGGACTCATTTGCTGATGTATTTCAGGTGTCACTCAACGAGAAGAGGTGAGTGAAATGGGATTGGCTGTGACGTCTACCATCATGGTCGTTATCATGTTTGTCGTCATGGGCGGTATCTGGGCCGCTGGCGGAATTGTCGGACGAGGTCGGAAATGATGCACGGATAGCCAGGCACAATTGAGGAGGTACGCGCTTTCGGGGAATCTTGTCCGCATCACAAGCTCCTTTTGGCGCGCACCCCTCATCTGCTTGATGGGGCGATCCTATGGAAGGGGGCGTATCTACGATGTCTTTCGAAGAAAAATTGAATGATTGGCAGCGACGGACTGCAGCAGCTACCGACAAGCGGCCTGAACGAAAGTCAGAGTTCCTGAACCACTCAGACATTCCGATTCAGCGACTTTATACATCTCAAGATTCAGTTCAATCGGAAGAAGATTACCTTCAAAGACTTGGCTTTCCGGGTGAGTACCCATACACACGAGGTATCCAACCAACCATGTATCGTACGCGGTACTGGACCATGCGACAATATGCAGGGTTCGGGTCTGCTGAGGAGACCAATACCCGATTTCGTTACCTGCTAGAGCAGGGGCAGACCGGACTCAGCACCGCCTTTGATTTGCCCACGCAGATTGGTTACGATGCCGACCACCCGATGTCGGTCGGTGAAGTGGGTAAAGTCGGCGTATCCATCTCTTCCATTGTGGATATGGATACATTATTGAACCAAATTCCGCTCGACAGAGTCAGCACGTCCATGACGATAAATGCACCGGCCTCGGTTTTGCTGGCGATGTATCTGGTCGTTGCAGAGCGTCAGGGTGTACCTTGGCAAAAAGTATCCGGGACCATCCAGAATGATATTTTGAAAGAATACGTTGCTCGTGGAACGTATATTTTTCCTCCGAAGCCTTCAATGCGTTTGATTACAGATATCTTTGACTTTTGTGCGCGCGAAGTACCGAACTGGAATACGATCTCAATCAGCGGCTATCACATTCGTGAAGCAGGGTCAACAGCGGTGCAAGAAGTTGCTTTTACGCTCGCAAACGCAATTGCGTATGTTGAAGCTGCCACAAAGGCTGGCCTCCAGATTGACAATTTTGCGCCTCGACTGTCCTTTTTCTTCAACGCACACAACGACTTCTTTGAAGAGATAGCGAAATTTAGGGCTGCGCGCAGGATGTGGGCGAAAATCATGAAAGAGCGGTTTGGCGCAAAGAATCCGCGCTCGCTGCAGCTTCGTTTTCATACTCAGACAGCGGGTAGTACGCTCACCGCCCAACAACCGGACAACAATGTGGTCCGCGTGACCGTCCAAGCTATGGCTGCAGTGCTCGGCGGGACTCAGAGCCTTCATACGAATTCGAGAGACGAAGCTCTTGCCTTGCCAACCGAAGCGTCGGCAAGGCTGGCTCTGCGTACGCAGCAGATTCTTGCTCATGAAAGCGGACTCACGGACACCATTGATCCACTCGGTGGCAGTTATTACGTGGAAGCTTTAACAGATGCGTTGGAGGCAAAGGCATGGCAATACATCGAATACATTGATGGACTCGGAGGTGCCGTCGAGGCCATCACTGAGGGATATATGCAACAGGAGATACACAGAGCGGCCTACGACACACAACAGGCGATTGAACGCGGTCAGCAAGTTGTTGTTGGGGTCAATCAATTTACCACGGCTCGCGAGCCTGAACCTGAGCTTTTACGTGTGGATCCACAACTTGGCAGGAAGCAGACTGAGAGCCTTGCCAAGCTCCGCAGCGAGCGTCCTGTTGAACCGCACCGCAGAGCACTGGCCAAACTTAAAGAGACCGCTGAGGGGACGGGCAACTTGATGCCAGTCGTGATTGACGCAGTACGCGCCTACGCGACCATCGGCGAAATTTGTGATGTCCTGCGAGATGTGTTCGGAGAATATCGCCCGAGCGTATTTTGACGGCTGGAAAGCGGGCATGCGGGAAACAAGGAGGGAGCTTCATGGGTCATCCGATTCGCGTTTTGGTCGCGAAACCTGGCCTTGACGGGCACGACAGGGGTGCCCTCGTGATTGCACAAGGTTTGCGGGACCAAGGGATGGAAGTCATTTATACCGGATTGCGTCAAACCCCTGCACAGATTGTTTCTACAGCCCTTCAGGAAGACGTTGCATGCATCGGATTGTCAAGTCTAAGCGGTGCGCACATGCAACTGTTTCCCGAGGTGGCACGACTCCTCAAGGAACAAGGGGCAGAAGACATTCTGCTTGTTGGAGGCGGCGTTATCCCGGAATCAGACATCCCCGATTTGATAGATGCCGGTATAACCGGGATTTTTACACCAGGGACGCGTATTGAAGACGTGGCACGTTTTATCCGAGAGCACGTCCGTGAGTCTGATGCAAAGCTCAGCGCTGTCGACGGCATCTTGCCCGGTATCTTAGGCATTGATCACATCGGGATCGCTGTGGCTGACGTTTCGAGCGCGCTTTTATTTTATACACGAGGTCTGGGCCTTGTGACCAGTCACGAAGAGATTGTCGCTGACCAAGGCGTTCGGACAGTATTTTTACCTGTGGGAGAGACTCACATCGAACTCTTGGAACCAACGAGCGACGAGAGTCCGATTGCCAGGTTTCTTGCAAAACACGGTCCAGGGCTCCATCATATCGCGTATCGTGTTGCGTCCGTGGAAGCGGCGCTGGAACATGCACGAGAATTGGGGTACCGCTTGATCGATGAAAAGCCTCGCCTAGGCGGACGCGGTAAACTCATCGCATTCTTGCATCCGAAATCATCCGGCGGGGTTCTAACGGAACTTTGCCAGCACACCGACGAGTCAGAGGAGGGTGGCAGCTCATGATGGAAGATAAGCTGTACGATTTGCAGGACAGGCGCCGTAAAGCAGAACTCGGAGGCGGCGACCAGCGCATTCTGGCCCAGCACGAGAAGGGAAAATACACAGCCAGAGAACGGATCGAACTGCTTCTCGATGAAGGGAGTTTCCGCGAACTGAACGCCTTTTCAGCGACGCGGACCCGCTACTTTGGCATGGACACAGTGGATGCTCCTGGTGAAGGAGTTGTCACTGGTTATGGGACAGTCGATGGACGCACCGTCTACGTATTCGCACAAGACTTTACGGTCTTTGGCGGTGCCCTTGGAGAAGTACATGCTGAAAAAATCGTAAAAGTGATGGATCTCGCTGCAAAAAATGGAGCACCTATCATCGGGCTGAACGATTCTGGCGGTGCCAGAATCCAGGAGGGCGTCGTTTCACTCGATGGATATGGACACATTTTCTACAGAAACTCGATTTATTCCGGGGTTATTCCACAAATATCCGTCATCATGGGGCCGTGCGCGGGCGGGGCCGTCTATTCGCCTGCTATCACGGATTTTATCTTCATGGTTGAAGGGACAAGCCAGATGTTTATCACCGGCCCCAAAGTGATAGAAACTGTGACTGGAGAGAAGATTACCAGTGAAGGACTCGGCGGTGCACGTGTCCAGGAGAGCGTCAGCGGCGTAGCACACTTCACCGGACAGTCGGAAGAGGAAGTTCTTCAAGAAGTCAGACGGCTGCTCAGCTTCCTGCCGTCCTCACATACGGAAAATGCGCCCCGTCTCGAGTCCAGCGCTGAGTTGACGTTAGACGAAACGCTGCTAGAGATTGTGCCGGTGGACGGAACGAAAGTCTACGACGTCAAGGACGTCATCGTACGGCTGGTTGACGAAGGAGACTTTCTGGAAGTCCAACCGTTGTTTGCGCGCAACGCCGTTGTCGGTTTCGGACGCATCGGCGGACACACCGTCGGCATGATTGCGAACCAGCCGAAGTTCCTCGCCGGGGGACTCGACATCGATTCGTCGGACAAGATCGCGCGTTTCATTCGATTTTGCGACTCGTTTAACATCCCGCTCATCACGCTGGAAGATGTGACAGGGTTCATCCCAGGCGTGAAGCAGGAACACGGTGGCATCATTCGCCACGGCGCAAAAATCCTGTACGCCTATTCAGAAGCGACGGTGCCGAAAATTACCGTGATTCTGCGCAAAGCTTACGGCGGTGCGTACGTGGCACTGAACAGCAAGGCGATTGGCGCTGACCTCGTCTACGCCTGGCCGGCATCAGAGATCGCGGTGATGGGACCGGAGGGCGCTGCAAATATCATCTACGCCAGAGAAATCGCCCAATCAACCGATCCCGTTGCAGCCCGCAACGCACGTATCACCGAGTACCGGGAACAGTTTGCAAATCCGTATGTTGCTGCGGGTGCAGGAATGGTCGATGACGTCATCGACCCGAGAGAGACAAGGATCAAACTGTTTGAAGCCATTGAGTTACTTCAAAACAAGTGGGAGACACGACCACCTAAGAAGCACGGAAACATCCCTTTGTAGAACAGTGAAAAGTGATAGAAAAGGCCTCGGATATGCGAGGTGCATCATCCATCAAACTCAAACTCAATCAAACTCAAACTCAATCAAACCCAAACCGAATCTGGAAACGGTTGTAATGGAGCGAAGACAACATGAACACAGAGCGGATACGAGAGCTATTTTTTGAACTGGTGCAGATTCCAAGTTTGTCCCGTTCCGAAGGGAAAATGGCAGCTAAGTGCAAATCATTGTTGGAGGCACTAGGTTGTGAAGTCCATGTTGACGAGGCCGGTGACAAATTAAAAGGTGAGACAGGCAACCTCATCGCCAGGTTTCCCGGTGATCCAACCCGGCCAACTGTTTTGCTGACGTCACATATGGATACGGTGGTGCCCGGTGAAGGGATTACCCCACACCTGGATGAAAACGGTGTTGCATGGAGCGATGGTTCGACGGTCCTCGGCGCAGATGACAAGGCAGGAATCACTGCCATCCTGCTCGCACTGGAAACCCTCGCAACTGAAGGCGCTCCACATTGCCCGGTTGAGGTTGTATTTACAGTCGCTGAAGAACAAGGACTGCAGGGCTCACGGTGTGTCGATTATGCCAAGCTTACAAGCCGCATTGGCCTGTGCCTCGATTCAGGTGGACAGCCCGGAACTCTCGTGATTGCAGGACCGACGCAGGTGAAATGGTCTGCTACGTTTCATGGACGAGCAGCGCACGCTGGTGTAGCGCCGGAACGGGGCGTCAGCGCCATCAAAATGGCGGCAACAGCTGTCTCCCGGATGCCGCATGGACGTCTGAGTCCCAACACAACAGTTAACGTTGGCAGCTTTGTCGGGGAGGGCCCTACAAATGTGGTGCGAGAAACCGTGAGTTTGATCGGAGAAGCGAGAGGGATTGACGAAGCCGAGCTCTGGCCGGTCATTCAGAAAATGGAGGCGGTATTCAACGAAACAGCTGCCGAATTCGGCGGTACCGCAGAATTTGAAGCCCAGAAGATGTACAGCGGTTTCTCCTTTGAACCGTCTGACCCTGTGCGTCAGACGGTCGAGCGCGTGATGGCGGGGCTTCAAGTCGAGCCTTTACCCGTGAAAAGCGGCGGTGGAAGCGATGCCAACATCTTCACACAAAACGGGATCGCCACACTCAATATTGGCATCGGGTACGAAGACATTCACTCGACTTCAGAACACATTGCCTTAGCAGACATTGCAAAAGCGTCACAAATCGCAGCACGCTTTTGTCAGCAATACAACCACCAAGCAAACTGAAGACAACCATTCGACGGCCTGTTCCCACCCTGTATCTCAAGGTCACGGCTTGGTGTTTCACAGGATGACCCCGACATCGTCCGCACATACTACTCCCCGACGAAACATGGAGATGGGGGATACGTGTGGAGGCTCAAAAGACCAACAGAACCACAGCAAAGCAGACAGAGAGCCATCACTCGGGCTCTCTGTCTGTGCGTGGACTTGTACTCGTCGGGATCGGCGGAATCATCGGTGCCGGTTTCTTTTTGGGATGTGGACTACCCATTCGAAGTGCCGGACCTGCTGTTTTGCTGGCATTCTTGCTTGGGGGGGTAATTACCGCACAAGTGAGTGGAGCGCTGACGTCGATCGCGGTGAATCACCCTGTTCAAGGCGGCTTTCAGGCCTTTGCCGAGATGTATTTGGGCCGCTTTGCGGGTTACCTGCAAGGGTGGACCTACTACCTAGCCAGTATTTTGACCATTTCCAGTGAAGCGGTGGCGATGGCTGTCTTCACGAAACTTTGGTTCCCTCACGTGCCAACAATCCTTCTCGCTGGCGTGTTTTCATTCCTCATCATTTTGATCAATGCCTTCGGTGTGAAGAGCTTTGAACGCATCGAATCCATCATGAGTGCCCTGAAGATTGGCGTGTTGGTCGGTTTCATCGTTTACGCATTAATTCTCGTGATTGCCTACTTGACACACGGCACAATCTGGCCCGGTTCCTGGCATCAGGTGTTCGCACAGCCAGGGTCGAGCCGCGGTTGGTTTCCTAATGGCTTCTCAGGCTTTGCTCAAAGCATGCTTGTTGTGATTTTTGCGTTCGCCGGGATTGGTGTTTTTGCGTCTGCGGCGGCGGAGGTTAAAGATCCCAAAGGAATTGACAAAGCTGCAATCTGGACCGTCTTGATGCTCACGGTGCTTTATATTGCCTCGATTGCGCTCGTGCTGTGGTTTGTATCGTGGAATACCGTCAGTACGTCCCAGAGTCCGTTTGTATATGCGCTGCGAGTCAGTGGGGCCGGACCGTTTGCTGCTGTTTTAAACGGGATTATCTTGGTTGCTGCGTTCAGCGTCATGACTGGTTCCTTGTTTTCGGCCAATCAGGTCTTGCAATCGCTCGCGCATAGTGGGGAAGCCCCCAAACGGGTGGCGCGGGAGACAAAACGAGGCACTCCGATGACAGCACTGATTGTAAGCACGGTCGCGATTGCCGCGGCGCTCACGATTTCGGTGCTGTTGCCAGCCAATGTTTACAGTTTTCTCGTCAGCGCATCCAGTTACTTTAACTTTCTCAACTGGTTCGTCATGTTGCTGGCCTTCCTTGCTTGGAGGCGCAAAACCACAGAAGACGACCACTTTGTCTCACGGTTGGCCTTTGGGCAACCCGTCTCGACCTATATTACCATGATTCTGTTGGTGGGACTTGGCGGCTACGGACTGTTGCAACGCGATCAGCGCATGGGCTTTTATGTATCGGTTGTAATTGGGGTTGCACTGGTCATCGCGTACTGGTTCTCCATCCGCAGGCGCCATGTGTCTCAAGACACCGATTGACGAGTCACACGGAAAGCCCGTCCACGAATCGTTTCAACGGACGCTTGATTCAGATTCCGGAGTGCGTCAGGATAGGAGTGAGGTGAGGGATTCTATGAGTCAAGAGCATTTGCACGAACATCAACAACACGAACATCTGGTCGAAACCAAACTGGCAAGCCGTGAAATATACAAGGGGCGCGTGGTAAAACTCGAGGAGTGTGACGTGCGTCTCCCGAACAACCGGACGTCCATAAGAGAGGTCGTTCGGCACCCCGGCGCTGTGGCCGTATTGGCTGAATCTGCAGACGGTGAGCTGCTTCTTGTGCGTCAGTACCGATTTGCGCCCGCAGAGGTCCTGCTCGAGTTACCTGCCGGAAAGCTCGAAGAAGGAGAAGACTCGAAAGTGTGTGCGTACCGTGAACTCCAAGAAGAGACCGGTTACGACGCAAAAGACATGCAACCCGTCTTTCAGTTCTACACTAGTCCCGGGTTCGCAGATGAACGCATCGACCTGTTTTACGCAACAGAGTTGACGGCCGGAGACACCCATCTTGACGACGATGAATTCGTCGACGTCGAGGCGTACGGAAGAGATGAGCTGGCAGAGAAGCTCCAGAACGGCTCGATCCGGGATGCAAAGACATTGATTGGCGTCATGTGGTGGCTGCAACAATCGGCACCAACAGGCAGAGGTTAACGGCACATGGAGAGATTCTTTGCCGACTTTCACATTCACGTCGGGCGGGCCCGAAACAAACCAGTCAAGATGGCCGCTGCTCGCACTCTGACGGTCGAAGCAGTCCTTCACGAAGCACGTGTCCGCAAAGGTCTAGATGTCATTACTCTGATTGACGGGGTGTGTACCAACGTCCTTTCTGAGCTTGACGATCTCGTTCGCTCCGATCGGTTGCACCAGCTGCCGGGCGGCGGCTATGCATATGAGAATGGCCTTGTCGTCTTGCTCGGCGGAGAAATTGAAGTCTCCGGACCCGTTGGTGGAGCAGCTCATTTTGGATGTTGGTTTCCGACGCTGTCAGCTGCAAAGGATTTTCACGATTGGTTAGGCACGGTCGAAAAAAACCCAAGCCTCTCGTCTCAACGAGCGCGGACCAATGCACACACCCTTCAAGCTGAGACCAAGTCAAGGGGTGGGCTTTTTATCGTCCACCATGCGTTTACTCCACATAAGGGATTGTACGGAAACTGTGTCTCCAGTCTGGCTGAGATGGTTGACCCGAACAAAGCGGATGCGCTTGAGCTTGGTCTGTCGGCAGATTCCCACATGGCAGACTGTTTGCCTGAGCTTGCCGACGTTACCTTTCTGTCGAACTCTGATGCCCACTCGCTGCCAAAAATCGCCCGCGAGTACAACGCACTGATGATGGAAGAGGCATCTTTCGCAGAAGTGGAATTGGCACTTCACCGTCAGGCGGGGCGAAGAGTGACGGGAAACTACGGGTTGCATCCGAAACTCGGAAAATACCATCGTACGCGCTGTGCAAAATGCGGCAATCCAGTCGATGAACTGTCGGGCGAGTGCAGTTGCGGCAGCAGCCGGAGGGTTATGGGTGTGTATGATCGCTTGATGGAGATAAGGCACACAGACTGCCCGCTGCACCCGGCTCATCGTCCGCCCTACACGTATCAAGTGCCACTCGAATTCATACCCGGATTAGGTCCAAAAGCACTCGGCAAACTGCTGAAGCAGTTCGGCACAGAGATGGCCGTTTTGCATCAGGGTGAATTCGCAGACATCTCTGCTGTGGTCGGGGAGGACTTGGCAAGGGCGATTGAGCGAGCGCGGACCGGTGACGTCAACTTTGACGAGGGCGGTGGAGGAGTGTACGGCAAGATAGTTCTCTGATTCTAGTAATGCCAGCGGTTCATAGAACCTGCTGTTTGACGGAAAGCACCTGACCGCTTCGCTGAAGCGGTCATTTTCACGCAGTTCAATTTCTACTATCGTGATAATGTCCAATAGACGCGCATAGAATCAATCAAAACCTCGATTCTTAACCGACTTCGAGATGAGGTGGAGATTGATCATGGAACTGGTTCAAATTCCGCTCGTACAATCGCTGTTCGACAACATTCACAACAGCATACAAACCTGGAAACGCGATGTTCTTCCTACAGGTGTTTTCCTGTTTGCGGTCATGATCTGCGGATTGTTATTTGGGGGCGTGGTCGCCGGGCAACTGAGTCCATCCACAACCACCTCCTTATCTCAGACAATGAGTCAGTTTGTGATGGCACTTCGAGACAATCAACTTGCCAACCCGAGTATCACCTTCTGGCAGCGGGCGTTCTCGGAAACAAAGTTGTTTGCTCTGGTCTGGTTAAGCGGTGTCTCTCTTCTTGGATTACCTTTGGTGACCCTGGTTCTGTTTTTTCGTACCTTCAGCATTGGCTTCAGCGTGGCCTATTCGGTCTTACAGTTTGGTTGGCACGGCTTTCTCGTCGCAACTCTGGTGATATTTTTCCACCAGTTGATTGCCCTCTCTTGTCTCTGGTTTGCGGGTGTTACAGCGATTCGTCTGTCCTCGTCGATTGTTCACCGTGCTTTCTCATTTCACGAATTGCCCTCGGTTCTGATCCGATACACGGGCATTATGGTGCTTTGCATCCTTGGCGCGTACGTAGGGGCTTTGTATCAAGCCTACGTGGCGCCTCCGATACTAAGAGCAATACTCGGTCACTAGGTTCTCGCTGTCGCCCCTGTATCACTATTGTCCCAACCAGAGGCGCCAACCGATGCAGCTATCAAAGGAGAAGAAAAATATGGGAAGACGTTTTACGGATAGAAACGAGTCTTTTATCTGTGTGCACTGTGGGACTGAGGTTTTGCCCGCGGCAAAGACCTGCCGCAACCACTGTCCAAACTGCCTGCACTCGGTACATCTGGACGTTTTTCCGGGCGACAGAGCCGCTGACTGCGGCGGGCTGATGGTACCTGTCGAGGTGGTCTATAACCCGCAAAAGGGATATCAAATCCTCCATCGATGTGATCGATGCGGGCAAGAAACGAGAAACATCGCTGCTCTCGAAGACCCGATCCAAGCGGACTCACTCGAGGCGATCCTTGAACTGATGCGAGAGTCCGGAAAGAGGTGATGCACAGTGATGAAGCAAGCTGACCCGTCATTTCAAGAGTTTCTGCGAATTGTCCGTCGCGTTAGTATGGTCGTGCTGCTGGCTTGGGTCATTCTGTCAGTGGGAAAACTGGTGAAGTTAGAGCCTTCGCGGGATCCCTTCGCGCCGCCGAATCCGCCATTTCAGGCCGTTGCATCGACGGGCTGGTCCGCACACAACCCTGCACGATCCAAAATTGAACTGGTTGCGCAGCAACTTGTAAGCGGTGTATGGCAAACCGTTTTGTATGGCGCAAAATGAGTGAATTCGTCACCGACTGAGCCAAACTTGCCAAGGTTGTCGAATCCTGATGCAGGAGATTGTCTGCTGATGAAGAAATACGAGAGCAGACGCATAGGCCGAGCGTGCCAAGACCTACGGCTTGGTATTTTGGGCCGGTGAGTTTTGGAACTGTGAAGGGGACGGTTATGGAGCAACGAATTGAGCCTTTTGTAGAATACCTTGCTGTAGAGCGAGGACTGTCACTGAACACACTGGACTCTTACCGGAGAGATTTGGAAAGTTTTTTTCGTTATCTAGGTCCTGAAATTCGCGCTGTCGATGTCCGGCAGATCCAGGTCATTGGGTACCTCGCCCATCTGCGCAAGTTAGGTCGTGCCAACACCACGGTCTCTCGGAACTTGGCGAGTATTCGGTCTTTTTATCATTTTCTGGTCCGGGAAGAAATTCTGGAAGTGGATCCGACCGTCAATGTCGAAACACCCAAAGTCGAAAAACGGCTTCCGAAGGTGTTGACCGTCCACCAGGTCGAGCAGTTGCTGAATGCACCGGACAACCTGACTCCTGCTGGCGCCAGGGACAAAGCCATGTTGGAATTGCTGTACGCCACTGGCATCCGCGTCAGCGAACTCGTCTCCATCCAAGTTGATGATCTCAACCTGTCCGCAGGATTCCTCCGCTGTCTCGGAAAAGGCGGGAAAGAGCGGATCATTCCGTTCGGTGAAATCGCTCAACAGGCATTGTTGTATTACATAAACATGGGACGTCCCAAACTGGCGCGATCGAAGGGTTCTCGAGCCGTGTTTTTAAATCACCTCGGAGATCAAATGTCTCGACAGGGATTCTGGAAACTGCTTAAAAAGTACACCCAGTCGGCAGGGATTATGGTAGACATCACACCCCATACCCTGCGTCACTCATTTGCCACGCACCTGCTTGAACGCGGGGCAGATCTGCGGGCCGTGCAAGAGATGCTTGGACACGCTGATATCTCCACCACACAAATTTATACGCACGTAACGAGAACGAGACTCAAAGAGGCATACGCCGCTGCTCACCCGCGTGCTTGACCTTGTGTGTTGGGTTCGTCGTGTTCCACGGGTCGAAGAAGCAACACTGTGGCATCCTAAAACCCATTGGTGAGCTCGCAAGTGGTTACGCCGCCATTGGGTTTCCTTGTGCATGCTATCCATCGTTCATGCTATCCATCAAGAGGTGAGTCACGTGAGCAAACGTCTAATCTGGATTGTTCTCGACAGCGTCGGCATTGGAGCAGCGCCTGATGCGCAGCACTACGGGCACGCTGATGAAGTCAGTCATACACTTTTGCACATTGCCCAAAGTGTCGGGGGATTGAAGGTGCCGAACCTGGCGCGTCTCGGACTGGGGTGTATTGACGAAATTCCAGGAGTTGAATGTGCGGGCGCAAAGGGAGCATATGGAAAAATGCAAGAACGCTCTTTTGGTAAGGACACCACCAATGGACACTGGGAATTCGTCGGAGTGGTTCTTGATCAACCGATGCCCGTCTATCCGGAAGGCTTCCCGGCACACATTATCGAACGGTTTGAAGAGCATGTAGGCAAAAGGGTTCTCGGCAACCGGCCCTCGTCAGGTACCGTCATTCTCGATGAACTTGGAGAAGAGCATATGAAGACAGGCAGGCCCATCGTCTATACATCAGCCGACAGCGTATTTCAGATTGCGGCTCATGAGGATATCGTGCCCATTGAAACACTGTACGAGTGGTGCCGTTATGCGAGAGCGATCTTAACCGGCCCTGACGGTGTGGGCCGAGTCATTGCGCGGCCGTTCATCGGATCGCCCGGCCACTTCAAGCGCACCGGGAACCGCAAAGACTTCTCACTTACGTTTGGCGAGACCGTTCTGACGAGAATCGCTCATGCCGGCTATCCGGTGGTTGGGATTGGAAAAATACACGACATTTACGGCGGAGAAGGGATCACGGAAGCCGTCCACACAGAAGGTAATGAGGACGGCATGAATCAGTTGGCGGAGGTCATGGACAGAGTCCACGAAGGAGTCATCTACATCAACCTGGTCGATTTTGACGCCCTGTACGGGCACCGCAACGACCCTGTCGGATTTGCCAAGGCTGTCGAATCATTCGATGCCCGCTTGCCCGAGGTGCTCACGAGGCTGACAAAGGACGATCTCCTTTGCATTACGGCCGATCACGGTTGCGATCCCACAGCACCTGGGACGGATCACACCCGTGAATGGGTTCCATTGTTATTGTATTCGACTCGTATGTCCGGAGTGGTGAATCTTGGTGAACGAGATACCTTCGCAGACATTGGTGCAACTGTAGCCGAATACTTCCAGGTCGAAGGTCCCCCAGTCGGAAAAAGCGCCCTCAGTGCGTTACACGTTTAACTGGAGATGAGTAGCTGCACCGGTCGTAAGCACCAGCATGTCTCTGATTTCGGACGGGGACCATACCTCACAGGAGGTGGTCAGTCATGCTGGAAGGCGTACGCTGCGTTGTTGAAGAGTGCATTTACCACGAACCAGGTCACAAGTGCTCTGCGCAATCCATTGAGGTTCGTTCAAACGGCAATGATATTGTTGGGACCTTCAAAGGTACGATGTGCAGTACGTTCCGCTACCAGAACGACCCTCAGGTTCACACGGGCAGATATGACGGTAAAGACGTCCGACCGCATCACCCCGAACAATGAAAGCCGACCTCGCGTGATGCGGGGTATGACTCGGCTTACCCGGTAACTGTGCACACAACCGAAAGAGATGTTTTCAACGTTCGTGTCAGGCCCAGGGGCCGTATCCCCTGGGCTCTTTCGTATGCTGTGGTCTTTCTTGTGATAGAAGCCAAGCTGTCAGCGCAAACTACTTCCAATGGAATGTGATTCTGCAGACTGGAAAGGAGTGACGTTTGTGCGAACAGCTGCACGATTGTCAGCTTTGTTAGCCATACCGTTTGCGATGAATTTACCGACTGCGAGCGCCGCCACAATCTTTGCACCCTCGCACTTGCAGGTACAGTCTAGTGCGGTTCTAGCCAATGGTACACCGCTGCCGAATGTAGAGTTCCACGTCACCACAGACAAGCCCGACTCTGACGATGGGGAATCCACTCCGGAGTTGGCGAGCCAAGCTCGTTCAGCAGTGGTCATGGATTTTTCAACGGGCAATGTCTTGTTTGAAAAAGACGCCCATGAAAAGCTTCCACTTGCGAGTGTCACAAAAGTGATGACGATGCTGCTGATCATGGAAGCTTTAGACAGCGGCCAGATTCGCCTGACTGACAAGGTGAAAACCAGTGAGCACGCAGCAAAAATGGGCGGCTCCCAGGTTTTCCTTGAACCAGGGGAAACCATGACTGTCAACGATATGCTGAAGGCTATTGCAATGGCTTCCGCAAACGACGCCTGCGCCGCAATGGCGGAACACCTGGCGGGGACAGAGTCTCGGTTCGTCCAGAAAATGAATCAGCGAGCGAAGGAACTCGGCATGGACGACACGCACTTCGTCAACAGCAACGGTTTGCCGGAACCGAACCACTACAGCTCTGCACACGATATCGCCATTATGTCGCGTGAGTTGCTGAAGCACTCCGAAATCACGAAGTATACATCAAAATACAGTGACTATTTGCGCCAAGACACTGAACATCCCTTCTGGCTTGTGAACACAAACAAGTTGGTTCGCTATTACGACGGTGTTGACGGGCTGAAAACGGGCTACACCTCAGAATCAAAGTACTGTCTCTCAGCGACAGCAAAGCGCGACGGGTTCCGCGTGATTGCCGTTGTGATGGGTGAACCGAAGTCCACCATCCGCAACCATGAGGTCTCGGAACTGCTGAACTGGTCGTTCGCGGAATACCAGTCACGGGTCCTCTACCCGGCAGGAGCAACTGTTAAAGAAGTGGAGATCTCGCACGGGGTCCCGGAGCAGGTTCCATTGCAAACCAAAGATACACTTGGAGTGGTCATTCATAAAGGGGAAAAGCCTGAGTTTCATACATCGATTCAACTGAACGACAAGAAACTACATCCACCGCTTAAAAAGGGAGAAGTGGTCGGCCAGATTTCTGTCACCAGAGACGGAGAGGCTGTTGCCTCCGTACCTTTGGTGGTCACACAGGATGTCGCCAAGGCCGGCTTTTTACAAAGTTTCGGCCGTACGGTGCGTAAGATCATCACGTTTGGACAGGCTTAAGACTTACTCGTGTGCGGCTGCCAAGAGGGGTACTTGTCCTTCAGGGCAGCCGGACATGTTGAGGCATGTTTGAGCAATGAATTTCTTCTTTTGATAGCGAATACTGACGCATCCCGTCTAGTTTTGTCAACCAGCAGGAAATCTGAAATCGAGCACTGAATTAGAAGTCTCGAGAAGTCAGCTATGTTTCTCTGAAAGGAGCGCTATCCTGGTGCAGATTGACAAAGAGGTAGTCGGCGGGGTGCTGGTGGTTCGTTTACGGGGCGAACTTGACCACCACGCAGTTGAGCCCCTGCGAGATGAGATTGAACAATCACTTGAAAACACCCACTATCGCGGGTTAGTGCTGTCGTTTCAAGGCATCGATTTCATGGACAGTTCCGGACTCGGACTGATACTTGGACGATATCGTACGCTGTCGTCACGTGGCGGCAAAATGGTTCTCTGTGAGGTTAATGCAAACTTACGGAAAATCTTCGAGCTATCCGGGATTTTTAAAGTGGTTCCGGTGTTTGAATCAGAAGACTCCGCACTGAGAGCCATCAAGGAGGCGTAGGGAATGGAGCAAAAAGTTCAAAGCAAAGTGATTGCTGCAAATTACATGCACCTTCAGTTTCCCAGCCGTTCCGAAAACGAGTCCTTGGCTCGGGTAGCGGTTGCAGCATTCGTGACGGTACTCGATCCAACCATGGAACAACTGACAGAGCTCAAAACGGCGGTGTCAGAAGCCGTAACCAACGCGATCATCCACGGCTACGACGGCGGAGAAGGAGAGGTAAGGCTTCATTGTGCGCTCAAGGACGGCACAGTCGAAGTGGTCGTAGAAGATGACGGGATCGGCATCGAAGATATCGACCAGGCTAGGCAACCCCTGTTCACCTCTCGTCCAGAACTGGAGCGGTCCGGGATGGGACTCACTATCATTGAGAATTTTGTGGATGAATTCTTCATTTCATCTGAACCCGGTCGCGGGACCCGCGTCACCATGCGAAAAGTTCTCGCGTCGAGCGAGACCCTGAACTGAGTGGGGTCGGTGCCGATGGATCACGCAAACAGTGCTGAAACGAGGAAGTTTACCGACGAAGAGATTCGACAGCTGATTATTGACAGTCAGTCAGGCGACAGTCAGGCGAGGGATACGCTGGTCCTGTGCAATCAACGACTGGTTTGGGCTGTGGTGCAACGCTTCCTTGGCCGTGGGTACGACCCGGAAGACCTGTTCCAGATTGGCTGCATCGGTTTGATGAAAGCTGTGGACAAGTTTGATCTCAGCTATGACGTGAAGTTTTCGACCTATGCTGTGCCTATGATAATCGGCGAAATCCAACGTTTCTTACGGGATGACAGCACCATTAAAGTCAGTCGCAGCCTGAAGGAGACAGCCAAGCACATTCGACGGACGAGAGACGACTTGGCGAAGAAACTTGGGCGTCAGCCCCGGATCCACGAGATCGCAGAAGAACTGGGCATCGAACCCTCGGAAGTTGTGTTTGCTCAGGAAGCGTTACGTACGCCAGCCTCAATCCATGAGACTGTCTTCGAGAACGACGGCGACCCAATTTATTTAATGGATCAAATTGCTGAAGACGAAAACGTTGGCTGGTTTGACAAAATTGCTCTTCACGAGGTCCTAAACAGGTTACCTGAGCGGGAGCGGTTGATTGTTTATCTGCGCTTTTTCAAAGATAAGACGCAGTCAGATGTTGCCAAGGTGCTCGGCATTTCTCAGGTACAGGTATCTCGGCTGGAGAAGAAGATCTTGCGTACCATTCGAGGCGAATTAAACCTGTGACGAACCACTAAAAAATGAAAGCATGGAGACCACGGGTATGGCGAATGTAGCCATACCCGTTTTTGGTTTCGAATCTCACTGTTCCAACGTGGGCACACTAAGTGGGAACCTGATGCAGGGGAGGAGTGGCCTATGAACACAAAGGTTAAAGACGAGAAACTCAGCTACCGACAACTGGTCGACCGTCATCGCCCGGCACGGCCCATGCTCAAGAACACCGTGCGCGCATTTTTGGTCGGCGGCGGAATTTGTGTCATCGGTCAAGCAGTCCAAACATTGTTTGTTCGATACGGCGGCTTCTCGGTTACCGATGCGGGAAACCCGACCGTGGCCGTGATGATACTCTTGTCCGTCATAATGACAGCGTTCGGGGTGTATGACCGGTTCGGGCAGTGGGCGGGCGCAGGATCGGCTGTTCCGGTCACCGGATTTGCCAACACAATGGCATCTGCTGCCATGGAAAGCCGGAGTGAGGGATGGGTCGCGGGTATCGGTGGAAACCTTTTTAAACTTGCCGGTCCAGTAATTGTCTACGGCGTAGTCAGCGCTTTTTTTGTGTCTTTAATCCGTTACATCGTAACCCACATCACATAACGACCTCCGACAGCGTGAACAACCATACAAAGGGGAGGCGAAGTGATGAAGACAGCAGGCCGACAAACATGGCTCTTCGAAACGGAGCCGGCTGTACTTGCCACCGGGACCGTTGCTGGCAAGCTTGAAAGTGAGGGACCACTCAGCCAGTGGTTTGACGTACGCATCACGAAAGACGGAATGCTAGGGAAATCATGGGAGGTGGACGAACAGGGTCTGATCCGCCAGGCAACCGAGACTGCGCTTGAGAAGGCCAAGTTGACACCGGAAGCGATTGACTATGCTATCGGTGGAGATTTAAATGCACAGCTCACCGGGTTTTATTTTGGCTTGCGGGACTTTGGATTTCGTCAACTCGGCCTCTACAGCGCATGTTCCACGATGACCGAGTCCGTTGCCCTCGGGGGCCTGTTGGTCGATACGGGTGCAGCTAAAACTGTCATCGCGGGGACTTGCAGTCATACAAGCACCGCTGAGCGACAGTTCCGGTTCCCCACTGAGTATGGAGCTCAAAAGCCCGAAACGGCGCAACGCACTGTGACGGGCGCGGGCATGGCAGTCATTGGAAATACTGGTTCAAATGTTGTCGTGACTGCAGCGACGATTGGAGAAGTCGTTGATTTCGGCATAAAAAATCCCTGGGAATACGGTGCGGCGATGGCACCTGCCGCCTTCCGGACCATTCAGGCGCATCTTCATGACACCGGTCAGCACTTGGAGGATTTCGACTGTATCGCGACTGGAGACTTGGGTCGGATCGGACATGCTATCTTAAGAGACCTATTTGCACAGCAAGGGCAAGACCCAGGTGATCGCCTGACGGACTGCGGAATGCTTATCTATGCACCTGAGCAATCAGAGGTATTTTCAGGCGGCAGTGGAGCTGCCTGCAGTTCCCTTGTAACTTTCGGATACCTGTTGGAAAAAATTCGCAACGGAACATGGAAGCGCATTATGGTTGCTGCCACCGGTGCCCTGTTGTCGACAGTGACATCGCAACAGCAAGAGTCCATCCCATCTATTTCGCATGCCGTAGTCTTTGAGCGAAGGGGGCGTGTTCAGTGACGATTACGTGGATGACATTCGTTTGGGCCTTTGTTGTCGGCGGAATCATCTGTGCCATTGGCCAGTTGATTATGGACGGCTTTAAACTTCCGCCAGGCAACGTTATGGTAATCCTTGTCGTTGCAGGAGCTGTACTGGATGGTCTAGGGTGGTACGATCCGCTGATCCGTTTTGCCGGCGCCGGAGCGACTGTACCCATCACCAGCTTCGGTAACGCACTGGTTCACGGAGCCCTGGATGAGGCGAAGACACATGGCCTGATTGGGATCATCACCGGGATCTTTGAAGTAACCAGTGCTGGTATTTCAGCTGCCATTATCTTCGCATTCCTGGCTTCCGTGGTCGCAAGACCGCGAGGGTAATCATGGAAAACGTGCATCGTAAAAAGCGCGTTATTCTCGTCACTGACGGTGACACTTTTGCACGACGGGCACTGGAAATCGCAGCGAAACAGCTGAAAATGCGGGTGATTTCACGAACAGCGGGGAATCCGACACGTTTGTCTGGTACCGAGATTGTACACTTCGTAAAGCAAGCCGCTTACGACCCAGTGCTTGTCATGTTTGATGACAACGGCGACGGAAACCAGGCGGGCGGCGAACAAGCTCTGCATGTCATCTGTAACCACCCGGATATCGAGGTCATGGGAGCACTGGCAGTCGCGTCCAACACGTCCCTTGTCAAGGGAGTCGGGATTGATTTCTCCATTGACGCAGACGGACACACAGTATCAACAGGCGTTGATAAAGACGGCCACCCAATTCACCGTTACATGGTATTTGGAGACACTGTTGATGCCCTCCGTGATTTGAATCTGCCTGTGATCATCGGGATCGGAGACCTCGGAAAGATGTCTGGCAGTGACTCCCCGGAACGAGCGGCACCGGTTACAACTGCTGCCCTGCGCCAACTCATGGAAGCCTATGAGGCAAGGACAAGGCAAGGGGCCCACTCCAACCACTGACAAAGTGCATAGAGTTGAGTATTCTACGCGAAAAGGGGTGAGCAGCGTGCTGAGTGTTTTGCTGTTCTTACCACGTCTGTTCCGTTACTTTGGCATGTTTCAGACCTTCATCGGCTTTGTCCGCCCCGTATGGCCTCACCTTGCTCGATTGTGGCAGCGTCCTCAAGTGTCGGGTGCCGCTGCCTGATGCGACGTTTTATAAAATGAATCCGTCCCTGCGCAGTCCAAAGGACGGCCGAGCCATCTCGCCGCGACTGGCGGGGTGGACTCCCGCCTTCGACGGATTCTGTCAACTCCATGTGCTATAATGGGCGCATCCGCCTTTCGATTCTGTGTTGCGGGACAGAGTAAAGGAGTAGAGCCCATTTGGTACAGAGCCTTGTCGATCCGTCTTTTTTGTTCCGATTTCTTGCCGTATTAATTGGACTCGTCCTGCACGAGTTTGCCCACGCACTGACAGCTGACCTGCTTGGCGATAAAACCGCGCGTATGGCTGGGCGAGTCACCCTCAATCCGCTTGCCCACCTTGACGTTCTCGGACTCGTCATGATCCTGTTTGCCCCGATTGGCTGGGCCAAGCCTACCCCTGTTGATCCGCGTCGCCTGAAGCACCCGCGGACTGGCATGATCTTAGTTGCGCTTGCCGGACCCGTGTCTAACCTATTGATTGCACTTGTGTGCCTCACTCTGTTGTCCGTGTTGTATCCTGCTACGTACCCCGGCTTTGTTGCACAACTCTTATGGTGGGGAGCTCTTGTCAACCTGAGTTTGTTTGTGTTTAATCTCATTCCGTTACAGCCGCTCGACGGGTCTCGGATCGTCTCAAATCTACTGCCGTACCGGCTGGAAGTTCGGTATCGCAAGTTGGATCTCTATGGGCCGTTCATTCTCTTATTGCTGGTGATTATTCCACCTTTTCGCAACCACGTGTTATATCCGATCTTAACTGGGCTGTTGGCGTTCTTTCTACACATTTTCGGAATCAGCGGCATCTTGTTCTAATCTTGCCGTTTGGAGGATGCGAGAAGTGAGTTACGAAGTATCATTGGAAAAATTCAATGGTCCGCTGGACCTTTTGCTCCATTTGATTCGAAAACAGGAGATTGACATTCACGATATCCCAATTGCACTGGTGACAAGTCAGTTTCTGAACTACATACGAGCCATGGAGGAGTTGTCGCTGGAAATCGCCAGTGAATTTCTTGTCATGGCGGCTACGCTCTTGGCCATTAAAAGCCGAATGTTGCTGCCGAGAAAAGCCGCGGCGGCATCGGACGAAGAGACTGACAACATCGACCCACGGGAGGAACTCGTTCTCCAACTGCTTGAGTATCAGCGCTGTAAGTGGGCAGCTGGCGAGCTCAAATCGAGGGAACACCTGCAAAGCCTCATCTATACAAGACCCCCTCTGGACCTCCGGCCGTATCATCGGGACGACCCGTTGCCAGTGGAAGGTGTCTCGCTCTGGGATATGGTAGATGCCTATCGTAAGTTGTTGTTGCGGGTCCCCAAAGAGGACCGGGTGGCCGAAATCAAAGGTCACGAGCTTTCAGTGGAAGACACCATGTCCTCCATTCTCACGCGTCTTCGCAGGTGGACCAAGGCGACATTTCGGGAGTTGCTCGGCACTGTGCGGACCAGACACGACTTGGTTGCATCGTTTCTGGCGTTGCTTGAGCTCGTCAAAATTGGTGCCATTCACTGTACGCAAGCGTCGCCGTTTGACGATATTGAGATCATCTTGCGGGAGGAATACGCGTGATTGTTCCGTTGCTGGCCCCCCTCGAAGCAGTATTGTTTGCGGCGGGCAGTGAAGGTCTGTCCACACAGGCTATCTCAGAAGTCCTCGAAGTCTCCGTGGACACGGTGTTCGAGCTCTTGACACGGCTCAAATCTGAGTACGAACTGCGCGAGGCAGGCCTTGAGGTGGTTGAACTTGCCGGAGCGTGGCAGATTGTGACCCGCGCTGACTGTGCGCCGTACCTCGAGCGGATGGCGACGGCGCCATCCGCCCCTGGGCTGAGTCAAGCAGCCCTCGAAGTTCTTGCCATCGTTGCATATCGACAACCTATCACGCGTGGACAAGTGGAGTCGATTCGCGGTGTGCAGTCCGATCGCGTTTTGCAAACCCTGCTTCACCGTCAACTCGTCTGTGAAGTCGGTCGACAGGATTCACCAGGCCGTCCAATCCTTTATGGAACGACACCGTATTTTTTGCAGACGTTTGGTTTGTCTTCTCTTGAACACCTTCCGCCTCTGCCTGTACTTGATGAAACGTCGGAGGACATTTCACTGTTCGACTTGACACCAGCATTGCCGCGAGATTGAAAAACGCACAACTTATGCAGACCGATGTCGTAAGGAAGAGGTATGATGCCCTGCGATTGTGGCATCATAAGACCGTTCCAAATAAAGGTGGGACGGTCTTTTTATGCATATGACAGCCTACATCTGGTTGGCCATCATCCTTCTGGCGGTGGTGGTACTGTCGTTATCTGTTGTGACCGTAACGGTGGAACTCACACAACACGGGGCAACTGTACAAGGATCCGTGCGGATCCGAGCACTTTTCGGTCTCTTGAAGGTTCGTCGTGAGTTGAAGGAACTGCACCCCAAATTGACCAAGGAAGGCCCTGCGGTCAAATCCGTGCATCAGGCAGCAACGAAACAGCATCAGGAATCAACCCTCACTTCTTCTGAAGTGTGGGGGTTTGTGAAGAACTGGCGGAGCTACGCTTCGGTGTTGCCAAAGGCCTGGCACCCCTTGAAACGGTTTCTTCGCAGTGTTCAAGTATCTGAAGTGACGGTGAATGCTGTCGTCGGTACTGGAGACGTGGTTTCGACAGGCTGTCTGGTTGGTGCTGCATGGGGGGGAGTTGGTATGATTATCGGCCAAGTTTCCCGCCTGACCCGGTTTACGGCAAAGCCACAACTATCCATCACACCGAACTTCCAGGGAACTCTGTTCGATGCTGCTGTGCACTGTATAGCTCGTGTCACGCTAGGACACGCTATCGTTGGAGTATTAAGGATGTCTCTGACGTGGGTGAGCATACAGAAAACCCTGCAACGTCTGACAAGCCGGCCACGCAAGGAGGAGAAAACATGGAACACCCCATCCAGGGGCTGATGAAAACAGCCATGGAAAACATCAGAGAGATGGTGGACGTCAACACTATCATCGGCGATCCGGTAGAGACCCCAGACGGTACAGTCATCCTGCCTGTATCCCGGGTCGGATTTGGATTTGCAGCCGGTGGAAGTGAGTTTCAGGCATCTGACGGCAAGAGCCAACAGTCGGGCGAGACCCCTTTTGGCGGCGGATCCGGAGGCGGGGTATCCATCATTCCGATTGGATTTCTGATTGTGAAAGGCGAAAACGTTCGGCTCTTGTCTGCTGATAACCAGAATCAGTTGTATGATCGGTTGATTGACATGGCGCCTGCTGCGATCGAAAAACTACAGTCGATGTTCAAGGGCGGCAGTCAACACAAACCAGGTGAAGGCCCAACCCCAGTCCAATAAGTTTGTCCTAATCCCGTACAAGCTGGCATACCCATGGTAGAAGAAGACTCTTTCTACCGTGGGGGTGCCAGCTTGATTGATTTCATCTGGCTTTTGCTGTTCTGTGCTGGGCTTGTAACGGCTGTGTTTACGGGAAAAGTAGGCGCTGTGTCGGAGGCTGTTCTGGGCGGCGCTGAATCTGGTGTTGAGCTCGCTATCGGGCTTGTCAGCGTCATTGCTTTTTGGCTGGGCATCATGAATATTGCTGAAAAGGCTGGCCTCGTTGAAATTCTCGCACGGTGGCTTCGACCTATCGGCAGGTTTCTGTATCCATCCGTTCCTCCTGACCACCCCGCCATGGGCAGCATTTTGGCCAATATGAGTGCAAACATTCTCGGGCTTGGAAATGCCGCAACACCGCTCGGTCTCAAGGCCATGCAAGAACTGCAAACGCTGAACGAAGACAAGGAGACTGCCAGCGACGCGATGTGTACATTACTCGCCATAAACACGGCGAGCATCACCTTAATTCCCACTACCGTGATCGCAGTCCGCATGCAGTATGGGTCAGCACATCCAACCTCAGTGGTGAGTACAACGCTGCTTGCAACAACCATCGGAACCATTGCGGCTGTCATTCTAGACAGACTGTTTCGCCGCTGGTCGAAACGGAGGCGATAAGCATGCAGGAAATTCTCGCCGCCGTCTCGGAATGGTTGTTGCCCCTGCTCATTGCCGGCATTATGATAACTGGCTTCGCTAAGCGGATTCCAATTTACAACACGTTTGTGGACGGTGCCAAGAGCGGGTTTGGAACTGCCATCAGACTGATCCCGCATCTCATCGCGATGATGGTTGCAGTTTCTGTATTTCGAGCTTCAGGGGCAATGGGGTACCTCATTCAGTGGCTGGAACCCGTATTGCACTTCTTACACATTCCACCGGAAGTGGCTCCGATGGGCTTGCTCCGTCCAATTAGCGGGATGGGGAGTCTGGCGCTGATGACGGACATATTTAAGACTCATGGACCCGACTCATGGCTCGGCCAGCTGGCGTCGACGATGCAGGCAGCGTCCGATACGACACTTTACGTGGTCACAGTCTATTTTGGCAGTGTCGGCATCCGTAAGATGCGGTATGCGCTGAAAGTCGGACTTTTGGCAGACTTGGCCAGCGTCATTGGAAGTGTACTCGCCGTCTATATACTCCTCGGCCCCATGCCCAAATAGTCTGTCAATCGAAAGCTCATGTTCAGTTCTCGGCAAGCGGGCCATTTTGACCGAACCTGGTTAAAATGGCCCGTTTTCATTGCATGATTCGCGTCATGCCGACACATTCGTTATAATGGGAAGGCTTTTAGAAGTTCGGAGCAAGGAGCGATTACATGGCGGAGCGGTTGCAAAAATTTCTGGCGAGGGCAGGGGTTGCGTCCCGTCGCAAGTCTGAAGAACTGATTGTCGCAGGAGAAGTGGAGGTTGACGGTCGAGTCGTGCAAGAACTTGGGACCGTGATTGACCCCGAACGCCAGAAAGTCAAGGTACGGGGACAGTTGGTGTCTGCCGAGCAAACACAGTGCGTTCTGTTACATAAACCCGTTTCCTATGTCACGACGGTAAGTGACCCTGAAGGCCGACGCACCGTGCTCGACTTGGTTCAAGATGTCGATGTTCGACTTTACCCAGTTGGCCGGCTGGACTACGACACCAGCGGGCTCCTTTTGTTATCAAACGATGGTGAACTGACCTATCGGTTGTTACACCCGAAGCATGATGTCGACAAAGTGTACCGTGCTACGGTCCTTGGGATGCCTTCGACAGAGGTCATCCGACAATTGATTTCGGGTGTGAAATTGGACGACGGGATGACCAGTCCTGCATTCGTTCGGGTGCTGCGAAACCATCCAAAGGAATCTGTCGTAGAACTCACCATCCACGAGGGGCGTAACCGGCAGGTTCGCCGTATGTTTGAGGCTGTAGGACATCCGGTCAAACGGTTGAAACGCATTCAATTCGGCCCCTTGCAGCTCGGAAACCTGCCGAGCGGACAATGGCGTTATTTGAACGCGGAAGAACTTTCAGCGTTGTATGAGTTGGTTGGGATGACGACGCCTGCCACGACGACGCCTGCCAAGGATACAAAAAGGGAAGTGCCTGGCACCCGCCAGCCTGCCCGACAACGCGGACGGCAAGGAAGTTCGGGTCGTTCAAACCACGATGGCGGGAAACAGCACCAGACTCGAGAACGGTTCGACCGAAAAGGTACAGTGCGTTCTCATAAAAACAAATAACTCATGCAACAAAAAAGTGAAAAGACATGAACGGATCTTGAAAATGCTCTGAACAGGAGACTTGCTGCCTGTTTAAATCATGGGCATAATGGTAGCGAGAGGGATTGGAGGGACTCGGGATGGACCATCAGCCTTACATCCTCGTGGTCGATGATGAGGAGCGCATTCGCAGACTGGTGCGGATGTATCTTGAGCGCAGCGGGTTTCGAGTAGATGAAGCAGAAGACGGAAATGAGGCACTCCAAATGGCGTTGGCCAAGCCGTATTCGTTGCTGATTCTAGACCTGATGCTGCCTGGATTGGATGGTCGTGATGTCTGCAATCAAGTCCGGCAGTCCTCCAACGTACCCATCATTATGTTGACGGCAGCAGGAGACGAAACACAGCGAATTCACGGTTTTGAGCTTGGTGCTGATGATTACGTGGTGAAGCCATTCAGCCCTCGCGAACTGGTGATGCGCGTCAAAGCGCTTTTGAAACGGTCGGGAGAACCGGAAATGCAAAAACCCGATCTTCAGCAGATGTTAAGCTTTCGCGACCTTGCCATCCACCTGGATGCGAGACGCGTTGAAGTGGCAGGTCAGGAAATCAGTCTGACACCGAAAGAGTTCGATTTACTGGTCTACATGGCACAACGGCCAGACAAGGTATTCAGTCGTGAAGAACTCTTACGAGATGTATGGAACTACCAGTTTTATGGAGATCAAAGAACGGTTGACACGCACATCAAGCGTCTGCGTGAAAAGCTGGGACAAGCTTCCGAACGCGTAAGTCTGTATATTGGTACCGTCTGGGGCGTTGGCTATAAATTTGAGGTCAATCCGTGATTAGAAACAGCATTGTCGCCAAACTATGGCTTACCATCGTTGCGATGGTCGGCCTTGTTTTATTGTTGTTGTCGTTTTTGCTGCAACAGTTTTTTGACAACTACGTGTATCAACAGCAGGGAGCAGAACTGCGGCGGCTTGCATACAGCGTACAGACTTTGATGGCCCAAAATCCTGTCAGCGTGTCACGCAACATTACGCTTGCAAAACAGATGGCGGAAAACTTTGACAACGCTTCAATCACCGTGGAAACGTCACTCCAGGCACACGGCGCTCTCGAGCAAGTGTTTCAGGCGTTTAACACGGACGACAAGCAGTTGTTCCTAGCCGGGTCACCCGTTGTGCGCGAAGGCGGGTACGGTGACAAGGGCCGGTTGTCTGTGTATCTGTTGCTCAAGAGTTCAAATGCGCACACCGGTATGATTCGCGTGACCCAGCAGATGAGCGCGCTTGACGCACCACTCACCCGGATGCGCAACCTGATTGTCTTTGCTGTCGTTCTTGGGGTCTTGCTAACGACAGGATTAGCGTTTGTCGTCTCCAAAAATCTGTCCCGGCCACTTGTGCAAATGAATGAGGCAGCAGAAGACATGGCTCGCGGAAACTTCCATCACCGGGTAGAAGTCGTGACGAGTGACGAAGTCGGCAGACTCGGCAGAACGTTCAATGCACTGACGAGTGAACTTGAGCGCACCATCGCGGCTCTCTCTGTGGAAAAGGATCAATTGAGCAGTATCCTTTCGTCACTCATTGACGGTGTCGTGGCAGCAGACGGGGACGGGAGGATTACCTTGGCAAACCCTCCTGCGTTAAGGCGCTTGGCTGCGTTGCAACCGGACCAGGAAGCAACGGAGGGAGACCGGAAACTGCCAGGTCCCTTGTTGTCTATGATGGAGAATGTACGCCGGGTCAATCAGCCGCAGACGAGAGAACTGAGTTGGCAGGGGCGGGATTATTTTTTCGTTATGACGCCCCTGTACGAATCCGATGGTGCCACCCCGCGGGGGGTCGTGTGTGTATTCCGGGACGTAACTGAAGAGAAAAAACTCGATAGACTGCGCAAGGACTTTATCGCCAATGTCTCTCATGAACTTCGAACCCCTTTGTCGATGATGCAAGGATACAGTGAAGCCTTGCTTGATGAATTTGGCGACGATCCGGTATCTCGGAGAGAACTTACCAGTATTATTCATGATGAGTCACTGCGTATGAAGCGTTTGGTCAACGACCTCCTGGACTTGGCTCAACTCGAGTCTGGGCATTTTCAAATGGATTATCAACGCGTGGACCTCGCAGAGCTTGCCCGCAGAGTTCACCGCAAGTTCGCACAGTTGGCGTTCGAACGGAGTGTCACTTTGACGATCAGGGTGCCTGACGAACCTTTACTCGTGCTTGCCGACGAGGACCGGATGGAACAGGTCTGTACGAACCTTGTCGACAACGCCATTCGTCACACGGGCAAAGACGGAAGCGTGTCTCTGGTGCTGACACGTTCAGAGCGGTTTGCGAGGATCAGCGTTGCAGATACGGGTTCAGGGATTCCAAAGGACGATTTACCTTACATCTGGGAGCGGTTTTACAAAGCCGACAAAGCACGCACGCGCGGTGTTTCAGGTGGTATCGGATTGGGGCTTGCTATCAGCAGGCATATCGTGCTCGAACACGGCGGGGACATCATGGTAAACAGCGAGGAAGGGCAAGGAACGACGTTTACATTGTCACTGCCGCTGACAGGTACGGAGAGATAGCAATTGCACCGTGACAACCTGGAGTGACAGCAGGAGGGATTACGTTGGGCTGGGTCTATTACTGGCGTTTGGTTGATACTGAGTTCCAAGCTTCGTGCCTGAAGGCTCGTTTTGAGGATGCAGAAGGGTGGTTGTACCGCCGGACACCCAGATATATCGGCGTCTTCCGAACACCCGGCGGCAAATATGGCATCAAAGCGCTGTTTTAATGAGTGGCCATGGGAGCGGGAATAACATGACGAGTTTGTGACAACAAGTCAATCATCAGCGTAAGCAGGTCACGGTCCTCTCTCGGCAAAGTACTCAGCCGATGCGCAGTTTGCAGGTAGGGAGTGGCCGATTCGTTTAAGACAAAGTTTTGCAGGTATAGAGGCAACTCGTAGGGTGAACTCTTCATCTTAGGTGGTTGGAACGTACTGCTCTCGTCACACAAGGCGCTAAGCGGAACGCCGAGTGATTCCGCAAGTCGAAGTGCATACTCTAACGATGGAAACCGTTTACCTCGCTCGATGGAAGAAATGTGAGGTGTAGAGATACCCGATCGTAAGGAAAGTTCCTGCTGGGACCAACTTCGCTCTTGCCTCAGACGCCGAACACGTGTTCCAAATGACGGATTCAATACAAATTCCTCCTAGCTGGAAATGGATTACTTTCCCTGTCACAATAGACTGCCCGCATTGATTTGTAAATCGCTGTTGTTGAATTTGGTTCATTTTTTGTACAGAAAGGACGAATTCGAGGAGTTGCATGTAAGTCTGAAGGATCCAAAGGACGTTTTTCACTACCATATTGGAGAAGTGGCACAACAAGCCCACTTTAAAGTAGCTGTCACGGGGGCGGGCATCAGCAAGCCGAGTGGACTCCCATTGCTGTCAGACAGCATCGATGGCATTCCCTTACAACGTTTTTTCGATGGGTCCCTGTTTGAATACGATACAGAACAGTTTTACTCGTCATACCGGAAAATCCTCAGACGTTTCCTCCAAGCCGCTCCGAACCCTGCGCACCTGTCGCTCGCCACAAGCGACACCTGGGTGATCACGCAAAACATTGACGGATTACATCGTCTGGCCGGCTCCAAGCACGTTCTCGAGATGCACGGAAACATTCGTGAGTTATTATGCACAGGATGCGGACTGGTGGAATCAAGTGAACGAGCACTGCACTACGGGGTCCCAAGGTGTCCCAACTGTACCGCCGTCCTCCATCCAGGAATCGTCTTGGCGGGCGAAACCGTGCGTCATGTCAGTCGGGCCGTAGATTGGGCCGGCCGTGCAGAGCTTCTGTTCATTATTGGAACACGTTTAACTGCTGACCCGGTACGACAAATCCCAGACATAGTGGAAGACACAGTTCCGGTTGTCGAAATCAACCAGAATGCAGAAGTGCTCCTGCCGATGATACTCGGACAGGAGCACTGTGAAGCAAATTGAATCTGAGTCGATGCACTACCAGCGGGAAGACCGACCCGAGGTAACGAATCCCAAAGCAACGAAAGCGCCCGCCATCGCAAGGAAAATCGTCGTTAAGGTCTGACCGCTTTCTGAGAAGAACGCAGCCATTACAGAAAATATGACACACATAATTGCAATACCCAAATAATACTTAAACATGGCGCAACCTCCCTGCACTGAAGCGAGCATTCAGATTCGTTTCTTATGTTACCATCGTGGGCACTGCTGTGCAATCACACTAAAAGGGCCCTGCATGCAGAAAAAACAACAAAATTACAACTGATTCTTCAAAATGCGCAATCTAGGATTTACCTATTTCTTTCCGCAATCGCCTTCGTTATAATAAGGTCAGACTTTCCCATATCCTTTTTGAGAGCGCCCCCTAATCCGGTTGGTTTACCAAAGGGGGCGCTCCTCTCATTTCTATCGAAAACCAGTGAAGTTTGTCAGAACAGCACCGGTCCTGGGATGCGTTTTGCGAAACTTGTTGTACGTACATACTGTGATACAATCATATACGATTCACGCAGATTCATTTTGAAGAGGGGTTTTCTATGGTTCGACACTGGTATGTTTCAGAACACAGTCGAAAAGCCAAACCGCTTCGGCAAATCTATGAACAGCTCCGTCAAAAAGTTGATAAGCAGCTTTGGCAGGCTGATATCCAGTGGGAGAACATTTCTGCTCACGACGGGATTGTAGTACCGAAGACCGAGAAACACCGATTACTAAACTTAAAAATCCAGGATGAACATTTAAGTCCATACAGCAAAACAGATATGAACCTATTCCAGATGCACATGCTGAACGATGAAGTCGAGATCACGGTGTTCAAAGCCCCACACGGGTGGATTCTGATGTACAACGGAGTCAGCGAAGGTCCTCAGCCGTTTGGTCAGATGGGCTATGACACCAGATGACCGTTTATCGATGTGAGTCGTTCCGCCTTATGAATGCGCCGAAGCGACTGTTCGAGCAGAATCAGTAAGTAAACTCCGAGTAGTGCGTCACTCCACCAACCGCTTGAAAGCGCGAACGTATCGTACAAGCCGTGTGCGAGTGCGGGAACGATGTAAGCCAAAGCTTTCGGACGTCCAGCAAAGGCAGCTTGAGCGAAATACGTCCCCATTAAAATGCCGAACATCAAGTGAGCCGGCACGGCGGTTACAGCCCGAAGGATGGCTGTCGATATTCCAGAGTGCGTGACATACAGAATGTTCTCAACACAGGCAAACCCAAGGGCGGTGGCGCCGGAATACACGATGCTGTCAATCGGAGTTTGAATCCACCCTTTCTGTAAGGCACCCCTGTCAATGACGCCGGCTTTGAGAAATTCTTCGACCATACCCGCGACAAAGAAGGCGGTAACAAAAACAGATGGCAGCAAAACGCCTGTGCGTGCGCCAGGCCAGTGGCTTTCCATCAGTACACGCTCTAACAGCCCGGCTGGGAGTACAACGCCAGCACCGCGGAGAAACAGGGAGAAGACACGCCGCTTCGGTTCTGGATGCAGCCGATCCCGCGTGTACAGCCAAACAAGTAACAAGCATACTGGCAGAACGGCAAGCAGCACATATAACATCGGCATGCCCCTTTCATCTCTTCGATGAAGTCAGTATCACACAAGCTCTTCAACTTCATCCGAATGAGGACCGCCGGCCAATTTCCGTATGAGGGAGCATTTTCACATATGAAAGAATTGCGTGGACAGCTGCAAGAATTGAAAAACCGCACAACGCCGAGTGAGTCAGGCCCCCTTGTCGTCGAATATGAACTCGCAG
Organism: Paenalicyclobacillus ferrooxydans; assembly: GCF_001399675.1. Lineage (GTDB taxonomy): Bacteria > Bacillota > Bacilli > Alicyclobacillales > Alicyclobacillaceae > Alicyclobacillus_B > Alicyclobacillus_B ferrooxydans. Next base: position 85,781 of record NZ_LJCO01000048.1, read on the forward strand.
CGGGTCAAAACACATTGCCTCTCTCTTCACTCCTTGGAGAACACATAGAACTCAAATTTACTGGTGACAAAACCTGCATTCACTGTGGACGACGTGTCAAAAAATTATACCAAAGCGGCTACTGCTATCCCTGCGTGACAACCCTTGCAGAATGCGACCTGTGTATTGTCAAGCCGCATGACTGTCATTACCACTTGGGCACTTGTAGAGACAGTGCCTTTGGCGACACGCACTGCATGATCCCGCACTACGTATATCTGGCTGATAGCAGTTCCGTCAAAGTGGGACTGACGCGCAAAGGGAGGCAACTCAAGCGCTGGATGGACCAAGGTGCAACATCTGCCATTCTCCTAGCCGAAACGCCCACCAGGAAGGCGGCTGGGGAGTTGGAGATGCACATTGCAGAGCACCTTCCTGACAAAACAGACTGGCGTAAAATGCTGAAGGATACGGGGGACTCTGATGCAGATTTGGTACAGATACGGCGGCAGGTGATTGAACAGCTCGACGACAACTATCAAAATTACGTTCTCGAAGAACCCGGACCCGTAGCGACCTTTGGCTATCCGAGGTTAGCAGGCTTTGAGCCAAAACTGAAGTCTTTGTCGTTTGATAAGGAGCCGGTAGTCAAGGGTGCCTTGTGTGGAATCAAAGGGCAGTATCTGCTTTTCGAAGAGGGGGTCCTCAACATCCGCAAACATGCCGGATTTCACATCGAGGTCTCTGTATCATCGGCAAACAACTGATTTAAGCGCGATCGAATCAGCAACATTAAGTCTTCGACCGGAGACGCCGCAAGCAGTTCTCCGTTCAAAAATACGTAGGGCCTTGCCGCACAAAGTTCACACTCACTCATGCAGGAATTTTCCATTACAGAGAGCCCAGGGTACTCGTTTTCGAGCCCATACAATTCGGATGTCGCCGCCGGATTGGCATCACAGACTTCAAGTAAAATGAATCCACCATACATGTCTTTCCCTCCACTTGGTGTAGTGTACCACGCCCGACGCGCCTGGGCACGCTTCGTCGAGTTCCACTCGAATCGTGCGCAAAGACAGTCGGGGTGCGATATGCAAGGCAAGAGCGAAATCGGCATGACAATGCGCCTTCCCGGGCACAATACGACGGAATCTGTTGCCGGGGAGGGAGTAGTACAAATGTCGTGGGTCTACGAAGCACGTCTGTATGATTCCAAGTCTGTAGCTTCCTACGTGGCGATGTGCGTCCGCGATGATCATTTGTTACGTGGTTCGAATGAGGTAAAAGTGCAAGTATATAAGACCAGAAAAGGGAATTACGGAGTTCGCTATCGACATTAGAAAAAAAGATACCCTTAACAAGCGTGCCAGCCGAGAGTACAATAGGTCTAGACTCGAATGTGAAAGGACTGGCACGCATTGGCAAACTCGATGAGCCTGAAATGGTGCAAGAAGAACCTCAATTTATACTCTCAGGCAGTCTACGACCTGATTGTAGAGGAACATCCTGAAATCGAGCACGAGGTTGTTGACTGTGCTGACAAGTGCGGCTTGTGTACAGACGTCCCATTCGTTGTAAGAAATAACGCCACGGTTGGTGCGAGGGATGCACAGGGGTTGTACCGGAAGTTAACTCGGGGATTCAGTTTTGTTACAAAACCCGTGTTGCCGGGCACATACGAAGATGCTGCAAAAAAAGCAGCTGAAGAGGAACAAGCACCTGTAACCAACTGAGAAATGAGGGTTACAGACCGGGGGGCAGCCAAGAAGAGATAGGCGTATGTGGAATCCAAGCGGCTAACATCACCGTGCGGGGAAACTGAGAATAGGATTGAAGGAACGACTTCTCAGTCTTCTACCTGTGAGGTGACGGTGAGTGGCGACGAACCCAAAAGCCGGGATCAGAGGGCGGCAACGCGCGACGTTTGATGTGGGCCTGCCGAACTTCGTGAGCTTGGTAAACCGTTATAAGAAAGCTGTTGTTGGCATTGAGGTAACTCAAGAACGCCATGTCACACCGCGGTTACTTCCGTTTGGCATGCCATGGGAGCGACCGGAGGCTGACAGCTTCCGGTCTATCAATATAGGTACGGGCTTTATCTTTGATCACAAAGGCTATATACTCACGAACGAGCACGTGGTCCACGGTGCAAGCAAAGTGATGTTGCGGCAGTACGGCAAAAAGGACCCCATTGAGGCGACCGTTGTCGCGTCCGACTATACGCACGACATTGCAATCTTGAGAGCGCCCATCGTGTTGCCAAAGACAATTTTGCGCGTCAGCAGTCAAAAGTCAGCCAGACCAGGAGAGTGGGTTGTGGCAATTGGCTCTCCTCTTGGGCTTGATCATACCGTGACTGTTGGAATCGTCAGTGCCGTCGGGAGACCTTTGAAGATTGGCGAACGAGATTACCCGAATCTCCTGCAGACGGATGCGGCCATCAACCGCGGAAACAGCGGCGGGCCACTCATTAACCTGAGCGGTCAAGTCATCGGAATGAACACTGCCGTCAGTCAGAGTTCTCAAGGAATCGGTTTTGCGATTGCAGCGGAAGTGTTGCATAACACAGTCCATCGGATTTTACGCTGAAGGTATCGCCCGGGCTTCGTTTCAAGCGATTCTATTAACCAACCTGAGCGACCATGAAATTCGTTCAGGTTGGTGCTTTGTGGCGTTCGGCCTCCGCGTCTTTCCCCGGACATTACCGATTTACGTAAAGGTGCATTCCAATTCAGTTCCCTGTGCACAATCTAGGGTAATCTGCCTCATACTAGAGACCCACCGTGGCTAGTTTGACTCGCCATGTCGGTGAGCTATGCGCGCGGTTTGTTTATGTAAGGAGATGAACGTCAATGGCGAATCAACCCTTGTTCAGTGGAGCATCATGGAGTGAATTTTTTGGCCCCAACTACGGTTATGTACTCGAACTTTACGAGCAATATCTGCAGGATCCTGCGTCTGTTGATGCCACAGTGCGTGATTACTTTGATCATGCAGGGGCACCTGAGCAAAGTGGACAACCCTATGTGGAGCATTCGTCACAGGCATCTGCCATCAATGCTGACGACATACGCATTGTGGTGGCAGCGGTCGATCTCGCTCGCAATATCCGTGAATTTGGTCACCGGGGTGCACGTGTCAATGCGCTGGCTCAGTCCCCTTCGGACAGCCCGCTTTTGCAAACAGAATCCTATGGAATTACAGAGGCAGATCTGAAGACCATTCCGGCACAGTGGGTTTGGCGCAAAGCACCAAGTCACTTACATACAGCGGCTGATGTGATTGCTCATCTGCGCAAGCTCTACTCGGGTACACTCGCTTATGACTTTGGCCATGTCAACAACGCAGCTGAACTCAATTGGCTGACCAACTACGTGGAATCTGAGACACCTGCTGTGCACCTGACGAGTGAGGAGAAACGTTCACTCTGGTATCGGCTCCTCGAGGTCGAACAGTTTGAAAAGTTCCTGCACCGGACTTTCGTCGGTCAGAAACGCTTCTCGATTGAAGGCTTGGACGTGCTTGTGCCGATGCTGGACTGGCTGATTGAGCGGGCTGTGGCACGGGGCACCCGATACGTGTCCATGGGTATGGCCCATCGGGGCCGACTGAATGTTCTGGCTCACGTGCTTAGGAAACCGTACGACGTGATTTTTTCAGAGTTCCACGCATCTCCCAACAAGGACCTTGTCCCTTCCGAAGGTTCTATGGGGATTAACTATGGCTGGACCGGTGATGTGAAGTACCACCTTGGCGCTCACCGAACAGTGGATGAAGGGGACCTCGTTGAAGCGCGGCTGATGCTAGCCAACAATCCAAGTCATCTTGAGTTTGTCGATCCGGTCGTCGTAGGATCCACCCGTGCCGCGCAGGACGACAGAACGCAACGAGGCACACCTCACACGGACCCTAAAAAGGCGCTGGCTGTTCTCGTCCACGGAGATGCTGCGTTCCCGGGTGAAGGCGTGGTTGCAGAAACATTAAACATGTCACAGCTGCCTGGTTATCAAGTGGGTGGTGTGATTCACATCATCGCCAACAATCAGCTCGGTTTCACTGCAGAGTCCCACGAGAGCCGCTCAACGCGTTACGCCAGTGATCTCGCCAAGGGCTTTGAGATTCCCGTGGTTCATGTCTCAGCCGACGATCCGGAATCCTGTGTAGCTGCGGTCCTGATGGCATACAAATACCGCGAACAGTTCCATAAGGATTTCTTGATTGACCTCATCGGATATCGGCGATGGGGACACAACGAGATGGACGACCCTGCTGCAACACAACCTGTGCTGTATGGTGCAATCAATTCGCACAGAGGCGTTCGGGAGTTGTATCAGGACGAGTTGACAGATCAAGGTGTATTGACAAAAGAAGAAGGGCAGCAAGGTGAGGCACGTGTTCAGAAGCACTTGCAGGACGCTTACAGCCGTGTGCAAAAGGGCGAGGTTAAGCCTACGCAGCCGCAACTCTCTCCGGTGACCATGACGGAGGGATTTGAAACAGGCGTCAGTGCAGACCTGTTGCGAGACATCAACCAGCAACTGCTCGAGTGGCCTAGCTCGTTTACGGTATACCCGAAACTGCAGCGCATTCTTGAACGTCGAGCCCAAAGTTTGGCAGACAACGGAAAAGTGGATTGGGCCACGGCGGAGACCCTTGCATTTGCGTCCATTCTCAGTGACGGAACTGCCATTCGACTGACAGGTCAGGACACAGAACGGGGAACCTTCGGCCATCGCCACCTTGTGCTGCATGACTACAAGACTGGCGAAAGGCACATTCCCATCGCGCATGTGAAGTCAAATCGCGCGTCGTTTGATGTTCACAACAGCCCGCTCTCGGAAACGGGACCGCTCGGGTTTGAGTATGGCTACGATATTCAAGCCAAAGACACTTTGGTGTTGTGGGAGGCACAGTTTGGCGACTTCGCCAACGTTGCACAGGTTATCATCGATCAGTTCATCGTGTCCGGGCGGTCCAAATGGGGGCAGGAGTCGGGAATCGTACTGCTCTTGCCGCATGGCTACGAAGGACAAGGACCGGAGCATTCCAGTGGACGCCTCGAGCGATTCCTGCAACTATCAGCGGAAAACAGCTGGGTGGTGGCCAACGTCACGTCGGCGGCACAATATTTTCATTTACTGCGTGTTCAGGCCATGCGATTGCAGGGTCAGCCATGCCCGCTCGTCGTCATGACGCCAAAGAGCTTGCTCAGAAACCCACATGCTGCATCACCGTGGCAGCAGCTGGTGGAAGGGCGTTTTCACCGAGTACTTAGTGAGACTCCTTCAGACCCCTATCAGGTGTCAAGGGTCATCTTCTGCAGCGGAAAAATCGCTATCGACTTGGAACACGACAGCACCCGAGGCGAAGTGGAGAACCAAGTTCAGATCTGTCGCATCGAACAGCTCTACCCATTCCCCAAAGAATCTGTACAAGCCATTTTGCAGGCCTTGCCAAGCGTCAAGGAAGTGGTCTGGGTCCAGGAGGAGCCGAAAAACATGGGGGCGTGGGGATACATTGAACCCCATTTGAGGGCTGTTACCAACGGCCAATACACGCTTCGCTACGTAGGCCGCGCTGCACATGCGAGTCCAGCGGAAGGCGTGGCAGATGTTCACCAGCATGTCCAGAATGAGTTGATCCAAACGGCACTCGGACGAGACTTGACTCAAGAGATCACGGAGTTCTAACCAACTCCCATTTTCGATTCTGATTCGCCCATTTGATGGGTTGTGGAAACTGAAGGAGGTTTCATTGGTGGCAGAATTACGCGTACCAGAGCTTGGTGAGTCCATTGTTGAGGCAACCGTTGGCACCTGGTTGAAGAATGTCGGAGATTCAGTGACGGCTGGTGAAGCAGTCGTCGAATTGGAAACAGACAAAGTGAATGTTGAAGTGATGTCAGAGGTCGATGGAGTGCTCTCAGCCGTTCATCATGCCGCGGGCGCCACAGTGGCCCCCGGAGATGTGCTTGGAGAAGTAGGCAATGAGGCTGTGGCACAGGCATCAACATCAACTGAAGTATCGACGCCCGCTTCAGCGGCACAAAGTGTTACAGAAGCGGCGATTGCAAAGACGGAGGCTGCACAGAAGCAGCAACCTGTCCCTGCAGCAGCACCCATGAATCTCACGGAGCAGCAAGCTGCTTCGTCGCGAAACTTACCCCCAAGGGCGACTCCAGCAGTTCGCCGTATGGCCTCTGAACATGGCGTGGCACTGAGTGGGGTAGCTGGGAGCGGCGGTCAAGGGAGAATCACGCCTGTTGACATCGTTCAACAGACAGGCACGGTGCAATCTGCGCCAAACCCGGCGTCGAAAGCTGCACCTGCTGTACCGGTTCAACAGGAACCATCACGGAATGTTGCGACCGTCACCGATCGCCCGGAGGAACACGTCCGTCTTTCAAGAAGGCGCCTGACCATCGCGAAGCGATTGGTTGAAGCGCAACACACGGCGGCGATGTTAACGACATTCAACGAGATCGACATGACTGCAGTGATGGATGTCAGGAAGCGTCGTAAAGATGCATTTCGAGACAAACACGGTGTTGGACTTGGGTTTATGTCCTTCTTCACAAAGGCGGTTGTCGGTGCATTGAAAAGTCAGCCGGCACTGAACGCAGAGATCCGCGGAGAAGAGATGATCGTGAAGCACTACTACGACATCGGCATTGCAGTTGCCACGGAAGCAGGCCTGGTCGTTCCTGTTGTTCGGGATGCCGACCGCAAAAGCTTCGCCGAGATTGAACAAGAGATCGCTTCTCTCGCGGCGCGGGCAAGAAACAACGCGCTCAGCCTCGAGGACCTGCGTGGCGGCACCTTCACCATTACAAATGGAGGAACGTTTGGTTCTCTGCTGTCCACACCCATTCTAAACCCGCCGCAAGTGGGTATTCTGGGCATGCACAAGATTCAGGAGCGGCCTGTTGGGGTCAATGGAAACATTGAGTTGCGTCCTATGATGTACGTCGCACTCTCATATGACCATCGCATTGTCGACGGTGCAGAGGCAGTGCGTTTTCTGGTGCGCGTTAAGGAACTGCTTGAAGACCCGGAACAACTGTTACTGGAAGGCTGATGAGAACAGGCAGCAGTCGATGCAGTTAACAGGATGATAATGGTCCTGTTTTCGGGTTGCATCGATGCTGTCCAATACCGGTCACATCTCTTTGCGGATTGTTTGACATCAAAACCGATTTGATGGCAAGATATTCCTGTGAACAAGAATAGACGAGGTGGTAGAGAGGATGCCGTTTGAAACAGATGGAATTCCGCAATACACCAAAGAGGAACTCAAACAGATTCTGCAAGAGGGCAAGAAGACCGTGATCGACGTAAGAACTCCTGAGGAATATGAAAGCGGGCATATCCCGAATGTACCTCTCAAGCCCATGCAGGAAGTCGAACAATGGTCACAAGATCTGCCGAAGGCCGCGGAGTACCTTTTTATTTGCCGCAGCGGAGGCCGCTCACAGAAGGTGGCTCAGTTCCTCAAACAACAAGGATTTGACGTTGCAAACTTCAATGGCGGCATGCTCAGCTGGGATGGCGAGTTGACGAGCGGGAAGTCAGAGTAACAACTTCTCAGAGTAATGCTTGAATCTGTTGATCGAGGAAAAACAGATGGCGTGGATACAATTCTCGCAGCCACGAAAGGATTTCAGGGATGGCCTCCAGTGAGGTCCATCCCTTTTCTATAATATCCGACGTACGGGCTTGCAGACGGTAATGGGTTCCTGCCGCTTGAATGCCCGCTTCGAGGTCGGCCCAGTTATGACGGTTCATGACTGACCTCAGGCGATTGTGTTCTGCGCGAACGGAATACACCCGAAATTGACTGTTTCCCAGGACAATTACAACGGCCCTCGGTTCCATGGTAAAATCGCCAGGTTCCTCAACAAGCAGGACGTAGACACTTTGGACTCGATTCTTCACCGAACCTTCACCTCACTGTTTGTCCACTCTACAACCCCACACAAACAAATGCAACGCCAACAGTAGGCATATGCCGTTAAGCCACTTGCCTGGTCAACATAACGTGATTACGCAGAGGGGGCGAGGTAGGTATGGATTATCAAGATGCACTAGCTGAAATTGGTGCGGCAAACGCTCATCCCGGCGGCTGGTCTGTCACGAAATTATGGCGGGACGCGCTCGATTGGACCGGTGTTAAGGACGTGCTGGAAATCGGTTGCGGTACGGGTTCCACGCTCGCCGAACTGTGTGCATGGGCTGGGTGTTCAGGGACAGGTGTTGACATCCGTCGTGCAATGATTCAAAAGGCGCGCAAACGAGCGCATACACTCGGGTTGCATCACATTCACTTTGAGGTGGCTGATGCAGAACATCTCCCATTTCCTGACGAAACTGTTGACCTTGTGTTTACCGAATCGGTCAATGTGTTTAGTGCCAATCCTTTGCCAGCGATTCGTGAATACGCGCGGGTCTTAAAACCAAACGGCGTCTATGTGGACGTTGAAATGCTCGTGATGCAACCCGTTGACGACGCCTGGAGACAAGGCGTGCAAAATGTATATGGTGCAAGGTTTGTACCCGATCAAAAAGGTTGGAAACGACTCTACCGAAACGCGGGTTTTACGAACATCGAGGTCTTGACGACGCGCCGGGTTGATCCATTGGCCATGGCGCAGGCCAACAGCAATGCCTATCCGAACGCAGCCATGATGGACCTATCAAATCCCGGGGTATATCAAAGGAAGGAGATCCTTGAAGTGCTCCAGTCAAACTCTGAGTGGATGGAGCGAAATTCTCGCCCGCTTGGTTACGGTGTATTCCTATGTCGTAAATAACGCCTGTTTCCGCCCGTTGGCGGGAGCACCTAGGACGGACCCCACAAAAGGATGGGGCAGGGACGAAAGGAATTTAGTCCAGTTTAGTCCAGGCTAACGATAACAGGGTCAAAATGGATATAGTCTGCACTGGTTAACTGGTATCGTACCCCACCTTTAACCCCTGAAAAGGCAAACCTGTGCGTATGTCCATGCAAATGTCCATATACACAGACTGACACTCCAAATGTCTCCAATAGATCCGTAAAAACGGTAGACTCTCCATCCGGCCCAAGCGGGGGATAATGAATCATGCAAATTTTCGGCAGTCCGGTTAGGTCTGCGTGACGAAGTGACATTTTCAAGCGCTCTGCCTCGCGCGCTAACAGTCGCCCGTCGTCTTCGCCAAACTGGGGATGTGATGGCAGCATCCACCCTCGCGTTCCGCAGATTACAACGCCATCGAGAGAAAAGCTGTCATTCTGAATGGCGAACAAGTTATGGGGAAGTTGCGACCTTACCTTTGAAATACCGCTCCACCAGTAATCGTGATTGCCACGAATCATGACCTTCTTTCCAGGGAGTCCGGCGATAAACTGCAGGTCAAGGGCTGCCTCCTGCAGAGTCATGGCCCACGAAATATCACCCGGCAACAGCACGGTGTCTTCCGGTGTAACCCGTTGTGCCCAGTTTTTTGCGATACGAAGATGATGGTTGGTCCATGCGTCCCCAAACACATCCATCGGTTTGTCACTGGCTTCAGACAAATGTAAATCACCGATTGCATAGATCACGAAAGCGGCCTCTCTTCTCACTTGGAGACTTGAAATGCTGCGTTAACAAAACGAAGTATCCGTTTTAGGAAAGTCACTCATTGTTATGGAATTATCCTGTGCCTTATCGACGGGTGCCGTCGTCTGTTGCAAACTCCACGTGAAGGAGAGTGCGGCTGTCATGTGGACAAGTATGCAACAGGAAATCATCGATCGAGATTCGGGAAACACCGTTGTCGTTGCATCCCCCGGAAGTGGGAAAACCACGGTCCTAACCCAACATATTGTACACCAACTCAATCGTCAAACTATCACGGCAAAACATGCGATGTTGATTACGTACACCCGTCAGGCTGCAAAAGAAATGAGGGATCGGCTGAGTCCATCCCTTTGTGCCATACCGCGAAACTTCCAAGCACTGCGCATCGGTACCTTTCACTCGGAAGCGTTTCATATGCTTCTTGAGCAACACATCAAAGTACCACCGATCCTCGGGACACAAGAACAGTACCAACTGTTCCGGCAAATCCTGCGTGAAGAGGGGCTTGCGCAACCGCACCACGTCACGCAATTGGGCCAAGCGTTGACGTTGGCCAAATCCACTTGGCCAATTGGAACTCTCGAAAAACGGTACCGCAGTGCGGCAGCCCGCTATGAAGTTATGAAACGCCGACTTAACAGATGGGATTACGACGACATTCTAATCGTTTTCTGTGAGCATTTGATGAGGGGAGTTCCCCAGTCCGAGGCTGTTCAGTATCTCTTGGTCGACGAGTTTCAAGATACAAACCAGATTCAATGGACCATTATCCAAGCATTTCGAGCACTTTGGAACACCCGGTTGTTCGTCGTGGGTGATGACGACCAGTCGATCTATTCGTTTCGCGGTGGGAATCCGAAGTGGCTGCACGCGGCAAGCATGTCAGCGGATGACACGGAAACATTTATGCTGACCCGTAATTTTCGCTCCGACCGACTGATTGTACGAACGGCAGCCAATCTTATTGGGCTGAACCGACAACGGATTGGAAAAGTCTTTGAAGTAAACAGTGAACGTGAGGGGAGTGCCGTGTGTACCCTGTGGAAGAGCGAATCAGCTGAGGCGTCGGGCGTCAGCAGCCTCTTAGGTTCACTCACCCGAAAAGAGCCAGAATGGTCAGTTGGGGTTCTGGCGAGGACGCGTCAACAGCTCCTGGCTGCATGGGCAGCTTATGGGCAGGAATCTGCGAGGGGGCGAATCGAATGGCAGACCTTCCACGGTGCCAAAGGCAAGGAATGGGATGCAGTTATTGTCATCGGTGCGCTGGCTGACAACCCATATCTGAGAGACAGTATTCTTGATCTTGAAGAGGAGCGTCGTCTGTTCTATGTCGCTATGACAAGGGCTCGACATGCACTGTGGGTGTCTTGTTCCTCACAAACCAAATATGGCAGGTCATCGATGACGCCGTTTGTTGCTGAAAGTGCACTGCAAGTAGAAGCGCCAGACAACTGGTGTCTGGCGCCCTGATTGACTTGGCTTTTCAACTCGTGCTATATTACTTGTCGACTCGATCATTGTATCAAGTCAATTGGTTTTTCTTGCGGGTGTGGCGGAATTGGCAGACGCACCAGATTTAGGTTCTGGCGGGAGACCGTGGGGGTTCGAGTCCCTTCACCCGCACTCGTCCGGATGGACTGGGCTCAGACCCATGTCCATCTTTTTTATTCGTCTCGCATCAAGACAACTTTCACCCTGGGCAGTTAATTTCTTCGCTGGTTTGTAACTTAATTGCGTTTTATGGACGGCACGCTGGAAAATGATATGATAGTGGAAAATGGACGAAAGGGGTGGCAGGACGTGACAGTCACCATATACGACGTAGCTCGAGAAGCGAAAGTATCCATGGCCACCGTGTCGCGAGTTTTAAATGGTACGGCCGTGGTTAAGGAAGATACAAAGAAACGCGTCCAGGATGCCATCGCAAGACTTGGATATCGACCAAATGCTGTGGCGAGAGGATTAGCGAGTAAAAAGACCCGTACTATCGGCGTTATCGTTCCGGACGTCTCGGCTGCGTTTGTCGCTGAGGTCGTTAGAGGCATTGAGGACATTGCTACGATGTACGACTACCATATCATCTTGACAAACTCAGACGGTGAAACGGATCGCGAAGTCGATTTAATCGGCACCATGTGGGAGAAACAGGTCGATGGCATCATCTACATGACAAACAAGCTGAGCCAAGAGCACATTTCGGCCTTTGAGGCTGCCCAAATTCCGGTTGTACTATGCGCTACGGAAGACTTGGAACGCCGCATTCCATCTGTGAATATCGACAATCGTCAATCCGGATACGATGCAGGGGAGTATTTGCTGACCCGCGGCTGTCAGACGCTCGCATACGTCACAACTGAAACTGGTTACTCGGTTTTGGCCGATCGTCGTGGAGACGGACTGGCTCGCTGTGTCCCCGCAGAGCAGCTCAACCGCATTGAGATTCCTGACGGTCGGTATCATACAGCGTTACCAGTTATCAAGGAAATGCTGTCGACCTCAAACATTGACGGGATTATCGCGGCTTCCGACGAACTCGGACTGGCTGCCATCCATGCTGCGCAAGACATTGGCAAAAACGTCCCGCGCGACATCAAGGTAATGGCGTTTGATAATACACGGCTTGCTGAGATGGTTCGCCCGGAGATGACGGTGATTGCCCAACCGATGTACGATTTTGGTGCCGTCTCTATGCGACTGTTGACCAAACTTTTAAAAGACGAACCTGTGGAAAACTATTCTGTGACCTTGTTGCATAACATCGTTGAACGTCAGTCCACTTAATCTTGCTGGTAGGCGAGAATAAGCTGACACAAGGATGGGGCAGAGAAGGCAAGGGGGAACGAAGTCGTGCTGGAAGGATTTATTGCGGAGCACCGCACACGTATGGTATCAACACTGCAGGAGCTGCTTCAAATTCCAAGTGTCGAAGGTGCATACGTTCCCGGTCAGCCGTTTGGTAAAGACGCTGCTGATGCACTGAAATATGTACTCAACTTAGCTTCTGAATTTGGATTCATCGTTGCCAACGTCGACGGTTACGCAGGTCACGTGGAGTTTGGCAGCGGAGATGAATACGTTGCGGTACTCTCGCATCTCGATGTTGTTCCCGCAGGTACAAACTGGACATCCCCTGCGTTTGCAGCCGAGATTCGCGATGGGAGAATTTACGCACGAGGTGCCATAGATGACAAAGGTCCGGCGCTCAGTACACTGTGGGCGTTGATTGGCCTGAAACAAATGGGGTATACCCCGAAGCGCAAAATTCGATTGGTCTTTGGACTCGACGAAGAAAGCGGTTGGAAGTGTGTAGAACACTATTTTGCAAAGCAGCCATTGCCGCTCGGAGGATTTACTCCGGACGCTGATTTCCCTTTAATTCACGCAGAAAAAGGAGCCGCTACCGTTCGCATTGAAGTCCCGGCGGACGACAAGTCGATGAACCCGAGGGTTCTTTCATTTGACGGCGGCGAACGCAGCAACATGGTCCCTGACCTCGCAACAGCGATTGTCGATTGTCATTCAGAAACTGCTGCGTCTGAATGGGAGCAAAAGTTGCACAAGGAAGCCAGGACACGGGATTATAATGTCCGCCTCAACGTTTCCGGCGCTCACATCGAAATTGCTGTTTCGGGGACTTCTGCGCACGGCAGTACACCAGATCTTGGAGTCAATGCCATCACAAGGCTCGCAGTACTCTTGGCAAGTCAGTCCGTGTCTAACGCGTCGATGTGGCGTGCCATTTCCATGCTTGATACCCGTGGGAAAAGTCTCGGAATTGATTCATCTGACGAAGTGACGGGACATCTGACGAGTAACCTTGGCCGAGCCTATCTCGACGAGGGAAAGTATGTATTCTTAATCAATATTCGCTATCCGATTCACAAGACCAGCACGGAACTGCTCAGCAGCATTCAGCAGACCATGTCCGATAAGTGGTCCATCGAGATTGCAGGCGACAAAGCACCATTGTACGTGCCACTTGACCACCCGGTTGTCAGTGTACTGTCCGATGTATATCAAAAACTGACAGGCCAGCCTGCAGTTCCTCTTGCCATCGGCGGAGCAACATATGCGCGAGCGATCCCAAATGCGGTTGCCTTTGGTCCTCTGTTTCCGAATCAGGCAGACCTCGCTCACCAAGCTGATGAAAATTGGGCCCTTGACGATTATTTGCGGTGTATTGAGATATACGCGCACGCGATGTTAGAATTAGCGAATACCTTATAGCAATATATTCTGATAAGAGGATCATTCGCCGGTATGCGGCTTTCGGATTCAGAAAGCCGAATGCAGCGAGAAAGGGAGGGGTACCGATGCGAATTGAACGGATCGCCCGAGATAAGGTGCGCATCTTCATAAGTTACGAGGACCTCGAACGACGCGGCATCGACCGGGATGAAATATGGCATAACGGCAAAAAGGTGCAAGAGCTTTTTTGGGATATGATGGAGACAGCCTACGAAGAAGTCGGCTTTGAAGTAGCCGGTCCGATTTCCATCGAGGCCTTCACGATGCCCCAGGAAGGCGTTGTCGTCATCGTGACTCGAGTACCCAGCCTGCCCGCTCGCAAGGATGAGGAAGACGAGAGCGAGGAAACCATGGACTTCGAGCTCCCGGATCCACTGGATTCAAACTTCGTATTTAAAATTCGCGACTTCGAGGATGTTGTGTTGATTGCACATGCCTTGGTTGAATACGCAATCGTAACGCGCCTCTTTATGTATAATGAAGCGTACTATCTGACCGTTGATGAGAACAGTATGAGCGACGATGAGTATGATTCCATTTGGGCTATCCTCCAAGAATACGGGGAGTTTTCGGGCCTCACGCCGACCTGGCTGGAGGAATACGCAAAAACAATTCTGGCTCGGGATGCGATTCAGACCATTGCAGATCGCTTTTCTCTTCGTTAAAGTTGCAACGAGACAACCCTATTGTGACTATCCAGAGGGACTATGCAGGCGGACAAGCTGAACACTCGTTCGCCGGCGTCCCTGGATGAACAACCAACGATATTAACCACACCGGATTGACGTCGTCCGTACAAGAGGTATACTTGTTTGCGATTTGAATGAACTTCTTAGGATGAAAATCAAGCGTACGCAAACGAAAAGGTAGCTAAAAGGTGGGTATTATTTCATGACAAACCTGCAGTCTGTCTCTGCCGGCACCACGGCTGAAGATCTGGACGTGTTCACAAGTACACAATCCATCATTCAGGAAGCGCTTTCAAAACTTGGGTTTTCCAATGAAATGTATGAACTGCTTAAAGAACCCCTGCGTGTTCTGACCGTTCGCTTTCCTGTGCGGATGGATGATGGTTCTGTTCAGGTCTTCACTGGTTATCGGGCACAGCATAACGACGCTGTCGGTCCTACGAAGGGTGGGATCCGGTTGCATCCAGACGTCACTGAGGACGAAATCAAAGCCCTGTCGATTTGGATGTCAATCAAGTGTGGGATTGCAGACCTGCCGTACGGCGGAGGCAAAGGCGGCATCGTTTGCGATCCGCGCCAGATGTCTTTTGCAGAGATTGAACGGCTGAGTCGTGCGTACGTGCGAGCCATCAGTCAGATTGTGGGGCCCGCGAAGGATATTCCCGCTCCGGATGTATTCAGCAATTCACAAAATATGGCCTGGATGTTGGATGAGTATTCGAGAATACGCGAGTTCGATTCGCCTGGATTTATCACAGGAAAGCCTATCGTACTTGGCGGCAGTAAGGGTCGGGAGAAGGCAACTGCGCGTGGCGTTGTGATCTGCATTGAACAGGCTGCAGCGGCTCGCGGAATTGAGATCCAGAATGCCAGAGTCATCGTTCAAGGGTTTGGCAACGCCGGCAGTTACGTGGCACAGTTTATGCATGAATCGGGTGCGAAAGTCGTTGGCATCTCTGACGCCTATGGTGCACTGTATAACCCCGATGGCTTGGATATTCCGGAGTTGCTCGAGCAGCGGGACTCTTTTGGCACGGTGACCAAGCTGTTTAAAAATACGATCACGAATAAAGAGCTGCTCGAACAAGAGTGCGATATACTGGTCCCGGCAGCGATTGAAAACCAGATCACGCAGGAGAACGCACATCGGATTCGGGCGAGGGTCCTTGTCGAAGCCGCCAATGGACCAACGACAACCGCAGCCACCAAGATTCTGGACGAAAACAACGTCTTGATTGTACCCGATGTTCTCGGAAATTCGGGCGGGGTTGTTGTATCGTATTTTGAATGGGTACAAAACAACCAGGGCTTCTATTGGACTGAAGATGAGGTGGACGCCCGCCTTGTCGAACTCATGCGTCGCAGCTTTGATTCTGTATACCAAACCGCTCGACGGTACAAGGTTGATATGCGACTCGCTGCATACATGGTCGGGGTGCGCAGGGTTGCAGAATCTGCCCGCTGGCGAGGGTGGGTATAATCCGCGAAGCAGGAGTTTTCATCAGCAATGGCGAAGGAATAATTCACTGGCTGGAAAGTTTATGATCAGCACCGCTGGAACATAATATACTTGTTTGGGATTTGGGATTAGGGGGTACACACTGCATGCGCTCCGAAACGCTCTTAACTGAAGGAGTGACTGACGACGTGGCGCTGGCAAACCAACGGGTGAAGGTGCACATCCGGTGCCGGAAATGCGGCGAAACGTTTATTCTTCGCGGAGTACGAGACGCGAAGGGACATATTGAAACTGGATTTAAAAAATGCCTGTGCGACAACGAAGATGACTTTGAAATTGAGTCGCTTGCCTGAGCTAGATTCGCTATTCGTTGCAATTGCAGTGCAAGGTAAAGTCTTATAAACGAAATACGCAGAATGTCTGATATGCCTGTCCATGGTGGACAGGCATATTTTGTGTTGGTTGAACCACACTATGAGCACCCCCGTTTCCGAGGGACATTTTCGCATGACCTGGAAGGAGCTCGACAGACACATGGGCAAGCATACTAGGATTTGGCGAAGAGCCTTCGTGATTGCATCACTGTCAGTTGCCCCAATCCTGGCTGCAGGTATACAGGGAACTCAGCCGTTTCGTTCAACCACGGTCAACCCCTTTGTTCAAGTTGCCAATGCATTTACCATGCGCAACCTGATGTTGGGCAGTCAAGGGAATGATGTATACGAGCTTCAAAATCGGCTCAAGTTTTTAGGCTACTACAAAGGGAAAATTGACGGAAAATTTGGCTGGATGACGTATTTTTCAGTTCGGCGGTTTCAGCAACAGTTCGGTATGCCGGTCAACGGTCGGGTAACGCTGAAAACCAAGCAAGTCCTCGTCAAGGCAACCCAAGCATGGAAGTATCATTCAGGCGGAACAAGTTCACCGCAGACGTCGACTCCGTCGAGCCCATCAACCGCAGCGTCTGCTGGACAACCGTCAAACTCGCTCAATGCCCAACCTGTTCCTGGCATCACGCAATCGGACATCAATTTGCTCGATCACGTTGTCAGCGGGGAGGCGCGCGGAGAACCATATGAGGGGCAAGTGGCTGTGGCTGCAGTCATTTTAAACCGGTTGAAGAGCCCTAAATTTCCGCACAGCATTCCTGGCATTATTTACGCTCCAGGAGCGTTCACGTGCGTTTCAGACGGGCAAATTAACGTTCCTCCGGACGCAAGCGTCAAGAAGGCAGTCTTGGCTGCGATTCATGGATGGGATCCGACCATGGGCGCATTGTACTACTTCGACCCTGCAACCGCGACAAACAAATGGATTTGGTCTCGTCCGGAGATACTCCAAATTGGCCATCATATCTTCTGCCGCTAGAAAGGAAGGGGGGATTTGAATGCATCGAATCACATGGTTTGCAATTCCAATTGTAGGTCTCGCTGTACTCAGTTCCGGTCTCGGTGTTTGGAACTACCGACTTCACAACGACCGCCAAGCCCTCGTTGCGCAAACAGATGCCCAGTACTCGTCCGCCTTTCACTCCCTCGTCAGTGATGTAGGGAACATTGAGAAACGACTCGGCGAGTCCGAAGTATCCGCCGACAAAGCCGGGTTTGCGGCCTGTTCAAGAGACATCTGGAGGATTTCGTTCGCCGCACAAAACGAGATCGCAAAGCTTCCCGTTGAACTCATGCCCATGCACAACACACAAGCCTTCTTGACGGCGCTCTCGAATCAGTCAGATGCCTGGTTGAATGAAGGTGCTACGAGTAAAGACCCGACAGTGCTGAAACAGGTTGAGACATATTACAAGAAAGCGGAACAAGCAAGCACGGAACTTGAAGATGTGCAAAACAAGATCCTAAATGGAGGACTCGGCTGGGTTGGCATCAATCGGGCCATGAATCAAAAAAACGGCTATCATACAGGGGACAATCAGGTTGTCGATGGGTTTCGTAATCTCGATAATGGTCTGTCGGGTTTTTCTGAAGCAGCAGCGCTTGGCGGA
Organism: Paenalicyclobacillus ferrooxydans; assembly: GCF_001399675.1. Taxonomy (GTDB): domain Bacteria; phylum Bacillota; class Bacilli; order Alicyclobacillales; family Alicyclobacillaceae; genus Alicyclobacillus_B; species Alicyclobacillus_B ferrooxydans. Next base: position 103,756 of record NZ_LJCO01000048.1, read on the forward strand.
CAAGTGGAAGGTCCCGCTTCACCAGGAAAGACTCAGCAAGGTCCCATCGTTTCTCCATCTGCAGCCATGCAGAGGGTTGCTGCTTTACTCAACGTGCAGTCCGGCAAAGACTGGCGTACCAAAACCTCGAACCTTGGCGGAGTCGAACAGGTTTACATGATCTCAGGCTCAACTTCACATGGACCAATGTCCGCAGTTGTCACCAGAGCAGGTGGCAAAGTATTGGTTCTCCATGGCAGCAGGACAGTAAGGAGCAGTCAGCTTGGTTTGGCCGGAGCTGCAGACAAAGCAGAGTCATGGTTGCAAAAGAACGGTTTCGGTGAAGTGACCACGGAGATCGCCAACGAATACGACCATGTCGCTTACTTTGTCCTTGTTCCTAAGACCAAGAACGGCTTAGCGATAGATTCCCCAATCAGCGTGCACGTTGCACTGGATAACGGGGATATTCTCGCGCTCGACACGCAAGCGTACTACCGCACCCCAATCCCGCAAGTGGCGCCAAAACGAGTCTACACAGCCGATGAGTTACGGAATCGGTTGAACAAGCAACTCAACGTAGAACAGGTACGCAATGTTGTGATGCACGACAATATGGGTAGTGTCCGAAGCGGCGTACAATTTATCGGTACACACGGAGGACAGACCTACTCCGTCGTCATGGATGCAACGACTGGAAAACAGATATCCGTCCGGCAGTTGTCATAGATTTCTTCCTGAACAACCAATAGACGGAAATTCATGCGCCATGGCTCGGTTAATGTTTATAATATAGAGACACTGACATTACTCTTGCATGGCGCATGAAAAGGAGATACTCAATGCAATTGCCGCTTATTGGACAGCCCCTGCGAATCCGCATGCATCGCAATGACGAGTCCTATTTTAGGACTCGATTACTGGATGTTCATGCAAATGGTCTAGTCATTGATGTTCCGATATTACAGCAACCCATTACTGGTCTAACACCTGGCCACAACTTTTGGGTCGAATTTCATGGGACGGGTGGCTTATGTCGATTTCCATCAACATTGCTTGCCGTTAACCAATCTAACGGCACTTCAGTCAGCTGGGTTATCAAACGCCCTGAAGAGACCCAATTAGAGCGAGACCAACGTCGCGAATTCGTAAGAGTTGAAACCGATCTCCCTGTACGCATAGAGTTCACACATAACGGGGTGGTCCACACCCTAGATGTGCGTTCGCGGGACTTAAGCGGTGGAGGGATTAGTCTGTCTTTGCCAAAACATAGTCCACTCCAAATTGGATATAGCTTGATCTGCCGGTTTATTTTACCTCGAGACCAATTTCCGGTAGAGACGCAAGGAGTGCTGTTACGACTAGAGGAACGAGAGGACAATGCATCTCTAATTGGTTCGATCCATTTCGAGAACATACAACCGGCGATTCAGAAAAAAATCATTCAATATACGTTCTGGCGGCAACGCTTTTTGTTAGAGGTTATGAAGGGAAAGCGCAGCTGATTCTGAACCTCAAACGCAACGATCCCATGCCGGAGCGATACATCCTTGACATGATTAAGGGTTTGTCCGCATACGATACGTTGCAGGAGGAGATGAGCGGATGCATCGCGAGAGAGCAGCGGCGGACGACCCGTATCGCAGTTTCGCAGAACGAATTGACAGTCTGACTGTCCCCATCGCCCTTGGTTTCGTAACCATGTTGATAGTGGTTCAGGCTGTCATGCAAGTGCCCTCGGTGCACCAGACACTGGACAAATGGCGGTCTGGCTTTGCGGCTGTACCGACAGGACAGGTTACGTCACACCAGCAAGCCAGTGTAGAACTGTATCTCTCTCCGTCACAGACCAGTTCGAACATTGTTGTTCTCGTCAACGGTAAACAGGTGGCAGACTTTTCACATCAACCATTTGTGAACATTTCCGTACAACCGTCAGACGTCATTACGGTTGTCAACGACAGCGGGCACGTCGTTTATGCAACAGTGAACCAAAATGACCCTAGCTTAGTTGTTCCTGCACCCGGTCAAAGGGTTGTAGTAGAGCCAAATACACAAGCAGATTTCCCAAGTGCACGCTTCCAAATTCCCGCTTCCTAAGCGGTTTTGATAGTTCTGAGCCGGGGTGAACGACGGTCTGCTTTGGTTGCGATGGGGGAGGGGCTGTGCTATCATAAAAATTGAAATTTGCTACGCAGACCGCTGCTTTCTTTTGTTGGCTTGCACTCGTAAATCATTCGGGTGAATCGCGCAGGAGACGTCATGGTTTTGAAAGCGGGCTCTGTCGGCCTGCTTTTCGTTTTTTATCCGGTGTTGTGGGGGAACGTCTGTGGAGGAACACATCAGTATCGCAGTTGATGGTCCAGCAGGAGCTGGCAAGAGTACCGTTGCACGCGCAGTTGCCAAGCGGTTGGGCCTGTTATACGTCGATACAGGAGCAATGTACAGAACAGTCGCGTGGTTGGCTGTCCGATTTGGAGTGAAAGCCACGGATGAAAACGGACTTGTACGACTGCTCGACGAATATCCTGTGGAATTTCGACGCGATGCGACTGAAGGCACCTTGGCTGTGTTTTTTCAGGGTCGTGATATCACCCCAGAGCTCCGGTCTCCCGATGTATCTGCGATAGTTTCACCCCTGTCCGTACACCCACGAGTACGTGAGCGGCTTACATCCATCCAACGAGATTTGCGAAAGAATACAGGCGTTGTTATGGATGGACGCGATATTGGGACAGTAGTAATGCCGGATGCAGACGTGAAAGTCTTCTTAACTGCAAGCCTGAACGAACGAGCGCGGAGGCGTGCTGAGGAATTTGCACTGAAAGGCCACACGGTTGAAGAATCTGAGATTCGAGACTCAATGGCCGAGCGTGACGAACGTGATTCGTCTCGTGATATCGCACCACTGCGTCCAGCTATGGATGCTCACATCCTTGACTCCACCGGAAAGTCGATAGACGAGGTGGTTGCGCAAATTCTCAACTGGGTTCGGGAGTGCGCAAAATGAGTGACATTGGCCGCAGATACCAATCACCGTTGTACAAAGTAATGCGAGCTGTTGCGGTGGGCCTTCTTCATGGCATGTTCCGCCTGCGGGCGCATGGCAGAAGCAATTTGCCTGTGGAGGGACCGTTTCTCATCGCAAGCAATCACATCAACATTCTTGATCCGTTTGTGATCGGTGCTTGCGTTCCGAGATTTGTGGAATTCATGGCAAAGGACGAGTTGTTTCACATCCCGCTCGTGTCCGGCGTGATACGGTATCTAGGAGCTTTTCCTGTTCGCCGCGGCGCAAATGACAAGGCTGCATTAAAGAGGGCTCTCGAAGTGCCAAAACGGGGGGGCTGTCTCGTCATCTTTCCGGAAGGACACCGTTCGCGAGATTGTAAAGTCGGCAAAGGCTTACCTGGTATCGCGTTGGTGGCGCGTCGGTCGATGTGCCCAGTTGTACCCTGTGCGATTGTCGGTACATATGGTTTTCGACGCTCGGTCACGGTCCGGTTTGGGGAAGCCATTATTCCTTCTCATGACGACACAAATGAGTCGTTATTGGACAAACTGATGACACAGATTCAAGCGTTGCATAGCGTTTCAAACCTTGGGTGAATTACCGGCAGCAAGCTTCCGGTTCGCGTTACCGTTTGGTGATGTGAGACTTCAAGGTAGTGATAAAAATGATGGTGTGTGATAGGAGGGCATTGTATGTCAGAGGAAATTCGCGAAGCCGTAACTGAAACGACGCTTAACCCCGGTGACGTTGTAACTGGACGTGTGACCGAAGTCGACGACAAGAAGGTTGTTGTTGACATCGGATATGCATTTCAGGGGATTATTCCTATCCGGGAACTCTCAGCACTTCGCATTGACCACCCGTCTGAGGTCTGTGCAGTCGGCGACGAAGTAACAACCAGAGTTGTGAAGATTGATAACGAAGACCAAGTTGTTGTGCTGTCTAAGCGTGAAGCAGCGGCACAAGGTGCTTGGTCGGAGCTTCAGGATAAGTTTGAAAACGGCGATACATTTGAAGTGACCGTTCAGGATGTCGTAAAGGGCGGACTCGTTACGGATGTAGGCGTTCGAGGATTTATCCCTGCCTCCCTCGTTGATCGCAAGTTTGTCGAGAACCTTGAAGAATTTAAAGGTCAGAGCATTCGCGTCAAGGTCGTTGAACTCGACGCTGAAAACAACAAACTCATTCTCTCTCGCAAGGCTGTCCTCGATGACGAATACGAGCAAGGCGTATCCCAGACACTGCATTCTCTCCCGGTCGGTTCAGTTGTGACAGGTACTGTTCAACGCCTGACCAATTTCGGTGCATTCGTCGATGTTGGCGGTGTGGACGGGTTGGTTCATATTTCTGAACTGGCATGGCACCACGTCGACCACCCGGAAGACGTTGTGAAGCCTGGGGACACGGTCAAAGTGAAGATCCTCAAGGTTGATCCGGATGCAGGCCGCGTTTCCCTCTCCGTTCGTGAAGCAATGCCGAGCCCATGGGAACAAGGCGTACAGGAGTTTACACCAGGCAGCGTGGTTACAGGTATTGTACGACGTATCGTAGACTTCGGTGCTTTCGTAGAGTTGAAGCCTGGTCTGGAAGGTCTGGTTCATATCTCTCAGATCGCACATCAGCATGTTGCACAAGCTTCAGATGTGCTTGAGGAGGGCCAGGAGGTCAAGGTGAAAATTCTCTCCATTGACCCAGAACGGCAACGCATCTCGTTGTCTATTAAAGACGCCTCGGAAGAGCGCCCAGCACGCCGTGAACCGCAACAACAACAGCAACGCTACCAGAGTGCGCCGCAGGATGACAGTGGGACAGGCGCCACGATTGGCGACCTCTTCCGCGATCTGTTCAAGAAGCAATAATCATCGCAACAGACAATATGACATCGGGTCAAGCTGCACAAGGACACTTGTGCAGCTTTTTTGATGCTGATGCACATCGAGGTGACGCATAGAATATACGTCCCCGGGAAAACTTCCCGCAGTGCGCAGGAAGGTGTTGCTAATTGACAACAGACGCTTTACTACTCCCCTTTCGAACCACATTCATCCTTATCCTTCTCATGCTTTTGCTGACGCGAGAGACTCGAGAACACATCACAGCTGTCTCATGCCGCTGGATCTGGTTCGCATTCTCTTGCAGCACTCTAACCATGCTGATTCATTTCATATCTCCAACAGTCTCCTTGTTTGGATTTGCTTTGTTCGCAGTGACAGGCCTTTACTTGTATATGGCACCCTCGCCACGCTGGAGTCGGACGTACCCAAATATTGTAGGTCTCGGCGTCCTCTTCATGGTTGTACAATGGAGGGTGGGCCGTACAGCCGGACACGTCGAGTGGTTTCATGTCTCGACTGAAGTCTGGCTCGCTTTGGTGCTGTCAGTTGCAGTCGTGTTAGATTTAAACCGCGTTGACCGTTTTCTGTCCATTAACGCGCTTTTCTTGCTGTCCACAGTCACACAGTGCGTCTTTTCACTGGCTGTTCCTGGAACAACATTCGAGTCAATTGCTCGTGCTCTATTTTGCGAGTATTGGCTGTCAGTCTTGTTTGTGACTCTTGTCAACCTGTTACAACTCCTTTTTGTCGCGAGAACGGCCAGACATCCATAGACAACACGGATTGCGAGACCGTTTGTCGTACTCAGAAAACCCGGCCATGCTCGTCGAATCGCTTCTATTTGACGGAATTCGTTCAATCAAGCATAATGAGAAATTGACAAGTTTTTAGGTGGGAGTGCTTCGAATTGCCAAAAATCGCTCAAGTACATCCAGGTTCACTTGCTGAAGAATTGGAGTTGCAATCTGGAGACGAACTTTTGTCCATAAATGGTGTTGCCATCCGTGATATTGTCGACCTGCAGTTCGCCCTTGCGACTGAAGAGCTTGAACTCGAAATCAAGAAAGCAGACGGAGAGCAGTGGGTGCTCGAAGTTGAAAAAGGTTACGATGAAGGTTTAGGGGTCGATTGGGAGAATCCTACCGTAGATAGGGTAAAACTCTGCCATAATAAGTGTGTGTTTTGTTTTGTTGATCAGATTCCACAAAACATGCGCCAGACGCTGAACGTCCGCGATGACGATTATCGACTCTCATTCCTGCACGGAAACTTTGTCACTTTGACGAACGTCAAGGACGACGAGTTGCAGCGGATCGTCGACCTAAAAATGTCTCCGCTCAACATCTCTGTGCATACAACAAACCCGGAGTTACGTGTTCGAATGCTGGCGAATAAACGTTCCGGTGAAATCCTTCGCCAGATTGAGTTGCTCTCTGCCGGCGGCATCGAGATGAACACTCAGATTGTGCTATGCCCGGAGTGGAATGACGGGGCGGAGCTGGACAGAACCATTCAAGACTTAGTGAAATACTACCCTGCCGTGCGTACACTGTCCGTTGTCCCGGTCGGACTCACGAAACATCGACGTGGACTGCACTCTCTCCGTTCTTGCACGGAAGAAGAAGCGCAACGTGTCATCGAACAGGTTGCACACTGGCAGGCTGTTTTCCGTCAGCAAATTGGAGCTTCGTTTGTCCACGCAGCCGATGAGTTTTACGTCCTTGCGAGCAGAGACGTTCCGCCTGGGGATCATTACGACGATTTTGCTCAAACGGAAAATGGTGTAGGTGTGATTCGCACTTTCCTGGATGAACTGGAAGACTCTTGGTTGCGCGTGCCTCGCTTTGTCTCCGGTCAGAGAAGGCGCGTTGCTGTTGTAACGGGGACATCGGCAGAGAGGACGATTCGACACTCTTTGCAACGCCTGAAGGAGTTCGATGGCTTGAAATACGGTGTATTTCCAATCGTCAACGACTTTTACGGGCATCATGTGACTGTTACGGGTTTGCTCACCGGCCGCGACATTGTTGCGCAGATGGCGGGGAAACTGGACGGTTATGACACCGTGCTGCTTCCTGATATCATGCTCAAAGACGACGCGGACGTGTTTCTCGACGACTACACCGTAGAACGCGTACAGAGTGAGCTTGGCGTCAACGTAACCGTCGTGCCAGCCTCTGGTACAGGGCTTTTGTACGGAACGCTCGGGCATACGCATGCCCTTCCGCCGCGTCGACGCTATGAGGCAACCTTACGCGAGGACTACCCGTCAACTAACATAAGTCAAGCAAACTGACATGGATGACGTACCCGCGTGCCTTGTCAGCTGTTACAATGCGGGTGCAGACAAGCTTTCCGCCTGCGGAAAGACACCATCAAGACAGGACTGAGGACTATGGCATTACCGGTTGTTGCCATCGTAGGCCGAGCCAACGTTGGAAAATCGACATTGTTTAACCGGATCGTCGGAGAACGAATTTCGATTGTAGAAGACATTCCCGGTGTGACTCGGGATCGCCTGTATGCACAGGCAGACTGGAACGGACAAAACTTTCTCCTGATTGATACCGGTGGGATAGAGTTGGCCGATGCGGATGAGGTTGCGAACCTCATCCGCGTTCAAGCTGAGCTCGCCATCGACGAGGCACAGGTGATTATCTTTTTGGTAGATGGCCGCAGTGGTCTCACGTCATCGGACCATGAAGTTGCCCGCATGTTGCGCAAGTCCGGAAAACCTGTTGTTCTTGGGGTCAACAAAATAGACCACCCAAATCATCTTGCGGCAGTGTATGATTTTTATGAACTGGGATTTGACGAGCCAATTGGCATCTCCTCTGAGCATGGTCACGGAACAGGGGATCTCCTTGATGCCGTTGTGCGTCAACTGCCGCGCACAGACGAAGATACATACGACGAAGACGTCATCAAAATTGCGTTGATAGGCCGTCCAAACGTCGGCAAGTCGTCGCTCGTCAACGCTTTGCTTGGCAATCAGCGTGTCATGGTGAGCCCTGTTGCTGGAACGACACGAGACGCCGTAGACTCCCCGCTTGAGATGGATGGCCAACGATTTGTGCTCATCGATACAGCCGGAATTCGTCGAAGAGGAAAAGTCTATGAACGAATCGAAAAATACAGTGTACTGCGTGCCCTGCGAGCCATCGAACGTGCTGATGTTGTGTTTGTTGTACTTGACGGTGAGAGCGGCATTGCTGAGCAGGATAAAAAGATTGCCGGATACGCTGTGGAAGCAGGCCGCGCGGTCGGAATCGTCGTCAACAAGTGGGATGCTGTCGAAAAAGACGACAAGACGTCTCAACGGTTCATTGAGGAAATTCATGAACAGTTTCCGTTCATGCGTTGGGCACCCATACAATTTGTGTCTGCAATCACGGGTCAGCGCGTTCATAAGATCCTCCCGCTCGCAATGGAAGTCGCGAACAATCATGCCATGCGCATCTCAACATCAACCCTGAATACCGTGATTGAAGAAGCGACAACCAGCGTCACCCCGCCGTCTGACAAAGGGGTGCGGTTACGAATCTACTATGCAACCCAAGTCGGTACGAAACCGCCGGTCTTTGTTCTGTTTGTGAACCGTTCGGAATTGATGCACTTCTCGTACCAGCGATACATAGAGAACCAACTTCGCAAATCATTTGAACTGACGGGGACACCGATTCGCATTGTGGCCCGAAATCGGTCAAGCTAAATCTGTCCAGTTCTGGAAGGGGAGCACCACCTGTGTTGATTCTTTGCGTGATAATAGGGTACGCACTCGGGTCTATCTCATTTAGCACACTGGTTGGAAGATGGTTTGGCAAAATCGACATCCGGGAGCACGGCAGCGGAAATGCTGGTGCGACGAATACCTTGCGCATCCTCGGTGCCCGTTACGCAATCCTAGTCTTGTTGGCCGACATTGCAAAAGGTGTTGTTGCAGTTGGCATCGGCATTGGTCTCGGTCACGGAAATCCGTGGGTCACATACCTCAGTGGTCTCGCAGCCATCGTCGGCCACAACTGGCCCGTCTTTTTCGGATTTCGAGGCGGCAAGGGGATCGCGACTACCATCGGGGTGCTGCTTGTTGTGATGCCGCGGTCTGTGCTGTTGGCTGGCTTGGTAGCTGTCGTCTTGATTGCCTTGACGCGCTACGTTTCACTTGGTGCTTTGGTTCTGACGATTCTCACGCCAATTCTCGGTATTGTCTTGCACAGTGGGACAGGCAAGGTCTGGTTGGCCGTGGCAGTTGCAGTGTTGTCCATCTGGCGGCACCGCAAAAATATCGGTCGGCTAATGCGGGGCAAGGAACACCGAGTGTTTAGCAAGTAGAAGAGCAAGTGTCACTGCTGCTAAGGGGGATACAAACACATGAGAGTTGCCGTTCTCGGCGCTGGCAGTTGGGGAACTGCTCTGGCAAGTGCCTTGGCAGAAAACAGGTGTGAGGTAACCATCTGGGCACGAGATGCGCGCATCACACAGCAAATTCAGTCAGAGCATATCAATACTCGGTACTTACCGAACGCGAAGCTCCCCGCTTCGTTACGCGCAACAACGGATCTGAAAACTGCCTTGATGGATGCAGAAGTCGTAATTTACGTTGTACCGTCAGCTGCAATGCGCGAGGTGGTTGAGCTTTCGCGCCCGCTGTTGTCGGGTGCACCAATCCTCTGTCACGCAGTGAAGGGTTTTGATCCGACAACAGGGTCTACGATGACCGACTTGTTGCTCGAGTACCATCCTGATGCCAGAGACCGTTTCTGTGTCATAGCAGGGCCAAGTCATGCAGAGGAAGTCGTAGAAGGACTCCCCACGACAATTGTCGCCGCTGCATATACACGGGCCACAGCAGAAGCCATACAGGACCTCCTGATGAGTAAAGTCCTGCGGGTGTACACGAATCCTGACGTCAAGGGGGCTGAACTCGGGGGAGCTCTCAAGAATATCATCGCGCTCGGGGTCGGTATTGCCGACGGGCTTGGGTTCGGGGACAACGCCAAGGCGGCACTGATGACGCGCGGTTTGACCGAGATCGCACGCATTGGCTTAAAACTTGGTGCATCCGTTCTGACGTTTGCCGGCTTATCGGGCGTGGGCGACCTGATTGTGACCTGTACAAGCTTGCACAGCCGCAATTATCGAACCGGGAAACTGCTCGGACAGGGCAAATCGCTTGAGGAAGCCCTGGCGGAAGTCGGAATGGCTGTCGAAGGTGTGAATGCAACGCGAATTGCCATTCAACTTGCGTCGAGTCACGGTGTTGAAATGCCGATTGCAAACGCCTTGAGCGACGTCCTGTTTCATGGGAAACCTCCGCGTGCAGCTGTGGAGGACCTGATGGGGAGAGCGCGCGTTCACGAAATTGAAGAGGTTGCCAGGGACCAGATTTCCGCGAGTTGGAACTAGTTTCTGTCTTTCAGCCATTTGCAGGTTCAAGATGTGGATCTTGGTAGTTTACTTTGCTACACTTTGTAGCGAGATTGCGGTTGTCCGCGACATTCATTATGAGCGGTTCTTCCGCACGTTAGGGAGGGTTGTTAATGAGCAACACACCACAGGACTTAAAATATTCTAAAGAACACGAGTGGGTCCGAGTCGATGGCACCAAAGCGTACATCGGCATCACGGACTTTGCTCAAGACGAGCTTGGTGACATTGTGTTTGTGGAACTTCCCGAAGCGGGGTCAACGCTCACAGTGAATTCGACGTTCGGAACTGTCGAATCTGTCAAAACGGTGTCTGATTTGTTTGCACCAGTCAGTGGAACAGTCGTTGAGGTAAACGACGCGCTCGGGGATAGTCCGGAAGTCGTGAACAGTGATCCATACGGTAAGGGATGGATGATTGTTGTCGAGATGTCTAACTCGGCCGATCTAGATGACCTGCTGGATGCTTCAAGTTACGAGGCCCACGTTTCCGAATAACCCAAACCAATCCTGTTTCTCCGAGAATGCAGTCCGTACAACGGACTGCATTTTTTGTTTGTGCGCCCGGCATGGGCGTTGTCTATACGGTGGAAGTCCGGAGTGGTGAAGGTAGCAGTAGCCATTAGCTCAAGCCAAGGGTGTCCACCGCGAGGTGGAATCTGAAGGAAGGCGGCG
>NZ_LJCO01000022.1 GCF_001399675.1 Paenalicyclobacillus ferrooxydans
TGAGGGGCATGAGGGGCATGAGGGGCATGAGGGGCATGAGGTGTGGGGGTGGGCGCGGGTGCCCTGTTAAGTCGGCTCCACCGACTTAAGTCAGCGGATCGCAGGGAGCTAAGTCGGTTTCAGCGTACTAACCGTGTCCGGTGAGCGAGTTAAGTCGCTGGGACCGACTTAATGTGGGGGGAACCGCAGTCGGCACTCGGTTAAGTCGGTACCACCGACTTAAGTCAGCGGATCACAGGGAGCTAAGTCGGTTTCAGCCCACTAACCATGTCCGGTGAGCGAGTTAAGTCGCTGGGACCGACTTAACTTGGGGAGGAACTGCAGTCGGTGCCCCGTTAAGTCGGTACCACCGACTTAAGTCAGCGGATCGCAGGGAGCTAAGTCGGTTTCAGCGTACTAACCGTGTCCGGCGAGCGAGTTAAGTCGCTGGGACCGACTTAACTTGGGGAGGAGCCGCAGTAGGCACCCGGTTAAGTCGGTACCACCGACTTAAGTCACCGGATCGCAGGGAGCTAAGTCGGTTTCAGCCTACTAACTATGTCCGGTGAGCGAGTTAAGTCGCTGGGACCGACTTAATGTGGTCGGGAATCGCCGTTGGTGCCCTGTTAAGTCGGCTCCACCGACTTAAGTCAGCGGATCGCAGGGAGCTAAGTCGGTTTCAGCGTACTAACCGTGTCCGGTGAGCAAGTTAAGTCGCTGGGACCGACTTAATGTGGGGGGAAAGCACAGTTCGCACCCGGTTAAGTCGGTACCACCGACTTAAGTCAGCGGATCGCAGGGAGCTAAGTCGGTTTCAGCCTACTAACCGTGTCCGATGGGGAAGTTAAGTCGCTGGGACCGACTTAACTTGGGGAGGAGCCGCAGTAGGCACCCGGTTAAGTCGGTACCACCGACTTAAGTCAGCGGATCGCAGGGAGCTAAGTCGGTTTCAGCCCACTAACCATGTCCGGTGAGCAAGTTAAGTCGCTGGGACCGACTTAATGTGGGGGGAAAGCACAGTTCGCACCCGGTTAAGTCGGTACCACCGACTTAAGACAGCGGATCGCAGGGAGCTAAGTCGGTTTCAGCCCACTAACCATGTCCGGTGAGCAAGTTAAGTCGCTGGGACCGACTTAATGTGGGGGGAAAGCACAGTTCGCACCCGGTTAAGTCGGTACCACCCACTAACGTTGCATTAAATAGTCGTTGGGGTGTCAAGGTCATCCCAAGGCATAGCATCGGCATGTAGTTGGAACATTCAGTCAGATTAACTGACGGTGTATGGGCTAAAAGGATAACACCCCTTAGGCAGATAGCCTACATTCCATATTTTGGCGTATTTAGACTGGGTCGTACTCCAGATCATCCAAGTGTTCAATATCTCCGTCTACGTACTGCTGCAGCGTCTGGGAGAAGATTTGTGCGTGTTTCATCTTTTTCCGCCCAGGCGAACTGCGGCTCGGTGGTCTGTTTAAGCAGCGTAGAAATA
>NZ_LJCO01000078.1 GCF_001399675.1 Paenalicyclobacillus ferrooxydans
AGGTGGCGCCTGCGACACACAACCAGGCTATGCCACCCAGAGCCCCGCAAGCAACAATAAATAGTGCAATCTCACCAAAAGGAACCGCTGTCTTCGACAATGTGTACACCAAGTAAAATCCGACCAGGGCCATCACCGCCAACATTTGAGCCTGTTCCTCAACGAGGATTTGAATCCACAAAAGTCGACGAAACGGCCACAGCATAATTTTAGGTAGCCAATAAATAGCCAACGCAGCTACGCTGGGAATCCACCACGGTAAATCTCGAATTTGTAGGATCAGCCAATGCACGACCGCATCCCTCCTTTCCTCAGACACTATCACTTTGACGACGGTACCGTGGGCGTTTTTTGATCATAAATGCGACTCGGCGTAGGTACTTCACCGAGTCGCATTCTTAACGGCCATACATAACGGCATTGCGGGCGTCCTGCATAAGCGCTTGAGTTCCTACCTTACTATTCTTGTGTAAATCAACGGGGGGTGTCACGTGAAGCCTCCCTGTGACCACTGCATCTTTTGCACGTCTATCAAGCATCGCTGGCCGATAGCTGGAATATGCCTGTCGGTAAGCCGTTTGCACTTCAGGGCTATACGAGGATAGATTCTGTACGTGAAGTCCCGAATTCCATCCAGTCTCCATATTCGATATCGCCATTCTGGCCTGTTTTGTACTCATAGACGTAGAACTTTGAAGAGCGGATGCGAGACTGGTGTATGCAGTTCGATAGGACTCTTCAGCGGCAGATAAACCGGTGAACCTGTTTTCTTTCGGGTCATACAGATGGTTGATACTCGGCAATCGTGCTGCAAGAGAATTGGTTTCCATCATGCCTTGCATATGGGACCGCATCGCATGGATCCGTTGTTGTTTCAGCTGCTGGTTTGTGGCGTACTTTGCGGTCGCCTGAGCCATCGGCTGTGCAACGAAGCCAGTCCATCGACCATTCACTGCATTCGCAGCGGTTCCAATCTTCGGTATGACTCTTGAAGCGATAGCCCCAGGTACACCCCCGGACTCTTTATATTCCTTGCTTATGCTTTTCCCAATTATTCCGAGATTGCTGTTCGCTACAGTGTTCTTCACAGATGCCACTGTACCTCCAATGGCATCAAGTGTTCCAGACCGAATTGCATGCCTGAGCGGCCCTCCGTAGAAGCCATTTCCACGACGCAAATTAGCTTTATTTATGGGCGTAGATGATGCATACTTCGCCTTTGTACCAACTGAGTCTAGACCGACACCGTCAGCCTGTATGGAATCCCCAAACGCGCCAAGCTGGTGATGCAACATAATGTCATCCACACCTGCTCCTGCCTGAATGGCTTGAGCGAACACTTCTGGACGCTCTTTGACTGCCTTCTCCGCTTTGGCACGTACGGAAGGCATGTTGTCCATCGCTCTAAAAACGGCTTTGGCGGGTGTCCCAATGGCTTTGGCGGCACCTTTTACGGCCATCTTGCC
>NZ_LJCO01000001.1 GCF_001399675.1 Paenalicyclobacillus ferrooxydans
ATTGGACTGAAAAAGGCCACGAAGCAATTAGGTCGCATTAACCTAGTCGACTCTTCCACCATAACGCTGTGTTTGTCCCAATACCCTTGGGCCCTGTATCTTCCGACCCATGCTGGTGTCAAATTACACTTACGGCTGGCTTTCGTAGACGGGCTTGTACACCCAGATAAGGCTATCCTAACTCCAGCGAAGCCGTCCGACCGGACGCAGATGGACAGTCTTATTGAACTGGACAGGGATGCACTTTACATATTTGACCGTGGCTACGTCGATTACCGAAAGTTTGATGAGTACTGTCGTGGGGGAACGCGTTTTGTCACCCGACTCCGATACAATACAAGCATTGCTGAAACGTACGAGAGAAGGACGATACCACAGGGGTCACCTGTTCTTCGGGACGATGTGGTAAGGATCGGCTCATCCGCCTCTCGGAGTATGACTCATCCAACGCGTTGGATAGAGACGTTGGACAGTGAAGGTAATTTGATTATTATCCTGAC
>NZ_LJCO01000040.1 GCF_001399675.1 Paenalicyclobacillus ferrooxydans
ATCTTGTCTGTAGAAGCCATCGACGTGCCTCCTCTACTATTTGCTCGTCACCTTTAGTAGATTGCACTCGATGGCTTTCTCGTCAAGATCCAGCCTTGGAATTTACACCACTACATGAGACTCTAACGTTCAATTCCCATCGTTTAAGGTAAAGGCGTGTTTTAATCACAATAACCATGGAATAGGAACCTTTGTGTTGTGGGATATTTTCCAAACGGCATGGCGCCTCTCAACTAATGAAAACTCCAATAACTATGTTGTTGATCGACACATCCCATAATGTGATGGCTGAAAACCAATGCAATGAGACCATTGTCTACATGGAATTCACTGAAGCTATGGCACAAGTAATTGACACGTACCCATTGATGATGCATCTCTACAGAAGACCGAAGCCCCCATTACCACTTCACTTAAAACAGTGAAATCACCTGAAAATCATGAGATATTTGATCAAGCAATACTTGATTGCTCTATAGTGAAAGTGCATCGACAGGACACCCCGTCCACAGAACACAGCCGCGCGTAGTAGCTCCATTCCGTTGGGTGGTATCTCGTGCAATTGTCTATCACCTGAACTCATACACAGCAAAAAGGAGCTAAAGTGCGGGATAAACGCCCCGTCACCTCAACTCCTCATTTTAAAACGTGGTTGATTAGACTATTTTGTCAGTTTGCTGTTGCCTGGGGTTTGAAACGATAGTCATGGTGTTCGACAATAATGATATGATCCTGCAAAAATGTCTCTGACTTTCGCTTCAACTTGTTCAGATTGGAGAGATCCCTAATTCCCAGTGCTTCCATAATATCCTGTTTTGAGACCGTCTCTGCACCAGACATTTTATACTCTAAGAGAAACTGTTGGAATTGAACGATCTGAGGCACTCGATTCTTCCCATTACCCTTGGTCTTCTGTCTTCTCTTTTTCACCGATACTTCCATTTCCTTTTTGACGTACTGCACCCCTGGGAGTTCGCCTACAATCGTATCAACCGCCCCCTGATTGTTGCAGAACACGTACATTTTTGCGGGACGTATGTGGTCGCGTGCGACTCTATGAAGTGCCTGGTACATTTCTCCGCAAACCATTTGTGTTCTGACCAGTGAAACCTCGTCATTTTGGTAGAGGATATTATCGCTCCCCTCCTTTGTGAAATAAAAGTGGTTCAAGAGATATGCCATGTAATTGAAATAGGGCGTTTTGAGCAAAAAAATCGTGTCAAAATCGCGGTACTTGTTGACCCCAGTTAGATTGCCAAAATGGTCAACCGCAATCGGGAACCCAAGGTTCTCGGAAACTTTCTCCAGGGTTTCACCGTAGTCCTTGAAGTGAGCCAATACACTTTTGATTACTTGTTCTTCGTTCGCCTTATCCGTAATGAACAGAGCACCATGGCAATCTTTCAGTGGAATCTCACTCAAGACTTCCATCGTAAATTTGGTGTAGGTTTTTAAAGCTGTTTTCCCTGTATTCACAGTATAGTGGGTCAGGAACGAAGATGAATAATCAAACAGTTTCTTCTGCCGCTTTACCACAAATAGGTCTGAGAGTTCAGGACGGTAATCGAACCCCGAATTGGCATCAAGCACTACATTGTTCTGCAACATGAGTGGCGGTAGACGAAAATCATACGTGTGGAAATTCCCCTCGAAAAAATAGCCCCCGTTTTTAATGAGATGATGGATATTTTCCATGATGGTTTTATCCGCTCGATCATCAATAAAATCCAGCATATTTTCCAATCTCGGTAGTTCCCCGATCAAGTCAGGGAACGTAACGAACGGAATATCCTTCGTTAAATAGTCGGTATAAATGCGTTCCATCTCGACAAACTTGGTTAACAGTTTATCGGCAAGATACTTCATTCCATAGTCTTCTTTACGCATGGAATTTAGAGCGTATCGTCCGATCTCATCACCTCCAATTACAATGGGATGCATGAAGCTCGGAAATTCGTCGAGGATGAGGACCTCGCGATTCTGCCACAAATCTTGGTAATTTCCACGACAGAACTGAAAGTACATTTCGTGCGTTATGCATAAGACAGGAATCTCTCTTGCTCTCTTTAACTTATACGCTGGTTTATTGTCCCCGCCGATGAATTTTGCCGCGACCGTCGTCCCCGCATGCTGATTGATAGACTGGACAGTGTTCGCCAGTTCTTCACCTGCAAAGAGTTGAACATACAGTGCACGGCGATACGGAGGTGTAGTGGCTACCTCTGCAAGAAGCTTATGCATGTAACGTGATTTCCCCGACGAAGCTTCGTGATTAAATGTCACGAATACTTTATCTTGCCACTGCTCCTCATTGATGATTTGTTCTCGCAATTCTACAAAATAGTCCTCGTGCTTTGTTGTCATAGTCATTTTCCCCTTTCGCTGTTGTGCATAATGCTTTGTGACTGTTTGGGCACAACACACAAAAAAGCTGGTTGTTCGTGAATGAGGTGTGCCCGCGATCTTTCACCCATAGGACATAAGAGTTCTGAACAGACTTATCCTTGGGTTTGAATTGAAAGACCTATATAAAAAACGAGCACCCTCCACGCAACCAGCTTTCTGTTTGCCTGGGGAAAATGGTGACATCCTGCGATATATAAAATAACCTGTCAATTATATTTGTCCAAATCGTGAGTCTATCCTATCTCCTTCATTGCATTTAGTCAACTATAATATGGTTTTATATCAATTAAAACCCAATACAGTTTGTTTCCAAACACAATTGGAACGTCCCTCTATGTTGACCTTCCCATCCCCATCCTTCACTTCCTACTTTGTCGCCCAAAGTACGACTCACATCAAACATCATAGTACGACACGTTCTGAATAATTCGCCCGCCCTTGCTTAATATATGAGGTCAATCAAAAATACGAGGAGGTTATCATTTAATGAGTAATTCACACGTTTACGCAGTGGTGGTGGATAGCGGAAAACATTTCTCAAAGGCTCTCAGCTATAAGGATGGTGGATTCATTAAAACGAGGTTTCGCACGTTGGTGGAAGATGCGACCCATGTCTCTGGCGTTGAACTGTTCGGAGATACGTATCGGGTCGAGTTTGACGACAAGCAGTACCTCATTGGCAGTATGTTGTCGGAAAGAAACGCAGACTTTCACGTATCCAAACACTCATTGAGTCACAAGTTAGCAATCTATACGTCCATTGCACTGATTTTAGAAAAAATGGGGATTGCTCGATTAGGGATTCCAGCGTTAAATTTGGCGGTTAACTGTCCCATTAACATTTTCAAGAACCAACAACTCAAATCCGAGTACAGGGACTATATCCTGAACGAGCACAAACCTATTTGCCTGCGGGTCAATGGACAAGCTTGGGTGTTCAGAATTAACGCACTCGTCCTGTTGCCAGAGGGAGTCGGATCGATTTACACCAATTTGGATAAGTATAGGAACTCACGGGTCACAGTCATCGACATCGGGTCATTAAATACTTCTTTCTGCACCTTTGATCACCTAATACCGAAATTGGACTCGATGCTGATTAGTGATCTTGGGGTCAATCTCTTGAGGGGGTATATACAGGACACCTTGTCCAGCCGTTTTGGGCAGTCAGTTTCACTCGATGAGAGCGAAGCCATCCTTCATGAAGGTGCCTATTCGCTAAACGGTGCGATCATGCTTGATAGTAAGTCCATCTTCACTGATTTGAAGATGGCTCATGTCAAACACATCGCTGATTTTGCAGTCTCTCATGGACTGTCGCTGAACTCTCCAGTATTTTGCGGCGGTGGTGCTTTACTTCTGAAAGACCAGATCATCGAACGCTTTCCTCACGCAAAGATCGATGAAAACGGAAGCTACTCGAATGTAATGTCGTATTGGAAACTCCTTGAAGCGAGAGGCTTGACCCATGTCTAAGCAAAAAATCTCCATTTCCATCAGAGATCCAGCGATCTACGAGTTTGTAAAGGCGAAGGCGGAAAGGGAGAACGTAAGCGCATATGTTTGTGACTTGATCCGCCGCAACATGGAGCAACCAAGCGAGGAAGACCTGGACAAGAAGGTTGAAGAAATCGTGAGACGATTGTTGCAAAACACCGATGCAGTCACGTTTTCCCCAAGCAATCAGCCAAACAAGAACTCACTAACTGACGAAGATAGAGAGCTACTCAAGTCGCTTTTCTAACGAAGGGAGCCGAACCTTGGCTCTCTTTATCTGTGAGCACGCATATCTCATACAACTTAACCCTAACTTTCTCAACTCTGAGCCTTCAAATCGCGCTATCAGTCTGATTCTTCATGAACATCGCTTGTCCATTCAGACAATCAAGAAAGGACGCTCCTTTTCGGAACGCCATGCTTTTATCAATAGCCGCCACCTGCACCGCCGCCAAACGCGGGAACCAGCAAGGAACAGTACAAAGATGATCAAGAAGACAACTGACTGTCCGTACTGAAATCATGGTAAACAGTACCCACTCGTGGTGTTAAGACGACAACTTGTCCATTTTCCAAGTTGTCTTACCAGACTTTCCACAATAATTGGTCTAAGTTGGCGACTTGTTCGGTTCAGGTGCAACAGAGTAACATGTTTGCAAACAAATGCGTTTTGATCAAAACGACATCACCCAGTTAGAACAAGACTCTATGTACTTAAACGAAACATTGTGCTGTAAATCATGATTTCCGACGACGGCGAGATTTCCCCTGCCACTGACTCCATTTGGACAAATGCATATCCAATACCCCACCGTGCCAATACTTGATACCTAATTTCTCAGCTTCCCTACGCGCTCCTGTGGTAATGTTCGATGATGTGATCAGCATCCCATATATACAACTTGGTGATGGATTTATACGTGCAGTATATAGTTCTCGAATAACAGATGGACCAACTGGACGTTTATCATCCCAATGTTTACACTGTACGGCTGTCCGTTCATTGGTGCGTTTATCGGTCAAAACTAAATCAATCCCCGCCATCATTACCCCCAACACCAAGTTCCTCAACCAAAAATCCTTGTGAACGAAAATAGAGGGCAAATAAACGTTCAAATTCTGACCATGTTAATTTATCAATCGGAGTACGCAAGATTACATCATCAGAACTACGCGATGAAGATTTTCTGTTATTCGACGATGAAGTTTTTCTCGTAGAATTATGCGACTTCTTTTCCGCACCACGTTTCTTGCGTCTTTTTGGGGCAAGAAAACGTTCAATAAGTCCTGATAAAATACCGAGACCAACCACAAAACATAGGAAAAGAAAGATACCATTATGTAAAAAGGACATGTTATGTGAACTCCCGACTGACGAGTATTATAGTAGAATTTTAAACATCAGGTACTCTGCCGTTTCACAATATCAAGTTGAATTATCAAACATACTCAACCATAGGGGCTACTGTGTTATTTCAGGCAAATAGCCGCCGTCCCTAAACTTTTCGAGACAACTCCTGCAGATACACAATTTTCTCTCAGGACTTGAAGCAACTTTCACGAATATCTCTTGAGGGAAGACCTCTTTGTCACACCAACAATTCCCATGAGGCTTACCCGCCAAATTGCCGCAGTTGTTATCTCCCCCACAAATCGGACATTCCTTTCCGCCTGACATTGATTTGACCCGCTTTCTTGCCTTTTCGTCAACGAACCATTGTTTCTGGCTCCCCCAACCCAGAGTCCGTTTTAGCGATGTAATATCTTTTACATTACTCTCAGCTTCATGTTATTTTGTCGAATAACTGAATTTATCCTCTTAAATTAACTTCATTCTTGATATGGCTTGAAAAATGTCTTAGGAATTGTTTCGAAAATATCGATGGTTACGCTATTCCTATGAGTAGAAAACCCCAACTGAGCAAGTCTTCTCTGGCGATGTATGGGGTTCTCATATGTTGTCGCCGCATTCCAAGCTTGATTGATGCGTTCAGTTATCCAAGGCTGTATTTCTGCTGGCAACGAATCTATATTCTCACTACAATCAACCCAGTGAGATAGTTCACCTCTGAAAACATCAGTGATAGTTCTTCCCCATGATAGTAAAAGCTCTACTGCGTATGCACCCGCGATTATATTTAATTCTCTTGGGAAATCCCTTGTTTGAGGAAGGAAACTGTCCAAATGTAACCCTTTCCTTGGTTGACGAACATTAGCCACTGCCATTACACAGGATTGAGCAGTCAACCGACTCTGCGGGTCATTCAAATACAGATGGATTGTGGCGGGTCTAAATTCATCTGATTCTTCTTCTGTCGTGCACCTTTGAGCCAAAGTCAATAATGCGTTTATAACTTTATCTTCAAACTGCTTGGGGATCATTGCCGTATCCATCGTAGCACGAAATTTATGTAAAGCTTGCTGAAATGGTTCGTCTTCAACTATCCGTTCAATCGCGCTTATTTCATGAATCGTCACGACTTTTCGCGATGGTGGGATTCGAGGAGATAAAATATCGGCTATTTCATCATCATGTTTCTGCTTAATAGTTTCTTCAGCAAGTGCCGACAATAATGCCTCAAATGCTTCTTGATTACTTCGTGAGCCAGGGAATTCCTTCATCGGATCAATGACAGTGACCCCGTAGGAATTACATAGTGATTCCAGTTCATTGCTGTAATCAAACGCGATTAAATATGCTCTGGGAAGTTTGCCGCGAAATACGTTATGTAGCCCTGATAATAACAACTGAATATTCTTGTCTCTGAGACTATAACCAACAAACAACAGATTTTTTGCCAATAAGTCGGAACGAAGACGGATATTGAGGAAGTGATCTGGATCGTCAATTCGAGTCTGATAGTCCTCACTTGTAAAAACTACTGATTCAGGGCGGGATAAATCTCCATGATACTTAAACAGTAAGCGATCTGCAGGTACTGACTCTGCCAAGTCCTCAAGTTCAATAACTGGTTGATAGTAGCGTCCAAACTGCTCGAAGCACTTTTCAAGAATGTTGTCTTGATTGGTGGTATAGATAATACCCAGACCCAGGCTCATTATCTGTAACTGAGTAGTTCCACGATCTGCATCGAAACTATCAACCAGTAGCTTCGATTCCAAAAAGTCGCACAACCCACTTTTTCCATATTTGTCTACATACTGTTGTGCTATAACAAGGTGGTCACCAGGTTGAACACCAAGAGTATGAGCCATTTGGTCACGAATCTCATCCCAATCGACATGCAAAATCGGGACGGAACATCCAGCACCCAGAAACGGAACTAATTTATGCCTCGCGGCAAGAGGTGCTAAAACTGAAATTATGTTAGAGTCTGCACTCATGGATTTATCTCCTTCATTCCACTTCTTCTACCTGCCTTGCAACGGTTTGGATCTTGCGGTCTGGGTGGCTGATAATTAAGTCAATGGATGCGTGCTTGCTCTATGCCATCTTGTCGCCGAGACCCTTGTACACTTCCTCAAACATGAAATCCATGACAGCGGTCTTAAAGTCGCTGTCTTCAAGGATTTTCATGAAGAACTTCTCGTTCTGACCCATTCTGCCAATCACAATGTCCAGGAATGCCTTCTCGTAACTGAACTTGAAGTTGTCTTTGGTATTGCTCCTTGCCTTTTGTGCCAGGTCGTCATCATTGATAATGTCCTCTTTGATTTGCTCATAGGACAAGCGATCTGTGTCAGTAAAATCCGTTCCGAATCGCTCATTAAGACGATTGATGATGGCAGAGAGCCTGTCCGTCGGCTCCTCTTTGCCACCTCCCCCGCCATGCGATGTCGGATTCAGTTGCGCTCCACCCTGTACTTCAAGTGCAATGCTCCCCTCAAATACCATCGTATTCCGATAGAATTGAAGTGCAATTTCGTCCGCCAGATAGACGGATTCGGACTGGTTCTTGGGTAACTTTTTAAGCAGAAAGTTGAGATACACGTACAATTTATGTAGTTCCACATCGATGAAAGGTGCGATTTGCAAAACGAACGAGTATGTACGGATGAACTTCATCCCCGTACTCTTGAAGTCGTCTTGGCGTTCCTTCTGCAATTCATTCTTGTACCGTTCGACAGCCACATCAAGAATCGCATTCAATTTCTCTTGCGTTTTCGTTGTTTTCTTCTTACCGCTGAACTCCAGCTTCGAAACTCCCATGACCTCATGCTCTGTGTAGACCTGATAAGTATCCAGTTCCCGTTGTAAATCGTATAGAATGTTTGGATTCGTCGTATCCGAAAGCCCAGTGACCTCATAGTACGGTTGAAACGCTTTCTGAATGGATTCGGCATCGTTCACGAAGTCGAGGATGAACGTGTCGTTCTTCCCTTTACAAGTACGGTTAAGTCTCGACAGCGTTTGAACTGCCTTAATGCCATCCAGCTTCTTGTCCACAAACATGGTGTGAAGAAGTGGTTCATCAAATCCTGTCTGATACTTCTCTGCAACGAGCAATACCCTGTACTCATCCGAATGGAACTTGTCAGGTAGCTCTTTCTCCCCGAACCCATTCATGAGTGGTTCAGTGTAGGACGCACCCGAATCCTCAACAGTCCCAGAGAAGGCAACCACAGCCTTCATGTCGGTGTACCCTTTGTTCGCGATGTATTTGTCAAACGCTTGCTTGTATTTGACGGCGTGCAATCGACTCGCAGTAACAACCATTGCCTTTGCCCGTCCGCCAATCTTGTGTCTCGTCACACGTCTGAAATGCTCAATCATGATCTCGGTCTTCTGCGCGATGTTATGGGGATGCAGGGACACGTACTTGGCGATTTCCTTGGTCGCTTTACTGCTTGCGACTTCAGGGTCATCCTCAATCATCTTGGCTACCTTGTAATAAGTTTTATAGGTCGTGTAGTTTGCCAGCACGTCCAAAATAAATCCCTCTTCAATGGCTTGCCGCATCGAATAAACATGGAAAGCATGAGGTTTTCCGTCCGTCCCCATCCGACCGAACTTCTCTAAGGTCTTTGCCTTTGGTGTGGCTGTAAACGCGAAGAAAGAAATATTGTCTTGCTTGCCGCTCTTCACAATCGTCTCGACGATTTTCTCGTCGATGTCCTCCATGTTCTCCTCGGCAATTCTGTCCGCTTCAAGAGCTTCCTCCAACGTCTTATCAGACAAAATGTTGGTCATAGCAGTCGCAGATTTTCCGCCTTGTGAACTGTGAGCTTCATCAATGATGATGGCATATTTGCCTCGCGCGAATTCCCCGACCTTTTCCATGATGAACGGGAACTTTTGCAAGGTTGTAATGATAATTCGGGTGTTGTTGACCAGTTCATTAGCAAGCTGACTCGAATCTTTGTCAATCTTGGCAACCATGCCTGCCTTATGCTCCAACTGGTACACAGCATCTTGCAACTGCTTATCCAGAACCCTGCGATCCGTAATCACAATGACACTATTGAATATTGCGTTATCTTCGCTATCGTGTAACTTCGCAAGCCGATGAGTAAGCCACGAGATACTGTTTGTCTTGCCACTCCCAGCAGAATGTTGCACAAGATAATTTGTTCCTACGCCAAGTAGCTTTACGTCCGCCTCAATCTTCCTTACGACATCCAACTGATGATATCGCGGAAAGATGACCGTTTCCTTCTTATCAATGACCTCTCCTGTGCTATCCAGGATATCCTCTTGTTGCACAAATACGAAGCGGAACAGAATGTCTATCAGGCTGTGCTTTTGTAGGACTTCCTTCCACAGATAAGCCGTCTTGTAGTCATTGGCAACGGGGGGATTACCTTTGCCGCCATTGTCCCCCTTGTTGAAAGGAAGAAAGAACGTCGAATCCTTCTCCAACCGTGTTGCCATGTAAACTTCATCAGGGTCTACAGCAAAGAACACGATGGCACGTTTCTTAAACTGAAACAATAGTTCCTTCGGGTCACGGTCTCTCATATATTGCCGCTTCGCATCGTCGACCGTTTGATTGGTCAGAGGGTTCTTCAATTCCAGAACAGCAATCGGAAGTCCATTCAGTGAAACCAACATGTCGATACTGTTGTTGTTCTGGGAACTGTAGTACACTTGCCGACTGATTGAAAAGATATTTTTCTCGTACAGATCAGCAAGTGTCCGATTCATATAACTGACGGGTTGGTTATAGGCGAGTCTGAGTGTCACGCCATAATCCTTAATACCATGGCGAAGGCAATCGATAATACCTCGACTGCTGAGTTCCTTGTTAAGCCGCTCCAGAACCTTCTCCTTCATCTGCTCTTTGTACACCTTGCGGAGCCGTTCCAGAGACTTCGACTGGGTGCTTTCAAGGAACTCAAAGAGAACCTGGACATCGAGAGCATAGTTCTTGAAAGCCTCCAGGTCGTTGCCCTCAATGTATTTGCTCCTGTATCCTGACTGAACGAGCCAATCTTCTATATTGGTCTCCAGCCCTTTTTCGGTATAATCGATCGCCATGATATCATCACGCCTCCTTATGCCATCATGGTTGCTTCAACTGTTAAATCTCTAACGTCGATTTTCCCCGTTACCGCCTCAAAGATGAGAGACAGACGATATTCTTTGAGCTTATGTATTTGCTGGTTTATCTCAGCAATGGCATCATTGATGTACTGTGACCTCTCTACTATCCAATCCCTAATAGCACGCTGTTCATCAACAGGAGGGAGAATGATTTTGAGATTGGTGTACCGATTGGCGTTTAAGTTTGCTTGGCTCACACTTGGTATCGCAAAACTTCTCGCATAGCTTAAAAACGGGTGGCAGTTCAACAGTAAGTTCAGAAATTCGGAATCAGCTTTCTCATTTACTTTTAACCTCACTAAATATGAGGCAAACGTAACTTTATCTTCGACACTCCCTCTGAATATTCCAACCTTTGCAATCTGGTCTAAACTATTCGTCCTGTTGAACAACAGATCGTTTGTGTTCAAAAGGTATCTTTCATCGAGTTCATTGAGAGAACCGCCAGATGGGATCTGAATCTCACCATGGCTGATGTTCCCCATCGTAAGAAGCTTGTACTCTCCTTCTCCTTTACTACTTTCGGATATTCCATATTCAATCTGCGATAAAACGTGTTTAATCTTGAAAACTTGCCAGTGCTCTGGTATGTCCCCAATCCACTCAACACCAAAATCCTTTGTCTCTACATCGGAATTTAATCCCTTTGTCACCGCATCAGTGATGAGTGTCTTCCGCTGTTCATCTAAAACGGAAATTAGTTTTTGTTTGTCTGCAACGACCGAATCGATTTCATTAGTCTTCTGATCAAGAAAATCAGCAATTTGTATCTGCTCTGCGACACTTGGCAGGGCAAACTTAAAGTTCGCCATAAAATCTGCAGGGATTCGTTTAAGTCCTGCCACACCATACATTGAAGCAATGCCCTCAAGTCTGAATCGATTGGATTGAACCAAATAGAATATGTATCGCCTATCGCATTTAGGCGTTGGTCTTATCACATGAAGTTCTGTAGTTCCGAAAGCAATTCCATTCGTCAAATCTTGCGCCAATGCAATGTTCCCATTTTCAAAACATGGCGTAACTTTGGCAACGATTATGTCTCCATCACGGAAATATGTGTATCCTACAGCAACCTCCGAATACTCCTTAACAAGCGAAGTATCTATTTTGCCGACGGACAATATATTCTCCATCGGAAGAAATGTGACCTCGGTATCCTCAGAGAGTTTCGCCTCTGATTTGCTCGGATTTAGCACACAAACATGTTTCAGCCTTTTTAGAGTCCAACCTGTTGGCATATACCCGATTGATTCCACTCCGCTGTCCACATAAGACTCGTATCCCTTGAACTTAGCCATCATTCAAACACCTTCTCCAACTTGCCCAAGATACTCTTTTCCAGTTTTCCGACTTCATCCAGTATTGCACTGGAGCTTCGAAGAGGTACGTACTGATAAAAGTGCCTGGTGATTGGAATCTCATACCCAATCTTTGTCTTGCTCTCATCAATCCAAGCATCTTGTACATGAGGTTTAACTTCTCTATCGAAATAGACATGAATGTCTTCTTTCAACGGAACGTTCTCTGTGTCGCGCAAGTCGGGATCGGGTTCAGGATTGCCTTTACTGTCCATGCAGATATCTGCTGTTTCGTCCTTCTCACAAAGCGCGGACAGTATCGCCTTCAAAAGTGGAGCAGGTACAATTAGGTCGTTCTCCTTAAATACCTTCTTGAGTTTTTTCGTAAAGGAGTCCCTATTTTTATACACTATGTCGTCGCTCAGTGAAGAAAGAGCATCAATGATTTGTTGTTGAAGTTTCTTCCCAGACTCAATCTCGTCCGATCCCGCTTGCCCCTTCTTTCGGGATGTTGCCAGGTTGCTGAACGCAGTTTGCTCCCAAAGTTGTTTAATCCGCTCTTCACTAATTTGGAAGTTCAAACGAAGTGGGCGTTCGACAGTAATTTTTCTGTATCCAAAGTCGTCATTGTCAAAGACTTTGCAGTGTTCCCCTGGTTTCAGATTGCCATATATCCGTACAATCTCTTCAATGTGTTCCTTGGAAAGCTCATTCCTTTTGTTGCCAAGGCTCTTCTTCATCTTTTGGTAGAAAGAAACTGCGTTAACAAGCTGGATCGTGCCCTTTCGAAGTGGATCTTTGTGATTCGTCAAAATCCAGATGTAAGTTGAAATTCCTGTGTTATAAAATAGTTGGTCTGGGAGTGCCACAATTCCTTCAACGAGATCGTTATCAATTAGGTACCGACGAATCTCACTCTCCCCACTGCCTGCATCTCCAGTAAACAATGGGCTTCCGTTCATGATAATAGCGATACGGCTCCCCTTTGGGTTTTCTGGAGTGACACACTTCATTTTGGATACCAAGTGTTGCAAGAAGAGAAGCTGACCGTCACTAATTCGAGGTAGTCCTGCGCCAAATCGTCCATTGAATCCTTTCTGTTCGTGTTCATCCTTTACAGCCTTTTCGGCTGGTTTCCACTCCACGCCATAGGGTGGATTTGTGATCATATAGTCGAACTTCATGTTTGAAAAGGCATCATTGGACAGGGTATTCCCAAATGCAATGTTCTTGGCTTGTTCACCCTTGATCAAGATGTCCGCCTTACAGATCGCATATGATTCCTCATTAAACTCCTGTCCGAAGAATTCAAAGCTCGCAGTCTTGTTCAATTCCTTCAGGTATTCTTGGGCGACGGAACCCATACCGCCCGTACCTGCACAGCAATCATAGAGTGTTTGGGTAATACCAGGTTTGATGAGATCCTCCGTGTCTTCATTCAGGAGCAGATTGACCATCAGTCGAATGACTTCTCTCGGCGTGTAGTGGTCGCCAGCTTCTCCATGCTCAGAGAATCTGCGGATTAGTTCCTCAAATATGTAGCCCATGTCTACATTGCTGACCTTCGTCGGATGGAGGTCAATCTCACCAAAACGCTTGACCACAAGATATAACAGGTTATTCCGTTCCATCTTCTCGATTTGCTTGTCAAACTCGAAGTATTCAATGATGTCGCGTGCAACTTTCGAAAAGCCGTTTATGTAGTCGCGGAGATTGTCAGCAATGTTGTCCGAGTCAGCCAGGAGCTTCGCAAAATCGTATTTGCTCACATTACTGAAGTTTTGCTTGGCAACTCGGTTCAGAATTTCATCCCGCGACTCTTGCGGTAAGTTTTTGTATTTCTCATATTGTGTAAGGACTTCATCCTTGGTCTCGGCTAATACGCAATCAAAACGTCTTAACACTGCCATCGGCAAGACGACTTTGCCGTAATCTTCTTTCTTGTACGGTCCTCGTAGAATCTCGGCAATTGTCCAGATGAAATTGACCTTATCTTGAAAATTGTTCATGGATGGTAGCTCCTCGAAAGCGATATAGGCGATATGTGAGGTGATGAGAGTATTTAGGAATAGATGTTTCTCCTCCCTACTATTTTATCAGAAGCCCATAGATTCGTCTGTAAATAGTCTCCAGAACAATATGTAGTAGCGTTGGTTCCCCAACGCCTTCCTTACCCTTCCTACTGTTACGCTGTCATCCGCCGCCGCATCACCTTCACTTCATGCTCAAATGAGAGCAGGTCAAATAACGGTCTGGACACATTCACGATAAAAGCTCGAAATATCCTTACAATTTCTCGGACATTTGCTATCTGATCGGATGACGCACGATACTGCACTCCAACTGTGTTGTCTCGAACATACACCCGTTTATCGATCTTCGCTTCCAACAACCTCGGTTTGCTCACAATCAGGTTGTAGAGATCGGACCGATTCCCGAAACGAAGCTCGACGAACCCGCAACCCCGACTGTCGCAAGCCGAGCAGTGGTACATTAGGTCTCCTGCCCCTGCCCCGAAGGTCACAACACGATTTTCAAGACGGCTCTTGCCTCTGTGAAATGGGAAAAACTCAGGGAGACACCTTTCAAGCTCCTTAATCATGAACTGGTTTAGAGCCTCTCGACATACAGAGTAGTCGTATACCGCATTGGAGATGGGTAGTGGCTGAATCCCATGAAACTGAGGACTTTCCACCTTCTCGACCACACTAAGAGGTTGAGCAACGGAATCCACCAGACTAAGGTTGTCCCACACGTCGAGTTTGTTGAGCTTGTCCAATTCTTGAATTGGCTGTATCACATCTTCTGCAATTTCAACCAGATACAAACATATCGGCTTACCCGCTGTCTCAACTACCTTCCGAAGCTCCGTGACGTGTTTATCCTGGAAACTCAATGCCTGATAAACCACCCTGCCTGCATCGAGGTAGTCAATAAGCCGAAGAACAGCCTCCTGATGTGCGCCATTCGAGCGTGCCAGCACACTTTCCACCAGCACGGGTAGCCCAAAACTGTCCACCGCGTACATATCAACTGGTTTCTTCTTCTCCCCATTTTCCGACCTCGAATGGTTTTGTAGAGTGTCTATGGGCTGTTCCAGTTGAATGTGGCTTAACCTTGCCCCCAATACTTGCTCCAGCCTTTCTTTCCTCGTTTTCAAATACAAGTGAAATATAAATTCCTTCTCCGATGCCCCAATTGACATTTGATCCCCACCTTTCAAATGCAAAGAGAGAACCCCGTAGAGTCCTCTCCCGCGCCTTGTTTAATGCAACAAGCGTTTCACCAGGTTGATAAGCCGCTTTGCCAGTTCAATAATTCGAAATGCGCCTTTGTACTGGTCATCCCCTCCGCTCAAATCGCTCTCAATGACAGCTTGTACCAAAGCAAAAATTGCTTCTTTGATTTCAGGAGTGGCAGGGATGTTATCGCCAATGGTGTAATCGTGAAGGATAAGCAGGTCAAACAATGTCGTTTGTTCATTTGTGGTGGTAGGCAACTGAGTAAGGTCGAACAATGACACGTCCAACGCTTCGCACAACCGTTCTAAGATTGGTAGACTGGGTGCGCGTCGTTCCCCTTTTTCGATTCTCATGATATAGGCAGGGCTGATCCTGGTCAGTTCTTCCATCCTCTTTAAAGAGTAACCTTTCTGCTCCCGATAGTGCCTCAACCGCTTCCCTATAGACGGGTGAATTGCTCGGTTCCCTTTGTTACTCACTGACTTGTCCTCCTAAATGTTTCCCACAGCGGGAATCCTATTTTTTTTGAATCCTCATATCATAGATTCCGCTGGTAGATTTATTCCGTGGTCACGCCTACACAGAATAGGATCTGAGGGTTTTAGAGAAGGCAACGACTGGGCTTACGGATTTGCAACGTCTGTTGTTCGACTGTAATCCAGGGGGTTGCGTGAAGTGATGAGCGGAATCTTGCTGAAACTTCGATATCGGAACGGAGACCTATTTGGAAAATTAGGTGGTTCCACAATTAGTTTCATTTCAAGAATGGGTTATGCAACGTGAACCACAATGGTTTCAATAAATGTAACCGTAAATGTTTACATTTGAAGCAACCCAGGTGATAGCAAATGCTGTATCTACTCGCTCACCAGTCTTGACCGCTTGACTGTTCTTCGTTTTACATTACCAAGATGATAAAAGAAGCTGAGTGCGGGCTATGGAGGACAGCCTGTCCGTCAGCAGTTGGACATTTTGCGCGTCATACGGACAAGGTGGACAGCAACGTAGTGAAGGAAAACCCAGGGCAATCGGGATGAGGCATACCTATTCGAATGATTGGCGTATATCTGGGATTGGCATCGCAACGGATGAAAAACTTCGGGGATATGGGGCTACTGATCTGACGGCACATTACCTTCAATTCTCCACCTTGAGTGTTAACTCGAATCAGTCGGACACACAGCCAACTTGTGGCTATGGACTTCTACTCCTTGACTTCCCATCGCCGCCTGCTCCCCAGCCGCAACCACCACATCCACGCGGAGGGGGGTTATAAGGAATGGGAGCTATATGGAGGGTTTTCTTTGCAACTTATACCACTTTTACATATCACCATATGTGTTACTCTTCATTTTTCTGCTCATAATTGAAAAAACACCTCCATAACCCTCCCAAAGTTCCCATCGAAAGCAGATAGTACGATACCGTATGCCCCCCCTTCTCGTCCGTGGATGCGGATTTGTCCTGAGTTTTGGAGTGGCAGTCAAGGTGTCAATCAGCGTATGGGTAGAAACTGCTGTCGCTATGAGGAATTGGGTCTATTGGGCGCGGATCTCGGTAACACGTTTATGACGCTGTTCGAAGGCAAGCAACTGCTGTGTAAAGGGTTGATTGCGTTGACAATATCATCTCGCGAATCATGGTTTCTGGTCGGCATGCGGAACTTGTCCCTCATAGATCAGACGGGTACGGTTCCGCTGACCAATTTCGTTCCTCCTTCGCGAAGGCGATAGTTACAACACGGTTTTGCCCGTATCGCAAAATAGCAGATTACGCTTTTTATGATGAGTTTGGCAGATCATCCTGTGTTCTCATTGTCCCTGTGAAAGACGTTTTCTCCATTTCGGATGAAGCGAACCTACGGAATCGGTTTACCCTTTCAAGCAGGTACAATAATACTTTTGGTTGTCCTTGGTTAACTGCCGTCGGCATGGTCGGGTACATTCCATCTGACAAGCCACATTTGACCTTTCTTTATCGCGTAGGCAATAGTTGAAACACGGTTTTGTCTTTTATCGCAGACGAGTGAACCCTGGCAATAGGATTACCCTTATCACGGACAGAAAACCTTTGAATCGGGGCTTTTAGACCTCCGCCTACTTCAAAAAGTTGGGTGACTCTGCTTTGCGACGTAAGGCTCTCCTGTTCCATGTTGCGTTGATGAGAAAAGGTTTCCCCCTTATCGCAGACAACAGAACCAACGACATTGGAGTCCTGTGCAAGTGGAGATGAGACCCGTACACTTCGCCCAATCGATAGTAGAGATCAACCTACGATAAGGGTTCATCAATCCGCCTCCAGGGATTTATTTCCACACGTTCTTTCATGCATTATAGGTTTATGTTTTCCGAAAGTTGTTTGGGTCGATCTTCCTTACTGCCACAAGGGATTTCAGACTTTGTGTGCGTGCTTATAGAATCAGGAGATAGGGCTGGAGGAAACGAGGCGAAGATTGTAGTGTTACGGATATTGAAACATAAATGGTTACATTTACAGAACAACTTCCTTTTCTTGAACCACTTTAATTTTTGTCTACGCTTTCAACTCGCATCGTTACTCTCGGTGACTTTTTCGAAGTGCCGCGTCTTGTTCGTCTCTATTTAATCCGTCACTTTCTGAGTGCACTGTGCCCATCGCCGCCTTTGTCGCGTCCACGTTCGGACTCCCACACAACATGGAAGCATCAGGATCAGCATCGTCCCTGAGAAACATCTCTCTCATTCCATCCCCACCAGTCCTATCCACCTATCCCTCCTGGGAATTTTACCTTAACTGCAAACCGATGGCTGATGTCTGTCGGCAAACAAAGTTTTCATGAGAACAGGGTCGAGCAGAGATGTCTCATCCCGCTCTCGACAGATCCTCTGGAACGGTCAAGATTCACGTCAGTGACTTGTGCCTGACCGTTTTAGCCCAGAGTGCCCAACGAATTTGTTGGAAATGTATTATCAGTATACAATTATACCAGGGTGTTAGGAGGTAGCGACATGGAAAAAACCAAGATGAGTTCACATATAAAAACTATCGACAAAACAGGAAAAACTGGCTTGACGAAAGAAAAGAAAGAGATACTTAAAAGACATGCTGGATCAGCATCTGTTCCAATTGACTTGAACACCATGAGAGAATGGCTCAAGTATAGAGAATAAAATGGGAAAACTGTTGGCATTCAAGACCAGACAAATTGAACCAGCGATTGACCGAAAGACCTTCCTTGAGATGATTCTGAACGAAGTAAAACGCAAAGAAGTAATTACGCATTTTGAAGAAAAAGAATACGCTGTGGAAAAGTTTTATGTAACCCCACAATTCGAAATACATGACAATGGTGATGGTCAGTGAAAAAACGCCATCTGAATGTTGTGAATCAATGGATGATTGGCGAAGTGACAGTGGGAATTTAAAACACGGATCAAATAAGCCCCAAAACCGTCCAGGCGCATATGAAGGACTACGATTTTAGAATACTGATGAAAAATCCCGTTGCTGTGCATCACGAAGAACCAATGGTCTGAGGAAATGAGATTGATCGGATACTGCAAGAACCAAATGATGATTGCATAAAGCGATAATCTCTTTCCCCATAACCCATCCCTCTATCTTTCAATTGTTTTCATCTTTCGAAGCTTGGACACTTTCCCTTTTTGCTAAAAGGCTCATTTCAGATAATTTCACCGCTTGATATCGATTCTGCTTTTGCTTAGACGCTCTTTTTGCTTTGAATTCAGCCATATTCACCAGTTTTTTAGCCATACTCATTTCAGTCTCCTATTCAACGGTTGTCGCGAATTTTGATACCATAGGACAAGCGTGAGTGATTTAGGAAAAGTGATGGTTTTAGAGAACACACATCAAGAGACAACTAAACGAATAGCTCAAAGCACAAAGCAGAATCTTGCATTTCATCGTGCACTGAAGAGAAACTACAAGCCTACAACGGTCTTGACTATATGATGTTGGTTTCTGGCGATGCACGCGAAACTCAGCGTCTACGAATGATTCAGTTTCAGGAGTCAATGAACGTTTAAATGCTGAAATTCTGATGCAAAGGTGAACTCATCCATGGCGCTTGCTAAATCTCATCCCCCATCGGCTCCGCAAACATTTCTTCATGCGTATCCATTCCTGGTTTGCATCTTTCTCGGAGTTCAAGAAAATGGTTGCGAAGTGCCTCCAGGTCATCTGGATCAGGATACACGGAATGAACGAGAACATCTTCTTTGTTTTGTGTCACATCGTCACCTCCTGCTCAACTTCATTAAACTTTAGGCACTGAGTTGTAAAAGGCTAATTGTGTGCATTCTTCAGTACATGGAGCTTGTCACACTCACTTAAATCCTGATGATCTGAACTTTCAGTAGCCCCCTTGTTTGATTATAATGAATTCATGGTTGGATTGGTTTCCGATTCGCCGCTCATGGCACATTCCCAGAGGGTTTGGATTCCGAATCTTTTGGACAGGAGAGATTCCAGGGATGGGGTCTCTTTTTGTTTGTGAATCCCATAACAGCACAAGAAAGAAATGCGTTCAATCGTAGCAAAATGAATCACCAATAAAGATCGACCGTGTGATGCGATTCCATTGTCAAAATGAGCAAAGAGGGTTCCAGAATATCTCTCGAAGCCAAACAAAGATGAATGCGAAGAGTGTCCATGAAAAACATTGATGGGAAAAGAGCGAAACGATGGGATTCTTCATCACAGAGTCCCTGCTCGAACCGACCTTTCCCCAACAACTCCCTACGCCCACATGATTATTCATCGCAACGGAACATTGACGATTTTGAAATCTCGTGTTCTTCGGCAGTCCCCAACTCAACAAGTCCATACCGAACCAGCAAATCTCCCAATTCGCTGTCGAACAGATCCGCATCGTACCAAGGTAGTTGCTTATAATAATTCACGACATGATCCAGATCGTATTTTTCACATATCTCCTTAAAGGCATCGTGAAATCCGCTGGTACCCTCCATATGAAT
The DNA here is from genome assembly GCF_001399675.1 of Paenalicyclobacillus ferrooxydans. GTDB lineage: Bacteria > Bacillota > Bacilli > Alicyclobacillales > Alicyclobacillaceae > Alicyclobacillus_B > Alicyclobacillus_B ferrooxydans. Next base: position 19,931 of record NZ_LJCO01000040.1, read on the forward strand.
CCACCATGAATAGTATGTCGATTTTTCATATTCATAGGGCGTTTTGCCCTGCCGAATATCATTCTGCTTAAATACCTCAATTGCCTTTTCGCGGAAATCAGTCATAAATTCTTTCGTGAAGCATTGTTTGATCTCCACTGGCATTTCGTATTCAAAAGTCAGATCATCTCGAATTGGCATCACAATATCCTCCTTTGCAGTTGCAAGGAAAAGCACGATATGGTGGATCTGGACGTTGATCAATACATATATGTAAACCGTCGATTCATTACATTGACTCCGTTATTACTGATGCACAATCCACACTTCAAGCCTCTATCGTCTTTCTCACGCGCCTGCGAATGACATTAAGACGGCGAATCTGTAAAAAGCCTGATGGTGGTCGGCGAACAACATTGTCATCAACTCTCGCTCACTACCAGTGAAAGAGAAGGATACATGGGTTTGATGCTGAAAGATCGCACGGAGTCGTTCCAGCAAGAGATCATCAATTTTCTCGATTACCTGAAACTCGTGAAACCATACTACCAGCCTCGTGCCCGATTGCTCTGGGGTACGTTGCAGGAGGTTCACAGCTTCATCCAACAGTGCAAGAGGGATTTCTGTCAGCTTTAGTAGACACGATACGTCCAAAATGTCTTCGATTTTGGTGCGGATCTCAGGTTGGGACAGATACTCCCAGAAATCATTAAGGGAGCAATCCGATAGAGGCTTGATACCTATACGCAATTGAAGAACCCCCTGTAACAATCGAAGCGTCAATTCCTCAATCGTTGAAGTGTTAGACAAGTCGATTTCAGCCGCGTAGCATCCCCTCGCTTCCAGCCTCTTCAGCACATCACAAGCCAAAGTGGTGCCAACATAATGGGGAACTGTGAATGTGACACTGCAACCGTCGTACAACCGCTGTTCAAGCTCCCGTACAAACCCGTCATACCGAGAATCCGACGTGGGAAGACCACTATCCTGAGAATTCGCCTGATCGTCACCCATCTGTCGTATTCACCCCTATCGGACTTGTCCCTACCATCCTCATTTTATCGCCATAACCCTTCCCTGGGTCATCTCAACCAATTGGTCAGGCGTTAGCTCGAATACCGCTTTCGGATGTCCCGCCGCCGCCCAGATTGTCTTAAACTGAAAGAGGTCTTCGTCAATGATTGTTGTGATAGATTCTACGTGACCGAGAGGCGGGACTCCTCCTATGACAAATCCTGTACGTTCACGTACAAAGTCCGCATCGGCTTTTCCAAGTTTATCGTTTAGCTCATTAGATAGGGATTTCTCATTGACATGATTCACTCCACTGGCAACCACTAATAACGGGCTGTCTGAGTCCTTTAAGCGGAATATGATGGACTTTGCAATTTGGGCAACCTCGCAACCGATGACAACAGCCGCTTCTTGAGCGGTTCGCGTGCTGTCTGGTAGTTCTACCACCTTGTTGGTGTACCCCAATTCCGACAACCTGCTCTGTACCCGCTCTGCACCTTCTTTCAATTGACTCGTCAAAGTCATTCCCCCCTAACAATCCGCATCAGCAGAACAGCGCGAACATAACTCTCTGGCTTACTTTAAAGCTCTGTAACTTTTTGGACGTAAAGGAACTTCATCCGTTTCATCACCGCCATCACTTTATTCTATAAATCAGTATCCTTATACTAAAAAAGGCGGCATATCGCCACCCCATCCACTTCGCTGTTTTCAGCCCCACTTCACAGACGGCAGGGGGTCTCCGCTTGGTCTTACTCATGCACCCTGGGTTCTCACTCTTGACGGTGGTGAGTCACACGACTTTTTTACACACCTGTGCGCCGTACTCTCAGTTTAGCCTCTCCCTGACTCGCGGGGAGGAGCCTTCACCTGGAGCATAGCAGATGGGCGGGATTGGATCAATGTGAAGACAGGCTTGAGAGAGGCTTGATAGGACGGTATGTATTCCATTCCGAAAGACCATCACAAGCGTTTACTTATCTGAAACGATATCTACTTACAGAACTTTAAACATTTATGGTTACATTTCCTGAAGCCTTTCAGTTTCCTACACAACAATCCCTACTTTACTCCGCCCTCAGACGACCTCAGGCATTTTTTCGGCTGACCAAAGCTTGACACCATGATAGATTGGGATCAAGCAAAAAAAGGGAGGAATGAATTAACAATGAACACAACTATTTTCGTAGGGTTTAGGCATCAAGGGATGATCAAAGGTTGTACGTGGCAAAGAACGTTGAAGCAAGATACAGTGGGGAATCGAGTCCTCGACATGCTTGGAGCCGTAGATGTTGATTATGCCAAGGAGATTTTCGAATGTATTGAGTGGAATCCACGGGGCGAGAGTCACAGGGAAAAGGATGGGACTTATTTGGTTAAACTGCTCGAACTTGGGATTGCGGAGTATGAAGAAACGTTGCGTAGAACCCTAAAATTCCTGTATCGAAACATCAAGGGGAGCGACATAAAACGTGATCTCGCAAGATATCTCAGAAAGAGAAACGGCAAAACGATGGCTCGATTAGTGGCTTCATCTTTAGACTTCCAACAAAATAGATTCAGCACCGCGTTTATCTTTGATCTGGATGCCAACCAAGTAGAGGTAATCGAAAATCGTCGTATCTCAGTGTCATAACCTCGCTGGAGGAACGGTTTGGCGCAAATAGTTCCTGGGGGCACGAAAACGTACAGGCACGCCGTTCCTAAGTTAGCAAAAACCAATGTTGACGAATATACCTTGCCCTTAAATCGGGGTACGAAGAACTGTTCATTATCCCAAAAAGTCGATAATCTTGGTGGTGATTTCATTGTAAAGGACAAAAACAGACGGTTTCGAGAAATTCAAGTCAGGTCTCTATAAGGAACAAGATGATATCCAAGGACTTTGCTGAAGCTTTTAATTACACCCTGTAACTGCATGATCATGCTCGAATATCACCGCAACCGCGCCCCTATTCCAGAGCATTCACCTTTGACTTCCCCTCATAGAGCCGCTTGTCAGCCGAGTGCAAACACGAACCCAAACTGTCGTCCTTCTCTGCAACGGTACATCCAACACTCGCGGTGTACTGTTTATGCGTAAACAAGTCCGTCACCTGCTGGGATTGTGTTTCGACATCCATGTCCGTCCTCATCGCAAAGACAAATTCATCCCCGCCGTAACGTGCGACAATGCCTTGTTGACCAATATGCTCTCGTAGCAATTGAGCGACATCCACAAGAATGGAATCCCCTTCAAGATGTCCCAGGCTATCGTTGATATTTTTGAACTCGTTGAGATCGAGCATACCCACAATTAGCGCACCATCATGCTGATTTTGCAGTCGAGTGAATTCCAGTTCAAATCCCCTACGATTCAAAACATTCGTCAACGGATCGTGAAGGCTTGCATGCTCTGCGATGCGACGGGAAATCAGCATTTCAAGAACGAGAGAGACGTGCGTCGCAGAAGCCGCCATCATCTCCGCATCCGTCTCATCAGGTTCAGTCTTCCGTCCGAGAACAATTGCGCCGACATTTGTTCCTTTTACGACAAGCTTCCAAGCTCCGACATATTGAACACCAGCATCCAACCAGACTCTTTTCCAGGCGGGAGGTGCTTCATTGACGGAAAGCCATGTTTCAGTGACAACGTAGGCTTCACCTGAAAACCATGCACCATCGCCGATAAAATGCGTTAACTCCGACTCGGAATACTCAATTCCCCACGGGTTATACACCTTAACCGATGATTCTTCTCCTTCTGCTATGAATTGTTTACAATATATAAACATCCCTGACTCAACAGCGAACGCCTGCTGTAACACGTCAGCTACCTTCGCAAATAAATCCCTACCCCGTTCCACAGATGCCCAATCTCGTGATTGTTCAATGAGGGTCTTCAATGAGTGCATATTGACCGCCCCTAACACACAAAAAAACACACCCATCTAAACTTGGATGTGCCGCATGTGTCTCCGATTTAGCGGCAACCTGGCAGGCATGGCGTAAATGCTGTAGCCCCACGGCTTTGTGCCCCGTCCTTTCGGATCGGTTTACCTTTTTCCTCTATTCCAGAATATACTATTAAAAATTCAGGAAGGCAACTGAAAATAGGTCAAGTAAATCAGGGTGAAGGGAGAGCGGATTTTTATTCCCATAGCGATTTCGTAAGGGCAATAATTAGTGTTTCTTAGGTTCAATCCAAGCCTTGAATATAAGCCGTCCAACTATCGTGTTAGGCGATGAGCGCACAGTCACAGAAGGAATGGATGGATCATGACTTCTTAAAATTTCCGCCCAGCGCGGTATCTCACGGATAAGAAAGTCTGCAACCTTTTTATCAGGAGTGGCGTAGCCTACGTTAACGAAGCCCTCACCGATGAATTCGGGATACAACGAGTTCGCCCACTCTTCCGCTTCCCAGGTTGAGTCAAAAATCATGCTATCTTCTCTATAACGTCCATGAACCCAATTGATACTCATTCGACCATCCCCTTACTAATAATTGTTCCACGGCATCCATGGCACCCAAGAAGTAAACACGAAAGATGTGAGTAATATCGCGCACAGAAAATAAATATCAAATGCCAACACTATGCCGAAACAGACGGTAGGAATGACCTGCCATGTGGTCGCCCATTTTCTTTTCCACGCATAGTAGGTCGGAACTGCAAAAAGCAAAAGGGTTGAGGTAAGTGTCATCATCACAAATGACAGGATGCCCATAAACATCCACACTGGAGGTCGAAGGCGTAACGCCGTATCGAATCCTCTGTGGATGCTTGAAAGAAACCACAGCAAGTCCACAAAGGAAACTGACTACGCCCAGAAACAGAAACAACAGCCCATGCAATATGAACTTCACTGTCTTCAAATCACCTCACCCCCATCGCAAAAGTACCGTAGTAAAGAAGGCTAAACCCGTGAACCCTATTATTTCCTTCATATCAAGGAGTCGAGCAGGAATACGCGATAATATCGCCAATAAAAAAGGAGCCGAAACAGGAATAATCCCGTTCCAGCCCCTTGTCACTCGAACACTTGCTTACTTTCCTTCCACCGTCTCTACGCTCGCCTCTACCTCGTCACCCGCATTCGCCGATTCACCACGAACTTTGACATTGAAATGCTTTTCGAATTCCTCGTTCATGATTCTCAGCCGTTTCTGGACATTTTCCTTTTTGGCGCTTCCTGATGTGTACGCTTCTACATACGCTTCAGGAGGTGACTGCAAGAAACCTTTTGCCCATTCCCCAAACATCTCCGCAGGGATATCTATTTTTCTATGTTGCATGTCGAGCGTCAACTTGAATAGCATCGGAATGTGCACTTTCCGCAAGAGCTTTTCTTTCTCACTGGGGAAGGCTTCATTCAGGTAAAAGCAAACGTTAGTGAATTGCGACTTAAATCGGTCACGCTCATGGTCATCTCGCAACTTCTCAACAAATTCTTTCATGTCTTTCTTGCCAAATCCCGTTTTAGGGTCGTTCAGTAAAGCGAGTATTTGCAGAACCAACTCTTGATCGACAAAGTGATTTCGTGCCGCTTTTGAAAGATTAAGCTTATCCTGGAAGAACGGAACCTTCGCCAAGTTCTCAACGAACTCTAATGCTGATTTGCCCAGCAACGCCCTGGTCGTCTCAATGGGGCGAAGTGGGACACCATTGTTAAGGCGACAGAAAATGTCTTCTATCTCCGACTGACTAATTTCCTCCACCACATCGATTTCAAATTGATACTCCTTAATTCTCTGCTGGAACCCATCTGACAACTGGGTGAATGTCAATCCTTCTACTTCAATGTCATCAACCTTGGGCTTGGACGTATCCGCGAAAGAGAGAGCATATTCATCATTGAGAAAAGCAAAAATGCTCGACAAGCGTTGTTTGCCATCCAGAAGGTAAAATACGTTCTCGTCCTTGGTGGCAAATAGATTGGGAATCGGATAACCAGCCAGTACGCTGTGAATAAACATCGACTGACGCTTTACGTCCCAGATATTTTCTTTGCGTTGAATCGACAAATCAAAGGAAAGCTTTTTCCCTTTATACATCCGTTGCAGTTGCGAAACCTTGTGTTTAACTTTCGATGCTTTCATCTACGTCACTCCCTGACGGAATCGTTCACTTTTGCCCTTGAAATGGGCAGAAGTGCAAAACCCAATACCGTTACGTTCTAAACATTTTTCATCGGTATTATAACGTAAAAGTTCAGGGAAATGGGGAAAGTTTATCGACGAGGTTTATGGGAAAAGGTTTACGTCATTGAAAAGGTGGAAGTTTAATGCGGAGCGTAGAGCACATCGTAGCGGAGGTATTCCTAACGCAACCAATTACCCTCGCCATGTCTGTTCATCAATATCGCTTGGATCACACAAAAGTTGTTTCTGGTCGTCCATAGAGGTGAATCAGACTCAAATTATGAAAATAATAGAACCGAAAAGTTGTTTTGCATTCTCTTTATATATAGTGGAGGTTCTCAGTCAGAACAACTTTTTGGTTCCCATAATTCATCTCTGATTTTTAAAATACGAGTAATAGGCTATATCTACACATTACATAGGTCTCAATGTCTATGGTTTCGTTCCAACTTTCTGAGGAAAAAACGCTCAAAAAGATGACTCTTCAGGTTCGTGAAGCTCTTGTGGCAGGATTGCCACCACCGTAACTGATGAAGCCTGGGGGATGACTTCAATATTTGCCCTTCGGCATTGGGGGATGGAGATTTGTAGCTACGATGCAACTCCTTCTGGACATTGGGAGTCTGATCGTGTCACAACTAAAACGCAAGAGTATTCACGAAGGATAGGCATCTCACCCCAAGATACGACTAAGGTGTATTTCGATACTCCTACTGATTATCCCTGTAAACAGGAGTTGGGTGTTTACGTACAAATTCATCCGAACTACGCTACCCTTAGTGGCTATGGCAACTCCTAAAGTCCTCCCATCACAATAAATGAGGACTCTTCACAAAGCTATGACATACTCCAACGATGCTAACCGCGATAACATTGCCACATGAAAGGAACAATTCAACCAATGACAACGATTTGGTTGTCATCTAAGTGCCATATGGTCGTCTACGTCAGTAAGACTAATGGTATCAGCCACCGCTGGTTTGCAAGACGCTCAAAACGAAACTACACGTCTAATCTCAATCCTTGACATGCTTACGAGATCAAACACCCTGTTTTTACCTGAAACTCCTTTTCCCACCCGTTCAGCCACAGCCTATTCCGTTTCCGTGTCGTCAAAGGCTCCTTTTGGCAGGATGTCATCCAAGATTTCGTTATCATCGTCCTCTTCGGTCAATTGAACAGTCCGCCCGAAGAAGCTCCACCCTTTGCTTTCCAGCCATTCGATGAATGCATCCGTGAATTCATCCTCAGATACCGTAGTGTATACGTTTCCGATGATGCGAATCGTGTTCCTATCCTCTGGGCGTTCCAGCATCCATTTAGTTGTATCTTGCTTTTTCTCACTGTTTTCTTCAGTCACAGTCTCACCTTCTATCAAGCACTCAGATTGTATCAGTCGATTGCTCCAGACACAGCCAAACCCCATCTTCCTCACTTACTTACAGTTTTACAAGTTCACTTAGCTTCTGCTTTACAGGCTCAAACGCCGCCGCCCTATGTAGCAATGAGTAGCCTGGATGATATGTGCGATACGAGTGATGCGGAAGAATTTCATGGGAAAGTCTGACCAAGAGATTGTGATCAAATCCGTCAATCTGATGAAATGCAATGTATCACCCAGTAACCTCTGATTCAGAAATGTCTTCACGATACGTTCGTCGTAGGTGTATCCAGTCAAAAAGAGAACGACATCTGGCTGGAGCGCCTCAATCGTCATCGGCAACACATTGAACTCGCTGTGCAATGACTCCTCAAGATGGGACGGAGGACGACCATGGTTGTAATCAAATGGGTTGAGTTGTGCATTCAAAAAGGAGTTATCACCGTCATCAGGGGCTACCGCTGTAGATAACTCTCTGCTTCCACGCCGAAATGGTGTATGATCCCACTTGCGCTTAAGACGACAGTCTTCATATTCCCATTGAAGATATCGGACGATTTCCTCCCGCTCAACGTCAGCATTGGCATGTTCAAAGTATTCCAGGGTTTCAAAGAATCATCCCCACCCATTTGTCTCTTTTCCAACAATCAACACTTTTCTCTTTGCTTTCCGATATGCTGGGAGGCACTTAATCACGAACGGATTGGATAGCTTGCGAACATCTTGCTCGTCGAGTGACTCTACCGCTTGAATCATTCGCCCCCACCATTCTTCGTAGGTAGCCTGCAACTGCTTCTCCATGTTCAGTTCACGTTGGAATATCTCAAAGTCTGACACGGGTTCATCTCCCTTCTACATGAAACGCGAGAACACCATTCTGTTGATAAAATCCATTAAAATTCTTCAAGCCGAAACTTACGGTTATGGTTTGAGAACTTGAGCAGTTTAATGGTTTTCCCTTCGTACCGCTTCCGCTTTTCTACATAATCGACAACCTTGTCAGTAAACGTTTGCGCGATTGCAGTTGTCCTCAACATGTTGAAATCACCGTTGACCTTCTTGCGGAGGAACCAGTCTTCATATTGTAAGAGTTGGATCAGCCCATCCTCATCAAAGCGGTCTCTCTTCACTTCCACGATGTTATACGCAATAACTTCATCTTTGTGTAATGGATTGTGAGTAATAAGAAGGGCATCCATTTCTCTCCCGAAGCTTGTCGGAATGTACGCCAGGAAATCGTCGTATTCGCCGAAAATGTTTTTGAAGCTTCCCTCTGCAAACTCGTTGAGCAGTAAAGCCATGACACTATACTCGTACTTCGGCAAATGATTACTGTTAAAGTGTAATTGGCTTAGAAGATTCGATTCGTGATATGGGTACGGTTCACGAATCGGACTTGGCTGGTTTATAACAGGGTTAAGCTTCAGAAACAATCGAAACAGATGTTGATACTCGTCATTCGTAATCGAAAACAGGGTATTTGAAGCACCACCAGGTCTCTGAAGACTAAACGTCCACATCAAGCCATTGTCCTTCAAATCGTACACATCGTTCAACTTAATTGGGTTCTCAAACACATAATCGGAGTTTTCAATGCGAACCCGAAACGGATAAACGCGGTTAGGGTCTTGGGATTCCCATATGGGCGCAGTGTCGAAAAATGGCTTGTCCATTACTCTGTATAACCCGCGCAATTCTTTAGCGTCCATAATATAGAACAGAACGAAGTCACCTTTATTTATAGGAGTCATTCGTGATATTAACGCATCGTTGTATTGGTCTTTTTCATGATTCGGAATACCTGCAATGCCTCGACGAATACATACCTCATAGTTCTTTTCATTCAACACAAAAATGTGAACAGACATCAAATCGCCTCACAGACGCTCACCGTTTATTACATTGCCACTATTTGTATTCGCCAGAGACAATCGCCTTCCTTCAAGATAACCGCTCAATTCTGTTATGACCTAAACCTCATTGAACCATATTTTTACAAACATTCTCGTTTGAGCTATCATGATGAAAATGATTGGCTCCGTAGCTGGCTATATGATTGCTTGGGTACGCGACAGAAATGGGGGAAGCAATGTGACACGTAAACAGGAGAATTTGAATCACATGCCATCTCATAGGGTAACGTTGCTGAATCGACCAATTTGCAACACACATGTCCCAATGGCGATGAGCACAAAACGCATCTTTCAGAGACATCAAGAAGTGATCAGCAAGTTGAAAAGTTATCTGAGGGAGTAAGGATTCATGGATAACGACGATTTCATTGAAAACTGCGAACGGCATGAGTTGATCGAAGTAGCAAAGCACCAAGCCATCGTGAAAAGGCTCCAATCTATCAATGTACAGATTCAAATATATGAAGAGCGGTATCATGGGACATTCCAGGACTTATTCAGCCATCTGACGAATCATGAAATTCTCGGAGTGTTACAAGAAGTTACTGCCTGGAAGGAGCTTGTCGAAGAACGTAAGCGGCTTATTGAGGAATTTGATGCTGATGATATTCCAGACGGGATTTATGCCATCCCCCCTGACCCGAAGTCTCCAAAGGTGAAAATCAGAAAACTGGTCAATTGGTGCAGGGCAAATGGCATACCGTTATCTGAAATCCAGCGTCTTCCTCAATCGATAATGGAGCAGTTCCTCGTGTATCCCGATAAAGACGCGGCCGAAGGCGAAAGGGAGCGAGATTAGTTTCGATATCTCCTTGCCCCACCAAGCCCTGAAAGCGGAGGTCTGAGAGATGTTTGTGATTCATTGTAACAAGTGTAGTCGTGAGGTCGAATGGAAAGATGGAGCCGTGCTCGGCAAGTTGGCGATTGAAATGTGCGGAGCGACCGTCATCTGTGCCTGCGGACATGGGGTCAGCGACGATAATGGGACGTTGCGGGAGTTCAATGTGCCAGATGCGGAGTAAGAGCGGGAGAGTACAGGGTCTTGTGGGTGAAGGGAATAACGCATGACCTTCCCTGATCGGGAGCGGATGGTACGCACACTGAGCCAATATACCACCCAAGGGGATATCATCACCCTTCGAGTGATATTCAACTTACGCCGAGCCTTCGTTGTCAAATCCGCCGACCGATTGTCCACAGCCGTACAGATTCCACTGGCTTATTGTATGTCAACTATTCCCGACATCCTTTATCCCTGACCTTGGAGGTGTTATCCATTACAGACGAAGATGCTTCGAAGCAGATCGGAGACGCTCAAATAGGCAAACCAGGCACAGGAGCGAGGATTGTTCGAAAACGTCCGCGCATCAATGCTCCTATGCCTACTCTCTCGCCGCGTGAACGAAGGGTACAAGAGGAAAGTCAACGGCTTATCATCCTATACGGAACAAAGCAAACTCATACATCAGGAGAGTTATGTGACTGATTCAAACCATGTACAAACGTCGTGACATTACCCAAACAGCAACTTCCTTGTGGGTTGTTCACCTCACAGCCACAGCGATTCGATTTTACCTGCTCACTGATACGCTGGGCAGGATTCTCTTTGTGCCTTATCGCCTGTATAAGTCTCTGTCGCGTCAATCCGAAGCAATAACACACAGGAACTTCTGACCCCTCGTCCTTTTGATAGACAGGGACTTTAACCGTATCCTTGTTGAACACCTGTTCATGAGAAAAGTAAACGACCTCACAAGCTGAGTTTGGGCAGAATGAGTAGGAGGATGACGGGTCGAGGATAGATAGGACGGATGGAGTAAGCATGGCTTTCAGGGTGATGAGTGGAACGCTCTTTCCTTTTTGCTGACATACGGGACAGATTAGAGAATCAGCCTGCGCCTTTTGCGCTGAAACTCGACAACAGTCTTCCATCATAAACGACTCCTTCGCGTTGATTTACTTAAGCAGAGCCTCGCCCTTCACTCTACGCTGTTCTTCTCCAACGTAACCTGATAAAGTTTCCTTGGCAGTCCGCCCTCTTCGAATTCATGGATATCAATCAGTTCATATCCATCTGTCAGTGTCTCAACCTTCGCTCGGTCAAAAAAGTGAACAATAAAGCCGCCAACTTCATACAGGTCTTCCGCTCGGTGAACCCCTTGTCCATAATGCGCGTCTCCCTTGTGCCGAACCGTGTAAATGTTATATCCACCTGGGCGCAAGACTTGTCGAACATGGTCATTCAAAGCGACCAATTCGTCAGTTGTCAGAGCCATGCAATATAACATGTGTGAGTAGCAAGCATCGAAAGACCCGCTCGGTAATGGAAAAGGTTGCCGAACATCATGTTCAACGACTGTAATGCGATCCGATAACCCCTGTTCTTTCGCTTTCTGCCGAATCCGCTCTGTACCCTCGCTGGTGTAATCCAACACATGCACCTGAAAACCGTTTCTGGCAACAAATTACGTGTCACGACCTTGCCCCGCGCCTAACTCTAATATCCGTTCCTGACCATGACTCTTAAAGATTTCTGCGGCACGAATAGCGGCATCGCTGGGAGACTCTCCGAACATCTCGTTGTTCTTGGCAAAAGCCTGTTCCCAATGGAGTTGTTGTCGATTCAAATTATCCAGATCCTTCATTACAAATCCTCCTTACCTTTCTCCCGTTTGAGTTCCTCAACCTCTCGTCGTAGGTGCTGAATTTCACGAACCAAATCCGATGTATCGTCTTTGTGTTGACGGTTGTGATCGTGGTTATGTCCCATCATCATCCGACCCATGAAATACATCATCGCAACCATCATCACCACGCCTAAAATCGGGAAGAGCATTCCGAATCCGCCCCAACCGCCATACCCCCACATCATTTGAAGCATCTCCTATCTGGTCTTTCCCCAGTTGCACTTGAGACCATTTATCGTCTTGGTGCAAATGTTTCTGTCTGTATACCCGTGGTATCATTCACGGTGATTGCCCTTCGCCCTGCTCTCCGATTATGAAGCCGTAATCCTTAGTCTGCTTAGAGTAAATTGATGGCTCGCTTCAGCGCATTCACAGTCTCTTCATCGCGGAAATAGAACACCCAGACTCCTTGCTTTACACTACGAACTACGCCTGCGTTTTTTAAGACATTCAAGTGATGAGACACCGTAGATTGAGGTAATCCCAAGTGAGCCACCAAATCCTGTACGCACAATCCGTAGATTCTTACGTCCTGCTCTTCGCTCTCAACACCCGTAGGAACGAGACGGCAACACAATGACTCTTGCCCAGAGAGCAATCGGAGCATCCGCAAGCGAACAGGTTCCGCCAAAACTTTCAACAAACCACTCAGTTCAATCGGACGCTGGATTTGTAAATCCAGGGGTTGCGTATCATCCATCACACGTACCCTCCTCCCTGTAGTTTCCATTCATTCAAGTTACGGAGCATATCGCCCACCTGTTCATAATCACAGTTCCTTTTCCCAATCTTGCAGTGTCTTCACGACTTCTTCAGCCTTTAGTTTTCCTGAAATCTCGATGGTCTTTCCGTCTTCGGCTAACACGAACGAATCAACGCTCGATAAAAATTCTTCGCCGCCACACGAACAGGTTCCACTGGAGCATTCTGTCACTAAATCTTGTAGTTTCTCTGTCGCAATCCCCTGAAATTCCACAATTACTTTACCTTCTGTTGACTGCTCTTTGACCTTGGCAACCTCGCGAATATCCATGAACCGTCACGCTCCTATACATCAATATATATTGATGTATAGTTATTATAAACCGCTACGGGAACGTGTCAATGCTTTTTCCGTTGCAAACTGCATCTCGCATATTCGTGGTAAAAAATGGACAACAATAAACCATCAGTGAAACTTTTACCCAAGGATGTCGTTAGATCGTGAACAATTTTAGGAACGTGGATAACCAGTACCGCCGCTTTAAAGCGCATGTTAGCCTGTTTGGAACCACTCAGTTACATCTGCGTAATCCGTATGCTATCGCCTGGTGGTCAGCCGCCTTCCCTGGATTCGGTCATCTACTTCTCAGCAAATACTTACGTGGATTTGTGCTCTTTATTTGGGAAGTGGTTGTGAATTATGAAGCCAAAATCAATTTAGCCATGGTTGATTCATTTAGTGGACACATCGAACTTGCCAAGCATGATCTCCATCCCAGATGGATGCTGATGTACATTCCTGTGTATTTGTTTGGGATCTGGGACAGTTACCGCACCACTGTCGATATGAATAACGTGTATTTACTGGCGGAACGGGAAAATGCACCTTACAATTCGTACAGTATTGGCGCAGTTGAAATCAATTACCTGGACAAGAGAAACCCCATAATGTCCGTCATCTGGTCGTTATTTATGCCAGGGCTTGGACAACTGCATATCCATCGAATTCTTACAGCGTTTTTTGCCCTCGTCTGGACAATTGTATTTTTATATGCTTCACACACCCTTGAAGCAGTTCAATTTCTCTTTTTTGGACAAATTCAAAATGCGACACAAGTATTGGACAAGCAATGGTTGTTATATATGCCCTCGATGTGGGGATTTGCCGTCTACGATTCATATATCAACACGGTTGAAAGCAACAAACTGTTTGAAAGCGAACAGAGGGAGTTCCTCATACAGAATTACCAGCACTCTCGATTTCAAATTAAAAGTGGGAAAGTGGTGCATAAATGATACAGATTTTTTCCACTTTCGAACATTCCATCAAACTGGAGCTCGCACTCAGCACACTCGAACAAGAGGGTATCCAGAAAGAATGCATTTTTGCGGTTCCCCTAACCAATCGCAAAGTCGAACGCAGGCTCTTCGACACGATGCACAATTCCGATGGGGTATCTCTCGTCAGTACAGGAGCCACTATTGGAACAGCATTCTCAGTTGTCGGAGCCAGTGTTGGATTTTCGTTAACATGGGGTCCTATTTATTGGGGACTGATTGGCGTTGCGGTTGGATTCCTTCTTGGAGTGCTGATTGACCTGTTTATCAATACGGTCGTTAAGAATCGCCAACAATTGTTACGAGGGAAAAATCCGCAAGTGATTATCGTTGTGGAATGCCAAGATGGGCAGGCGGATGCCGTAGAAAACATTCTGTGGAATTTTTTAGCTTCTGGAGTCGCTCGAACCACATGCAACGAACACAGTATCAGTTCGTGAGTACACGTCAACAGTGCTCACAGCGCACTTGGTTTGATCAAGAAGCTTACTTTTGCTCTTGTCTAATTTTCGGATTAGTTTAAGTTTCAGATGAAGGGAAGAAGCAGGACTGGATAGCACAGAGTAGAATACCACAAATTCCAATCGTTATGGTAAACATATCCTAAACTTACTGAAGCACACTCATACAGAAGACTGGATACACTTCATATCCATAAATGACTCAAAGGGAGAGCGATAGCAGTGTCGCTTGCAGTGTGTACATTTCTCGCTTGGATTACGATTTTAATCTTGGCAATGCTTCCGAAAACATTGACGCTACTTGAAATGGTATTCTTATTTTTCGTATGTACTATCTTTGAGTTAAGCATCTTTACCATATTCCATTTAAACCTTCACTGGATCGAAGTCAGTACAAGTCCTGAGAAGTCATTCGCAAACCTGACTATACGTTTGATATGCGTTCCCGTGATTTTGGTCATCATTTCCAATGTCCAGTTCTATCCCTCCAACACTTTGAGGTGGATCTTATTGACAACTATTGTTGTACTCGGAGTGATCCTACAAAAAATAATGCAGTGGTTAGGCATAATAACAACTCCGCACTGGAATATGTGGCTTACCATTCTCATGTGGTGTAGTTACTTTGCCTTTGCCAGAGTCATGGTATGGTTTATTCGATACCTCAAGAAGACCGAGGATAGAGTGGCATGATCATTTATGATACCCATTTCAACGCGAACGAATGGTTCATTATGATATCCCTATGCTTCGGATTTGTTTGCGTGGCATTTTTCCCAAAGAGGTTCCCAAGACAAGTGGCGGCTGTATTCCTCATGTGTGGAGTATATAGCGGTTTTTTCTTCGACCACTCTTTAAGTGTGGAGCCAATTAGCTTTTATGATGTAAATGATATCTCTAAATTTCAGTTGATGGACTTCCTTTCGTACTTTATGTATGCTCCATTCAGTTATTTTTTCTTCTATGCCTATGACCGCCTTCAGCTTAAGCCATCATACATCCCGCTGTACATATTAGTTTGGTCGTTAGCATCCGTTGGTATTGAATGGCTTGCTGTTCTGTTCGGTGTTTTTCATTACCAGCACGGATATCAACTTGCCTACTCACTCCCCATTTATTTGTTGGTTCAAAGTTGCTGGGTCGCTCTATATCACGGATTGAAAAATCGAAGCTTTCTGTAATCGAACGGAGATAACAAATATAGAGAAGACACAGCCCCATCGACCCCACGGCTCATTTGCAATTATAGTAGTAGTCCAAGTTACAAAATTGCTGTTAACTGAATTCATTACCCTATAGCATTCGTCCGATCAACTCTTCGTACTGGCTTAATATCGAATTCCTGCTTCATCGGTACTTCGCACAACAGTGTACATATGGCTGTTAGGTCATCCGCCTCGACAAGCAAATAAAAAACATGATCAGGATGACCTGCTACTGCAAAATGAACTTTCACGTCTAACTCCTGGCAACGGCTTGGCATGGTTGGCAAAAATTCTTGTAACGCCTGCCTCACCTCGTCGTTATACATGCCACAGTTATCAATGTCGTGTCTTGCAGTTACATGGAACAGCAAACACCACACCTCCTGTCATAAGTGAGCGTTACCCTCAATGCTCATAACCCAACGATTTACTTTTCTCAGTCATGAGCGACCAAACTCGTTCCTGTACCCATATCTTACTGGCTCACGCTGAACATCCCTCTTACTCACCGTCAAATAGCCCACGAAAATCACGATCGACACAGTGAAGACTGCCGCAACAATCCCGTCTCCATATCCCAATCCTGTGATATTCTTCGGCTTACTGAACCAATCAGCGAACGAAGCTCCAAGTGGTCGCGTGATAACGTAGGCAAACCAGAATGCAAAGATCGGATTGAGACGGAACAGAAAGTAGCCGACTCCTGGTAGCAGGAACAACACGATAAACAGAATTCCCGAAGGCAAGTAGCCCAGATGAAACGTCATCGCCGTCATATCACCTGTAGCGGTTCCCATCGCGAATGTTGCCAGCACTGCCGCCCAGTAAAACATCTCCCGACGACGAGTGTAAATACTGTGAATGGATAACGTCCCCTCCACCTTGTACCAGGTCGTGAACACCAGAGTCAATATAATGGCAAAGGCAATGGTTGAAGCATAGTAAGGTACACCCAGGACAATGTGCGTAACATCGGCAACCATCGTACCGAAAATCGCCACCATGACAACAAAAAGCCAATACACCCACGCTATGTATTTCTTTACGGAAAACTGTAGTACGAGTGCAATCACGAAGCCAACGAAACCGAGCATCACCGCAACATACGGATTGATGTGGTAAACCAGATAGTCTGATGTCGCTTCACCCATTGCGGTTGAAAGTAATTTTACAATCCAGAAGTATATCGTGATTTCTGGAACCTTTGTTAAAAGACGTTTCCCTCGATTTTGGCTCATGGAATAAGACTGACTCATAGATGCATTCGTTCCCTTCGTGATGATCATTACCCATTCAGGGTATCACATTTGATGTAGGCAAGGAGGTTCCCGACTATTTAAGATGACATGTGTCAACGCCTATTTATTTATTAGCCATATAGCTATATAATGAATCTGAAAGATGCTTTGCCAATGAGTTAGGAAGGACAGTGACAGGCGATGAAATGCGATGAATGAGAGTGTATTTAAAGCAATGTCTGACGGTACTCGCAGAAAGATCATCGAACTGTTGAAAGAAGGACCAAAAACGGCGGGTGAAATTGTAAATCACTTCTCGCACGCTCAACCGACAATTAGTCGTCACCTGAATGTGCTCAAGAACGCAAACTTAGTCGTCGATCAGCGAGAAGGAACTTATATTATCTACAGGCTCAACACCACGATTTTGCAAGAATGGCTGGCATGGCTTCTCGAACACTTTGGAGGCGACAACGATGAAAAAGAATAAGGCATTCCCGTGGTGGGGATGGTTCGTGTGGGGTCTACTCATTATCGTCGGAATGGTTGCGTACTTTCATCTCCCTGCACAAGTAGTCGGTAAAGCAGGCAGAATGACTCCGCGTTTACTTGCGGTTGGGTATGAACCGTTGATCATGCTCGTCATCATACTCGTATGGCATGTGTTGTGGAGGATTGATCCAAAACGTAGAAACTATGAATCCTTCTGGTCTACTTACCGTTATCTCGGCGGCGTGATTGTGGTATGTGTTGGACTCATTTACCTTACTGTTTTGGGACATCTTTTGCACATCGGATCGATGCGTTTCATACCGACTGTGTACGGAATCATGTTCATGCTCATAGCCAACGTTTCGCCGCGTCTTCAACCCAACTGGTTTATTGGCTTTCGAACACCGTGGACTTTATCCAGTAAGGAGAGTTGGATTCGAACGCATCGCTTGGGTGGTCAATTAGGAGTTCCGACGGGGCTTCTCATCATCATTCTCGCGTGGATTTTACCGATGAACAAGGGCATGGTCGTATCAATTGTTGTACCCGTTCTCTTATGGGTGCTGATTACGACAGTCGCATCCTATTTCTTCGCCAAGCAAGAAAAACAATAAAGGGATGAACTCACATGGTTGGCTCGCTTTTATCTGCCGCATTGGTCATTTGCATCTATATGGTCTTCGTCGGCTACGTCTCGATGAATAAGGATTCTGAGCGGTGGAAAACGGGTAATATGAATCCCCTTATCCTGTTGGCTCCGATACTGTTTCTCGTTAAGCGTCAAGCCTCGGAATCTGACCAGCGGCGAGACTCTGGGCGAATAAATGGAAAAAGGATGTTCGGTGCAGGACTTGGTTGTGGAATTGTTATCTTGGTTGTCGCAGTTCTGATGCCGCAATTACCTGTTGCTGTCGTGGTTTTCGTGGTTGCATGGGGTACATTTCTATACACCGTATTCGCACTGCTGAAGGGATGGTAAAGGTTACAATGGCTGATGAGAAAATTGTGATAGGTGCTCAAACCAAGTATCCTCTGGACGGTATATTAACCGTTCCTGCTGAAGCAACTGGATTGTTTCCTGCTGTTGTGCTGGTTCACGGGTCTGGTCCGAGCAATATGGACGAAAAGGTCGGAAACAACTTTCCATTTCGAGACCTCGCGGAAGGTCTGTCGGCAAAAGGGATTGCGGTGTTGCGTTATGACAAGAGGACTTTCGTGTATGGCAAACAACTGAAAAACGATATCGGATTATCCGTGAAAGAAGAAACCATCGAGGATGCCATCCTGGCGGCGGAATTCTTACGGAACGATTCACGCATCGACTCGAATAAAGTTTTTATCATCGGTCACAGTTTAGGAGGAATGCTCGCTCCGCGAATTGATGCAGAAGGCGGACAGTTTGCTGGAATCATCATCATGGCTGGCTCCCCACGCAAATTAGAAGAAATTATGATGGATCAAAGTTACGATGTACTCAACTCTTTAAACAAATTTTTGAAAGTAATTGCGAAGAAACAAATTGCCGCACTCACCTCTAAGTTTAACAACATCTCTAACCTGAGTGACGAAGAAGCCAAATCCACAAAGATTGTAGGGAAATACACGAGATCGTACTACTTCAAGGAAATGGGTCAACATCCGTCCATTGATTATCTCAAAGCATCAGACAAACCCGTGCTTATTTTGCAGGGCGATAAAGATTTTCAAGTATCCGTCGAAAAGGACTTTTACGGTTTTCAAAAACTGCTCGGTGAGAAGCCAAACGTCGCATTCAAACTCTACCCAGGACTGAATCACATGTTTATGCCTACTGTTTATGGACAGATACGCAAAGTAAAAAAAGAGTATCGGGTTCCACAACATGTAGACAAGCAAGTCATCGAAGACATTGCATATTGGATTTTTTCAAATTAAGACTTTTCACTTCATCAAGGGGCAGTCTTTGGCATGCCCCTATTCTCTGTCATTACACATCATCTGATCCTGGATTTTTCGCTCATGCAGTATGACACAAGCCTGTTTGATGAACTCCCTTTCATCTGTGGTGAAGTTGTATATTTGGGGTTTCTTATCTTCAGGCAACGCATTCAAATTCTCCCAGGACTTCTTCATTCCAGCAAGTATCGCTTCATCCCACCCTTGAGAACGTTGCCTATTTAACTCGGTCAAATACTCAGCAAGACTCTGTGCCTCCTGACTGGACGGGTGTGCGTCTTGCGCTACAAGTCTCCTAAGTTCGTCTCGAAAATACCCGTATTGTTGATGTATTTCTTCCGTATATTCCTGCTGTGCCAGCTTCCTTAATCCTTCGTCGGAATAGGATTTCTTCGCCAAATCTCTCATAGTCCTTCGCTCTTCGGTGGTCAAATACTTGTTTACCCACTCTGGCTTCAAATCCATTTGGATCACCTCGATTATCTTCACAATAGCTTCAACATCCAACGTTTCATTTTCCATCTCTTCGGTTTTTTCAATTGTTCTGATGATGGAGTCTATCTGTCGCCGCTTGTCGAGCATCATGTTCTTCTGTGCCCTAAGTGCAATCCGAAGTTCACTTCCTCCTTCCTGCACAAGAGCTTTGATTTCTGATAACGAGAAGCCAAGATATTTCAGGGCTAAAATCTGTTGTAATCTCACGAGATCGTCATCGGAATACAGTCTATATCCAGTTCCGCTGTATTCTGATGGAGAGCGTAACCCCTTCTTATCATAAAATTGAAGTGTTCGTACCGAGACACATGATTTCTTGGCAAACTCTTTTGTATGGTACATGTGTGAAGTCAACTTGGACCTCCTTTCCATACAAACATAAAGTATTACGTAACGTCGTAGTCAAATGATGTTTTAGTGGGAACTTCTAACACAGTCTAACGCTTTTATCTTGAAGCTCCAGAACAGGCGGCGCAATTCGGGATAGACAGCGAGTCTTTCATATCAAACTACTCCATATCCGACTCCCCAACCTGTCATGTTCATTACACACCCGCAACTGTCAATCCTGTGGACACCCATTGTTGTTCTTCCACCACTTATTCAGAATGATCGTTATATCCTTTTGGGACAAGGTGCGAAGGCATGCGTAAACACTCAGAGCAACCGACCATTGGTCATACAACTCAACAGGCGATTCTTCATATGTAAACCACCTCTGTGTATCTTAGAGTGGCGTTTTTCAATGACATCTCTTGGTTCGTGCACGAAGCCTCATGAAAATGATGTCGCCTAAGTTCAATGACCAGGTACCTCGAAAATGGTCTCTCCCTGACCTCTATCCCCAAATTCAAATCCAACCCATGAGTTCTGAAATCAAATTTAGCTCCCTGTAGTCTGCTTCCTCCAAGAATAAAAGGGTATCCACGTCTATTGGTTTAGCCGCCTTCTATCTGCATGGGAATGTGGATCGAAAGCAACGGCAAGGCTATCGCATAGCCCAGCAACTATTCTTGATTTAACCCATATGCGCCAATAAACTCGTACAAGAAAGGGACATGACTCTATGGAGAGCGCCTATGTCCCTTTTCACTATTTAACCCAGTATCGAACGATGTTTGACAAATCTTCCTTCACATTTTCGAATGTTCATCGAGTCATTCTTACAAACAACCGCCGAAGTCGCCATCCCAAATAACCTAATGCTGTCCCACATAGTAACCCGAACAAGGACGGTAAGATGATAAGCGGAATTAAAATAAAAATCTGAGTAAAGGAATGAATGTTGCGGTTGTCAAACCACAAATATGCATAGGACACGAGAAAACCGAACACGGCTCCTAATCGTAGCGCGTCCTTTTTACTCGTCGCAAGCAAGGCGGTCACAAGAACAACTATGATGCCCCACGGCACCGCGTTCAGTAACGTTCTACCTTGCGCAATGCCGAGTCGACTAAAAATAAACGCGATGACTAATGCAAGAAGTATCGTGAACCAGTACCAAATCGACAGTTTAGCCAAAATGCGCTTCATCATATATCCCCCGTAACTCCAGATTCGCTTGAAGAATTACGAGTGTGTTAACTGGTCAAGCCCTTTGACTGTCCTCGTTTAAGCCCCATCCAAGCGAAAATTGTTCCGAGAGCCATGCAGAACAGACCCGTTATGAACATGGGACTACCTACATCCTGCGTGTTAAACAATTGCGGTGCATAAGCGGTAATCGCGATAATAAGGATCGTTGACATCACGACTGCTACACCCATGCAGAACAAAATCACCACTTCTGGATAGAATACGAACTTGAGTTCTGAAAGTTGGAAGTCAGTCCTGGTAATCATGAGCGAGACTGCAACCGTACCAATCGTTAACATCAAAGCCAACAAGACAGCATATCCACCCAAGAATACATAAATGTGTGTCAACGC
This sequence comes from Paenalicyclobacillus ferrooxydans, assembly GCF_001399675.1. Classification (GTDB taxonomy): domain Bacteria; phylum Bacillota; class Bacilli; order Alicyclobacillales; family Alicyclobacillaceae; genus Alicyclobacillus_B; species Alicyclobacillus_B ferrooxydans. Next base: position 41,821 of record NZ_LJCO01000040.1, read on the forward strand.
ATACGCGATGTGATGCCAGTCCGCTAATACTGCCGTGGCAATGACACTGATGACCAAACACGACAGCGCGACCCCAAAGGGCATCAATACGTTCTTTTGCTTGTGTTTGATAGCACGTCTTACTGAAATAAAGAACACAGGTAATCCACCAATCAAAAAAGCCAGAAATGATAAGCATCCAGCAATAAAATCTGCATCGAAAAGAACACGAAACTCAGGGTGAGACGTTGCTATTGCATTGAATTGATTCAGTGGATCGGTCAATCGTTGGAGCATGCTCCACCCGACTCCAAATAACATGAAGGCACAGAAAATCATCACAATGCCTGTACGAAGCCGATCCGCCATATAGGTCACTCCTTCTGCAATGCCGTTGTAATTCAGATTTGCGTCTAAAGCACCAACCAGCAAATCGACCACTGTGACAGGTGTAACCTTGTGTTGTTCGAGTAGACCTAACATCTCTTCTTCATACCGTTCTCGCCACGCACGAGGATAAAGCCGTAGTAGCCAATTCATTAAAACCCCTCCAACGATGCCAATCGCTTTTTTCCAACCGAAGTGACTTGTTCCAGTGTTGCAACTTGCTTACGAAGCGCAGTTACACCCTCGATGGTAATGCGATATGGTCGCCGCCTTTCTTTCATGGGAAGGGCTTCTATCCATCCTTTCTTTTCCAATCGCGTGATTGCGCCATACAGTGTCCCTGGCTCCAGTTGTGTACCACTGAACGCCAGAATGTCTTCCATCATGGCGTATCCGTGCTTCTGTCCATTCGCCAGACTTGAAAGGATAAGAAACGACGCATCAGAGAACCGTCCTAACTCACTTTGTCTCACTGGAATCTCTCCAATTTTTATTACGTTATTCTTATTAAGTACAACTGAATATTACTATGTACTTGGAACAGCGGTCAATAGATGGACTAACTTAATTACCAAACGACCATATGCCCGAATCATCGTAGCACATGCCCTTTTCCTGCGTGATTGGTGAACAAATTTAAATGACGGGAAATTTTTTATATTTTTGATCACATAATAATATACGCAAACAAATACTTGTTAACGAGTATTATAATCCGTATAATACGTTTGCGAGGTGATTAGCGTTGGCACAGAAACTATCTAACCCACTGGCTCTTGCCGTTATGGCACTTCTTTCTGAACGACCATCTCACCCTTACGAAATGTCCGTAATGATGAAAGCCCGTCACTGGCATACCAGCATCAAACTGAACTACGGATCTCTCTATACGGTAATTGATGGTCTGGAAAAGCGAGGGTACGTGAAAGCGCAAGAAACCATTCGTGAGGGAAATCGACCAGAACGGACGGTTTACGTACTCACTGAAACTGGACACGTCGAACTCAAGCGTTGGCTGAGCGACATATTGCGAACTCCGAAAAAGGAATACCTGGATTTTGAGGCAGGATTAACGCTCATGCTTCATCTTCCATCAACGACGGTGTTGGAACTCCTAAGTGAACGCATAGCTCATTTGGAATCTGACATTGAAAATTTGAAAACACAATTGAAAGTATTGACCGAGCAATTTCACTTGGAGAGACCGTTAATGCTTGAAGGCGAGTACGCCGTTGTGATGAGAGAGGCGGAACTTAGTTGGATACGTGCAATTGTTAAAGATATTCACGATGGCAAGTTGAATTGGGCGGAAACTCAACACTTCGAAGGCGGGCAAGATACATGATATTGTGGAATGCTTGGACTGAAACTCTCTGGTCGTACACCTTCTACTTTTCGCATGGTATTATCGTTCTTTTATCAATTCCAACAGCAGTAGTTCGACCGATACAGGTACTATATAAAGGGAAACTGCGGGGACTTTTAGCACCCTTTGAACTGCTTGTAGAACTTATACGGTTATTTCAGTATTGCGTCATCTTGACACTTGGGTTGGACCTTCCCTTACAAAGCCTATTTGATTCTGCTCTCTGGGGGCGTTTTGTTTCAATAATACGGCACTTACATTGGGGACAAGTTGCGTACCAACTCTGTGGGTTTGTGATTGTGTTCGCTGTCATCAATATCATTCTTTTTATGATTATCATTAGAAAATCAACGGTAGCAAATTTACTGGAAAAGTACAAAAATAAGACGAAGACGCTCAGTAACTTCGAGGTATCATCGGTTCGCACTGCCGCTATGCTCGCGGTTAAAAATATGCTTGTCATCCCAGTGAGTGTGATTTATCTGCTCCACATTTTCAACTTAATATGAGGCAGATGAGATAAATGTTATTCGCTGAATAGACCCTTAGATGGATCGGAGCGTAGGAAAACTGACTGACCTTCGATCCTTTGGTTTCAATCCTTTCTTAGCCCTATTCCCAATTCAATTCCAGCCTAAGACATCTCAAATTCAAATTTAGCTCCCTGTACTATGTAGTCGAAAAAAGAGGATCTACTCTGACTCACTCCCGCCTCAACCCTGCCTCTTCCCTTGCCCCACAAGGCTTTTCCCGCTCTCACCCTCACGTTCTTCCATCTTCTGCCGTCGAATTCGATCTTCCGTAGATCACGCCTTTTCTCACCTTTTTTTTCCGTAATTTTTCCAGAAACCTCGATTTTGCGTAAAAAGGAGTTCTTCCGTGGAAGAACAGGGTAAGAGCGGGCTGAAGGGTTCAGGGAGAGCAGATTTGGTCATGTATTTTTTCTCATTTTTGATCGGGCATGGTTCAGGAATCCTTGATATATCGGGCTTTTTCGCGTCTTATTTCCTTCGGTTTTTGTCTTACCCTTGCCCCAAAACGCCTCGTCCCTGCAACACAAAAACACGGGCGAATTCAGGCTTTTGACCCGAATCCACCCGTGCTGTAGGGAACAACTTATTTTGCTCAGAGTAGAACTTATTTTGCGAGAATAGATCCGCGTTTTGCGAAGATAGCGGGCTGAAGGGTCATGGGAGAGCAGATTTTGTCATGTGTTTTTTCTCATTTTTGATCGGGCATGGTTCAGGAATCCTTGATATATCGGGCTTTTTCGCGTCTTATTTCCTTCGGTTTTTGTCTTACCCTTGCCCCAAAACGCCTCGTCCCCTCACTAAAAAAACACGGGCGAATTCAGGCTTTCGACCCGAATCCACCCGTGCTGTAGGGAACAACTTATTTTACTCAGAGTAGAACTTATTTTGCTGGAGTAGATCGGCTTTTTGCGAAGATATATGTCACTTGCTATGTCAGTAAGACTTACTCGACCGTCACACTCTTGGCAAGGTTTCTCGGCTTATCGACGTCATTGCCTCTCACTACGGCTGCATAGTAAGCCAACAGTTGCAATGGCACCACGGCTGCAATGGGTGCAACCAAGGGTGAAGTCTTTGGCAAATAGATGACCTCATCGACCGACTTCTGGAGCTCTTCATCCCCAGCCCAGGTCACCCCAAGCACAAACGCGTCCCGAGCCTTCACTTCTTTAATATTACTCAACGTTTTCTCATACAGCTCAGTCTGCGTCGCCAGTGCAATCACCGGAACGCCCTCCGTGATAAGTGCCAAGGTGCCGTGTTTCAGCTCTCCGGCAGCATAAGACTCTGCGTGAATGTACGAAATCTCCTTCAACTTCAAGGCGCCTTCGAGAGACACTGCGTGGTCCAGACCACGCCCAATAAAGAAAGTATCGCGTGCATCTTGATAGTCGAGGGCAAACTTTTCAATTAAAGGTGCAGAATCAAGCACCTTCTCTGCGACAGTTGGAAGCTTTGCCAAGGCATTCAGGACTTCGTTTCGATCGGCCTCTGCCAAGGTGCCACGTTCCTGACCGAGGTACACAGCAAGCAAGTATAAAGCCACCAACTGAGTCGTGTAAGCTTTCGTGGATGCTACGGCGATTTCAGGGCCTGCCCATGTAATCAGGACATCGTCAGCTTCCCGTGCAGCGGAACTGCCAACTACGTTTGTAATCGCAAGTACCCGAAGCCCCTTTTGCTTACTGTCGCGTAACGCTGCCAAGGTGTCCGCGGTTTCGCCAGACTGCGTGATGACAATCACGAGCGTGTTTGGTGAGTATAGCGGATCACGATACCTGTACTCGGAAGCAACCTCGACCTCAACTGGAATTTTCGCAAACCGTTCGATGGCAGCCTTGCCGACTAAGCCAGCATGCCAGGAGGTTCCACATGCAACAATGTGGATTCTGTCAATCGATTGCAGGAAATCCTCAGTCCAAGACAACTCATTCAGATGAACGGACGAGAGGTCTTCAGCCAGGCGCCCCCGCAGGGTATCCGTAATTGCCCGCGGCTGCTCATGGATCTCCTTCAGCATGAAATGTTCGAAGCCGCCGCGTTCCGCAGATACGGCATCCCAAGTCACCTTGTAGACATCTTTTTGTACAGGTACCAGATGTGCCGGGTCCGTCTTCTCGTTCAACGGATAGCAATCAACACTATCCCGTCGTACAACTGCCATCTCTCCGTCATCTAGAACATACACATCTCGGGTGTATTCGAGGATTGCGGGAATATCGGATGCGACAAAGTTTTCGCCTTCGCCGAGCCCGACAATCAGCGGGCTGGACTTACGTACGGCAATCAACCTGTCCGGGTGGTTCTTGGCTAAGACAACAAGTGCATATGCCCCACGGATCCGCTTTGATGCAGCGACAATCGTCGCTTCAAAGTTCCCATCGTACATATCCTCAATGAGATGGACGATGACCTCGGTGTCCGTCTCGGATTTGAAGGTATGTCCCTTCTGCATCAATTCCTCGCGAATTTGTACATAGTTCTCGATGATCCCGTTGTGCACAATCGCGAACTGTCCTTGACAATCCTGATGCGGATGTGCGTTCTCATCAGACGGACGCCCGTGTGTTGCCCACCGTGTATGCCCGATGCCAATCTGTCCTTCGATGCTCTCGGAAACGAGTTTATCCTCCAAGTTCGCCAACCGTCCGACAGATTTCACAACAGAGATCTGATCATTCCCGAGCGTCGCAATACCTGCAGAGTCATAACCGCGGTACTCCAACTTGCGCAAACCTCCCACAACCACGTCTTTGACGTGGCGTGGCCCGATGTAACCAACAATACCGCACATGGACACAAATCCCCCTACGTAGCCTACAGCCTTTTTGTCCCGTTGGTCACCCAACAGATTTCAAAGTCTGTAATCGGTGCGGCCGCACACCGGGGGGTATCCGCCGAATCGTTCGCCAACCCCCACCGCGTCAACTGAGGAAAATGCCTGCCGTTGCTCCTCAGTCCGGGCGCTTGTCATGTGATCTCGGTGTGCTAAATTCACCGAGTCACATGGGCGTCTCTCACGCCTAAGAACCTTATCATAACCTATTCTTTAACTGCCTGTCACGCGCAGATTTTTCTCCTCATTCAAGCGCCAATTTCTTCCCGAATCACCACCGCAATCTGATGTACGCATTCCTGAAGCACCTGTTCGTCCGGACCTTCTGCCATCACGCGGACCAGCGACTCCGTACCTGATTCACGCACCAACAGCCGCCCGTTACCGCCAAGCATGGCTTCTCCCGCTTCGAGAGCTTCTTGGATCCGGGCACTTTGACGCCATGCCTGTTTATCGTTCACGCGAACGTTCTCCAAAATCTGCGGGTACCGATTCATAACCCGACGTAACTCTGTGAGGGATTTCTTTTGTGCCACCATAATGTTGACGAGCTGCAGCGCGGTCAAAACCCCATCGCCAGTGGTCGTATGGTTTAAGAAGATGATGTGCCCTGATTGCTCTCCGCCAAGGACAAGGGAATGCTCACGCATGGCTTCCATGACGTAGCGATCGCCAACCGCTGTGGTTTGCACACCGATGCCTCGTTCTTCCATCGCTTTCATAAACCCAAGGTTGCTCATGACCGTTGCCGCTACAGCGTTGTTCTTCAATTCTCCACGAGCATGCAGTGCCTCAGCACAAATGGCAATAATGTAATCTCCGTCGACCATCTGACCGGAAGCATCTACTGCAATGACACGGTCTGCGTCCCCGTCAAATGCCAGTCCCAGATCCGCTTCGTATTCGAGAACTGCCCGTTGTACCACATGCGGGTGCGTAGAACCGCATCCCACATTAATGTTCGTGCCATCCGGCTGAGTAAACAGGGCTGTGACTTTTGCGCCGAGTCGCTCGAAAACCTCCGGCGCTGTGTGATATGATGCGCCGTTTGCACAGTCAAGGACAACATGCAGACCATCAAACCGATTTTGAACCGTGCCAATCAAAAAGCGCCGATACACCTCAAGCGCTGGTTCTTGGTAGAGACGCCCAACATCGACCCCAATCGGTCGTGGCAACTCTTCACTTTGTTCCATCAGGGCTTCAATCTCATCTTCTACCGCGTCGAGGAGTTTGAATCCATCTCCGCCGAAAAACTTAATGCCGTTGTCTTCAACGGGGTTATGTGAAGCAGAGATCATGACCCCCGCATTCGCGTGAAGGTGCTTTGTCAGAAAGGCCACGCCAGGGGTACTGACAACACCGAGTTGTAAGACATCCACACCAACAGAGAGGATCCCGCTGACCAGAGATGCCTCGAGCATGTCACTGGAAATCCGAGTATCTTTACCCACAACAATCCTTGCCCCTGGCACACCGCGTGTGAGCACATAGGCGCCTACACGTCCTAGGCGAAATGCGAATTCAGGTGTCAATTCAAGGTTCGCGATGCCGCGAACTCCATCGGTACCAAACATGCGAGTCAAAGACCTCGCTCCTTTCACACTCCGTTATCCGATACGATTGGTCCCAGCAGTCGTATTATTATTGTTGTTAGCAGTTCCTTGGCTTTGAATGGAAACAGGGACGGTAATTTGAGAGAGCTGTGTGACGGTAACCCAGTTGGGTGCGGAAACATGAACAGCTGCTGTGGTGTCTCCGGCCGTCAATCCACTTGCGTCAATATACGCTATGATATCTGACGTCTGCAACTTGGAAATAATTGAGTCCGGACCGCTGACACGGATATCCAAGTTGGTTGTACCGGACAAAGTGACGGTTGCCCCCTGCGGTATGTTTCGAATCTGTATCGGAACTCCATTGAAGCTCCTCGCTGTGCTTCGCGAGATCTGAACCGTAACTTGAACGCTGGACGGAACAACTTGAGTCCAGTTGGCTCCCGGGACGATGGGTACAGTGAATGTTTTCGTCGACGCCAGCCCCGAGACATCGACAGGCAATGTAACCTGACTGAGGGTTGCTGTGACGTCCGGCGATGCGGTTACGTTTACGGTCTGTTGCGCGACTGACAATCCTGACACCGCATAGCCAGGCGCTGGAGAGCCAAGTACTTCTGGGGCTAAACGCACCTTCATCTGTGGGGGTTCAATACGAACGACAGCAGTCACGTTCACCGGATCGACCTCGACCCCAGATACAGGCAGGCCGTTCTTATCAACCGGTTCTAGTGTCAATGTGTGGGATACTGTGGATTTTGCGCCTGACACGGACATATCGGCCATGACGGCAGCTACACGCTGCACAACGGAGCTCACCCCACTGACCTGTACTGCCTGAACATCAGGTTGCACTTGTGCGACCTGATAGCCCTGGGCTGGGGTGCCAGTGACGTGAATTTGAACTGGTTTGCTTGCAGTCACTTTCTTCTCTAGCGTAACCTCAACAGTTTGCGGGAGAATCGTGTAGGCGACTGGAGGCATCCCCACTGCCTTCAGAGCAACGGCATGTGTGCCAGGGCCGAGACCACGGGCATCGGCAACCACTTGAACCCCCATCATCTCACTTGGCAGCGATGTATTGTTGAGGAGTCCACCGCGAATTTCAACGACAACAGTAGGATGGTCAATGACTGTCACCATCATGTCTGGTTGAGTATTCACTTGGACTGCATACGGGAAGTCTTTGACAGACGCCGCCGTTTGGCCTGCTTGCGACGTTGGTGAAGGGGCATTCACTGTGAACCAAAGGATGCAAGCGAGTATCACAGCGACAATCCGTAGGACCATATTGTTGTTGAGAAACCTGTCCACTACGATGCCGCCTTTCGTCCAAAGAATTGCAAGCGACGATTGCGCTTTGGCGTTAAAAGAGTCTGCAGCAACTCAAACAGCGCATTTTCACTGAGGTCTCTCGTTAAGACTCCATCGACTGCGATGGATATTTTCCCGGTTTCCTCTGACACCACAACAGCGACAGCATCTGATTGTTCCGTTACACCAAGCGCCGCACGATGCCTTGTCCCAAGTTCTTTGTCAAGGTTACGATTTTCAGTAAGAGGAAGGAAGCACCCCGCCGAGACCAGGCGCTCCCCCCGCACGACAACTGCACCGTCATGCAGGGGTGTATTTGGAATAAAGGTGTTGATGAGCAGTTGTGAACTCACACGACCTTCCACAAGAATTCCAGTTTCGATGTATTCTGTCAGTCCGGTTTCACGTTCGATGACAATGAGCGCACCGATCTTGGCCTTGGAGAGTACCTGTGTGCACTTGACGATCTCAGCTATCAGCTGTTGCGTTTCTTCAGGGGCTTGACTCCGGAAAGAGAGCGACATAAAGCCGCCACGGCCCAGTTGTTCCAAGGCTCTGCGCAGTTCAGGCTGAAACACAATGGGAATGGCAATGAAGCCAAGGGTAAGAATCTTGTTCAACAGCCAATTGACCGTCGTCAGATGAAACAAGCTGCTCAGGGCCGTCGCTACAAGAATGACGATGACACCCTGTAAAAGTTGGACTGCTCGCGTGCCTCGAATGAGGAGCAACAGGCGATACAGCAGGTACGCCACGATTATAATATCAATCGCATTCAAGAAGTTGAACCGTTCAATTGCACTAAGCCACCCATCCAAGGCAACGTCACCCGATTCCGGAAAAACTTTTAGATCATTGTTTCCTACATATTATACCGCGTCAAGGGGGCGGCTTGCCCGAACCATCGTAGATTAGGGAGACTTTTGTGTGCGTTTCAGTTTCCCGCCCTTCGCTATATCCTTTACTCCTGCACGCCGATACATGGCCAAAAACCCCTGTGCAATCGCTCCATGCCCCGCATCGTTTGGGTGAATCGGGTTACCGCGGATTCGAAAGTCGCGGATGGACCCTCGTTTGTAGCCTTCAACAAAACGAAATTCCTTGCCGTCAAATCTTGCCGCGATATCCGCCAGAAGAAGGTTGTATCGGCGGGCCACCCTCCGCACGCAATCATTTACGAGTCCGGTGTACTCTTCTGCAAGGACGGAGTTTGGAAACGGATTGTAAAGCGTCGCGATGATAAAGCGGGTACCAGGTCTGTATGCCAACTCTACAATGTTCGTCAAGTTTTGATAGTAACGATCCGCTACTTTCATCAGGTGACTATGGTTTCCGTTTAGGAGAAACGGCGACGAACGAAGGAGATCGTTCCCACCCACCATCAACGTAGTCAACTTTGCTTCATCGAATATGCTCGGCTGCACGGACTTGACAGACTTGAGTAACCTGGCGGAAGTCCAGCCCGGCTTCGCGTGCAGGTACACATTGACCCGCTCTTGTTTCGAGAGACTTCGCGCGATCCGCTGTACATAGGATCTCCTGTTGTTGGTTGCAGAATACCCGTACGTCACCGAGTCTCCAAGCGCAACATATAGCACAAACGCCAGCCCCTTGCCGAAGACCAAAAAGGTCACTTTCCACGCCCGCGGGAACTGCCAAGGCGTGGTTATAGTAACCTATTGCAATCGGCTGTAAGGCGTGACGCAAGGACTGTTAATTCTTCATCAAACGACCGTTTTCCCGAACAGGGACTCGACAAGCTCAACGGCCATTTCTGCCGTACGGTTTCGATTATCAAGAATCGGGTTCACCTCGACAACGTCAACAGAGACGAGTCTTCCGGATGCAGCCAAGAGTTCCATGGCAAGGTGACCTTCCCGGTACGTGACTCCGCCGTTAACAGGGGTCCCCACACCGGGAGCGAACATCGGATCAAGAGCATCCAGGTCAAGACTCAGGTGAATCCCGTCCGTTCCATTACCGGCAATTTCAATGGCTTCAGACATAACCTGTCCCATTCCTGCCTGGTCAATCTCGGCCATTGTGTATACTTTGATTCCTGATTCACGAATCAAGCGAACCTCGTCACTGTCAACTGACCGGGCACCGACGAGAACGACGTTTTTCGGATTGACCTTCGGAGTAAATCCGCCAATGGACAGCAACTGTTGATGTCCGTAGCCAAGGGCAACAGCGAGCGGCATTCCGTGAATATTTCCGGACGGAGTGGTCTCTTCGGTATTCATATCCCCGTGGGCGTCAAACCAGATGACGCCAACGTTTCGGTATTTACTTGCAACCCCGGCGACACTGCCGATGGAGATACTATGGTCACCTCCCAAAATAATCGGGATGTGTCCATCCTCAACGACAGACTGCACTCTCTGGAAGAGGTCTTGAGACACACGCAGAACTTCATCGAGGTACTTTAGCTTCTCATTCTTGACCGTGTGCATTTCAGGCATCGGCACATCTATGTTCCCGAGGTCTTTGACTACACACCCGAGTGAATGAAGCTTCTCACGCAGCCCCGCATAACGAATGGCACTCGGCCCCATATCCACGCCACGCCGTCCTTGTCCAAGGTCTGACGGAGCACCAATAATCCTCAACTCTTTCATCACGTCTTTCATCACGCCACACTCCTTCTCAAATATGTAAAAACATGTCTCACTTATGAAAATGCTGAATCCCGATGACAATCAAGTGCGGTGTCACTGTTCCTTCAATGGTCGCGGCAATCACGAGTAACCCGATTGGGTAAGGCAATAACTTGAGCACCTTTTTCAGTTCGCTGCGAAACACACCGGGTTGCCCTCGTCCTGGTTGTAACTGTGTCGGAAAAATCCTGACTTGCAGGTGCCACCAAAGCGATTGCACAGCGAAGTAGCCAAGTCTGATGCCCATCACGCCACACCAAATAAAGGCAGGTAGTTCAAACAGACCGTGTGGAAGCATCCCATACACAAAGATACGCCATGCAGGGACAGACAAATGTTGGGACTCTTCAGCGACTACGTAGCCCATCGTGAGGCCGTTCATCCACATTGCCCAAGCGGGGTAAATACCTGCAGTCAAAATACCCGATATAATCATAACAATAATCGCAGCGAACAGGTTGTGGATCAAAATCATCAGAACAGTACGGATCACGGAGTGAAATACACCTGTTTGCACAGCAAGTTTTCTCAGTTGTTCAAGGCTTGGTGCGAGCATGCTGTTGAACCTTGCCGGCCAACTCACCCCGGCCAGATAGCCGGATAAGAGTAGAAGCAAACCAAGTCCCCACACCCAACCCTGTCGGTTCTCCCATGTAGTGTTCACGCCAAACCTCCCTATGCCTATTGTATAGGTCTTGTCCGCTCGGCATACACTTTGGCTGATTATGTCCAAGTGGAGGTTATGCCAATGCGGAACAGAAGCAGACTGTTTCTACTCACATTCGTTGTTGCACTCTTTATGGGTATGCTCTGCTGGCCTGCAAATGCTGTCCAAGCGAAGCCGAACGCAGATGAACCAAAGGCCATCTATAAGGTCGACACGGACAAGAAGCTGGTTGCACTCACGTTCGACATCTCCTGGGGGAACAAGATACCTGAGCCTGTGCTAAAAATATTGAAGGACAAGCAGGTTACAAAAGCCACCTTCTTCCTCAGCGGCCCGTGGACAGTGCGGCATCCGGAAATTGCGAAGCAGATTAAGAACATGGGATTCGAAATTGGAAACCACGGAAACCTGCACAAAGATTTCTCAAACTACCCTGACGCTTGGATCCGTCAGCAGGTAGGACTGTCCGAGAAGGCCATCAAGCAGGTTACAAACGTAAAGACCACGCTCATTCGGACTCCAAACGGTGACTTCAATCCCCGTGTCATCAAGTGTCTGAACAGCATGGGTTACACAGTCATCCAGTGGAACACCGATTCACTCGACTGGAAGAATCCAGGCGTGAGCGCCATTGCCAATCGTGTCCTAACCCGGGCTGTACCGGGCGACATTATTCTCATGCACGCGAGTGACTCATCGAAGCAAATTCCACAGGCCTTGCCGCAGATCATCGACGGACTGCGGGCTAAAGGATATCAATTTGTCACCGTGTCTGAACTGTTAGCCCAAGCCAAGGTAAAGACAGAGGTGCAGTAGAGGGTCTGCACTCAAGGGATACTCACCTCATATTCTATAGACCGTCACGTTAAGAGCCAAGCGCGCACGTGACGGTTCAGGAGTCACAGCGGTTGAAGCAAGGATCAGGAATTGTCCGGTTCCTCGATCCTTGCTTTGTTTACCCGCCCCGCCTTTTTCTCTGCTTTGGCAGCGGCCTTCGCAGCCTTAATCCGCTCCTTGATTTCAACCCGTGCAGCAGCATCCTTGGCCCACGCCCCTTGTCTTGCTTCAGCTGACAGCAACTTGCCGAAGATAAGCAGGAGATAGACATTGCATAACATCATAATGAGACCGGTCTGGTTGACGATGGGACCGGCTGATTGCGCTCGGATAACGAGTAGCCAGTCCACCACCGTAAAAACGTACAGATAAAAAACTGACGGCAGGAAGCTCCCTCGTCCGGAAAGCCTCGTTTTCACCATACCTGCAATCATTGCCACAACCAACGGCCACAGCCCTTGAAGCAGGTATACTGAGAGCGTCGCATGATGAAGCGGGTGGCGGATTGCATCAATGTGATATCTCCACCACAGCATGTCATATAGGACAAGAGCCAAAATGAGCCCTTGCGCCCACCTCCATACGCGCTTTGGTAAAGTCATACTCGATATAAAGTTTAGAGTCAGATAGGCCCAAAACCCCATCAAGCTTGTGGTGGCTAAAAAGGCACCTGATATAAGACCGATAAACCACGGGACATGCAACCACAGTCCCGCCACACTCGTGAAGATTCCTGCAATCGCACCGAGCAAAACAGTGCTGACGATTAAGAAGACAAACTGGTTTAGACGCATGTGGCTCTCCTCCTACCGTTTCATGATAGCTCAGGCGTTTGCTGGGTACAAACCGTCTCGAGAAGTATCTCGAGAAGTAATTGGTACTCGCATAAGTCACCCCGCCTGGACGAATGCTAGACGTGCAGGCACGCGGAGGTGACTATGTTGAAAAGAACACAGACGTTGCTAGCTGGGGCGCTCTGTTGCCTCGTGTTGGCGGGTTGCGGCAGTACAAGTGCGGGCGCTGACGCATCGTCTGCCACGCAACCCGATTACAGTGGAACCAAGCAAATGGTTCTCGATATTCTTCATTCCGGGGAAGGCAAGAAGGCCCTTAGTGAAGTACTGCAAGACCCAACTCTGCGGACACAGTGGTTGGTCTCCCAAACAGATGTGTCCACGGCAATGGAAAAGGCGCTCACAAGCGGAAAGAACCAATCTCTGCTGAGTCAACAGCTCAAGGACCCAAAGTTTGCGGCTGCGCTTGCAAAGGCAATTGAACCTGAACTGTTGGCACAACAAAAGCAGTTGATGAAAGATCCAACGTATCAGAAGGATATGTTGGTACTGTTGAAATCCCCAGACTTTTCAAAACAAGTTGAGGATCTCATGCAAACCCCTCCGTTTCGCGGTCTCATCATGAAGGTAATGACCGAGGCCCTGCAAACGCCAAGCTTTCGCATGCAGTTCCAGGATGCACTCAAACAAGCCGTCGCAGAATCGATGCAATCGGTTGGCGGGCAAAGCTCCGGGAAAGGTCAATCCGGCGGCAGCGGCGGTTCATCAGGTGGCAGTTCCGGGGGAGGCGGAGGGCAATAAAAAAACAGCCGCTGCAGACCATGCAGCGGCTGTTTCCGTGGTGTTGAGAACCATCCATTAGAGCTTTACCGATAGAGCCTTACTGACCCCGGTCTAGAGCCTTACTGACCGGTCAAGCTTGAACTGCAAGACCAAGTGCCGGTATCACTGCTTGAGCCAAGGCCTTAAAAGCCTTGCCCTGCGGGGTCTGAGGCGCAAACAACCCGTTCTGTTGCTCATCCATACTTGCGATTGGTACTTGCGCTAAAACGGACACATTCAGGGCTGAGGCAACCTGGTTCCCACCGCCGCGTCCGAACAAATAGGCCTTTTCTCCGCACGAACCGCATTCAAAATAAGACATATTCTCCACTACGCCAATAATCTCGTGATTCGTTCTCTGTCCCATGACTCCAGCCCGAACTGCAACGTCTGCTGCATTGGTTTGCGGTGTCGTGACAATGAGTTCTTTACTCTTCGGAAGTAATTGATGTACATCCATGGCAATGTCACCTGTTCCAGGCGGGAGGTCAAGCAGAACAACGTCAACGTCTCCCCAATGGACTTCTGCAAAGAAGTTGCGCAACATTTTGCCAAGCATGGGTCCACGCCACACAACAGGATTGTTGTTCGGAACAAAGAAATGCATTGAGATCAATTTCACGTTATCGACTTCAATCGGAATAATGAGTTCGTCAATCACGGTTGGCCGGGTTTCTTTCACGCCAAAGATACCCGGAATGCTAAAGCCGTAGATATCTGCATCAATAACACCAACGCGGAGTCCCTCGTTTGCTAGTGCCTTAGCCAGATTTGCAGTCACGGTGGACTTACCGACACCGCCCTTGCCAGATGCCACAGCTAAAAACTCTACACCCGCGTCCGGCCGCAGCAGTGCGGGAGGACTTTGTGGTTCCTCGCGGCCACGCAGCTTGCTTGCGAACTTCGCCCGCTCCTCGTCAGACATCGTGCCAATCTCGACGTATGCCTGTTCAACACCTGGCAATGCCAATAGCTTGTCAGACACAGATTTTTCAATTACCGTCCGCAAAGGACAACCAGTGATGGTAAGCAGGACTTTTACTGACACGGTTGAACCGCTGATCTCGATATCTCTGACCATGTCCAACTCGACAATGCTTTTATGAACTTCCGGGTCCTCTACGTCCCGGAGGGCCTCCAGGACCTGTTCCTTCGTGACCACGGTCGTCGCCTCCTCAACTGATGTGAGACATCATTCGGTATTTACACACCAATTGTAAGTGTACAACAACCTGTGTGGGTTGCCAATCAGCGTACCTCAACAGTGGTGAACGAAACGTGACCAGACGCATCCCAGGTGACTGTAAATGTGGAGGGGGGCATGCTAGGGGCCACAAACCACAACTTTTCTATATGTGAAAGGGTGTATGGCGCACGGGTTAACGCAGACGATGTTTGCAACGTGGACGGAGCGCGTTTGCCGATATACAACACGGGCAATTGTTTCCCGTTCCAGTCATAGATATTCACATGTTCCAATGAAGGACCTTGGTTCGACAGGCAGTACACCTCCTTCCCCTGCCAGGTCACGCCCGAATAAGTAACAGAGACATTCGCCGTCGCACGTGTGACAGCGTTTCGCAGGGTGGCTCCCTGCGTGTGATGGGGCCACCCCAGCCAGACCAAATAGCAGATTACCATTGCCAGCCAAAGCACCATCCACGGCCATAACCGGCCGGGTCGTGACGAACGCGGCCGGAACCTTCGCACGAATCATCCCTCCCGGAGGTCTCGAAATGTTACATTCGAGTCGGGCACAGGCACCGATGACTGCTGAGAAAAATAGTCATATAGTGCAAGATATATAGAAAATGCAACCGTTCTCTGGTACGCCTGTGAGGCCAGTTGAACACTCTCCTGCCGATTTGAAAGGAAACCAATCTCAGCGATTACAGCCGGACCCGGAATGCGTTTCAGGAGAAATAAAGTGCTCGTCGCTGCGGGTTCACGTGCAGTCGGCAGCAACAGTTCCCGAAACCTTTCCTGCACCACCTTAGCCAGTTTCTCACCGGCCGGGTTACCCCGTTGATACAGGGTTTGTGCCCCAGTCCATCGCTCACTCGGGACTGCGTTACAGTGGATACTGATGAAAGCATCTGCATGCTTAGCTTTAGCTGTTAGTACGCGATTTCTTAAATCAGTGGACTGCCGCCGTCCAGCATGTCTGTCATGCTCACTCGCCAGGTCGTCATCCGTCGTGCGGGTTAAAACGACGTTCGCCCCTGCCTGTTGGAGGAGTTGGCTGAGTTTCAAGGCCACCGAAAGTGTAATGTCCTTTTCAAGAATCCCTGAATCGCTCCTCGCCCCCGAGTCAGGCGCTCCGTGTCCTGGGTCAAGAACAATGGTGCGTCCCAGGAGCCCTGACTCCGGCGCACCGTCTTCAGCGTACGCCTGTTTCGCCGGCATCCAGACCAAAAGAGCAACAACAGTCATGATGGACAACCAAGCTGAAACAATTCGTTTCGGTCTACTCTTTGAAATTCTATGCATGGCAAGCATCCCCCATTCGCAACAAGGTGCTAAAGCACAGTTTGCGCGAACCAAAGAAGTGCATTCATGAAAAGCCGGTGGCGAAGGTTTCCATGCAAAAAAGAACGCTGCCAACGGGCAGCGTTCTGAGAAGTTTCGAGTATCAAATTACCGTTTGGAGAACTGCGGTGCACGACGAGCAGCCTTCAAACCGTACTTCTTACGTTCCTTCATGCGTGCATCACGGGTCAAAAAGCCTGCTTTTTTCAGCGGTGCCCGCATTGCGGGATCCACCTTCAACAAAGCGCGGGCTACACCGTGACGAATCGCGCCTGCCTGTCCTGAAATACCGCCACCATAGACGTTCACATGAACGTCATAGCGCTCTGACGTCTCTGTCAGAAGCAACGGCTGCTTTACGATCAAGCGGAGCGTCTCTAAGCCAAAGTAGTCATTCAGTTCGCGATGGTTAATCATAATCTTGCCGTCACCCGGAAGCAAGCGCACACGAGCAACGGAATGCTTTCTACGGCCAGTGCCTAGATATTGAACTTGTGCCAAGGCAAAGTACCTCCTCCGTTAGTTGCTCGCTAATTCCCAAGGAATCGGCTGCTGTGCTTGATGTGGATGCTCTGACCCCGCGTACACCTTCAGCTTGGTCAGTTGTTGGCGTCCCAACGAATTATGCGGGAGCATACCCTTCACGGCTTGAAAGATAATCCGTTCCGGGTGTGTATTCAACACATCGATTGCACGTGTTTCTTTAAGCCCACCTGGATAACCAGAGTGGCGGCGATACAGTTTCTTCTGAAGCTTATTACCTGTGAACACAATTTTGTCCGCGTTGACAACAACTACGAAGTCACCGGTGTCAACGTGCGGTGTGAACTCTGGCTTATGCTTTCCACGCAGAATGGAAGCAATAACAGTTGCCGCACGTCCCACGCGCTGACCGGCAACGTCAATCACATACCATTTGCGTTCCACGGCGTTCGGTTTCGCCATGTACGTCGTCCGCATGGGGGTCCCTCCTGAGTCTAAACATGTTTTCATCACTGTTGTAACGGGGCAGCGGTGAAGAACACTAATCCTTATCCTATCTCACTTGCCCACGTCGATCAAGTTCTTTTTAATGAATCCCATTCTATTCTGCTTCATAATCCACTTTCCACAGAGACAGACCGCGAGCAGGTGCCGTTCTGCCTGCTTGAGCACGATCTCTGGCCGACAATATCTCTGGAATACTATGGCGTAATCTGCCCTCACCGAGGTCAACCAAAGTACCTACAATAATGCGGACCATGTACTGCAAAAACCCGTTTCCAGAGCAAGTGATATCCAGATAGCTGCCACGCTCTGTCACGTCAACCTGATACAGAGTCCGCCGCTTATCTTCTATAGGAGTTGTACTCGCGCAGAAGCTGGTAAAGTCGTGTTCACCGACCAAGTCCCGGGCCGCCCTTCGCATGAGCTCGACATCCATCGGTCGAGGCTCGTGCCAAGTAAAACGATAGGTAAAGATATCGGGCACATTTGCACGTTGGATGGTATAGCGATAGGTCTTACGCCGAACTGAAAATCGCGCATGAAAATCCACCGCAACTTCTTCCGCTGAGACGGGAACAATGTCCGGTGGAAGACTTCTGCGAAGAAGATATACATATCTCTCAGCAGGCGGGCCGACCTCACGCTCAAAATGCACGACTTGTCCCACAGCATGAACCCCTGCATCTGTTCTCCCGGAACCGAAAACTTCCACGGGGGTATTATGAATCTTTGCCAGATGTTCCTCAAGTACACCCTGCACAGTACGCAGGCCAGGTTGTCTGGCGAACCCGTGGAAGTCGGTTCCGTCATACGAGATGACGAGTTTAATTTTCGGCAAAGCCATCACCACACAAGAACCGTCCTGTGCTGAATCCTGCCACTTCGCCTTTGTCTCAAGACAATGCGAAATCTGCAAAGATAGAAAGCTTAAACCAGCTCAATCAAAACCATTGGAGCGGCATCTCCGCGGCGTGGACCCACTTTGATGATGCGAGTGTATCCGCCGTTGCGCTCAGCAAAGCGTGGTGCAATATCGGCAAAGAGTTTCTGTACGACATCCTGCGTCGCATCTTCATTCACTGGTTCCGGACGAACATACGCTGCAGCCTGACGACGAGCGTGCAGATCGCCGCGCTTTGCCAAAGTGATCATTCGGTCCGCAATCTTTCTGAGTTCCTTTGCTTTTGCTTCCGTGGTCTGAATACGTTCATACAAGAACAGGTCCGTTACCAAGTCACGAAACACTGCCTTGCGCTGACTCGATGTCCGACCGAGTTTACGGTATGGCACTCTATTCCCCTCCTGTGCAACTGAGACGACGATTAAAGCGAGGGTTACTCGTCTTCACGCAACGAAAGGCCCAAAGCCCCGAGCTTTTCAACGACCTCTTCCAGAGACTTTCGTCCCAGGTTGCGCACTTTCATCATCTCTTCTTCAGTTCGTGAACATAGTTCCCCAACTGTATTAATCCCAGCACGCTTCAAACAGTTATACGACCGGACTGAGAGATCCAACTCTTCAATCGGCATCTCCAGAGTTTTGTCGGACGAAGTATCTTCCTTCTCCACCATAATGTCCGTGTCCTTACCTTGCTCATTTAATCCCACGAATAACAGCAGATGTTCGGTAAGGATTTTGGCACCAAGGCTGACCGCCTCTTCAGGCGTGACACTGCCGTCGGTCCAAACTTCGAGTGTCAGCTTGTCGTAGTCAGTGACTTGCCCAACACGCGTGTTCTCCACTTGGAAGTTGACACGGGTGATAGGTGAGTACAACGAGTCAATCGGGATAACCCCAATCTCCTGCTCGCCCTCTTTATTGCGATCCGCTGACACGTAGCCGCGCCCACGTCCTGCTACGAGTTCTGCATAAAAGTGAGCGCCCTCGCTTAACGTTGCAATGTGCAAATCCGGATTCATGATGTCTACGTCAGAGTCGGCCCGGATATCTGCAGCCGTTACACTCCCGGCGCCTTCAGCGTCGATGACGATAGTCTTCTCTTCATCCGAGTGGATTTTCAGCGCCAACCGCTTGATGTTCAAAATCAACTCTGTGGTGTCTTCGACCACACCTGGAATCGTAGAAAACTCGTGTAACACGCCCTCAATCTTCACCGTCCGCACTGCTGCGCCAGGGATCGAGGACAGCAGAATGCGGCGGAGCGAGTTTCCTAACGTCGTGCCGTAGCCGCGTTCCAGCGGCTCGACGACGAATTTGCCATATCGCTCCGACGATTCCACGACCTCAATTTTCGGCTTCTCAATTTCGATCATCCGTACCCCTCCTCGCTACAGAGACCCTTACGCAATCTCAACCTGCGTAAGCCCTCTCTCGCCAACTAAGTTCCAGTAGGGCTCTATGCCGCTTGCTGCTTTGGTTAGCGCGAGTAATGCTCAACAATCATCTGTTCCGCCACTGGAGTGTCGATCTCGTCACGCGCAGGAAGGCGAACAATCTTGCCTGACTTGCTTCCCAGGTCAAGCTCGAGCCAAGCACCAACCGTCTTGGTCTCAGCGCTCTCAAGCAGGGTCTTGATGCGTTCGAGACCTTGACTCTTCTCGCGAACACTGATGACATCGCCAGGCTTTGTCATGTAGGACGGAATGTCAACGCGACGTCCGTTGACGAGGAAATGTCCGTGACGTACCAATTGACGAGCCTCTGGGCGAGACGCTGCAAAGCCCAAACGATACACGACGTTGTCAAGACGGCTCTCGAGCAGTTGCAGCAAGTTCTCGCCAGTAACGCCCTGTCGCCGAGCTGCCTCGTCGTAATAGGCTTCAAACTGCTTTTCGAGCACACCATAAAAACGGCGAGCCTTTTGTTTCTCACGCAATTGCGTTCCATACTCCGAGTTACGACGACGCCCTTGACCATGTTGTCCGGGCGGGAATGGACGCTTATCCACTGCACACTTCTCACTGTAGCAACGTTCGCCTTTCAGGTAGAGCTTAACCCCTTCCCGACGGCAGAGACGGCACACAGAATCGGTATATCTTGCCATTCTAGTGTTGACACCTCCAAATAAATCTATACTTGCAACGAATAGACTCGTTCTAAAATTAAACAGATAAACAACTTGCGACGTGACCTAAACCCGCGCCCCCTGAATAATCGAGGGTCGCACGGCGAGTGTTCGGTCCCTTCTCAGACGCGGCGGCGCTTCGGAGGGCGACAACCGTTATGCGGGATTGGAGTCAAGTCACGAATACCGCTGACCTCAAGACCGGCTGCTTGCAGCGAGCGAATAGCAGCCTCACGGCCTGCACCTGGTCCTTTAACGGTGACTTCCAGGCTCTTCATACCGTGTTCCATCGCGGTACGAGCAGCAGCTTCAGCCGCCATCTGCGCTGCAAACGGTGTGCTCTTTCTCGAGCCCTTAAAACCGACGTTACCAGCAGACGACCATGAGATGACATTGCCAGCCATGTCAGTGATGGAGACAATGGTGTTATTAAACGTCGAACGAATATGTGCTACGCCCGTTTCGACGTTCTTTCTATCGCGTCGGCGCGTACGTGTGACGTTCGCACCTTTGCGCCCTGTTCTCGCCATGCGCAAAACTCCTCCTTTAAGCCTGAAATAACACTAAGGTTGAACTTACTTCTTCTTACCCGCAACAGTTCGACGAGGGCCTTTGCGTGTGCGTGCATTTGTCTTCGTACGCTGGCCACGAACAGGCAAGCCACGGCGATGACGCATCCCTCGGTAGCTGCCAATTTCCATGAGTCGTTTAATGTTGAGCGCAATCTCACGGCGGAGGTCGCCCTCAACCTTATGGTTCTTGTCGATATACTCACGAAGTCGGATTACTTCGTCCTCGGTCAAATCCCGAATACGGGTATCCGGATTGATTTCAGTAGCAGCCAAAATCTTATTGGCGGTTGTCCGGCCAATCCCAAAAATATAGGTCAGGCCAATTTCTACTCGCTTGTCGCGAGGCAAGTCCACGCCTGCAATACGAGCCATGTTGGGAAATCCACCTCCAAAAATGCTTCATCTATAAGAACACGAACCAGTCCCTCAAGGGGCAGCCGCGCTGATTCGTGGCAAAACCAAATCACCTAATGGCACTGCAAAACAGCGCGTGATCAACCTTGGCGCTGCTTGTGCTTCGGGTTTTCGCAAATGACCATGACATTGCCCTTTCTGCGAATCACTTTACATTTTTCGCAGATTGGTTTGACGGAAGGACGAACTTTCACCGTCACACCCTCCTCACTTCCGGTATCATACCGGATAAATGTCCATTCGGCTAGAATCAGTTACTTGTATCGATAGGTAATTCTACCACGACTTAAGTCGTACGGGGACAACTCTACAGTCACGCGGTCACCGGGCAGAATCTTGATGTAATGCATTCGGATCTTGCCTGAGACATGAGCAAGAATCTTGTGCCCATTCTCCAACTCGACACGAAACATCGCGTTCGGCAACGGCTCAATGACTTTCCCTTCGACTTCTATCACATCATCTTTGGCCACTCGGCTCCACCCCTTCCTGGTCGCCTACATTCATCGCTTTATGGCTGGCATTGTACGCATTTACCGCGTCACGAAGTACAACGTCTGCCCCTCTACTCCCGACAGACACTTCGTCAAGCACCGCTTTTGAAAAGTGACTCGTACTTCTCACATGGAGAACGTTCTTTTTCTTGGGTCGCAAGGCAGTACGTTTAAACCCGTCTGCCACATAGACGAACCGGTCTGCCTCCTGTCGTACGACTACTGCCACCATTCCACGGTCTCTACCTCGCGTCACCTCGACAACTCGCCCAACCTCCGGCAATGTCGGCAATTTCGACATGGTGGACACCTCAAGCCGAAGCGGCACGCAGGATGGCGCGAATGTCGCCGTACACTTCATCGATGGCCTGCTGCCCGTCAATCTGATGCAAGATTCCGCCTTCCTGATAAAACTCAATCAAGGGCGCAGTCTGTGCGTACTGCTCTAGCCGCGTCTTGACTGCCGACTCGGTATCGTCCGAGCGCTGATATAGTTCGCCGCCGCAGTTGTCGCATCGTCCCTCTACAGCCGACGGATTGAAGACCACATGGTAGGTGGCGCCACACTCCCTGCAAATCCTTCGCCCAGTTAAACGAGCCAACAATATGTCTTCAGGGACATGCACGTAGAGTGCGTACTGCAGTGGTCTATTCAGGTCTGCCAGCAACTGTCTGAGTGCTGTCGCTTGCGGGATTGTCCTTGGAAAGCCATCGAGCACAAACCCCGCGGCTGCATCAGACTGATGAAGACGCTCTGCGACGACACGAATGGTTAGTTCATCTGGCACCAGGCGTCCGCTGTCAAGGTAGGACTTCACTTCCCGCCCAAGCGGTGTCCCCGCGCTAATCGCCGCGCGAAACATATCTCCTGTCGAGATATGAGGAACTCCGAACTCCTCAGAGATACGGACTGCCTGAGTGCCTTTGCCAGCTCCAGGCAAGCCTAACATGACGACCTGCATCTTCAAGCCCCCTCACTGGTTTTAACGGATGAACCCCCGGTAGTGACGTTGGAGCAGTTGACCTTCCATCTGTTGCATGGTCTGCAGCGCCACACCAACGATGATCAGGAGCGACGTTCCGCCAAAATAGACCGAATTCAGATTCGCTCCCGACAAAAGCAAAAACGGCAGCACTGAGATGAATCCGAGAAACAGCGATCCAAAGACTGTAATCCGATTGACAACTTTAATAATGTATTCCTCGGTGTCTTTCCCTGGACGCACCCCTGGAATATAACCAGCGTGCTTCTGCAATTGCTCAGCAAGCTGCTCGGGGTTGATCTGAATGTGTGTGTAGAAGAACGTAAACGCGATAATCAGTACGACTTCCAGCACAACATACCAGACCGAATTGGGGTACAGATACCGCATCACGGCTTCGGCCCAAGCGCGGTTCGAGAAATACGTCGCGATCGTATAAGGCAGAATCAGCAAGGAAGTTGCGAAGATGACCGGAATTACACCCGCAGCATTCACTTTCAACGGGATGTGGGTTTGCTGCCCTGCGTAGACCGTCCGCCCCACGACACGCTTCGCATACTGAACGGGAATCTTTCGTTCCGCTTGCTGCACAAATACGATCAACGCGAAGATGATCACAATGCCCGCAATCAGGACAATTGACTTCAAGATGTTCAAGAACAACTGGTTGGGGTGTGCATAGAACCAAGCACTATAGACCTCCTGGCCCAATTGCCCCATCCTCGAAATAATGCTCACAAAGATGATTACGGAAATGCCGTTGCCGACCCCTTTTTCCGTAATCATTTCGCCAAACCACATCAGCAGTGTATCTCCGGCAGTCAAGCCAATCACAATCACTGCATAGCTCCACCACGTGTGCGAGAGGAGTAACCCCTGCCGATCGAAGGTATAGGTGAGTCCCGCAGCCTGAATGACCCCGAGACAAACCGTAAGGTACCGTGTCAGCTGCGTCAGTTTCTGACGTCCTGACTCGCCTTCCTTCTGCCATTCCTCCAAGCGCGGAATCACGCCGGACTGGAGTAACTGCACCACGATGGATGCCGTGATGTAGGGTGTAACACTCATGGCGAAGATGGAGAACCGATAGAAGGCCCCACCAGAAAACATATTCAGCAGGTTAAACAGGGCATTGTTTTGCCCTGATTGATTTAGCGCGTTCTGATTCATTCCTGGTACCGGAAAGTATGTTCCGATCCGGTACACAGCAATGACAAACAGCGTGAACAAAATCCGGTTGCGAAGATGTTTCAGCCGCCACAGGTTTGCTATACCCTGCCACACCTTAAATCACCTCAGCAGTCCCGCCTGCTGCCTCAATCTTTTCCTTCGCGCTACCCGAATACGCGTGCGCCTGAACAGTCAACTTGACAGTCAGATCGCCTTTGCCAAGAACCTTGACACCATCGAGCAACTCACGAACCAACCGACGCTCCAGCAACAATTCCGGAGTGACGACCGTACCCGCAGGGAGTTCGTTCAATTGGCTGAGATTCACGATGGCATAGGTCTTGGAAAAACGCGCATTGGTAAACCCACGCTTCGGAAGACGTTTGAACAACGGCGTCTGGCCACCTTCAAAGCCCGGCCTCACGCCACCGCCGGAACGGGCCCACTGGCCTTTGCTTCCGCGTGTTGATGTTTTACCATGTCCAGAACTCGTACCGCGTCCTACGCGTTTCTTACCACGGCGAGCACCATCGTTGGACTTCAACTCATGCAGTTGCATACTTGCACCTCCTTCAATCCTTACTCCGCTTCAACAACAGTCACTTCAACCAGATGCTTGACGCGGTTAATCATGCCACGAATGACTGGCGTATCTTCATGCACAACGGTCATCTGCATTTTGCGAAGGCCGAGTGCAACCACAGTTTTGCGTTGGTTCAGAGGACGGCCAATCGGGCTGTGCTTCAACGTTACTGAAAGCTTTGTCGCCAAC
Source organism: Paenalicyclobacillus ferrooxydans (assembly GCF_001399675.1). Taxonomy (GTDB): domain Bacteria; phylum Bacillota; class Bacilli; order Alicyclobacillales; family Alicyclobacillaceae; genus Alicyclobacillus_B; species Alicyclobacillus_B ferrooxydans. The sequence goes on from NZ_LJCO01000040.1 coordinate 66,518, forward strand.
TGCAACCCCTCCTTAACCAATAATCTCTTCGACGCTCTTGCCTCGCAAGCGAGCAACTTCCTCGGCCCGCTTTAACTGGTTGAGCGCGTCAAGCGTCGCATGTACCATGTTGATTGGATTGTTGGATCCAAGCGACTTGGTTGCGATGTCCTTAATACCCGCAAGCTCCAAGACGGCACGAACAGGGCCGCCTGCAATCACACCGGAACCTTCGGGAGCTGGCTTAATCAGAACTTGACCAGCACCAAAGTGACCGAGTGCCTCATGCGGAATGCTGGTACGCTTCATTGGAACATGGATCAGGTTCTTCTTCGCATCCTCAATACCCTTGCGAATGGCATCAGGTACCTCCTGGGCTTTACCAAGCCCAGCACCGACGTACCCGTTCCCGTCACCGACAACAACAAGGGCTGAGAATGAAAACCTACGACCGCCCTTCACAACCTTAGCAACGCGGTTTACATGAACAACGCGTTCCGTCAGTTCGAGCTGATTCGGATCAATGCGCACAGAGACACCTTCCTCTCAATTAGAATTGCAGACCTGCTTCACGAGCAGCATCTGCGAGGGCTTGCACCCGACCGTGGTACAAGTAACCACCGCGGTCAAACACGACCTCGGAAACGCCTTTTTCCAATGCCCGCTTTGCGACGAGCTCTCCAACCATGCGGGCTGCGTCCACATTGCCGCCATTCTTCAGTTGTTCGTTCAGTTCCTTATCGACGCTGGAGGCACTTACGAGTGTATTTCCAGTCACGTCATCAATGACCTGTGCGTAAATGTGCTTATTCGACCGATAAACATTCAGACGTGGTCTTGCCTGTGTGCCAGTGATGCGATTGCGCACACGCAGATGGCGTCGTTTCCGGGCGAGGTTGCGGTCCTCTTTTGTAATCACGCCGATTCACTCCCTTTCTCCGTGAACGGATTACTTCTTACCAGTCTTACCGACTTTACGACGAATGCGTTCGGTCTCATATTTGATACCCTTGCCCTTATACGGCTCCGGTTTACGCAACGCACGAACGCGGGCAGCGTAAGCACCCACAACTTCCTTATCGATGCCACGAATAATCAACTTGGTCGGTGCAGGAACCTCAACTTCGATTCCCTCTTCATTATCCAACACCACTGGGTGCGAAAAGCCAAGAGAAAGTGTCACCTTATCCCCTGACTTCGCGGCACGATAACCAACACCGACGAGGTCAAGATTCTTTGTAAACCCGTTGCTTACACCTTCGACCATGTTCGACAACACACTGCGAGTCGTGCCATGGAGGCTGCGATGATCTTTCTCGTCAGATGGCCGTTCAACAAGGGCTTCATTGCCATTTACAACGATCTTCATATCCGGATGGAACTGGCGCTCCAGAAGGCCCTTCGGACCTTTTACCTTTACGTACGAACCATCTACGGTTACTTCCACCCCAGCCGGAATCACAATCGGTTTTTTACCAATACGGGACATCTTCCCACCTCCGTTCTATCTCTGCCTCAAATCACCAAACGTAGCACAGAACCTCGCCGCCAACGCCCGCCTGACGAGCTTCTTTATCGGTCAAGATACCCTTCGATGTGGAGATGATAGCAATGCCCAGGCCGCCGAGAACACGTGGAACACCGTCATTTGGAACATACACGCGCATCCCAGGCTTGCTAATCCGCTTCAATCCAGTGATAACACGTTCCTGACCTTTACCGTACTTCAGGAACAAACGAATGACACCCTGTTTCTCATCCGCAATAAATTCGGCATCGCGGATGAAGCCCTCACGCTTCAAAATCTCAGCAATGGACTTTTTAATATTAGAGCCCGGGATTTCCACTTTCTCATGACCCACCAAGTTGGCGTTTCGAATCCGGGTGAGCATATCTGCAATCGGGTCAGTCATAACCATTTATCAAAACCTCCTTCCGTGCGTGCCTGTTACCAGCTCGCCTTTTTCACACCAGGCAATTGACCTTTGTAGGCCAAGTTGCGGAAGCAGATACGGCAGATCCCGAACTTGCGCAAAACCGAGTGCGGGCGGCCGCAGATGCGACAACGTGTGTACGCCCGAGTGCTAAACTTTGGGTTACGCGCAGCCTTGATAATCATCGACTTCTTTGCCACGTGATCGCTCCTCTCTTTTGAATGAATCCTACATAATCAAGGTCAGTTACTTTCGGAATGGCATGCCCAAGTGAGTTAACAGCGCACGCGCCTCTTCGTCGGACTTTGCGGTTGTTACCACAACCACTTCCATGCCGCGGACTTTGTCCACCTTGTCGTACTCAATTTCAGGGAAGATCAGCTGCTCGCGCAGACCGAGCGTATAGTTACCGCGGCCATCAAACGCCTTTGGCGACACACCCCGGAAGTCACGAACACGCGGCAATGCAACGTTCATCAATTTATCAAGGAAGTGGAACATCCGCTCACCACGCAAAGTCACCTTCACGCCAATCGGCATGCCCTGACGGACACGGAACTGCGCGATTGATTTCTTAGCACGGGTGACGACTGGCTTTTGACCAGTGATCGTCACGACGTCTTCCACAGCAGCATCAATGACTTTCGGATTTTGAACAGCTTCGCCGAGACCTAAGTTGACGACAACCTTTTCAATCCTGGGCACTTGCATAACAGTGGAATAGTTGAACTGCTTCATCAGTTCTCCCACCACTTGGGACTGGTATTTTTCCTGCAGACGGGTCACTGCTTATTCTCCCTTCACCTGGCTACTCGTCAATCACTTCGCCAGACTTTTTGGCATACCGGACTTTTCTTCCGTCTTCCAGCAGCTTGAAGCCAATCCGGCTCGCTTCCCCGCTCTTCGGGTCAGCAATTTGAACGTTGGAAATGTGAATTGGAGCTTCCTTTTGGATGATGCCACCCTCAGGATTCGCCATGTTTGGCTTTGTGTGCCGCTTCACAACGTTCACGCCTTCGACCAGAACCCGCTGTTCCTTCGGAAACACTGCGAGCACGCGTCCTGACTTCTGCTTGTCTTTACCTGCAATGACAACTACCTTGTCACCCTTCTTAATCGACACTTTCGACAATCTCAGCACCCCCTCGTTTCCCAGGCTCACAAAACTTCAGGTGCCAAGGAAATAATTTTCATGAAATCGCGATCGCGCAACTCACGAGCAACGGGGCCAAAGATACGGGTTCCACGAGGACTTTTGTCTTCACGGATAATCACGGCCGCGTTCTCATCGAAACGAATATAGGAACCGTCTTTACGACGAAGCCCACGTCGACTACGAACGACAACAGCCTTGACCACGTCGCCTTTCTTGACAACGCCACCGGGTGTTGCACTTTTGACTGATGCGATGATGACATCACCAACATTCGCCGTCTTGCGATTGGAACCACCCAAGACGCGGAAGCACATAATTTCCTTCGCTCCCGTGTTGTCGGCTACCACTAACCGTGTTTGTGGTTGAATCATTCGGATTGCCTCCTTCCAGCGGGAACGATTAGATCACTACTGCTTTCTCAATAATCTCAACAAGACGCCAACGCTTATCTTTACTTAGAGGACGGGTTTCCATGATCCGCACTGTATCGCCAATCTTGGCCTCGTTCTGTTCATCGTGCGCCTTAAACTTCACTGTGCGCCGAATCGTCTTGCCGTAAATACGATGCTTTACATATTCCTCAACGGCCACAACGATTGTCTTTTCCATCTTGTCGCTGACAACCTTGCCGACACGGACTTTGCGATAATTCCGTTCCACCAAGTCAACCTCCCTCCTTGAGTTAAACGATACCCAGTTCACGCTGCTTCAGAATGGTCTTCGCACGTGCGATATCTTTCCGAACCTGACGAATTCTCATCGGATTCTCCAACTGACCCGTGGCGAGCTGGAAACGGAGGTTGAACAACTCATCCTTGAGTTGGTCAATGCGGCTTTCGATTTCTTCGCTGGAAAGCCCGCGAAGTTCATTAGCTTTCATCAGCTTCACCACCCACTTCGTCACGAACTACAAACTTCGTCTTGATTGGCAGCTTGTGCGCTGCAAGACGCATCGCCTCACGGGCAATTTCCTCGGTAACACCATCAATTTCAAACAAGATCCGACCCGGTTTCACCACTGCAACCCACTTTTCAGGGGATCCTTTGCCGCTGCCCATACGGGTTTCAGCCGGCTTCTGCGTAACTGGCTTGCTCGGGAAAATCTTAATCCACACTTTACCGCCGCGACGCATATAACGCGTCATTGCAATACGAGCAGCTTCAATCTGGCGATTTGTAACCCAAGCTGCTTCCAGAGCCTCCAGACCATACTGGCCGAAGGTTACTTCGTTGCCGCCTTTGGAAGCACCGGTCATACGTCCACGATGTTCTTTACGGTGCTTAACACGTTTCGGCATCAACATGGTTAGTTGCCTCCTTCCTCAGCGCCCTTCCGGTTGCGTTGTGGCAGAATTTCACCACGGTAGATCCAAACTTTTACGCCAATCCGTCCGTACGTTGTGTGTGCTTCAGCCAACGCGTAGTCGATATCAGCGCGCAGGGTGTGAAGTGGTACTGTGCCTTCAGAGTAACCTTCGGTGCGAGCTATTTCAGCGCCGCCCAAACGACCGGACACCTGAACACGGATGCCTTTGCCACCAACGCGCATTGTCCGTTGAATTGCCTGTTTCATCGCACGGCGGAACGAGACACGTCGTTCCAACTGTGTTGCAATATTCTCGGCAACCAATCGAGCGCTCAAATCGGGGCTCTTGACTTCGGAAATCGAAATATGGACTCGCTTGCCAGTCAAGCTGTTGAGTTGATTCCGCAGGGCATCGACCTCGGAGCCACCCTTACCAATGACCATACCTGGCTTTGCAGTGTGGATAATAACGTTGATACGGTTCGCTGCCCGTTCAATGTCGATTCCTGCAACAGCTGCGTCCTTCAAACGTCGTGCTACAAAATCACGAATCTTCAAGTCCTCGTGAAGGAGGCCCTGATAGTCCTTTTTGTTTGCAAACCACTTGGATTCCCAATCGCGGATAATTCCAATGCGCATACCAACGGGATTTACCTTTTGACCCATACGCTTCTATCCCTCCTTACTTCTCCGCCACCACGACGGTAATATGACTCGTGCGCTTCATGATGCTGTATGCGCGACCTTGAGCGCGGGGATGGAACCGTTTCAACGTCGGACCTGGATCGACAAAGATCTCTTTCACGAACAGTCTTTCCACATCCATGTTGTGGTTGTTCTCCGCATTCGCAATCGCCGACTTCAGCACCTTCTCCACGACCGGAGATGCACCTCGCGGCGTTAACCTCAAAATCGCAAGCGCTTCGCCAATCTTCTTACCTCGAATCAGGTCCACAACCAATCGAACCTTACGCGGTGCAATCCGGATATACTTGGCTCTAGCGCGGGTCTCTGTAGCTTCCATCTGTTACCCTCCTTTCGCAATGAAACGATTAACGTGAACGGGAGCCCTTTTCATCACCAGCATGACCCTTGTACGTACGGGTCGGTGCGAACTCACCAAGTTTATGACCAACCATATCCTCCGTCACGTAGACCGGCACGTGCTTACGACCGTCGTGAACTCCGAAGGTATGTCCTACAAACTGTGGAAAAATCGTCGAGCGGCGCGACCAAGTCTTGATAACACGCTTCTCGCCAGCAGTGTTCAGGCCCTCAACTTTCTTCAGCAAATAGCTGTCGCAAAACGGCCCCTTCTTTAACGAACGACTCACGGAAAAACCTCCCCTCGCCCCAGCCAACAAGAGCGGCCGGGATGATTTTATTCGACTGCCGACAGGAGCAATCACTGTGCTCCCGAGATTTACTTCTTCCGGCGGCGGACAATGTACTTGTCATTCGGGTGATTCTTTTTACGGGTCTTCTTGCCAAGCGTCGGCTTACCCCAAGGCGACATCGGGGACTTCCTGCCGACAGGCGCCTTACCTTCACCACCGCCATGCGGATGGTCTACCGGGTTCATAACCACACCACGAACCGTCGGGCGCTTACCCATCCAACGAGACCGACCGGCTTTGCCGATATTCACGTTCTCATGGTCCAGATTGCCTACCTGACCGACTGTCGCACGGCACTCCAGACGCACAAGACGCATTTCACCAGAGGATAGGCGAATGTTCGCATAAGTGCCTTCCTTCGCCATCAACTGAGCCGAGGCGCCCGCAGCACGCGCCAACTGTCCGCCCTTGCCAGGCTTCAGCTCGATGTTGTGAATGACGGTACCAACCGGAATGTTTGCAATCGGCAACGCGTTACCCACGCGAATGTCAGCCTCCGGACCGGATACCACCATCTGCCCAACTTTCAAGCCGTTCGGCGCGATGATGTAACGCTTTTCACCATCCACGTAGTGTAGAAGCGCAATGCGAGCCGAGCGATTTGGATCATACTCGATCGTCGCAACCTTCGCAGGCACGCCATCCTTATTGCGCTTAAAGTCGATTACACGATATTGACGTTTGTGACCGCCACCCTGGTGACGAACTGTGATTTTACCCTGGTGGTTACGGCCCGCACGTGTTTTCAACGGAGCAAGCAGAGACTTCTCTGGTTGGTCGGTCGTAATCTCTTCAAATGTCGAAACCGACATAAACCGACGCCCCGGGGAAGTAGGGCGATATTTTTTAATGCCCAACGTCACAACCTCCTTTACACTTCATCCAACTCAATACCTCAGCCATTAAAGATTTCGATCGGCTTAGAGTCGGCCTTCAACTTAACGATTGCTTTCTTACGTTCGCTCGTAAACCCAACGTATTTGCCCACACGCTTTTTCTTGCCAGGCGCACGCAAAGTGTTTACCTGCTCAACCTGCACACCAAACAGTTTCTCAACAGCCTGGCGGATTTCAGTCTTATTTGCACGGCGGTCAACTTCGAAGACATACTTGCCTTCTTCCATCAATTCCGTCGAACGCTCCGTAATAATCGGACGCTTAATGAGGTCACGCGGATCCATTACGCGAACACCTCCTCAACTTTGGCTACCGCATCTCGAGTCAACACAAGGTGATCATGTTGAATCAAGTCATACACATTCAGCGCATTCGCTTCTACATACTTCAGTCCTTGGATGTTCCGGGCCGACAGGTATGCATTCTCTTCGCGCTGTCCATCAACCAACAGAACCTTGTTGACATGCAAAGCCTGTAACAACGTAGCCATGTGTTTCGTTTTCGCTTCAGAGACAGCAAGATCATCAAGGACAATCAACTTGCCTTCATCCACCTTGCTTGACAAAGCGCTGTACAGAGCCAAACGCCGCACTTTCTTGGGCACCTTCAACTCATAGGTTCTAGGTGTTGGACCAAAGACAACACCGCCGCCCTTCCACTGCGGACTGCGTGTGCTTCCCTGGCGAGCGCGACCGGTCCCCTTCTGACGCCATGGCTTACGACCGCCGCCGCTGACTTCTGAGCGGGTCTTTACCTTATGCGTGCCTTGCCGTTTCGCCGCCAAAAGACTGAGCACGACTGCGTGCATCAAGTCTGGACGCACAGGCGCAGAAAACAGTTTTTCATTCAATTCAATATCCCCGACTTGTTCGCCGTTCATATTGTATACCGCTACTTTCGGCATCCCACATCCTCCTTTCTAACCGCTTAGTGGACCGACTTAACTGCCTGTCTCACCGTAACAAATGAATTTTTCGGCCCAGGAATCGCACCTTTGACAAGCAACAAATTGCGTTCCAAATCCACTCGAACAACCTGCAGATTCTGAACCGTTACACGCTCGCCACCCATGCGACCAGCCATCGTTTGGCCTTTAAACACGCGATTCGGCGCGATCGGACCAAGAGACCCGACGCCGCGGTGGTATTTCGAACCGTGACCCATGGGTCCGCGGGATTGGTTGTGGCGCTTGATGGCACCTGCATAACCTTTACCTTTGGACGTTCCAATCACGTCCACAACTTCACCTTCAGTAAACACATCCGGACCGAGTTGCTGGCCGACCTCATAATCCCCAAGGTCAACCCCTCGAAACTCCCGTACGTATTTCTTTGCAGCAGTATTCGCTTTTTGTGCATGGCCCTGTTCGGCCTTCGTCGCGCGCTTAGCTTTCTTATCTGCAAATCCAATTTGCACTGCATCATATCCGTCAGTGGCTACTTCCTTCTTTTGAAGCACCACACACGGGCCTGCTTCGATTACAGTTACCGGGATGACTGTCCCATCTTCAGAAAACACTTGGGTCATACCAAGCTTCCGTCCAAGAATGCCCTTCATACGTACACCTCCTCAACACGCATTACCGTTTCAACAGTCAGCAATTAGCTGACTTCAGTTCTATTTCAGTACATCTGCGATTACAATTTAATCTCGATATCTACACCAGACGGAAGATCCAAACGCATCAACGCATCTACGGTTTGCGGCGTCGGATTCACAATGTCAATTAGACGCTTGTGTGTACGCATCTCGAACTGTTCGCGCGAGTCTTTGTACTTGTGCGGTGCACGAAGAATGGTGTACACCGTCTTTTCAGTCGGTAGCGGTATCGGGCCAGCAACTACTGCGCCAGCACGCTTGGCCGTTTCAACAATCTTCTCTGCAGACTGATCAAGTACCTGATGATCAAACGCTTTGAGTCGGATGCGGATCTTCTGCTTCGCCATATGTTTTCCCCCCTCACTATGCGGGTCGCTCAGTACAGAAGCGTACCGGCGAAACCATCGCCCAATTTGCTGGACATACTCCGCAGAAACCAACCCCTAGTGGTGCCCCATATGGCTACGGACACATAGGCAACATTCTGCCTCATCGCTGTCAGAGACCAACATTCGAAATTATACTAGACTGCTGACCAGAACACAAGAAGGATTGCACAATCAATATACGGGTAGATAAAGGAAAACAGAGGGCAGTGTGCCCTCTGTTTACAGTTCACAGATCTCTTCACTTCCGAACAGCTTACTTTGCAATGGAGCTGACAACGCCAGCGCCAACAGTACGGCCACCTTCGCGGATAGCGAAACGCGTACCTTCTTCAAGAGCGATCGGAGCAATCAACTCAACATCCATCGTTACGTTATCGCCAGGCATAACCATTTCGGTTCCTTCTGGCAACTGAACAACGCCAGTCACGTCAGTTGTACGGAAGTAGAACTGCGGACGGTAACCATTGAAGAAAGGAGTGTGGCGTCCGCCTTCTTCTTTGGTCAGGACGTACACTTCAGCTTTAAAAACGGTATGCGGCTTGATGGAGCCCGGCTTGACCAAAACCTGACCGCGCTCGATGTCCTTACGCTCAACACCACGAAGCAGGGCGCCAATGTTGTCGCCAGCTTGTGCAGAGTCGAGCAGTTTGCGGAACATCTCAATACCGGTAGCAACCGTCTTGCGGTTATCTTCACGGAGCCCGACGATTTCAACCTCATCGCCAACCTTCAAAGAACCACGTTCGACACGGCCGGTCGCAACAGTACCGCGACCAGTGATGGTGAACACGTCCTCAACAGGCATCAAGAACGGCTTGTCGGTGTCACGCTCTGGGGTTGGAATGTAGCTGTCGACAGCGTCCATCAGTTCTTCAATCGCCTTCACGTATTGCGGGTCGCCTTCGAGCGCCTTCAACGCGGAACCACGAATGACAGGAATGTCGTCTCCAGGGAAATCGTACTCGGACAAGAGTTCGCGAACTTCCATCTCAACGAGTTCAAGGAGCTCTTCGTCGTCAACCATGTCGCACTTGTTCAAGAAAACAACCAAGTACGGAACACCGACCTGACGGGACAGCAGGATGTGCTCACGGGTTTGCGGCATCGGGCCGTCTGCAGCGGACACGACGAGGATACCGCCGTCCATCTGAGCAGCACCAGTGATCATGTTCTTCACATAGTCGGCGTGACCTGGGCAGTCAACGTGAGCATAGTGACGGTTGTCAGTGGTGTACTCCACGTGAGCGGTATTGATGGTAATGCCGCGCTCGCGCTCTTCAGGAGCCTTATCAATTTCGTCATACTTCGATGCCTGTGCCTTACCTTTTGAAGCCTGTACAGCAGTGATGGCAGCCGTCAAAGTAGTCTTACCGTGGTCAACGTGGCCAATGGTCCCAACGTTTACGTGTGGGAGAGAGCGATCAAATTTTGCCTTTGCCATTATCAGTCACTCCTTATCCTACTCGCCTTTGTTTTTGGCGATGATTTCTTGAGCTATGCTCTTCGGCACTTCTTCATATGAGTAAAACTCCATAGAGAATGTACCCCGTCCTTGAGTCCGCGAGCGAAGGCTCGTGGAGTAGCCAAACATCTCAGCGAGTGGCACGAAACCACGAATCACGCGCGCATTGGCGCGTGCATCCATACCCTCAACTCGACCGCGACGTGAATTTACGTCGCCCATGATGTCACCCATGTATTCCTCAGGAACAGTGATCTCAACCTTCATAATCGGTTCCAAAATCACAGGACCAGCTTTGACAGCAGCTTGTTTGAAGGCCATGGATCCAGCGATCTTAAACGCCATTTCAGAAGAGTCGACATCGTGATACGAACCATCAAATAAGGTGGCCTTCACATCGAGCACCGGGTAACCGGCGAGAATACCGTTTTGGAGCGCTTCCTTAATACCTTCATCGACAGCCGGGATGTATTCCTTCGGAATCGCACCGCCGACCACCTTGTTTTCAAAGACATACCCTGTCCCGCGTTCCTGCGGTTCAAGGATGATCTTGACGTGACCATACTGGCCGCGACCACCAGACTGACGAACAAACTTCGCTTCTTGTTCGACCCGCTGCGTTACTGTTTCTTTGTAAGCAACCTGCGGTTTACCAGTATTGGCCTCGACTTTAAACTCACGCTTCAACCGGTCAACGATAATCTCCAGGTGAAGCTCGCCCATACCCGAGATGATAGTCTGGCCTGTTTCTGTGTCCGTGTACGTCCGGAACGTCGGATCTTCTTCTGTCAGCTTACCAAGTGCCACACCCATCTTATCCTGGTCTGCCTTGGTTTTGGGCTCAACAGAAATAGAGATAACCGGATCCGGGAATTCCATAGACTCCAGAATGACCATGCTCTTTTCATCACACAGGGTATCACCGGTGGTGGTGTCCTTCAGTCCAACACCTGCAGCGATGTCACCAGCGTAAACCATGTCACGCTCCTCACGGTGATTGGCGTGCATCTGAACGATACGCCCCATCCGCTCACGCTTACCCTTCGTGGAATTCATCACGTAGGAACCTGAGCCAACGGTACCGGAGTAGACACGGAAGAACGACAACTTACCAACAAACGGGTCTGTCATAATCTTAAAGGCCAGCGCCGAGAACGGCTCATCATCAGAAGAATGACGTTCCACAGCTTCCCCATCAGGAGTGACACCCTTGATAGCAGGAACATCCAGCGGCGACGGAAGGTAGTCCACCACGGCATCGAGCATTGGCTGAACACCCTTGTTACGATAGGAAGACCCGCAAAGCACCGGGAACAGCTGCACGGTAACCGTGCCTTTACGAATCGCAGCCTTTAATTCCTCGATGGTAATCTCTTCGCCCTCGAGGTACTTCATCATCAGTTCCTCGTCAACTTCTGCAGCCGCCTCCAACAACTCGGTGCGAGCTTGTTCAGCTTGCGCCTTCATGTCTTCAGGGATATCTCTGGCTTCTGAGGTTGTTCCAAGGTCGTCCGTGTACACAATTGCCTTGTTTTCAACCAAGTCAATCATGCCAACGAAATGATCTTCTGCACCAATCGGTAATTGAATCGGTACCGCCTTGGCACCAAGACGAGTCCTCATCTGATCGACGCACATTGCAAAGTCCGCACCGATGATGTCCATCTTGTTAACGTATGCAATACGCGGCACGTGGTACTTATCAGCCTGACGCCACACGGTCTCGGACTGGGGCTCGACCCCACCTTTCGCGTCAAAAACGCCAACGGCTCCATCCAGAACACGAAGTGAGCGTTCTACCTCAACGGTGAAATCCACGTGCCCGGGTGTATCGATAATATTGATTCGATGCCCTTTCCAAGCCGCGGTCGTTGCAGCAGAGGTGATCGTGATACCCCGTTCTTGCTCTTGCTCCATCCAGTCCATCGTCGCAGCGCCATCGTGAACTTCACCGATTTTGTGCACGCGACCAGTATAGAACAAAACGCGTTCCGTCGTGGTGGTTTTACCGGCGTCGATGTGAGCGATAATCCCGATGTTTCGCGTGTTTTCCAATGAAAACTGACGTGCCAAAGAAAACCCTCCTTCCTTCTAGCAATTCAAAGCTGTACGCTATTGCCAAGACTACCAGCGATAGTGAGCAAATGCCTTGTTGGCTTCTGCCATACGGTGCGTGTCCTCTTTCTTCTTAACAGAACCGCCCATATTGTTTGCAGCATCCAACAACTCATTCGAAAGACGATCGACCATGGTCTTCTCACCGCGCAAACGCGAGTAATTCACAAGCCACCGCAATCCGAGCGTAATACGGCGTTCATTTCGAACCTCAATAGGCACCTGATAGTTGGAACCACCAACTCGACGTGCTTTGACTTCGAGGACCGGCATAACATTGCGCATCGCTTCTTCAAAGACCTCCATCGGGTCTCGGCCGCTGCGTTCACGGATCTTATCAAAAGCCTCGTAAACGATGGTCTGCGCCACTCCACGTTTGCCGTCGAGCATGACCTTGTTAATGAGACGAGTAACCATCTTGTTTCCGTACACCGGATCCGGCATAACATCCCGGCGGGGTACTGGACCTTTTCTCGGCATTCAAACAACCTCCCTTCCACAAACATCACCCACCCACGCAAAGGCGCTCAACGCGCCAGCGGGATGCGTTGTAAAAACAAGTAACTTACTTCTTGACCTTTGGGCGCTTGGCACCGTACTTGGACCGCGCCTGCTGACGATCTTTCACGCCGGCTGTATCAAGCGCGCCGCGAACGATGTGATAACGTACACCTGGAAGGTCCTTGACACGTCCGCCGCGAACCAACACAACAGAGTGTTCCTGCAGGTTGTGTCCAATACCAGGGATGTAGGCCGTAACCTCAATCTGGTTGGTCAGACGCACACGGGCATACTTCCGAAGGGCTGAGTTCGGCTTCTTCGGTGTCATGGTACCCACACGAGTGCAGACGCCTCGCTTTTGAGGAGCCGGAAGATCCGTCTCTTCTTTGCGGAAGCTGTTATATCCCTTCTGCAGAGCAGGAGCCGTAGACTTCTTTAGAACCGGCTTCCGACCCTTGCGTACGAGCTGGTTAATCGTTGGCATTCTACCGCACCTCCTTTCAAATGCAACCACCGTCACAACGTTTCTCAAGTCCACGTGTCCTGGTGGTTCGTGCAAAGGCAAATAAAAAACTCGAATTTGAAGACACTAAGTCCCGCTTCAGAGTTGAGCGACCCGTCGCTACTCTCTGACGACAGCCGCGGCAGCTGCTCCAACTTCGATTCCGCAAGCCTTACCTAGCTGCTTCATTGTGTCCACCCAGATGACGTCGATTCCCCGCTGGTTTGCTAAGGCCACAATCGGGTCAGTGACCCGTTTCTCGGCGTCCTTCGCAGCGTATACAACTTCCGCCTGTCCCTGCTGGAGAGCTTTCGTAGTTTGGTTGGTACCAATGGTGCGCTTCCTAGCCAGGCGGATGCGATCGAGTGACATCGCAGCAGCCTCCCCCAAAAATCGAAAACCATGCCCAAAGGCACACTCAGAGATTCTATCACCCGAGCAATCGCGCTGTCAACAAGAATCCAAATGATCTAGTTGACAGCGCGTCTCAAATCTGCGCAGGTTTCCGCTCTGACACTCAGAGGACCTACTCGGAAACAGATACCTCAGCTTCAGAGGACTCGCTCGTTGGATTGGTCTCTTCAACCGGATCGTCGTCGCTGACGACCTCAATATGACGATAGCGCGACATACCTGTACCCGCCGGGATCAATTTGCCGATAATGACGTTCTCCTTCAGGCCGAGCAACTGATCTACCTTGCCCTTGATGGCAGCTTCAGTCAGCACACGCGTCGTCTCTTGGAAGGACGCAGCCGAGAGGAAGGAGTCTGTTTCCAACGAAGCTTTAGTAATACCAAGCAGAGCCGGACGAGCTACAGCAGGTTCCTTACCGCGAATCAAGACGTCCCGGTTCGCCATCTCATAGTCATACAAGTCTGCGTAGGTGCCCGGTAACAGGTCGGTGTCACCAGAGTCAAGGATCCGGACCTTACGAAGCATCTGGCGCACCATGACTTCCACGTGTTTATCGTTAATATCAACGCCTTGCAACCGATAGACGCGTTGCACTTCGCGAAGCAGGTAGTTCTGAACCCCTGCAAGACCCTTGACACGCAACATCTCCTTGGGATCGACAGAGCCTTCGGTCAGTTCATCGCCAGCATCCACTTTTGCATTCACGGACACGCGAATACGAGAACCATACGGAATCGAGTAGACTTTCGTCTCGCTTTCACCCGTGACTTCAACCTCGCGCTTATCTTTGGCTTCTCGGATGTCCGTCACAACGCCGTCAAACTCCGTAATCACAGCTTGACCTTTTGGATTTCTGGCCTCGAACAGCTCTTGAATACGAGGCAGACCTTGCGTAATGTCATCGCCAGCAACGCCACCGGTGTGGAATGTACGCATCGTCAGCTGTGTACCAGGCTCACCAATCGATTGTGCAGCAATGATGCCGACAGCCTCACCGATCTCCACCATCTTACCGGTCGCCAGGTTTCGCCCGTAACACTGCACACACACACCGTGCCGGGTGCGACAGGTCAACACAGACCTGATGTACACTTCCTTAATCCCGGATTGTATGATCGACGTCGCTGCCGTTGCATCGATGAGTTCATTCTTCCCGACAATCTTCTCTCCGGTCTCAGGATGAAACACATCTTGGAAGGCAACGCGGCCTTCGAGGCGGTCATACAACTCCTCAATCACTTCACGGCCATCGCGGATCTCAACCACACGCAAGCCTTTGTCCGTGCCACAGTCAATTTCACGAACAATCGTATCCTGCGCCACGTCGACCAGACGGCGGGTCAGATAACCAGAGTCCGCCGTTCTAAGGGCGGTATCAGCCAAACCTTTGCGGGCACCGTGGGTGGAGATGAAGTACTCCAACACTGTCAAGCCTTCACGGAAGTTCGACTTAATAGGCAACTGAATGATCTGCCCGGATGGGTTCGCCATCAGACCGCGCATACCAGCCAGCTGGGTAATCTGGGACTGACTTCCTCGAGCACCGGAAGTGGCCATCATATAAATCGGGTTTAGCTCATCCATGCTCTGCATCAAGGTATCGGAGAGTTTTTCCTTCGCTTCACTCCAAATCTGGCTGAAGGACATATACTTCTCTTCTTCCGTGATGAGACCGCGGCGGTACTGTTGAACCAGCTTGTGATCTTTTTGGTCCGCTTCGTCGATGATCGTCACCTTCTCTTGCGGGACGATGATGTCCGCAACAGAGATGGTGATGCCAGCTTGACACGAATAGTGGAAGCCGAGTTTCTTGACACGATCAAGGATTTCTGCCGTCTGGGTCGTGCCGTAACGATCGAAGCAATCGGCCAGAATGTTACCTAAGTCCTTTTTAATAATTGGTTTCGGACTTGGACGATTCAAGATTCTTTCACGCAGGTTGACGCCCTTTTCGAAGATAAAGGTCTCATCCGGCGGGCCGTCATACAGGTTTTGTTTCGCACCAGAATGAAGGTACGGGAAGTCTGTCGGGAACACTTCATTGAAAATCAGCTTACCAGGTGTCGTGATAAGAAAAGCATTTCTCTGTGCTTCAGTAAACGACGCCTTGCCGAGTGACTTCGCAGGGATCGCAATCCGAGCATGAACATCAATTTCACGGCGCTGCAGGCAGACATTCACTTCATCTGGATCAGCGAAGACACGGCCCTCGCCTTCTGCACCATGACGCTCGATAGTCAGATAATACGGCCCCAACACCATGTCCTGGGTCGGAGTAACAACAGGTTTGCCATCCTTCGGATTCAGGATGTTGTGTGCGGCGAGCATCAGCAACCGAGCTTCCGCTTGTGCCTCTGCGGACAGCGGTACGTGCACAGCCATTTGGTCACCGTCAAAGTCCGCATTATACGCCGTACAAACCATCGGATGCAGTTTGATAGCCCGACCTTCGACAAGGATTGGCTCGAATGCCTGAATACCAAGGCGGTGCAAGGTTGGCGCACGGTTCAAAAGTACCGGGTGCTCCTTAATCACATCTTCAACCACGTCCCAAACTTCGGGTGAAACGCGCTCCACCTTCCGCTTCGCGCTCTTGATGTTGTGTGCAAGGCCACGCGCCACAAGTTCTTTCATGACAAACGGTTTAAAGAGTTCGAGAGCCATTTCCTTCGGCAGACCGCATTGATAAATCTTGAGCTCAGGACCGACAACAATGACCGAACGCCCCGAGTAGTCGACACGCTTACCGAGCAAGTTTTGACGGAAACGTCCCTGCTTACCCTTTAACATATGAGACAGCGATTTGAGCGGACGGTTACCAGGGCCGGTTACAGGACGGCCGCGACGACCATTGTCAATCAGAGCGTCCACCGCTTCCTGGAGCATCCGCTTTTCGTTCTGCACGATGATGTCAGGAGCCCCAAGGTCGAGCAACCTCTTCAACCGGTTGTTACGATTGATGACACGACGATAGAGGTCGTTCAAGTCAGAAGTCGCGAATCGACCGCCGTCCAGTTGGACCATCGGACGGAGATCCGGCGGGATGACAGGCAACGCCTCAAGAATCATCCAGCTCGGCTCATTCCCCGAGGCA
The DNA here is from genome assembly GCF_001399675.1 of Paenalicyclobacillus ferrooxydans. GTDB lineage: Bacteria > Bacillota > Bacilli > Alicyclobacillales > Alicyclobacillaceae > Alicyclobacillus_B > Alicyclobacillus_B ferrooxydans. The sequence continues at coordinate 83,263 of NZ_LJCO01000040.1, forward strand.
CGGAATGCCTCAAGGACCTCAAGACGCTTGATAACACGGTTACGGCGCTGACCCTGCGCGGTACGCAACTCTTCTTTTAACTGATCAACCTCTTTGTCGAGGTTGATGTCGAGTAACAACTTTTTGATGGCCTCGGCACCCATGCCCGCTTCAAAGGCGTAACCATACTTTTCGCGGTAGGAACGATACTCCTTCTCGCTAAGCAGCTGCTTCTTCTCGAGTGGGGTATCTCCCGGGTCTGTCACCACATAGGAAGCAAAATAGATAACCTCCTCTAACGCACGTGGAGACATGTCCAGTACCAAGCCCATCCGGCTTGGGATCCCCTTGAAGTACCAGATGTGAGAAACAGGAGCCGCCAGTTCGATGTGCCCCATGCGCTCACGGCGAACCTTGGAGCGCGTCACTTCTACGCCGCAACGGTCACACACGACGCCCTTATAGCGAACTCGTTTGTACTTGCCGCAGTGGCACTCCCAGTCACGTTGAGGGCCAAAGATCCGTTCGCAAAACAGGCCATCCTTTTCCGGACGCAAGGTGCGGTAGTTGATGGTCTCCGGCTTCTTGACCTCACCATGGGACCAGGAGCGGATCTTCTCCGGCGAAGCCAGTCCGATCTTCATGTACTCAAAGTTGTTGACATCCAACAAGGAGCATCCTCCCTTTCATCAGCGCGTCAGTCCCCGATTTCCCGGCTCTCAAGGTTTAGATTCAGCTTTTCTCCGGTATCGTCGTCCTCGTCGCTCTCCCGCATGACAATCTCCTGCTCATCTTCGCTCAGGATTTTGACGTCCATGCCAAGGCTTTGCAGCTCCTTGATCAGAACCTTAAATGATTCCGGAACACCGGGCTCCGGTACATTCTCGCCCTTCACAATCGCTTCGTACGTCTTTACGCGACCGACAACATCATCGGACTTCACAGTGAGGATCTCTTGCAAGGTGTAGGCCGCACCATACGCTTCAAGGGCCCACACTTCCATCTCGCCAAATCTCTGGCCGCCAAACTGCGCCTTACCGCCAAGCGGTTGCTGCGTGACGAGAGAGTACGGCCCAGTGGAACGAGCGTGAATCTTGTCGTCGACCAAGTGGTGCAGTTTCAGCATGTAGACAAACCCGACAGTAACCCGATTGTCAAATGCCTCTCCAGACCGCCCATCGTACAAAACATGTTTCCCATCCGGGTCATAGCCTGCTTCTTCCAAGGTTGAGAAAACGTCCTCTGCATGTGCTCCGTCAAAAACAGGCGTTGCAATGTGAAGACCAAGTGCACGGGCAGCCATACCCAGATGAGTCTCAAGTACCTGACCAATATTCATACGAGAAGGAACACCAAGCGGATTCAGAACAATCTCAACTGGAGTACCATCCTCCATGAACGGCATATCTTCCTCTGGAAGAATCCGAGCCACGACACCCTTATTACCGTGTCGACCAGCCATCTTGTCCCCTTCAGAGATCTTTCGTTTTTGAGCAATGTAAACCCGCACCAACTGATTTACACCAGCCGGGAGCTCGTCGCCATTCTCGCGGGTAAACACTTTGACATCCACGACGATCCCTGCCCCACCGTGTGGGACGCGCAGCGACGTGTCTCGAACCTCACGCGCCTTTTCGCCAAAGATGGCGTGCAACAACCGTTCTTCAGCCGTCAGCTCTGTAACGCCCTTCGGCGTCACTTTGCCAACCAGGATGTCACCGGTACGAATTTCAGCCCCAATGCGGATAATCCCGCGTTCGTCGAGGTTGCGCAGTGCATCCTCACCAACGTTCGGAATGTCACGCGTGATCTCTTCTGGTCCAAGCTTCGTGTCGCGAGCTTCCAACTCATACTCTTCGATGTGAAGGGACGTATAAATATCTTCCTTCACGACCTTTTCGGAAAGCAAAATCGCATCTTCATAGTTGTAGCCTTCCCACGTCATAAAGGCCACCAGAACATTACGCCCAAGTGCCAACTCACCCATTTCTGTCGCCGGGCCGTCACACAGGATGTCACCAGCAACAACCTCTTGACCTTCCCGAACCACAGGACGTTGGTTGATACATGTGTTCTGGTTGGAACGCGTAAACTTCTGAAGCTTATATTTATCGAGATCACCCTTGACGCGATTTCCGTCAATATCGTGATAGGTGCGGACCCAAATCTCGCGGGCCGTAACACGTTCCACAACACCGGGGCGTTTTGCTACCAGACACACGCCGGAGTCTTTGGCAGCCTGGTGCTCCATACCGGTTCCGACGACAGGCGCCTTTGGCACCAATAGCGGAACTGCTTGACGCTGCATGTTGGAACCCATCAACGCACGGTTCGCATCGTCATTCTCAAGGAATGGAATCATAGCCGTTGCAACAGACACAACCTGTTTTGGCGAGACGTCCATGTAGTCGATCCGTTCGCGTGGAACGAGCAACGTATCACCGCGATAACGGGCCACAACCTCTTCACTTGCAAGGTGGTTGTCATCCGTAAGTTTTGCGTTCGCCTGAGCCACAATGTAGTTCTCTTCCTCATCCGCAGTGAGGTAGTCGATATGTTCAGTGACCTCACCGGTATCCGGGTTGACGTGGCGATACGGAGTTTCAATGAACCCGTACTCATTAATGCGCGCGTACGTCGACAGCGAGTTAATCAACCCAATGTTCGGACCTTCCGGCGTTTCAATCGGACACATCCGCCCGTAGTGGGAGTAGTGCACGTCTCGAACCTCGAAGCCCGCCCGTTCACGAGTGAGTCCGCCAGGGCCAAGTGCTGACAGGCGCCGCTTATGCGTTAACTCTGCCAACGGGTTGGTTTGGTCCATAAACTGTGACAACTGACTCGATCCAAAGAACTCTTTGATAGAGGCAATGACAGGCCGAATATTAATCAGCGCCTGCGGCGTGATTCCACTCGGATCCTGAATTGACATCCGTTCACGAACGACGCGTTCCATCCTAGACAAACCAATGCGGAACTGATTCTGAAGCAGTTCGCCAACAGAACGCAAGCGGCGATTTCCAAGATGGTCGATATCGTCAGTCGACCCAACACCGTGAAGCAAATTGAAGAAGTAGCTGACGGAAGACAGGATGTCAGCCGGCATTATGTGTTTTACAGACCGGTCAATGGAGCCATTGCCAATGACGTTTAAAATCTTGCCATCCTCAAGCGGACTGAAGATTTTCACCATCTGAAGCGGCACTTCATCCTGATCTGTGAGCTCCGCAGTTGCCCGAACATTGAAGCGACCAACATTGCGTTCAAGCGCCGGGATGATTTTGTCGAGCAAACGACGGTCGATCTCCTGACCCGCTTCTGCAATGATTTCGCCGGTATCCACATCGACCAGCGTTTCCGCCAAACGTTGATTCAGCAGGCGGTTCTTGATGTGAAGCTTCTTGTTAATCTTGTAGCGGCCCACATTGGCCAAATCATAGCGCTTGGGATCGAAGAACCGAGATGCCAGCAGTACACGAGCATTTTCAACGGTCGGCGGTTCCCCAGGACGGAGCCGCTCGTAAATCTCAACAAGAGCCCGCTCCGTGGAATCAGTCGTATCCTTGTCAAGCGTGTTGCGTAGGTACTCGTCCTCACCAAGCAGATTGATAATTTCCGCATCCGTCCCAAGGCCCAAAGCCCTCAAAAGGACCGTGATAGGAAGCTTCCGGGTCCGATCAATCCGAACGTAGACGACATCCTTCGCATCGGTCTCGAACTCCAACCATGCTCCTCGGTTCGGAATCACCGTGGCTGCGAATGTCTTCTTTCCGTTCTTGTCAATCTTGCTGTTGAAATACACGCTCGGTGAACGAACCAACTGACTGACAATGACGCGTTCGGCACCATTGATGATGAAGGTACCTGTATCGGTCATCAGCGGGAAATCTCCCATAAAGACTTCCTGTTCCTTGACCTCACCGGTTTCCTTGTTCAACAGGCGTACCTTCACGCGCAACGGCGCAGAATAGGTCACATCCCGTTCTTTGGACTCTTCCACATCATACTTGGGCTCTCCTAGACTATAGTCGACAAACTCCAGAACCAGGTTGCCCGTAAAGTCCTGAATTGGTGAGATGTCATCAAACATCTCACGGAGACCCTCACGCAAAAACCACTCGTATGAGCGTTGCTGGATCTCAATCAGATTTGGAAGGTCCAGGACCTCTCGGATGCGCGAGTAGGAGCGGCGCTCACGCCACCCATACTTGACCATATGTCCCTGCAAATGCGTCCCCCCTCACGCTGGTTATAAATACATATGTGATCAAACAAAAAAGAAATGAGGTTGCGCGGAACCACATTTTCACATAAGTGTAATATTCACCTATATCCAAATGGATGGTATTTTATTCATCTCCGTCCATTCCAGATGAGTTTGCATTTAGGTACTTTAGCACATACAAAATACGATGTCAACACGCCAAATCATAGATATGTTGAATCGCACATCAACTTTTTCATTTTCTGCATGCAAAGACATGATATCCAGACTTGCGGGACTCAAGTGTCACCTTGCAGAACCGCTCCTCCAGGAATCGCAATGCACTGTCAGCGCCATGTTTCTTGTGCATCACAACCCACAGTGTACCACCCGTCTTCAAGCGAGACAGCGACTCCTCGAAGAGCCCGTACACCACTGACTTACCGGCTCGAATAGGGGGATTCAGCAAAACGGCATCCGGCTCGTCCTCGAACAAGGCTCTTAACCCATCACTTTGCCTCACCGATACGCGTTCGCCGAGCGACCGTGTGTTTACCGTCGCCAGGTCCACAGCCCGTGCATTTACATCTAGGAGAACCCAGCGGGTCATTGGATACACACGGCCTAAGACAGCTCCGACGGCACCGTACCCGCAACCGAGATCGACAATCAGGCCAACCTCTGGCAGGACTGCCGTCTCAATCAATAGTCGGGTTCCAAAATCAAGCCCCGTCTTAGAGAACACTCCCGCATCGGACGTCAACTCAAGTTCGACACCCCGAACGTGGAAACGGATCGTCCGAGGCTCACTCTGGACACCTGGGTTTTCCGAATAATAGTGATCGCTCATGGGCCCTCCTTGGAGTTAACCGGTTAACAACAAATTGAAACACGAAGAGGCACGCAACGAACCGCGTGCCTCTCGCCAAAAAGAGACTTACTTAACTTCCACAGATGCGCCAGCTTCTTCAAGCTTAGCCTTGATGGCTTCTGCTTCTTCCTTGGCAACCTTCTCTTTGATGGCCTTCGGAGCATTGTCAACCAAGTCCTTGGCTTCTTTCAGACCAAGACCGGTAATTTCGCGTACAACCTTGATAACGCCAATCTTCGAAGCGCCGGCAGAGGTCAAAACAACATCGAACTCAGTTTGCTCAGCTACTTCTTCAGCTCCAGCACCGGCACCGCCAACCATTGCAACCGGAGCTGCGGCAGTTACGCCAAACTCTTCTTCAATCGCTTTAACAAGGTCGTTCAATTCGAGCACAGACATGCCCTTAATGCTCTCAATAATTCCAGTGATTGTCTCACTCACGGAATATCCCTCCTGATGGGTGGTATTTCACCAATATTGTTGTCGTGCACAAGGTCAGTGCACATCACTTCATACGTTCAAGTTATCGCTATCGAAACCAGACAGCCAAGAAGCCTTATTGCGCTTCCTTTTGCTCCGCAACCTGTTTAACTGCGTATGCAAAATTACGCATCGGTGCTTGCAACACGCTAAGCAACATGGACAGCAGTCCTTCCCTGGACGGGAGTGTTGCTAAACTTTCAATTTCTGACGCGCCGACAACCTTGCCTTCGACTACGCCACCCTTCAGTTCCAAGGCTTTGTGAGCCTTTGCAAAGTTAAACAGAACCTTGGCCGGAGCAACGACATCGTCGTAGCCAAACGCGATTGCGTTCGGACCTGTCAACAGGTCGTCCATGCCGCTTATCTCAACCTTTGCAGCTGCTCGACGTGTCATCGTGTTCTTGATAACTTCATACTCCACTCCGGCTTCACGCAACTGCCGGCGAAGCTCAGTGACCTCAGCAACACTCAAACCGCGATAATCGGTTACAATCGTGGACTTACTCTTCGCCAGCCGCTCAGCGAGCTCATCGACGAATGCTTGCTTTTGTTGAACATCGCCCATCGTACAATAACACCTCCCACTGCTTCAAATGCCCAGGCGGAACCGTTCGAAGACATCAAAAAAGTCGCGCCTCCGCAGACACGGAGACGCGACTTTACAATCCGTCGCGAACCTCGGCAGGCGGTTTCCCATTAACCCAAAGGGCCTGCTGTCTACGGTCCATCCTGAAAAACACATCACCTATTCTACCCATTCAAGTAGAACAGATCAAGCTCCAAACATTGGCACACCTTACTTACTCTGCAGACACGCCAAAGCGTTGTACATTCACATGCAAACCAGGGCCCATGGTGGAGCTCACAGTCGTGCTGCGGAAGTACTGACCCTTTGCTGACGCAGGCTTAGCCTTGCGCAGCGCATCAATAAGTGCACCCAAATTCTCGGTCAACTGAGCCGCCTCAAACGAAACCTTACCAATCGGGGCATGAACAATGCCAGCCTTGTCGAGGCGATACTCAATCTTACCAGACTTAATCTCAGACACAGCACGAGTTACGTCAAACGAAACGGTGCCAGTCTTCGGGTTTGGCATCATGCCCTTAGGGCCAAGGATACGACCCAAACGGCCAACCGCACCCATCATATCCGGAGTAGCTACAACGACATCAAAGTCGAGCCACCCCTGAGCAACGCGATTAATATAGTCATCATCGCCGACGAAATCTGCACCTGCAGCCTCTGCTTCCTTCGCCTTATCACCCTTAGCGAACACAAGTACCCGTGCGGTTTTACCCGTTCCGTGCGGCAAAACAACCGCACCGCGAACCTGTTGATCCTGTTTTCTCGGGTCAACGCCAAGACGCACAGCGACTTCCACGGTTTCATCAAACTTCGCAGAAGCAACTTGCTTTAACGTCTCCATGGCTTCCACGGGCTCATAGTCCTTGGAGCGATCGACGACCTTCGCAGCTTCCGCCTGACGTTTTGTTAGTCGAGCCAAATCTAACACCTCCGTGTGGTTATACGGCATGAAGCCTCCCACTCAGAACTACCAGTTGCCTGGTCAGTCCTCAATCGTAATACCCATGCTGCGAGCGGTACCTTCCACCATTCTCATTGCAGCCTCAACAGAAGCCGCATTCAGGTCAGCCATCTTGCTTTCAGCAATTTCACGCACTTTCGCACGTTTGACAGCAGCAACCTTCTTCTTGTTCGGCTCGGATGAACCTGACTCAATCCCAGCAGCCTTCTTCAACAACACAGCCGCAGGCGGAGTTTTGAGATCGAACGTATAAGAACGGTCTTCGTACACATACAGCACGACCGGAATGATCAAACCTACTTGATCCGCCGTCCGCGCGTTGAACTCTTTACAAAAACCCATGATGTTGCCCACTTGCGCCTGACCCAGAGCTGGTCCAACCGGCGGCGCCGGTGTCGCCTTGCCTGCAGCAATCTGCAGCTTAACGACCTTCACAATCTTCTTCGGCAACGAATCCACCTCCCTTGCCCGTAATGTGGTATTCGGGCGAACGCCCTCCCACGCTGCACAATTCCAGTTTGGAATCGTACATACATTTATCTGACGCTCCTCGGACACCCGAGAATCGCGCCACAGAAAACGACCTTCAAAAGGTCTGTTGTCTGCTATTCAGCTGCGTTCAAACGGTCTAGTCACAAAAGACTCAAGAGAGCTTTTCGACTTGACTGAAGTCCACCTCAAGCGGCGTTTCACGTCCAAACATGGACACAAGCACCTTCAACTTTTGTTGGTCGCCGCTAATCTCTTCCACATTGCCCACCATGTCAGCGAAAGGACCATCGATAACCCGAACCACTTCACCAACAGCAAAGTCTATCTTGACTTGAACCTCGTCAGCACCCATTTGACGCATGATGGAACGCACCTCTGCCGGCAACAACGGAACCGGTTTGGAGCCGCCGCCTGCAGAGCCCACAAATCCAGTGACTCCAGGGGTATTGCGGACGACGTACCACGAGTCATCAGTCATAAACATCTCTACCAAGACGTATCCCGGAAAGACCTTGCGTTGAACAACGCGTTTCTTTCCGTTCTTGACCTCTAACTCGTCTTCGGTCGGCACAAGGACACGAAAAATCTTGTCCTCCATGCCCATCGTTTGTACTCGGCTCTCCAAGTTCGTCTTCACCTTGTTCTCGTAACCAGAGTACGTATGAATGACGAACCACTGCTTTTCAAGCTTTTCCATGACTCCGGGCGGTCTGCCCCGCACCCCCTTTAACAACCAAGCTTTAGATAACGTGAATCAACGACAAAAGCTTTGCAACGCCGATGTCAAAACCCCACACCAAGCCACCCATGATGAAGCACACCAAGAGAGCGACCCCTGTGTAAGTCGTGACCTCGCGACGATTCGGCCAACGAACTCGTTTGAGTTCACGAAAACTCTCCCGAAAGAACTGAAACAGTCCCGTCCTTCGTTCAGGCCGTGCGACAGTATCATTCGGTTTCGGCTTGGCCATAAAAACGCCCTCACTTCGTACTCAGTCTTGTTACCGTGTTTCTCGATGCGCCGTGTGCGATTTGCAGTACGGGCAAAACTTCTTGACCTCAATACGGTCTGGATCGTTTTTCTTGTTCTTCACACTTGTGTAGTTTCTCTGCTTGCAGTCTGTGCAAGCCAGTGTGATGACAACGCGCATGCTAGGGCACCTCCCCTGAAAACCCAACAATCATAAATAAAGAGGGTCAAACAGCCCCCATAGACTAAAACAGGTTAGCACAGCCGCAACTCAGTGTCAATATAGCTCGAAAGTATGTGGCACGGCGCTAAACACGGGGATGCAAGCCTCTGCTGCGAGCGAAGATTAATTCCATTATCGACGGACAAGCGAAGCCGTATACGTGAGATGAACAAATCTTGCGATTTGCTCAACCCCATATATTCCGGAACGACAAGTACTTCTCCAGCTTGCGTTTTACGCGCTGCAAAGCATTGTCAATTGATTTGACATGGCGATCCAGATCGATTGCAATCTCCTGATATGAACGCCCATCAAGGTACAGCATTAAAACTTGCCGTTCAAGGTCGCTGAGCAACTCAGCCATTTTCAACTCAATATCGTCAAACTCTTCCTGGTGGATAACGAGTTCTTCCGGATCACTGACTCGAGCAGCACAAATCACATCTAACAGTGTGCGATCTGAATCCTCATCGTAGATAGGCTTGTCCAATGAAACGTAAGAGTTGAGAGGAATGTGTTTCTGGCGGGTTGCCGTTTTAATGGCAGTAATGATTTGACGGGTAATACACAGTTCTGCAAAGGCCTTGAAGGACGTCAGCTTGTCCTCGCGAAAATCGCGAATGGACTTGTAGAGTCCAATCATGCCCTCCTGGATGATGTCTTCTCGATCTGCACCGATCAGAAAATAGGAACGCGCTTTCGCACGCACGAAGTTCCGGTACTTGTGAATCAAGTACTCCAAAGCTTCGTCATTGCCGCTGTGCACGGCTTCGACCAAGTCCTCGTCTGTCCAGTCGTCCAGGGTACGGACTGGAGTGGATTTGAGTTGCATGTTCAAACTGAGATCACCCCGAATCGACGGCCGAGAATGAGCTCATTATACATTATGTAATCTATCACGGTCAACGGGAGGAAATTACTGGCGACGCCATTTTTCAAGAATTTTTGCAACATCCTGACCGATTCTGTCAGAAATTCTGGAAGAAGCCCCCTCATTCTGTTCTGCCAGGCTCGTCCGGATATCCTGTTTCGCTTCACGAAGCCGTTCCAGCAGTCCATCTGCAGAAATTCGAAGTGCCCCCCCGCCAAAAATAACCTGTTGCTCGGCATAATCGGAAGTGGCAACGGTGATCTCAGGGGTAGTGTCTCTCAATTCATAGACGAGCCTTTCAATCCGATCATCTGCAGTTTCTTGATAGGCGGTAAAGATGATGCGCACACCGGAGCGCGTGAAATCTCGCTCCGGGCCCGGTGTCTGATGCGCATCAAAGACAAGAATGACAGATTCGCCTGCAAACGACCTGTACTCTGCCAGTACATCAGTCAGTCGGTTCCGCATCTCCTCGAGATTCTTCAAGTCGCCGAGAGAGGCGGTTGTGAATCTCCCCAAGATGTTGTATCCATCAACGATGAGACATTTCTTGCGGATGCGCCGCTTCTTACCCTCTTTGCCGGATGACTTCATAGAGCAGCACCCCGGTTGCGACTGAGGCATTCAGGCTCTGCAGCTCGCCAAGCATCGGCAGGGAGACCGTGTAGTCACAACGCTCCCGAACCAATCGACTAAGTCCCTTTCCTTCAGCTCCAATCACAATCGCGATGGGGCCGCGATACGTGATCTGTGTATAGGACTGCGGAGCGTCAACGTCTGTACCGACAATCCAATAGCCCTGTGCCTTTAAGGTTTCCATGGCCTGCACCAGATTTGCCACCCGTGCGACAGGGACGTACTCCATTGCCCCTGCTGCAGCCTTGCCGACAGTTTCAGTCAATGGCACAGCACGTCTTTTCGGGATAACAACGCCTTGCACGCCTGTGGCTTCTGCAGTGCGAAGGATTGCGCCGAGATTATACGGATCAGAGACCTCATCAAGGAGTAACACCAGCGGGTCATGCCCTGTCTGCCTTTGAATAATCTCCTCCAGCTCAACGTAGTCGTGCGCCGCTCCATAGGCCACAATACCTTGATGATGTGCCCCCACAGCGGTGATAGAATCCAGATGGGCCTTGGGGACTTTTTGAATCACAACACCGGCCGCTTTTGCCTTTCCGGTAATCTCTGACAAGCTGCCACCCTCGGCTGTTTCGGCAATCAGAATCTTGTTGATGGACCTCCCCGATTTGAGTGCTTCGAGCACAGGGTGGCGACCAACGATTAGCGAATTGGCGACGTCCGCAGCAGTGTCATCTTGAGGCGCGGTTGACCGGGTATTTCGGCTGACACGTGTATCTACACGAGAATCCCTCCGAGAGGACAGGGTAAAGTCACGCCCTCCCGGTGCTCTCTCACTCGTTCGACTTCCCGTCCGCGTGCCGCGACTGACCTCACGGCCAGTACGGGATTGCGTCCGACTGGTCCCGCGGTCAGTACTGGATTGTGTCCCATTGGTCCCACGTTCAATGCGTCGGCTGTCGTCTCCTGTTCTGCGGTCATTGGCTTCCCGGCGAGGGCCCCGTCGTCCACCGGCTGATCTCCCCTGAGCCGTGCTTTGCCCACCACGACCGGCGCTTGTTGCGGTGCGGTGTCTGCTACCTGTATTGCTTTGTCGATTCCGTCCATCTGCCATTACTCTTGCCCCTTCCATTTGTCCACGCGTTCAAGTGCCATTTGGCACACTTGTTCTAAGCGTTCGTGACTTCCGTTCCCGTACAAATATCCAATCAACGCTTCAAACCCTGTACTGTGTCGATAGTCCAAGACGTCTGCATTCCTTCGCACATGTCCCGATTTTGCATTCCGCCCACGTCGCATGATGGCTTGCTCTTCATCATTTAACGACTCCCAGAGTTCGGCAGCAAGTTTGGCCTGAGCGGCAGCTGATACGTAAGCTGTCGCAGCCCGATGCAGTTCACTCGGACGACGGATCCCTCTGGTCAACACATGGTTTCTTGCGTAGAGTTCCCAAACCGCGTCCCCCAGATAGGCCAACACCAGCGGTGACAACTCCGACACGGTCCAGTTTTTCATGACCGGAACCATCTTGTTCCTTGTGCCGTGTCCTCAATGGTGATTCCGCGTGCAGACAACTCATCACGGATTTCATCCGCCCGTTTAAAATCTCGCGCTTTGCGGGCTTGATTGCGAGCTGCAATCAGTGATTCAATTTCCTCGTCTTCTGACCTTGCCGTACTTTGCGGTGTGACATCGTTACTGAGTTGAATGCCCAGCACCGAAAGCAACTCAGAAATGAGACTCTCCCACCCGTTTAGTTCAGACTCTCTTACCTGATCTTCGGCCAAATAGGTGTTTGCTAAACGCACCGCCTCAAATACAGCCGCGATTGCGTCAGCTGTGTTAAAATCGTCATCCATGGCATCGACGAACATTTTTCGCACACCGTCGAACTCCGCTTGAACCTCATTTCGTACGCCTTCATCCCCGCGTGCAAAACTGGGCCCTTCCAACAACACCTCCCGCCGATGCGCAAGATTACGCAGTGAACGGCCGATCCGGACGACGCTTTGTTCTGCCTGCTCCATGGCATCTTGCGTATAGTTCAGCGGATGACGATACTGTGCGCTGAGCAGAAAGAAGCGTACGGCTGCAGCACTCCTCTCCTCAAGCAGATCGCGGGTCATGATGAAGTTCCCAAGCGACTTCGACATCTTCTCACCATTGATGTTCAGCGTGCCGTTGTGCAACCAATAACGGGCGAACGTATGTCCGAAGCGGCTTTCGCTTTGAGCGATCTCGTTTTCATGGTGCGGGAACACTAGATCTCTGCCCCCTGCATGAATGTCAATCTCCTCGCCGAGATATTTCGCATTCATCACTGAGCACTCAATATGCCATCCTGGTCGACCTGGCCCCCAAGGGCTCTCCCAGTACTCTTCGCCAGGCTTGGCGGATTTCCACAGAGCAAAGTCAGTCGGGTCGTCCTTGTGCTCGAGCACCGTGATACGAAAACCAGCCTGCATCTCGTCGAGTGACTGATGAGAGAGTTTCCCGTACTCGGCAAACGACGAGGTATCGAAATACACGTCCCCCTCGCGTTCATAGGCGTGCCCCAACCGGATCAAATCGGCAATAAACGCGATAATCTCCGGGATGCACTCCGTCGCCCGCGGATGCACCGTAGCCGGTTTGATCCCAAGTGCATCTGCATCTCGAAAGTATTCTTCAATATAGCGGTTTGCCACGTCACGAACGTTCTCACCAAGTTCATTCGCGCGATTGATGATCCGGTCATCGACATCCGTGAAGTTCTGAACGAAGCGAACCTCGTAGCCCCGATACTCAAGGTAACGGCGAACAGTGTCAAAGACAACAAACATGCGTCCGTTCCCTACGTGAAACAAGTTGTACACTGTTGGACCGCATGCATAAAAACGAACCTTGTTCGGTTCAATGGTTTCCAAAACTTCCTTTTTTCCTGACAACGTATTGTAAAGTCGGATTGTCATGATTTTTCCTCCTTGATCAAAAAAGCCGCCTCTGGATCAGAGACGGCGTTACCCGTGGTTCCACTCTGCTTGGCGTGCTGAAACACACCCGCTTTGCTCGTCTGTAACGGGACTACCCGTCGGAGTTTACTCAAACACTGCACCAGACACATGCACAGGTCTTTCTTTCCGAGGCCAACAGGTGCACTTCCATGTCCGTGACCTAAGGCTGCTCACAGCGTCACACAGCCTCTCTCTGAAGCTCACTCACACATGTACTCTTCCTGTCCATTGCCGAATTTCAATACGCACTTCGTCTGATTGTCGTTATTGTGAAGCATCACTGCCCTGTTTGTCAACGTGACTAAGGGCTTTCTTGGCTCTCTCAAGCACCCATGGCTTGGACAGACAGGTAATGGTCAATTGAAGGTCAGGTCCATGGACCGTGCCTGAAACCGCTGCACGCACCGGCATGAACAGTTGTCTTCCTTTTACGCCAAGTTCGGATTGAATCTGTTTAAAGCGAAGGCGGCTTGCCTCCGGCGTCCATTCGGTGTCGCTTTCTGCCAGTTCCAGGTAACGTTTGACTACTTGTCGAGCCACCGGATCGGCCAGAACTTGGAGTGCTTCCTCGTCCAATTGCATCTCAGATTCGAAGAATGTCTTCGCTAGTCCAACGAAATCTTCAGCACATGCCATCTTCTCCTGGTACAGCCCAACCACGTTCACCAGCCACTCACCGGTACCATGGGGGGGCAGTTCCCAGCCGAAACGCTCAAGTTGAACACGAACGAGATCGGTCAAGACTTCTACAGGTAATTTTTTAATATATGTAGAGGCCATCCACTGCAGTTTCTGGGTATCAAAGACGGCGCCGCTCCTTGAAACGCGATCAAGGTCAAACCTTTGAACGAGATCGTCCAAAGAAAGGAGTTCTTCCTCTCCGCCTGGCGACCACCCAAGCAATGCCAAAAAGTTGACAATTGCTTCCGGGAGATACCCTTTTTCGCGATAAACGTGCACGGGCTGAACGTTCGGGTCTCTCTTACTCAGTTTCTTTCGGTCTGAGTTGAGTACTTGCGGCAGATGTGCAAACCTTGGCTCCTCATAACCGAGCGCCCGGTACACGAGGATCTGCCATGGTGTATTCGAAAGGTGTTCCTCACCGCGAATGACATGCGTGATCTTCATCAACGCGTCATCAACAACCACTTGAAATTGATATGTTGGGATATCATTCGACTTCATAACGACGAAGTCCGAAAGTTCATCGGTCTCGAACGATACTTCTCCGCGCACGAGGTCTTCAAAAAGAATGGTCTCACCCGGAGGAATCGCAAATCGCCAACTCGGCTTCCGCCCTTCTTGTTCAAGGGCTCTCCGTTGTTCTGTCGTCAGATGGCGACACCGACCCGAATATCGCGCAACTCTCCCGTCCTGCGCAGCGAGTTCCTTATCTGCCTGGAGTTCCTCGGGAGTACAGTAACAAGGGTAAACAGCCCCAACCTTGGCGAGGCGCGCAAGATGCTCCTGATAAATTGGGAGACGCTCTGTACAGCGGTAGGGTCCGTACTGCCCCCCTGTGTCAGGCCCTTCAGCCCACTCAAATCCAAGCCATCGAAAACCATCCAGCATCTCATCTTCGGCTCCGACCACATTGCGCTCGAGATCTGTGTCTTCGATCCGAAGGATAAATGCACCGTCATGATGTTTCGCAAATAGATAGTTAAACAGCGCAGTGCGGACGCCGCCGATATGTAAATGGCCCGTTGGGCTTGGCGCGTAGCGTACTCTGACACTCATTTCAATCCCTCCCATGTGACGGCAGCAATAAAACGACAGCTTGGGCTGTGATGCCTTCACGCCGCCCGACGAAGCCCAGTTGTTCCATGGTGGTCGCCTTAATTCCCACATCCCGCTCTGAGCACTGAAATGCTCCTGCAATCCGTGCCTGCATCTTTGAGACATGCGGAGCAATCTTTGGCCATTCAGCCATCACCATGATGTCCATGTTTCCAATTCGATACCCTTGTCCTCTCATGGCGAGTGCCACTTCCTCGGCAAGCTGAATGCTGTCTGCATCTTTAAAACGGGGATCGGTATTGGGAAAATAATGACCTATATCGCCGAGCGCCAACGCGCCAAGTACAGCATCCATAACCGCATGCAGAATCACATCTGCATCAGAATGTCCGTCAAGACCGACTGGTGATGGAATCTCGACGCCTCCGAGAACAAGCCTTCGCCCCTCCACTAGGCGATGAACGTCAAACCCTAGCCCAATACGCATCTTACATACCGCCTCCCCAGCGCCGCTGTGCAAGCCATTCAGCATACTCCCAATCTGTTTGTCTGGTGATTTTCATATTTGCCTCTGTACTCAGTGTCACCTTGACCGATTTACCCGATTGCTCCATTAACCACGCATCGTCTGTCGCCAGTGCCAGCATGTCAGATGAGGCTGCAAGGTAGACGTCTCGCATCCAGGCCCACCAAAAGACCTGCGGAGTTTCAGCGAGTATGAGCGTCTCACGTGGAATCGTCTCATCAACCAAACTGAGTCCGGCGATCCGTTTAACCGTGTCAGTGCAAGCGTGGCCTAACAGTGCTGCACCGGTTTGCGAGGCATCACGAATCACGGCTTGTACGTCCTTTGGACTGACGAAGGGACGCGCTGCGTCATGGATTACCACGCATTCTGTGTCGCCCGGAACACTTGCACCCTTTCCAATCGACCGCAGTGCTGCCTGAACCGATTCTGACCGGGAGGCTCCTCCGACAACAATGTGGACCCCATTGAGGTCTGCTGCCTCCCGGACCATATCCGGTTCATCTTCCTTCGGAACGACCAGCCACACCTCGTCAACACCCGCATCAATCAGCGCATCGAACGACCGGCGCCATACCGGTAACCCCGCCAATTGCCTGTACTGTTTCTTTTCACCGAATCTCGATCCGCTGCCCGCAGCCAACAGAACCCCGTAAACCAACTTTTCTCCATCCCCGTTCACCGCAAAGGACCGGCAGATTTGCCGGTCCCCAAGTTTGAGTCATTTTATTGTAGCACAATCGAACTACAGCGCGCGTTCCAACAACTTTGGCTTGGCAAAGATCATACGACCAGCAGATGTCTGCAACACACTCGTGACGAGGACATCCACTTTTCCACCAATGTACTCGCGCCCGCCTTCTATCACAATCATCGTACCATCGTCAAGATAGGCAACGCCCTGATTGTACTCCTTGCCATCCTTAATGACCTGAACAGACAGTTCTTCGCCAGGCAACACAATCGGCTTTAGCGCATTTGCCAAGTCATTGATGTTCAACACTTGAACGCCTTGCAGCTCGCACACCTTGTTTAAGTTAAAGTCGTTCGTCACAACCTTGCCAGCAACCTGTTTCGCAAGCCGTACCAACTTACTGTCGACTTCCTGGATATCCTCAAAATCAATTTCAAGCACTTGCACCTTGACCTTCAGTTCCTTTTGAATTCGATTCAGGACATCAAGGCCTCGCCGTCCGCGATTTCTTTTCAGTACATCAGAGGAATCCGCAATGTGCTGAAGTTCCTCCAGTACAAAAGATGGGATAACAAGCACGCCGTCGAGAAACCCGGTCTGAACCAGGTCTGCGATGCGCCCGTCAATAATGACGCTTGTATCCAAAAGTTTTGCTTCACCAACGCGGAACCCGGACCGTTTGTCTTTATCTTTGTCTTTGTCTTTATCCTTTTCCTTATCCCTTGAGCCAAGCTTCCCTGCGAACAGTGAAACAAGGTCTTCGCGCTTCGTGAATCCGATTCTCAGTCCCAGATACGCGAACAACACCCCAACGAAGAACTGCAATGCCAAGCCGACAACCGGAATGACATGAATCTCGGGTTCAAGGAGATATGCTACCAAAAGTCCGATTACCATGCCGATGGTTCCGCCGAGGAGATCGGCCAAAGACATTTTCTGAATATGCTCCTCAAGCCACTTGATAAGGGTCGTCAAATAGTTGACTAACCATGTCGTGCCGAGCAGGAACACACTGCCTCCAAGAATGGCACCAAACCATTTGAATTGGAAGGGAACTCCTTTTAGGCTGAATACATGAGCAAATAAGGCCGGTGCGAAAGCATACCCGAGAACGACGCCAATTACAACAAAAAATAACTGAACCATACGTTTGATCATTGCCGCTCACCTCCTACCGACATTATGGGCAAAAAGCGATGACGTTAGACCGTACATCGCCGTTTTGCCACCGTATGAGGACGAAAAACTTTGTGCCGAGCAGTGACCAAGAGTGAAGCAGTCACCATCAGCGTATGAATAGGGTCTATGGTATAAGTCCAGCCCCCAACAGACGCGCAGGTCATGTATTGGGGTGTTGCAACAAGTGTACCATCGTCAAGCCGCAGCGTCAAAAGCCTGCTCTTTGCGGGCAAAGACGAAAACACTCCGATTCACGGGTCTTTTCCTCCCGTTTCCTCGGAGCAGTTCGGACAATAGATTGAAAACTTTACAAGATGTCAATTTCGAGCTACGACTCATTGCTGTGAACTGCCTCAGATTCCAGGTCCTCATCAATCCGCCGGCGACGTTTACTGATAAATCTCCATACGCCGTAGAGGGCATAGACAGCCAGCGGTATAAAGATCAAACGGTTGACAGCAGAGTGTTGATAGCGGAATACAACCACGACAATGATGGCAAGCAGTGGCACGACGACGATCGCGGACCTTGGGAAGGCGACCTTCTTAAAATTCGGATAGCGAACGCGGCTCACCATCAGGACTGCAAGCAAGACCATCGCAACTGGCAAGACACTGCTCGCCTGTTGGATTAAATTCTGATAAAGGGCCATGGTTGCAAGAATTCCACCCGCGGCAGTAATCGGGAGCCCAATGAAATACTTCGTCGAAGACCGCTGGACATTAAACCGGGCGAGGCGGAGCGCACCTGCTATGGGGAACATCACCGCTATCACGATGCCGATGAATCCTTCGTACTGCAACATCGACTGGTACATAATGAAGGCGGGTGCCACGCCAAAGGTGACAATGTCAGATAATGAGTCCAGTTCCTTTCCAAAGGCACTCTCTGCGCGAAGCCACCGTGCAACGCGCCCATCCAAACCGTCAAGAACCATGCCGATGACAACCAGCAACGCTGCATCCGCAGTGCGTCCGTTCACCGTCAGCATCAGCGCAATGATCCCAAGAATCAGATTTCCGACAGTTAACAAGCTTGGAATGAATTTTGTAAACAAAGGTCATCCCCCTTGTAGTAAACACGAGACAATTAGATGTGCCGGTCAATGAAGACCTGTTCCTGAATCCGCTTCAGGCCGTCCTTGATAGCTCTGGCCCGGACACTTCCAATTCCTTCGACTTCGACCAACTCATCCGTCGACGCCGCCAGTATTTTTGGCAGGAACTTAAAATGACCCACCAGGTTCTCAATCACGGGCTGAGGCAGTCTGGTGATTCGGCTTAGAATACGGTACCCCTTGGATACGACAGGCTCATCTGCCAGATTGGCCACATTGACATATCCGATAATCTTAGCTAACACCGCCCCGTCAAGCAAGGCGTCAGAAGCGAGTTCATGTAATTCAGTCAGAACTTGGTGCGGCGTTTGATCGGGCCGAAGAGCCGCGTAATCCTTGACCAAAAGGTATGCTTCCTCATCCACTTTTGCAACCAGTTCTTCCAACTGCATGCTGATGAGACGCCCCTCGGTGCCGAGTTCTGTGATGTACCGTTTGATTTCGGCCTTAATCCTCAGAACCATTTCGACTCGCTGCAACACCATTGTGACCTCTTGCAGTGTAACGAGTTCCTCGAACTCCAAAGCGCTGAGATTGGTGAGAGCCTGGTCGAGTACAGACTTGTATTTTTCCACAGTTTGCATCGCTTGATTGGCCTTAGTGAGGATCACGCCAATATCACGCAGCGCATATTTGTAGTTTCCATGGTACAGCGTAATGACGTTTCTTCGCTGTGATATACAAATAACAAGTTGACCTGTCTGCTTTGCCACGCGTTCTGCGGTGCGATGTCTTGTGCCTGTTTCCGACGTCGGAATCGACGGGTCGGGGCTCAGGTTTGTGTTTGCGTGCAACACTCGTTTTAAGTCTTCACTGATAACAATCGCGCCATCCATTTTGGCCAACTCATATAAATGCGATGGTGTCAAATCGCATTGTATCGGGAACCCGCCATCCACCAATTTTAACACAGCATCCGTGGCACCAACGACAATGAGCCCGCCCGTCTTGGCGCGCAGGATGTTCTCAATCCCTTCGCGCAGGTTTGTCCCTGGCGCTACCGTGCGAAGGATCTTGGTGATTGTTGCCTCCCTTGCAGTCTCCTCACGCATCCATCCACCCCAACAATCTGCAATCGGCTCTCAGTACCTTGCATGCGGCCTTGTCAGAACACTAATTTCATAGCCTCAGCGACACTAGATATGCCAACGACTTCTATGGTTCCTGACGTCTTCAAACCGCGAAGTCCGTGCCGAGGAACGATACACCGCTTAAACCCAAGCTTATCCGCCTCTTTAATCCGTTGCTCGAGCTTCGATACCGACCGGACCTCACCCGTCAGCCCGACTTCTCCAATCAGGACGTCGGATGAAGAAAGTGGCAGGTCTCGCAAACTGGAGGCGATAGCAATGGCAATACCAAGGTCCGCGGCAGGTTCGTCCACGCGAACTCCTCCCGCAAAATTCACGTAGGCGTCTGAAGTCTGTAATCGAAGCCCGATCCGTTTCTCGAGCACGGCGAGGATCAGACTGACGCGGTTTGCATCGGCACCCGTAGTCATTCGCCGGGGTGTGACAAAACTCGTTGGTGCAACTAGAGCCTGCACCTCGAGCAATATCGGGCGAGATCCTTCTACGGCTGCCACAACAGACGACCCTGCCGCAGACTCTGACCGTTCTGACAGGAACATCTCCGACGGGTTTGCCACCTGCTCAAGACCTGCTTCTTTCATTTCAAAAATTGCAATTTCATTGGTTGATCCAAAACGATTCTTTACAGCACGCAAGATGCGGTAAGAATGGTGCCGATCTCCTTCAAAGTATAGTACCGCGTCCACCATGTGTTCAAGCATCCTCGGCCCCGCCAGGTTGCCCTCCTTGGTTACATGTCCAACGATAAAAGTGGCGATGTTCAACTGCTTTGCCACACGAAGCAGGACACCTGTGCACTCCCGGACTTGAGAGACAGAACCCGGAGCTGATGCCAGTGCTGGTCGATAGACGGTTTGTATGGAGTCAATGATCACGAAGTCCGGCTTCATGTCTTCGAGCACCATCACAATGTGGTCCATGTCGGTCTCGGACAGGACATGAAGGTCCTGATGCGTCGCATCCAACCGCTCGGCCCGAAGTTTCAGCTGTGTCGCAGACTCTTCACCGGAAACGTACAACACGCGGTGACCGTGTTTCGCCAGTTCATAGGAAGATTGAAGTAACAAGGTGGACTTACCGATACCGGGATCGCCGCCAATCAACACCAGCGACCCTGGCACGACTCCTCCGCCCAACACCCGATTGTACTCAGAAATTCCCGTAGATATGCGTTGCTCTTGCTGTGAAGGGATTTGTGTGATAGGTAATGCTCGAGTGGTTCCCGCTAAACCATGCGCAGAACCCTGCATGCCTTTCGACGCTGGACCTGACCACTCTTCGACAAATGTGTTCCATTCCTGACATTGCGGGCAGCGACCATTCCATTTTGGCGATTCGTACCCACAACTCTGGCAAACAAACCGGGTAAGGGATTTCGGCATTCTCTGCTCTCCTAGCTAAACAATCCAATGTGCCCCCATCATACCCGAATCACGGAGGCGGTCAACTGTTTAGAGAAGAAAACAAGTAACACCAGAGACAAATTCCACAAAATCAGGGGGCCGCCCAAAGTCAAATACCCTTCGGTACAGCCCCCTGTCTTCTGTCGCTTCACACGTCGTAAGCGATGAATCTAAGGGTTACTTCACGGCCGCCTTCGAGCGAGTGGTCTGGCGAATCGTGAGCCCATTATCCCCTGCATCGATCTCGACGGTGTCACCGCGCTTCACACTTCCGGTCAACAACGCCTCGGACAATCCGTCCTCGATATGCCTCTGAATGGCACGCTTGAGAGGTCGCGCGCCGTACTGAGGATCGAACCCTTCTTTCGCCAGGAACTTCTTCGCATCCTCTGTTAGGGTGAAGCGGATGTCCTGCTCCTGGAGGCGCTTCTGCAATTCTTGCACCATCAGATCAACAATTTGACCAATCTGGGATTCGTCGAGTGGATGGAAGACAATCATCTCGTCGATCCGATTCAAAAACTCCGGTCGAAACTGCTTTCTCAATTCTTCCATTACGCGTGTTTTCATGTCCTCGTACTGCGACGAGTTATCCGGCTTAAATCCGAGCGATCCGCCCTTGCGAATCATCTCCGCCCCGGCATTAGACGTCATGATGATGACGGTGTTTCGGAAGTCCACGGTCCGACCCTTGCCATCCGTCAGCCGCCCGTCATCAAGTACCTGCAGAAGGATGTTAAACACTTCTGGATGAGCCTTCTCGACCTCATCAAGGAGTACCACAGAATACGGTTTGCGGCGAACCTTCTCTGTCAACTGCCCACCCTCGTCGTATCCCACATATCCTGGAGGTGAACCGACCAACCGCGAGGTAGTATGGCGCTCCATGTACTCCGACATGTCAATGCGAATCATGGCATCCTCGTCACCGAACATCGACTCTGCCAGTGCGCGAGCCAGCTCCGTCTTACCGACACCTGTCGGGCCAAGAAAGATAAATGAACCGATCGGACGTTTCGGATCCTTCAGTCCAGCCCGGGCGCGGCGAATGGCACGGGAAACTGCCGCGACGGCTTCTTCCTGACCTATCACTCGGCTGTGCAAGAGCGATTCCATGTTCATCAGCCGTTCGGACTCTTCCTGTTGCAGCTGTTTCACAGGAATCCCGGTCCACGCAGCGACAATGTGTGCGATGTCTTCGCTGCCGACCTTGACATCGTTGTTTTCCTGCGTCCGCTTCCACTCTGTCTTGCGGCTCTCAAGCTCTTTCCGCAGCATTTGTTCGTCGTCACGAAGCGAAGCCGCTTTTTCGAACTCTTGTCCCTGGACGGCGGCATCCTTTTCGTTGCGAACCTTTTCCAACTGCGATTCGAGTTCTTTCAAATTCGGGGGTGGAGTGTGGCTTTGCAGACGCACTCTGGATGCTGCCTCGTCAATTAGATCGATCGCCTTGTCTGGGAGGAAACGGTCAGGAATGTAGCGATCCGATAACTGCACGGCTGACTCAAGTGCAGCGTCTGTGATTTTCACTCGGTGGTGCGCTTCGTAACGGTCACGCAAACCCTTGAGAATCTCAATGGCTTCTTCGGCTGTCGGTTGATCAACCGTAATCGGCTGGAACCGTCGTTCAAGCGCAGCGTCCTTTTCAATGTGTTTCCGATATTCATCAAGAGTCGTCGCGCCAATGCACTGCAGTTCGCCTCTGGCAAGTGCCGGCTTCAGGATATTCGATGCGTCGATGGCACCCTCTGCCCCGCCGGCACCAATCAAGGTGTGCAACTCATCAATAAAGAGAATGACGTTTCCGGCATGGCGGATTTCCTCTGTGATCTTCTTCAGTCGATCCTCGAATTCACCGCGGTATTTGGTTCCAGCAACGACCGTTCCCATATCAAGCACCATAACGCGCTTATTTCGCAGCGTTTCGGGAATGTCACCGTTGATGATCCGCTGTGCCAGACCTTCCGCAATCGCCGTCTTACCTACACCAGGTTCACCAATCAGAACTGGGTTGTTCTTGGTACGTCTCGAAAGGACCTGGATCACGCGTTCGATCTCGTTGCTGCGGCCAATCACCGGATCGAGCTTGCCGTCGCGAGCCATTTGCGTGAGGTCGCGGGCGAGGGAGTCCAGGGTAGGCGTCCCGGCAGACGAGTCCTTGTCTGTGCCGGTTTCTGCCACATCTCCACCAAGGAGCTGCAACACCTGCTGCCGCGCTTTACTCAGACTTACATTCAGGTTGGCGAGCACACGAGCGGCGACGCCCTCCCCCTCACGAATCAACCCGAGAAGGATGTGTTCAGTTCCAACATAAGTATGATTGAGCTTTCTTGCCTCATCAATGGACAGCTCGATGACCTTCTTAGCGCGAGGTGTGTAGGTCATGGCCCCTGTCTGACTTTGACCGGTCCCGATAATCTTTTCGACCTCAGCTTGAACTTTGTCGGTACTGACCCCAAGGGACTGCAATGCCTTTGCAGCGATGCCGTCTCCCTCACGCACGAGCCCAAGGAGAATATGCTCTGTCCCAACGCCAGGGTGGCGCAGCCGACTGGCTTCTTCTTGCGCGAGAGCCAACACCTTTTGCGCACGTTCTGTAAATCGTGTGTACATGTTCACCGCACCTCCATATCGTCAAGCCTGAGTCTCTCCCGGATGAGCGCAGCCCGCCTTGTGTCCCGTTCACCTGGAGCTAATTCTTCGTGGAAATATTTCTGCAAAAACGCGGGCTGAATCATGACCATCAGTTCTTTCAAAATACTTGATGAGACGCCTCGAATCACACCGAGATCGATACCGAGACGAACGTCTGACAGTCTCTGCAACGTCTCTTTAGAATCTATTTTTCTCGCATAAGCCAGGATTCCAAACGATCGACAGACGCGATCTTCTAAATCTGTTCGATTTTGACTCATCAAAGCCCGTCTTGCGGACCGCTCATGGTCAATCAATTGTTGCACAACGCTGCTGAGATTGCCGATGATCTCTTCCTCGGACTCCCCCAGCGTCATTTGGTTCGACACCTGAAACAAATTCCCTACGGCTTCGCTGCCCTCACCGTACATTCCACGGACTGTCAGTCCCACTTGGGACACAGCAGACAACAGGCGATTGATATGACCAGAGATGACCAGACCCGGCAGATGCATCATCACAGAAGCCCTGATGCCTGTTCCAACGTTCGTTGGACAAGCTGTCAGGTATCCGTACCGTTCATGGAATGAGTACGGCAGGTGCTCTTCAAGAGCATCATCGACTTCGCTTGCTCGGTTCCATGCTTCTTGCAGACGAAATCCCGGCATGATGCACTGTATTCGAAGGTGGTCCTCCTCATTCACCATAATGCTCATAACCTCGTCTTCAGTCAGTGCAATCGCGCCGTGCTTCACTTGCTCGGCAAGGTCACGGCTCATCAGATGTTTTTCGACCAACACGTATCGATCAAGAGCAGACATGTCTGAGCAACGTGCAAATTCAAACTGTCCGACATTCTTTACCGATTTGCTTTCGAGTGCCTGCTTGACGAGACGAATCACTTCGTCAGCGTGACTATCTGTTTGCAAAACGGGAAACGGCATATCTTCAAGGTTTCTAGCGATCCGTATGCGACTTGTTACAATGATGTCGTCATCGGGGCCGCCGTCCTTCATCCACTTACTCGTAGCTCGTTGCAGGAATTCGCTGAGTGACACGTTACCGCCCCTCCTGTCCATCGAGCGTTTGTTCCAGCTGGCGAATGCGATCTCGCAGTTGTGCCGCTTCTTCAAACTGCTCCGCGGCGATGGAACGCTGCAGGTCTTGTCGCAGTCTTTGCAACTCTTTCCGACCCTTGACCTGCTCACCAGCACGAAGCGGTACCTTGCCGGTATGAGTTTCACTCGACTGAATGCGGCGCAAGAGCGGATCGAGACGAGCAGAAAAACTGTCATAGCAACTTGGACAACCGAACCTGCCAAGCTGGGTGAACTGGCTGTACGACATTCCGCATGAGGGGCATCGGAGGGTTGGTTGTGCCGTCGGCACGCCAGGTGAAGACTCCATATTCAGCAGGCCACTCAACAGATGATTGAAATTGAAGGCTTGTGCTGCCTTCGCGAAGAAGTCTCCTTTCTCCTGTGCGCATTGCTCACACAGGTGAAACTCACTCTTCTCCCCGGCCACAATTTTGGTGAAATGAACGGTAGCTGGTCGCTCTTTGCACTCTTGGCAAAGCATGTTAGCCACCTCCTAAATGGTTGACAGTGTGCGGGTTCAACAAATCCAGTTGGACTTAAAGTGCAGATGGATTTGTCGTGCCTAATCCGTGACAGACAATACGACCAGACACTGCGCGAGAATTTTGGCGCGTAACTGGTCGCGCAATGGAAGGTCCACAAGCAGGACTTCTCTGCTCGTAACCACTTTAAGAAGTGCAGCCTCGCGGTCTGTAAGCAAACCCTCCGCATAAAGCCGCTCAATGATACCATCAGCTTCGCGTTGGGTGACTTGACTTGAAATGGACTTTGCGATGGTCAACAAGGGCTGGGTTTGCTCAAGTTCGACTTTGCGAATCCGAATATATCCGCCGCCACCGCGCTTTGATTCGACGAGATAACCGTGATCGAGCGAAAAGCGCGTCGCAATCACATAGTTGATCTGAGACGGTACACATTGAAACAATTCGGCCAGTTCGCTTCGTTGCAATTCAGCCAATCCGTCTCCCTGCTCCAGTATGTGCTTCAAATAGCGCTCGATGACATCTGAAATGTTCCTCGCCATGAACTCCTCCCCTGACGTCAAAAGTTGACTTTTTTTGACTTTGACCTTTGTTGACTATATTATAGCGCTCCAAATTCAGAATGCAACCACACAACACACCTAATATGGTACAAGCTTTACCACTCGTGTACCCATGCTACATCAACAGTCTGTCCGAATTGGACGCGAACCAACGCACAATTGGACATAAGCCATGTCCTCTCAGCCTATCTTTTAATTGACCAAACAGTCGTTTGGGATTAGACTCATCCTAAACTCCGGTTTTTCAGACACCCGGTAAATGGGAGTAGGAATATACCCGGGTCGTTTAGAAGAAACATTCGTAAATTATGTTGCGTTTGACAGCGGATTCATCGGGTGAATTTTCAGCGGTTTTAATCAGAACTGGAGCGAGATCATTAACTTTCGAATCCACACAATCTGCTCATTTGCCCGCTGTTTATATATTGGACATATATTGGATGTTCGCCAGTAAAGGAGAGGAACAAACTCATGGCTTCTAATCGCCAGAAAGAGATTGCGCTCGCTGCCGTTAAGTTGTTTGAGCAGAAAGGCTATCATGCTACATCGGTTCAGGACATCGCGGATGAAGTAGGACTACAGAAGGGGAGTCTGTACCACTATATCCACTCAAAAGAAGATCTGTTGCTGCAAATCGCTCACGAGGCCATTACAGAGTTTAACGACAATCTTCAAGCCGTTCTCGACACCGACATGAGTGCACCAGAAAAGCTGGTGAAGGCCGTGGAAAATCATATCACAGTATCAGTATCAAATATGGAAACGACCACTGTACTGCTCAGAGAAGCCTTTTCGCTTGGAGATCCACAACATCAGGTCATACAGGACCTTACGGACAAATACGTGGACCTATGGACTCAGGTTCTTGAAGAAGGTGCTCGCTCAGGTGAGTTTCACGTTCGCGAACCAAAAGTCGTGGCCCTTGCCATCCTCGGTGCATGTAACTGGGTCTACCGCTGGTACCGCCAATCGGGGCAACTCACGCCAAGTCAGGTTGCCCGTGTATTTTCAGACATGTTCCTCAACGGGCTGACTTCCGACAACCATCCAGGAGTTCAGCAATAGACACACGGTTGCTCGGCAGCCTTCATGCAAATCAATCTGGACAGTACGCCACCGAGCGAGGTCTCCAGCGCGGCGGTACAAACGAATCTTCCTTTGTTAGTGTAGCGAACAAAGTTGCCGCATCGCACATCACCTTGATGGATCACCTTGATGGATCACCTTGATGGATCACTTTGATGGATCACTTTGATGGATCACCTTGATGGATCACCTTGATGGGAACGAACAAATTTTCCTCTAACGCTTCGATTTCACATAGTGGCTGGCAATTTACCGTACAGGACTTCCCTTCTTGCCCCGGTTCACCCTACTTTTGAGGGCTGTGAACCCCTACAAGGGAAGTCCTGTTCGTTGTTTCGTCAGTACCTGCCTGGAGTCCGCCATCAACGAACATTCTTTCCCCTATCTCTCGCAGTCTAAGGAACCCACTGCAACACCACGTAATCCACGGGTGCATTGGGGAGGCCTCAGGCCTGGCTTCCACATCCTTTTTTCAAAGTATCGAACAAAAGAATAGAAGGTGCGCGCCTTCGCGCGCCAATTTAGTGAGGACAGGACGCACCGAGCGAGGTCTCCGGTGCAGCCCGGCCCGGCACGGCCCGGCGGTACAAACGAATCTTCCTCTGTTGGGCATATAACGAACAAAAGTGCCGCATCGCCCAAATGGGAACGAACAAATCTTCCTCTCTTGCTCCGTTTTCACATGGTGGCTGACATGTAGCGCACAGGACTTCCCTTGTTGCCTCGATTCACCTACTTTTGAGGCCTGCGAACCCCTACAAGGGAAGTCCTGTTCGTTGTTTCATCAGTACTTGCCTGGAATCAGCCATCAGCGAACATTCCTTCCCCTATCTCCCCAGCGTATGGAACCCCTGCAACGCCACTTAACTTCCGGTTGCAACGGGCAGGCCTCAGGCCTGCCTTCCACATCCTCTCTTCGTCCTGTTTCGATGACCTCGCAGCTTTCAAATTCAAAGTAAAATGCAAAAAACAAAGCGTAGAAGGTGCGCGCCTTCGCGCGCGAATCAACCAGGACAGGGGACGCACCGAAGGAAGTCTCCGGCGCAGCCCGGCCTTGCGGTACAAACGAATCTTCCTCTGTCTTCCATATAACTGACAAAAGTGCTGCATCGCCCAAATGGGAACGAACAAATCTTCCCCTCTGGCTCCCTTTTCACATGGTGGCTGACATTTTAGCGCACAGGACTTCCCTTGTTGCCTCCGTTCACCTACTTTTGAGGGCTGCGAACCCCTACAAGGGAAGTCCTGTTCGTTGTTTCGTCCGTATCCGCCTGGATTCAGCCATCAACGAACATTCTTTCGCTTATCTGCCTAGCCTAGGGAACCCGCTGTATCGCCATTTAGCCCGCGCGTGCGTCGGGCAGGCCACAGGCCTGCCTTCCACATCCTCTTTTCAAAGTATCGAACAAAAGAATAGAAGGTGCGCGCCTTCGCGCGCGAATCAATCAAGACACAACACAAAAAGAGCCCAGCATCTCTGCTGTGCCCTCTGTGTTACTCACTTGCCTGGCAACGTCCTACCTTCCCAGGAACTCGCGCTCCAAGTATTATCGGCGCTGGAGGTCTTAACGGTCGTGTTCGGCATGGGTACGCGTGTGTCCCCTCCGCCAT
>NZ_LJCO01000004.1 GCF_001399675.1 Paenalicyclobacillus ferrooxydans
CACTAGCGTTGCATTAATGTTATTCATAATGTTCATATGATTCGGTGTTTTAACTCTGTGAACAAATAAAAAGTTCCTTATCATGGAGAACAGGTAGTACTGTCCAAATCCACGAAAAGGAACAACCCAATGGACAACGCTACATTGAAATCCTGTTTTGGTCAATGGCTTTCTTTGGTCGATCCCGAATCCTTGCAAGCATCCATCGCCAAACATGGCGCCGACCGGTATGTGAAAAAGCTCAGTACATCCGCTGTTCTTCGCCTGTTTCTTTATGCCCAACTAGTCAATGCCTCTGGCCTACGGGACCTTGAAA
Organism: Paenalicyclobacillus ferrooxydans; assembly: GCF_001399675.1. Classification (GTDB taxonomy): domain Bacteria; phylum Bacillota; class Bacilli; order Alicyclobacillales; family Alicyclobacillaceae; genus Alicyclobacillus_B; species Alicyclobacillus_B ferrooxydans. The sequence continues at coordinate 317 of NZ_LJCO01000004.1, forward strand.
TTGCCGTTCGCAATGACGATGCGCTACAGCAAGAACTTGGTCTCGATTCCATTAGCATCTCGCAACTATCGAGAACTTGCGCACGGATTCCAACGGACGTATTTCGGGGTGTGTTCCTTGACCTAGTGAAAAAGACGATGGCGACGATTCACACGGATAAGCCATACGCACCGCTACTTGGACTGGTCAAGATCATTGACTCGACGACGATTCCGCTTTGTCTGTCCAAGTACCAATGGGCGACCTTTCGCAAGACCAAGGCCGGGGTCAAGGTCCATACCCGAATTTGCTTCCATCAACCGGACCGTGCTGCGCCAGATAAAGTACAGATCACGTCAGCGAACGTCGCAGACAGCAAGTTGCTTTCTAGGTTTGTGGATAGTTCGGATGCAATGTACGTCTTTGACCGCGGATACCTTGACTACGCGATGTGGGATGATTTCTGTGAGAAGAACATCCGCTTTGCGACAAGGCTCAAAGAGAATGCAGTGTACGATGTGCTGGATTGGAACTGGTCAGAGTTCGATGAGCAATCGGGCATTATCCACGACAACCTGATTCGACTGGGCAGTGCAAGCAAACAGATGGTCCACCAGTTACGCCGGATTGTGACACTGGATACGAAGGGCAACCGGATTGTGATTCTCACAAACGACTATTTTACGCCGGCCGACGAACTAGCAGAGTTGTACCGGAATCGCTGGAAAATCGAGCTGTTCTTCCGATGGATGAAGCAACACCTCAAGACAACAGCGTTCTTTGGCACAAGCCAAACTGCGGTTGAGAACCAGATTTATATCGCGTTGATTGCTTACTTGCTGATGTTTCTCGCCCAGCACGATTTAAGCACGACTGCGTCGCTGCTCACCGTGCAAAGATTGCTGAAAACCTTACTGTGGAAAACTTGGGACGAACTCCTGAGTGCTGTCCACAGGAAAGCTGCAAGAACGTCTAGAGGGCGGCAAAAGCGACGAGAATAAGTTCGAAACTACTGTCGCTATCTCAAACGGATCGTAAAAGCCTATAGCAAAAAATGGATGATGCTACCTGCTTATTCACCAGTTGTCTTGTTTCAGCGTTCATGCCGAAAATGATAAAAACTAAATATTCAGACCGCGTTAATGCAACGCTAGTG
>NZ_LJCO01000080.1 GCF_001399675.1 Paenalicyclobacillus ferrooxydans
GCGCTTCATGCACTGGCCGAATCCACAGGGATTACTCAGGTGAAGGACTTTGCGATGATTGTTTCCGAGTCGGAAACGTACGGGACACCTGTTGCGGATGCTCTGCTTCGGAGCCTTCAACTGGATACAAAAATTCGGGATGCGAACGCTGCAAAACGTTACGGAAATGTGCAACTGCAGTTGGGGCTCTATGCAACGCTGCTGATTGCAATGCCCGGATTTGGTTTCGTGATTTTTGCCATGTTTGCCTACATGATGAAGTCTTTCATTGGGATACCGTTTTAACGGGTTTGTCATGGCACGAATATGGCACGTTTGACAAAGCCCAATTCGGTATCGTGACGGTGGAGGTGACATACGTGCTGTCGTCTAGACGAGGTCGGATCACACGGTTGTGGCGATGGCTTGATGGTGAGTGCGGCGGAATCATGGATGAATTTATTGTGACCGCAGGAATGTGGATCTTTTCAAGTTTGGTCGTCATGATCCTGGCTGGTCTCATCTGGGCTGCACTATCTGGTGATGTCCAAGCAATGACAAGTGTGCTCCAAAATCTATTTTAAAATTTGGGAGGAGAAAACAGGTAATGAGTCAATGGGTTCGTATGAAGCGATGGATTCGGTCAGACCGGGCAAACACAGCGGAGGAAAACAGCAATCGTGGTCTCTGGTGGATTGCAGGCATTCTCGCAGTAGCCATCGTGGGCGGGGTCGCCTATTTCATTATTGGTCATATGGTGAGCCAGGCGCAGGGTGGTGCATCCACACTGACAAGCAGTCTGAGCACACAGCAGGGCCTCACACAGTTGGCACAACAAGCTGAAAGCGGGAATATCACAGGTGGACAAGCTACAGTTGGCAGCGGTGGATTCAAGGCTCCGTAATCGGCATGAGGCGGAAGGGACAGGCCGGGATTCGGTCTGTCCCTTCTCTGAATGGAGGAGGTTTTCTTGCCGAGCAATTTAATCACAACGTTTTTCATGATCTGCGTCGGGTTTGCAGTGGCCATGATTTTATTTTTAGCCCCACCGCTCGTCGTTATGAAGCTTGAAATCGGAACGGTCGCACATGACGCTGCACGGGTCGCAGCGATTACGGGTAGCGTGCAAGATGTACAGAATCAAATTGACGTTGACTTGGCAGCTGAACACCTGCCCACAACATGGAACGGGCAGACACTTTTCAATGTAACAGAGTTACAAGTTGGTCAAAGTGAGCCGGGCTATATGGTGACTTCAACACCAACATCTCCAAGTGCCACCGTTGAGATTCAGTACAATGCACCGTTGCCGTTTGATAAAGCACTCACATTGTTTGGCGGACCTGTTCTCAGTGCAACCGTCCCGATGACCACGCAAGCATCTTATTGGAACGAGGTGCAGTACACGGG
>NZ_LJCO01000067.1 GCF_001399675.1 Paenalicyclobacillus ferrooxydans
GTTAGAGTCTCATGTAGTGGTGTAAATTCCAAGGCTGGATCTTGACGAGAAAGCCATCGAGTGCAATCTACTAAAGGTGACGAGCAAATAGTAGAGGAGGCACGTCGATGGCTTCTACAGACAAGATCGCACTTTTGGAGCTTATTCGCAAGATTGGATTAGAAGATGGTGATGTGGATTTCCTGAAGGAGGGGCTGAGAGTTCTCACCCAGGCTGTGATGGAGGCTGAGGTGAGTTCCCTGATCGGTGCTGAACGGTATGAGCGCAGTGAGAAGCGCAGCAATAGCCGTAATGGGCACAGAGACCGAGAATGGGATACTCGTGTTGGGACGATTGAATTACAGATCCCGAAGCTCCGTAAGGGGAGCTACTTCCCCAGTATGCTAGAGCCCCGACGCAAGGCTGAGAAGGCACTGTTGTCGGTGGTTCAAGAGGCGTACGTGCATGGTGTGAGCACTCGAAAAGTCGACGAGTTGGTAGAATCCATGGGAATTCAGGGGCTTAGCAAGAGCGAGGTCTCTCGCATCTGTAAGGAGCTCGACGACGTCGTACAGGACTTCAAGAACCGCCCGCTTGAGGGCACGTACCCGTATCTGTGGCTAGATGCGACCTTCCCGAAAGTGCGAGAAGGTGGACGGGTGCAGAGTATGGCGTTTGTGATTGCGATTGGCGTACGAGAAACTGGCGAGCGCGAAGTATTGGGGTTCGACATTGGCACCAGCGAGGACGGGTCGTTTTGGCTGACATTCATCCGCAGTCTGGTCGCACGTGGGCTGCGTGGCGTGCAGTTGGTGATTAGCGATGCCCATGAAGGACTACGCACTGCGATTGGCTCTGCGCTGACCGGAGCAACGTGGCAGCGCTGCCGTGTTCACACGATGCGCAATATCCTTAGCCAGGTGCCAAGAGCGTCACAGTCGATGGTATCGTCCATTGTCCGGACGATCTTTGCCCAACCAACACAGGAAGCCGCCAAGCAGCAACTGGCTGTTGTTGTGGAGCAACTTCAGGGGAAATTCCCGAAGGCAATGGATGTATTGGGGCGTGCGGAGGAAGACGTACTGGCGTACATGGCGTTCCCAAAAGAGCACTGGAAGCAGATTTGCTCGACCAACCCACTTGAGCGTTTGAACCGTGAACTCAGGCGGCGCTTTGACGTGGTCGGCATCTTTCCGAACCGGGAATCCGTACTACGCCTTGGGGGAGCCATTCTCCAGGAGCAGAACGATGAGTGGATCGTCGCACGACGCTACTTCAGCCGAGAGTCCATGGCAAAACTCACCGGTACCGACGAACAGCAATTGCTGGCGCCAACGTCAGTGTTGCATAAATAGCCGACACTAAGGGGTTGCACTCAAATTTACACCACTTGACGGGACACTACC
>NZ_LJCO01000085.1 GCF_001399675.1 Paenalicyclobacillus ferrooxydans
CCGAGAGTCCATGGCAAAACTCACCGGTACCGACGAACAGCAATTGCTGGCGCCAACGTCAGTGTTGCATAAATAGCCGACACTAAGGGGTTGCACTCAAATTTACACCACTTGACGGGACACTACCCCTGGCATGGTCGACTTTCACACCTCTAAAATACGCTGGTTTGCAGCCTTATGGACGTATAACCAGGGAGAACGCCGTCCCATCGCGTACTGGTTTTCCGACACAGAAGACGAATCCTGCTTATACTGGCGGCGCTCTCCGTGGTTTGACAATTGCACCTTATTGTTCACGCCGCACCCCATCCTGCAGGTTTACGAGAAGGTAAAAAAGATGCAGTCCTCTGCAACGCAGTCCCCAACGGAGAACTTATAAATCAGAGTAGGTGAATTCGATTGTGAGCGTTGTTGAGAAAGATTTTTTTGGCGCCATACCGAACTGCTTAGACCTCTCCTCCTTGTCGTACAAATGGTTCGGCTGTGCTTGGACTGAACAACAATCAAGGACGGTGATTACAGGGTATTGGTTTGGTGATTCTCAAAGTGCTGTTGAAACGACAGCAATGAAGGCTGGCAAGTTGGCGAATGTAATTCGCGCACGGGAATCCGACGTACAAGTCATGCATTCTGAAATTCTTAAAGCACAGCGACAGCAAGATTGGGACAACAGATCGCGGTTGCCCCTCAGAGTGATACTTCAGAAACCTTGGAGAAACGCTTCGGTGGGGTGGTATATCATTCGGTCAAGAGAAGAATATCCGAATTACGTCTCTGCGGTCCACAAGGAGAGGTTCTCTGTATGGGTAGAACACGTTTCAGTATGTGAGAACGATGGAGACCTTGAAAAATTTGTAAACCAGGTAAATGATACGCACCACATTCGACTTAACTTCCTGGATGGTTCATTCCGAACGAACCGGTAGTCCCTTTAGGGGACGACCCCTATTTCTTCGCTTCTCTCCCTTTCCCCACACCATACACACCACCATAGTTTAGGCCAGTTATAACCCTCATGGGTGCGCTTGACCAGCTTGACAGAGGCCCCACTGCGCGCGATGATTCAACAAAGATGACACTTGGACAAAGATACTTGGAAGCTCTGGTGGTGGTGCAGGGTGGCGGGGAAACTTAAGATTTTTATTGGGGCGGCCCCAGGGGTTGGAAAGACCTACACCATGCTGCGGGAGGCTCAAGACCTTCAACGTCAGGGGACTGACGTGGTCATTGGTTATGTTGACGCATATGGTCGTCCCGATACAGAAACACAAATTACAGGACTAGAGCTCGTGCCAAGGAGACAAATCAATTTTCAGGGTCGAACGTTTGAAGAAGTAGACGTGGAGGCAATTGTTAAGCGGCAGCCCGACATGGTTATAATTGATGAGTTGGCACATACGAACGCTCCTGGTTCGCAATTCCCAAAACGCTATATGGACGTCGAGTTCATTCTTGATCACGGTATTGGAGTGCTCACAACAGTCAACGTGCAGCATCTGGAGAACGCTCATGCGGAGGCGGAGCGGATTACCGGGGTAAAGGTTCGGGAGATCATCCCGGATGAGTTTATCAAAAGGGCGGAACAAGTCGAGGTTGTCGATGTCACCCCGGAAACGCTCCGTCAGCGGTTGCGTGATGGAAGTATTTATCCACATGACAAGGTGAAGCAAGCCCTGAACAACTTCTTTCGCATGTCCAATTTGGCTCCGCTTCGGGAACTCGCACTCCGAGAAGTTGCAGAGGATGTCGACGAACGGTTGCAGCAATCGTTTGACCGGCGGAAGATTCCCGGCCCGGTTGGTGCGAAGGAGAACATTTTAGTTTGTGTGAGCTACGTGGATCGTGCCAACAAGTTGATTGAAAAGGCAAGCAAAGTTGCAGCGAGAATGAAAGCAGAGCTCATTGTACTGACAGTCAACCCGCGTTCCCCTGATCAGTTCACGCATAAAGACAAGGAACGCATTCAGGGGTTAAAGGAACTTTCAGGGCAGTATGATGGGCGATTTGTTGTTGAGTATTTAAACGATCGAAAACTTCCACAGATCATCATTGCAGTGGCAGAGCGGGAGAATGTCACCCAAATCGTGATCGGCCAGCCTTCAAAAGAACGAAAATGGCGGCGGATTGTGAAGGATAGTCCGGTGCGTTATCTCCTTCGAAACTTGAAGTACGTCGACTTGCGAATCGTAGGATGGCGAGATTAGGTCGTGTATAAAGATGGTGGCAAGAACATGAGCATTCAACACCAACGGGGCGGCGCAGCGTCTTTGAGGCGTGGGAGGTTGACCATCTACGTGGGTGCAGCTCCTGGCGTTGGGAAGACGTACAAAATGTTGCAAGACGCAAATGACTGGAAGCGAAAAGGCACCGATGTAGTGATTGGGCTCATTGAGACCCACGGACGTGGGGAAACTGCAAGGCAGGTTGCAGATTTGGAGTCCGTTTCACTCCGAACTGTCACTTTTGAGGGACATGAGTACCAGGAATTGAACGTCGATGGAATTCTTCAGAGGAGTCCCCATACCGTTCTCATTGATGAACTCGCTCACACGAACGTACCCGGTTGTGAACGGACAAAACGATATGAGGACATTGATTACATTTTGGATCATGGAATCAATGTGGTCACCGCCGTAAACATTCAGCACCTTGAGAGTTTGCACGACAAAGTGGAGCACATCACGGGCGTTAAGGTTCGAGAGCGGATCCCTGACTGGTTCATGGATATGGCTGACGAGGTAAAACTGATTGACGTTACTCCGGAAACGTTGCAACTTCGCTTAACCAACGGGAAAATCTACGCCCGTGACAAAATCCAGCGTGCACTTGAGAACTTCTTTCAACCAGGGAACTTATCAGCGCTTCGAGAATTGGCACTGCTTGAGGTAGCTGACGACGTCGATCAGCGTATGGACAAAGAACGCAAGCAAACGAACGTGGAATCTTCGCTGTATGGGGATCCGAATCGAGACCGGATTTTAGTCTGCGTCAACTATCGGCCTCATTCCGAAAAGTTGATTCGCCGTGGGTGGAGAATCGCAGACCGTCTTGACGCCGAATTATACGTGCTCGTCGTGTTACCATCTGCTAAGCTCAGTGACACGGAAAAAAAGGAATTGCGACGGGTGCAAAAACTGAGCGAAGAGTTCGATGGGATTTTCATTACGACGACTGAGAAGGAAGGCGGGATTGGCGCCACCATTGTTGCTGTTGCGCAACAGTTAGACATCTCTCAAATTGTCATCGGGCAGCCGGTTATGAGCGACAGATGGCTGGACCGCATGAAGCGTACACCGGTTGACTACGTCCTGGAAAACGCTGAGTTCGTGGATCTGCACGTAGTGGCTCATACAAGGACTTAAGCACGAAGCCGCTTTTCGTCACGCTTGTCGAACATGAATCTTGGATATTGAGGCATACTTACTTCATTTCCATGGAGTAGGTGGATCATGTTCCCAATTGTGATTGGTCTTGTGTCCGTGTTGGCTGCGTGGCGATGGGGTGACTGGAGAAACTGGCGTCATTATCTGCCGACGATTCAATATTTCATTGGCGGCGATATGCTTTATAACCTGTTGTGTGAGAGATATTTACTTTGGGATTATCCACACCCTCCGAACCTATTGCCTAACCATCTGGTAACCAATCTCTTTATCATGTTTGTGATTTACCCGAGCACGATGCTGATTTATTTATACCGATATCCATACGGGAAGTCGGTTCTAAAGCAGGTCTTATACATACTCATGTGGATTGTGGCGTGGATGGCTTATGAGTTGTACATGATTACGCATGGACTATGCGTGTACCACCATGGATGGACATACGCTTGGTCTATTGGTTTTGCGTGTGTTATGGTTTCCATGCTTCGATTGCACCACACACGCCCCCTCGCGGCTTACATACTGTCGATCCCGATAACGCTGTTCCTTCTGGTGTGGTTTCATGTGCCCGTCTTGCAGGGGGTAAAGTAATGTTGTTCCTGCTTGCATCTGTTGTCGTCTTTAATGTTGCAGCGCTCTGGATTCCAAAACGACTGTCACGCCTTGAAATGTGGACAAATATATTGTTCGCAGCAGCTCTGCAATTGGTTGTCGATATGTATCTCGACGTCAAATTGCAGCTCTATGGGTACTTTAATAAAGGCGTGGACTGGGGATTCCTGATTGCAGTGTGCGGAATTTACCCTGCCGTGGGAACGATGTTTTTAAATTACTATCCGCTGCACGGTTCATTGTTAAAGCGCACGGGCTATATTCTTGGATGGACAGTGGCCTCACTGTTGTATGAGTTTGCATCGCTGAAGTCTGGATATTTTTATTACGATGGTTGGAGGATATGGTATTCTGCCATGTGCTATCCTCTGTTGCTTGGCTTACTGGTGTGGCATTTGAGATTCATCCGCCGTCTCAAACGGTGATTTCCAAAGTACTTTTTAAAGTGCTTTCCAAAGTACGAACAGCAAGAATCGACTTCATAGATACGGGTGAGAATGAATGCGATTAGAAGTACAACAATCCATCATGAACAAGGCCTTTCGAGACAACAAGGTTCCTTTTTCGCAAGAAGCGGATGCCTTTCGCTGGTCAGGTACGACAAAGGTTACAAGTAAGAACACCGGGCGGACTTACCAGGTTGAAGTCAAGTTAACTTTAAAGACAAGTGCTCGACTGGCGGACCAGATGTCTGCATGCCTCCTAAAACCGGAAGGTGTCCGAATGGAGGACTTGCTGATTGCTGGGATGATCGACCCGAAATTAAACGGATCGATTGAAATGAATGGTCTGCCTAAAGATAAGATCGAAGCCAATCTTGGCAAGTTTATTAAAAAGCTCAATAAACCCTCGGCCTAGGAGTGGCCGTCCTTTGCAAGTTTCCAGTGACCTTTTGTTGAGTCGGTGTTAAATTAGAAGTGTATTGTCCAAAACTGACCAAACCTAGAATTTTTAATAGGAGCTATCGCATATATGACTCAAACCGACTACCAAATCCTTCTGTACTATAAATACGTGCCTATTCAGGAGCCTGAAGGGTTTGCTGAAGAGCATCGTTCACTTTGCAACGAGATAGGGCTTAAGGGGCGAATTATCGTCTCCAAGGAAGGCATCAACGGAACCGTCTCCGGCACACTGGCTCAAACGGAGGCTTACATGACGGCAATGCATGAAGACGAACGTTTTTCTGATATGCCGTTTAAGGTGGATCCCTATCACGGTCATGCATTTAAAAAGCTCAGCCTGAAGGTAAAGCCGGAGTTGGTGAACTTAAAGCTTGATGAGGATATTGACCCGAATCAACTGACCGGAAAGCGTCTTGCTCCGCCTCAATTTATGGAGCAACTCGACCAAGACAACGTTGTTGTATTGGATGGCCGCAATGACTATGAGTATGACCTCGGACACTTCCGTAACGCCATTCGTCCCGACGTGAAGACGTTCCGTGAGTTTCCTGAGTGGATTCGCGAAAATCGGGAACTGTTCGAAGGCAGAAAAATTCTCACCTATTGCACGGGCGGTATTCGTTGCGAGAAGCTGTCCGGCTTGTTGATTCGCGAAGGTTTCGAAGATGTCGCGCAGTTAGATGGCGGTATTGTGACCTATGGAAAAGACCCAGAGGCGCAGGGACAGTACTTTGAGGGCAAATGCTATGTGTTTGACGAGCGGATTGGAGTCCCCATTAACCAAGTCGCGGATAAGGTCGTTGGGCAGTGCTATCATTGTGGCGAACCTGCAGACAAGTACATCAACTGCGCGTACCCGAAATGTCATCGGCAGCATCTGGTTTGCCCATCCTGTGAAGAAGAGCATGGCGGGTACTGCTCTTCAGAATGTCACACGGCCCATGATAGAAATCAGGAAGCTGTCGAAGCCATTTGATTCTGTGCTTTGAGGCTTAGCGCGCTGTAGATTTTGGCGTACAGAGCGACAAACTGAGGCTGTGCAGCATTACACGTTGAGGCTGAGCAGCGCTACAAGATGAGGCTTACCGGTACAAAGTGTAACTAAGTTTTGCAAGATAGAACTGAATTGCAAGGCATATGGGAGTGCGAATGAGCAGCTAAATTCGCACTCCCATTTTTGTTTGGTCTCCAACGAAACTTGAATTCGGCGCATTGTGGGTTCCTGAATGTGGGTTCCTGGATGTTGATTCCTGTACGCGTGCGACTACCCACGATATGTCAATGTGTATAAGTTCATGGAAATGTGCTCAGTATATGTGTGGTATTTTGTGGCTGCTTACAAGTACCAACAAATTTTCTAGACTGCAGGGGTACACGTGCCTAGCCTACCTTCAAGAAAAGCAAAACTTGCCATAACCTCCTCAATTTCCGTGTTCAAACGATGGGACAAGAATCAGGCGGTGCCAAACCGCTCTTTCAAGATGAGCTGGGTTTCAGTTGCAGCAGGACTCTTATCGCTCACTTTGTATTCGCTTTCCATTTCAGCCCCACTTAACGCACTGTGCATACAGCAAACACAACAGGGAGGGCTTTTGGCACAGGGTGTGCAATACACCTTCATCATGTTGGCTGGGATGCTCCTGGGAATGGCTGCTGGCCCGTGGTTCGAACGGCAGACATACACGATTTGGCGGGTGTTGATACATGGGAGAAAGAAGGCTGATTTTCGAAGCAGTCAGGTTCGCGTTAGTGCAACCATTCTGATCCTAAGTTCTTTGTTTAGCCTGTTGTATCTTCTGTGGTGGTTCAATCAATTCGCAGCAACACACGAGCATTTTAAAACAGATGTCATGTTTTTGGTCTATATCATGGGGGTGATATCTGGCGGTGCATGGTTTATGTTACTGCACCGCCAGACTTGGTGGGGGCTTATGCTATCCTCCGCCATGAGCATGATGGTTGTGAGCAGTGTCCTCTCGATTCACAGTTGGGTCTAATCCCCTAGGAACTGAGCCGTGTTTGGATGGGGCAGTCCCCACCAAGGTGACTATGAATTGCCTACCACAAGCGAGGTGAAGACATGTTGTTGTGGACTTTGTTGACTTGGGCACTCGGTGTTGGACTTTTACAAGGGTTTTTGCACTGCGCTGGAATGTGTGGTCCGTTCGTCATGGCTTACAGCCTGTCAGTCGGTTACGACAAGTCAAATCCAACAAGTTCTTTCCTTTCTCACGTTTGGCGAGGACACGCCCCGTACAACATCGGACGAGTCATTACATTTAGCTTGCTTGGAGCTGTCTTCGGACTTTTCGGGTCGTTTGTGGATTCTGCTGCCCATGTACGCGGTTTTCAAGCCGCTGCAGGATTTCTTGGCGGTGGACTGATGCTGTGGTGGGCAATCGATGAGTTTCGAACCCGCCATGCCGGTGCTTTTCTCGAGCAGTTCTCCATTATTCGGTTGCCTGTGATTCAACGATGGTTCAAGCGGTTAAGTGGTCATAAGCGCCCAGTGGCGTCTTTGCTCTCGGGATCCATTCTAGGCATGCATCCCTGCGGGCTCCTCTTCGCCATGTTGTTTTCTGCCGCAGCTTCGGGTTCAGCACTGCGGGGGGGCTTAATTATGCTCGCCTTTGGTGTGGGTACCATGCCGTCTCTTCTGGCAGTTGCCATTATGGGGTGGTATGGACGAAGACGGTTGCGTGGCCTTGCATTCACTTACGTCACCGCCAGTCTGATTGGATTATCGGGTGTTCTGTTCATTCTCCGAGGGCTTGCATCTAACGGCTTAGTACCGAAGGTGAACATGTGGCTGTTCTAACTTGTCATCTTTGCGAACAACAAGTCGAACATCCTGTCACCCTTTCCGGAAAGAGTTTCTGTTGTCACGGCTGCCGAGATCTGTGGCAACTCCTTGGCGAAGAACAGATCGTTGAGTTGAAAGGTCGTCCTGGCGTTGATTGGTCGATGGTTCGAACCACATCGAATCTGCCAGAAAGGACAGAAACAAACTCTGATCAGCACCGAGCACTCAACCTTCATGTAACCGGGCTGTGGTGCGCTTCTTGTGGTCTTTTGGTTGAGCACGTCGTAAATCGATTACCAGGGGTGGTTCATTCCCAAGTCAGCTGTCCATCGGAAACACTTGAGGTCTCTTTTGATCCGGTGCTCACGACGCCTTCAGAGATTTGCGAAGCTGTCTCACGTCTGGGCTACGGGGTTGCATCAAATGACAGACACGGCAGTGATGGAGAGGCGGCACGGGAAGGGTTAACGCGTAGATTTGCGATTTCTCTGACTCTGTCTCTGGTCCTGATGATGGTAAGCATCCCCATTTGGTCGGGGTACCTGCGGGAATTCCCACAGGGGGTGAAAATGCTGTTCATCTCTCTGTTAGGCTTGCTGACAACGCCGATTGTGTTTTGGGCTGGTTTTCCTTTTTTACGCGGTGCTTGGACGTCTCTGCGCCACCGCGTCCCAACCATGGATCTGCTGATTACCGTGGCTAGCCTTGCGGCTTATTTTTACAGTGTCATCGCTGCAGTGACGAACGAGCCATACGTCTATTTTGACACGTGCGGCTTCCTTGTCACGTTCTTGCTCCTTGGACGATTGCTCGAGTCGGGGACTCGAGAACGTGCACTCGCTGTGACACGAGGGCTTGCCAATCTGACCGTGAGTATGGTCAATGTTCTCCGAGCGCAAGGCGAAGAACAGATATCTGTGGAACAATTGCGAAAGCACGACTTTGTCGTAGTACGTCCTGGGGATCAAATAGCAGTAGACGGTATCATCCGCGAAGGATCGTCAGATTTGGACGAGTCGTTCATGACTGGAGAATCTCTTGGTGTAACGAAAGGTCCTGGGGATATGGTATATGCTGGAACAACCAACTATACGGGACAACTGGTCGTTGAAAATATACGGGACGTCGACGATACCGTCTTGGCACAAACGCTCCAATTGGTGCAGAGGACACTAACAGAAGGCCAGGTCTACCGGTTACTTACGGATCGACTTTTGCGAATTTTTGTGCCAGCCGTTTTCGTTGTCGCTGTTTTGACATTCTGCGTCTGGAACTGGATCACGCCTGTTACCACCGCGACCGCTGTCATGCGGGCCGTGGCAACACTGGTCATTGCGTGTCCTTGTGCACTCAGTGTTGCAGCTCCAGTTACCAGCCAGTGCGCCGTAAGTGTACTCGGAAAGGCAGGCATATTATTGCGCAGCAACGAGGCCATCGAACGTGGCTCGGGTATTGGTGTCGTCGTTTTTGACAAAACCGGGACATTGACTCAGGGGCATGTGGAACTTACGAGGTTCTATCCAGCAGATCTGACGTTGTTACAATGGGCGGCATCGGCTGAGGTTGGTTCTGAGCACCCATATGGCCGAGCAGTTGTCGCAGCTGCAAATGCAAACGGAGTCCCGCTGAAGCAGGCAAGCAACTTTCGGGCGCAACCCGGTACTGGAGTTTCTGCAACTGTAGCAGGTCATCAAATCACCGTTCAGCGTTACAGAGGCGAATCATTGCCGCCCCGCTTGGAGGCTGCGATAGCTGAATCAAATGCGGATGGCGGTAGTCTTTCCGTCTTGTGGATAGACGGGACCCCTCGCACGGTATTTTGCTTCAGGGACACGACCCGCCCTGATGCCTTGGAAACCGTGCAACAACTTCAGGAGATGGGTCTTGAGGTGCACATGGCAACGGGCGATCGCGAAGAGGCCGCACGCCATGCAGCCGAGAACACGGGCATCTTGATTTGGAGGTCCGGACTTACCCCTGTAGAAAAGGCTGACTACATCCGCGCACTTCAAGCAACTGGGCGCAAGGTCGCCTATGTCGGAGATGGTGTAAATGACGCCGCGGCTTTGCTTCAGTCCGATCTTGGTATTGCGATGGGATCCGGTACTGATATTGCTGTAAAGTCGGGTCACCTCGTATTAATGCGGACGCAATTATCCCTTATCCCGAGAGTGCTCAAAACCTGTCGGCAGGCTGTGAACGTTACACGCCAGAACCTTGCCTGGGCTGTCTCCTATAACGTGGTGGCTCTCATTGCGGCCGCCGTTGGGTTCGCTCGCCCTGCTATTGCTGCTGCTGCCATGGTGTTATCCTCGGCATTCGTGCTTGGAAATGCGCTGAGACTGCTTGGAGACCGACCACTCGCGCACCTGAAACCTCTTGGAGTGGTGCTTGGAAGCGCTGTTGTACTGTTTGTGCTTGCCTGGTATCGCATTTAGTCACGTTAAGTCGGTTTGACCGACTTATTCTCCAAGGTGGTCCAGGCTTCGGGCGAGTGAAGTCGGTTTGACCGACTTAACGTCGAAAAACACCGAGTGTAAGTGGCTGAAACCGACTTAACATCCAAAAATCATAAGGTTAAGTCGCTGTCAGCGACTTAATGTCGAAATAGCCAGGAGGAAAGTACCGTGGATGTTTGGACATTTCACTCAAACGGGTTCGTGCTGTGGCGGCCTGATGTAGCACTTTCTGTGTTACTGCAAGGTGGCAGTTACTTTGCGCTCGTGGGTCCATTGCGTCAGTACTTTACGGGTTCGATGCCAATCAACCGTCGACAGGTCATGGCTGCCTGTACGGTTTTTACTCTAATGTACCTTGCGATGGGGCCATTGAGTTTTCCAGCGGAACGTTTCCTGTTTACAGCACGGGTGCTGCAGATGCTGCTCTTGACGCAAGTCATGCCTCCACTCCTGTTCCTTGCCGTGCCGACATGGCTGTTTGAACGCATTCTGTCAGTGCGGTATCTCGGTTTCACGGTGAAGATTGGGACTCGGCCAGTTGTGGCACTTTTGGCCTATAACTTACCAGCTACCGTATTTCTTTTGCCGGCTCCCCTAGGGGCTGCGCTGTCGAATGACCTTTTACATTTTATCGTACAGTATGGGCTTATCATCACTGCAATTTTCCTCTGGTGGCCGCTGATGAGCAGCGTGCCTTCTAGACCCCGACTTGCACCAGGCGCACAGCTTATTTACTTACTTTTCGCCATGAATTTCATGATGCCGATTGTTGTGTTTTTGTTGTTTTCGCGGGTTCCTTGGTACCCCTTCTATGCAACATCCAACGCAAACATTCCCCTGCTTGCAGACCAGCAGGTAGGCGCAGCGATAATGGTCGTTGGGATGGCCACCATCTATGCGTTACGAGCCATCCGACCATTTCTGTCTCACTCCGATTTGACTTGGTATGAATAAGCCTAAAAATCCACGTCGTGGATATGCATGAAATTTTATCTCTTGCAGAAACTATACACCAAGTTGTGGATTCAGGAGGGAGAGCATTGCCTAAATCGAAGCGGCTCATGTCTATTGTGTGGACGACGGCCCTTGCAGCTGGTGTTCTGACCGGGTGCGGTGACGTCGCGAACAGTGCGCCTTCCAGCTTGATGGTTACGAACACGGCTTCACGTACTGCCGACATCTATCTCATTGCTGGCTACAACAGGAACAACGTATGGGACAACTTTAACGGTTACGCAAATGGTAACTTGAATTTCAGCGTTCCCGTGGGATATCAGGTTGCACTCCACGTTACCAACGACGGGGGAGTCCCGTACGACGTTGGTGTCTATACCAGCGACCAGCAGCTCGCATTTCCTGGTGCGGGCAACTCTATGGAAGATTACGTACAAAACCCCAGTGCAGGCATCATGCCTGGGTCCTCGACGACGTACAAGTTTGTCGCAAGTCGAGTCGGTGATTACCTTTTGGCAGACCTTTTGTATCAGTTTCCAGGACATAATCCAAGCCATTTACCACTTGGCATGTGGGGCAGGTTTCATGTGACCCAATCAGGCACTCCACATGTCTCGAGCACCTAACCAGGCTAACCAGGCTAACCAGCCTAACTATTGTGAGGAGGTGTTGCTATGTCAGATACACCTGCTTCCCGTCCAACGCCCCGACGGAATCCAGAGTGGAGTAAAACCTTGTTTGCAGTTGTATTCATCCTCGTCGTCATAGCAGCCATTGTCGCGTTGTTCTGGCAACGCCAGATTGGTGACGCGTGGTCGCGGATGTTTGGCACCGAGCGCGTTCAGACCGGGACCACCCACATAGAGCAGTATGACTATGGGTTTCATCCGAGACATATCACTTGGCGTGTCGGTGACAAGGTAACCATCTCATTACATAACGCGAGTGCGACACACTGGCACGAAATGATGATTGGCCGAGGCTTTGATGATACCCCGTATGTTGTGGGCCCCGTCCATACCCAGTTTGACCAAGACTTCTGGGACGGTGTGCATGTCACGATGAGCCATGCCTTCAAAGTCGACAACTTCGTTCCAAACAAGGCGATTGTCACCTTTGTCGGCCAGAAGCCGTTTACGACAGAAGGCGGAAACTTCAGTCCTACCCTTGAGCCGGGTGGAAGCCTGGATTTGACATTCACTGTGCCAAACAAGCCTGGTACTTGGCAATACGGCTGCTTTGTTCAGCAGTTCATGCACTATGTTGCAGGCATGCATGGCACCATCACCATCTTGCCCGCTAAGACGTGACCATCCGTCACTTACCGACAGTAAGGCAGGGGATACGAAATGATTGATTTAGTTGTCTTTACAGTTTTGTGGGTCTCGGTGTCGCTATTGTTTGAGTGGATTTTCCACACGCTCGTACATTACGGTGTGTACTACTACACCGCTACGACGCAAGCTGTTGACGGCGAACATGCCGTAGCGTTTATCCTTTACGTCCTGGCTCCCGTTATAGCATTCGTCGTGCTCATGCTCGTCTATGACTTGATTCGGTTTCGTGCACGTAAAAGCGACGGAGTCCTGCGCAGCCGACATCAGTTTCGAACAAACAAGCTGTTCATCGGAATCTGGGTACTCATTAGTATTGGATTGAACCTGCTCTTTTTCGTCCACCCTTCTGCTTCCGCGCTCGAGCAGATGTTCAATTCTGAGCAAGCTCGTTTGAACCGGCAAGACCTAGAAGTGGACGTAGTCGCAAGACAATGGCAATGGTTCTTCAGTTACCCGCAATACGGTATCGATGACGCCCAGGATGCAAATGGAAACAGTATTCTCTATTTACCTGTCAACAGAAATATTAAGTTCGTGCTACGGTCATACGATCCGTTTCACACCTACGCTCCGTACAGCGGTGTGATCCACGGATTTTGGATCCCTGCGTTCGGACTGAAGCAAGACATTATCCCAGGGGAAACTCGTTACATGTACGTACACACGAGTAAAGTCACCTCATACAACGTAAACCCAATGGTCCGTGTTCAGTGTACAGAAGTATGCGGTCCGGGACATCCATTCATGGTAGCCCCCGTGAATGTCGTCTCTGGCAACGATTTTCAACAGTGGGTCAATCAGCAGAAAAAAATGGAGGGGCAATGAGTGTACGTTTGAGGTTTGCACCCGCTGCATACTGAATCGCGAAGGGAGATTTACATGAGTTCGATTTTTGCAGATATCAGTCAATCAGAAGCTCTGCGAAGAGGACGACGCATGCTGCCGCCGGTCGTACGAGGCTTGTTCTGGGCAGCCATCGGCTTTTTTATCGTGAACACTCTTGTCAGTGAGGTCCTTGATCGCACTCCACTCGCTCCCTACGTAACAAAGGTGTCCGTGACATTTGGCTGGACTGCAGCAACTTGCGGATGGCTCCTAGGTGTGGGCGCCTGGGAACTGGTTGTGAAACCGTACTTTGGATCTCCCGTAGAGTGGGATGTCCCGAACGACTGGCGCCGTTACTTTATGATGAGCCTCGATCACAAAGTGGTCGGAATTCAGTACATGGTTACTTCCGTTGCTGGTTTCTTCATTGCGGGGTTAGCCGCAATGCTCATGCGGTTTGAACTGATGCAAGGGAACTTGTGGACATTCCCGACACCCAACGCCTATCTCTCTACAGTTGGAATTCATGGAACCATTATGATGTTTTCTTTTGGTACCGTGATGTTGGTCGGTGGTTTTGGGAATTATCTCATCCCCCTGATGATCGGATCAAACTCATCCGCATTTCCTCGTGTATCAGCCATCAGTCAGTGGTTGCTGCCCGTTGGAATTGTCACGGTCGCCCTCAGTCCTATTTTGGGTACTTGGACAACCGGCTGGCGTGGATACGCTCCTTTGGCAGAACAAGACCCGAACGGTATCGTGTTTTATTACCTGGGTGTGTTTGCCATGACGACTTCATCACTCTTGGTCTCTATCAATCTGACGGCGACTATTCTGTTTCAACGCGCAAAAGGCCTGACATGGAACCGAATCCCTATGTACGCTTGGGGAATCCTCGCAGCGAGTCTTTTGAACATTATCTGGCTGCCTGAAATACAGATGACGTTCATCCTTGCACTGCTAAACAATATTGTCCCGCTGCCGATGTTCTCGCAAATTGGAACACCACTCACGTACATGGAGGTCTTCTGGTTGTTCGGACATCCGGAGGTTTACATCGTGGTGGTTCCAGCATTTGCACTCTGGCAGGAGATCCTTCCTGTCATGGGGCAGAAGACGTTGTTCGCGAGATCTTGGGGTGTACTCGGCCTTGTGTTCGTGATGATGTTCAGCGGTCTCGTTTGGGCTCACCACATGTTTACAAATATGCGCAATGACCAGATGCTCCCGTTTTCGTTCTTCACTGAAATGATCTCCATCCCAACAGGGTTCGCTTTTTTGGTTTCGTTGGGAACTGTTTGGAAATCGAGACTTCGGCTCACCACACCAACACTGCTGGTATTCATGAGCATGTTTAACTTCCTCATCGGGGGCGTCACAGGCGTGATGCTGGCTGACCCCGTGATTAACCTGCAGACCCACGACACATTCTTCGTGGTCGGTCACTTCCACTATACAATCATTGGTGCCATGGTATTTTCGTTCATGGCCGCAGCGTACTACTGGTTGCCGCGATTCTCCGGTCGAATGTACAACGAGTTTTGGGGGAAGGTAGGGGCAATCTGGGTGTTCATCGCGTTTAACGCGGTGTTTGGGCAGTTCTTGCTGATTGGCCTGAGAGGGATGAATCGCTGGGTGCCTGTGTACCCCAAGTATCTGCAAAACATGAACTTCGAGATCTCGTTGTTCGCCTTTTTGCTAGGACTCGGGTTTTTGTTTAATTTGGTCTACTACATCTGGGTGTGGCGTTACGGAAAGCGAGTCGATGCGAACCCCTGGTCAGCTAAAACGCTTGAATGGCAGTCGACTTCGGCGCCTGGCGAAACCAATTTTGACCCGCCGGTTCAAGTGCTGATGGGTTTCTACGATTACTCCGACGAGCGTCCGGTATGCAAGCCCACGTCACCTGCGGAGGTGTCATGATGGCTGGAAATGAGCAGAAACATCCTTTTGAAGCAGAGCCTTGGACTATCATTCGTCGCCCTGCCATATCTGAATTGACACCTAGAGAGTTGCGGTTGGGAAGGTTTGGCGCAGCGTTGTTCGTCATTTCTCAAGCTATCCCTTATTTTGTCCTCGTGAATGTGCGATGGATGCTTGCGGGAAGCTATATTCCGGCAGGTATGAACCAATGGGTTGGGGGCCTATTGCCGACGATCCTTCTCGTGGTTGGTATTCTTTTCGCCTGGTTGGGTGTACATGCGAACCTAGAGGGACGTAAAGGTGCTCTTCAGGGGTGGTTTACCGTCAATGTCCTGCTCGGTGTCGCAGCGATTGTGATACTGCTCGTCGCACTCACGACGTACCCGTTCAATACGCTAAGCCACTATGGATCCATTTATGTTACCTGTTTAGGCACAGCTGTGTTCTACACCATTGTCTCAACTATCGTCATGCTTGGTGTCATCTTTCGGTCCGCTGCAGGTCTCGTTAGCCCGCGAACGCCATATGGACCTGAGTCTGCTGCGGTGACTTGGACATTTAACGCAGTGGCATGGTTTGCCCTCTATCTGGCGCTGTACGTCATCTAGGCGGACACTGAACCATCGCATTTTCATCAATCCCCGTGAGCTGAGTCTTAGAATTGGAGGGACATCTATGAACGGTTTCTGGCCAACTGCACCCTTTTACATCCCCTATAGTACAGGCATGCCAAATGGATGGGACCTTGTCTGGTGGCTGTTTCAACTGGGAATCATGTCAGGGCTACTTTGGATGCTCTACAGCGTCGCTACTGGTGTAGATCGGGATTTTGTCCGAGCCGAAGACGAATCAAGGGAGGACAAATCGGTATGAGATTCTACGACACACGGGCTTTTAAGCGTACAGTTCGGACTGCCGTTAAAAGAATCCCGATTGCAAGTCTCGCAATAACGGCGTTTATCGGAACGAGTGGATTTCGGTTTGTTCCTGACATCGATAAGTCGAACCACAAAAATATTCCCACGTATAACAACGCACAACTAAATGATGCTAAGGTAACCCCAACAAACATGATTCCACGCCCTGAACTTGCGACGGGACTGATGAAACACGTCCATGATATCCATTACGCCGTGGTCATTCAGGGCAATGATCGGCTTTATGCGGGTGTGGAATTGGAGGGTCCGAAGCGTAATGTCGCAGCTGCGCTGGAGCGAGCCGCAGATTGGCTCGCTCGCCAAGAACCAAGCCAGATTCGTGTATATGTCAGCGCAGATCCAACACTCGTGAATCACTTTCATCGCTTTGCCGCAGACCGTCTTGCTCACCTTGATGTCGGCAGCGATGTCGTACTGGCAGATATTGAGCGCAACTTTCCTGATGCCAACAAATAACTCTGCGGCCTACCCATCGCTTACCGGGTTTATCCCGTGACAGGTGAATCACATCGTGTCAGGCCAGGTGTCCGTCCGGGAGCCGGCGCTCCCTAGGTAACACCATCCTGTGCATGAATTCCTCAAAGACAGCGAGGAGAATTGCAATCAGCTCAGCGACGTAAAACGGGACAATGGTGCTGTCGGACAATCCTAAAGACAGTAAGCTAATGACAATGAGGTACCCCATCTTATCAACGTAAAGAGATGGAAAGCTGCCCATGTTCGGGAGCACCAGCCAGTCGAGAATCAGACCGAGGACGGC
The DNA here is from genome assembly GCF_001399675.1 of Paenalicyclobacillus ferrooxydans. Lineage (GTDB taxonomy): Bacteria > Bacillota > Bacilli > Alicyclobacillales > Alicyclobacillaceae > Alicyclobacillus_B > Alicyclobacillus_B ferrooxydans. The sequence goes on from NZ_LJCO01000085.1 coordinate 16,903, forward strand.
AACAGCTGCCGCTGTAAGGATAATCTCCCAAAAATAAGTGTAAAGTGTATAAAGCACATTGGCGACGGTAAGAACCACGGCGGTCAGAACAAACTTTAGAAGTACATCGGCCCAAGGCAAGCGAATATGCACACCCACGTACCATTCCCCCTTTCGTGTTCAAGCTCAGTGTGACCGCAAAGCCCCCTGCCCATACAAGTTCATCAAGAACAGAGCACTTCAAGTTTAAGGTGCACATTGACTCAAACAACGGTGAAAGTCGGTGCATGGATGTTAGGCTCGTGCTAGAACGCAGACTCGTACGAGGTCATACGGTGGATTGAGGAGATGATGAAGATGCCTGACATTCACATCGAGTCCCGAACCATCCGTGACATTGTGATCGATCCGGCACACGCCGACCGGACGGAGTCTGAAACATTCCGCAAGGCAAAAGACCGGCTGAAGGAAGACTGCCATTATCAATGTTGGATATGCGGTGCGACTGAAAACCTCCAGGTACACCACTTTGCAGTCGAATATATGCACAAACACTTGGCCGATCTCGAAAAAGTGAAGGAGTTTGTCGAGGAGTTCGATCCGTACGGATATGGGCGACTTTTGCGTCACAAACCTTTGAAGAGCGTCGAGGAGGTACGATGCCTGCTTGTACTATGCCAGGCCCATCACACTGGTGTTGATCACGAGGATGGGAACAGCGGCACCGGCATTCACTCAACTACCTTTCCCACTTGGCTCATTCAAAAGCTGGCCAAGGAGGGGAAGAATCCCGTTCCACAACCGGGAGAAACCGCGAAGCAGGTGGAGAAACACGTACAGTAGCCACGACTTTGGATTGCCAAAGGAGAAGTCATTCATCGAAGTCATTCATCGAAGTCATTCATTGAAGTCATTCATTGAAGTCATTCATTGAAGTCATTCATCGAAGTCATTCTTTATTGTCAATTATGATTGTCACAATGTGACGTGCGACGGGGCTAACGCTTGAATTGCACTTGCACGTGACCGATAGTGAAACCACACATCTCCATCGGTATTCCAGAGCACCCATTTATACCACGTTGGTGTCTTAGTGACATACCATACGTGTCCATCTGCTGAGGTTACACGTTCTGAAGCTTCGACAAGTGCTTTCCACGTCGTAAAACCTAAGTGGCTCGCCAGCAATGCCTGGTTCATGTGATCCCCTCCAGATTGTGTGATCGGCTCCAGCCTTCGCCGTATCACGTTGACGACCCCAATTGTCGTCCACCTGTGCCTAGTGTAACGTCCTCATGTTAAGAAGCAGTGAAGCGGTTGTGGATTCATTGTGTTCACTGTGACAAGTGTCGTGGACAACCAAAGTGATCCGCGCATACACAGAAAATAGGACATCGGGTGAGGGAAGTCGTCCGAAGGAAGGTGACATGTTGGATCCGATTATCGTTCTTGCCTTGATTGGGTTGATGGTGGTCTTGGCTGTTGTCGGTGTGCATTTACTTGGCCTTCTGCTGGCGATCCTGCTGGTTCTGTTGGTGCTCGTTTTGCTTGGAGCTTTCGGTGTTCGGAGTCCAGTGGCTGTTCGCAGACGGCATTATCGACGAAGACGCAGACGTCGAAAATAGAGCGATACAACTCACATCCATGGTTGGTGGAAGGAAGGCCCGCTGTGCGGGTCTTTCTGTTTTCTGCTGTCCCTTGAGCGGCGTACGGTTTCTCATGGGCTGTAAAGCCGAAGCCGCGCGCACGAGAGCCAAAGTTCACCTTAAAAAATTTACGCAAAGTACCCCCAACAAATAACAGATTAATTCGAACAGTTGTTCAAAATGGGGATTCAGTCGACTCGGGTCTTGACGAATTCTAGAACTCATCTTTGACCGTGCAACCGTTTTTTTCGACAACTCTCCAGGCGAAGAGACTCAGCCTGGTGTCCCAAACACTTATCAGGGGGGATGATGTTGAACGTTGTTCAATTATTTCGTGCGTCAGTAGTCCGAAATCCCCAGCATCCGTGCCTGCAATTTAAAGAGGATGGACAGTATCGAACTTGGACGTACGGGTTCGTGTGGGAACAGGTTATGAAGGTTGCCGCAGGCCTGAAAGCGCGTGGAATGGGTCGGGGAGACAAGGTCGCAATCCTCGCTGAATCTTCCCCAAACTGGGTGCTCTGCGATTTTGCCGTGATGGCCATTGGCGCGAGTGTAGTACCAATTTACCCTTCTGTCACGGCACCGCAAGCAGCATTCATCTTGAAAAATGCGGACGTCAAGTGCCTGTTGGCCGGCTCGTGGGACCTGGTTGTTGACTTAGTGCCGCTGTTGCCACAGTCTGTCTCACGTGTTGTGTTGTTCGAGGGAGAAGAGGTGTCATCTTCCGTTGGTGTCGAATCGATGAAGCACATCATTGAGACAGCAGATGTCTCATCTTTTGACGAACGGCAGATTGACGACATTCCGGCAACTTCAACGGCAACCATTGTGCACACCTCTGGAACGTCGGGCACCCCAAAGGGCGTCATCTTGTCACATCAAAATTTGAGTTCGAACATTGAGGCTTGCTTGTCTGTTCTGCCAGTGGAACCAAGCGATATCAGTCTGTCATACCTGCCTTTGTCGCACATATTCGAACGAACGGTCGGTCATTTTTGCTTATTTACAGCCGGAGCAACAGTCGCTTATGCACAAGGGCTCGATACCATTCAGGCTAACCTTCAGGAAGTTCGACCTACCGTATTGGTTACGGTACCGCGCCTCCTCGAGAAGGTGTATGCGGGGATTTTGCAACGCCTTCAGGAGAAACCGGCATTTCTTGCGAGGTTTGTCCATGCCTGCATCGAGGCTCCGATGGGCACTTGGAAAAGCAAAGTGGCCGATCGCCTTGTCTATCGGCAGCTGCAGCGAGGGCTCGGCGGTCGTATCCGTGCCGTCGTGTCAGGCGGGGCCGGCTTAGCCGCAGATATCGCCTCATTCTACCAAAAGGCGGGTATCCCTGTTTGCGAGGGCTACGGCATGACGGAAACCGCACCCGTGATTGCGGTCAATACGCTGGAGTCCATTCAACCGGGAACGGTAGGTAAACCTCTCCCAAACCTTCAGATTCGGATTGCAGACGATGGAGAGCTTTTGGTCAAAGGGCCGAATGTCATGAGTGGTTACTATAACAATCCGCAAGCAACGTCTGAAGTCATCGATTCCGATGGCTGGCTTCACACCGGTGACATTGCTGAATTGGTCGATGGTCGGGTGCGTATCGTGGAGCGTAAAAAGAACCTGCTCGTGTTAGCCACAGGGAAGAATGTGGCCCCGTATCCAATCGAAAACGCCATGACCCTCAGTCCATATATCGTGGACACAGTGTTGGTTGGAGACCAGCGAAAGTATGTAGCCTGTCTGGTTGCTCCAGATTTTGCAGCTATTGCAGACAAACTCGGACGTGAGGGTCATTCTGAAAGCGATTACCCATCGTGGGTTTCAGATCTAGAGGTACGCAGGCTCCTGCAGCGAGAGATTCAGCAATCAGTGACTGGATTTGCGGAATTTGAGCAACCCAAACGTGCCGTTCTTTTGACAGCCCCGTTCAGTATTGAGAGCGGAGACTTGACGCCGACGTTAAAAGTCAAGTCGAAAGTGGTGTTGGAGAAATACCAAAGCGAGATCAATCAGATGTACGAGGGTATTTCCTTCCTTGATATCTTTGGCGATCCGGAGACGGGCCTTACAGGCTCAGTCCCTCCGTCTCCTCCCGATCAGATTACACATGTTCCGAATGTCCCGTACAGCGGTGTGGAGACCGCAGCCTCGGCAGGGACAGAAACCAACGCGAATATTGCTGCAGATTCCATGAAGAGCAAGCGCAAAAAGCGGCGGTGGGGCATGTGGTTCGGACTCGCTTTGGTTGCAGCAGTTGGTGTCCTCATAGTCTTGGTCGGTCCGCCAAAGTTGCCAGCAAACCTCAATCTCCTTGCCACATTGGGTCAGGTCAAACACAACAATGCACAGATTGACAAAGCCAACAACCAAATTGTCGGGGAAATGGGCAAGGTGCAAAATCTGTCGGGACTGAGTCCGAAACTTGCCACGCAACTCGGTACACTGTCAAGCGGTTTGCATCAACAAAACAACAGCTTAGCTGAACTGCAGAATTTGAGTGTAGATGAGATTGGGCTGAGCAAGCAGTTCGCCAATCTTGCGTCCACGATGAACAGAAACCTCGGCAGTGTCGCTCGAACAACCAAGGGTCAGTCAGATGCCGCTGCAAATATGAGTCAGACGGCGAAACAACTATCATCCACCGCTGCAAACATTGCAAACACCAACCAGCAGATAGCCAGTAAGTTAAACGATGCAACCGCCAAGACACAGACTGTGGCGAGTGAGGTGCCGTAACGAGCGCACCGGTTCCCGTCCTTCAACCTCGCGGGATTACGGCCAGCACGTCCGAATTCAGAGTTCGGTCCGTGGTACGCTGATCCGCTGATGAGAACTATACGGAGACGGTATGTCGTCCGCGGATGGGAGTCACATGAGACCTGTATGCTGATGGGAGTCACATGAGACCTGTATAAGGAAGTGATACGTGTGCTTGGAAAAGTGGTAAGCAGCGTTGGTGCCGTGGTCGTACTAGGTCTCTTGGGCATGACAGTACCGACAACGGTCCGATTGAGTCAGCTTGACGTCGGATTACGATCAAGCCTGCATTCTACAAGTCAGCTCGTCGATGTTGAATCAGCCATTATCCAAAATAACAAGAGTTTGACGACACTGATGAATACGGCAAACAGTATGAATCAGACACTGCGGACAACGAATCAGACGACAGGACAATTAGAACAAAATATCGCTCTCATCAACAAGTTGAATGAGCAAACCTTGCAGATCAACGACTCCATCGGCGGACAGACAAAGGCAGGTGCTGCTCACCTCGCATCAATTGCCGCATCGCTGCATCAGCTCGACGGCTCGATGACCAATCTTGAACAGACGCTCAGTGCACTCGGCGGAATGGTTCAGCAGGATGTAGGCAATATGAACCAGATGAAACAGGCTGTTCACAGCATGAACAGTAAGGTTCCGGGGGTGGCAGGATGAAGGTGACGTGGATCGGGATCGTGCGTACCATCATTCCCGTTGGACTATTGTTACTCGGCATAAACGGCCTTGTGGAGGTTCGGCTGCAGAAGGACATGGCAGCAAAGACAATCACGCTTACGAAGCAGGTCAGTCAGGCCAAGTCACTGTCCGGCCAGCTTGGAGAGGGGCTTGGAGGGCTGACGGAATTACAAAAGACGACCGAATCAATGCAGGCAACCCTGGTCCAAGTTCAAACCGCATCTGCGAACATGGCATCGGGGCTGGCCAGTCTCTCGCAGACAGTCACAGGGATTAATCAATCCGTATCGACAATCAAAACCGGCGTCGGACAATCGCAATCGGATATTCAATCAATTTCGGCGTCAGAACTGCACATTCTTAGTACGCTTGGTCAGCTGAACCAAATCAATGGATCCGTGGTGAATAACCTCGGCGTGATGTTGGCCGACGAAGACAGTATCCGCCAAGATCTTGTTCAAATGAATCAAAAGACGGCCTTGATTCCATGACGAGGAGGGATAACAATGCAACTTTCGTTTGAGACCTTCTTGCGGCAAAAGAAAGCGTTTGCCGTCTCAGGATTGATTGCTGCCATCTGTGCTGCTGGCGCAGCCGCAACACCGCTTGTGCAGCATCTCCCGAAAACGGGAAACATCTTTTCGATGGTCAGTGCATTAAAAGGGACGACCGGTCAGATTCTGACGAACACGCGAGCACTGAAATCGCAAGTGAATCACGTCGAGAGTCAGCTTGGCAGCCTCAGAACTCAAGAGCAAATCCTGTCCCAACAGACTGCGACCGGGCAAGCACTGGCGGGTCAGCTACAGACCCAAATAGCGCTGACAAGTCAAAACGTCAGTCTGATGCGACAGATTCTCGGTGCTGAAAAAGGTACGGCTGGAGTCACCAACGTGGTTCGGCAACAGTCGAGTCAGCTGTTGACTCAGATTAACCAGAGCGCGAGTGTACTTCGAGGTCTCGCCGGCACCATGGAAACCACGGGCCAGGAAAGTGACACTTTGAATGCTCAACTGAACAGCCTGCTGGCAGAACTGCAATCATCTGAGCAGGAGTTTCGCGTGTTCGGCCAGGTCAATCAATTACTACTCTCAGGCCAGAGCCCGGTGAATCTGCTTAAGAATCCGCTTGGGACTGTAACCAAGTCACTCGGGTCCACAGGTGCATCCACACTAGCATCCGGTCTCGGCTCTGTTGCAAACAGTGTGACGAGCGGCTTGACTGGTTCGTCGGGGGCGACATCGAATGGTTCATCGGGATCGGCATCGACGAACTCATCGGGATCGACGTCATCAAATCACACAGGCTCGGGCTTGCTCGGCCTGCTTGGTGGCCAGTAATAGAGGGTGAAAGGGGGATATCAGGATGCCCGTCACACGCGTTATTCGCATCCTATCCTGGTGTGTATCGCTGGTTGGCATCGGGCTGTTCGGGTACACCATGACCGAGCAAACCAGCATTCAGGGACAGATGAACCATTCCATGACCCAACTGAACGGTGACCTTCAGGCGACTGTACCACTTGTGGGGAAGACCGCAAAAGCCCTGAATCCACTGACGGCGACGACGTCTGCCTTGGCGACAATCGAGATACAGGAGGAAAAGACGGTACAAAACCTCGCTCTCATGAATCGTCACTTGCAGGCGATTGGTGCGAGTGAGCAGATGATTTTGTCTGGGATGAACAGCGTCTATAGCACGACAACCGCCGTAAGTCAGAACATTGGAAGTGTGAGCAGGGCGAACGGAGACATCCTGACCGCGTCCACGACCTCGGCATCGACAGCAACAACAGAGGCGGGGCGACTCGGTGCGCTCAATCAGCAGACCGGGGCAGTCATTAGTCAACTCCGCCAGCTGAATACCAAACTGGCTGCACTGAAATTGGTACCTTAAGCTTGCTGGGTGAGATTATAATGACAGTAACCGTGAGGCCCCTCAGCGGGCCTTTTTCACTGCCTAAGAATTGATATTTCGTGATTTTATGGAGATACTTCACTCACCACCACAAATTCTTGACAAGTCAACATATTCCGTTGACAGTTCGCGCAAATCCGATTGACATTCTTTTTTTATACTCACTTCACAGCCAGCGAAAAGATCTGAGGTGTGGATATGTGCGGAATATGCGGCGTGTATCGAAATCAGGGGAGACCCGTTGTGGTCGAGGAACTGCGGACCATGGCCGACACCATGATGCACCGCGGACCAGACGAAGACGGTTTTATGGTCAATGGCAGTATCGGCCTAGGGTTTCGTCGGCTGTCCATTGTTGATTTAGCGCATGGTCATCAGCCTATGACCAATGAGGACCGTTCGGTCTGGGTGATATGCAACGGAGAAATCTATAACCACAAGTTCCTCCGGGCGCAGATGGAGTCCCGCGGGCACGTGTTTGCTTCCAGTTCTGATACAGAAGTCATTGTGCATTTGTACGAGGAGTATGGCATCGATTTAGTTCAACATCTGCGAGGGATGTTCGCTATCTCCATCGTTGACTTGAAATCAAGAGACCTTTACCTGATTCGTGATCCGTTTGGTATCAAACCACTGTATTTCTCCCATACGTCTGACGGATTGACGTTTGCATCCGACTTGCGAAGTTTGTTGGCAGTGCATCCATATTTCTCGTTGAACGAGCAAGCGATGTGGGACTACTTTACATTTCAATATGTTCCGGCGGGGGAATCCCTGATTCGCGGGATTGAGAAAGTTCCGCCTGCTCATATTCTTCGCTACCGTGATGGCACATTGTCGCGCTATCAGTATTGGCGTCCAGAATATAAACCTCGCTATGACATGTCCTTTGACGACTTCACCGAGGCGTTGCGGGAAGGCTTACAAAAAAGTGTACACAGCCACCTGCAAGGTGATGTCCGTGTCGGTTCTTTTCTGTCAAGCGGCGTAGATTCCAGTACGCTCGCGGCAATTGCGGCTCGTGAGCAGGATTTAATGACGTTTTCTGTTGGGTTTGAGGATGCTGCGCCACACCTTGACGAATTGAAATTTGCAAAGCAGACAGCGCAACTGCTTGGTTTACGTAATGAGTTCGAAGTTATCTCCAGTAAGGATATTTGGACGGACTTGCCAGTCATGTTGGATGCCCTTGAGGAACCGCTCGGCGATCCCAGCGCATTGGCACTCTATTATCTGTCCGAACTGGCGAAACGTCATGTTACGGTCGTGTTATCCGGTGAGGGTGCGGATGAACTGTTCGGCGGATATCCCATTTACCATGAGCCAAAATCTCTTGCGCTGTTCAAACATCTGCCGAATTGGTCGACAACGTTGGCGAGGCGCGTAGGCGAATCCATGCCGTATGGGATGAAAGGGAAAAGTTTTTTGCTCCGAGGCACCACACCGCTCGAGCGGCGATTTCTCGGAAACATTCACGTTTTTCATGAAGACGTGAAACATACCCTGTTTGAATCCGGCGCCTTTTTACGTGAACCGAATCCGACCTATCGGATCACAGATCCCATTTACCGGCAAAATCATCATGTCGATGAGATTACTCGGATGCAGATCATCGATCTCAACACGTGGCTGCCTGGAGACATTCTTTTAAAGGCAGACAAAATGACGATGGCGCACTCTCTTGAGTTGCGCGTACCGTTTTTGGACACCGATTTGTTCGAACTTGCTTCTACTGTTCCAACAGAGTATCGAGTCTTTGAAAAGCAAGGCAAATATGTTCTCCGGCAGGCTGCTGCGCAGTGGCTGCCAAAAGAAGTCCGTGAGCGACCAAAGCTCGGTTTTCCTGTACCCTATCGAAAGTGGTTGCGGGAATCGATGGGCCAGCTCTTGTGGGATGTGTTCCAGTCCAGCTCAATTCGACACTACTTCTCTGCTCGCTACGTAGAAGACATGCTCCTTCAGCACCGCAGCGGTGCTCGCGACTACGGTCGAGAGCTATGGACACTACTGTCCTTTTTGATGTGGTACCAAGTGTTTGAAGGGCGAGTCCAAGTGGGCCAAAATGCTGTAGAATGGCAACAGGTGGGACCAGCGAGCTAGGGCACACACGAAACGGCATTTGTGTTTTGTTCATACGGAGGGCTTTATGGAAGAAGATATTCAAGAAGAAAATATTCAAATTGTCGTGCTTGGGTCAGCCAGACATTTCACTGATGCTGCCGTGCGTATGCACAGGGCGATTTTCCCGGATGAGTTTATTGTTTCACTCGGTCAGCGGTTCCTGAGGCGGTATTACCATGCGTTTTCTGAGAGCCCGTATGGTGTCGTGCTTGTAGCTGTACGGGGCAAAGATGTGGTCGGCGGTTTACTCGGCTCGGTTGATCCGGTCCAGCACTATCGGAGGCTGACACGAAGGCATGGATCGACACTCGCCCTCTCGCTGTTGATGAGCGCTTTGGCACGTCCGAAGGTGGCCAAAGCGCTTGTAGAAACGCGTTTAAAACGATATGTGCTTGGCGTTCTTCGGCAACTTTCGCCAGCGCGTCATCAACCACCAGCCCAGTCAGCGGAGTCTGCGTCACCATCGCCAGCAGAGTCGTCCGCAAATGAGACAAGCCTGAATCATCTGCCAGCAGACCCTCGTGTTGGGGAAATTACGCATTTGTTCGTTGACCCGGAATTAAGAGGACTCGGCATTGGGGCTAAACTGGTATCCGTGTACGAGGAGAAGGCTCGACATTCTGGCGTTGATTGCGTGGAGTTGGTGACACTCCCCTTCGAAGAAGGTGGAGCCGGACGGTTTTACGAACGTCTGGGCTGGCGCGTGAAGAGTTCCATCACCAGCCGCAGTGGAGAATCGTTTGAGTTGTACGAGAAGTGGTTCCAGGGTGACAGTTTAGCTAGACCTTAAGATGAACACTGGTGTTTCGGTTCACGGTGTGCATTGTGCGGATATCACTTTTCGTCAACAGACCATCCGGGGTTTTCAAGTACTTGCGTACTGGCAAGACGCGAAACTTAACCCTGGATTTGGTGTGTATTTTGTGTACCCAAGTCGGAATTCCAGTTATCTTCTGCATGGTCACTGTTCCGTTACTTTGTTTCTGAAGCTGGAGGTTCATAATAACCCCGCTGGCTGAATAGGGATCACTCATCATTTTGTCGGAGATGAAGTTGCCGAGTGAATAGATGGCAAACTTTCGCTTCTTATTCCCGTGACTCTGTGCCACCCACTGTAAGGTTGTGGGTTGTAGAACGTGCGGATGAACACCAAACACAATATCTGCACCGTTCTGAAAAGCATGTTTCACCAAGGCCTTCTGACGCGCATTTGGATAGCGGTGAAACTCTTGCCCAAAGTGATAAACGACAATGACGACATCGGATTTCTGTTTGATTCGTTTTAGGTCAGTCTTAATCTTCCCCATATGAATGTAGTTGACTGCGTAGCGTGCATCTGCTGGTACCTTGTTTCCATTTGTTCCGTAGGTGTAGGATAGAATACCAACACGTATGCCTTTTACGTTTTTGATGAGGTATTGTTGTGACTCCGCATAGGTGCGGTAGGTCCCCGTATGTTTGATACCGACCTTGTCGAGTACGCCAAGCGTTCGCCGCAAGCCGGAAATGCCTCGGTCCATGCAGTGGTTATTTGCTGTGACCAACACATCAAAACCAGCGCGTTTCAATGCGGGAGCGAGCTCATCCGGGCAGTTAAACATAGGCCAACCTGTCTTTGGCTGACGTCTTTGATAGGTTGATTCTCGTCCGGACAAGGTTGTCTCGAGATTGCCGATTGTCAAATCCGCTCTGCGCAGGAACGGGGCAACCGGCTGGAACATGCTGTCAAATGAATACTTGTTCTGACCAGCCACTTTGGCTGCATGGATTTGCCGTTGCCACATCAGAATATCCCCGACGGCTGCAATGTGGATGACCGTCATACTTCGCCCCCCTTGTATGATGCTATACCCTCCTAATGAACGACACACCAACGCCCCAACGCCCTGTGAACGACACGTTGACCCTGCTCTACATACCGTATGTGAAATATTCTCGGTCTTGTAAGGATGGAGACCTATACCACAAACGCCTCTAGACCATATATTTGGTGCAGATTGGTCTCCGCATGGGTACGGAGTATGAGATGGGGGAGGCCAAGCCGGAGGGATGGTGGACATGGCTGAGACCTTACGTTTGAAGCGGCCGGTGATTGCGATTACAGGCAGCGCCGGGAAGTCGACAACAAAAGAGATGATTGCGGCAATCCTCTCGACGAGATGGAGAATATTCAAATCTGCAGATAACTGGAACTTTTATACCCATACACAAAAATACCGCAGGCAAATCGGGCCAAACCACAGGGCTGTTGTACTTGAATACGGGATGTCGGGTGCAGGGCATATCCGCAAACATTGTAAGATTATCCAGCCCAATTACGGGGTGATTACAAACATTGGCACTGCCCACATTGGCGCGTTCGGCGGCGATGTCAAGAAACTGGCCCGGGCAAAGTCTGAGTTAATAAGGTACATGAAACCGACCGGGACCATTGTCATTAACAGAGACGATCCGAACACAAAACTCATGGATAAGGGAAATTTCCACGGTCGTACGATTACGTTCGGCATCCATAATGAGGCTGTATATCGGGGCAGCAATGTCCGTTATGCAGCTGGCGGGATGGCCTTTGACTTGAAGACGGGCGGCGGGAAACAAACCTTTTACATCCCCATTTCAGGACGACATCATGTATACAACGCTTTGGCGGCGATTGCGGTAGCTCGCACACTTGGGTTTCGATACGACGAAATTAGGATGGGTTTGAGGCGTTTTCGACGGATGGCGCGTCGGATGACCATACGGCGGTTTTCCAGGAGCATCACTGTGATTGATGACAGCTTCAGTTCCAATCCCAATGCAGCCATTGCCGCGATCGACACCTTGAGTCAAGTTGGGAAGGGTTCAAAAATTGCCGTGCTCGGCAGCATGCTAGCTCTGGGGAAATACGCAGTACGTGGTCATCAAGAGGTAGGGCGCCACATCGCGAAAAAGGGGATTGCACACCTGTTTACAATCGGACGGTTTACACCGGCCATTGGTAATGCTGCCATTCGGGCTGGGTTCCCGAAGTCGAGGGTACACCACTTTACCGACCGAAGTGCATTACACCGAAAATTAGTGCAGACCATAGGTCCGAATACAACCATCCTTGTTAAAGGATCCCATGCGGCCGGCATGACGCTCACCGCAGACTTCCTGACAAGACGCCTTGGCAATCCCTCTGCAACAGGAAAAACGAAGCCTGTCGGTGTGAAAGCCAAGGTCACGGATAGGGGGGTGGCGCGAAAATCTCGGGGGTCTACAGCCATGAGGGCTGTAAAAGGGGCGAAATTGCGCCGCCAGCGCAAGGGCGTCCGACGCAGGAGCGCTGTATCATAACGTCCGGTTATATTTGAAATTGAGCTGTACAGGATAATTTTGAATACGATTGAGATGTCACAGAAATTTCAATGGTGGGATCGACGGGATTCGACCTCGATCGTCAAACTTGTCACACATTCCCCACGAATGCCGCAGTATAATGATGACTGTTGTGACGAGTGGAAACGGTGAGGGATGGTAATATGGCAAGCATTGTAGAAATTCCAGAGTATTTGCGGTCCAAGATGATCCAGGTGGCAGAGGACGTCCAGTCTCTGACGCATCCGGACGTGATTGCAGTAAGCCAACAATTGGACCGCTATATTCTTCAAGCTCAAAGGGTCATGGCAAATCCTGAGTTGGTCCGGGGCGGTACAGGACAATCGACATGGACTGTCACTGCAGGGGATGCGATGGGCGCTGCTGCCAGTGTAAACAAGTCGTCGTTTCTCAATCGGTCATGGGAGTCAGGTCTCATCTCTGGACTTTATCCAAGCCCAAAGCAGTAAGACAATAATCAGGGCTCCAACTGCCGGAGTCACGATATCTTTCAGAAAAAGTGCGATGTAATGCATAAAAACCCGTCTCCATTCGTCTAATCTGCTGAAGGCTATGAAATAAGGATAACTTGTTTGGAAGCGTCGAGCAATCGATAAAAATAGCACTGCTCCCAGGCTCATTCATGGATGAGCCTGGGAGCAGTTTTTTTGTCTTCGCCTGTCAGGAAGGCGCACTGGCAATAAGGGCTAATTCGAGTCAGTAGTGCGTCGTTTTGGGTCTTGCATAAAGTAGCCAACCGTTACGAGTGCGAGCACAATGACCATCACAATTGTTCCCCAAATCGGTGTCGTTGCCACTACGCCGATGAATATCGCCACAAGCGCAAAGAGGGCAAACCAACTCCCGATCACGCTGCCACCTGTTGACGAATGTGGTGCGCCCTTACGCTGGCTGCGACTCTTCAGGTGAGCGGCAGCAATCAATATCCAGACCAGAATCACTGAGTACCCAGGAATGGTCATGAGATATCCGAACGTGTTGCCTTTCGCAAAGAACGCGACAATCACGCCAACATATAAGAATGAGGTGCTGACAAGCAGTGCTCGAATCGGAACTTTGCGATTTGAGAGCTGCGTAAAAAAGCGAGGTGCCTGACCGCTCAGGGATTGGGTGTAGAGCATGCGGGACGCTGCATACATCCCCGAGTTCGTGGCAGACAGTACCGCGGTCAACATGACAAAATTCATCACACCAGCCACGTAAGGGATGCCGACTGATTGGAACACAGTTACAAATGGACTGTTTCCTGCTCCAAGGTGATTCCATGGTACGAGACTTACGATGACAAGAATCGGAAGCACGTAAAACAGCAGAATGCGGAAAATCACCCCTCGTGCTGCGCGAGGGATAATACGCGCCGGGTTGTCTGTCTCGCCGAGTGTCATGCCAATCATTTCGGTTCCACCAAAGGAAAACATCACAACGAGGAGCGATGATGCAAATCCGTTGAGTCCGTGTGGAAAGAAACCGCCAGCGTCCGTCAGATGCGAGAAACGAGGGGCGGGTTGTCCGTGGAATCCGGTAAACAGCAAGATGATGCCAAAAATCACGAAAAGGGCGAGGACCACAATCTTGATGCCAGACATCCAGTATTCTGTCTCTCCGTAGACACCAACTTGAAAGAGGTTCAATACGGTCATTACAACAGACACAATCAGTGCAAGCAGCCAGACAGGCACGGTTGGAAACCAGTACGTCAAAAAACCTGCCGAAGCAGCCGTCTCTGCGGCCATGACAAGAACCCAATCAAGCCAGTAGATCCATCCTGTCAGATGTGCAGCGAAGGGACCAAGCAGGGGATGGATGAGTTCACGGAATGTTCGGGCCTGGGGGTGATGTACTGCCATTTCTCCAAGTCCCTGCATAACGAATAGCAAGATGAGTCCACCAAGCAAGTACGCTGCAAGCGCACCTGGTCCGGTTTGGTTGATAGACGTGTCAGATCCTTTAAACAGTCCGGCTCCAATGGCTCCCCCGAGAGCCATCATGATGATGTGCCGTGGTTTTAGCTGGCGTTTCAGGTCTTGTGTGGTGGCGTCGTGGGTACCGGCAGTGGCTTGCGTCCTTGTTGCAGATTCTTTGGTGTTACTCACTCTTCTCTTCTCCTCTCAGCTTATCTAAGACTGTACGGGCTTTCGTTTGGGGGAAGCCAAACACAAGCAAATAACACAAGCAATGGATGCTTGTGTTTGCCATGAATGCTTTGAACTTGTTCTGATCGAACGGCAGGCTGTCAGATCTAAGGTGCGTTCACGGGCGCCCCTAATTATACGTGAAAGACAAGGCGGATCAAGCGTTCAAGCCATTTCACCAATTCACGAAATACTCGATACTGGCGCCTTGACTGTCGACCCACACGTGGTCTTTGTCGATGTCCTCTAACTGAAATCCATATGCATTGCAAAATCGTTTAATCGCCTCTGAGTAATGCTCCGCGACGATATCGGCTCGTGTGGGTGTCGCATACGGAGTTGGGTCGCTGTAGACCTGCCAGAAACGATAATTCGTCACTTCAATCCAGCCTCCCTCAGATGAGTCTAACTGGATTAGACACGAACATACGTTCGTGTATCAAGAAGGCCTAGGCTTCCTGGACAGCAAACTGTGCCTCGTACAGGTCACGATAGAGCCGGTTATTCTCCAGCAATTCCTGGTGGGTGCCTTCACCAAGATTAGGTTGGCACTCAGGTTGTTCGATTGTTTTACAAGTGTCGCGCGTTTGAACGCAATGTGTCAATGCGAGATGAGCACCATAGAGACACAACAAAAGAGCGATATCTCACTTACTTGAAATACCGCTCGGGAGAAACAAGATCGGTCCTAAGGATTGGCTTCGACCGGCCTTGGGTATGGTTTGACTTTGTTGTCGTTAAGAAACTTGAGAGGCAGACCTTTCATCACTGTCTTGTGCCGATGCGGTTGCAGAAGCCAAAGACCGCTTCGCTGCAAATAGGTAAATTGCGCCTGCAACAAGCACGCCAACTATCCAGGAAATATCTCCTCCATGAAGCAGTTTTGCAATACCGCCTTCATGGAGTGTCGTATTCATAAAAGGCATTTCAGCGAGAAACCCAACGACATACGCCATCAAGGCTACCCAATTAAACTTCCCGTATTGACCGCCAGGCCGAAAAATGTCCGGAATATCATATTTTCCTTTACGAACGAAGTAGTAATCCGTCAGGTTAATCGCCGTCCACGGAACCAAGAAGTCGATGAGCACGCCAAGAAATGCATCAAAACTGCTTAACAAACTGCCTTTTTCCAGAAACGCGAGGTACGTTCCAATGATGCTGATGGGAATGATGAACCAGACCCTAAGCGCGAGTGTTGGTTTGAGCTTCCGTAAAAATGTGCTTGTAATCGTCAGTGAAGACATAAATCCGCCGTAGATATTGAGCGCGTTGATACTCACAATTCCAAGAGCGGCCGCAAGCAGGACCAGAATTCGGAACCACGGACCGAGAGTGGACCCAAGCGTTGCGAATCCCTTAAGCACATCACTGCTCGGAGATTGGGCCTGCATCACCGCCCCTAGGATCATCATCCAACTGTTTGAGATCACAATCCCAAAATAGGTGTACCAAAACGTTGACTTGACCGTGGTACTCTGTGGCAAATATCGGGAATAGTCGGCCACATACGGTGCATAACCTAGCGTGTTGATCACCGCCAGAGATATGCTGAGTAAAAATGGCCCCAGGATAAAACCTGGGTGAACCGCGCTGGCGGCAGCCGCCTGTGTGTGCCCGACTGGACTTCCGATGATGAGCAGGACGGTTACGACTGCAAATACGGCCGTGAAAAAATACGACATCCAGCGGTTGAACTTGTGAATCATGTTATATCCAGCGAGAACCAAAAGGAAAACTGCAGCAGAACTAATCAGAATACCCGTACCGACAGAGACATGCAGCAGCATCGCCAACGCTTGCGCCCCAATGACTGCACCAGCTGCATAGAAGCCCAAGTACATCAGAACGACCATGATAAGTGGAATGACAGCGCCGTAATAACCAAACTGCGCTCGACTCTGTATCATTTGAGGGATGCCTAAATGTGGACCCTGAGCAGAGTGATACGCCATAAAGATGGTCCCAATTAACGTTCCAATGACGACGCCGAGTACAGCCCATGTCAGGCTGAACCCTGGCACGATGGCCATAAGCCCCGTTGCGACTACAGCCATTTGAGCGTTGGCACCAAACCAGAGAAAAATCAGGTCTGAAGCCTTGCCATGTCTCGACCATCGCGCGGTGATGAACCAAGCGTTCTTCATCATCTCTTCATATCGGCTCAACATGTAGTTAAGATTCAGATCTTACAATTTAGGCAACTGGAGGTGAAGCATTTGCTCAAGAGGCTTCAGGATAAGACTCAAGATGACAAGGTGCTCGGTCAATGGAAAAACTTTCTTGGCACATCAGAAGTGGTGCTCTCGATTGTCAAGGAGGGCGAGTCTGTCCTGATCATCAACGTAGAAAAACGCACTCAGACTCATGGAGAGGTTAACTATGGACGCTTGGAACTGACAGAACAGGACTGGAAGCTTTTTGGACGGGAGATGGGGTGGATCGTGTAGATAGGTGGTGAGGTTATGGGCTGTGAGAGGCAACAAATACCTCGACGAGACGGAACAAGAGGCCGTCCCGAGAATGACGGAACAGCCTCTTGTGATCCAAAGAAGTTTGAAGCAGTACAAGTAGTAACTTAGTAACTATCGGTGAAGTTAAATTCGCCGTTGGTCTTTGTCACATGAATATCAGGGATCGAACCCCAGCTGAGATAGGTATTGCCGTCATAGACAATGCCTTGCACTGTGTGTCCATCAACGGAGAATTTACCGTTACCGAGGTACTGGTGTGGGATATTCCACTTGGAGAGGGCAGTCCATAGGAGATACGTGGCGTTATGGTTGGCGATGGCAGGGAAGGGTGTGTCGTTTACATGAACATTCAGGTGCGGGTATGACAATTGACTGACTGCGTGGGCAGCGGCTTCAGCGACACTCCAATATCGTCGATACGATCCGTTTGTGTAGGTAGTCCATGCACTCCAATTGGTTCCATGGTCACTAACCGAATACGCCATGCTTGCATTAAAACTTGGATTCAGAAGAGCCGATGGATTACCACGGGCATGCATTTCATCGATTTGCCATAAACCAAAACACGTATCTGTCGGGCTTACCGCGGAAGTGTCGAACGTTGACTCAGCATCGGCCACTGCTACAGCTGTCACCAGAGCGTTACCCCGAAAACCTGCATCATAAGCATAATGGGCGACCTGCATTGGAGCTAAAAAGGTCAATTCGTTCTCCCCTTCGTATCAAAGTGTAGACCGTATGTTCCCCCTTTCGTAAGACGTTAAAATAGAGACCAAAATAGAGTTTCGGTCGATGAGACTGCGGTGTGTGGGTGCATGGGTTATTTCCACAATGATTAAATCATTTCTAATCATCGAGCAAGACTGGCGAGAACTCGATAGAAGACGTCATATGGTATCACAGTAAGCGCACATTGAGTAGGTTCACTTTCGACGTTGTCGTTTCCATCGGTCGATTCTCTCCATTTGCCACAAGGCCCACATTCCCACGAAGACGTCGAAGAATACACCGCCTAGGTGCCCTTGAATGATATCGAGAATTGCGAATCCGATGGCTAATATAACTGAAAACCACATGAGACCTATCGTCCACCGCATCGACAGCATCCCTCCGAACATTACTCGATGCAGTTAGGGTGGTTGACACTAAGCTCGTTCATGCTCCACTCGACCTGTGAAAACTTCCCGCGCTATGCACGTTTAGACAACGTGGACCTTGCGTCAAATGTGACGGGATATACCCAGTCAACAAAGAGAGGCGGTATCCCAACTTCTGAGATACCGCCTCATACCACGATTCTTTTGGTGCCGAGGACCGGACTTGAACCGGTACGGGGAGTTATCCCCGGCAGATTTTAAGTCCTGTGTAGGTTGTCCCCTCCACCCACGAATCCCACTTAACCTTTCCGATAATCCGCGCCACGTAAGGTTTTTTTGAGAAAGTTTCCCGAGTGTGTCCGGACCTTCTTTCACTTATGATTAGAATTGAGATTAGAACGCTTCTTTTCACTGAGCAGCTGGCCGAAGTCGTCAGCTGCTTTTTGTTGCAGACCAGGCAGTACGTGCGAGTAAGTGTCCAGTGTGATGTTGATGTTGGAGTGTCCAAGACGCTCTGAGACGATTTTCGGATGGACACCCTGTTGAAGCAACAATGAGGCGTGGGTATGACGCAGGTCATGAAAACGTATCTTAGGTACATCTGCGCGCTCGAGGGAACGGTACCAGGCATCGTCAAACGTTCTCGTGTTTACTGGGCGCCCATCAACCCTTGCTATCACAAGGTCATGGTCGGCATATTCCGACGCCATGATTAGTTTCTCATGTGCTTGGGTGGAACGATGAGAACGAAGGGCTGTGACTGCATCCTCAGGAAGTGCAACCATCCGCCGGCTTCGATCCGTCTTTGGTTCCTGAAAGACGGCCTCCCCTTTAATCCATGTGAGAGTTCGGTTTACCTGAAGGACACGGTTCTCGAGGTCAATGTCCGACCATCGCAACGCTAGTATTTCTCCTTTGCGCATCCCGGTCATGATAGCTAGCACAAATCCAACATAGTATCTAGGCTCTTGCTTCTTGTTGTCTCGAAGGAATGTCATCGTCTGTTCGACGGTCCAGGTTGTCCCTTTGCTCCGGTCTGGCCGCGGGGCATCAACAGCGTCTGCAACGTTCCTCGATACGAGGCCCCACTTGACTGCGCGATCGAGCGCCTCATGAATCAGCGTGTGTGCAAACTGAATGGAGCGATTCGACAATGGCTTCTCGCCGGAACGGAGCGATGTATAAAAATGCTGCAAGTGCTGGGGACGAAGTTTAGACAGGACCATGTCACCAAGTCCAGGGATGATATGGCCGTCTACCAGCCATCTGTACGAGCGCAGCGTGGACGGTCTGATTTGTGCCGACTTGTCGTCCAACCAACGACGCATGTAGTCCCCCAGACGCTCCGGCCGGCTCTCCACGAATGTCCCCGAATAGACTTCATTGAGATGCTGGACGAGTGCCTTCTCTGCCTTACGTTGCGAATCGTGACCCTCAAACCATTTGTATTTGCGTTTGCCATTCTCATCAAAGCCAAGGAATACTACCGGATAATATCGTTTGCCCTTCTGTGCGACGTGTCCGCGCATTTCAGCACCCCCAGTCGAACTCGGTTGCCTGTGGCTCGACCACCTTCGCAAACTCTATGTCAATGACGCCATCCAGTATGCCGACAATGGAAAAGTCCGTAGGTTCAAGCTCCAAGGGTGGAATGCGGTCCCCTGAGACACGAAGTGTCACCATTGTGGCGTTAATTCCTTCAATCAAACGAATCGTTACCTCATCACCAAATCGAACAAGACATACTTGACACTCCCGGTCTGGCCATCGTGCGGAACGAAACACACCAAAGTTGCCTTGCGTAAGTCCAAAGCTGTCCAAACCGGAGTCTCCAATCTCTACTGCAAACCGTTGATAGGGCGCCCAGGACTTAACAACGAGCTCACGTTTGGTATCGTCTTCTTGCCAGACAACGGTGTCCAGTGAAGGAATTGGACCAATGATGGGTATGAAGTTTTCAGTCATGTGACAGCCTCCTATTCAGCCCTGCGGCGGCTGCCGATGACATAGCCGTCTTTGACCATGTATTCAATACGTTTGTTCGTCGGGTGAGGGTATGTGTAGTCGTACATTTGGCGTTGTTCTGCAACGACATTTGCGACTTGTTGGTCCCACTGTAGACTTCGAATGCGCTGCTCGAGGATGTTGAGTCGCACATCCACAAATACATCCGTGACGTCGAACACTTCAGCCAGCTGACGGAGCATTTGCTTGCGGCTATATGCGGACGTAAGGCAGTTTGCCACCATAAAGGTGGGCATTAACAGGTACATACCGAAGCGATCCGCTTGCCATTCCTGCAGATTGCGTAAGTCGTCTGGCATTCGGAGTTGATTTCCTGCGTGCATGAGGATGTGCCCTATCTCATGAGCCATCTCAATGCGTTGTTGCGTCCAGTGTAGGCGACTGTCGACCACCACGAAATGCGTGTCACCAAGGCGTACCGAATTGGTTTCTCGTGGAAGGTAACGAAGTTCAATATTGAGTTCCTGTGCAATGATGTCGAGGTCAATTTCATAAGGGCTCAACATATCAAGTTTGCGTAGCCACGACTCGATTGCAGACTCCAGTGGAGTTGGACGATACAAAGCCAAGTCTTCGTATTGCATTGTCGAATCACCTCATAAATAAGAACGTATGTTCGTATTTTAGATCGAACAGTGCGGGAAGGGAAGGGATTATACGGAAATAAATAATATATTTGAGAGGATATCTGAGTTGTATAGCGAACTCTGATTAGGAGAGAACTTACAAATTTTTCATGGGGTGAAACAATGAAAAAGTTAGCCGGTTACGTGGGGGCATTTGTGGCAGGCAGTATGTTAACAGGGACCGTCGCATTCGCCGGGACTGCAGCAGTTCAGGCGATTGCAGGAAAATCAGAAATTACCTTAAATGGTCAGACAATATCCTCGCCGCCGAAATTGGTGTATGGGGGAACAACCTACGTCCAGTTGTATTCGATTGAGCAGGCGTTGAAGAAGTCCGGATTTAACGTTGGCTGGGATGGGACGACGTTTTCGATGACGTCTAGCAATAGTGTAGCGTCGCCCGACGGTACCGTAATTGGAGTCTCCAAGCTGCCGTACACATTTACCGCTGCAGACGGTACAAAAATTACCTTCAATAGTATTAACGCGTCGGCACAGTCGACAGTCATAAACATGACAATCGCAAACACTGGCGCAAATGCCAATGCTGATTCTGCAATCATGAGCGCAGCAACGATTTCAGACAACGGAAGCCAAGTACCATTTGTAAGTCAAGATGATTCGTTGTACGGGTCCAGTGGGAATATAGAGCCGGGTCAGTCACTAACGGGGAATGTTGTCTTTGGTCCATTGAAGACAGGAGCGACACAATTCACATTGTACTTTATGGATTTTAGCTTCAACAATCACACGATTACTTTTAATCTGAACAGTTGACCCAACAGGTGGGGCGTCGGCCCCACTTCGTACTTTTTATTCCTTCGGCTTAATGTTACCCCTCTTTTTCTCCACTTCCCACAATGCACGCATGGTCTCCATGAATTGCTTCTTTTGTTCCTCAGGCGACTTGTGAAAGTCATAGAAGAACACGTCTGCATCGTCCATGTTCTCGTCGATCCAACGGAGGAAATCCGTCTCTTCAGTTGAGATATTGTTAGAAGACGTGTCGTGGCCGAGCAAGTAGTCCGTCGTGACCTCAAAGAAGTCGGCTAATTGCTTGAGAGTGGCATAGTCAGGCTCGCGTTGTCCTTGCTCATAATTAGCCAACTTCCCGCGCGAAAAGCCTAGCCGATCAGCCAACTCATATTGACTTAATCCCTTGTTCTTTCTTAGTCGTGCCAATCGATCCCCGAAGGACATGTAGGACACCTCATGTCAATTCTAAGAAACAAGTAGTTTCCATGCTACATTAGAAACAAAAAGTTTCTAAAATAGATTGACAGAAACGTTATGTTTCTATATGATGAACTCATAAAGGAAACGAAATGTTTCTATGTGAAAGGTGGTGCATGAGTTTGAAACGTGGTCGGCGAGATGCCTTAATCAAGCTTCGAGGCACAAGGTCCAGACGTGAAGTTGCTCTGGAACTCGGGATTACACCGCAAATGCTTGGGATGATAGAACGCGATCAACGCAATCCATCATTAGACCTAGCGAAACGCATTGCCGACTATTACGGCGTGTCTGTAGAAGTGATTTTTTTTAACCAAAATGGACACGAAACGTTTCTGAGGAACCACACAGCCTAGGAGGTGAACTTTGTGATAGACGAGGTCGACGAAACGATTGCAAGTCTTCTTAGATGGATTCGCACACGCGTAGAAAATGGGTGCTCCGGCGAGGAGCTGCAACTCCTGCCGGAGATGATTCGGAGCACCGCAGCATTAGTGATGGAAGGTCGCTATCTCAGACGTGACGAGAATGAGGTATTGCCGCTCTTTGGCGCTCGTACAGAGCAATAGCTTCGGCAACGATTTTTGACACGACGGTTAGTAATTCTTCGTTGCTCATTTCATTTGGCTGCTTCCCGAGTTGAGCAACGATGGTTGCAGTGATGCGACGAACATCTGTGTAGTCCATATCAAGTTCCTCCTTTCTAATCATCGGTTCGACATAGAAAGGAAGAGTCCTTGAACCACACAGCATAGGAGGTGTTGAGGATGGATGAGCAACGCGTTCGCGAGATTGTGCGCGAGGAACTGAGGCAACAGACACAGTCGCTGTCCAATGAAGTAATCAGGGAACTCAACAACAGTTTAAGTCGACAGATTCAGGCGAAAGCCGCCGCGGCAACGGCGGCTCCCCATGAAGGAATTTGTTCTGTCGGAAAGCCAGGAACGAACCAATTAAGTGTCACGGGAAGTGATTCTTAATCCATTCTGCAGATTCGTTGTCTAACCAACCACGGCAGAAGGGAACTTCCTGCAAATGACAATGAGAGGAGTGATTCACATGGCAACTGTAGTCGCGGACGAAGAGGTACTGCGACAGATTGTGCGCGAGGAAGTCCTTAAAGCAATGAGCAACTTACCTCGTCCAGTGAATGTCGATTCCACAGTACCTGCGCAGCTCACTGTAAGAGAAGCAGCTAAGGTCATCGGGCTAGGTAAGAACAAGATGTATGAGCTGACGCGGCGCAAGGGTTTTCCGTGCATCAGAGACGGCTGGAAAATTATCATCCCGCGGGACGCGCTGTTCCGATGGTTGGAAGAGGAAGCGTTCCGCAATACAGGTGAGGCGACGCAGCGTGCTTAGATGCGACATGCCTTGTCTCTTTCAGGACAGTGGTCAGTGCTTCCATCCAGATCCGGAGCTCCACTTTTCAGGTACTGAGGACCTGATTCAATGCACGACCATGGCTTACGACGAGGAAGAGTCAGCCTAAGCAATACCCGGAGCAATCCGGTTCTCTTTTTACCTCAAAAATGTCGATTGACGCTGCTGAAATCTGGTGACTGCTGAAGAATAGTCGAACGACGAGGAAGCTGCTCGAACTGCGGAAATACGAAGGTCGATGTGTGCCGAACCGTACCGTTCTGACAGCGCGGTCGAGAGGTCGTCAAGTAACTGGTCGAGGACATCAAGCAATTCATCAATGGGGTCTGCGGTCATGTGAAGTCGCTCCTTGAGAGGGATTTTACCAGGGCCGCGGGTCGGCAGGTGGGACAAGCCGGAGAGGGGTGATTCGTATGTAATGGCCCTGGTGAGGTTCTACATGAAGCGTATCACTCGGAAGCGTGCACTTTGGCAACTGAATACACAGGAGAGGAGATGGCACATTGTCCATCGCACGAGCGGTGAAGATCGCTCGAAAACAACGCAGGTTGCAGCAAGACGAACTCGGCGTACCGTACAGCAAGTCGATGGTGTCCATGATGGAACGCGGGGAACGACTGCCAGCTGTCGACGTAGCACCACTGATTGGTCAGAAGTTGGACCATCCAGCAGCATATCTAGAGTTGGCGCGTGAGCTAAGCGGAGGTTATGGGCCTTCGTGGTTGGACGGTCCTAACGTCGACCTACACCGAGCAAGTGTTCGGGAACGAACGCTAGATGAGGTTCAAGAGGCGATTTTGAATATTGAAAGGTTTCCCGCTAGCCGTCCTCCCAATGTCGAGACGGACGGGGAGAGGAAACGCCGCTACGAGCATTTGTTACAGTGCTTTGATGCACTGGTCGCACTAACTGCTTACATCGGTGTGCAGTGTCTGGAGTACGGATTTTCAATGTTACAGCTGAGCAAGGACCATCACGCAAAGCTGAAGGGCAAGCGGTACGTAACGTGAGAGGAGGGGTTAGGATGTCAATCCCATCGTTTGAGGAACTGCTCAAGAAAGCTCGCGCAGAGTTGGATGCGATGGAAGCATCCCGGGAACAGCAAAAGACCGCCACGGCGGACACCGAGGACGGTCTGAATTCAGGTAAATATCCGTTGGTCCCATTCTATCAGACGAGAGGGGATAAGTCATGTCAAAGCCGCTAGAGGAGCAGTTGCGTGAGGTTGCCAGACGGCTCGATACGTTGGTCACAGCGAAAACACCTGTACCCGCCTGGAAACCCATCAATGTTGGAAAGGTTATGGCGCTGGCTGGTTCGTACGTACAGGCCCATGCGGAAGCGGACATGATGACACTCTACGACCTGGCTGACCAAGTAGAGAAAGTGCTCGAGGAAAATTACGAGCTGCGTCAACGGCTCGGGATGGATGAGCGAAAGGAGGTAGCAGTCGGATGAAAGAGATTTACCTACGGAAATTAACGCTGAGAAACTTCAAGGGTGCAAAAGAAATGGTGATTGAGTTTAGCCGACATATGCGCCTTTTAGGACCAAACGAGAGTCGGAAGACAACTACAGTCGATGGATTCGATTGGGTCTTGACGGACAAGGATTCGCTTGGCCGAAAGCAGTTTGACATCAAGCCACTTAACGAGAGCAACCAGGTTATTCATGGTTTGTCGCCAGACGTCACGGTTGAGCTTCGCGTTGATGGCAAGCCAGTCGTGCTTCGTAAGGTGTTCAGCGAGAAATGGACCAAGAAGCGCGGGTCAGCGACGGAAGAATTTACTGGTCATACGACCGACTACTACATCGATGGGGTCCCAGCAAAGCAAAAGGAATACCAGGCGTTCATTGACTCGCTGGTCAGTGAAGACTTGTTAAAACTCCTCACGAATCCGATGCACTTCAATGAACAGTTGACCTGGCAAGAACGCCGTCGTCTGTTGCTTGAAGTCTGCGGCGATGTTATGGACGACGAGGTTATCCAGAGCAACCAATCACTTTCCGCAATCCCGTCTTTCCTCGAGGGCCGTAGTATCGATGACCATCGCAAGGTAGTGAAGGCTGCGATGGCACAGGTGAACAAGGACCTCGAAAAGATTCCGGTGCGTATCGATGAGGTATCGCGTTCGAAGCCAGACACAGACGGCCTGAATGAGATTGAACTGCAAACGGATATTGACACTCTCAAATCCAAGATTGCTGACAAAGAGGCAGAACAGACCCGTTTGCACTCTGGCGGGGAAGTCGCTGAAAAAGAGAAGCGGCTGCGTGAGGTCGAGGCTGAACTGCTGCAAATCAAGAACAACGCTCAGTTCGGTGTGATGGAGCAAGTCACTGTTCAGCGCAAGCTTGTATCGGAACTCGAGGGGAAAGTTGATACCTTCACCCGAGAGATTGAGCGTAAATCGAGGGATATCGCAACGAATCAAGAGAGCATTCAAGGACTTGAGGCCAAAGTTTCAAAGCTTCGTGAGAACTGGGTCACGGAGAACAACACAGAGCTAGCTGAAACAGGTGTGGCCGATAGCTGTCCGACGTGTGGACAGGCCCTCCCTGAAGATGAGGTGGAGGCGGCCAAACAGAAAGCCATTGCTCACTTTAACCGGCACAAAGCCGAGAAGCTCGAGTCCATCACAAACGATGCTCAGAAAGCCAAGACACGCATTGATGAGCTGGAGCAAACAAACGAACAGCTGCAGTCGGAAATCGAGCTTCTGGACTGTCAACTGAAACAACAACAGCAAGCCGTGACGGAGGCCAAGACGGAACTTGAGAAACTGCTTTCCCAGGTCTCGGACCCAACCCAGTCTATCGAATACCGCGCGAAGGAAATGGAGCGACAGTCAGTCGCCAACAAGATTGTCGGCCTGCGACAATCCGTGCTAGACGATGTGCAGCGTGTTCGGACGGAACTGATGGACCTGCGGGATGAGCTTCGACGCAAAGAAACGCTGTTGACTCGATTCGAGCAGATTAGAAGGCTCAATGCACGTACCGACGAGCTCAAGACAGAAGAGCGCACGTTGGCGGCCGAGTATGAGCGGTTGTCGAGGCAGTTGTACTTGCTCGAGGAGTTCACACGGGCGAAGGTGTCCATGCTCGAGGACAAGATCAACTCCAAGTTCAGGCACGCCAGATTCAAGCTGTTCACGGAGCAAATCAACGGTGGCCTCACCGAGACCTGCGAAACGCTCTACAAGGGTGTCTCCTACTCAGGAGGTCTCAACACCGGCGGCAAGATTCTTGTTGGACTCGACATCCTTGAAACGCTGCAGAAGCACTTCGGGTACTCGTTGCCTGTCTGGGTTGATAACCGCGAGTCGCTGACATCGCCGATTGAACTTGATTGCCAGCTAATCGAACTCGTTGCGGACCCAACAAAGAAGAAGCTCGAGATTGAAGACTTGGAACAGGAGGCGGTCTAACGTGGGAGAAACTATCGCACTCGTCAAGAAAAGCACAGTCGACATTGTGGCGGACAAGATTCGGCAGTTTCAGGACTCTGGTGAGTTGCACTTCCCAGCCAACTACAGTCCTGAGAATGCTCTCAAAAGCGCGTGGCTGGTACTGCAATCCGTCGAGGACAAGGCGCATAGGCCAGCATTGGAGGTATGCACGCGCGACAGTATTGCTAACTCACTCCTCGACATGGTTGTGCAGGGCCTTAATCCTGCGAAGAACCAGTGCTATTTCATCGTTTACGGAAACAAACTCACCTGTCAGCGCAGTTACCTGGGCACCATGGCGGTTACAAAGAGTGCTACTGGGGCTCGAGACATCTTTGCAGAGGTTGTCTACAAGGGCGATGACTTCGCTTTTGAGATTGTGCGTGGCAAGAAGAGGGTAACCAAGCACGTGCAGACCGTGGAGACCATCGAGCAGGGCGAAATTGTAGGCGCCTATTGCACGCTGGTGGACGCGGATGACCGCGAGTTCACTGAGTTCATGACCATTGCCGAAATCAAGCAAGCATGGAAGCAGAGCAAGATGAACTCCGAATCTGAAGGCAGTACCCACAACAAATTCCCACAAGAAATGTGCAAGAAGACAGTTATCAACCGTGCTTGTAAGACGTTTCTCAATTCCTCGGACGATAGCAGCCTTGTGATGAAGCACTACCGTCGTACGGAGACTGAGGCGGAACAGGCTTCCGTGGAAGCTGAAATTAGCGAGAACGCCAACCAGCAGCCTATCGACGTGGAGTACCAGTTCCAAGATAGTCAGGCGCCGACTGACGCAGAACAGTCTTCTTTCGACTTCGACGCAGCTCCGCAGATGAAGAAAGCAGCGTCAGGGGATCCTCCGTTTTGATCAGCATCAAGCCTTTGGGGAGCAGCAGCGCGGGTAATGCCTACCTGGTTAGCGATGGGACAACCCCTCTGCTCCTCGAGGCAGGCATCCGTTATCGGGACATTCAGCGGGGCGTGGAGTTCCAGATGAGCAGTATCGCCGCATGTTTGGTGAGTCATGAACACGGCGATCATTCGCGGTCGGTGAAGGAAGTTATGAAGGCCGGGATCGACGTCTACGCGAGTTATGGTACCTGGAATGCGCTTGGGCTAGATGGACACCACCGAGCGCATCCGGTCCAGTCCCTCCAATCATTCACGGTTGGGACTTGGACCGTACTTCCTTTCGATGTACAGCATGACGTGAGTGAACCGATGGGGTACCTGCTGGCGAACATGGCTGGCGAGAAGTTGGTGTTCATCACAGATTCGTATTACTGTCGCTATCGCTTCTCGGGACTGACGCACGTAATGATTGAGACCAACTATAGCTCGGAAATTCTTCGTGAAAACGTTGCGTCTGGTCGTGTTCCACAGGTTCTGGCGAGTCGCCTGTTGCGCAGCCATATGTCACTCGAAACGGCCATCGAGTTCTTGAAGGCCAACGACTTATCAAGAGTTCAAGAAATCTTTTTGATTCACTTATCGAGTTCGAACTCGGATGAAGCGGAGTTCAAACGTAAGGTGCAGCAGGCAACCGGTAGGCAGGTGTTTGTTGCCCAGGAGGGACGCAGCTAATGGGGGCTCCAGACAATTTGATTGGAATGAAGTTTGGTCACCTGACTGTCGTTGACGTAATCACCGGAAATAGCAAGCGAATGTGGGTTTGCAAGTGTGATTGCGGACGGATGAAAGAGAAGCCGTTGTCGGGATATCAGTTGAAAAACCTTATTATCACGGATTGTGGGTGCATTTTTCGAAAACACATTGGTAAGGGAATGCGACGCCACGGTCAGTGCAACACCAAGCTTTACAAAGTGTGGTCGTCGATGAAGGCACGCTGTAGCAATCCAACAGACAAGGCTTATGCGAACTATGGTGGTCGTGGAATTCACGTCAACCCAATGTGGAACACCTTTGAACCATTTCGTGATTGGGCCGTGTGTAATGGATATCGTGAGGGTCTCACGTTAGAAAGGGTTGACAACGATGGGGAGTACGGGCCGCGAAATTGCAAGTGGATTCCAAAGCCTGAACAGACATCCAACCGGAGGGTATGTAGGCGTATTACGTACCGCGGACAAACAAGAATACTCAAAGATTGGGCGGAAGAATTGGGCATTCCATACCATGTCTTGCAACACAGAGTTTATCGAGGTTGGAGCGTATCAAGGGCATTCGAAACACCCGTCCGTAGGTACGGATGAACATAGCTGGCGCTTGATTCTCCTGGCTCTCCTAAAATGGACCGCTCTCGTGATGTTCTTGGCTGCATCGATAGTGGCCGTCAATGCCAGGCTTAACGCCTTCTATGGAACACACATCACATCTTGGCATCTACATACCGTGAAGGCTGGCGAAACGCTCTATGGGATTGCTACAGCGTCCAATGCTGGGTATCCGATGGCTGTTGAGCAAGAGATAGAAAAGAAAAACGGATTAGGTAGCTCCATGATTCGAGCGGGTGAAGTAATTCAAATACCAGAGGGTAGATAGGGGTGGTGGGGGCGCGCGTAGCCAGCGCACGCAAAGTTACACCGACAACCTATGATCTGCAGGAGTTACGTCGGTACGAGGTGTTTCAGTTGGCGTGAGTGTTGCGCGCGCATCCCACACATTACTGTATGTCGGACAAGCCTGAAACAGAACGGAGGGACTGACTTGGGACAGCTAGTTTTTGTAGATAATGGGCGACTTGTTACGGATAGTTTGACAGTTGCGCGAGTATTTGAGAAGTCTCATGACCATGTGATGCGTGACATTCGCCAACAACTAGCGAAGTTGGACGAAGCGAATGAGTTCCAGTGGGGTGTCACCAACTTTGGCGAGACCTTTTACAGGCATCCACAGAACGGTCAACTCTACTCCAAGTTCAACATGACCGAAGATGCTTTTGCCATCGTTGCCATGTCCTACGTAACGCCGGAGGCAATGAAGATGAAGGTCAAGTTCTTGAATGAGTTCAAGCGTATGAAAGAGGCGCTGTCTCAACCTCGTGAGCTGTCTCGCTTGGAACTTATCGACCTTGCGCGTGAATCGGAGATGGCTCGTCTTGATGCAGAAAAGAAGAACGCAGAACTCGAGTACCAGCTGCGTGTCCAGCACCCCAAGGTTGTATTCGCGGATGCTGTCACGGTCAGTCAGAATACCATTCTCATTCGCGAGCTCGCAGTCATTCTGAAGCAGAACGATATCGAGATTGGAGAGAAGCGACTGTTCGAGTGGTTACGTGACAACGGTTACCTCATCAAGCGCGCTGGAACGGACCGCAATACTCCAACGCAGAAGGCCAAGGAATTGGGACTCTTCGAAATCAAGGAGACTCCAATCGTGCATTCAAACGGTACTGTGACGGTCAGCAAGACGACGAAGGTCACTGGTAAAGACCAGGTGTACTTCGTGAACAAGTTCAAGACACAGCAATCATTAGAACCAGTCGAGGTGTAAGGAAGGAGGCGTGCAGAAGGTGCCAAAAGGGGACTATAAGCATCTCAAAGCGGATATCGAAGACGGCACAGTGCCCATTGCACGCCTCCTTCTTGAGGCTGTATCCATGTCGACACTTCACGGGGTTGCAAAGAGTGTCCTTGTCTTTATTTGGCGCAGGACGTACGGATGGATTGACGCCGAAGGGCACAAGTTCAAGACGGACCGCATTACACTGGACGAATTTGCAGCGGCTGTAAACTCCGAACGCACATACGTGTCAAAAATGTTGAAGGTGCTCGTTGCGGCCAACGTGATCACCGTGGAGCAAGCGGGCCGTACCAAAGAGTACGGCGTGAACACGGATATTGCTTCATGGTCAGACGAGGCGATTGACAAAGAAAAACTGTTAAAAGCAATCGGCCAAAATTTGTATGTACACTCGTCCAAAAAAATGTTGTCTTCTAGCACAACGGTTGTTCTGCAAGACAACCTTTCATCAACGCAACGGTTGTCCTCTAGAACAACGCAACGGTTGTCCTCTAGAACAACCTTTATATCCGAAAATCCCAGTAGTGGCGCGGGATTCGGGGCGTCTAAAGAAAGTATTAAAGAAAGTAAAGAGATCGCTTCTTCTCCTATCCCCCCTATATCCCCCCTTGACATGTCGGAGTCGGAATTCGAGACCGAGGTCGAGTGGCATGTGAAGCAAGGCACAGGGAATGAGCGATACATACTCAAAACCACGGACAGGCTTCTGCTTCATGGGATGTTGGCAAAAGGAATACCCAAACAAACGATTCTCGATGCGGTTGACGATACGTGCAAAAAGTATCAGCCAAAGCACGAATACGACCGGGGGATAACATCGTTCGCATATTTCGAAGGCCCTATCTATGACACGTGGGCATTATCACAGACCGTTCAAGAAATTGCCGTAGGAGGGGAGTCCCATGGAGGCTATCACAGGGCGCGTGCTGGACATACAGCAGAAGATCCGGGAGCGGAAGTCTACATCCAACGACTTATTGACCGAAAGGGAAGTTGATTGTGAAATCTGTCGTGATGAATGCGTTTGTGCAGTCATCGAGGAAACAGGAGAACGTGTCCCGGTCGGAGACATGAAACTGTTTGACTGGTCGGTACATCCACCGGCATTGAAAAGGCACCATGTTGAATCTTGTCGGTGTGTACCACGAAAGCGTGTTGATAAGGCACTGAAACACAGCCACATCAGCGAGGAGTTTCGTAAACGCACGTTCGAAACGTTTGAAACGCAAGGGAAGGACAAGCGGATTCAGATGGCTTACCGACTGGCGAAGCGGTACGCGGAGACGTTTGAAGAACGTCGTGGTGAGTCAAAAAATTGGTTTGGCATCGTAGGTGCTGTGGGCATCGGGAAAACGCATCTGCTCTGTGCGATTGCAAATGCACTACTCTCTCGCGGCATCTTCGTTCGGTATTTTAACTTCGTGACCGGCTTTAAAGAGATGTTTGCGAAGTATGACCAGGGCGGCCAAGCTGTTGAGGAAATTCGGTGGGAACTAATGACCTGTGAAGTGCTCATGATTGACGACCTTGCGAAAGGGAAGTTTGACCGTAGGGCCAAATCAGTAGGCATCAACAAGTCTGTTTTTGACGAGATCTACGCGCTGATTGATTTTCGGTACGAGAACAACCTGCCAGTGATTTGGTCCAGTGAGATGTACGCAGAACTCGCCTCGGACGGCGTTATCGGTGAGGCCACAGCATCGCGGTTGTTTGAGCGCAGTTACATCGCTGACATGACTTACAAGGACGGAGAACCGAAGGGGTCACTAAATCACAGACTGCTTGGGTTTGAGGGATAAGGAGCGAGTGACATGACATTAGCCTTGAAATCAACAATCCAAGGCCACGTAAGCGAAATACGTGACGGCTATGCAGTCGTGCGCGATGGAGACGTGACAGAGGTGTTCAACCTGGCGTGGTACCGACTAGACAAGACTGACCGGTCCATGGTTGAGTTGCGCAAGCCGGATGGAGATGGTGCTGCGTGAGTGAGTTATACATCGTGTGGCATCGAACCGAAGGCGGATGGTGGCCTAGTTCTCCGGTGACATCCGACATGGCGCGAGCAATGGTGCGCCAGATAGCCCACAAAACCATCGTCGTTCCTGCTCCTGTGATGACGGCGAAGGCTTGGGTAGAAAGCGGTGAGGTTGGATGAAAGTCACAATTGAAACAAGCGGGCAGAAGTATTCGGTCACCTTAGAAATGGACGATAAGACGTATGTGGCAAATCATGAACTGACATCTTACGGCGCCCACCAAATCGGAGGTGTGAACTTTGACGAGCAAGACTTTGACCGCGAACTCGAATACATCATGTCGGACATTGAAAGTCAGGCTTATGAATTAGCGTATTACGATGCTGAGACGCGAGAGCGCTCTGAATCCGACGAGGACGGTGACGACGAATGACCGACAGTGTTATTGCTAAGCCTGTCATCGACGACATCGAGGCAGCAGGATACAAGGTGTTGACGAGAGCTGAGTATGCGGGTCTACAGCGGTTGTATGAGGCCGTGAAAAACTGGCGGTATGGGCTGATAGACAAACAAACCAAAGGGGATGTTGGAAGCATCGCGGCTGCCTACCCTGCAATTTACCGATTGGCAACCACCTTTGATGAACTGGAGGCGATGAACACATGAAGCTTCATTATCTCAACTCAGCGGACAAGCAGGCAATCACAATGATGACTGCCTGCGCGGGATTTCTTGAACAGTCACTCGAGGGCATCCGCCACGTTCCAAAGGCTGCCCAGTCTGACATGAAGCGCGCCAAGTCGTTCGCCTGGAAGGCGGTACAGGCGACGTTGAAACCACTCGATGACAAGACGAAGCGACAGCTGCTCAACATCATTAAGGATGTCGATATCGGCATCGTGAGCAAGAAGGACGTGCAAGCGTGGAAGCAGTCAACCGACATGTACATCGGAGGCAAGGAGTTTGTGCATCGGATGGCTGAAATTACGATGGAGGCCAAATGTGCGAGTTGTGATGGAGCCTGTCGTGACACTTGTCCGCTCTATGAGAGCTACGTGCACTTCGATGTACCACAGTTTGACCCGAATCATCGCAATTGCCCGTATTCCATGGTGTGAGGTGGTACATGATGAAATGGTCAGAAATGTCTCCCGGACAACGCAATGCGCTAGTTGCAGAAAGGATTTTCGGCCACAAAGTAGACACCGCAACCGTGCGCTGGTTTACGTCCAAAATATCGGCTGCGTGGGAAGTGGTCACACTCATGCGTTCCGAGATGTACGACTTCACGTTAGACAGTGACGATGATACATGGATTGCGATCTTTCGACGCATGGGCGACAAGCAATACAAAGCCATTGCACAGACTGCACCCGAGGCCATCTGCTTGGCTGCTCTAGCGGTGATGGGGGTGCAAGTGCTATGAACCAGGGCAATCGAGGCATGGAGCTCGAGCAGCTCATCAACTTCGCCAATCAGCAGTATATGGCCAAGGGGATTGCAGTCGTGGGTAAACTGCCAACCCCTGTGAAAATCATGAAGACGCAGGGCACAAGGATTACTGCAGCCTTCCTGGAGGCAAAAAGCACGGTTGACTACTCAGGAGTTTACCGGGGCCGTGCACTCTACTTCGACGCGAAAATGACGAAAGAGAAGACACGGTTCCCGCTGGACAACATTCATGAGCACCAGGTGGAGCACCTACGGGCCTGCGCAATGCAGGGGGCAGTGACATTTCTCATTGTCGAGTTTACGCAGCTACGCAAGACCTACTACGTGCCCGGGAAACTGGTTATCGATACCTGGGACAAAGGTGTGAATGGTGGACGCAAGTCAGTGCCGTACGACGACATCGAGCGCTTGTGCTTTCCACTAGCCTCCGGACGCGGCGTGGTCTTGGACTATCTGGCTGTAGTGGACAAGTTGCTAGAGCAGCAGACGGCCTAATAACGAGAGGAGCATGGTGATGGCGGCGATACAAGCAGACTTTATGGTGGAACTATTCGGTGAGGAGACTGTTGTTCGTCGCCGAACCATGCAAGTGACTCGATATAGCCCGGATATCCTTGCTCGGTATCGTGGACTGGCTGACATCGACCCGATGGAGTACAAGAGTTACTTTCCGAAGAACGGCAGAGCGTGGTCGGCGTCTGACACAAAGTACCTTCTTGACTGGTGGGGCAAGGATGATGTGCTGAGTCTGTCGTATGCTCTCGGACGGACTCCCTGGAATCTGCAGAGGCAGATTTGCAAGTTACGGCGCCACGGGATAGAGGGAATTCCATACTTGAGGGAACAGCATGTTTGATAACACCCCAGTGACGTGTAAACTGCGTCGCTGTCTTTTTTTTGTCCGCTACCTTTGTTTCAGAGGGGTGGTCGAATGAGCCCAAAGAAACGACCGTGCCAGACTGGACACAAATGTGAATGGGGACGAAAAGAAAGCGAGACTCGAGTCATCTGTAGCGTGCCGAAGTGTGTGAAGGTTGTCAGTCGTAGCGGACATATCGAGGACAAATTGCTGAAAAAGTAGCGAGGTGAGAAGCAGTGGCAGGATTGACGCGTAAGCAACAGGTCTTCGTGCATGAATACCTAGTGGACATGAATGCCACGCAGGCTGCCATTCGCGCTGGTTTCAGTGAGAAGACCGCGTATTCACAAGGCTCACGCATGTTGAAAAATGTTGAGATTCAAGCGGCTCTGGAAGAAGCTTGGCGCGACAAGATTCGTCGAGCAGATATCAATGCTGATGACGTCTTGCGTCTGATAACTCGCGCTGCGTTTGCGGACATTCGTCAGTTCGTTGAATGGGACAACGAGGAACAAGGCTTTCGAGTTCGGTCTGCAGATTCTATCGACGGCCAACTCGTTTCTGAAGTAAGCGAGGAAGTTCGTGAAACGCTAATGGGTCCAATCACAACGCGGAAGCTCAAGCTCGTGAGCAAAGAGTCGATGATTGGATTGCTTGCCAAGCATTTCGGCCTGACAGATACGAAGCTGAATGTGAACATTACCACATCTCTCGCGGATGTGCTTTCGGAAGCCTGGAACATGGAGCAGGGTGATAATACATGACTGTCAGCACCCAACAAGACATGAAGAAGCTCGCCATCGGCATGCGGCGATACATCCGCGACCCGGTGGCGTTTGTTCGTGAGGTACTCAGTGCTGAACCCGATGAGTGGCAAATTGAAGCGCTAACCGCACTCGTTGACCGAGGGCGCCTCGCAGTTCGCGCGGGTCATGGAGTTGGCAAGTCTGCATTTGAAGCCTGGGCAATCCTCTGGTTCTTGTTCACGCGGCCGTTCCCAAAGGTGGTTGCTACTGCACCGAGCAAGCAGCAGCTCATCGATATTCTGTGGCCTGAGCTTGCTAAATGGATGCAGACGTCTTCAGTGCTTGAGACGTATTTTGAGTGGCAGAAGACGCGTATCATCATGGTCCAGTCCCCAGAACGTTGGTGGGCATCTGCACGAACGGCCACACGTCCTGATAACTTCGCCGGCATCCACGAAGAGCATGTCCTTATCGTTTGCGACGAGGCAAGTGGCATCAGCGACAAGATATACGAAGTCGCAGAAGGTGCGCTGACAACGCCAGACGCAAAGCTCATCTTGTGCGGAAACCCGACGCAGCTGTCTGGCGAGTTTTACGAGGCCTTCCATCGTCGCAGACATCTGTATCACCCAATGCACGTGTCTTGCCTGGATAGTCCTCGAGTCACGCGTGAGTACATCGACAACCTGAAGCAGAAGTACGGCGAACATTCGCAAGTCTACAAGGTACGCGTCAAAGGAGACTTCCCGGATTCGGAGCCGGATGTGTTCATTCCGCTGCCCCTCGTTGAACAGGCGACAATGCGTGACGTGTGTGAGTATGACGAACGGACTGATGCACAAGGGCGCGTGATTGAACGCATACCACTGCTGGAAGGCCAGCCGATACAGCTAGGCGTTGACCCAGCGCGCATGGGCGGCGATGAGATCGTCATCTATCCGCGTGTTGGTGCGTACGTGTTCGAGCCGTTGGTGTTTCACAACCTTAAGACGACAGAGCTATCCGGACGAATTATCCAACTCGGACGTGATCTCATGGAACGCTGGCGTAGACCGGACATCACAGTGGTCATTGACATGGGTGCGATGGGCTCCGGCGTACACGACGAGGTTGCTGATGTGGTGGGTAAATCAACATTCCCAGGGCAGTGGAACATCGTGCCGTTTAACTTCGGTGGCGCTGGTGACGAAGACTGTGACGATGCCGCCACAATCGCTTATAAGACTGCACGCGATAAGTTGCCTGAGTTGCACATTCCGAACGATGACCGAACCATCGGGCAGCTGACCACGCGGAAATACAACGTCACTTGGAAGGGTGGCAAGTTCAAGATTGAGTCCAAGGACGATTACAAGAAGCGCCATGCGGAAGAAGGAAGTCCTGACCGCGCCGATGCGTTCGTGCTGTGCTTGTATGATGCGGGTATAAACATCCGGAACGAAGTGCAAACCGTGAAGTCGAAACCGGCAACTGCTGGGCTTCGCCAGAAGCGGTTTTAGGAAGGTGGCAATCCTATGGGTGTAAAAGATGCGTGGAAAGCGTTACGCGGTGGAAAGGCTGAAACGCCGGTTGTGCCGCGCAAAATGAGTGGTGAGATTGGGTACACTGGCAACCTCATATTCAGTGGCTTGCCGATGGATGAATATAATCCGGATTTGGCGTTTCCTCAGTCTGTACAGGTGTACGACCAGATGCGGCGGTCTGACGGGCAGGTTGCGGGCGTCTTGAATGCAATGAAACTTCCAATCCGCAGCGCGAAATGGTACGTCGAACCTGACGATGACGCGAAGGACAAGGGATTGGCAGAAAAGATTGCTGAGTTCGTTGAGTGGAACTTGCTAGGGGGTGGAATGAAGTTCAGTTGGGACGACCATCTTCGTGAAGCTCTGCTGATGCTCGACTTCGGCTTCAGCATGTTTGAGAAGGTATTTCGCTTCGATGAGTACGAAGGTAAGCCTGTTATTGTGCTCGACAAGTATGCGCCGCGTGTAGCGCCTAGCATATGGCGTTTTCCGCAGGATGAGAAGACTGGCGCCATCATTGCGGTTCAGCAGCTGAATGTTTATACCGGCGAATTCTACGACATCCCGCTGTCAAAGTCGCGGCTTTACACATATCAGCGCGAAGGAGACAATCCAATCGGCATCAGTGCTCTACGTGCTGCATACAAGCACTGGTATATCAAAGACGCTCTGTATCGTATCGTTGCAGTCGGCGTGGAAAAAGGGCTGATTGGTACACCTTACGCGACACTACCCAAAGGCACATCAGACACGGACCGAACAAGAATACTTGAGACACTCACAGCTATGCGTGTGGCAGAAGAAGCAGGCGCGACGTTTCCCGAAGGTGTCACTGTTTCGATCCTTGAGGGCAAGAGTAATGCCGTGAACGCGATGCCTTTCATCGAGCACATGGACACGCAAATCGCTCGCTCAATGCTTGCTCAGTTCATTAACCTGGGCACGATGAGCAGTGCCTCTGGCGGTTCGTATGCACTCGGTAACACGATGGTCGGCATGTTCGTCATGGGCCTTGAGGCTATTGCAGGCTATATTGCCGGTGAGGTGCAGAAGGACATCGAGCAGCTCGTGGAGTGGAACTTTGGCAAAGATGCACCCGTGCCAATCCTCAAACACGGGTCTATCAACATCGACAGTGTTACGGACCGGATGACGGCCATTGCCGCACTTGGTTCAGGCCACTTGCTCAATCCAGACGAAAGCCTAGAGAATGCTCTGCGTGGCATGATGGGCATTCCGCCGATCCCTGAAGCTGCACTTGCTAATCAGCGTAGTTTGCCCCAAACAAACTATGTACCGCCGATTGTGCCTGATACGCGTCTTACACCTGCACAGATACGTCAGATTCAGCAACAACAGCAAACTATCGGTGAGTCTACTAAGGGACTGCTTGCACAAGGTGGTGGCACACAAGGCAAGCAACAAATGTCAGATGACGAAAGCGGCTTGACGTTTGCCGATACATCGCAGGGCGGAACGGCACAGACTCAGAATGGTACATACAGCCGTCCATTAACCCAATACGAGCAACAGGTAGACGTGAAGGCTATCGAGGCGTACTGGATTGCTGCTGAGGGAGCTATGTTGATCGAACTCAGGCACCAAATGCACAAGGTTGCCGACGGGGTGTACAAGCACATGGAGCAAGTCCTTACCGGTTTAACACTCCAGTCGGCAATGAAAAAGGTAGCTACGCTCAAAGTCAGTGACGTGGCTGCTTATGAGGATGCCATTGTCACACAGCTAGAGCGAGTGGCTGAGCACGGTATGCGAACTGTTGCAAAGGAACTTACTAGGCCTGGTGTCCCGAAGGAGTTGCCAAAGGATATCAAAGCCGCATTCGAGGCGAAGGCAAAGACACTTACATCAATCCAGACCGGAAAGCTAGTGAACGCTGTCCAGCTGGCAGCGCTACAATCCCTCGAGAGGCCAATGGCAGGTGACAACGTTAACGGTGATATTCGACGAGCGATTGCGGCCGCCAAGGAAGCAGGTACGCAATACATCGAAGGGAACGACCTCAAGCTGTCAGCCAACGTCAGCGTCGGTGAGGCGCTCAATATCGGGCGTGGTTCGGAAGCACGGGATAAAGGCGTCCAAGGCGCGCAATGGAGTGCGCTCCTGGATAACAAGACGTGTCCGCTCTGTGCTAGTTTGGACGGCAAAACCATCAGCGTAGATAATCCGGATTTTGATGTGTTCAGGCCACCGTTACACTTTAATTGCAGATGCTTCTTGATTTACATCGGGTCCGACCAGACACATGTCAAATTCAATTGGACCACTCCGGATCCAACGCTCGTAAAGCACTATGGCGGGTTCGTCTCCTAAGTACGCAGCGTCGCTACTATAGCGGCGCTCTTTTATTCTGTCGATGACTGAGGAGGTGTCCAGAGTGGCAAACGGTATGGTAGACCTCGCTGTTCATCAGTGGAGCGAGGATAAAAAGTCTAGCTGGGTGCAAATCATGACGACCGGTGAATGGGATCGTCCACAGAAACAACCCGATGGCACATTCAAACCGAGTAAGGTACGCATTACGCCTGCTGACTTGCACAAGTTCAAAGAGAACTTCGACAAAGGCGTGCGCGGCGTAAAGCTGTTCACTGACATCGCGCACAAACCGGACGACGGAGCGGTTGCCGAATGGGAAGAACTCGAGGTTCGCGGGAACAAGTTGTATGCAAGGATGGCATGGACCGACGAAGGTGCACAGATAGTGAAGTCCGGCAAATACAACTACTTCTCGCCGGAATTCTCGTTTGCGTGGACTGATCCGGCTACCGGAAAGGTGCACAAGGACGTGTTGTTTGGTGGCGCACTGACTAATCGGCCGTTCCTGAAAGATATGGAGCGTGTGGCTCTGTCTGAGACTGAGGACGTCGACATGTTCCAACTCAAGTTTGCAGAC
The DNA here is from genome assembly GCF_001399675.1 of Paenalicyclobacillus ferrooxydans. Taxonomy (GTDB): domain Bacteria; phylum Bacillota; class Bacilli; order Alicyclobacillales; family Alicyclobacillaceae; genus Alicyclobacillus_B; species Alicyclobacillus_B ferrooxydans. The sequence continues at coordinate 56,763 of NZ_LJCO01000085.1, forward strand.
GGCGAGCCATACGACCCTGACCACGACGGCGACAATGATAAGACGGCTAATCCTAAGCTCAATCCCGACTGGATGGAAGACGTTCGTCAAGGCATCACTCCGTGGTCTGTGTGTACTCCAGACCAAAAACAGCAACTGATTGCGAAAGGCATCACACACCACGTAGCAAATCGTGCTCACGCAGAATTCATGGCGGCTCATCCTCATCTCAAGATGTCCGGGGATGGAATCACGAATTCGCATGACACCCCGCCGAAGGGAAAGCCCAAGAATAAAGCGCTGTACGCTGATCCTGATAACTACAAGTATCCAATTGACAAGAAGCACGTTCATGCAGCTGTCGATTTCTACAACGAAAGCGGTATGCAGTCGAAGGGTGGCTACACCGACAGCCAATGGAAGTCAATTGGTGAACGTATCGCCAAAGCGGCTGGATTCGGTTACTCCCTCAAAGACGGCAAGATTGAGACGCCGTTTACGCACAAAATGAATGACAGTACGTATGACCCGGAGGGCTCACCTGACGAGGAAGACGGCGTCGCTACGCCGCACAAGCCAGATGATACTGACAGTGGAAAGTACAACGAACCAGGTGGAGGTGTGTTGAGGATGACGGAAGGAATCACCATGGCGGAATGGGAAGCGGCTCAAAACAAGATTAAGGCACTTGAAGAGTCTGAACGCCGCCACAAGTTCGCAGAACAGGCCCGTGGGTGGATGTTCGACGAGAGCAAACAAACCGGAAAACTCTTGCCGGCTCAACAGGATAAAGTCATAGACCTCATGATGGGAATGACTGATGAGCAGGTACAGAAGTTCTCTGAGTTTGTTGACAGCCTCGCTCCGGTGGTGTCTTTCAGTGAGGCAGGAACGTCTGCGTCCATTCGTGCGCACGTCAAGGAGAGCAACAAAGAGGACGAGATCTACAAGCTGGCTGAAAGATATGAGCGCGAAGAGCACATGGAATGGAAAGATGCGTTCCTCCGCGCTTCCGACGAACTGGAGGTGAAATAATTGCCGATTAAAGGTGCAATTCAGGTCATGATCGATACTTTCACCGCCGACGCTGCAGTCAACCAGTTCCAGGCGATCGTACAGAGTGTGACTGATTATCATGCGACGAACCCAGCGGGCGCGAATGCTGGTGAATTTGTCGGTATCACCCTGGACAGTGCAGCAGCGGGTGAGAGCGTCCCGGTGGTCCAACTCGGCACTGGGTGGTGCCAGGCTGCTGGTGCCATTAGTTCAGGGCAGTTTGTTTCGATTGCGAACGCTCAGGGCCAGATTCAAGCCGGCGGAAGCAACATCATCGGTATTGCGCTGAGCACCACGACAGCTGCTGGGGACTATTGCCTGGTCTACATTTCTCCGACACCAGGGACTAACAGCCTTAAAAAGGTGTCTGGTACCACGAATGCCGCAAGCGGCACGCAGAACGCGTATGCACATGGCCTTGGGTACGTTCCAACGACGGTGCTCTTTACTCCCAAAGGAAACGGCGTTGTGTACGAGAGTCAAGCGGCGGATGCAACAAACATCTATTTGTCAGCCTCCGCTGCGTCCATCAACTTCGACGCGTACGTAGGCTGATAAAACTATTCGAAAGTAGAGGTGATCGATAGTGCCACGCTTTGGAACGCTGCATATTGAACGCAATTTAACGAACTACAGCCAGCGGTACAACAACCCGAACTTCGTCAATGAACGGTTGTTCCCGTCGACCATGGTCAAATTCGAGGCCGACAAGTACATCGTCTACGGCATGGAACACTTCAACCTGTACGAGACCCTTCGTGCAAATGGAGCCGAGTCTACGCAGGTTGACTGGACCTTCTCTGAGGCATCGTATTTCGCCGAAGAGCACAGCTTGAGAGACATCGTCACTGACCGGGACCGTGCGAATGCGGATAAGCCGCTGACGCTCGATGTAGATACGTTAGAGCTCGTAACAGATGGCGTGATGCTACGCAAGGAGTACGCGGCTGCAGAGATTGCCAGAAACACGGCGAATTATGCCAACGGCAATACGTCTGCGCTCTCCGGTACAAGCCAGTGGAGTGACTACGCAAATTCGACTCCGTTGGACGACTTCAAAACGATGCAACAAGCTGTGTTCAATGCATCGCGTGTGTACCCGAACACCATTGTGCTACCGTACAGCGTTGCAATCACACTGGCATACCACCCGACCATTTTGGAACTCGTCAAGTATAACTTTGGACCGAACGGTCAGGCGATGCTCCAGCAGTTGAACGGCGGATTAGGCGAAGGTCTCCTGCCGAATAAGCTGTTCGGTATGGATGTCGTTGTGGCCGGCGCTGCGTACAACACGGCTAACCCTGGTCAGCAGGATTCGCTCAGCGATGTTTGGGGCACCGATGTCGTCATTGCATACGTTGAGAAGGCTCCAAAGCTGAAGTCGCTAAGCTACGGAAAAACCTTCCGTACAGAAAAATACGTGCGGAAATGGCGCGAAGAGAGCCGTCATGGGGACTGGGTCGAGTACAACGACATCTATGACCTTGCGCTCACTGCTTCGGCTACCGGTTACTTGCTGCAAACAGTCATTGCATAATGCGTTGACTGCTCAGAATACTGAGGCCGCCAGTGTGCGGCCTCTATTCAGATGGAGGGGTATAAATGGCTGAAGCAACCAAAGCCTATACCGTTGTGACAAGTCTGAAACACGATGGAGAACGCTACAAGGCTGGAGACAAAGTGCAATTGACTGCAGCACAAGCTGAACAACTCATCAAGGCTGGTGCTGTCACGAATGGAAAGGGTGTATCGGCAAACGCCGTCCAAACTAACCCGACTAATGAGTGAGGTGAGCGTGCATGAGCAGGTATAAGTGTGTGAAGCGTCTTACCACAGATAATCGTAAGACCATCCACGAGGTAGGAGACATTGTCGAGTTAAACGATGAAGATGCCAGGTCTGCGCTTCGTCAGGGCGCTGTGGTTGCCGTCGAAGATACGTCCACTAAGGCTTCAAAGACGACTCCAGCGTCAGGTGGGGATGGCAAGTGAGCTACTGCACACTGAGCGACGTCCAAGACATGCTCGTCCAGTTCACCATTGACGCGAATAGCAACCCGTCCGATACGCAGGTCACGAACGAGATCATCCCCATGTATGACCGTTACATCGACGACCGGCTAGGACGCTACTATCAGGTTCCTATCACGGGCACGAATGCTCTGGTGACCATGCAGCAGATAGAAAAACGATTTGTTGCAGCTGAGATAGCCGATCGTATCTATCTGGGCCAGACGGGAAGCAACAGTCCGCAAGGTGCAAACTGGCGTACGCTCGCTGAGCAACAGCTAACGCAGCTTGTGCAAGGTGATGTGATTTTGTGGGACGCTCAACAAACGGGTGAAACTCCAGAGCCGGAATACAGCCAGGTATCAGACAACCTGAGTGTGGCTACCAGGCAAACGCCGCCTGCGTTCTCGATGGGGATGAAGTTCTGATGGGGACGCTTCACATTACATTTGATATACCCGGCGAACGTGCGCTCTCCAGTTATTTTGAACACATGTATCATGTCCCTGACGACTTTCGAGACGTTTGGGAACCGATGGCGGAGGACTTTTGGCAGCAGAACGAACAAACATTTGCGTCAGAAGGTCCCGGATGGCGGCCGCTCTCGTCGAAATACAAGGCGTGGAAAGAACGACACTACCCTGGAATGCCGATTCTAGTTCGCACGGGTGCGTTGAAGGCATCCCTAACGGAACCATATGGTGAAGGTGTCATCTATGAGGTGTACCCGCAGGAACTGACGCTCGGGAGTGACCTGAAGACCAAGAATGGGTACACTTTGGCGACCCTACATCAATTCGGCTCAGTCAAAGTTGCAGACCATCCTCCGAAACGTCCCCCTGTACAGATAACAGGTGAGCTCCAGACACGGTGGAATCAGAGGCTAGCAACGTGGTTACGCGAAGAATTCGCTTATGAGGGGTGAGGAAGATTGGCACAACCGGATGTTGAGGACGTAATCAATGCAATGTCGTCCATCTTGGAGGCTAGTCTCCCTACGAACCTTCAAGCGGTCGACCAGCGTAAGACAACGCAGCTAAACCCTGTACCACCACGCCAATGGCTCTTTGGAGACTATCAGGCAGTCCCGCAGCTGCCTGCAGTACTTGTTACCGGTGACCAGACAAGTACCCGCAAGGACGAGTACGGATGGCGTGATCAACAATACATCATCACCATCGAAGCCTACTACGCACACACCGACGTTCAGACGCTGTCTCGGATCCTTCGTCGCTACGGAGCTGCCATCGACGATACTTTGAGGCAGAACAATACGCTCGGTGGACTGGTCAAGAACATCGCGAATATCACTCAGCGTTACAGCCAGACCATGAAAGGGCAACCAGGGTTATTTCAGGCTGTGGCTGTCGAATGCCAAGTACACCTGATTACTGATTAAGGGGGTAACAACGTGACCACGAATATGACCATCACTCGCGGCAATATCATCGCTGGACCGTGTACGAGTTTCACGGTGGACGGCAATCCGATTGGAGGTACATCCGGCGGTGTGACCATGGAACGGAAGACAACCATGGTCGACCTCGAGATTGACCAAATTGTCGGCAGCGTTCGGAAAGTACCATCAAAGGACGTCATCACCGTTACGACCACAATGAGCGAAGCGACACTAGCAAATTTACAAATTGCATGGGGAATTGCGACAGCTCCTGTGGTATCTACTACGCCCGGAACCGAGACATTGGATGTCGGAGTTATCTCGTCCGCGATCGAACACGCGCTTGTGTTCGTAGGTCCATGCCCGTCTGGGACGTACTCTTCGAGAACGGTCACCTTGCATAAGGCAGTCTCGGTTGCCACTGCAAAGCTCTCGTTCGAGAAGGACAAGGAACAGGCATATCAGGTAACCTTCGACATTCTGCCTGACCTCACGCAGACTGCAGGTTCTGAGTACGGTACCATCGTCGACCAATAAGCCTAGCGTGACTATTGATTTCTGAGGAGTGACAGCATGGGCATCGCTGATGCGCAGTTGAAAGATAAGGTTCCCGTCACACTTGCTGGACGTGATTTCGTGGTGAAAGTAGTCCCTATGGCACGCATCCGGCAACTTGCTGGCGTAGTTTCGGAAGCCATGAAAGAAGCTGACAATCTGAATGCTACTGACGAGGAAGCGGTTAGCGGCATTGTGGACAAGCTGCTTCAGTTCCCGCATAAACTCCTAAGCCTGTTCATTGACAACTTGCCTGCGGAAATTTTTACGGACGAGCAAAATGGCGTGACGTTCCCAGAGTTCTGGGATGTGTTGCAGATTGCACTCACTATCAATCGGGTGGACCAACTAAAAAACGTCTTTTCTCGCCTGGTGCCGTTGATGAGTCAGGCGAGTACATCACAGAAGACGAACTGATTGAGTTTTGCCTTGAAACATACAGGTGGAACCCCGAAGAGACGCTATCGAGGCCGTGGGCCGTCATCGTAGAACTCCTGGAGGCCAGGTCTCAACGACTGGCACGCGGGAGCGACGAGGGACGGCCCTCGTCAGGTGATGTAGCAACATACGATGACAATCCGGCAGCTTTCGGCTTAGGAATGGGGTGAGATTGATGAATGTCTGGGACTTAATTGTGAAGATTGCCGGGGACGGTCAAAGTCTGCGCGACGATATTGACCAGGATAAAGCAAAGGTCGATGAACTAGACCAGAAGCTAGCTGGCGTTCGTGACAAGGACGTCTCGTTGAAGGTCAGTACGCAAAGTGCAAAGGACCACATTGACCAGCTCAAGAAAGATATGGACGAACTGAGGCACAAAAGTCTTCAGATTTTCGTGCGTGACCAAGAAGCGGAGGACAAGCTTTACACATTTAACGCCCACCTACAGGAACTGCAGGACAAGATTCTAAACCTGAACGTCAATGATCGGGATGCTAAAGACAAGCTCGACACCATTCGGCTAGAGTCGGAAGACTTGAAGAACGAATTGGAACACATGTTGGTTGGTCTTGAAGATACTGAGGCTATCGCTAAGATTGACGACCTGATCCTGCGTTTGGACACGATTCACGACCAAACAGTGACCATCACAGCTAGGCTTGATGACACCGAGGCTAAGCCGAAATTTGATGCTCTTCTGCTGAAAGAACAGGAACTTCGACGAGTTTTGATGCAGGTGGATTTTGAAGACGCCGATGTGGTTCTTAAAGTGAAAGAGCTTCAACTTGAACTTGATAGGATTCACAAAACTGTTTTGACGGTGGACCTTCGGGATGAAGATGCAATCCTCAAGCTCGATGAGTTGGACTTGAAATTAGATGGTGTCAAGCGACGAATTGACGGTATTAATGCTACTTCGGTGGGAACTAAAGGAAAATTCAGTCTAGGGACCCTTCTCGGGTCGTTGTTTCCTGTAGCCTCCCCGCTTGCCGCAGATGCAGGGGGCGGTATGTTGGGACTTTTGTCAGCGGCTGCTCCTGGCATGGCAGGAGGGGCTGGATACGCTGCGGTTGCTGGCAGCACACTGATGCCGGTATTTACTGCTGAGGCATCTCTTAAGACTGCTCAGGCGCAGTACCAGGCTACGCTGAGAAACCCCGCAGCTACGAATGCGCAGAAATTGCAAGCCCTTCAGGCTGTCCATCAATCGACGGCGAATTTGGACGGCGGTCAAATGCAAGCGCTCGGGCAAGTCCAGCAGTTCGGAACGTTCATGAAGGGATTCGACCAGAGTTTTCAGCCGCAGGTCCTGCAGTCGTTCACGAGCGTTTTGCAGCTCCTACAGAATGTGCTCAAGGACCTTGCTCCTGCGATCCACGGGTTTGCGAGTGGCTTGAACGAGCTTCTGTCTGGAGCGAATAAGGCACTCGGTTCACCTGTGTGGAAATCGTTCTTCAGCTATCTTGGGAGCAACGCGAAGGCGTCTATCCTCGCGTTCGGGACCGGCCTAGGTAATATTGCCACAGGCTTTGCATCGTTGCTCATGGCATTTAATCCACTTGCGCGAAGCATGGATGCTGGATGGACAAAGATGACGGCGAGTTTTGCGAATTGGGCGGCGAATGTGGTCAAAACGAAAGGATTTCAACAGTTTCTGGACTATGTGAAACAGACAGGTCCTCAGGTTCTCAGTCTTATTGGGAATCTCGGTTCCATTGTCGTCAAGCTTTTTGAGGCCATGGCGCCAGCTGGGCAAAACCTGCTTACGATGGTGACTGGACTCGCAAGCCTCGCCAACACGTTGCTAAAGGTAAATCCGCTGATTGGTCAGATAGTCGTCGGCGTTATTCAGATGGTTGCATTCAAGAGCGTGTTAGGATGGGTATCTGGCGTTGGGGGAGGATTTACTAAGTTGGGGAAAACTCTCACCTCTACTACTGGGTTCGTTGCTAAGTTGGTAAAGGTGTTCCCTGGCCTCGAGGGTGCTATGAAGCTCGTCGGTTCGGGCGCGGGATTCCTTGGCAAAGCCTTTACGCTCTTGGGTGGTCCTTGGGGACTTCTCATCGCAGCCATCATCGCGGGAGCACTCCTTATCATTGGGCACTGGAAACAGATATCCTCCGAGGCGAAGACGCTATGGCATGATGTATCAGGTTTTTTCTCAAAGCTCGGACAAGACATCGAACATATATGGGGCGGAGTTCTCAAGTGGCTTGACGGGTTATGGCTAAAAATTTCGGCATTCTTCAAGAAATGGGGACCAGACATTCTCATCGCACTGGCTCCGTTTATTGGGATTCCGCTTACTATCTATCAGCGCTGGGGGCAGATAACTGCTTGGTTCACGAAGCTCTGGGACAGTGTAGTCGGCGGTGTGAAAACCTTTGCGTCCAACATTCTCAACAACATGGACCAAATCGGGAACAACATCAGCAACTACTTCGCAAAGCTAGGACAAGAGGCACTTACGTGGGGCGAGAACGTAGTCCATATGGTGGCGAACGGCATCATGTCAGGCATTCACTGGGTCACAAATGCAGTGTCATCCGTAGCGAATTCTATCTCCTCCCTCTTCGGTGTTCATTCGTCGCAGACTCTGGCGGTATCACCAAGCGTCTCTGCAATGGTAACCGGTTCCGGATCGACAGCTTCGGCGTCACATTCAACTCTGACTGTCACACATCAGGGGAGCGTGACGGTTGGTGGACTCACACCGAGGGCCGTCCAGCAGGTCAATCAGCAGCTCAATACCCAGCTTCTGCGAAAGATGAGGTGATACCATGGCATTCAAGCCTATATGGTACGTCCTCATTACGCCAGTCGGAGGTACTGCGCAAGATGTGAGTTTCTACGTGAGTGACATGACAGCCTCTGGTGGTGGAGGGTTGGGCAGCAGCGGCAGTCCTCCAAGTGGGGGCGCTGTCGCTATTGACATCCAAGATTCTACGACAGACCAGGCATCCACATTCTCACTCAACTTGTGGGACCACGAGAACACTGGACTGCTTACGCAGTTTGGCATTGGCGACGAGGTTCAAGTCTGGACGGATACCAGGGAATCACAAAGCGACATCACTGAAACAGCAACTGTCACAACCGCAGGCATCAGCGTTCCGGTGAAAGCGTGGCTTAGTCTGTCGGACACGTCATTGCAGACGAGTACCAGCGTGGACGGGAAGATGTGGGGGCCATTCGCGCCGGTTAACCCTGACGGTACAATTCAATCGCCTCCCTACCGCTGGATAAAGGTGAACAGCGGCAGCGCGACAGTCACGTACAAAGCGATGCCCAAACGCCTTACAGGGCTCGTCACACAGTACGACACTGGACAGTCTGGTCCCAATTTCAAAGCGATTGCCCTGAGCGGGCAGGACTACACCAGCAAAACTATGAACGTGCTCGTCACAGGTGCTTATTTGAACCAGACGTACGACTACATCATTAAGGACATTCTCTCGATTTACTTTCCGGACATCACAACGAATCATGTGGAGACTGGCGCCGGAACGGTTGACTACATCTCGTTTCAGTCGAAGGCTGCGTTTGATGCCTTTGGTCAGCTTGCAAACATGGCAGGATGGGACTGGTATGTGGACGAGAACAAGGACTTCCACTGGTTCAGTGCAGCCGAGAATCCGAATCCGATTGTCCTCACCAACACAGGCGCGAATGCCAACGTGCTTGAGGGAAGTGTCAAGGTTACCGTTGACGGTACGCAGATGCAGAACAAAATCACGTTCTACGGTGGTTCGTACGAATCATCTGCTCGGACAGAGTCACGCTTGGGTGACGGTCAAACCACGACCTGGCAATTGACCTATCCAATTGCCAAGTATGTGAGTTACGCGAATGCAAGCCAGCTAACGCCACAGACACCCACCGTCAGCGTTAACGGCGTCGCCAAAACTGTGGGGCAAGACGGTATCGACACCGGCATGGACTTTTACATTTCGACCGGCCAGAACTATATCACCCAGGCTCAGGGAGCTACGCCACTGGCATCCGGAGACGTGCTGACTGTCACATACACGTATTGGATTCCACTTATCATTCAACAGCAGGTGGACGCGTCTATTGCCCAGTTCGGGGTCTTTGAGGGAGCCATGACCGATTCATCCCAGACGAATACCGCGACGGCGGTGGCTATGGTGCAAGGTCAGCTACAACAACATGCGTGGCCCATCGTGTACGCCGCTTGCGATAGTTGGGAGCCGACCTTTGCGAGTGGCCAAAACGTACAGTTCAACCTACCAGACCACGGCCTCAACGATCAATGGATGCGGGTAACACAAGTTCATCATCAGATGTCGAGTGAAGACTACATCGTAACTGTAACTGGTTACGGTCAGCAGGCGTGAGGTGATGATATGCGACTGATACCGCCCAGGCAAACCGATGTGATTGCCGCTTTAGCTTCTCGTGTGTCTGCACTTGAAGGAGCTGCTTATAACACCAATAGCATTGTGTCGATGTTCAAGCTTTTTACAGAGACACCTACTGCCACTGACACCTTTACGATTTCTACACACACCTATCATGTATGTGGCACTACTACTATCTGCGGCCCGAATGAAATTTTGTAGCGTCGCTGCCTAAAGTGCCCCTGACTATGCTGAGTGCATAAGGGGGCATTTTCGTGTTTCGTGAATTTCCGCAAGCCTATGGTCATGTCCGTCTGAAGACGTGGGACGAGTGGGCGAATGAGTATATCAAGCGTTCTTGGTATGTTGGGGGCAACCTGAACGAAGCTATCCAGCGCGCCGAACGGGACGGCTTCAAGCCTCGTATCCGATACGATGACCATAACCTTGTAGAGGACAATGGATTCGGCTTAATTCTCGCGTTGCTTGGAAACACAGCTGGCGCGACCGGACTCCAATACGTTGCTCTCGGACAGTCGAACACAGCACCAACCGGAGTCGAGACGGAGTTACCTGATGAACAAATACGAATTGCAATCTCATCGAGTTCGATAGCAAACAACCAACTGACCGTTACCGGCTACTTTGACACTGACCAGGCAAACGTCCTACTCGGGAGCGCTGCGTTGTTCGGGAACGGCGCGACGGACGTGGCGAACAGCGGGACCATCTATAGCTATGTAACGTATCAACAATTTACCAAGAACAACTTGGAGAGCCTGACCGCTCAGTGGGCTCTCGGGTTCACGAGGTAGAGAGGAGGGGCATGGATGCCATACAACAAGACGACTTGGGATGACGATACAACACCTTTGTCTGCTAGCAATATGAACCACCTCGAGACGCAGTACGACGAGGCGATTGCAGATATCACAACAGAGCCGCAGGTATACTCTGCACTACAATCGTTTGAAGGTGGTTTTGGTGGAAACGCAATAATTACTCAAAATGGTGCGGTCTCTGATCAATATCTAGGTGGATTCGTCGAGTACAATGGTGCTTCTGCCACCACACTTACATTGCCTGACCCAACCGTCAACGGCGGCAAATCGATAACGATATGGAGTAATGGAACGCAACTTACGCTATCAACGCTGAAAGGTTCATTTTATGGAGTGGGAGTATCTGCTTCGACTACGATGCCTGTAGCCGATCAGCAGACTTTGATCCTTTTGTCGGACGGGTATAACTGGATCGTCGTAGGTGGATCTAATTCATTTCTCCGTACAGACAGTGGAGCACCAAATCAACAAACCGTTCAGAATTCGGTGTCATTCAAGTCAAACATTTTTCCGAATGCGATAGGTTTGACAGATTCATCGGGAAACATAACTGGATGGTTGTTGCCACAGTCAGGCGGTGGTTGGTATTTCGCCAACAAAGCCAACAGCGCATCTACACTTGCAATGACGGATACTGGTGACATGACCGTAGCCAACAACATAACAGCGGCAGGGAGTATCAATGGCACTGGCCCGGGGCACATCAGCTACTCAAACACATACACCACGTCCACTAGCGAGAGCGTAACGATTACGATCAGTGGCCTGAATGCGGGTGCCTCGGCATATGCGTTGGCCATTACTGGTTTGGGCAACTATCCGAATCAGGTGGTTGTTGGAAATGGTTCAAGTTGGACGAGCAACGGCGGTACGTCTTACGGAGATCCAGAGGCCACGATTTCGAGCATCGACTTATCTGGCGGCACATTGACTATCGTAATTGGTTTGGGTGTAAGCGGAGCATCTACTTTCAATATTGGCGTGGAAGGGATGGTGCTATAGATGATCTACATGGCTATCGATGCAAACAGAAAAATCGGAGAGCGTTTGAAAGCAACATTGACAGCAACCCCAACTTGGGCGACGAACACATTCGAGGATGCTGACGCGGATGCGCTCAAGGCGTTCAACGACGCAGCACATTATACCTACGACTCGACATCGCAGACATGGACGTATATGCCACCCACGACACAAGAGCAGTTCCAACAATCGCAATCCGCCAAGTTCGCATGGCTCGAATCTGCCGTCTCCGCCAAGGTGGCGGCAGGGTTCCCCTCTTCTGCTGATAGTACACAACGGTACTATGCCATCGCAGGGGTAGATGCTACAGGTATGACACCGATGCAAAAGTGGACAAGCGTGCTCACCATGATTGCAGCGGGACTTGGTGAGGATAGTTACACCATTAAGGACATGAACGGCGACATGGTCACACTCACGCAAGCGCAGTATAAACAGTTTGCCGCGGATGGGCAGAAGTTTATGAACAAGACCATCGAAGCGACATCATGGACGAAAGAGGCACAAATCAAGGCGTGTACAACAGAGGCCCAGCTCGAAACGATTGGTTGGCCGAATCCTAAGCCGCCGTCGGTTCCACAAGGTTTGACCGGCACAGCAGGTACCGGGGAAGTCACACTGACCTGGACTGCAAACACGGACGTAACAATGATTGACGGAGGCGGCTATAACATTTACCAAGACGGTACGAAGGTTAATACGGCGCTTGCCACAAGCACGACTTATACGGGAACAGGATTGACGAGCGGGACGAGTTACAGTTTCGCCATCAGCGCAGTGGATACAGATGGGAATGAATCAGCACAGAGCACAGCGGTTGCTGTGACCCCTAATTAGCGTCGCTGTACCCAATCACATATCAGACGATGGACTCGTGGAGACGCGGGTCCATTTTTGTTTGGGGGTGAGACCATGTTAAATCCGGGAGACCTGGTATTCGTTCGAGGATATCTGAGGAGTCCGGTCGATGATGCGATAAAACTCGGTGAAACGCTGTTGGACAAGCGGTCGTTCGATACGAACTACGTCCATGTCGCCGTGTACGTCGGGGGTAACACAGTAATGGAGGCGCAGGGCTTACGCAAGTCAGGCCCTGCCAACATCGGCGACTATACCGGCGACTACGACATTGGGCACATCACGATGACATATGAGCAGCGCCAACAGTTTCTTGCAGCTCTCCAAAAGGAGAACAACTTGCCATATGACTGGCTCGGCATCTTCTGGCTCGCAGTCAAGGCACTCACAGGGTACGACCAAAAGTACCGCGAACACCGGCGAAGGTATTGCAGTAAATACGTGGGTTGGGCCCTCTGGCGTGCAGGTATATCCGTAAACGATGAGACTCCAGAATCCTTAGCCCACGATGCCAGGGTGACGATTGAGAAGAGTTAGGAGCGTGGGCAAGTGGGACAAGAAAACCAAGAAGCGAGGTTGGCAGTTGCAGTCAATGACATCGAGTGGATCAAGGATTCCCAACGTTCTACCAATCGCGGTATCGAACAGCTGCAGACCACCTTAACGCAATACATGAAAGAACAGGATGACCGCTCAGAAAAGTTCGCCACAAAAGAAGAACTCAGCATCGTACGACGAGACGTCACGAAGCTCAAGGAATGGCGGTGGAAGGTCGGGGGAGGTCTGGCTGCGTTGTCATTTTTGATGGGGCTTGCCGCCGAGGCCTTGAGGTCATGGAAGGGGTGAGCAAATGAGTAAAGGTCTTCATTTCAATCCGGAAGAAGAAGCAGAGTTCCAAGAGATGGTCAAGTTTCATCCTCGCGGATTCAGTGAATGGATGGGTGTGAAAGCCGATAGGGTTGCGAACACCATTTGGATGTTTTTCTTCCTGCTCCTGTTCAGCCTGGTCAGCTACATCTTTCTAAAGCCCGTTCTGAATCAAATGTTGTTCTTGTCGAATACGTACCAGTTGGTGGCGCTCCCGGTGTTAGGCATTGCGACAGGCCTCTCGATGCTCATCATCCTACGGTTCCTCTTCCGAATTCTGCTTGAGATTCGAGCCGAATTCCAAGAGTTAAAGCAAATGCACCGTGAGCAAAGGGCGTCCTATAAAGAACGTGATGAGAAGTTGAATCGAATACTCGAGCGGATCGAGGGAGGTGAGCATTGTGTCAGCAGAAGTCGGTCTTAAAGTGGCTACGTATTTCAGCCCAGATGACGACACACAACGGGTCTTTTTAGACTTCATCAGACAAGCACGGAGTCAGTTGCGAATCGCCATCTATGGACTGCACCTGCCCCCTCTGATTGATGAGTTGGTCAATCTTCATCGGAGCGGTGTGGATGTGGCACTCGTTATCGATCATACCCAAGCCCGTGGAAAGTATGAGCGTCCAGAAGTAGAGCAACTGCGTGCCGCGGGTGTTCAACTCCTCCAGGGCACGAGTGAGAAACACCACATCATGCACCACAAGTTTGCTGTGCGGGATGGTGTCTCCGTGCTCTCGGGGTCCTGGAACTTCAGCGAGTCCGCTAGCCTCGAGTCCAACTACTTTGATGTGGTCGACTCTGATGTTCGCGCGCAGCTGTTTCTCTCGAAGTGGCAGGAAATATGGGACTGGGTATCATCGCATGAGCAGAAATACCAGGAGGTGTCCAAATGAAGGCAAGCGTAGGAAGAATTGTGCATTACGTGCTCATGGACCGCTACGGATACGAGCAACATAGGCCGGCTATTGTCGTCCGGAATTGGTCGGACGAAGGCAACCCGAACGAGGATATGGTGCAACTCCAAGTAATCACGGACGGAACGAATGACGGAACCCAGTACGCAAGTGGCCTCTATTGGGCGACCTCAGTCCATCAGGATGAGGATATGAAGCGTGTAGGTACCTGGCATTGGCCGGAGAGGGAGTAGCATCCATGAAGGCCATCGATACCGCCTCCGTCATAGACAAGTCCATAGCTGCAGCCTTCCGCAACGACGGTATTGAAGCTGTATTCGGATATCTCGGTCCGTGGAGCAAATGTCTGACACCTGCGCGTCTGCAAATCTTACGAGACGCAGGCTATTTCATTGGATTCTTCTTCGAGGACGATCCGACATATGCGAAGTACTTCAGCCTATCTCAAGGTCAGGCGGACGCAAATGTAGCCATTCGACACGCTGAGGCGCTTGGTGTTCCGCACGGTACCGGCATCTGCTATACGGTGGACTACGATGCGCAAACCGGTGATATTCCGTCTATTTGTGCTTACCTTGCGGGTGTGAAACATGCGACAACCGGAAAATACAGAGTCGGACTGTACGCCAAAGCGAGCATTCTCCAAGCACTGCGGGATGAAGTGGACTACCTCATCGAGCCGTCAGCCTGGGCAAATGGCGCACAGGTTACGGGTGTCGCGGCTTATCAGAACAGCGTGAGCGTGGCACGCCACGGGATCTCCGTGGATATCGATGATGTCTACGAACCGTCAATTCTCTGGACACCGCCAAACAAAGGAGGGAATGCGTTGACCGCACTCAAGATTCAGATCAACGGACAACCGCAAGAAGACGGCATACAGGTCCAAGTCGGCAATGACTACGTAACTTATGTTCCGCTCACCGTGTTCATCAAGAACGGGATCCCAGTCGAGCAAGTAGGGGACAAGTACATCGCGCATGGGGTCACGTACACAGCAGAAACAAACGCAGCTCTGGAACCGTTCCTGCCGTGGACTGCTCTCGGTGTCGGTGTGATTCCCAAGAAGATAGCAGACGGTTGGAACTTTGTGATTCCGATAGATGTACCAGCGTCTTCATCTTCTTCTGTTCCATCGATCATCAACGGTCAGGAGGTCGTTGACGTCATTGAGGGAACGGTCAATCCATCTGATGGAAAGTTCTACTTCCCTGCGAAACTCAACGGTGTAGCAGTCGATGTCGTGCTCGACACTGGGGCTCTGAGGCTCGAAGTAACGGAACAAGTCGGACAGGATGCAAACCTGCCGAACGATGGTCCCGCATATCTCGGAGGTGTGGGCGGCTCAGGGCAAGCCGGATACAGCAGCACAGGTACGCTCGGAGTCGGAACAAAGACGTTTCCGAATACGCCGATCTATGTTGTGGGGTCGGTGTTTAACTTGCTCGGGAGCACTTTCCTGAACGACAACGGTCTTGACCTGCTGCTGAGCTACTCGACGAACAAGGCGTATTTCTTGAAGCGCAACTAACCTTTTGAGGAGTGTGAATAAGGATGTGGAATCAATTGGACTGGACTACTGTATCGACTGGTGTTGGTGTGGTATTGGCCGTTGGGGTGTGGGGAGAAAAACGATGGACAGCTATCAAGAAGGCTGATCCGCAACTTGTTAAGGAGCTACCGAAGGCCGTTGTGAGGGCTGCCGACGGTGTCGGATCATTCTTTGTCAACGTTGCCAAGATGCCCATGTTTGCAGGTCTTGCTGCCAAGGGTGAACTGCAAGCGCACCATATCGAGCAGCATCTGATGGATACACACCTGGCGCTCGCAGCGGCGAAGGCAGTTGGCGTGTTCAACTCGGCGCTCAATGTCACAGTAGACAAGTTGAGCGCAACACAGCGGACAGACATCATCGAATTTGTACGGAGCGAACTCAAGAAGGTCGGAGTCGACAAGACTGACGCTGAAATTGTTCAGGCGTTGAAAGCTGCGCAGGCTGAGTTTGAAAACATCGAGAAGACGGTCGTGCCCGTGGTTCAGCAGCATGACGCGGCGGTACAGGCTTGGTCCGCTACCGATACAAAGCCAGCAGACGCACAGCCGGTTGCTTAATCCTAAACGGATATGAAAAGCCCAAGGCGTTAGTGGCCGCGGGCTTTTTCTTCGTCGTCGGGCCAAATTTCTTCAATTGGCACCCCAAGTGCTTTCGATATCGCCCGAGCGCTTTTTAATGTAGGTTCGCTCTTGTGGTTACACAACGAACTCATGGCTGCGTGAGATATCCCAGTTTGTTCTTCGAGCCATTTCTGCTTGATGCCTCGACTCTTGAGAATGTCCTTCAGTTTCGACTCCATGTATCGCTCTCCATACAAAAAAGTTTATAGGACAAGATATAACTTTGGTCATCTGCCCATACTCTTTATCGTCCGGAGTGGAACTCAGTGGCACTGGGGCAGAGGGGCACCTCCCTCGTGCTTAAAAGTTGCCCCTCTGCCACTCGGTGGCGGACTTATTCCTTCCATAAGGAGTGATGGTTCACATGATGAGGAACAGGGCAGACAAGAAACGGAAAGTATCACCGTATGTACCACAGTATATCAGGGGGCATGTCCACGAGGTGGCGAAACACCTGCGACAGTCCGATGGGGAAACGGGAACGAAGCTCGTCCTTGCTACGCTCAACGATTTCCCTACGTTGAATCGACTAGCACCCTACATGTGGCGTGACTATGCACATGGAACCCATGCATGGATTGGCCACCGGCAACATGAAAACTTGGAGAGGGTAGTCAACCCGGTAGGAGCCGTGATGGAACGGTTAACAATGAGGTTCCTCGAAGATGATTGGGCATCGTTGGACGCGCTTGGATTCGCCTTTGGTCGGCCAGTGGCACATGCAGCTGCTGCACTGCTCCGATACGCACATGATTATCCCCGTCTCACCATGATGGTTGCTCCGAACTTTCGGCCTCCGAGCCCATACCAATTAGATAGGATGGGATGAGTGTGAGTTGGTGGAACGAAGCAGTGATTGGTGTGCCACGCGTAACATGGAAGAAAATTGAGGACTTGGTCGATGAGGTTTACTACATGGAACAGGGTGACGAATTGGAGAGCCACGAGCGCAGAGACTTGGCCGAGCGACTTGCAGTGCACATCCTCGAGGAGTATGTGCAGCAGTATTTTGGAGAATCGGCAAAGGTAGCTGCTGAGATGTTTCGGCAGCGTCGTCGAGAGCGTCAAAAGTTCCTCGGATGAGCGTCCGAAAAAGTTTGATTAGAAGATGAATAGAAAAACGCGTCTGATAAGAAGAAAAGGGACCTCGGAAAAATCCCGAAATCCCTTGTCGTTATTGGTGCCGAGGACCGGACTTGAACCGGTACGGGGAGTTATCCCCGGCAGATTTTAAGTCTGCTGCGTCTGCCGATTCCGCCACCCCGGCATGATAAAACTCCCAATCAGCAGATTGCCGTGCGGTTAATATACCGCTGAAATGCCTCTCAAGTCAAGACAAGTGGCGTATTTGTTAAAACGAGTTCCATATTTAAGTAAGGTTTCTAACGAAACGTTTGAACGGGCTGTGTGGTCATAGTATATTGGAGGCAGATGTTGTGACACGAACTTATTGGGTGAGGAAGCCTCCATCGTACGTCATACCTCACCTTGGTTTTCCTTGAGTTACGCGCAACATCCAAGGAGGCATGGTATGTCAAAACCATCAAAGGCTTCTGCCAAGGGTCCCGTCTGGATTGCTGTTATCGTAGTTATCATTTTGCTTCTTATTGGTTTTGGGATCCGGGCCGTAGGCGAGGCCGAATATAACCATTTAGCACCTGCAGAGAAAGTCGATGTCATTTGTGAGGATCTTCGTGCACCTGGGGACCCATCGACAGTGGCCAACTCCAGTCTCGGATTGGCATTCGAGATCCGTCAACAGGTGGCTGTTGACGTTGAACGGGGAATGTCGAAAAATCAAATCTTGGATGCAATGGTCACAAAATATGGGGACAGCGTCTTAGCCGTGCCGCGTTTCAGAGGCTTCGGCCTGCTGACTTGGTTTGCGCCCCTTGTTGTGGCAGTGTTGGTCATGTGGGGGATTTTTAGGTTTATTCGCCGTTCGGCAGGTGCGAGAAGTGAGCGTGATCACACGGAAAGCCAACAGGAGTTTTCTGAAGCTCCACGTGTCAGGTCGAGATTAAAAGATTACCTGTAGTTTTTATCGTATTGTCTTGTTGCTGTCAATCTAGATGCTGTGGAAACTTGTGCGCTAAGACAGCCACAGGCGTAGGGTAGAGTTCTGTTGGAAAGGCGTGACTGTAATGACCACTCGCACCAAAATGGTGATAGCGCTTGTTGTCGTGGTCGGTGTAATAGGGATGTTAGTACGCACTGCAGTTACTCATGCGAGTACGTACTATGTGACAGTAAATGAGTTCTTTCAAGAGTCGCCTGCCGCACAGCACGACCCCACAACGATCAGCGGAGAAATCATCGGATCGTCCGTTCAGTGGAACCCAGAAACCAGTATGCTGAAGTTTGATGTGCAAGACAAGAGCGGCGGCAAGACTTTGCCGGTTGTGTATCACGGAGCCAAGCCGGACGATTTCACAGATAACTGGCCGGTGATTGTAACAGGACAAATGCAGTCGGATGGGAGTTTCCTTGCCTCCAAGTTGCTTATTAAATGCCCGTCCAAGTACGAAGCGGCAAATCAGACTGGAAATTCAGCGAGGTAACACCGTACACATCGTCGGACGGACGCAATATGCATTGCCAGGAGGTCTATGATTGCTGATCGGTATTCTTGGAGAGTTGTTACTACGGGCACTGTTCGCCGTTACGGCGCTCAGTGTCATCGTTCATATTGGTGCGATTTGGACGGGCCGTTCCGTTTGGCGTCGCCTTAGCCGGGTCTCGATGGCGGTGCAGTTTGCCTGCGTCGCTTTGTCATCTGTCGGTTTACTGTACTTATTAATTACGACGAATCTGAATTTTTCCTACGTAGTTGACTACACCAGTCGCGGGCTCCCCTTGGTGTACCGTATCGCGGCTTTCTGGGGTGGAGATGCAGGATCACTTTTGTTCTGGTCGCTGGTCTTAACGCTCTATGGCATGGTGGTTTCGTTCTCGAGGCACGAGGACAGCGACCGTATGTTGCCGGTCGTTTCTCTGATTGTGACCCTTGTGACACTTTTTTACGTGATCGTCATGAATGTCGGCGCAAATCCGTTTGATCGGTTACCACACCCGGCGGCCATGGGCAACGGTCTCAATCCGCTGTTGCAAAACCCGGGTATGACGGTACACCCGGTCAACGTGTATTTGGGCTATATTGGCTTCACGATTCCCTTTGCTTATGCGGTGGCCGGACTTGTCCTGAACAAAACCGATGCCACGTGGCTGCGCGTCACACGCCGCTGGACACTTGTATCGTGGCTGTTTCTCGGCATTGGTATTATCTACGGTGCGCACTGGTCATACGAGGAACTGGGGTGGGGCGGATATTGGGCATGGGATCCGGTTGAAAATGCTGCCTTGCTGCCCTGGTTGACTGCTACAGCATTCCTTCACTCGTCGATTGTTCAGGAGCGCAAAGGCATGCTGAAAGCATGGAACGTCGTCCTCGTCACGTTAACCTACTTTCTTTCGCTGCTTGGGACATACCTGGTTCGCAGCGGCGTATTGTGGAGCATTCACGCGTTTGCAAACGGGACGCTCGGCCAGTACTACCTGACCTTCATGGCCATTATTTTTGTCTTCACAGTGACGCTCATTATCCTGCGTTGGCCTGCACTCCGTGCAGAACGTCAGTTTGAGGCTGTGGTCTCCAAAGAGTCCGCCTTTATGCTAAACAACGTGCTGTTCCTTGGGGCGACCTTCGCTATTTTGTGGGGCACGGTGTTTCCGATTGTGTCCGAAGCTGTCACGGGTCATCAGATGATGGTTTCTGCACCGTTTTACAATGCCGTCAACCTGCCGCTCGCCGTCTGTATCATTCTACTGATGGCTATTGGTCCGTTTGTGGCATGGCGCCGGTCTTCACTTGCTAAGGTACTCAAGTCTATCTGGCTGCCGCTCGTTATTGCAGTTGTGTTGGGACTTGGGGCGACCTTGTGGTTGAGTAAGATGTATACAGCACCGACCACCTTGGCGACAACGGGGTTGATTGCAGCCTTCTTTGCTGTCCTTACCGTTGTATTTGAATATGTGGAGTCGATCCGTGCAAGGATGGTCTTGACTGAAGAAGGATGGCTGGTGTGTTTTCTGCGTCTGCTCGATAGAAACCGCCGCCGTTTTGGAGGATACATTGTCCACTTGGCTCTCGCGGTGATCGCGCTGGGGATTGTCGGTTCGGGCTCGTACCATATTCAGAACCAACAGATCATGTCGGTCGGGGATACTGCCACTATCGGATCGTACCAGGCAAAATTTGTTGGCATGGGCGTGTCTCAAGGGGCTGGCGGTGAAACTCGGACCATGTACGCCAATCTTATTGTTTCCCGCGGGGGACACACCATCGGCGTATTGCGTCCCTCGGCCACTTTCTACGAGAATGGCGATTCTCCGACGACTAACGTAGCCCTCTTCTCGCGTCCGATGCGCGATCTTTACGTAGTGATGCTGGGAACTGCGCCTGGCAACAAGGCCATCTTTGACCTGCACGTCAATCCGATGGTGCAGTTTATCTGGTACGGTGCGTATCTGTTCATTCTCGGGACGCTCGTGAGTTTGTGGCCGGAAAGAAAGCCCGCTAAGCGGCGTGCTGAAGTTGGCGTCTTCGTCGACAACTTATACGAGGACCTTGCGGACCTTGAGTACGATCACCGCATGGGTAAGGTTGACGAGGCAGATTACAAGAGGCAGAAAGCCGAGTTGCAGCAGAAAATTACTGAAGCGGAGGAAACGCGCCGCACCATGCTTGAACGCATGGAACGGGAACTCGCCGAGGAGACCCGCAAGCTGCCCGGGACAAAGGCGACGGGGGGTGCATCCTCTTGATACGGCGATCCGTTCTTCGTTTTTTGACGGGACTCTTCAGCGTTGTCGTTTTTCTGCTTCCGGGACAGGCTCTGGCAGCAACGGGTGCAAACCTTGTGGTTCCGAAAGAACAGGTTTTTTTGTTGCCGACCACGAACAATGCGCTTCAAGTGGTGTTGCAGGTCACGGTAGAAAACGGCACAGCGTCTCCCCAAGACATTCAGTTCGTCTTGCCGCGGGGGGCAGAAAGCCCGACCGTGCAGGGTGTGAGTAAGAATGACGTACAGGAGCAAGGCCAATTGCTGACAATCAAAAACGCGGCGAAACCAGGGACGTCAACGGTTGTAGCAGCGTATTCCTTGCCGTTTTCGGGACAAACATCTGTCCAACTGACCTTGCACACCGAGTATCCTGTGTACTTGATGAACATCTTCGTTCCAATCGGCAATGTAGCCTTGTCTGCTCCAGGGCTCATGCCGGATACGCAGACGACGTCGATTGCCGGAACAGATTTTCGTGTCTTTAGTCACGGTGCGATGGACGCGAACTCAGACTGGACCGCCAGCCTCTCGATGTTGCCAAATGTGACGAGCAACCAAGCTGTCCAAGGCTTACCCGTGATTGGCATGGACAGTCAGAGTGCAGCGACCACCTGGCAAGCAATTGGAAACCTGGCGATGGCTGCCGCAATTCTGGTTATTGCGCTGCTTGGAATCAGATCGACTGTTGGAAAAGGGGCAACTGCGGTGAAAAATGGACCGCAAGAGGCCTTGATGCGCAGCTGGGAAGAAGCGGAGCGGGCCTTCATGGAAGGACGTCTGGAAAAGTCTGACTACGAACGCAGGACTTCATCGATCAAGCGACGATTGGCACAGATGAGACAGATGGAATCGGTGAAGAGGTGATCAGGTGTTAATCCTCGAAGGCGTAGCGAAGGAGTACAATCTGAAACCGATACTTGAAGACATTCACCTGAGTCTTGAACCAGGCCAAGTATACGCGCTCACAGCACCGAACGGCAGTGGGAAGACGACTTTGTTGCAGATGATGGCTGGGCTGGTTCGGCCCACACGCGGCAGAGTCCTCTGGGATGGCGGCCCGATTCGGACGACTCACCGCAGACATTTTGGGGTACTGTTGCAACAACCGATGTTGTATGGGGATTTATCTGCCAGCGAAAATCTCGCGTTTTATGCTCGGCTATACGGACTGCCGCAGCACCGACAGCTTGTTCAGTCATGGCTCGAACAAGTCGGCCTTGGCGATACGGCCGCACAGAGAGTGCGCAGTTTCTCAAAGGGGATGAAACAGCGCCTGGCTCTCGCCCGCTGTTTTATTCATAAGCCGGATGTATTGCTCCTTGATGAGCCATTTGACGGACTTGACGAACGAGGTCGGGCTATTCTGACCAGACTCTTCGAACAGCGAATCAACGATGGCGCAAGTGTGTTTCTGGTTACGCATCGAGAAGACGAGGTTCGCATTGCCGCCAGGCGGTACACCCTTCGCTTTGGCAGGGTCACCGCATGTTGATGGCGTGGAGCATGTTCTGGACATTGGTGTGGAAAGAGCTCCGAACCGAGTTGCGCGGCGGGCGTCTCGTGGCCTCGACGCTGGCGCTCGGAGTACTCCTCTTCCTAGTGGTCGGGATTGCGCTCAATGGCGCAAGTAACCTGACTGCAGACTGGAGTGCCGGATTGTTTTGGATGGTCGTGTTCTTTGCGACATCTATCGGTATGACCAGGGCAGACGTAAAGGAGCAGGAACTTGGCGGTTCTTTGGGAAGTCTGCTGGCTCCGATAGATAGGAGCCTCATCTTCTACGCCAAATGGTTCTCCACATTTATTATTGTTCTGGTTTCTGAGGTCGGCATGCTGATTGCTTTTCTAGTCATTTTGAACGCACCCGTACCGCAGAATCCGCTTCACTTTGCGCTTGTCGTGATGGGTGGTACGCTTGGACTAACGGGGATTGGCTCTTTTCTGGCACAATTGGCTGGGTCAAGTTCATTGCGGGACATTCTCGTACCGTTGCTCTTGTTCCCAACAACCATCCCGTTGTTTATTGCCTTGATTCGTCTGACGGTCATCAGCATGGTTCCGACGGTGTCCGGCGCGCACATTTGGGTAGAAGTGTTGGTCGGTTACCTTGTTTTGTTCGCTGTAATGCCATTTTTGCTCTATGAAACGATGATGGAGGTGTAGGCCTTGGGCAAGTCATCTTGGTTCGGAGTGATTGCGGTCGCCGTTCTCGGGTTCCTTTGTCAGTACTTTGCACTCATTTGGTCACCACCCGAGAAGACGATGGGGAATCTGGTGCGCATCATGTATTTCCATGTCGGCAGTGCTTGGATTGCCTTTCTTGCCTTTTTTGTTACGGCTTTATTCGCTGTCATTTACCTCATCAGACGCAATCTGCTGTTTGACCGGATTGCGGTGGCGTCGGCCGAAATTGGCGTCGTATTTACCAGCTTTACCCTGATTACAGGGTCTCTTTGGGCAAAGCCGATTTGGAACACGTGGTGGACGTGGGACCCGCGCTTAACGACAACTTTGATCCTCTGGTTCCTGTACGTAGGTTACCTGCTGCTGCGGGGGACTATCGAAGGACTCGAGCGCCGAGCCAGGATTTCCGGGATATTTGGAATTGTGGCGTTTGCCGACGTTCCAGTCATCCATTTTGCGGTGGAATGGTGGCGCTCCATTCATCCACAGGTGATTGACGAGACCGGGTTCAACATGCCGGGAACCATGATCTTCACGTTGATGTTCGCCTTCGCGGTGTTTTTTGTCATTTATCTCTTGTTGTTGGTGTTGCGAACCAGGCAAGAGACTCAAAAACAGCGTATGTTCCTCATCCGCCAAGGGCTGCAGGAACTTCGTGCAAAAGCGTTTGACGATAGTGTCCGAGGGGAGTCTTGAGGGTCATGCAGCAACTGGGTTACTTGTGGGGTGTCACAGCCGTGGTATGGCTGGGCACAGCCTTGTATATTGTGTCTCTGATGCGCCGACAGCACAAATTGCAGCAAGAGTTACAACAGGTCGAAAAGAGCCTGTCAGACTTGCGTCACCAAACAGGGAGGGAGTAAAGGATGGAAGCTGTAGTACGCACAACCCTTGAGGTGAGATGGGGCGAGTGTGATCCGGCAGGAATTGTCTACCACCCTGCATATATTGACTGGTTTTCGGTTGCCCGAATGCGCTTTTTAAAGGCCAATGGCGTATCTTATATGGAGGAGTTCCACGACAGTGGTGTTGTCCTTGTCGTCCTTGAAGCGACATGCCGATACACGAAAACACTGCGTGCTGAAGACGAGGTGACGATTGCCGCTCAATTGGTGGAACGGTCTCGAACACGCTTGGCACTCACGTATGACGTTTTCAACGCAGAGGCTGAACTTTGTGCAACTGGTCGGACGGAACATGCCTTTGTTGACATGCAGACCAATCGGGCTGTGAATCTCGGTCGAAAAGCACCGCGACTCTGGGAGCTGTTGCTAACACTGCCGATGTCTGAGAATCCTGCTTAAAGGGTTCCGGGACATTCGTACATTCTGGACACCTCCCCCTGTCAAATTCCGCTTTTGCCAGTGTCTCGTGCCTACAACGTAGCACGCAGCCATACATACGGTAGCAGGGAGAGGCGGAGACCAGTGAAGGAGCTTTGGTGCGGGTTTCGTAAAACAGGTGCCCATGATGTTGACGTTGACTTCTAACGGCGATGCGTGCTAAGATATGCTCTGTCCCAAATGAGCGGCTGTAGCTCAGAGGGAGAGCACCACCTTGACACGGTGGGGGCCACAGGTTCGATTCCTGTCAGCCGCACCAATGGCAAACCGCCGACGCAATGTAATTTTGCGTCGGCGGTTTCGTTATCGTATAGAGACAGCAAGTCCGATGGAAGGCTGATGTAGTCATCAGAATAGCTTCAATTTGGACGCCTGTGCTCTTGTGCTTTTTCAGGTATATCCGCTTCCACCTCAGTCCCATACTGTCAGTATGACGCGAAGGACCGGAAGGATGGATGACCGTGCGCATCATCAAACTGGAATCCGAGCTCGCCGCTGCCGACATAGCGCGGAAGCTGACAGAGGCGGGCCTACTACTAGAGCAACAAAACACGGCAGACACAATGGTTCTCTTGCAAGTGTTGGACTGCGATGAGGCGTATTGCGCCAAGGTCGCCGAGTCCATTGCAAGTTTCCTGTTCAACGAGTGGGTGTACGCCTACATCAATGAACGTCTTAGTGAACGTCATTCGTATCTGAACGACGATGAACGAGAGTATGTTTCGCTGTTGACGCTTCATGCGCTCAGAAAGGCAACCATTGGAGATCGAACGATGGATGTCTGGGAGCAGGACTTGGCCGTAGCACTGGAGCAAATGCTCCACAAGACTGCCGTCACGCATCTTGATCTTGTTGGCTTCATGCGGTTTCGTGCTCGAGATGTGCTCTCTGCAACGGATACAGGCACCGAAGAATTTGTCAGCCAGTTTCTGGCTGATCGAGAGTACGAGGAGTTTGTGTCGCTATTGCGTTATATGCTTGAATCCCAACCCTCGACACGCCAGGTTGTTCATGTCTTTTGTACAGACGAACGCATGTGGTTGTGCGATGAAACGGGTGCATTGATTTCTGACGAAGACGTATCTCAGGCCGCGTATCAGGTTTCTGACGATGGCGAAGTCAATGTTGAAGACCTCGCCATGAGCGTCCTGATTACGCGATCCCCGTGCAAGATTGTGATTCACGATATTACTCATGCTGCACCGTGGCCCAGCTTTTCAGAGACTGTGGAGCGAGTGTTTCTGGAGCGAGCCACGCGGTGCAACCACTGTGCTGCCTGTACCCTTCTTGAACATGGAGACACATGTCCTTCGGCTGTCGATGGTCACCTGTTGGCGATGCCAGACGACTACGACGTTTGACGAGCAACACCGGGCGTGTTCACTGGGGTATATCAAACCGTCTGCTGCTTGACTTTTTGGTCTCCGGTAGCTATAGTGAAACACAAATTCTACGACATGATTTGCAATGCGGAAAGACGCGCCAAAGAATATCCGTGTACAGAGAGTGAGCGCCGCTGGCTGGAAACGTTCACCGTCGGAAACTTGTGGACACCACTTTCCAAGCAGTTATCGGGGCTGCCGTGAGGCAAAAACGACAACCGGGGCGCACGTTATACGCATCAGAGGGCATTGCAGACACGATCAGTGGGTTCTTTACCTCGGTCATCCACTGCACTGCTGAATCTGGGTGGAACCACGGGAACTACGTTCTCGTCCCAATCACGGGGCGAGGACGTTTTTTATTGCAGAGAAAAGGAGAGAAGACCATGTCGGACATCGTAGTGCGTCTGAAGGACGGATCAGAACGGAAGGTAAGTGCCGGAGCAACGTATGCGGACATCGCACGCGACATCAGCTCACGTCTTGCGAAAGAGGCTGTTGCTGCAAAAGTTAACCGCAAGGTTGTCGACTTGTCGCGCGAAGTCGAGGATGGGGTAGAACTTGAAATTTTAACCTTGAAGGACAAAGATGGCGTCGATACCATGCGCCATACCGCAGCCCACATCATGGCGCAGGCTGTGTCACGGATTTTCCCCGGGACCAAGTTTGCCATCGGGCCTGTCATCGAGGATGGTTTTTATTACGACTTTGCCGATCACGTTTTCACCCCTGAGGACCTGCCGTTGATTGAAGCTGAGATGGCGAAAATTATCGAGGCCGATTATCCCGTGATTCGCGAGGAGATTTCACGGAATGATGCCTTGAAGATGTTCTCCGACCGCGAAGACCGGTTTAAGGTGGAAATCATTCAGGACCTCCCTGAATCGGAGATCCTTACCATTTACAAACAAGGTGAGTTTGTCGACCTCTGCAGAGGTCCGCATGTGCCATCGACAGGGAGACTCAAGGTGTACAAGCTGATGTCGCTTGCAGGTGCCTACTGGCGCGGTGACTCCGACAGGGAACAGTTGACCCGCATTTATGCGGTCGCTTTTGCCAAGAAGGCCGAACTCGATGAACACCTGCGTCTGCTTGAAGAGGCGAAGCAACGGGATCATCGTCGACTCGGGAAAGAACTTGGCCTTTTCATGCTCTCCAAAGAAGTTGGCCAAGGCCTGCCGCTTTGGTTGCCAAAGGGCGCGACCGTGCGCCGGATTGTGGAGCGATACATTGTCGATCTCG
This sequence comes from Paenalicyclobacillus ferrooxydans, assembly GCF_001399675.1. GTDB lineage: Bacteria > Bacillota > Bacilli > Alicyclobacillales > Alicyclobacillaceae > Alicyclobacillus_B > Alicyclobacillus_B ferrooxydans. The sequence continues at coordinate 84,243 of NZ_LJCO01000085.1, forward strand.
AGGAACGCATGGGTTACAACCACGTCTACACGCCGGTCCTCGCCAACGTGGAGCTGTACAAAACCTCAGGCCATTGGCAGCACTACCATGAGGACATGTTTCCGCCGATGCAGATGGACAACGAAGAACTTGTTCTGCGCCCAATGAACTGTCCTCATCACATGATGGTCTATAAGTCGGAAATGCGCAGTTACCGGGACCTTCCGCTTCGGATTGCGGAACTTGGAATGATGCACCGCTATGAAATGTCAGGTGCCTTGGCGGGACTGCAGAGGGTGCGGGCAATGACACTGAACGACGCACACCTGTTTATTCGGCCGGATCAGATTCAGGAGGAGTTCTCGAAGGTTGTCCGGCTGATTGAGCGTGTGTACAAGGACTTTGGCATCAAGGATTACTACCATCGCTTGTCCTTCCGTGACCCAGAGGACAAAGCGAAGTACGTGGATAACGACGAGATGTGGGAAAAGGCGCAAGCGATGCTCCAAGACGCGATGAAGCAGATGGGGCTCGACTACGTTATTGCACCCGGAGAGGCCGCATTTTACGGACCGAAACTCGACGTACAGGTTCGCACAGCGCTCGGTAAGGACGAGACCCTGTCAACTGTCCAACTCGACTTCCACTTACCGAATCGCTTTGACCTAGAGTATATTGGGGAAGATGGTAAGCCTCACCGGCCGGTCGTCATCCACCGCGGCGTTGTGAGTACGATGGAGCGCTTTGTGGCGTTCTTGATTGAAGAATATAAAGGCGCATTTCCAACCTGGTTGGCCCCGATTCAGGTTCGCGTGGCCAGTGTAGCCGACGAATTTGCACCGTACGCAAATGAGGTCGCTGAGCGGTTGCTCGAGGCTGGATTCCGTGCGGAAGCGGATGTGCGTCCGGAAAAGATTGGCTATAAGATCCGCGAAGCGCAGGTGCAAAAAATCCCGTTCACACTCGTTGTGGGTGAAAAGGAACGAAGCGCAGGTGCCGTAAGCGTACGTAAATACGGCCAGGGCGATCTCGGTCAGATGTCAAACGAAGCCTTCGAAGGACTGCTGCGGGAGACAGTGGTTAGCAAGCTGCCGCTCGTGGAAAGCTGATGATGGACATGTGGGCTCCTCGTCGCTCGTTCGCGGCGTTGAGCTACAGCCTCCAGGCCCATCGGGCTGGATAAAAAACGTTTGCGTTGACGTATTGAATCGAACCGTGTAAAATGAACAAAGAGTTTAGATGTCAATATGAGTGAAGAAGAAGCGTCCCGCTTCTCACCTGCTCGGTGTAGTGCTGACAGGTTGGTCTATCTTGCCGTCAAAATGGCACAGCTTGCAAGCTTTGCAAGTCGATGTGCCTGCGGTTAAAGACGTGATAGAAGCGCGGACAACAGTCCGCGCTTTTTTGATGGATGCGGGAACAGGATTGATCCAATGGAGGTGACAGGATATTAGCAAAGAGTCTTTTCAAGTCAACGACGGAATCCGGGCGCGTGAAGTGCGCGTCATTGACGAGGATGGAGCGCAACTTGGGATTATGAATCTCCGAGACGCCCGTCGGATTGCGGAAGAGAAGAACCTCGACCTGGTGAATGTTGCTCCGAACTCCAAGCCACCCGTTTGTCGCGTGATGGACTACGGGAAGTTCAAGTACGAACAAAGCAAGAAGGAAAAGGAAGCAAAGAAGAACCAGAAGATCATCGAACTGAAGGAAGTTCGCATGACGCCGAATATCGAGGATCATGACTTTCAGGTCAAGTTGAAGAATGTGATGAAGTTCCTGTCTGAAGGGGACAAGGTGAAGGTTACGGTTCGTTTTCGCGGCCGTGAAATCACGCACCCGACAATTGGCCAGCAGTTGCTCACCAAGATGGCACAAGCAGCCGGTGAAGGCGTGATTGTGGAACGGATGCCCCGGTTGGAAGGCCGTCACATGATTATGATTCTCGCACCAAAACAGGCGTCATCCTAATTCCGCCGAGACTTGGTTTTTTGAGTTGACACGGGTAGCCCCGGCGTCAGAAAGCAGACGTATGTCGGGGATACCTTAGTGTGTCGCTTTTCACCTTGACGTTGAAGCACTGAAATGGAGGACAGCACGAATGGGTAAGATGAAGACTCACAGCGGCCTTTCCAAGCGTGTGAAAAAGACAGCTTCTGGAAAGCTGAAGCGCGCTCATGCATTTGCATATCACAAGGCAGTAAAGAAGGCACCAAAGCAGAAGTTGAACCTGCGCGGTACAACATTGGTGTCTGCCAGCGACGTAAAGCGTATCAAGCAAATGATTGCCTACATGAAGTAATTAATTTTATGTCAGACAAGCCTGCTAATCGAGGAAGGCGTCGGTTTATCCGGTCTGACAGCATTACCACAGCATTACCAGGGCTCACATCACGATGGCTAGAGAGGAGTACCAAGAATGGCACGAGTAAAAAGCGGCATGGTTACCCGCCGTCGTCATAAGAAAATTTTGAAGCTCGCCCGTGGATATCGCGGTTCGAAGCATCGTTTGTTCCGGACAGCAAAACAGCAGGTTATGAAGTCTCTGATGTATGCATACAGAGATCGTCGCGCAACCAAGCGCAACTTCCGTCGTCTCTGGATTCAGCGTATCAATGCAGCTGCACGCATCAACGGACTGTCCTATTCCCGTCTGATGTACGGTCTGAAGCTGGCTGGTGTTGAAGTCAATCGTAAAATGCTCGCCGATCTCGCAGTGGCTGACAGCCAGGCATTTTCACAGTTGGCCAACGTGGCGAAGGAAAAGCTTCAAGCGTAAGGACATAGCAGTGAATGTCCCGGTCGGTTCGGCCGGGACATTATTACATAAGTTAAGTATATCCATGCGGCCAAGAGCCGCACGAGTGCTGGTTCGGCAGGTGAAGGGTATGTACATCGAGTCGCAAAAAAATTCAAAGGTTCAATTGTGGGCAGGGCTCAAGACGAAGAAGGGTCGTTCTTCCCATGGGTCATACCTCGCCGAAGGTGCACGGCTTGCTGAAGAGGCACTTCAATCTTCGAGGGTTGTCGAGAGTGTGCTGGTTGATGTGGCGGCACGTGACGATTATCAATCACTGCGAAGTTTGGCTGTTGCCAAAGGGGCTGAAGTTTACGAATTATCCCCGCAGGCATTTCTCAGCGTATCAGATACCGTGACTTCTCAGGGCATCATTGCGGTTGTGCGCCAATCGGACCTTTCACCGGCATTTCCAGCATATACGCTTGTTCTTGATGGGGTTCAAGACCCGGGAAACGTAGGCACCCTCCTCAGAACGTCTGACGCGTTCGCGGTTTCAGAGGTGTGCTGCTCTGAAGAAACGGCCGATCCGTTTTCTCCGAAGGTTGTCCGTGCTTCCATGGGGGGGACTTTCCGTCTATCGATTCATCGCATGAACGCCGCATCCTACATCCGAACTTGGACGGAGGCCCACCCAGATGGCGACATCATCATTACGGAGGCGGATGGCGAAATTGCTTGTCACGAAGTGGATTTTTCGAAACCGGCGCTCATTGTCATTGGCAGTGAGGCTGCCGGTGTGTCTGCCGCTGTTCGCACCCTTGCTTCAAAACGGGTATTCATCCCGATGACAGCAAGTGCTGAGAGTTTAAATGCTGCAGTTGCAGGCAGCATTGTATTATACGAATCGTATCGACAGCGACATTAGGGCGGTAGTAGACCTGGTGTCTGCAATCGCTGCGAGACCTTCGAGGAGGGGCTGTGTGAGCCAACAAACTGAAATGCGGGAAATATTTACGAAACCGAAGTTGGCTGCACTGCTTACCTTAGGATTGGCCGAGTTTGTTCGCGGCTCACTGTTGTTTTTTATCCTGCCGATTTACATTCGGGGTGTGCTTCAATTTTCGGCGAGTGTGGTAGGGTACGCCATGGCAGCCCACTACACACTCGATACAAGCATGCGCGGACCGTCCGGATGGTTAACGGATCGGTTTGGTCAGCGAAAAGTTGCGGTGACGGCATTGTCGGTGGGATTTATCGGACTGCTGCTGATTGCTCGATTCCGATTTGATTGGTCCATTATCCTTGGGAGTGCACTGCTTGGATTGGGTATGGCGGCCATTTGGCCTGCCGTGGTATCCAGAATCACAGGCGGACTGCCTGCTTCCGCCAACGCAACCGCCATGAGCGGAGTGATGATGGCATGGTTGCTTGGTGTCGGGAGTGGAACAGTCACCATGAGTTTCACGCTCGGACGACATGTGCAAAGTGGTTTTGCAACACTGTTGCTGATCTGGCTGGTTGGCATTGGATTGGCAGCCTTGTCGCTTCAACGCTATCGACCAGAAGACCATCATCGCAAGCGACTCGGTTTCCGTAATATCGTCTCGCAGGTCTATTCTGTTCGCCTGCTCCTGCCGGGGATTTTTGTGCAAACCTTTATCATGGGCATCTTGATGCCAGTTTTTGTGCTCTACACGCAATATGACCTGGGACTGAGCGGCAAACTGTACAGTGCACTTCTTGTCAGTGCCGGCGCAGCCACGGTGTTATTCCAGTTGCCTGTAGGGCGCCTGGTCGACCGATTCGGGTATAAACTGTTTCTGATGGTCGGCTTTGGAGCGTGTGCAGTGTTACTGACTTTTGTCGCACACGTACATGTCCTATGGATGTTATTTGTTGGTATGATTGGCGTAGGCGCCAGTTACTCTTTCATACTCCCGTCATGGAATTCCGTTTTAGCGAAGAGTATCAGTGCAAAACGCAGGGCAGTCATGTGGGGTGTATTCATGACGATTGAAGGCCTTGGGATGGCCACGGGTCCATTGGTCGGCTCCTGGTTGTGGGATAGATTTCTGCCAAGTACGCCATTTTTCTTCGCAGGTGTTGTATTGCTTGTCATGATGACATTTTACGGATTAGCCCCGATTGAACGTGGATTTGATACGGCCAATGAACAGCAGAGTGCAGGTGGACAAGGGTAAGCGGGGTGGAGTTCTGTGTGGATGAAGTTTGACCCAGATGAGTACATCTGGATAAGCCCACTAGTAGCTATGGTGGTTGCTCAGGTGTTAAAGCCGATTCTCGTTATGATTCAGCTTCGACGGATAGATTGGCAACGTATGCGCCAGTCGGGTGGTATGCCTAGTTCGCATACTGCGCTTGTGATGGCGCTCGTGTTTGAACTCGCGCTTCGGTACGGCGGGTCGGATCCGCGCTTGGCTGTGGCCATATTCGTCGCTATCATCGTCATGTACGACGCTGCGGGAGTGCGCTGGCAAACAGGACGCCAAGCAGCCGTTTTAAACCGTCTCCTGCACGACTTGCAGGCCAGGGAGCAAACCGAGCCAGTGATTCAGATGCAGCAAAAGATTGTCGAAGGTATGAAGCCATTGTCTGTCGTGAAAGCACCGTGGTGGTTAGTGGATTGGCCGGTTCTTAACGAACAATTGGGGCATAAACCGACTGAAGTCTTGGGTGGTGTCGTCGTCGGAGCTGCAGTCGCGTTGTTGCTGCATTGAAGCAGCCTGCACACAACAGCATGTGCTGGCGACAGTGCTGAATGGAAGACGGTGCTCAACGAAGGCGGTGCTCAAGGAAGACGGTTGCTGTTCACGAGTCACGAATCCGTAATGGATTAGAATTCCAGAAAAGTAGTGAAACAGCGTGCCAAATCAAAGCTGATTTGGCACGCTGTTTTTATTGCACCCAAGACTCTCAGCCGGCCCTTCAGGTTATGACCCAAGTATCCCCCGCATATTATTCACTCGATGAGGGATTTTCTCGGACTCCGGAACCAGACTGGAGGAGATGAAAGATGGATTCACAATGGCGCCCCTTTGACACCTACCACAGTCCGTTTGACCCTTGCCCGCCAAAGCCCAAGTCCTACATTGTGCCGCCGAATCAATTCATTGTATTTCAGGCAAAGGGCATGAAGCAGTTTGCCCCCCAGGAAGCACTCAAGCGAGGTACGCTCTGGCCAGATTTATACAGTCCCTACGAGGCAATGCCACAGGGAGGGGCGAGGTCATGACGACACCACAGGTACCAAAAGAATACTATCGTTACCTCCATGAACTGCAAGCGATGGACTTCGTCTGCCTAGAGCTGTCACTTTACTTAGACACACACCCGGACGACCAACAAGCGATTGCGCAATTCAACCAGTTTCAGCGTCGTAAGCAGGTGCTGTCACAACAGTTTGAAGCCAACTTCGGTCCGTTGAAAGAATACGGGAACAGTCCGATTGGGCATCGTTGGACATGGTCAGTCGGACCGTGGCCATGGCAAGTGTAAGGTACCAACTTACGAATACGCTTGGGATAGCTGTGACTTTGAACAGTGCGCGTTCATGGTTTCGATTTCCTAGCGGGTGAGGATGATGGGGGGGTTGTTTGGTGTGGATCTATGAGAAAAAGCTCCAGTATCCTGTTCGAGTGAGTAAGTGTGACCCGAGGCTGGCGAAGTTCCTCATTGAGCAATACGGTGGGGCAGACGGTGAACTTGCTGCAGCCCTGCGATATTTGAATCAGCGTTACACCATACCGGACAAAGTCATTGGACTCTTGACCGACATTGGCACAGAGGAGTTTGCACATCTTGAAATGATTGCAACGATGGTTTACAAGCTTACAAAGGATGCGACGCCAGAGCAGTTGAAACAGGCCGGACTTGCGGAGCATTACGTCGACCACGGGTCTGCTCTGTTTTACCATAACGCGGCGGGTAATCCCTGGACAGCAACCTACATTCAAGCAAAGGGCGATCCGATTGCAGACCTTTACGAGGACATCGCTGCAGAGGAGAAGGCAAGGGCGACTTACGAGCATATCATTAACCTGACCGATGATGTAGACATTCAGGACAGTCTAAAATTCCTTCGTGAGCGTGAAATTGTCCATGCACTGCGTTTCCGAGAAGCTGTGGAAATGCTCAAAGAGTATCAAACGGAGAAAAAGGCATTTTAATCAGGGAGCAAAAACCCACGACTATTTGCCGTGGGTTTTACGTACGTCAAACACACGCCACATCTTTTGGCCGTCAACCACTCAGTACATCACTGAGTGGGATGTCGTCTTGGGATAGCGACTAGTAAGGAATCACCTAACATCTAGGAGACATCATCACGTAAATCTATGCAAACACAGGTAAGAGGGCCGCTGTTCTAGAAGCTGGGTAGCGGCCCTTGTGGTCTGTTGTATGTTGCCTGGGTGACTCACCCCAACGCAAGTTCGACTGTGTTTAGACCCTTTGTTGCCTGGTCCTTTTTCCCGTTTGTTCGAACATTGCTTAGGAATTACTGAAGCTTAGTAATTACCGAACCAACTCAGCATGATTCGGCTTTGGGATTCCAGCCCATTCTTCAAGCATATCTGTCGTAACAGATTTAGGCCGTTCAATCGAGTAGCCAAGTGCCCGATCCCACACAAGGTTTGCCAGTACCCCAAGTGATCTTCCAATGCCAAACAGCACCGTATAAAAATCATATTCCACGACGCCATAATGCCACTGTATGACGCCAGACTGTGCATCGACGTTTGGCCACGGATTTTTGACTTTGCCGAGAGAGGACAGAATCGGCGGCACCACTTCAAACAGCATGGAGACAACCTTGAAGATTGGATCGTCTTTGAGATGCGCTAAAGCAAATTCTCGTTGTGCCATGTAGCGTGGATCCGTTTTTCTCAAGACGGCGTGTCCGTAGCCAGGAACGACTTGGCCGCTTGACAGTGTAGCCTCAACGAATTTCTTCAACTCGTCTTGAGTTGGCACTTGGCCGCCGCTTTGAGTCTTCATGAGTTCTTGAATCCACTTCAGTACCTCTTGATTAGCCAGACCGTGCAGCGGGCCAGCCAGACCAGCCATCGCGGCAGAGTATGCGTAGTACACATCCGACAGAGCCGAACCGACGAGGTGTGCAGTATGAGCCGAGACGTTACCACTTTCGTGGTCGGCGTGAAGGATGAAGTACATCCTTGCCACATCGTCATACGGTTTTGCAATGCCCATCATGTTGGCAAAGTCGCCGCCGAGGTCGAGGTCCGGGGTTGACGGGATAAATGTGTCACCACGGTATTTCATTCGATAAATGTATGCCCCGAGCACAGGCAGTTTTGCAATTAAATCGAGGGCATCTTCAAGCATAGGCTCCCATGCGGTGTTTTTATTGAAATGACCTTCATTGTAATACTTGGCGAATTTTGATTCTCTCTGCATTGCAACAATGCCTGCTGTAAACATGGTCATGGGATGTGCATCTCTTGGCATTGCTCTAAGGATGTCTTTTACATATTCAGGGAGTGCCCTTCTCGATTTCAGTTCTTCAGCTAATTCTTGTACTTCCTCGAGAGTCGGAATTTCACCTGTGAGTAGTAGATAAAACTGACCTTCTACATAGGGCATTTCTCCGCCGGGCACCTTCGGCAATTTCTCCATGACCTCGGGGATGGTATACCCACGGAACCGGATTCCTTCCTCTGGGTCAAGGTACGAAATGTCGGTTACCATCGACTTAATGCCCCGCATGCCGCCGACGACCTGAGAGATAGTTACTTCATCAATCTTGACATCTCCAAACTCCTTGAGAAGCTTGGTCGTGCGAGTCCTCTGCTGTGAAATTTTTTCAGCTAGCTGATCTTTTAATAACATATGAAGTCCTCGCTCTCTATAATATTTATGTCTCTCTCGATTGTAGGGTGTACGCCTGCAGCAGTGCAAGAACAAACTGCTTGCAAATCCTACCGGACCCGCGTGTTCCCTCTTATCCTCCCTTCCTCCCTTCCTACAAATTCACATTGCACCAGTAACTATTTTATGCCAAATCAAGCGAGCTGGAAGCGGATACAACTGTGTCTATGTGAATATTTCCGGAAACTTGACCGAAGAAGGGCATGGCGAGTGTGTAGGTGTGTTGAGACTTTACCTTCGACGGTTGTCTGCGCATTCGCATCAGCGGGTGCAAAACGTCCAACGCTTCCGGTATGATAATTGTGACAGAACGTTTGGCGTATTTTCAAAAGTTGGGGGTTGAGCAAGGAGGGGAGATCGACATGGCAAACTGGATTTTGGCCGGAACAGCATCGGAGTTGGAACAATCGGGAGCAAAAGTGATAACGGGCGCTATCGTCGTATTTGCACATGAGGGACAGTTTTATGCTGTAGAAAATCGTTGCCCACACATGGGCTTTCCACTTCACATGGGTTCTGTCTGTGACGGCATCTTAACATGCCATTGGCATCATGCGCGTTTTGACGTTTGCAGTGGCGGAACGCTCGATCCGTGGGCGGATGACGTACCGGCTCACGATGTCAAGGTCGAGGATGGACAGGTCTACGTTTTCGACGAGCCGAAGGTGAGAAAAGGTATCGAGCGGCACAAGCATCGCCTGAGAGAAGGATTGCAGCAGAACCTGTCTCTCATCATTGCCAAGTCAGTGGTTGCACTGATGGAGGCGAAAGTACCACCGACGGAAATTGCTGCTGTTGGAATTGACTTTGGAACAAGGCAACGGTCAGCCGGATGGGGGTCAGGACTCACAATCCTCAGTGCCATGGTGAATGTGTTACCGAAGCTTGATACGTACGGGCAAATCTTGGCGTTAGTCCATGGACTGACGCATGTTGCTAGGGATTGTGCAGGGCGTGCCCCCAAGTATGCGCTCGACCCTCTGCCACCATCGGAGTTTTCCACCAAACGGCTGGCTGCGTGGTATCGGGAGTGCATTGAAGTGCGCGATACAGACGGAGCTGAGCGTGTGTTGCTCGCCGCTTGTGAACGAGGGGCTGATTCTCGGACCCTCGCGGACATGATGCTTTTGGCAGCTACCGATCATGTTTACTTGGATGGTGGGCACACATTTGATTTTCATAACAAGGCTTTTGAGATGACAGATGCTATGAAGGGTGAGATATCCGCACAAATTCTCACCTCCCTTGTCCCGCTTCTAGGGAACCCGACGCGAAGTGAAGAGTTACAAAATTGGCGTGCTCCAATCGACTTAATCGAGCCCATGCAACGAGCTTTCTCGGTTCTTGACAGCCATCCATTGGCAACGGACGGTTCACTGCCAGACGGTTTCGATGAAGCAGAATTTGTGGAGCTGTTACTGTCCGACAACCCAAATCTGAGTGTCGAGCAGTTGACCAGTGCACTGCTCGATGGTGCCGATCCCGTACGGCTTGCCCAGTTGGTTGTACTCGCGGCAGCGGAGCGAATTGTACGGTTCCATACACAAAATGATTTTGGCGATTGGATTGCTGTGTTGCATACCTTCACGCATGCCCACGCAGTGCAGGTACGTTTACAAAAAAGAGCACATCCGTTGGTGATTCGTGCACTGTATCATACCGTAACCCGGATTTACCTCGACAGGTTTCTCAATGTGCCAGCGGCTAAGCGTCCGAACGCGAAGAGTGTCAGGGATGCTGGCACCCGCCAAACTGCTGAGTTCCTGACTCTTTTGGACCAACGGCAACAGGTTAACGAGGCCGCCGCGTGGGTATCAGAATACCTAGAGACGGGCGGAGATCGGAGAGAACTATTGAATACGCTCGGACACGCACTGTTGCGTGAGGATGCGGAATTCCATTCGTTCCAGATGTACGAGGCCGCAGTCCAGGAGTTCGATGCGTGGGATGCTTCGGCAAGTTCGGTTGCATCGTACGCGAAAGAGACATTGCTCATCGCTTTGGCGCGTTACTTGGCTGCTCATGCCCCGACAGCACGAGAACTGCCGCAGATTGTTCGGATTGCCTGGCGCCTTTCACGCAACGAGAAGCTGTATGAGGCCGATTGAGGTTCGAAGAATCCTGCGTTTGGCCTTTGGACATAAAGATGAATAGCCCAATCGTCATGAAGTAATGCTATCCACAAATGCCAGCCGTTAGGAACGCTGAAACAGACGGAATCGTTGTGGAATACCATTGAACCGAGGCACAAATGTGTGAAATCCTAAGGATGCTTGCACGACCTGCATTCCAGTGTGATAAACTGACAGAGAGTCATTTATTCAGGAACGCTGCGCAGTGAGTAGATGCTGTGTCTGTCGGTGGTGTGGAATTCCGTCGGGGGATTACGGTACACAAAAAGTTGAGCCATGGACTTGTTTTTTGTTAGGTGTTACAGGAACGTCATATTTTGCACTTTTTTTTACCAGCTTTAATAGGCGCATTGTACGGTTATAATGAAGACAGACAAAAATGTGTTCCTCGGTGGCGCCTTGCTTTAGCAGCATCTAAGCGGGAGCGCCTGCTCTGTTTTGCCAAATAACGGGAATAAGGACGGTTATGATGAGTAACACACAGAGAAGAACAGACGTTATCTTAATTGGTGCGGGCGTTATGAGTGCGACACTGGGAGTATTTCTGCAGGAGTTAGCACCCGAGTTGAGAATCCGAGTCTTTGAGAAATTAGCCAATGCAGGGGAAGAAAGTTCGAACGAGTGGAATAATGCGGGTACGGGTCATTCGGCGCTCTGTGAGTTGAACTATACCCCGGAAAAACCCGACGGAACCATAGATATCGATAAAGCCATAAAAATTAATGAACAGTTTCAGCTCTCGAGACAGTTCTGGTCGTTCCTAGTGAGCCGTGACCTGATTCAGAATCCACAAAATTTTATTCGAACCATCCCACATATGAGTCTGGTTCAAGGAGAAGACAACGTAGAATTTTTGAAAAAGCGTTTTAACACGTTGTCAAACCATCCCATGTTTCGCGGGATGGAGTTTTCGGACGATCCTGAAAAACTAACGGAATGGCTGCCCCTTGTGATGGAAGGTCGAACATTTGACGAACCCATCGCAGCGACCAAGATCGATTCAGGTACAGATGTTAATTTCGGAGCTTTAACACGCATGTTGTTTGATTACCTCAAGAGCCGCGGGGTGGAGATAAACTATAGGCATAGCGTGGAAGACATTCTGCGTACAAGCGACGGTTTATGGGAAGTCAGAGTACGTGATCTTCACACCGGCCAAGTTCAGTCCCATACGGCACCTTTCGTCTTTATCGGGGGCGGAGGGGGCAGTTTGCCTTTGTTACAAAAAACGGGTATTCCCGAGTCTAAGCACATCGGGGGCTTCCCAGTCAGTGGACTATTCATGGTCTGTAACAATTCGGAGGTCGTTGCCAAGCACCATGCGAAGGTATACGGAAAGGCAAAAGTTGGCGCCCCCCCGATGTCGGTTCCACACCTTGATACGCGATATATTAATAACGAAAAAACTTTGTTATTTGGTCCATTCGCCGGTTTCTCACCGAAATTTTTAAAAACCGGTTCCAATCTGGATTTGATTGCATCTGTAAAGCCGAACAATCTTTTGACGATGTTGGCAGCAGGTGCGAAAGAAATGTCGCTGACAAAATACCTCATCCAACAACTCGTTTTATCTGACGACGAGCGGCTGGACGAATTACGTGAGTTTATTCCAAACGCGAGAAGCGAAGATTGGGATGTCGTGACGGCAGGTCAACGCGTCCAGGTCATCAAAGATACTGAGGATGGCGTTAAAGGAACATTGCAGTTCGGGACAGAGGTAGTTACCGCTGCCGATGGATCCATCGCTGCGCTGCTCGGGGCTTCGCCAGGTGCGTCAACGGCTGTACACGTCATGCTCGAGGTATTGGAGCGCTGCTTCCCACAGCGTATGAACGAGTGGGAACCCAAAATCAAAGGGATGATCCCTTCTTATGGAATTTCACTAGTGGATAACCCGAAGCTTTACGAAGAAATTCAGGAACAAACCACGGCAACACTTGGTCTTGACCAAGTGGGTGCCGTACCGCTGCCGCTAACGGCGAGATGACAAATTCCAAGATACAAAGACCAGCATACTGACAAAAAAGTCAACCAAACCGGCTCGGCTTGCCACGGTTTGGTTGACTTTTGTTGGTATTGAACCAAGTTTTGTTGGTATTGAACCAATGATTGACCAAATTTCAGTGCTGTAAATCGAGGATTTCGAGTGCCTGTTGCAAGTTCCCCTTCTTGATTACGTTGTGGCCCATTGAGAGTCCTGTCTTTACCAGGACACTTGCAATCTCAGCACGAATTCCTGTGACAATCGCTTTGCAGCCCATCATTTCAATACCGTCAAACAGGTGGAACAGGTGATTGAGCACCGCGGTGTCGAGGTATGTTACACCAGATAAATCGATAATCATGGTCTCTATTCTGTCGAGTTCAATTTGTCGTAACACTTTTTCCTGGACGGTGACTGCTCGAAACGTATCAATCGTCCCGATAAGCGGAACAATCGATACGGTTTTTGTGAGGGGAATGATGGGAACGCTCAAATTCTCAACAAGTTCTCGCTGCGATTGCAACAGTTCATCCTTGAACTGGTTGTAGCTAATTGTAAAGTGGGTGAGAAATGAGTCAAGCGTGGAATTAATACTGCGTTCCAATTCAAAAAAGGCAGTCAGGCTGAAATTTGTCTCTTGGACACGGTAGTAGTTGTAAATGTAGTCCCAGAGCACTCTCTTGATAGTTTCAATCCACTCCAGCTTGAAGCTGACTTGGAGCGAATGTTTCGCCCACAGTTTCCCTTCCTTGTTGGCGAATAGGGCGAGTTCGTGAGGATGATTACCAAGCGTAAGCTCAACGAGTATGAGGGCATTGTTGACGAGATCGACACCTGATTCCTCTTTGATTTTGAGGAGTGTGGATGCGATTTCGGGGCGATTTGACAGCAAGTGATCTCGAAATCTCTCTTGGTTGGCTTCCACAAAGCCCTGTAAAGTCAGCCCAGTAGAATAAATGACGTCAATTTCGGTCAAGGGTCTTTCCTCCTTAGACTCAATCGGGAGATAAATTGAAAACTGAGTACCTACACCAAGAGTACTCTGGACATGAACGGTTCCTCCATGACCATATACGGTGGAGTAAACTTGAGAGAGGCCCATCCCTGTTCCTTCATCCTTGGTTGTAAAAAAAGGTGTTCCAAGCATTGAGATCTTGTCTTCATGAATCCCTACACCGGTATCTTCAATGATGATGACGAGTTGACTGTGTTCGACATAGTGACTCACTCGTACAATCCCTGTGTCGCTTGAGATAGACTCAAAAGCGTTCTTGAGGATATTAAAGAGAGCGCGCTTAATTTGGTTTTTCTTAGCATAGATGGTCTGCTTCGTATCACGGAAGTTCTTAATGACGGAGATGCGGTATTGCCTGTCCAAGAAGAGATTGAGGACGGCCTCGAGCTCTGCTGCAACGTTCACGACTTGGTACGATTCGTCATCCATCTCCGGTTTCGTGACTTTAAGAAAGTCGGTAATAATTGCGATGGCATTATCGAGTTCGGACTCAGCAATCGTAAAGAAGTCGTCCTGGTACTTCTCTCGCAACAGTTGTAAAAAACCTTTGACGGATGTCAATGGATTTTTGACCTCGTGGGCGATCCCAGCGGCAATCTGGCCCATTGATAAGAGTCGTTCAGACCTGTGCCTATCGTTGTCTACGATCTCTTTTGACAGCAACAATCCTAGTCCCCTCCGATGATGTCGTAATGTAGAGCTCGTCCATCAATCTTTTGACACTCGCCAAACCGGCTCCGAGTCCACTGCCTGATATGTAGTTCCCGTCTAATATCTCGGAAAGGTTTTCAATGCCTGGTCCTTCGTCGATGCAGGTGAGACGAAATCCTTGATGGTCGAGTGTACAATACAGGCGACCGCTTCCACCACCGTGATTCAGTACGTTTCGGACGATTTCGGACACACTGATAAAAATGGACTGCCTTTCCGTGACATCAAAAGAGGTGTCTTGCAACAGGTGATTGACCCGAACGATGGCGTCAAATACACTTGCCTCCGAATTAATGTTTATCGCTATCAAATCGAGAGCTCCTCACTTTAGTCACTCGAAGACAACTATAGCATTGCTAGAGATATTATTTAATAGTGTTGGCAGTTTTCGGATTATTTGATATTATCTTGATTTTTGTTAAGTTCCTGCCTTCACTGGGTTTTAATCTATAAATCGTTGTATGGATATGTGCAGTGGATGGTGTCGTTGGAACAGGGGGCACGGCTAATAAAACCAAATGGGGCACGAATTCACAGAGGAATTCGTGCCGCTGACGTTACTCGACTTACCTAACTTGCTGCGACTGGTTTCCCAGCATACTCTGGATGAGTTCTTGCTCAGGCGTGATAAAGAAAAAGGCTAGCAGGACAAAAATGACCCCCCATGCTACCCATGTCTGCGTCGCGCGTTCTTGTTCCTTTTTCGTCTTTCTCGCCATGATGTCGAGGTTGACGAGTGTAAGCAGAAGAAGGAACGTAAAAAGTCCGTGACGAGCAGATTCTTCCCCTCGAATCGCAGCTTGGAGTACTTTGTCATTCATCTTCTGCTTCGCCCCTTCACCGAGGTATCGATGCTTCATTATACACACATGGAAGTACAGTGGTGTGGCCGAAAGCCTCTCCTCGGCAACCGCCAAAATGAAAAGCCTCAGTCCAAATGAAAAGCCTCAGTGAAGTGTTTTTGGTGGGGGCGTTGTTACCATTCGATGGAGACATATACTCACGCCGCTTCACCAGTTTGGCATAACGTGAGCATAGGCATTAAGTAAAAGGGAGGGGCGGTTCTCTTGTCGCAGAACAGCAGTATGAAAACGGCACAAACCACCTCGGTGTTGCCCAAACTGTCAGATGCTGTAAAGGCACAGCTCACTGACGTTTTGGCGGATCTTCAGGACATAACAGATTCTGGATATCGGACATATGATTTACTCAGTATGATTGGGAAGGCTGTGAATGGATTAGGAGATGAGCAAGTCATACCGGACCTTGAACTCATGAACATTCAAAACGCTGTAGCACTTGCAAAGCGAGCTGTTCGATACAGCAAAGGATGGGTGCTGTGGCTGGAGGCACTGTATCACGTAATGTGGATCGCTGTATGGACGGTAGCTATCATGTATCGGTCAAATTTGTTTGCTGATTTTCATGCAGGTCCCATTCTGCATATTACGATGGTTGGGGCAGTGTCGGGTGCTGTGGGTGCATCCCTTCGCGCACTGGGTGCGCTCTATATACACAGGTTGCACCTAGACCTCGATGAACGTTTTACCATGTGGTATGTGCTAAAGCCGGTGGTAGGTGGTGTGATGGGAAGCTTCGTCGCTCTCATGGCTGGTTTGCTCCTCACCGGTTTGGGTGGGAGCGAGACTTCGCCCGCGGTCGTTTTGCTGAGTGCTTTCGGAGGAATGCATGAAGCATGGGCTATGGGATTGTTTCAGAAGTACACAGAGAAAGTGCTTGGTAAAAACGACCCTTCCGTTGGTGGGCAAAATAGCCCTAGTGCCTCCTGATAAACTTGTCGAGCACCAAATAACAGAGCAGAGTGGGGTAGGTCGTCTCCCTTCTTGGCAAGTAATTCAATATAATAGGTCAAGCAGGCGCATGGATGTTCGTGAAGACCTAAATCCATGCGCCTGTGTATGACCTCAATATATGGAATGAGCGGACGCGCAGACAGAAAGCGAGCGGATTGCAGTGGCTTCAAAAACGACGGCATGTCGAATTTTAGACACCTTGAAAGTTTCTTATACACTTCATGAATACGACTGGGACGAAGACGCACTTGATGCAATAACCGTCGCCCAAAAAGTTGGGATTTCCCCGTCGCAAATCTTCAAGACACTGGTTCTCCGCGGCGATAAGTCAGGTATTTTGATGGCCTGTATTCCAGGTGATACGGAACTCAATCTGAAAGCGTTGGCCATCGCCAGCGGAAATAAAAAGGTCGAAATGGTTCCTGTGAAAGAAATTCAGGCCTTAACCGGATATATTCGAGGCGGAGTATCCCCTTTGGGACTAAAGAAAAAATATCCCATATATTTGGACACGTCTGTTGCTGGACTAGACCCTGTCAGTATCAGTGCCGGTAAAAGAGGCATGCAGATATTCCTAAATGGCAGGGATTTAGCCCGCGCTTGCGACGCAGTTCTGGTCTCTATCGGTCGTGACTGAAAGACTGTATGCTGCCCCTTTTGCCAAAGCGCTGGAGAAGTACATGCGAATCATACTTGATAGGCTTGTGCCAAGGACTGGATAGATTCAACGTAAGTCATAGAGTGGTTGTATTGATAGAGGGCTCCGACGGGATTGCTCGAGTATCCGTCGAGTGCCAACATATGAGCCGCAGTGTAGATAGCATCGTACACATTGTTTATATCCGGTGCCCCCTGACACCCTGGGGCCGTTACTCCGTAACGCTGAAAAGTTGACGGCATGAATTGCATAGGGCCTTCAGCACCTGCCCAACTGACAACTGCACCGGTTGAAAAGTCGGTCTCTGTTCGATGGATAGCGGCGAGTACAGTCCATGGAATCCCATATTTCTGGCCTGCTGCCATGTACACTGGAATGAGTTGAACGGGGATTCCTTTGGAACTGACGGATGTCAGGTTGACGTGCGGTGATATGGCCCGGCGGCTTGCATGAACTACAACATGTTTTATCTTCCAACCAGGCTTATAGACGATGAGCTTCTGCCCAGGATGAATCACTGCTGTATTGAGGTGATTCATCTGCATGAGGGCTTGAACTGAAGTGCCGTTTTGTGCGGCTAGTGCCCATAATGTATCACCAGGGCGAACTCTCTGCACGATGGGGCGGCTATGAGCTTTGGTACTAGCGGAGATTCCGTTTGGTGCTTTCAGATAATACGTGGTTGTAGCGGGCGTTCTAGAAGACTCCTCGATCCGCAGTGCGGTGATGCTTAACTGATCGTTCGTCGAAGCCGATCCTGCTGACTTCACCGCGGACACCCGATAATCAGCGACCCAAGGGGTACTTGTGTCAATGGCAGCGTTCTTGACGTTTGCATACACAACTGAGGATATTCCACCGAGTGTTACAAAAGCGCTCATCATAAGAAGGCACAGTAAAAAAATCCAGTTACGACTACGCGTCATGCACTGCTCTCCCTTTCGCACGCCTACGAGGTTAGCTGACGGGTTCGGGCCGAAAAGGTAGCCCTGGATAAATCCTTCACCCCTAATTCTTTAAGTCCCCCGTTCTTACGATTCGGCGTTACTTTTTGTTTCCAAGTTCGTGACAAGCACAAAACATTGTACGCAGGCACCTATATGAGTTAGTACTCTGCTTGCAAAAAGTATAAAATCGAGCGATATGCAGAATCTGTCACTTTGCGGTTCAAAAGTATAGGAAGTTTGCGCGTTAATTGACTTCTTTTCGCGAAACCTGCTGAACAGCTTATGATTGCATCGTTCTTAGTCCAGAATGATTATGCAGACACATCGCTTTGCAACCATGGCAGGACGACCTCTCGTGCCCCGAGTCTTCCACTTGCCTCAGTTACGATCGCGTTGTAACGCTCGACTGCGGCTTGATATGCAAGCCAACGTTCTTGTTCGTACAGTGGGTCGGCCATGCTCCATCGCAGATATGCATTTTCCATCTCTTCTTTGGCTTTAATAGACTCCAAGTGAAAATCCCTCATGACGAACGCCCCTTTGTAATCTGAATATTTTGTTTGAATGATTTCTTAAGAGCGTTTCACGCCAGATCCTGTGAATTCCTGCCTGGGTACAAATGTTCCTAAGACTCGTTGTTTATCGACATGAGGGCATTCTCTTTATCGACACAGCAATTAAGCGGAACGGTTAATTGCTCGGTCGAGATAGATATGGAACCAGCCAATCAGCGCAAAGGTTTATCCCCTTAAAAATGGCAGCTGCGCTATAATGCAGGTAGAGAAGCTACGGAAGTCCTTGCACACAGACGAATGGAGGAACGTACTATCATGTCGAAAGTTCCATCAGTCCTGAAGGGATTACGCATTCCGGTTATTGGTTCGCCGATGTTCATTATTAGCACCCCTAAGTTGGTGATTGCACAATGTAAGGCAGGTATCGTTGGGTCTATGCCTGCATTGAATGCGAGGCCCGCTTCTCAGCTGGATGAGTGGTTGGCAGAAATTACGGAGTCGCTTGCCTCATATAATGCCAGCCATCCTGAGCATCCAGCTGCTCCGTTTGCAATCAACCAGATTGTGCATAAGTCGAATGACCGTTTGGAACAGGACATGGAAGTCTGTGTAAAGTACAAAGTTCCCATCGTCATCACATCGCTTGGAGCACGTGAAGAAGTGAATGTCGCTGTGCACAGCTATGGAGGCGTCGTCTTACATGACGTTATTAATAACACGTTTGCGCACAAGGCGATCGCCAAAGGCGCAGACGGTTTAATTGCTGTCGCAGCGGGCGCGGGAGGTCATGCTGGTGCGAAGAGCCCGTTCGCGCTCGTGCAAGAAATTCGCGAGTGGTTTGATGGGCCTCTTGCTCTTTCCGGGTCGATAGCTACCGGAGGTGCAGTGCTTGCAGCGCAGGCAATGGGGGCTGACTTTGCGTATATCGGATCTCCGTTTATTGCGACACACGAAGCTCGTGCGTCAGACGAGTACAAGCAAGCCATTGTCAACGGTACTTCCGATGATATTGTCTATACCAACCTCTTTACGGGTGTCCACGGAAACTATCTTGCGCCGTCCATACAGGCTGCGGGTTTAGACCCCACGTCATTGCCGGAAAGTGATCCTTCGAAGATGAACTTTTCTGGAGCAGGCAAGGCGAAAGCCTGGAAGGACATTTGGGGTAGTGGGCAGGGGATCGGCGTTGTCCACGAGGTCACGAGCGCAGCAGCATTCGTCGATAAGCTGTATCGTGAATACCTGGAAGCACGAGAGAGATGTCTTCAAAGTGTTTGAGCACGCGTAGTTTCCATTCATGTTGAGGAAGCAGGGCCCAACGGCGACACTCACGTTCGTGTCGGTCGGCGTCGGGCCCAGTTTTTTTGTCAAATATGTCACCAATTTGGCAATCAATTGGTTTTCATGGTATGGTAGATATATTCGTATCGCAACATCACCCAAGAGTGTCTAGGGAAGGGCCGAGTTTCATGCCTTGTGCGTGAGAGCGGGGGAACCACGAATTGGGGTGAATTGTCGACCTGCGCCAGCAGGTTGCCATAGGCGACACTGAAGAGATGAGCTCAGAAACGAGCACGTCCCTCAGCTGTGTCGACGAACCCGACAGCTAACCTCGTAGGCGAATACTGGAGGATTGCTCTGTTTTCCTCTTACCTGTTTTCCCCGTTTCTGGCTATGCCAGGATGCTGCTGATCCAGCAGCACAACCAAAACTGAAGAACAATGCCGCTTTTCAAACTGA
The DNA here is from genome assembly GCF_001399675.1 of Paenalicyclobacillus ferrooxydans. Lineage (GTDB taxonomy): Bacteria > Bacillota > Bacilli > Alicyclobacillales > Alicyclobacillaceae > Alicyclobacillus_B > Alicyclobacillus_B ferrooxydans. The sequence continues at coordinate 104,385 of NZ_LJCO01000085.1, forward strand.
AGGGAGTTGAGACCGAACGACTTGCGTGAAGCAGGAATGACAGTCGAGCGTACGTGATTGTGCGTCCCAGCACGCAGCACAGCAAATACGAGACGATTCTCAGCGATCCTCGGTGATTTCCGCTCATAGAGTCGCTTCACTTGGACATTCAACGCAAACGCACATCTGATGCAAGGCATTATGCAACGCCCCTGGAGATTTGTGAGAGGAGTGTTTATGACTACAGCAATTGAATTTCGTAATGTAGACAAGGTGTACGGGGATACCCGTGTCGTCAAGCAGTTAAATCTGTCCATTCAGCGTGGACAACTCGTGACTTTGATTGGTCCTTCCGGATGTGGAAAGACAACCTCGCTGAAAATGATTAATCGTCTAATAGAGCCTTCAAGCGGCTCGATATTTGTTTCTGGAAACGACACGAAAGCGGTCGATCCGGTAGAACTTCGCCGCAAAATTGGATACGTGATCCAGCAAATCGGCCTCTTTCCACACATGACGATCGAGGAAAACATTTCGCTCGTCCCGAAACTGCTTCGGGTGAACAAGGAGCAGTACATGAAACGTGCAGACGAGCTGATGGAATTGGTGGATCTCGACCCGAGGATGTACGGTAAACGTTACCCGAAACAACTGAGTGGTGGTCAACAACAGCGTATCGGCGTAGCTCGAGCGCTCGCAGCAGACCCGGATATCATTCTGATGGATGAGCCATTCAGCGCACTTGACCCCATCAGCAGAGAGCAATTACAAGATGAACTGATCAAACTCCAGGAGCAACTGAAGAAAACGATTGTTTTTGTCACACATGATATGGATGAAGCCCTCAAAATTGCGGACCAAATCGTCCTGATGCAGAACGGACACGTTGTGCAACACGATGTCCCAGAGCAAATTCTTCGCCATCCGAAAGACGATTTTGTTCGAGAGTTTGTGGGTGAGAAACGTTTTATGCAATTCAACGCATTCCGTCATGTAGAGGAAGTGATGACGGAGGCGGTCACGGTCAGGCCGGGACGCGGCATTGCTGAATGTGTACAACACATGCGGCGACGTCATGTAAACAGCCTGATTGTCACCGATAGGGAAGGCCGCTATCTGGGAGTAGTGGGTGCAGAAGAAGTCTATGAACACTATCAAAATGAATCAGCGACGGCAGAAATGGCGATGCGTCGGGATGCACCAACTGTTATGCCCGACTCCAACGTGGAAGAAGTTCTCACCATTTTGCAGACCAATGCAAAGGGCTTTCTTCCAGTCGTCGACCGGTCAGAGAAGCTGATTGGTGTCGTGACGCGTGCCAGCGTTCTCAATGTCATTACGCCATTAACAGGGGAGGAATCAGACGATGGCAGCACTGTGGCAAGCATTTAACAGCAACTGGGGAAACTTGCTCACGGCACTTGAGCAGCATATTTTCCTGAGCCTTGTATCTGTCGTGGTTGCCTGTGTGATTTCCATCCCGATTGGCGTTTACATTACCCGTAACAAGACAGCGGCAACCATTATTCTCGCGATTGTGTCTGTCATTCAGACGATTCCGAGTCTCGCACTGCTCGGGTTCATGATCCCGATCTTTGGTATTGGATCACTTCCGGCCTTGATTGCACTTACCTTGTATGCACTCTTGCCAGTCGTTCGGAACACCTACACAGGCATCATGGATGTGGATCAATCCCTCATTGAGGCGGGGCGCGGCATGGGCATGACACGTTCGCAGATTCTCCTCAAAGTGGAGCTGCCACTCGCACGAAATGTCATTATGGCGGGAATTCGAACCGCGACTGTTTTGACCATTGGTGTCGCTACGCTGGCCACCTTTATTGGTGCGGGGGGCCTCGGAGATCTCATTATGCGGGGCGTTGATATGATTGACACGCCACTGATTCTCGTTGGCGCGATTCCTGCGGCTTTACTGGCGATCATTTTTGATGCGTTGTTAGGTTGGATTGATAAATCCCTGACACCGCGCGGCCTGAGATAGGTGTTGACAGTTGAAGCAGAGCAGTACCGCTTCGCAGTTGTGCGCTGTAAAGATATAACGCTGTATAGATATAACGCTTTAAAGATATAAAAGGGGGAAACCTAGGTTGAATGTTGGACAATTTACGAAAAAACTGTTTTCGAAGAGAGCAACGCGGGTTGGTGTTACAGCAGTCACTGCTGTGGCCCTCACCGCAGGGGTTGCGGGCTGTGGGTCTGCAGGTTCAGCGAATAATACCATCGTGATCGGCGGTAAGAACTTTACTGAACAGCTGATTATGTCGAACATCCTGAAACAGCTGATTCAACATGATGACCCAAAACTGACTGTAAAGATGAAGGATAACCTCGACAGCAACGTGGCTTGGGAGGCTATGAAGAGTAAGGATGTAGACGTCTACGTCGAATATACCGGCACAGGATTGGTCAACATCCTGAAGGATCCGGTGACAACGGACCCTAACAAGGCCTACAACGAAGTTAAGGCACAGTTTCAGTCCAAATACCACATTACCTGGCTTAAACCAATCGGGTTCAACGACACCTATGCGATGGTGATGCAGAAGTCTGAGGCCAATAAACTTGGCATCACAGACATCTCACAGTTGGCGAAGCAGTCTGGCAATTTGGTGCTTGGAACGGAGCAGGACTTTGTCACTCGAAACGATGCTCTGCCTGCGATGAATAAGTTATACGGGACACATTTTAAAGCGGTTAAGCCGATGGAAATTGGACTTAAGTACGAAGCACTGATTAGTAACAAGGTGGATGTAATTGATGGATTTTCAACGGATCCTCAGATTCCCGAGTACAATCTGGTCGTGTTGAAGGACAACAAACACCTGTTTCCACCGTACTACGCAGCGCCAATCATTCAGGACAGTACTCTCAAAGCCCATCCAGAGTTAAAGGGAATCTTGAACAAACTGGCTGGTAAAATTGATGATGCTGAGATGCAGAAGTTAAACGAAGAGGTGGACCAGCAGAAAATGACGCCAGCTCAAGTTGCTAAACAATGGCTGACTCAACAGGGACTTCTTTCATAATCGGACATCCGGACTGTTGAATAATCTTTGAAGGCTTGACGTTGAAACGAACACCGGGGTTTGAAACGAACACCAGGCCAGCAGCGCATAATCTGCTGGAGCCTGGTGTTTTTGGTTGCAGCCGTTGTAGACAACATAACTCTCACGCACTGTATGCCGAATGATGTATTGACGTTTCACACGATTGAGAGATGATGACGAGAGGACAGGAAATGTTCTGTACATTGGCATACGATTACGAAATCCGAGTAACGAGGGGGAGCTCGAATGGTATTTCCAACGCATATCGTCGCCGTAGGAGGAATCGTAGAAGACGGTGAAGGCAATGTTTTATTGGTTAAAACCCGAGACGGTGGATGGGTGTTTCCAGGCGGACAGGTTGAAGTCGGTGAAAATTTGATGGACGCTTTGTGTCGAGAGATCAAGAGTGTCAACTGAACTTTGACCAAGCGCAACTTTACATCTTCCATGATGGCGTTTACGTCGATTTGCGGGTCTTGACGCATCGAAAGATGCACTCTATACTGCAAAATGCTGCTATTGAACGGGTTATGACCCTCGAAACGAGCGAGTGGTCGTGACGCTCATGAGACTTGAGCGTCCACAAAATTTCACGTGTGGAGGTATTGAGTGTATTTTCAAAACTTAAAAGAAGAGTGGTTCAGCAATGTTCGAAAGGACATCTTAGCTGGTGCAGCCGTTGCTTTCGCGCTGATACCCGAAGCGATTGCCTTTTCCATGATTGCCGGTGTGAATCCTATGATTGGATTGTACGGAGCGTTCATTATCGCCGTTGTCGTCTCCATGTTTGGCGGCCGCGTCGGAATGATTTCAGGGGCTACGGGTTCAACTGCGTTACTGATGGTTCTGCTCGTTAAAAACCATGGCGATCAATACTTGTTTGCAACTGGCATCTTAGCCGGATTGATACAGCTGGCCATGAGCGCTTTAAGAATTAGTCGCTTTATTACCTTCGTATCTCGCAGTGTCGTCATCGGGTTTGTCAATGCGCTGGCGATTCTCATTTTTATGGCACAGCTGCCCCATGTCATGGGTCAAGGAACAACAGCATATATCGTTTGCGGTGTAACGGTGCTTTTGGTCTGGGGATTGCCGTTTATCACGAAGGCAGTGCCAGCTTCCTTGATCGCGATTGTAGTCATGACGACGGCGAGTATGCTGTTTAAGCTGCCATTACAAACAGTAGGCGACATTGGACACCTTCAAGCGCATTTGCCCTACTTTCATGTGCCGACTGTGCCACTCGACTTTCGCACCCTAACCATTGTCTTGCCATACGCTGTGCCAATCGCTCTGGTTGGCAGCCTGGAAACACTGATGACGGCGACGGTAATTGATGATATGACACACTCCAAGAGTAATAAAGACAAGGAAATTCGCGGTCAAGGTATTGCGAATATTTTCACGGGATTCTTTGGGGCTATGGCGGGATGTGCGATGATTGGTCAGTCTGCGCTCAATATCGAATATGGAGGCCGCAAGCGTCTCTCAACGTTTGTTTCTGGAGCTTTACTTATCACACTCATTGTTGCGTTGCGTCCGATTGTAAGCCAAATCCCTGTAGCTGCCTTGGTTGGCGTTATGTTCATGGTTTCCTATTACACATTCGAGTGGAAGTCGCTGCGTGATCTGTGGCGGGTGCCGATTTTTGAATCACTCGTGATGGTCGCTACGGTCACTACCGTAGTTGCCACGAACGACCTTGCAATTGGTGTTTTCGTCGGCGTGGTTTTCAATGCTGTCTTTATCGGATGGAAAATGGCGCGGATTCACGCAACTACAGTTACTAGTTCGTCCGGAGTAAAGACATATTCGATTAAAGGCCAGATGTTTTTTGCAACAGTGACCCATTTTGTTGACTTGTTTGACATCGAGAATGATCCGTATGAAGTTATCATCGACTTTAGTCATACTCACCTCTGGGACCACGCCTCCGTTATAGGCATCCAAAGAGTACTGGATAGATATGATAAGTTGGATAAGTCAGTCCGCTTAGTTGGACTCAATGAAGAAAGTACACAGCTGATGCATAAATCGGGAAAAATGAAATCTGCGTAAATAAATAACGAATTGAATCAGTCAACGAGTGATTACCATGGGCAACAGCATCTACGTTGGGTGACACTATCGGTAATCACCTGCAAATGGAGCGTGAATTCGGAGACGAATATACGCTCCATTTCGTTGGTCATATCAAGGTGATTTATCAAGTTGCCGCCTCGAGGGATAGACGACGGGTAGATTGGAAAGCATCACCTTTGTTGATTGAAAACGTCACGAAGGTGGTAACATGATGCCGTTTCGCACTCTCAAAAAAGCCACGATTGTCGGACTTTGTTCGATGATGCTTTGCACGATGAGCGGTTGCCAAGCTCAAACACAAAAAACGAACAATCAAGCCGCAGCAGAGGTGCCGCTCACCCGCCAGAAGGTATCCGCGAATCTGACGAGAGTTGTCCTCACAGATTATCAACGTGACGAGAACCAGGTTGTCATCCACACCGTCCCTGTTGACGGACAGCAAGACGGCGAAGATATCCTTGATGCGTCGAGCATGGATGGCATTGTCAACTTCGCAACTTCGGCGTATCCCGACGAAAAGATTACACATGTTCTCCTCATCAACGACAAGACTCATGAATCGCATATTGTGAATGTGCCGGACGAGCTTGTTTCGCCTGCACTGTCACAAGAACAAGACGACGCGCTCCCAGCCATGGCAGGGATTCATCTGCCGCCGCGAGGGGTTCGGATTGACCATACGATTCGTGCCAGAGCTGGGCTTGGTGCCAGTCATCAGGCGAAGGTGGATGCCGTCCTTGCGGTCGCCAGAAGCAAGATCGGGACCAAGTACATTTGGGGTCACAATGAAGACCGGGGACAGTACGGTTTTGACTGTAGTAACTTTACAGAATACGTCTATCATCACGCGCTGGGCTACCACTTTACGACTTCAAGCCGTGGACAGTATCGACGCGTGGGCGATCCGGTGTCCTTTTCGAACCGAAGTCCTGGAGACCTCGTGATCTTTGAAAAAGGTCGCCATGTAGGGATTTACGTCGGAAACAACCGTTTCATTAACTGCGGTGGAGGACTCGGCAAGGTGGGCTACCTAAGTCTCGGCCCTGGGAGCTCCCTCGTGGAATAAGGTTTTTCTCACGAATGCTCGCTCATTCGCAGGATTTCATTGTCCTGTTCAAGTAGGATTAAGAAGGAACGGTTAATTAGGCTAAACTCTAGGCGTTTGAGGGCATGTGGG
>NZ_LJCO01000072.1 GCF_001399675.1 Paenalicyclobacillus ferrooxydans
CTAAGCAGCCCCGAGTGGCCGGGCATCACCTGGGCTTAGTCGGCGAAACCGACTTAAGCCGCAGAAAATGAGGAGTTAAGTCGCTCGGAGCGACTTAACGGATTACCAGAACACCGGCTTAGTCGGTGGCAGCGACTAAGCAGCCCCGAGTGGCCGGGTATCACCTGGGCTTAGTCGGCGAAACCGACTTAAGCCGCAAAAAATGAGGAGTTAAGTCGCTCGGAGCGACTTAACGGATCGTCACGACATCACAAAAGGCGCTGCCGCACGTTTCCCATTCGCCCATAACCCATTCGCCCATAACCCGTTCGTACGTTTCCCGTTAGTGATGCTTCGCGATCAGTGACTTTCGACCTGAAAAAAGTACCAAAACGCTGACAACCAGAGCAGCCGTCCCCGCGTAAAATGCAATACTTGGATTGAAAGACTCCGCCAGCCGTCCTGCCAGCCAGGGCGCCACTGCACCGCCAAGGAACCGAACAAAACTGTAAGCAGAAGACGCCACGGACCGTTCTACCGGCGCAGCTTCCATGGTCCCCGTTGTCAGCAAGGTAGCCATAATGCCCATAAAACATCCACCGAGGATGACACTCGTAATGAGAATCGCCCGTGCAGACCACATGATGCCAAGGGCAACAAAAATCGGTTTGCCAACAGCGGTCGTGAGACCCATCACCAGGAGATCAAGAGCAAGCAGCGACAGCACAAAATACATGGTCCGATGCGTGGCAAATCGAGCTTCAAACCAAGGGGCGACAAATACGGAGAACACCGCCATCATGACCCCCCAGCCAAAGAAAACAAAACCAAGTCCGTGTGCGTTCATCTTCAAGACGAACGGAGTAAATGCAAATAGAGTGTAAAAGCCGTAATTGTAAAAAAATGCAGTCACTGCCATGGTGCGAAGTCCCTTGTGGCGGAGGGCTCGAAATGGATCGAGCACGGAAATGCTCCGCTTCGGTTTAGGAACCTTCGGCAGCATCACGGCAATGGCAAAGAAACCAATCAACATCAACACTGAGACACCATAAAATGGGCCTCGCCAACTGATGGCCCCGAGTTGCCCGCCAAGCAGTGGACCAACCGAAAGTCCTAGACCAAGCGCTGCCTCATACAAAATCACAGCGCTCTCGGTGCCTCCGCTCGCTACTCCCACAATCACAGCGAGTGCAGTAGAGATGAATAATGCATTACCAAGTCCCCATCCTCCGCGGAATAAGACAACCTGTGCAACGGTGTTGGATGTCCCAGCTAATGCTGCGAAGACGACAATAATGAACAGCCCCGACAGCAACGTCCATTTAGGCCCAATTTTCGATGACACCGCTCCTGAGATCACCATCATCACGGCAGTGACCAACATGTAGCTTGTAAACAGCAACTCAACCTGACTCGGTGAGGCCTTTAGGCTTTTCGCGATCGACGTCAAAATCGGGTCTACGAGACCCAAACCCATGAATGCAACGACCACGGCAAATGCAACAGCCCACGCAGCGTGGGGCTGTCGGAAGTGATCCCTAAACCCTTTGTGTTTCTGGATCGGCTTGTCATTCTGTTCCGGCAATACATCTTGCAGAATTGCGCTTTGCTGCACGGTTTGTGTCCCTCTCTCTGTTATTCTGGTTGTCTCTTGTGTCTTTCTGTACTGTGTCTTTCTGTACTGTGTCTTTCTGTACTGTGTCTTTCTGTACTGTGTCTTTCTGTACTGTGTCTTTCTGTACTGTGTCTTTCTCTAACGAGTCTTCCCCCACCATTTCATATATAAAAAATTACATATGAAATACCATCACCATTAAGCTCCACCTTGTTTCATATGTCAATATTGATATATCTACTGAAGGACGATTCTGCTGGCGTGAAATCGTACACATCGGGCCAGATCGCCCATAAACAAAAAATCTGCGCGATCTGCCCCAAACAAGGCATCTCGCACAGACTCAGTTAGATTTATCGAGGAGGGTCATAACCCAGTCACACCATACGATTTCGTCTTCTTCCTGCTGCAACTTCCGCTTGAACAGCAAGTACCTGCCAAATACTCTCGAAGAAATATCCCACACTGTATCGCCAAACTCTTGCTCCATGAGTTTGATTTCTTCTTTCCGGTACAACACCTTTTGACGGTAGGTCTCCTTGCGTTCGTCAAACATTTGCTTTGCAATCTGCTTGTCGACAAGCCAGATGGCATAGACTTTGATGAGGAACTCATCACGAATTACAGGTGGGCTTGCGGGGCTCGATATCCAGTCTTTCAGGACTTGGCGGCCCTTCTCAGTGATCGAGTATACCTTTTTATCCGGCTTACTCGATTGCTCCACCCGTTCGTACGTGAGTAATCCCTCACCCTCCAACTTGGCCAACAGCGGGTATATTTGGCTGTGTTTGGCCTGCCAGAACACCTCTAATAGTTCTTTCAACTCATATCCGGTACACGATTTCCTGACTAGCATGCTGAGCAGAGCGTAAGCAAGTGCGTTCATGGGACACCACCCGTCCATCTCGTCCCTCCATTGTAATACACCGCATGGTGAATTCAATCCATGCAATCAATCCATGCATTCAATCCATGCATTCAATCCATTGCACGCCATGACATTCAAACCGAATTGATGCCTGTTCTGTTCCGCAATCATGGTCCGAAGCGTATGTGTACGATGCTTTAAAACGGAGAAATCATTGCACAATCTGGAAGTCTGCGGTACCGTAATTACAATTGTCGGATTTTTGGCAGCAATCACATAAAAACACTGTGATGCTCGTTACTGAGACACTTCGTTCTATGTGATTCAACCAAGACATTTGAAGCGAGATCAAGGGAGGGGTACAAGGGTGGCAGATAAGATCGGCTTTCATATTACACCAAGTGTTTCATTCGTGGACGATCCGATAAGCATTCAACTCAAGGGCTTAACCGCGCACCAGCGAGTCACCCTTCGCATGCACCGTCCCTCGACAAACCCTCTCATTACGCTGGAGTCTTACGGGATATTTCAAGCTGATGAACACGGGGCGGTGAACTTAGAAACCAAAGCCCCACTGGACGGGACATACTCAGGTGTTGATGGAATGGGATTGTTTTGGTCTATGCATCGGATCCCATTGGATGAAAGTCATCCATCATCCAAGGAGCCATTGACTCCCTTATCACCTCTCCTCTTCTCACTGACTGCAGAGGGCGAGGGCGAGGTGATCGCGGAGACAACCATCCAGAGGTGCTGGACTACTCCCTACGTGCAAAGAACACCAGTCCGGGAAAATGGACTGACAGCAACGTATTTTCACCAGGAAGATGACCACCCCCGACCGGGCATCATCGTTTTCGGTGGCTCTGAGGGTGGATTAAACGAATATATGGCAGCCCTGTTCGCAGCGCACGGCTATTCTGCCTTGGCACTCGCCTATTTTGGCATGGACGGACTGCCTTCCGAACTCGTCAACATTCCACTCGAGTATATTGAATCGGCCATTGAATGGTTTGCGTCGCAACCGGCAGTGCGTGAGGACTTTATCGGCATTCACGGTACATCAAAAGGCGGTGAACTCGCCCTTTTGGCAGCGTCCATGTTTCCACAGATCAAGGCTGTGGTCTGTGTATCAAGCGGCGGTGTTGTCCTTCACGGTATCCAGTTAAAAGGATCGGACTCGATGCCCCCGTCCTGGACCTATCGGGGAAAGCCCATTCCATATGCCTCGGCCGAGAACCCGCACCGCTCCGGAAAGCTTGAACCTCCCGGCACAGTCATCTCGTATCGTCCCTGGTATGACTTCCATCTCTCAGATGAAGCTGTCGTAGCCAAGGCGACGATCCCCGTGGAACGGATCCAAGGGAGTATTCTGTTTATCTCCGGACAAGAGGACCGGATGTACGACAGTGAGCGGATATCGGGACTCAGTATGGATCGGCTCAGGGAACACAATCACCCGTTCTCATTCCAGCACATCGTGTATCCCAGTGCCGGACATTCCATCTACGTTCCATACCTGCTCTCAAGCACGCAAGCTGAAGCGCCCAAAGTGGGCAAGGTGTGGGTCCTCGGCGGCACGCTGCGAGGTAACGCATACGCAAGTATTGATTCATGGAAACAAATTCTTGAATTCTTTCGCCGGGAGAGCGAGTGAATGCGGTCAAGACCCGAGTGAAGCCAACCCCAACGAGCGAATAAATACCATCATGGAGAAGGACACAGCTCTCACCTGGTCCTTCTCCTTATTTTTTCCTCTGCTTGCCAGTGAGACGAAGACTCCAAGTCCATGAAAAGTCCACTGTTGCCTGACAGTTGGATCATCTTCCCATCATGAAGTCTGGTTAAAGTAACAGTATCAAAGCCATACAGGTTCCAAACCTGGGCTCAATCAAATAGCCCAATGACCTGCCGCAAAACGACGTCTGAATCGATGCTGCGGTGGACAGAATGGGCATAGTCAGTCAGAAAACAGGGCCTATTCAAATAATCCGGCAACTTGTCGGAAAACCATTGGAGGTATGTATATTATGGAAAAGCATCTTGGATGGATTGTCGGCGGGATTAGCGCACTGCTTATCGGCATGACTACGCCGTTACTGGTTTTTGCAGGCACAGTACAAAATGGACCAACAACTTCACCCGTTTCCGTCCCATCTAAAACTGCCGTTTCAAAGCCTGTCACTGGAAACGCGCAGTCGGCACCCTCAGCCTCAGCCGTCGAGCGCCCGACACTACCATACAAAATTCATACTGTAGACAGACTCGCGGTAGACGCTGTAGGCGGTGGAACAGTTACAGACCTTTCCAGCCAAAACTCTGGTAATCAGTCGGTCTGGACGGTGACCGTCCATCAGCCGTCAGGGAACTACCAGGTTCAGGTGTCTCCGACGACCTACTCGGTTCTAGCTGTAAAGCGTATTCAGTAATAAAGCACCATAATGACCGACATAAAATGCTCACACGGTACGTTTCTAAACATAACATCCCCACCGCAGAGGTGGGGATGCTTCGTGATCAGACCAGATATGCTTAAGCGAACGACCTGCAATCAATACAGTTACTTCATACAATCAATGAAACATGTCCAGACTGTCATTTACTTTGCTCTAGCCCTGTACAGGAGAAGTCTCGCTATCCCGAACCAATCTCTTTCGATATGCTCCCGCAATCAAAACGAAGGCCAGACTCAATACAGAAATCACACAAGCACTCCAGTACAGATGCCCAAAACCTACATCAGAGACATCGTGCAACGCCTTTAATATGGCATTTTGAATTGGCACACTTGGGATTTTCGCAATCTGGCCGGTCAAATTCCCAAAGCTTTCAATCCCCTTTAGGCGGGCTAATTCAGAAGTCGGTACGTTCGATGGAGAAATCCCGATTACTTTGAGATTTGACATCAACTTCTGCGGAAACTGTGCCATCGCTCGTGTCAGAAACCCGGCAAAAATTGTAGGACCAAGCGTCAGTCCAACCTCTCGCACCAATGACAGGATGCCCAGTGCCGTCGATTTGTCATCTTCGACATGCTCCGTAATCATAAAATTGAGTGGAGCCCCGAGCGTGATCCCTACACCAAGTCCAACCAAACTGCTCGCAATGACCATCTGCCATGTTGTTGTGACCCACAGTGGGAATAATGCCGATCCGATCGCCGCCGTCACTGCGCCGAACGCTAACGTTGTGATGGGACCGCGCCGATCCATGAACGCCCCGCCACCCATCGCACCGACGCCTGAGAATAAGGCCATCGGCGTGTACCAGTATCCAGCTTGATTCGCAGACCACCCAAGGACGGTTTGCACATATGCCGGCAGAAAAATTACGGACGACAGAATCAGGCCAGAAGTGAGTCCAATGGCCAAAGTCCACCGGAGCTCGCTTCTTCTCAGTAAGGACATGGGGACCAAAGAATCCTCGCCATTTTTGTCTAACCTGTTATCATGCCAGAGCAGAACCAGCAGCAGGACAAGTCCGGCCAGTACATAGCCATAGACACTTGGGCTGCCTAAGCTTTGAACGATGTTGGCACCTTTCAGGTTGGTTAATCCGTACATCACCCCGAGCATGCCGGTCGATAAGAGCACAATCCCGAGTACGTCTAGTCGGCCCTTCGGAGCTGCACGATTCTCCTCGATACCTCTCTGACCTAAGACGACGAGAGCCAGTGCGATGGGCACATTGATCCAGAACAGCCAATGCCAATCGTTTGTGAGGCTCAATAACAAAGAGCCAATGTTCGGACCTAGGATTGCAGAAATTCCGTTCATGCCCCCGACCATGCCGAGTGCCCGCCCTTGACGCTCCACCGGAACAGTTGCCACGATGTATCCATTGGCAATTGGGAAAATACCGCCGCCGCCAAGTGACTGCACCACGCGACTAATCAGCAGAAATGTGAAACTGTGGCTGAGCGCCACACTCATGGAACCAAGCCCAAACAATGCAATACTGATGAGAAACATGCGCTTGCGTCCATACCTGTCTGAGAGTTTCGCCATGATCGGTACACTGACTGCCAAGCCAAGCGTATAAATTGTAATGATCCAAGCGCCCCAGCTTGCCGATACACCAAAAGAATGGATCAACGTTGTCAGAGCGGAACTCATAATTCCGTTGTCCAGACCGCCCATAAACACTCCAATTGCGAAAATCCCCAGAGCCATTTGTGTCTTTGGCTTTGACACATTCGTCGCTTCCTTTCCCCCAGCAACTGAAATCTTCCAGTCAACAGTCAGTCAACAGTCAGTCAACAGTCAGTCAACAGTCAGTCAACAGTCAGTCTAATAGTCATTTCAAATTAGTCATCGTTGACTATTTGCCTCATTGTAGCTCCCTTTGATCCTTTTAGTCAATCATGACTATAATGTACTAAGTTAACGTTTTGTGAAGGAGTGCTTCACGAGTGGATGAGCGTGCGTTATTACTACTGGGGATTTTGATGGCACAGAGTCAACACGGGTATCAAATCAATGAGTTTATCGACAAGAACCTCAGCCGCGTTACGGACATGAAAAAGTCAACCGCATACGCGACACTAGATCGGCTTTGTGAAGCCGGGTACGTGGAAATGCATCAGGAACAAGAAGGAAACCGGCCGTTGCGTAAGGTCTATGCCATCACCCCGACGGGAACGGAACACTTCCTCGCACTACTGCGTACCAACCTCGCAAAGGTCGATCCGCTGAACTTCGCTAGTGACATTGGGATGATGTTTCTCGACCATCTGCCCTGCGAAGAATCTTTGTCCTTGCTTGAGGAGCGGCTGCGTCACCTCGAATCGGAGATTAGACTGTATGAATCCGCACCGAGGCACGGTTTTGGGCTAGGCGTAGACTTCGCCATGGAACATCATCTCGTTCACCAAAAGGCTGATTATCAGTGGCTTCAATCGGTCATTGAACGTCTGCAAACAAGGAAAGATGTATAGCCGTGGCATGGCTCCGATTGGCGTCTCAAACTGCCATGGGGGTGAGACTGACTTCACTTTACTTTCCTTGTTTTACAACTGGATTTCCGATGGGAACCAGATGTCCCGGTAAGCCTGTTGGAAAAGCAGGCTTGGGCTTGTTAAATGCATAGTCTACTTTGAGAATCACATACGTATTGTCCTTTTTAAAGTAAAACTGGGCGATAAGATATTTGGGCATATCCCATTCATAAAAGGGCATCCCTGATTTAGTATGCTTCAGAACCCAGGGAACGGGCTTCAACTCGGAACCTGTTTTCCATGTTGCGGGCGACTGCGAGGTAAATTGAAAGCTATAAATCGGATCACCCGCCTGATTCCCCATAAAATCCATGTTCCCTCCGGAATCCCATTCCGTAATGCGGGGATTCGCGATACCAAGCCCACCTGTAACCATAAAGACCTCGTGGTCTTGAGGCGTGCCAGAAACATTGTATTGATTGAGGTGCTCTCGAATGGCCTTCATGGTTTGACTGTCAAAGTTATCATGAGGAAGGATATAGTCATGAGGAATCGCAGGCTTCACAGGGTGGTATCCGTAAACCACCAGCAACCCAGCAATCACGAGAACTCCAATAAAGAGTTCAACCGACAATCTGCCCCCGCGGGACATGATTACCCCTCCCATATACACATCGCTGTCCGCATTCGTGCCATTGAGGCTAGGCAACACCCATTGCCATCATCACCCATGGCTTTCTGATGATTTGATAATACACCATCCAATCATATGATTGGATGTCCGCAAAACCCGGACGTCAAAATTACCATCAGGTCTATATGACTGGGCTTTTCTCTAGCAGTGCTTTCTCAAAGTGAATCAGATTTCCATCGTCATCGTAGGTAAACCTATAGTCATGCTGCTGTTCTTCCTCAATCACTGTGTGCAGATAATATTTCAAATCGGCAACACCTCGGTTTTTCGGGTGAACTAACCACGACAGATCCTTCCAATCCAAAATCCCCTCATCCGTCTTCACCGGCGTTGAGTAGACCACTGTGTCCGATAATTGAGCCCGGAAAATGTACATGCCTCCGACAGAGCCACCCTCAACGTTATACCAAGTGGCTGTTCCTTTATACTGAACATCATACCCTCGCAGCTGAAGACCGGTCTCCTCCTGAACCTCGCGCAGCACACATTCTAACGGTGTCTCAGTGCCTTCGATTTTTCCTCCGACACCATTCCAGGCACCCATCCATTCAGGTGACGTTCGATTCAGCATTAAGATGGAATCCCGTTGCCTAATAAAACAAATGGTAAACTTCAACATAGGACGGCCCCTTTCACACCATTGCGGCTTGTCTAGCTAACTGATGTTCAGGTCGATATAATATAGATCTCAAATTCAACCAAGGTGGCGAACCAACGATGCGGTGCAAAGTCACACTAGCAGCAAAGAAACAGATTCAAGCCATATTGAAGGAACAAACAGATACGAATTTAAAACTACGGGTGTATGTCACAGAGGCCCACGGAGATCATGCTCATTATGGAATTGGGCTCGATTATAGATCGCAAAATGATGTCGTTAACGCTGCCACCCCAGGTGTTGAAGTGCTGCTTGAAAAGAATAATGAATTTCTGAACGATATTGTGATCGATTACGATCCGGCGCAAAGTAGTTTCATTATCAATAATCCCAGGCACGGCCATCATCACCACTAGAGCCTCGTTGAAACAATCCTCCAAATGATTCTGATGATCTCAAAAAGGACCTTGTCTGACAAGGTCCTTTTTTGTTCCCATCAAGTGCAAAAAAGATGACTCGCACAATATCTATCGTACGAGTCACCAACAGGGGATAAAGGAGACGATTTCAGTGTATGCTCCCAAGCGTACCAAAATCACCATTTTGAACAATGAATCAAACGAATTTTAGTTCAAAAAAACACACAATCATATGCTCATTGAAATGAACTTTTGCGCATAATTTATGTCAACCAGGAATATCGTCAGTTGCGGAGGGACAGGAATGCCGAGCTTTACGAAGGAAGAACTCATTGCTGCCAGCGAGCTGCGAACCATTTCACAACGAGAACTTTTTCACATGCTTGAAGAACGAGGTAAGCTTGGCGTCCTTTATAAGGATAGTCTTGCGGCCGTGTTGTTGCCCCATGCTCGTTATGCCACCATGGCGACTCGACTCAAAGAACTCGATGAGACTCTTCTCCAGCACCAGCACGAGTGAGTCAAAGGCGCCAAAAAAAGGACCACAGAGACACCGCTCTCTGTGGTCCTTTTCTTTGTAAGGTAAGTCACCCTTATCTGCGGCTAAAATGTTGCTCTGCAAATGCAACCAAGCGTTTTGTGATTTCTCCGCCAACGGAACCATTTTCACGAGCGGTCGTATCAGCGCCGAGCTGTACACCAAATTCGGACGCAATCTCATACTTCATCTGCTCGATTGCCTGTTCTGCACTCGCTACAAGTGTCTGGTTGTTCGTTGCCATCATCGTTCCTCCCAAAACATTTGATTTGCTTCCACGGTGGTTATTGTGGAATGTGCAGGTGTTTTTTATGCGTATTTTATGCGTTTTTTTGTTCAGTTTTATAAATGCATTTTTGCACAACTTATAGCATGGTTTTTTAAACAAAAATCCCTCCAAAAGACCATTACTTCGTTACGACAGACCCTTTGTGTTCGGCTCTGTTGCCATGTGATGAACTGGGCGCGGCTTAGTTTGATTGTCTCATCTCATCAAGACTAATCGATCGATGGTGTTCGGTATGGACCCATTCCCTGCTATGTCGACGATGGACGGCTTCGATGGAGAGTGGAATCCACGTCAAAGTAAAAAACAGGTACAATGGATAAAACACAAAAGCTCTCCACCCTGCACGTTCGAGGACAAACGCTGTCAGTGGAAATCCAAACCCGACAACACTCATAACGTCCCAGAAAACAGAAGGAATCAGATGGGTCAACCAAGGGAAGTACCAAGATGCTCCGAAAATGTACTGCAGTATCGACAGAACCAGATTGACGCCCATTAGTGCGACAAACACTGGCTGTAAAACGTAAATCGACATATCCAGGGCACGCATTTTCCCGTGCCGAGAAAATAAGGCTTTCCGTAAAAGCGGCCCAAGGTACTTCAATGCCGTTGTCCAATGTCCTTGCATCCAACGCAGACGCTGCACAGCGGAAGCTTCAAGGCCCAACGGCTTCTCATCATATACGCGCGCGTCCTTGGCGAAGACCACCCTGTGTCCTGCGATCGTCAACCGCGCTGTGTACTCCAAGTCCTCAGTCAAATTGACGGCTTCGAATGGATGCCTTCTGAGAACCGCAGTGGACAGA
This sequence comes from Paenalicyclobacillus ferrooxydans, assembly GCF_001399675.1. Taxonomy (GTDB): domain Bacteria; phylum Bacillota; class Bacilli; order Alicyclobacillales; family Alicyclobacillaceae; genus Alicyclobacillus_B; species Alicyclobacillus_B ferrooxydans. Next base: position 10,743 of record NZ_LJCO01000072.1, read on the forward strand.
CAGAATCCGGTCCCTCCCAACACAGCCGTCAATCCGAGAATGTCTCGGGCTCTTTGGGAAAATCGGTTCATGAACCAGTACATCGACGCGTACGCTAGGCTAATCCAGTTGTCATATGGATTTTTCGTATCCAGATAACCCTGAATGGCTGCGTCTCCTCGCGCCAAATGTTTTGCCATTACCTTAAGAAAATCTGCGTTGACAAGATTGTCAGCATCAAATATACAGACGGCGTCATATCTGCTGAGCCTGGCCTTCGAGTGTAACGCCCAGCGCAAGGCGTATCCCTTACCGCGCTCGAAGGCATTGTGCCGTTCCCAAACGATTGCCCCCAAGCTTTTCGCAATGCGAGGGGTTGCGTCTGTGCAGTTGTCTGCCAGCACCACGACATCATAGCGGGCGTCAGGGTAATCGATGGCTTTCAGGCTGCGAACATGTTCTGCAATAACCTTTTCCTCATTGTGAGCTGCCGTCAGACATAAAATCCTTGGATATTTGTTCACATTCACAGACGGACGCTTAAGTTTGAAAAAACCAGCTACAGATACGGCAGCCTGGTAGAGGGACCAACTGAGGAGCGTGCTTTCCACGCAGAATATCAAGATCGAAAAGCAATATTTAACAATGGTCCCGGCGATTGTGTGATTATTTTCAATAAAAGTGATGATCCCGACGAAGAGAAGTGTCATTAGGCTTATCACAAGAAGACTGAACTTCTGATGCTTCAACTGTGAGCACTCCTTTATCAAGGATTCTTCAACGTTTTCGCACCCCAATTTCGCTGAACACTGCATACACCGCCAAATTCAGACTTCAAAGTACGTCCGAACTTTAAAGCAACATATACCTCCTTGATTCAGACAATTCGACCAAAAAACCGACTCTTTGACCGTAATAAAATAAAAGCCATGCTGATGATCAAGCTGTATGGGCCACAATGGCATGTCCACGTCCCTCGCGTTCCAATGTGCGACGTCATCGGTGCAGTAACTGTTCTGTTAGGTTGTCAAAGTACATTGACTGTCATAGTAATATGACATATATTAAACACGAGGTGAAACCAGTGACAGGAAAGATCTCATCCGACCTCTTGAGAGGTCACACCGATACCATCGTTCTCAGAATTTTACTTGAGGGGGACAGCTACGGCTATGAGATATACAAACGGATTGTCGACAAGAGTAACGGACTGTATGAGTTGAAGGAAGCAACGTTGTATTCGAGCTATCGAAGGCTGGAACAAGAGGGCTGCATCACCTCGTACTGGGGCGACGAGACGCTGGGTGGCAGACGAAAGTATTACCACATTACAGCGGTCGGTGCAGATGTTTATCAGCGCAATAAGGAAGATTGGGAGTTTACAAAGTCAGTCATCGACAAGCTCATCTAAAGAGGTGGAAGAAGATGAAAAACAAGATCAAGCGACATGTCGACGGGTTGTTCTCTGGTGTCTATGAAACAAAGCAGTTACGAGAACTAAAGGAAGAAATTTGCTCTAACCTGTTAGATAAGGTCAATGATCTGATTACAAAGGGATCCAATCCAGATTCAGCCTTTCAGTATGCCATTTTGGACTTAGGAGATATGACTGAACTCGTCGACAGCCTGCGGGAGGCATCGGAGACAAGACTTATGAAGGATCAAAGTACACCGACTTTCATTGATAAGAACCATATCATCGGCTATCTCGTCGCATCATTCACCTTACTGATTGGACTGTTGAGTGGTGCTTACGTATACCTGCAAGTGAGACACCTGTTCGTTGCATTGGAATATTTGGCTCCGTTTCTTCTCGTGTCAGCGCCATTATTCATCTACTTTGGCCTCACTCAGGAGACCAAACACGATTACGGAATGAATACAAAGCGAGCACTGATATACAGCATGGCATCGGAAGTTTTCCTTTTGGGTGCCAGCGCTTCCGCAATTGAATATATTGGGCGACATGGCCTGGCAATGACTCTCTTAACGTTTGGTCCGTTTGTCATCGTATCAGCAATCATCTTTATCTACTTAGGGCTAACGGAAAAGAGTCGACGGAAGATGGACTCGCAGTGGCAAAGAGAATGGGTCAATTATTACAACGACCCGCATACTGCTATGGTGCGAGGAAGTATTTCCGGCGCCCTATGGCTCTTTAGCATCGCAGCTTTCTTCTTCATTGGTTTTGCTTGGGGCTGGAAATACTCTTGGATCGTATTCGTCATTGCTGTTGGCTGTGAGCCTCTGATAGAGGCTTACTTCGCCTCAAAAAGAAAGCACTAGACCCTTGGTCGTAATCTATCGATTGCAGATGGTCGACAAAAAGTCAATGAGATAAGCAGGTGATAAAGCATGGGCGTGGTGAAAAATCAAACAGGTTTTATCATTGTTGGTCTCCTGTTGGGTATTCTCATCTCATCGATGGACAATACCATCGTTGCGACTGCGATGGGGACGATAGTTGCACAACTCGGAGGGCTCAACAAGTTTGCCTGGGTTTCTTCGGCATACATGGTTACTGAAATGGCAGGTATGCCGATTTTCGGGAAACTCTCGGACATGTATGGAAGAAAGAGATTCTTCATTCTCGGGATGGTGTTGTTTTTCACTGGTTCAATTCTGTGTGGAACGTCTCAGAATATCACAGAGCTCATCATTTATCGTGCTGTTCAGGGCATTGGTGGTGGTGCATTAGCCCCGATTGCGTTTACCATTTTGTTTGACGTTGTTTCGCCAGAGCAACGTGGAAAGATGGGTGGAATGTTCGGTGCTGTTTTCGGTCTGTCAAGTATCTTTGGACCTCTGTTAGGAGCGTATATTACCGACCACATAAACTGGCGTTGGGTGTTTTACATTAACATTCCGCTGGGTATTGTCTGTTTCCTGTTGGTGTTCATCTTCTACAAAGAGTCCATGCAACACTCTAAAGAGCGGATCGACTGGTTTGGCGTGCTTACACTCGTACCGGCGATTGGCAGCTTAATGTTTGCGCTGCAACTCGGTGGTGCAAAGTACCCATGGAATTCGTCAACCATCATTGGCTTGTTTTTCGCAGCAGGAGTGCTGTTTACGCTCTTCCTCGTTATAGAAGCGAAGGTCAAGGAACCAATTGTACCCTATCAGATGTTTGCCAACCGTCTGTTCACCGGAAGCAGCCTGGTTGCATTGTTCTCCGGTGGTTCGTACGTTGTGGCGGTATTGTTCATCCCCATCTTTATTCAAGGCGTTATGGGCGGAACAGCAACGAACTCAGGACTTATCTTGTTACCCATGATGCTGGCAAGTGTCGTGGCGAGCCAAGTCGGCATACTCATTGCAAGGAAACTGACGTATCGCGGTATAATGATGATTTTCTGTGTGATCTTTACAGCCGGCATTTACTTGTTGAGCACCATTGGTGTAGAGACGACCAGACTACAAATCACGCTGTTTATGATTGTCATCGGCTTTGGCATCGGGGCGTCGTTCTCGGTTCTCAGCGTCGCAGCCATGCAGCCATTCGGCATGCGTCAACGTGGGACGGCGAGCTCGACGACAAACTTTATTCGTGAGTTTGCGATGGCTGTGGGTATCACCGTGTATGGAATTATCCAGAAGAACATGTTTGCCCATAACGTCACACAAGCATTTGCCAGCCAAGGGACATTATCAGCGATGGCCAGCAAATTTTCGCACACAGACCCCCACGCCATTCTGTCGCCTCAACTGCGGTCTGCCATTCCAACTCCGATTCTCGAAAAATTAACAGGGGCTCTGTCTGCATCGATTGCCCACACGGTTCTTTGGACCCTGGTTCCCGCTGGTCTGGCCTTGATACTCGTGTTTGTGATACCAAAAGAAAAAATGACCATGGGTTTTGGTGAACTAGAGCAACTGTCTTCATCGCCATCTCAAGGTGAGTAAAGGTTTGTCGAGTGGACCACCCCCGACACACCAGAAGCATTCTTTTCACACGTCTTCATCGCAAGGCATCCTGTAACACTTCTAGTGCTCTAGGTACACCGGTCACAAATCAATGCTAGATAGACTTCCACAAAGTGTTACGCAGACCTGCATTCATTTATGCTTTTTCGTTGGTGCAGTGTGGTGGTGGTCATCGGTGGTCCTCCGACCCACCCCCACTCATAAGTCATCAACATCAGAAAATCGACTTCTTCGCCCAGAGTCTTGTAGTCGAATGCGCCCATCCATGATGCGGTCGGAGAATCGCTCGTCTTCGGCCCCATCGCAATTGAAATGGAGAGACGCTGACGGCGACATGCAGCTGCCAACTCGCGGATAAATGTGTTGTACAGCGGCCGATCCGTTGGCCGCATATGCTCAAAGTCGACGTTTACTCCGCTAAACCCTCTCTCCCTCGCCATGGATACCGTGCTCTGAATCAGCTTCCGCCGCAAGCTCGAGTTGGCAAGCAGTGTATGCGCAAGTTCGGTATTAAATTGGCTGCCGTCAAAGTTTGTCACCGTCATGAGGGGTTGAACCCGGGCCGTCTTGGCTGCACTCAGCGCTTGGGAATCGGCTTGCGGGGTCAGTGTCCCATCTGCCCTTGCTTGGTAACTAAAGACACACAGATAGGTCAAGCGCTCACCCACTTCTTGAACAACGCGAGCATCGCTCTGTGTTCCTTGCGGCAAGAGATAGCCATTAACTTCGATGGCGCGTTTCTGGGTAATTCGCTTTGGAATCGCGACTCCAGCCCCAGCTTGCCAGGGCATGGCACTCTTATAACCTGGAATGGGCTGGTTTGGAGCCTTGTTCCCAGGGGCAGGCGTGATACCGAGCCATCGTTCTAATTCAACTTGGGACACGCCGGCTCGCCGAGCCACTCGGGCGACCGTGTCCCCACGCTTCAGCGGGTACACCTCAGCGAGCGTTGCAGTCGGTGACGGGATGAGCAGATGCTGTCCAGGAACGATAATCTCCTGGCTTTGTAATTCATTTAAGTGCTCAATCTCACGTGTGGTTGTCGAGTACTGCTCTGCAATTCCACGCAGTGTCTCTCCCTCTGTGACAGTGTGTATCCACATCGTCCTCGCTCCTATTCTCATGCAAACGTACATTCTGGTTCCACCCGTGCAACCCTGAATGTTCCAGCCACTGATCAAAGACACTATCCGTCGATCGCGTATGGCAGGGGCTTCATTGAAGCAGATGAGACCCACAATGCCTTCGTACTGCTGCTAGGATACGGGCATTTTGGGCGAATAGTGACGAAAACAGCCGCCCAAAAGCGGGCGGCTGTACCTTACTGACGTATTCGGCTGGCAATCGGCTGACGACGCAGGATATGATTCTTGGAGCACCTTGCCGAGCGCTAATCGTGTCCAACAATGCAATCAGCCAGAACCACCCGTCGGAACCGTCGTGTTCACAGGAACCAGAACGTCAGCATTTCTCCCATAATACACAATCTTCCATTTGCCTGTTCCGGTGAGATAGGTCACAAGGGAGCTGCCGCTGTTAAAAAGAATAGCTTTGAAATGGTACTCATCAAGCAAATACGGGGCGTTGGACCACACGTTCTGGAGTGCGAGATAGTCCATGAACTTACCGTTCTTCAAGTAGATATCTGTACGTCCATCGATAAACGTAGGAACTCCCCTGAGAATCAGGTAGCCCCCCCAGTCATATTTGTTCAAAACACGCGTTGTCAGGTGATGTTGCTCCATATAGTTCACAGCGCCGACAGGATAGGCACCTTGACTCCAGTGGTCTGCAACCGGTCCTTTCACATTCGGAACAGTGGTAAGAAAATACACCACCCAGACGAGGAGCAGGATGCCGTCCGCAAATCGCATCAGGCGTGTTGGTCTGTTTAACCGTTGGAACCAATCACTTGTCACTTGTGCTAGGAGAGGCACAGAAGCGATGGCGACGTAGGGAAGGAAACGCTGATACACCAGCATCACAGCAAAACTGCCGCCAAAGTAAAGCACATCACGCATCGGCAACGTCTTGTGGCGCATGAGGATGATCAAAAACACGATGATCAGAAACGGCAACACTCCGTACTTGAAACTCCATATGTGAAAGTCTGGCGAGTGCCATTCCATGATGTTGTTTGTCATTTCTGGGTCATTGCCAAGCAATGCATATGTATAGGCCTTGATCCCATTCGGATTGATGAGCCCGACCAAAGTTCCTGCCACAGCGGCAAGCAACAGCCGCCACCTGGCTCCCTTTGGCAACACAGTTTTGGTGAATCTGCCCACTGTCGGCAAGAAACTGACCAGGACCTCGAGCACCAGTAAGAAAATTCCGATTGTCGAGGAACCATGGGAATTCGCCCACAACAGCATGAGCAGGGGGACCCAATAGAGGACGTAAAAAGCCCCTTCGCGAACACGCTGGATGAGCAACAAAAACAAGGCAAACATCAAGTAAGAGACAATCTGCGGCCGCATGGTCCAGAAAATGATACCGGCGAATTGCCCGATGCATGCAAGGAAGGCAGCCATCACACGATTGCCCTTCGACACCCTAATCGCCAGGTGGTACAAAATGAACACTGTACCCGCGAAAATGGCCATCTGAAACAGCCATGTGGCTGGAAATCCAAAGTGTTTGCCCAACCAGGCAAAAACAACTTCAAACAACCACTCTTGCGTTACCCAAGGTTGTCCTTTGCTCGACCAAGAGAATGGATCGGTGGTCGGAACCATATGATGCGAAAGGATATACAGACCTGTGGCATAGTGCCATGGTGTGTCGGGGTCATCGTACGCGTGCATCTCATACATCGCGATGGCGAGAATCCAGACAAATAGAATCAACCACTCGACGCTAAAGAGACGCCGAAAGTTCCACTTCATCATGACTTCCTTCCTCTCCGGTTGTCGCGGATCTGTCGGCTTACCGCAGTCAGCAAATGCTCCATCTCCCTCAGAGTGACCTGTACAGGAGACGCTTTCGCAGACGTCTGTTGCAGAGTCGTCGTTGAACCCGCCTGGACAAACGGCATGGGCTCTTTATCCTTATCACTCTTTCGCCGTGAATCGACGTTCCCCTCCCACGGTTCTACAGTGACAACATCGAGCGCCGTGAACCTGCGCCATACTTCGGGCACCAGTTCGTTCCGCTTTTCCTTTGACAGGGAGCGTAACCGAACCGTGAATTCGCTCAAAAACTGCCCCCAGTCTCCTGGCAAAGTTCCTTGAATCAACACAGCTGCAGTACATTTTGGAACCGTTATTTGCACGTTTGCAAGGGGTTGAGTTGCGATACCGGGTTTGGATAGGTTGCTGTCTACAGATGCGCTCTGGTTCGAATCCAGCGTCTCGGCAACGTTCCCTTGACCGAGTTCCCAGAAACTCATCATGCGGTCATGAACGACGACTGTACCTGCAGCGAGATCGCCCAGGCGGCGCTCTTGTTTGTCAATCACCGTCACAACCATACCAATCAAATAGCCAAATGGAAGAAAGTCGACGACCCGAAGCAGATTTCTCACCGTCGACGCGTAAAAACTCAAGGGTCGGCCGTCTCGACCAACTGCTCGAATCTTCATGATTTTTTTCCCTATGGTTTGTCCAGACAAAGCTGTCTCAAGTGCGATAAAATAACCCCAGAAGATGAGAAAAGAGATGACGACCGCTGCCCCGACCAGATAGGAAGTGGCACTCCCGAAGACGTTCAACCATTGCCACATCAGTTCACTGAGTGTGAAAAGGACATAGAAGACGACCAGAACCAGGAGATCGATGAGTTGAGCCACTGCGCGCGACCCGATGCCCGCCAGGTGGAGACGCAGGCGCACCTGCTCTGGTGTCTGTATTTGCATATCATTATCCAGCACTTTATCACCACCAGGAGGAATACACGCTATGCTCGTCCAACAGTTTCAGGCTCGAAGAGGTCCAACTTGGCAAAAACTAGAGAGCTTGCTCCAAGAGCGGAACCTGAGTCAAACCGCCGACAAGTTTACACAGTTTGTACGGCTTTACCGGGGTGTGGCGAGCGACCTCTCCTATGCACAGACGTTTTACCCTGACCACCCCGTTACAGAATACTTAAACGGCCTGGTATCTGTTGCACATCATCGATTGTATCGCAGAACGAGTCGCAGCTACACGACAATTTGGACTTTTTACTCGCGCATCTTTCCCCAGACATTCCGTCAACTCAGCGGCTACATCTTCGCAGCGACGGCATTGTCTCTCATCGGTGCCTTGTATGGATATATGCTTGTATTGATGCAGCCAATTCAGGCGTACCATTTGCTTCCACCGTCTTTTCTCAGCCAGTTTCACCCGAATCAAGCAGGCCCGCACGCAGTCGACTCCCCCTTAATATCGAGCATTATTATGACCCACAACATCATGGTTGCCTTGATGGCATTCGTGGGCGGAATTACTGTCGGATTGTATACGGCCTATGCTCTCTGGCAAAATGGAATGATTCTCGGCGTTCTGGCAGCCCTCTTTCAGACCAGTGGACGAGCCACGGTCTTTTGGTCCCTGATCGTGCCGCATGGTGTTACTGAACTTCTCGCCATCTTCATCGCCGGGGGCGCTGGTCTGCGTCTGGCCCACAAAATGGTGGCTCCTTCGCACCTGACACGGCCTGCTGCGTTTCGTCTCGGTGCACTGGATGCCGTAAAGTTAATGCTCGGCACCGTGCCAATGTTCATGATTGCGGGGACCATCGAAGGTTTTGTAACCCCGTCGAACATCCCTGTCTGGATGAAGTTCATGGTGGCAGGCCTCACAGGGCTCATCTGGGTGATTTACTTTTCATCCGCCGGCCGCAGGTCCTCTTCTCGCTTCCGTGCCGCTAAAGTACGCCGCGACGCTTCTTCTTCAGATAGTTACTGACCACTTTGGTCACAAGCTCACTCGGCGGAGCTTCAATGACATCGACATTCTCACGACGCAACACCGCTGAAAGGTCCTCGCGCTCCTCGAGGAGCCATTCCACCGATGCCCATTCCGCGACATCAGCTTCTGTCAGCGGCGGTTGTTGCAGGAGTTGATGCAAGTGGACCGGAGAGACCGTAACGAAGACTGTCGGGTGATGCCGCCTGGCCGTATGAATGGCTGGTAAAAAACCGGCATCTGTCGCGAGTCCTTCCATTTCCGATAGTACGATAAGCAGGCTTCGCCGCCGAAAGCGCCCCGAGAGACTGGAAAAAAGCGCCTGGTACCCCCCTTGAACCGCCCGCGGTGTCAGCTTAGCGAGGGAGTCGACAACGGCTTGCCAATGTTTCTGCCCTTTATTTGGGGAAAGACGAACGTCCACTTTATCGCTGAACCCAATCACCCCTACGCTGTCACCCATCCTGAGTGCGGTATAAGCCAAAGCAGTCGCGCACTCGACTGCATGATCGAGCCTTGTTTTCCCATCTGGCAACTGAACAGCCATGTACCGACTGGCATCGATCGCGATAATGATGTGCTGGCCGCGCTCTGGTTCATACACATTTTTCATCAACCGAGTTCTGCGAGCGGTGGCTGCCCAGTTTACCGACCTGAGGTCATCATCCACGCCATACTCAGCGATGTACGCAAAATCTGTATCGCCGCTGGCAAGACGCCTTACATGTCGGCCCTCTTGAAACAGCGTCTGCATGAGGCTCGCCACGCTGTCTCGCCAAGATGTCACATCCGGCAGCACCAGAAGCTCACATGCAGTATCATCCGCCCGGTGGAAATAGGTCCAAAATCCCAGCGGACTCTTCCATCGGCAGTCAACAGCTGAAAATTCAGCCCACCCACGCACCCTCGGTGTCAACTCTGTGTGGTACACGAAGGGCGATTCCATTTCTGTACGCTTGGTGACGCCCCACGAGAATGGTTCACCCAGATCGAACTCGAACTTCGGTGCTGCCAACGTGGGCGAAGGCAGAACGCGAACGGTCACCGTGAGCGGCAGTCCAATCTGCGGCGTCCCACTCGTTTCCCGCTCAACTTGCGGTGTCCCCATTCGGCGTCCAATCACAAAGTCAACGAGGACCACGATGCCAAACAGCAAAAACAAGATGCCCCCTGTATATGTGAAGCTTTTGAGCGTTCCGAGCCCGAGCGCGATAATCCCCAGAACCACCCACACCGCAGCTTGGCGATTTGCAGGGGCTGTCCTGTCAGCGCGGGACTTCCACTTGTTCCAAGATGCGCGAAATGACGGCATCAGCTTCGACTCCTTCGAGTTCAGCGTTGGCCATAAGCAGGATACGATGCCTCCAGACCGGATGTATGACTGTGTGAATGTCGTCAGGAATGACATAATCACGCTCGTCGATGTAAGCTGCCGCCTTTGCGGCATCGAGCAATGCCGTCGCAGCACGAGGACTCGCTCCAAGGGAGATGCCCTCGACATTACGAGATCGACGGGCAAGCTGCACGATGTACACTAGAACTGCTTCGGAAGCTGTCACGTTTTGAACCTCACGCATCATGCGAAAGAGGTCCTGCGTAGAGACAACCGGGGCCAATCGAGCCAGTCCATCCTCCCCCATCCCACCTCGATGATGCTGCAACATCAAAACTTCTGCTGCTTCATCTGGATAATCCACCCGAATCTGCATCAAAAAGCGGTCCAATTGCGCCTCTGGCAACGGGTATGTACCTTCATACTCAATTGGATTCTGGGTTGCGATCACGAAAAAGGGGTGCGGCAATGGGCGGGATTCTCCATAAATGGATACCTGTCTTTCTTCCATGGCCTCAAGCAACGCAGCTTGTGTCTTAGGTGGCGTACGGTTGATTTCGTCCGCCAGCACCACATTCGCAAATATGGGGCCTTGTCGAATTTCAAAGGTACCATGTGACATATCGTAGTACGCATTCCCAAGAATGTCGCTTGGCATTAAGTCAGGCGTAAACTGAATCCGTTGATATACACCGCCAATCAGTTGCGTCAATGTCCTGGCAAGCCGGGTCTTTCCGGTGCCTGGCACACCTTCAATCAATACGTGACCGCCGGCAAGCAGTGCAATCAGCATCTCATTGACGACACCCCGCTGTCCAAAAACCACGGATTCAAGCTGTTCTTGAATCGATTTGACCTCTTCTCGCAACTTCCCCGTACCCCTTTCGCTCGCCATCCGTGTCAACTTTATTCAGAAGTCTCACCAAGCCCATAGAGGAGACTTTGCAAGGCTCGAAGATTGCGTCTCTGGGCAGCTCTTCCGGCCTTCATACCATCTCCGCCATCCTCCGTACGCCACTGTGCATATGCCTGTTGCAATGACGGGGATAGGCTCGGCAAGACCACGGTATCAAGAACCTCCCAAGAGGCCGTTCGGGGCATCCCGTACAACTTGCACAGCCTGCGTCGTACGGCTCCGTCGAGCAGAGCCTGCCGCGCCTTCAAGAGGCCGCGGCGCCGATAATGCCACGCAAGTGCATGCACCAATTCCACGTCAACACGAGGCTGTTCATCTGGGGCTGGTCGAAAAGCCCCAAAACGGGTGCCTCCTCCCATCACAACGGCAACGACGGCCGCAAGCAGTAACAAGAACGTCCCTTCGCGCCCGTACCCAAAAAGAGTGGCCCACATTCCCTGTGCTACGACGCCGTGTCCATACTCATCCCACAAGATGGACTTTCCCGCGGAGAAGTGCCAGAGAATTTGCAGGTTCTGAGCCTTGCCAATCGCTTGATTCTCGAAAACCCGTGGTGCAGTCCAGACAACGAGCTCTCCCTTGCCGAATTGGAACTCAGCCCCGACATCGATATCGTTGTTGGCAACCATGAGCGAATCGGCTGCTTGTAAGCCGCTCCCACCGAGTTTACTGGACGCTGAAAAATCCAGTCCTCTCAGCGACGTGTAATCTCCAGCGGTTCGAATCTGAACTGAGTGCACTTTCTGAGTACCCGTTGTGTTCACTGTGAGTTTTAGAAGATGGGTCACTGTGTCAGGGCTGGAGGTCACCCAAATCACCTCGTGCCCTGCTTTGACGTAATCGACCAGCGCCTTTGCGTGTGCGGTATTGTACTGTCCAGATTGCGGTTCCACGCTTACATAGACCGCATTTGTGGACGTAGGCAGCAACTCAGGAACCTGCGCAAAGGTCTGAAAAGAGAGGCCAAGACGCGGCCAGAGCTGTGCGAGTGCAAGATCGCCCATCGGTTGTGCTGATGCACTGGATCCCGGGGTTGCATCTATCGTCGCTTTCGGGTTCGGGTGAGCGATATACAAAACACCAGCGTAAATCGCCATGGCCAATAAAACAAGCCACCAACTGCGCGGTCTCATGACGCCTCCGTCCCCCTCACCGCCAACGCATCGCTCACTTCGCGCAGAATCCGCTCTGCATCCGCTTGAGCCAGCGGCCGTTTTGCAAACCAGACGGCTTCAGCGGCTGCGGCTGTTGATTGAAAAACGCTGGCAAGGGGGGCCTGTGCTCGGATCAGTTCACGGCTGTATGCACGAAGTGTCTTCGATAGGCGGACGCGGATCAAATCCTCTGTTGCCGCCCGCAACAGCATCGCCTCAATCAAAAAATGCAACATTTGCGAGTAATCGCCAGCTTCAAAGCGGCGGTTGGCATCCTTGAGGAGCGCTTGCCCATCCTGGCTCTGCGGCGGTACCCGGATTGCTAACCCCCTGGCGCGTCCTCTGACGACACGCCACACGACTACGCCAGCGGCAAGGATCAAGATGATACAGACACCAGCCAACGCAAAGCCCACATCGCGAAGGGCGTGCACACTGAGGTTCAGATGAATGTGCCTGGCTATCCACTGCAAAGCACGCATCCACCACGGAATGGGCTGTTTTGGGGTGTGAAACAACTTATCCCGTAAAATACCCTGAAGTGCTTGATGAGCTTCTCGATATGAAGGGGAGTTGGCCATCCCATTACCCCTCACTCATCACGCAGCCAAGCGGCAAGATCGGGGGCTTCCGTGCGGATGCGCAAATCCAGGTACAATATCGCCATCGCGAGGATGGAGAAGGGTGTTACGACGACCGCAACGAGATCGGTCAGAATTGACTGGAGGACAACAGCCTTCACCAGGCTGAGCAGTAAACCGAATCCAAGACTCACCACAAAGATGAGCAGTTTGACAACAATGTAATATCCGATGATCCGCCACATGTTTCCGCGTGTCAGTTCAAACGAGCGACGAAAGGAAGCACCGAACGAGACCTTTTCTTCGAGCGTTGCGGACGGAACAAAAGCAAATTTTACTGCCAGCCAAATCAGGAACACTGCGGCGGTGAGCGACAGGATCATGACAGCGACAGTCACCGCTGCTGACGTCAGGCCCATACCCCCAAAGAGGGCACCCACTGCTATGATGATGGCTGCAGAAACAGCAAAGGCGACGAAGTAGATGATCCAGCGAAGCACGTTCGTCCCGAGTACCGCAGGCAGCCTGCGCCAGGCATGTAAAAACGCCGCCCAATTCCCACAGGGACGCTCCTGTCTGTCGTACTGAAGACTCACGACAATATGCAAAACGGATCCGTAGAGAAGCGGAATCACGACAAACGCGCTTAAGAGCGTGAATACAAAGCCCGCGATCAGTGTCGGCAGCTGTGCAATCACTTTTTGCTGGACAACCGCCGGGTTCTGTACGTTCTGCAGCAACCCGGACACAAAGGTCTGCGTATGGATGTTAAACAGCGATTCCACTATCAGATACGGCAGATAAATACAAATCGTGAGAAGCATCAGGGAAAGAAAGTGCCGGCGGTAAAGTCGGAAGGTGGTATCGATTAACCCTCCCACGGTCTGAGGCCGTAGATTTCCAGGTTGTTCGTGGATGCCCACCTGGTTCCCTCCTTTGAATGAGACAGTCAGATGACAAAACACTGGACTGAGGCGGCATGATTTCAAAACTGGGACAATCTTGTTCTTCGCCCATGATAGCACATCTGCGTGAACAGATGGGCAGATCGGACGTGCATATCCGTGAGAAGATGACTTGCAAGAGCATTGGCCGTGCGTGATTGGACTCGCCTGTACAGAAAAAGGCTGCCAAAACAGCGGTTTTCACCACCGTCCGGCAGCCTTGTTCGATCCGTTTACTGGAACGTAGTCGGTACGTGAGCCTATTTCCATCAGGGCTCATTTCCATCAGAACTCACTGACGAACACCATTAATGCGAATGTGATACGAATCGTTGTCCATTAATGTACCACTGTCGGTACGCTCCTGGCCCGCTCTGCTGCAGCTTTGGCTGCTCTTTCCGGTACCACGAGCAGATATCCTTCCATCGGACCTTCATGGTTTGCATCGGCGTGGGCCGTACAGATGACACGAAAGAAACCAGGTTTCGTTGCTTTAAAATGGAGAGTCGTGACCTCATTTCGGTGCACCACAGTGTGAAGATTGTAGCCCTCAAGCACGAGAGGATGATCGTGACCCTTCAGCCCCCGAATCCTTAACGTTACATCATCCCCTTCGGCTGCTACAAACACTGCGGGGTCCAACCGATAGACCTCTGTCGTTGATCCGTCCGATTGTTTGGCAGCGATCTCGTTCGTGACCACCTGATATGACACACTTTCCGCAAGCACTGTTCGCGGGTGCATCACGAGACTTGCAGCAACAACAGTCAAAACCGCCGCAAGACTGACGGCGCGCGTCAGACTTGTGTGACTTATACGCACAGAAACTCACCCCACCGCCCTCATCTTGGCCTAGCTTCTGCGCATAGGATGTACAGTTTCCTCCGGTTTATACTCAATGCCGGACTTCGCGTGCAAGTCTGCGTAGAGTCCCCCCAGAGCCAGCAGAGATTCATGAGTGCCTCGCTCGACAATACGTCCCTTGTCGAGCACCAAGATCAAGTCTGCACTCCGGATGGTCGCCAGGCGATGTGCAATCACAAGAGTCGTACGATTGTGCGACACTGCTTGCAGTCCTTGGCTGACAAGTTCCTCAGTCTGACTGTCTAGATTCGCTGTGGCCTCATCGAGAATCAGGATGCGCGGGTTCAGCGCAACAATCCTGGCGAATGCAATCAGTTGGCGTTCGCCCATCGAAAGATTGGCCCCCTTACCGTAGAGCATGGTCTGGTAGCCCTGCGGCAGCCTGGAGATCATCTCGTGTGCCCCGACCATACGTGCCGCCTCAACCACCTCGTCATCTGAAATCTCTTGTCGGAAGATGCGAATATTGTCTGCAATGGTACCGCTGAAAAGGTACACGTCCTGCTGAATCAAGCCGACGATCCGATGCAGGTCGACTTGTGAAAGTCTTCGAATATCCATTCCATCGATGACAATCTGCCCCTCGTTCGGGTCATAAAACCGCGTGAGGAGACTCATCACGGAGCTCTTCCCTGCACCGGTCGCACCAACCACACCGATGAGTTGCCCTGGGCGCACCGTGAAGTCAATGTGACGGAGAACCGGCCGGTCCGCTTTGTACCCAAACGATACATTCCGAAACTCGACCTGTCCTTCCAGTTCTTCATCGCTTACAACCGCTGGTTGAGGAGGGTCAACAACCGTTGGTTCTACCATCAGGACCTGACCGATTCGATCTGCGGCAACCATCGACGATTGCAGCGTGTTCCACTGCTGTGTGATGGAGTTAATCGGTTGGAAAAACTGACGAATGTAACTGATAAAGGCGTACAAAGTGCCAAACAAGATGGTATGGTGCAGTACTGCGATACCGCCAATCCACACGATGGCTGCAACTGCAGCATTTCCGAGCAGTTCAAAAGTCCGGTTGAAAATGACCGACAGTTGATACTCTGCTACGTTCGCTTCTCGATGCGCTGTGTTCAGTACATTAAAATGGCGGGCCTGGCGTTTCTCCTGGTGAAAGATTTGGATGATCCGTATTCCAGCCAGGTTTTCTGCCAGAAACGCAACAATGTTTGAAAGTCGTGTCCGCGTTCGCTGGTATCGTTGCCGCAACTGTTTACGGAAAAGCAACGAGATAAGGAATAAGAGCGGAATCAGGACCATTGCATAACTCGCAATGCGTACGTTCAACTCAAACATAGCCACGACAATCATAACGAGGGACAGTCCATCGCGAATCATACTCAGAAAAAAGTTCGTGAAAAACTGAGATACGGTCTCAGTGTCGCTGGATACGTTGGTCACAAGCCGCCCTATCGCATTGGTATCAAAAAAGCCCATGGATTGTCGCTCGATATGTCGAAACAAATCCAGTCGAATGGTCCGAATGATGCTTTGTCCAGAAAACTGCAAAACGAGGATTTGGAAATAGTTCGCTACCACACCGATGACGACACTGCCCACGTAGAGCGCACTGATGACCACAAGGCCGTGAATCTGTGGATTCGCCGTGCTAAGGTCCCGGTCGATGGCCACTTTCACCAACCATGGTTGTAACACGTTTGTGCCATTAAAAATGACCACCAACACCATGACAAGGATAAAGTGCATCCGAAATGGCTTCGCGTAGGGGAGCAATCTCAGCAGGCTCTGGAAGCTGGCTGAAGGTCGTTTCGTTACGTCGTTCGTGCTCATGCCAGTGCCTCCTCCCCTTCCTGCAGTGCGACCATCGAAGCATAGATACCGCTGTGGGCAAGGAGTTCCTCATGGGTTCCTTGTTCAAGCAACGTGCCATCATCGAGTACAAGAATCTGATCGGCATGTCGGATGGCAGATAGACGGTGTGCAATGATGATGGTCGTTTTCCCTTGTCTGAGCTCTCGAATCGCCGCAATAATGCGTTTCTCTGTATTCATATCTACGGCAGAGAGACTGTCGTCGAGAATTAGAATCGGTGCGTCTTTCAAGAAGGCTCTCGCAATTGCAGCACGCTGCTTTTGCCCACCGGACAGAGACACACCGCGTTCCCCGACAACTGTATCGAGTCCTTCCGGGAACTCTTCGATCTCGTTCCAAAACGAAGCGCTCTGAGCTGCCCGGATAATCTCTTCCTCCGTGGCGTTTTCTTTCGAAAAACCGATATTCTCTCGAATCGTCGTAGAGAAGAGGAACCCGTCCTGGGGAACGTAAGCAATGGCCTCGCGAAGCGTTTCCAGACGAAGGGTGCGTACGTCATGACCGTCCACGAAGACCGATCCAGCCGGCGGGTCGAAGATGCGTGGCAACAGGTTGACAAGGGTCGTTTTTCCCGCCCCAGTTCGGCCGACAATGCCAATCGTCTCGCCTGCGGCAGCCGTGAACGAAACGTTTGCGAGGGCATCGCGATCGCCGTCAGGATAGCGAAACTTAGGAAGCGAAACCGTGACAGCTCCTTGGATATCGACCTCGACCGGGTTTTCCGGGTTCGTAATGTCCGGCATCTCCGAAAACAACACCTCGAGCCTGGCGAGGGATGCTGACGCACGCTGGAACTGGTTAAAAACGAACCCCATCTGCTGCAAGGGCTGAATGATCATCGCGAGGTAAAGCGTAAACGCAACGAAGCCTCCGAGGTGAATCTGCCCCGTGATGGTTAGATAGCCACCGTAGAGTAGGGCAATGGAGAAACTGATGGAGCCAAGAAACGGAATGATGGACTGAAACATGGCACTTTGACGAAACACTGACATCTGTCTGCGGACGATGACGTCAACACGCCGCTCAAACCGGTGTGCCTCGATATGCTCATTAGCTGTTGCCTTGACGAGACGGATAGCCGAGATACTCTCTTCCGTTAAGTCTGCCATATCGGACAAAGCCTCTTGTGCTCTCCGTGACGCGTTTCGAATCCGGGGCCCCCACCAAATCACAAACAACGGAAGAAACACGAGCGGGATCATGCTCACAAGCGTCAGTTTTGGACTCACGGTTCGGAAGGTCATGATGAGTGTCGCAGTCAGTAAGAACAAAGCGTTCGTGAGGATGTTCAGTCCGCCTGACAGAGCCTCGCGAACCGTCCGAACATCGTTCAAAGCGTGGTTCAACAGGTCACCGATACTTCGTTTGCGAAAGTACGCAGTGGATAGACTTTCCCAGTGCTCGAACAGGCGTCGCCGCAGTTCGTATTCGAACTGTCTGCCAAGTTGTCCGTTTCTGAGCTGCCCGAACCCGTAAAGAAGAACATATAAAACGCCGACTACGAGTAACAGAAAGCTGTAGTGAAGCACGACAGCGCGCGACAAATGATGTGTTTGAAGCGTGTTGGTAAAGTTCCCGAGCAGGTTCGGAAACTGCACCATCACGAATTCAGAAATGACAATCGATAACAGCGACAGTGCGTAAGCCCACTTGCGAGACGAAAGGAAATTTCGCAATAAGTGTTTTGGATTCTCGATGGTGTCCTCACCCCTCATAAGACCGTGGAATTGGGCGTGTCACCACGCCCGTTGCTGCAGCGTTCGCCGCGCTACCCGGTTGTTCCACGTTTACTCAGCTTGTCTGCTATACGTTTAGCTGCTTCAAAAGCTCTGTACGCTGTTGCTCAAACCCGGGCTTTCCTAGCAGTGCAAACATGTTCGCCTTGTACGCTTCGACGCCTGGTTGATTAAACGCGTTCACCCCAAGCAGTTGTCCACTCATCGCACAAGCGAGTTCAAAGAAGTAGAACAAGTCGCCAAGGCTCTCCGGTGTCTGATCAGAAACATTCACCAGAAGGTTTGGTACTTCTCCATCCACGTGTGCAATCTGTGTCGCCAAACGGGCTTGATCGTTAATGAAGGACAGCGGCTTTCCAGCCAAGTATTCAAGTCCGTCTTGCACGTCCGGCGTCGACGGAAGGTCAAGGTCGGAAACCGGGTGCTCAATCCGAATCACGGTCTCAAACAGGTTGCGGTAGCCTTCTTGCACAAACTGTCCCATGGAATGCAGGTCAGTTGTGTACCCAACCGATGCGGGATAAATGCCTTTATGATCCTTGCCTTCACTTTCACCGAACAGCTGTTTCCACCATTCCGCCACCATCTTCAAGGATGGCTCGTAATAGGCAAAAATCTCAGTTGTCTTGCCTTTGCGATACAGTGCATTCCGGGCCGCTGCGTACAGATAGGCAGGATTGTCGGTCACCGAAGATGTGGAAAGTGACTCCTCCGCTTTGGCTGCTCCTTCTAACAACTTCCTCACTTCCACCCCGACCGCTGCAAGTGGCAAGAGCCCGACAGGCGTTAAGACGGAATACCTTCCACCAACATCATCCGGGACCACAAACGTCTTGTATCCCTCTGTATTTGACAGTTCTTTCAAAGCCCCTTTTCGGGCATCCGTCGTAACGTAAATCTGCTTTTTCGCCTGTTCTGTGCCGACTTGTTTCTGCAGCCAACTGCGCAAGATACGAAATGCAACAGCCGGTTCTGTCGTGGTCCCGGATTTTGAGATGACGTTCAGATAAACCCGTTTGCCTTCAAGTACTCGAAGTAAGTCGTTTAAGGCTGCAGCGCTCAAATGATTTCCCGCAAAATAAAGTTCGGGCCCTCCCCGGAGAGCTCGAGGGAGTTGATTGTAATACTCCGGTTTCGCCCACTCAAAGGCCGCCCGTGCACCAAGGTACGACCCGCCAATCCCAATCACGACAAGCGCGTCCGCACCATCTTGAATTTCCTTGGCCGCCGTAAGCAGCTCATCGATGCCGGCCGTCAGTGTCTGACTCGGCAAATGCAACCAGCCTAAGAAATCTGAGCCCGGGACCTCGCCGCTATGTAATCTCCGGTGTGCTTCAGACACGACCGGTTGCAGTTGTTCTACCTCGTGATCAAACACAAAACGCCTCGCAAATCGCAGATCTAACTCCGCCATTCCTCCAGCCTCCTTCTCTATGAATAAGGATACTCTTAAAACTGGTAAACACCAAACAGAGCCGCGTTGTCAACATTCAGGAAAGCCCGCTGGTTACAGCCACCCTGCAAGTGCGTAGAGAGCGGCAGAGCCCCCTGCTACGAAGAGTGCTGGCTTCAATTTTACTCTCGCATATTCCATAAGCGGCAGTTTCATCACGGTCGCCATTGCAACGGTGTTGTCACTCAAAGGTGAGGCGAATCCTCCGAAGGTGCCGCTGGCGAAAACTGCCCCCACAATCAGGGGTAACGATGCGTTCGTACTCGCTGCAAGGGAAAAACCAATTGGCATTAAGATACCCCATGTACCAAACGAAGAACCGATGACATAGGAAATGGCGCAGCCGAACAAAAACAACACTGGAGCGATCCAGGCTGCGGGCACGAGGCCTCCGATTACGCGTTCCATGTAGGTTGTGAACCCGAGATCGGAAGATACAGCTGACACGGCCCAAACAAGAGCCAAGAGAACGATGACCCCCATCATCTCGTTGCCGCCGGCCAGAAACCCGAACATGGTTTTGCCAATCGGCTGGCGCAGTGCAGCATACCACACTACAGAAAAGATAAGTGTAATCAGCAGTGCTTGCAGCATGGCCCGTGCAGCATTGGCCTTCACAAGCGCTTGCCATATGGATGTTGCACCGGTGTGACCGCTCCACCAAGTCAACAGCAATGTCAAAACAAGCAGGAGCGCGAGCGGCAGGAGCAAATTCAGCATATTGGGCTTCGTGCGCTCAGCGGCCACCTCCATCGGATCGGGCAGAGCATCTGAAGATACGTCTTTCTGTGAGGAATCAGCCTGATCCGTTTGACGACTTGCGATGGCTTCAATCTCCCTCGAAACCGACAAGTCCTCACTCGCCTCCATCCCAAACTGGGAAGCGATGCGCAAACGGGATTCCGGTGACAGATGCAGCCGCTTCGGCGACTTTGCCGGACTCACTTTTGCATCCACCTCCGTTTCAGCCGTCGATTGCCGGACGCTCCGGGCAAAAAACGTACTGTACAAGCCATAGAGCAGCATGAGGAGCGAAAAAAAGTTGAACGGCAGGCTGAGCAGCAGGAGGTGATATGCGTTTGCTGCAAGTCCATGGTGAGGACCTGCTGTGGCGAGCAGTCCAACCATGTAACCAACAAACACAGTCCCAAGCGGAATCAACGCGGTTAACGGGGTCGAAGTCAGATCAATGACCAGTGCAACCCTCCGACTCGACACCTTGAGGCGTCGAAAGACATGGCTGACCACCGGAGCAACGGTAATGATGCGAAAATCAGGCGCCATAAAAGTTGCCAGGGACGACAGCCAAGTCAGCGCAAAGGCTCCCCTCACGGTTGATACCCGCTTCTCCATCCACTTGGCGAACCCTGTCACTCCGCCAGTCACCCGAACCAATCCAACAAAAGCGCCAAAACCGTACAAAAAGACAATCAGTCTGAGGTTATCCGGAATGCCGAGTTCTCTGAGGATGTAACTGAGCGCGCCGTCAATGCCGCCGAGCAGTGTCGGATGCATCATGTACGAGCCTACCAACAGGCCGACCATCAGCCCAGGCAAGACCTGGCGGGTTACAATTGAAATGGGGATCACAATCAAAAAGGGCATGAGAGACCAGAAGCTTCCGTGCACACTGTCGCCTCCTTGTCTTTCACAGACCGTGTCTCGCGCTGCGGAGCCTCGGATGGCTGTCCGCCTAAGCGCTGTGTCTGTGAAACGTGCAGCGGCGGGATGCGTACCTCCGCATCCTCTAACTTCTCACGGAAGATTCATCTCATGCATGCCCTTTCCAGCCCGCTTTCCCATCACGGGGTTTTGTGACGGTAAAGTGGGTGTGGGAACCTGCAGCAAACCGATTCAGTCCTTTTTCTGCACCATCTTGACCCCGAACGCTTGCGGCAGCAGGTATACCCCAGCCAACCCGACCAAGACATAGATAATCCGGCTCCACAGCACATCTGATCCCCCAAACAGAGCGGCGACGACGTCCAATTGGAACAGTCCCACGAGCAGCCAATTCAGTGCACCAATGAGCACAAGCCACCATGCGATTTTCTCGACCATGGTACATCCCTCCCTACTTGTACATATGTACAAGAGAGAAACTGTAGACCGTATGTGCTGAATTTGGACAACAAATTCACCGCCTGGCCGACTGCAGTTGTCCGTGTCCCCCTAGTTTCGAGCTGATTCGAGCTGTGCGAGGGCGCTCAGGACCTGCTCCCGGGTTGTCAGCGGGGTTTTGCCCAGCTGTTCTTCAGCGTCGTGCGCCATGACTGGGTCCGGCACATACCAAATAGCACTCATGCCAAAGGCCATTGCCCCTTCCACGTCTGCGTGATAATTGTCGCCAATCATCACGGCTTCTGCCGCCTCAATCCGCAGTACATCGCACGCTGCCTGATAGACAGACGGGTGTGGTTTCGCCATGCCAATCCGTTCCGAGATAATGATGGTGTCCTCGGGGAAGTACGACGCCAGTCCAACAACGCTGAGCTTTCGCTGTTGTAAATCCGGCGATCCGTTGGTGACAATGCCAAGGCGGTGGTCACGAGCGAGATCGCTCACGAGGTCTAGGGTCTCCTCGTACGGAAACAGCGTGTTATCAAAGTTCGCATCGTAGACAGATTGGAACTCTGCAGCGTCAGCGAGGGTTTTATGAACACCGTGATCGCTCCACGCTCGCAGAAATCTCTCCCTGCGCAGATCAGCCATCGTGATTTCACGTTTGTCATACTGCGCCCACAACGCTTGATGATTCGCCAAAAAGCGCTCAACCCAAGTTTCAGGGACCTGATTGTCGTAGAGCACCTGTAGTGTATGTGTTAAGCCGACGTCATACTGTCGCCTTGTATCTACCAATGTGTGATCCAAATCGAGAAATACCGCTGCAAATTTGCGCATCTCTGAGTGCTCCTTCCCAAAGAGTTTCAACTCTTCCCGTTTCAACTCTGCTACTATACCACTCTCATTGCGCAATTCACATGCCTTCTATACAAGGTGGGACACCTGCTTCTCCCATCTCAGGAGAAGATTGAAAGACTTTATGGACCGCCAACACCAATCGCTGCGGATACGGTATGATTTTGGCTGTACACTATCATGAATTCCTGCAAGTAGGTCACGAGGGAGGATCCAATGGGCAAGCAGTCAACAACCACAACCACGATTTTTGCCGCAATTCAGTGGCTCGGCTTCATGTTCGCGAATACTGTTGTGATTCCGTTATCTGTCGGTGCTGCGTTCCACATGTCTCCCGTAGCTCTGAGTGGCGCGATGGCGCGCTCGTTTATGATTACAGGCATCGCTTGTCTGATTCAGGGGATGATTGGACACCGATTACCCTTAATGGAGGGCCAGTCTGGTCTCTGGTGGGGGGTATTGTTGAATCTCGCAGCCACAGGCAGTGCTGCAGGACTTGGGATTTCGGAAATCGGCGGCAGCGTAGCGGTCGGCATGATCCTCGGCGGCCTGGCCCTGATGTTGGCCGGAGCATTTGGATTACACAAGTTTCTTAACCGCCTGTTTACCCCGATTGTCATGGCCGTGTTGCTACTGCTTCTGGCGGCCCAGTTGATTGACATCTTCTTCGAAGGCATGATGGGTCTCAACCAGGGTCACATCATCCTGCCCAAAGTTGCGCTCTTGTCGCTTCTGCTCGTGGTTTTGGTCTCCTACCTGACCATTGGCGTACGGGGGGTTGTCAGTAATTTTTCAATTCTCATCGGTCTGGCATTAGGATGGGTCGTGTACGACGTGTGGATTGGTGGGACGTCTAGCGTGGCTTTGCCTGAGTGGTCTGAAATTACGCGGCTGTTCGCTTGGGGTAAACCTGCCTATTCTGCAGGCATCCTGATTGCCTGCGTCATCACAGCGCTCATCAATACCACCAACACGATTGCAACGCTCCGCGCAGCAGAACCTGTGTTTGACGTGCAGATTAATGATTCTATCTATCGACGTTCATTGCTCTTTTCAGGTGCATTTACGGTCATTTCCGGCCCCCTCTCCCTGGTCGCGTACGCGCCGTACACGTCGTCGATTGGCTTTCTTCGTACCACGCGCATTTTAGCCCGCGCGCCGTTTCTCCTCGGTGCGGCGTTATTTGTGGTACTTGGCGCGGTCCCGCACCTTGCTGCATGGTTTGCCACCTTGCCTGTTAGTGTAGGTGATTCGGTCTTATTTGTTGCTTACTTACAACTGTTCGGCTCGGCCCTTCAAAACATTCGAGGCATTGAGTTCAACTTCCGCACGATCTTCCGCCTTGCGCCGGCAGTGTTGACCGGCCTCGCTGTACTTGCCACGCCGAAGGCTGCTTTCAGTTCACTGCCCCCGATTGCCCAGTCTATCTTAGGCAACGGCATGCTTGACGGAATTATTCTAGCCACCGTCCTCGAGGCTGTAATTCCGTGGGAGCGTTTAAATCAGGCTTGATGATGCCGATGGCCCCGTCGAACCGACGGTCCTTTCTGCCGCGGGTCCCATGAACTCGTGGGTCCCGCGAATAAGCGGCTTCCACAAGAATCGGTGGTTCATTCCCTCCTGATTGCTGGTTCATTCTCGGCTCATGAAAAGCACGGTGTTCAATTTTGTGCTCCTTAAGACGCCGTACTCAACGTTTCAACACTACTTACCACACCTGTGGAGAGATGAAGCGTCAGTGCTGCATGTGTGGAATCAATCAGCACAACATCAGCTTCAATCACGGCTTTCCCCCCCTCGGCTGCATACTCCAGAGTGAGGTGCTCCCCTCCATCCAACTGATGATACGTCTCAAACAGCCCCATCGCCCTGGCCTTTAGGGCGTTGTCCGGAATCGGCTGGTCAAGGTGCAGCACGCAGAAATCCGTTTGAAAACCGGATGCGTCATCTGTAACAACCGCTTGACCGATGTGATGCGACAGCACGTACTTTGCGAATTCTGAAGAGGTTTTGGAGCGAATGCTGAGGGCCCACATGGTAATGCTTGCGAAGGTGGCAGCAAGGACCAGAACAATGACCGCTCCGATGATGAACTGTAACCTGGACTTTTTCGTTCCATTCCCGCTTGCCTCATTCCTCTGCGTCGCCATGTCTGATGCCTCCATGGTCTGAAATCGCAGGCCCCCCATGCGGTACCTGCCGGAAATTGAAATAATGGCGTGCCCGTGAGGCACGCCACCAACCCATTACTGATTTCGATGTAACTCCATTTTACGCCTCAAAGCTTGGATCAAACGCATCACGCAAACCGTCACCAATGAAGTTGATGCACAGGATAGTAATCGTGATGAGTGCAGCGGGTGGCACCCACGCGTACGGTTCTGTCGCCAAGGTAAAGTAACCGAGGGAATTCGACAAAACGTCGCCCCAAGACGGTGTCGGCGGCTTAACGCCAAATCCGATGACCGCCAGTGCTGCCTCAGCTGCAATGAACCCAGCGACCGCGAACGTGGCTTGCACAACCATAACACCCATGACGTTTGGAACCATGTGGCGGAAGATAATCCGAAACGCGCCAGCACCTGACATTCGGGATGCGAGAACAAATTCCGACTCCCTCAAGTTGAGGAACAAGCTTCGCACAAGACGCGTCATACCAGGCCAACCGGTCAAGCCAATCACGAGAATCAACAACCAAACAGACGTGGTATTGAAAATCGCAGACAAAACAATGATGAGAAGCAGGAATGGGAAGTTGAACATGAAGTCACACACACGCATGACCAGAGAATCAATCCAGCCCCCGTAGTATCCAGCCAACCCACCGAGCACCATCGCAATGGTCATGACGATCACGGTATCGACAAATCCGATCAACAGGTCGACCCGCCCGCCGTACACGTCACGCGAAAAGAGGTCGAATCCGGATTGGTCCGTACCCAGAACGTGTCCAGGTCCGGGAGGGGTATCCGTGCTGCTAAGAAATTGATGGGTAGGGCTTACATGTGTAATTAATGGTGCCGCAATACTCATGATCACGATGAGCAGCAAAACGACGGTGCTGATGATGGCTGCTTTATTGACCATAAATCGTTCAAAAGCCATCCGGGTGGGACTCTTGCTGGGTCGCCCACGACGGGAAGTGACTTCGATGTTGGTGTCATTTGGTGTAGAGACTTGTGCGCTCACCTTGTCACCCCCTAGTTATACCGGATCCGAGGATCCACAACCGCGTACAGAATATCAGCCAACAGGTTGCCGAGCAACACAGCAACCGCAAAAATAATGGTTGTCGCCATGATGACGTTGTAGTCCCGGTTGTTAACGGCACTAATGGTGAGAAGCCCCATCCCCTGGTACGAGAACAGACCCTCCAAAATGACAGCACCACCAACTAGGTTACCAATGTCAAGACCAAAGAATGTAATCAACGGAATCAAAGCATTCCGAAGAACGTGCTTGCTAAAGACCTTACCTTCCATCAAGCCTTTTGCATAGGCTGTACGGACATAATCCTTTCGGCTGACCTCCAACATCGACCCACGCGTGTTTCGGCTGTAAAATGCCAAACTCACCAGTGAGATAGAGAGCGCCGGAAGCAATGCGTGGTATATATGGTCGAGCAAGGAACCAGCATTCGGGCCGGTACCAACAGCACCTTGTGCCGGGAAAATTCGCAGGTGAATTGCAAACAGGTAAATCAGCAGAATCGCGAAAATAAAGTATGGAACAGAGAAAAGGATGAAACTGACAACGGACGTCGTGTAGTCGAATCCGGAATATGGTTTGCGTGACTGTAACACGCCAAGCGGAATACCAATGGCCAAGGTGATGATTTCCGCCATCACGGACAGGATTAACGTGTTTTGAATCGCAGGTCCGACGAGGTCAATAACCGGTGCATGCTGTGCAAAACTAAAGCCCCAGTTCCCTGTCACAAACAGTCCAATCCAGTGGAAGTACTGCCACCACAGCGGCTTGTTCAAGAAATTTTGCGCTTCCAAACTTGCAATGAGTGCCTGGGGATCCTTAATAGCCGGATTCATAATCGAGTTGAACGCATTACCGGGAGCCGCATGCATCATCAGGAATACTGCAACTGTAATGAAGAACAGCATCGGAATCATGCCAAGCAGGCGACGCGTGATGTAGGTTCCCAACGAAGTACCTCCTTCATACAGGCGAATGGGCGGGGCGACCCGCCCATCTCTGCCTCTAAATTGGAACCTGTCTAGTCCAGGTTGCCGGTTCTTGGTGTTATCACTGAGTCAGCCACCAGTCTTGGATGTTCAAAGGTCCTTGCGAGCTGAAGTCCTTGTTTGGAATATTCAGCTTGGAGCTGTAGGCGAATACGTTGTCTGGTGCCCACAGGAAGATAAGCGGCATCCGTTGGTTGACGTACAGCTGCCATTTGATGAGGGCAGCCTTACGGTCGGCCTTGTTAAACGCTGCTGCATCCCATGTTGCGTTAATCATCTGGTCGCTGGTCTTGTTCTTCCAACGTTCGAAGTTAAACGCATCGGTGGACATCCACAGTCCGCGCGGATCTGGATCGATGGAGAGGCTCCAGCCCATCAGCCACATCTGAATGCTCTTGTCGTTACTTTCAACCTTGCTGGCCAAAGTGTTAAAGTCCATTGGCGAGTTCAAGGTCACCTTGATGCCAATCTTGGCAAGGTCAGACTGGATGGCGACTGCTTCAGCCTGAACCGTCGGGTCACCACTCGAGTAGGAGAGGGTCAGATTCGCTTCTTTACCCGTGCTCGGGTCGATACGGAATCCGTTAGAGCCCATCTTCCAACCAGCTTGATCAAGCAACTGACCGGCCTTGGTTGGGTTGTAGTTGTATGGATTCATGCCGTCTGCCGTGGTTGCTGCAGCCCAGCTCACCGGCGGCAATGGACCGCTGATTGGTGTGCCGAGTCCCTTCAGGATGCCATCGACCATGGCTTGACGATTCAAGCCGTACTCGAGAGCCTGACGCACTTTGTAGTTCTTGAACTCCGGCAGATAGTCTTTGATACCGAGGTAAGAGAACCCATTCTCAGGCGGCGTCTTGACGACGATACCCGGAATCTGCTTCAGCTTGGCAACGTCAGTTGGCTTCAAACCAGACAGAACGTACTGCACAGAGCCGTTTGCCAACAGACCTGGGACAACGTCCGGGCTGACGGTCTTGATAACGAGGTTTGTGATATGCGGCTTACCTTGGAAGTAATTCGGGTTCGCAGTGTACTCGACGCTGTCCTGACCGTTAACCTGTTTGAAGGTGTAGGGTCCGTCGACAACCGTCGGCTGCTTGTCATAGGAAGCTGTGTTCCAGGAGCTGATAGGAATATTCTTCAGCACATGCTCCGGAATTGGCTGAATGCTTGAGATGTCAGACCAAAGCACGGCAGCGTCAACGGTCTTGAACGTAATGGAGAACTGCTTGGCGGAAATCTTCTTGAAGCCGCCAGTGCTTGCAAACGAAGTGGCTTTTCCGTTGCCGATTCTGGTGGAACCGACGACAGGTCCGACCAAGTAGCCATACTGGCCTTGGAGAGTCGTGTTGTAGGCTTTGGATGCCAGGTAGTTCATCGTAAACAGAACGTCGTCAGAGGTCACAGGCTGACCATCGGACCAGTTCGCGTTAGCAAGCGTAATCGTAACCGTCTTCTTATCTGAGGACCATGTCCAAGTCTGAGCAAGGTCAGAAACGAAGTTGAGGTTTTTGTCAATGTTCATCAGCGGATCGAAAGCATAGCCGACGACGTTTGCTGTGTACAAGCTGGCATCCATGTCAGGAATCAGCTCATCGTTGAACTTGGTGCCTTGAGCCATTGTCAAGGTGCCGCCATCTACCGGCTGCCCAGTCGTAGTGGTACTCGTGTTGTTGCTGCTGTTGCTGCCAGTTCCGTTGGAGCTGTTGGTGCTGCCACCGCCGCTTCCGCAACCGGCTACCAGCATGGTGAGCGATGCAGCAAGTGCAATCGTCGCCATGGAGCCTTTGCCAATTCGCTTCATGTAATGACCCCCATTAAAATTTTTTTATAATCAGCGCCGTGCTGCAAAAACCAATCAGTACAAGTGGCAAGCAACCAAGTGACCTGGTGTGATTTCGCGCAGCTCCGGGCGTTGACTTCGACAGACGTCCATGACTTTCGGACAGCGAGTGTGGAACGGGCAACCCTTTGGCGGATTCGCCGGACTCGGCACATCCCCCTGAAGGATGATGCGTTCGCGTCGGCCTTGGCGCTTTGGCTCAGGGGCCGCAGACAACAGGGCCATGGTGTACGGATGCAACGGATTGTTATAGAGCTCTGTCTTATCCGTGATTTCCACCATGTGACCGAGGTACATCACAGCAACGCGATCACTGATGTGGCGGACAACAGCTAAGTTATGTGAAATGAAGATATAGGAGAGGTTAAACTCCTTCTTCAAATCGACCATGAGGTTCAAAATCTGAGACTGAATGGACACGTCGAGCGCAGATACAGCTTCGTCGGCAACAATCAGTTTCGGGTTGAGGGCAAGTGCCCGGGCGATCCCGATACGTTGCCGCTGCCCGCCGGAAAACTCATGCGGATAGCGAAGACGATCTTCACCGCGCAATCCGACAGTTTCCAACAAATGAACGACACGCTCAATCGCCTGTCGCCGGGATGCTACGCCATTGACAACCAAGGGTTCTGCAATAATTTCTTCAACCGCCATTTTGGGGTTCAGCGATGCATATGGATCCTGGAAGACCATCTGGAACTTCGGTCTAACGCGCCGAAGCTGGCTTCCTGACATCTTCGTGATGTCTTCGCCATCAAACACAATCCGGCCATCCGTGGGCTCCAGCACACGCATCACCATGCGTCCAGCCGTGGATTTTCCGCAACCAGACTCGCCGACGAGTCCGAGTGTCTCACCCGGCCTGACTGTAAAAGAGATATCATCTACAGCCTTAACATGACCTACTGTCCGGCGAAGCACACCGGCAGTTATCGGAAAATACTTCTTTAAGTTTTGAACTTCAAGCAGGTTCTCGCTCATGTAAGCAGTCCCTTCATACAAGATCGCAGCGAACGAGGTGTCCGGGCTTTACTTCCCGGAGCAGCGGCATGCTCTCGTAGCAACTCGGCTGCTTAATCGGACACCGATCCGCAAAACGGCAACCCACCGGGTAAGCCGCG
Source organism: Paenalicyclobacillus ferrooxydans (assembly GCF_001399675.1). Classification (GTDB taxonomy): domain Bacteria; phylum Bacillota; class Bacilli; order Alicyclobacillales; family Alicyclobacillaceae; genus Alicyclobacillus_B; species Alicyclobacillus_B ferrooxydans. The sequence goes on from NZ_LJCO01000072.1 coordinate 40,446, forward strand.
GCATCCGGAACTGTGCCTGGAATGGAATAGAGGGTTTCTTTCTCCTCTTCCAGTGACGGAATCGATTCCATGAGCGCCTTGGTGTACGGGTGCAGCGGTGCTGCGAACAAGTCATCTGCGTTAACAGATTCAACTACCTGACCCGCATACATGACAACCACATGGTCTGCCATATCTGCGACAACACCGAGATCATGCGTGATGAGAATGATGGCGGTGTTGAAGTCATTGCGCATTTTTTTCATCAGTTCAAGCACTTGAGCCTGAATCGTTACGTCGAGTGCGGTCGTTGGCTCGTCCGCGATGAGCAACTTGGGCTCACAGACCATCGCCATTGCAATCATCACACGCTGACGGAGGCCGCCAGACAACTGATGCGGATACTCGTGAACAATTTCAGCCGCTCGCGGTACACCAACAAACTGGAGCATCTCAACCGCTTTCGCCATTGCTTCGCGCTTGGTCAAATTGCGGTGCCGTAACAACACTTCCGTGATTTGCTCGCCAATGGTTAGAACGGGGTTCAGTGCGGTCATTGGTTCCTGGAAAATCATCGAGATGTCATTGCCGCGAACATCAGTCATTTGCTTTTCAGTCAGTTTCAACAAATCCCGACCTGCAAACTTCACTTCGCCGCCGACGATTTTACCGCGTGGTTGAGGAACGAGTCTCATGATGGACAATGAAGTCATGCTCTTGCCGCAGCCAGACTCACCGACGATACAGACAATTTGTCTCTCGTTGACGTTGATGTCGATGCCGTCCACAGCGCGGACTTCCATGTCTTTGCTGATAAAGTAGGTCTTTAAATCTTTGATTGCGAGAAGCGGTTCTGCCACCACAAGACCTCCTGCCGTCGTTGTTCTACCCTGCTTAGGGGCGGGGCCTTTCTGAATAAAGCAGCAGCCGTACAATGATTGTACAACTATTCTTTGTGGAACTAGAGTTACAACTAGAGTTACAAGAAGTGTTCGGTAATCTATGAATTCAAAGATTTTGAAGTCATTCTACTTTCCACCGAACGGTTTGTAAAGTCCCAATGACACCTTGTCACAATGTTAATCTCTTCTGAGTGTAGGAAAAAGCTCCCTATTCGCCAAATTTTCACACATTACTATTTTCCTTCTGTGGTCCGTCTGGCCAAGGTTCGTGTTCATCATAAAAGACTTTGAACCCAAGCGCAAGTCTTGTCCTGCTGGAAGTTAAGCGTTTTCATGAAATAAACAAAAATAATAGTAAATTCAGTCAGGATGCTGAAAGCTCCGCATGACCCTTTGCAGGTTGAGACGTTCTCTCAACTACGCGTGCACGTCAGAACTTGGCAAATCCGGACCTGATGGTAAATGCGAATGCTCACTGCGGGCAATCCACAAAAAACATAGTGCTGGCAATACCAACACCGGGAGAGCTAGAGATAACAGACGATGAACCCCAACGTGATCGTACAAATAGCCGCCCGCGAGCGGACCGAGCATCCGTCCCAGCGTCGCTGCGCTTTGAACCATCCCTTGCAGAAAGCCCATTCGATGTTGTGGAGAGACCTTTGCAATGAACGCCGGTACGCTCGGCCAAACGAAGACTTCACCGAGGGTCGTAATCACCATCGCAGCTACAAAAGCCGCGTACTGCTGAGAAGCAAGGAGTATGCTGTAGGCTGCGGCATACATGACAATGCCGGTCACCATCTGCATCCCCAGTGACGGCATGCGTTTCGTAATAAACGACACAAGAGGTTGCGCGGCAAAGATCAACAATCCGTTCATAGTCCAAAGCACACTGTACGCGGTCAGCGGATACCCGATGGCTTGCATGTAGACCGAGATTGAGCTTTGCCACTGAACGTACACACTCCATCCAAGCACAAAACCAATCAGTACAATCGTGACAGTGCCCCAAGGAATCACAGAAAAGCCGACGTTCACGGCGTTTGAAGACAGCGGCTCGGATACGCTGTGCGATGCCTGTCGCATTTCGACCTGTTTCAAGCGCGGACGAAAGGTAAAAATAACCACCCCCAAAAAGGCTGCATAGGCCACACAGATACCCAGAAAGACGCTCTCGAAAGACCACTGTGCAAGGACGCCGCCAAGCGCTGTCCCAATGGCGACCCCGAGATTGTTTGCCACGTAAATGAAATTGAACGCTCTCCGACCACCTTCGGGCCACAGCCTGCCCGCAAGCGCGCTGAGGACCGGAAATGGCATCGAACTTGTAATCCCAAACAGAATCATCACGGTGACATAAACAGGCCAAGCGCGGGAAAAGACGGGACCTAAAATAACCAGGCCTGATGAAGCCAGCCCAAACACCAAGACAGACAATGCGCCCAGTTTATCAAACAGCCACCCGCCAAGTGCACTCCCGACAAAACCGGCGGCTGAGTAGCACATGAGAAGTAGTCCTGCCACCGTCATGGATTTGCCAAGCACGGTATGAATGTAAATGGCGTTCACTGGCCAGAGCAGCGATAACCCGCCGACATTAATTAGACAGCCGATGCCAAGGAACCAAATTAACAAGGGGTATTCCCTTGCCCACTCCTGCAGTCTGGACTTCACATTTGTTTGGGATTGATTCCCCACCATACTAATCTCCCGCTTTTACTCAAAATGGCATAAATGTGCCGATCCCGACACAGAAGACCGAGATCGGCATAAGTCATACTTGAAGATATAAACCAACCATGGACGTCAGAGGGACACAATGACGTCAGCACCCTTTACAGGCGCAACCACCTCACCAATCTTTGCCGCCCAGGTGACACCGTTCTCTTGCAGCTCCTCTACCAAGCGTCCAGCCTCTTCTTCCGGCACTGCAACCAAAAGACCGCCTGACGTAATCGCATCTGCAAGGACAATCTGCCATAACTCAGACACATCAGAGTCAAACGTCGTCGTCGACCGAACGTAATCAAGATTCCGTTTGCTGCCGCCAGGGACGGCTCCCTGCTCTGCGAAAACGAACGCGTTGCCGAGGACAGGAACCGACTTGGCCGCAATCCGGACAGTGGCAGAGGAACCTTGCGCCACTTCGAGAACATGTCCAAGCAGGCCAAACCCAGTGATATCCGTACAGGCGTGGACTGAATAGTGTTTTGCTGTATCTGCTGCGACACGGTTTAATGTCGCCATCACCGTCGCCACTTGTTGTTCTTCATCAGGGATGGTGAGTCCCTGTTTGATGGCAGTCGTAATGATTCCAATGCCGATTGGTTTGGTCAGCACCAATGCATCACCCGGCTGCGCACCGGCGTTTGTCCATATATTGTTCGGATGACAGGTGCCTGTCACTGCCAAACCGTACTTCGGATCTGTATCGTCAATCGAATGCCCGCCCATCAGCACAGCTCCAGCTTCGCGTACCGTGTCCGCACCACCCTGTAAAATCTTGGCCAGGGTCTCCGGGGGCAACTTACTGATGGGGTAACCCACAATATTCATCGCTGTAATCGGAGTTGCACCCATGGCATAGATATCGCTGAATGCATTGGCGGCGGCGATACGCCCAAACATATACGGATCATCGACAATCGGTGTGAAGTAGTCCACGGTTTGAACCAGTGCCAACTCGTCCGACAACCGATACACACCTGCATCGTCGTGGGTCTGCATACCAACAAGCAGATTTGGATCGGACATTGGTAAGTTCACCATAGAAAGTACATTTGAAAGGTCCGCCGGACCTATCTTACAACCTCACCCAGCTTTGGTCGTCCACTGGGTTAAGCGAATCTGTTCGTTACTCATGGAACTCCCCCCTCTCTTTCAGAGGCCTTATCGTGTCCGTCGTTAGCATACATCACGGGAGTTCTCCTTGAAAAGTAATTTTACACACAGCTGGTGCCTAGGCACCTGTCCCTGCCGCCGCAGACTCGCGCTGTGACGATAATATGAACGAAATCAGCTCACAAACCTACCGACGTACATCAGCAACCTGCGCCGAATACCAGGTCACCCAGTCGTTCGCCACGCTCGTCGCGGCTTCAAACGGCGTCATGCCTTGAAACCTATCCGGAACAAGGTCTCTGAGCGCCGTGCTCGTCTCCGGATGAACACGGTAATCATTGCCCGCCCGTGCGTAAAAGCGGTTGATCCGCTCCGCAGCTGCCACCATGTCGACGTCGACGACCATGCAGGCATGCGCGAGAATATAACCCGGACGATTTGACTTTACACCGGCGAGTCCGCCCCGCCAGGCTTGAGCGGTTCCGACGAGCTTTTTATTGTCGACAAGGATGTTGTATGTCCCGTCGCAGTAGCTGCCAGGCAAAGCGCCTGTGACAGCTTGAAGGCCAAGAGTTTCTAACCACGCGATGAGCGGTTGACAGAGGATCCTGTAATAAGCGTCCGTCGTCACCTTTCTTGCATCGCGAGGAAACAGATACGACAGATGCACGACGCCAGGTCCCTGCGGAACTGCCGTTCCCCCTGTATTACGGACAACGACGTCCCAGCCGCTCTGTTTCATCTCATTCATGGCAGCTAGTCCATCGTCGCCCGATACGTCCCTCCGACTGACGCCGATTCCCTGTGCTAGAGCGGAGCGCCAAATTCGAACGAGCGGACGGATCTCTCCATGTGCCACAGCCTCACCCAGCGTTTGCTCGAGGGCAAGATTGTGCGCGCTGTCATTCATATCATCAATCCACCGGACCTCCACATCTCTCGGCCACAGTGTCTGGTCTATCATCACTCTGTCATCTTCCATATCATTGCCTCCTACATCATTGCCGCCTACATCATTGCCTCCTACGCCAGCGTCCCACAATGTACCATGCTCCGATCCCAAAGAACACAGCATACAGCGGCATCATCGGATAACGAAACCTGTCCCACGCCGGAAAGAAGAAAAAGATGGCCGTGTTGTAGATAATGTAGGCAAGAAGCAGCCACCACGTCCTGCTTTGCCTGGAAAAGCGGCGAAACACTTGGACGATCCCGGTGAGACTCACTGCCATCCACAGGTAATACGCGATGTTGTCGAACCACATGTTCGCTCGAATGACCCATTCTTGCACATGAGGGGCCTTTTCTGCGAAAGTGACACTGATCACGTTCCAGTCTACCCAGTACAGGAAGAACCACTTTTCTACCCCGTTGAACACCGTCAAGAGCGGGTGACGCCTGTAATACTCAAGTGCTGCATGCATCGCTACCTTGTTTTCCAGATAGTCGTTTTTTACGTAAGGCAAAAGCGGGTTCACTTTGGGATTCCAGCTCCAGTAATACCAACCGTTTGCGTGCGTACCCTGCCACAGATTGACGCCTCCGTTGGTTGAAACGAGGACGAAATGGTGCAAGGCAATAAAATTGCGGATCGTCACAGGCGCCACGCCCGCATATAGGGCAACCGCAAATGTGACTGCGACAAGCCACGAGCTGCGCCAGGTTTCACGAGCCGCATAGCGCTCGTAAAACAGCGACGCAGCGGGAAACAACAGCACAATCGGACGAACGTCGGCGGCCAGTCCCATGATGACCCCGGCGAGAGCCGTAATCCAGATGGGCTGCACCCGTGCGCGACTGGCGAAGCCGCCATGCAAATCCCCAGGATTACGGGCTCGGCTGCCGACCAGGTACATCCACAACGACAACAAAAGTAGAAATGTAAATAACTCCTCTGAACCGAGGACAGAATTCCATTCAATCTGGCTGGGTAACACGCTGTACCCTGCTGAAGCCCAAAAAGCCACCGTCGGATTGCGAAACACCAGTCTCGACAGGCCGTATACGAGCACCACAATGCTGGTACTGAGCAGGACGTTCGTGATGAGTCCCGCAGTGACAGAAGGCCCGGTCAAGTGAAACAAAAGCGATAGAAAAAACGGATAGCCGATGGGCCAATAGCTTGTCGGGTGACCGTACCAAACGTAGCCTTGGCCCTCGTACATCTGAGTGGCGTGACTAAAGTACCACGCGAAGTCGTCCACCTGCGGCGGATGCATGTAGAGAAGCCAACCAAACCGCAAAACGAGGTTAGCCACGATGAGGATAACAAGTCCGAGATAACGTCGCTGTTTGGTCCACGTGGTCTGGGCCGCTTCAGCCGTCACTTCTGCATCAACCACTCGAGCCCCCGTCCGTCTAGCTTCACTCACTGCAGCACACTCGCGAAGATTTCTGGCGCCACATTGCCACCACTCAAGACGCACACGACCGGGCCATCAAACCGGTGCCCCGCTTCAGATGCTCCGAGCACGGCCGCGACACTCGTACATCCCGATGGCTCAACCACCAGTTTTGCTTCGAACAGTATTCGCATCGCCTCCGTGATCTGCGCTTCGGATACGAGTGCAATTTCATCAACATTTTTTTGCACAATCGGAAACGTGAACGAACCCGGATGACTTGTCCGCAGTCCGTCCGCAATGGTGGTATTTGATCCGATGTCGACAATCCGCCCTTCCTGCATGGACAAGTAGGTGTCATTGGCAAGCTCTGGTTCCACGCCAATGACACGCGCCATTGGCCTCAACGACTTCACCGCCGTAGAGACGCCAGAGATGAGGCCGCCTCCGCCGACAGGTACGTACACCTCACGGACTTCCGGCAGACTGTGGACAACCTCAAGCCCAGCCGTCCCCTGCCCAGCCACAATGTCCTCGTGGTCATAAGGCGGAACAAACACGAGGTTTTGCTGGGCGGCTAACCGTTCTGCATAGTCGATCCGGTCTGAAGAGGTCCGCCCCACACGTACCACCTGAGCTCCAAACGACTCGATAGCCACTTCCTTAACACGAATGACGTCTTCCGGCACGGCAACCGTGCAGGGAAGCCCTACCCGCTTCGCGGCGTAGGCAACAGCCTGACCGTGGTTTCCGGAAGACGCGGTAATGATGCCCCCTAACCGGCGACTGGCTCCGCTGAGCCCTTGTGCATCAGCGCCAAATGTTGAACTGGCTTCGGAGTTCGCCGCCCCCAGCCGTTCAACAAGAGAAAGTACAAAGTTGCTTGCTCCCCGTGCCTTAAACGACCCCGTAACTTGCAGATTCTCACACTTCAAGTAAACATCCGTGCCTACCATGGCCGAAACCTGGTGCGCTTTGATTAAAGGTGTCTCAACAACAACCCCGCGAATCCTCCGAGCCGCTGCCTCGATGGCTTTCAGGTCAACTATGTTCGTCGTCATAAACTCCCGTCGCCTCCCAGACTGATGAATTACTCAAAACAACCTTGGCAACTCCTCTGCAAAACGTTCCGCATTCGCCGGCAGACTGCCCTGCGCTCGGTAAACCATCGTAATGGTGCGTGAAGCCGGAGGCTCATCCATGAGGCGTATCACGGCGAGGCGGCCTGCATCGAGATCGTCACGAACACACGACCTCGGTAAAAAAGAGATGCCAAATCCAAACTGGACCAACCGGTTGATGGCTTCAAGGCTGTCTACTTCGAGTGCCGGGAGCAGTTGCACCCCCCTTGATTCGAGCAGGTCTTCGACCAACCGGCGCAAGCCGGACCCTGCCTGCATGACAATGATCGGGTACCCCTGTAAGTCCGATACCGTGATCGCCGAACGAGTAGACAACGCATGACTTGGCGGGGCGACGAGCAAAAGGTCGTCCTTATAGAGCGGTTTTGCAACCAAATCGGCCCGTTCAGGGTTAACTGTTGTCACAATCCCGATATCGATCTCGCGGGCAGACAACATCGCATCAACATCACTCGACGATCCGGTCCGCAGATGAAAGGTCACTCCTGGGTGGAGGTTGCGGTACATGGCAAAGGCCCCAGGCAACAGGTGAATCGCCGGCGTGACTCCCGCCCCGATGTACACGGTGCCTGCCTCCGGATTCGCAAGCGAGTTTAACTCTTCGCGGAGCTTGTCATCGAGGGCAAGCAGTCGTTTGGCAGTCCGGTACACAACCTCGCCCGACCGGGTCAAGACCAGCCGGCCGCCCGTACGCTCGAACAGTGGTTGGTGAAACTCCGCCTCTAGTTGCTGCAGCTGTCGTGTAACGGTAGGCTGCGTCACATGGAGCGCTGCCGCTGCTCGCACCAAAGTGCCGGATTCTACACTCACAACGAATGTACGGTACAAGCGGTTCAATCACAACACCTTCCTTGCCGTTCTTCAGCATTCTTCAGGATTCCTCGTCATCAAAGCGAACACGGACGGAAAAACTAGATCAGAGACAAAAGCGGATATACGACATCCGCATAGTTTCTATGTATTAAATTCATTTTACACATACCCGTCGAAAACTTACACTACAGAAGGAGCAACACGTCAGAAACATCGCCACGAGGGCGCACGGAGCCCGATAAAACAAAGTAAGCAAATGTGTTACAAAGGGAGTTGTTACGAATGGTTCATGCAGTTGTGGGTGCCCAGTACGGGGACGAAGGCAAGGGTAAGATGGTCGACTACTTTGCTGTTCAGGCAGACATGGTCATCCGCTTTCAAGGCGGCGGCAATGCCGGTCATACCATCGTGAACGAGGCAGGTACGTTTGCCTTACACCTCGTTCCGTCCGGAATCTTTAACCCGAACACCATCTGCATCCTGGGGACTGGTGTGGTGATTCATCCGGCGAACCTCGTGAAGGAACTGCAGTCTCTGCAGGATGCGGGCATCTCCACCGACAAGCTGGTCATCTCTGAACGTGCTCACATGGTGATGCCCTACCACCTGTGGCAGGACGCGTACGAGGAAGAAGTCCGGTCGAAAAAGGTGGGTACAACCCTTCAAGGCATTGGGCCCGCATACCAAGACAAATCAGGACGCTTCGGCATTCAGATTGGTGAAATGCGCGACATGGAGCACTTCCGTAACCGCGTCGAGACTGCATATGCACTGAAGTTGCGACGCATGCCGGGAATGGAACACCTCTGCGGTTCATTTGATGAAATGTGGAACGAACTGATGGCTGCTCGTGACGTACTTCTTCCATATATTACTGATACTCTCCCTTTGATTGAGCAGGCGGTTCGCGAAGGAAAACACGTATTGCTGGAAGGTCAGCTAGGAATCATGCGCGATCTCGATTGGGGCGTCTACCCCTTCGTCACGTCTTCGAATCCAATCAGCGGCGGTGTGGCAGCAGGAGCAGGTGTTCCGCCGACAGCCATCAATCGGATCACTGGCATCACCAAAGCCTATACTACGGCCGTAGGTGAAGGCCCATTTCCTACACTGTTAACCAACGAGATTGGAACCTATCTGCAGGAAAAAGGCCATGAGTACGGCGCTACCACCGGTCGTCGACGTGCCTGTGGTTGGCTGGACATCCCAACACTCCGCTACGGTGCATGGTTGAACGGCTACACAGAGCTCGCTATGATGAAACTCGATGTGCTCAGCGGTTTGGACGAGATTCAGGTCTGCACTGGCTACGAGCTAAATGGCGAAGTGTACGCGAGGCCATTACCGGCATACGAATTAGAACAGGCTGTTCCACAATATGCTAAGTTGCCTGGATGGCAGGAAGACATCTCTGAATGTCGAAACTTTGGGGAATTACCGATTGCGGCGCAAAACTTTGTAATACAGGTTGAAGAGTGGACCGGCGTGCCGATCACTTACGTGTCTGTTGGCCCCGATAGAAAGCAAACGATTGTCCGCGGGTAAGCCCGCGTCCTAAAACGGATGGGACTTGCACGCTGAGGTCAATCTGGGCACAGAGCAATTCAAGTATCAGGAGGAGAGACAATCATGAGCGAACCGTTGGACCCGATGCGGCCATTGCCCACCTCGTTATTTGTCTCTCCCCGCATGTTGGGCATCGTGATGGTGCTCATCGGATCGACTTTATGGGGCGTGTCTGGAACCGCTTCTCAACAATTATTTCAGCACGATGGCTTTTCTGCAGCATGGTTGGTCGACGTCCGAATGGGGTTATCGGGGATTGTCTTGCTTGTCTCCGTAGTCTTTACACAAGGTACGCCAAAACTGTGGGCAGTTTGGAAGCGCCCACGGGACGCATTCCACCTGATTGCCTTCTCACTCGCGGGCCTTCTCATGGTGCAGTACTCGTACTTGGCGTCGATCCACGACGGAAACGCAGCGATGGCAACTTTCCTGCAATACCTAGGACCTGCCGTGATTCTGCTGTATGTAACGCTGAAAGCCCGGCGCCTGCCCACCCAAATTGAGGGGGTGGCGTTGGTGTTTGCGCTCGTGGGTACGTTTTTATTGGTAACCAACGGCGCGTGGGGAAAGGTCGTCGTTCCCCCTGCGGCTGTCATCTGGGGCCTGATCTCCGCCATCACGCTCGCCATCTACACAGTCTCGCCGTACTCCTTGATTCGCAGATATGGGTCAGCGCCGATTATCGGCTGGGGGATGTTGATCGGATCCATCGGATGCTCTATGGTTGCCCCGCCTTGGCAAACGGGTCACAGCCGCTTCTCGACGGGATCGCTCATCCTGATTGGCTTCGTCGTCGTTTTTGGAACGCTGCTGGCGTTTTACCTGTACCTGAGCAGCACAAACTACATCACCCCATCTGAAACCAGCCTGATTGCATGCATGGAGCCGTTGTCAGCCGCGGCAGCCTCCGTCATCTGGCTTCACACCCACCTTGGGGTCGCAACAGTCGCGGGTGGTGTATGCATCCTCATCACTGTCATTCTCCTGGGAGTAAAATCGAACACTCCCTCTGGCAACTGAAGTCTGACTCACACTGCATTGTACAAAATTCTCTGCTTGATTTGCACGCTGTAGAGCGTGTGATCATGTCCTTCCACAATCGCGGCCAGGGCTAGGACGAACCCTTCCGCATCTCCTTCTATAAACGGATTTGGGATGAGATGCGCGCGTCCGTCTACCAGGTAAACGAGTTCACTGTCCCCCGAGAATTGTGTGTCGTTGACGCTTGACCACAGCATGAGGAATTCACCAGCCTGACCCCAAGTTTGTTGAAACCACTTGGTTAATTCGTGACAGACACCGTTGCTGTCAGCGGCCGTATACCCGCTGTCCCACATACTTGTCGTGTAACTGTGATCGCGAAGAAATCGTGCAAACTCCATCATCACTGACTGTGCCAATCTTGATTCCCCCATCCTCGCCTAATTTAGTGTTCCATCGGAACAGGAGCCCCCGATGAAGCGTCGCCGTTGACCGTGCTCGCCTGCACGTAACTGCGGCCTTGCCAACGGTCACCGCGAAGGCGGCGAAATACCAGCCCCGCCCGGATCCACTCGTCGAGACACATCCCCCACCACATTCCGTACAACGCGCCGTGCCAAGTGATACCAAAGAGGTATGCGAAGATGACTGACAGCCACACAAATGTGCCGGAATTCCACATCAGCCACTTGTTATCGCCCGCACCCCGAAGTGCGCCGCCGATGACCATGTTCACTGCCTTGGCCGGCTGAGCGATCGCGATAATCCGCAATACGCCAGTCCCCCACCTGATGACGGTCGGGTCGTGTGAGAAGACACGAACGATGTCCCCACCAAACAAAAACAAAAGTCCGCCGGTGAGGGTCATTAACAAGGCACCCAAAATGATACCCTGGTTTGCGATCTCCCTGGCACCCGTGTAATCCTGGCGGCCTATTCGGTGTCCCACTAGGATCGAGATACCTTGAGAAAGCCCCATGCCGACCAGGAAAGACATCGATTCCACTGCAGACGCATATGCGCGCGTCGCAACTGCATAGGCACCAAGCAGAGACACAAGGGAGACAATCAGAAACTGTGTCAACTGATAGCTGCCCAGCTCTACGGCCGATGGGACCCCAACCCGGATAACGTCCCAAGTAAAGTGACCTCGCTTCCACCACGCGGACAGCCCCACCTTTGCAGGCATCTTCGTGTAGAGCAGTCGACACATCAGGACGGTGCTGACCACCCCTCCAAGCGCGTTCGCTCCAACGAGCCCCTCAATCCCAAGCTCCGGCAGTCCAAACCCCTGATACACAACGACTGCATTGCCACTCACTGTCAAAACGACATTCAAAATCGATAAATATAAAACCGGCCGGGTGCTGCCAAAGCTGCGGAGTATACCTGCCGCCAACATGGAGACAGACTGCAACGGGAGCAAAACACTCATCCAGCGCAGATAAAGACGCGCAGGCTCGAGAATCAACGCGGGTGTATGCAACAGCGTCAGCGCGATCCAAGGTTCCGCCATCATAAACACCCCGACGATGATGGAGACGAGCAGATTCAGCCGCATAGCTTCGACGACAATCCGACTCGTCGACAAACGCTCCCCTGCTCCAAAGTATTGCGCGACGAGGATATTCGCACCGATCCCGACAATGCCCATTAGCATTCCAACAATCGATAGAGCTGTGTTCGCCGTTGCAACCGCGGCCACAACCCCGTCTCCGAGACGGCTGACCATGAACGTATTCATGTTCATGATGAACATCTGCACGCCCATTTCGAGCAATATCGGCCATGACAAGGAAAGGATCTCTCGGTACGATCTCATGAAGTCTTCATCCCTTCCACGAAAACAAATCTGAGTACGGCTCATCCAACAATTCGGGTGCCGCGAAATCCGAGTCTGTCGGTGCCGCACTATTCCCAAACAAAAGAAAATAGAGTCCCTTCGGAAACACCCCTGCGTCAACAGTGTATCAGCCTCTGTCAATAACGGATGTTGGTTCTTGTTCGCGAATATGAGATGATGGAAGGAAGATATTTCTGCGTGAGAGGGACGAAGTATGGCAAACCAATCGGTGACCATTAAGGATGTCGCAAAAGCCGCTGGCGTCTCGATCACCACTGTATCGCGGTTTCTGAATCGTCGATATGACTCGATGAGCGTGGAGACCAAACAACGGATCGAGCAGGTCATCGCAAAGCTTCATTACCAACCCAATAAAATGGCCCAGGGTCTGAAGGGACAAAGCCGGACCGTAGCAGTTGTTGTCGTCAATCTCGGCTATCCGTACGCTGTCGCTGTGATTCGGTCGATCTCCTCTGTACTGAATGCCGCAGGCTACTCGCTTCTGGTCTGTGAATCCTCGGGGGACCGCGAGCAAGAGGCTCAACTTCTGCAGTCATTGATGGCTCAAGGAGTGGACGGGATCATCATACAGACGAGTGGAGACAACAACGAGCTTTTGGAGCGGATCGCGCTGGAAAAACCAGTGGTGCTGATGGACCGGCAATTCGACATCCCATCAGCTATCAATGTGATCACGGATAATCAAGCTGCATCACAGAAGCTGACAGAACGACTCTTTGAGGAAGGCTACCGCAGCGTCATCTACGTATCCGAACCAACGGAGGGATTGAGTACGAGGGAGCTGCGACTAAAGGGGTACGAAACTGCCTGCGATTTGTCTGGCGCTTCCCCAGACGTTCGCTGGGTCCTGCGCGAGGATCCCGCCTCAGTCGATGCGCTGGTTCGCGAGTTGGCTGAGCATCCGCCAGAAAGACCATTTACGGTTTACACGGCAAATGGTCTCGTTATGCTCGATTTATATCCGCGGCTGGTGCAACTGCCTTACATGGTACCCACCGAAATGGGGCTAGCGACCTTTGACGAACCAGATTGGGTTCACGTAACCAGCCCACGGTTGACATGTGTGCGGCAGCCCACGGATGAAATCGGAATCGCCGCAGCGGAAGCTGTCCTGGACCGGCTTGGGATTTCGGAGGCTGTTCTGGACCGGCTTGGGATTACTGTGGATTCAACAGCAGATGCCACACGAACCCTTGCGTCCGAGGTCATCTGGAACAGGTCAACAACCCGGCGCAGTTAACCGTTTTGCGCCGGGGATGCGAGTCCAAGACCGATCGCCGCGTGTTTGAACCGGTCAAACCTCGTCAAGTGTCTGATATGCTCTTTCTCATCCGGTTCATGCCGCTGATGTGACTCGGTAGGCAAACTGACGTCGCTCCACTGCCGCTCTCCAGTCGCTAGCTCTGCCAACCAAGCGGCTCCTACTGAAGAAGCATCGCCCTCGTCGTAATACTCAACCGGGATCGCAAATACATCTGCCATTGTCTTTCGGATCCACTCCACTTCGAGGAGCCCCCCGGAAGCCATCAAACGTGAAGGTATCCCGGTTTGTTCAAACAGCCCCGTCGCGATCCAGTACGCGTTATACAACACACCCTCAACGACTGCACGCAACAGATGCGTCGGCTGATGATGCAGTTCGAGACCAACCCATGCTCCGGTTGCGTCCGGGTTCCACAGCGGCGCGCGCTCTCCCGCTACATATGGCAAGCACAGCAGGCTTCCGGTATCAACATCTCCGGCCTCTTTCAGGGCTCGACTGAGACCTTGTGCAAGCTGGTCTTCGTTCAGGCCGCCCATCACCTGACGGTACATCCGTTCCACTGAAACTCCTCCGCTGTTGCTCGGTCCACCAATGACGTACTTCCCATCACTCAGCACATAGCAAAACGACCGTGTTGCTTCATGTGTAGCCGGTACATCAACTGTAACCCGCAGCGCACAACTGGTTCCAATCGTAATAACCATCGTGTCCGATCCGATGGCTCCGACACCAAGGTTCGCCAGAACCCCGTCTGTGGCTCCAATGTTGACTGAAGCGACGCTGTCAAGCGGCAAGGCTGAGAGCACCTCGCTCTCCTCGACCAAGCGGCAAAAAGTGGTCTGTTGAATGTCACTAAGTTGATCCCGTTTGACCCCAAGGAATGCGAGCGTTGCCTCGTCCCATTGGCGGGTGGCGGTTGCGTATATACCTGTAGTACTCGCCATCGACTCATCGACCTGCCACGCACCGAACCACCGAAACCAAATCCACTCTTTCAGTGAGACGAACTTGGCTGCAGACTTAATGAGTTCGGGACTATGCTCCTGCATCCACAGGAGCTTCATGGCCACAGTCATGGGATGAATCGGGGTCCCCGTCCGAGCATACATCTCCCTGCCAGCCGTACTCGCCCACACTCGTGCAGACTCCCCTTTGGCCCGAAGGTCCATCCAAGTCCACGCAGACGACAACGGGGCACCTGTCTGATCCACAGCCAGCACGCTATGCATAGCAGCACTGAACCCAATCTGTTGCACGTCGAATTTGCCTTTGACGGCTTCAACGACGACAGAAAGGGCCTCCATAACTGCATCGTATACAATAGGTGCTTCTTGCTCTGCCCCGCCCTCGTCTGTGTAGCGGATTGGAAGGATTACTTTATGATAAGCAACCTGCTCTCCGTTCTTTGATAAAGCAATGACCTTCGCTGATGTTGTTCCGATATCAATACCAATCGTGCACGATGGCGCCATGCACACTCTCCCCCATCCCAGCAAACAAGTGCCGCCCCTCAGCCGCCAGGGCCAAAGGAGCGGCACACGATGTATATTTCAGTACTGATACTTTCGTTTCCTGTCGACTTACCCTTTTATCGCGATGCCCGACCTTCGTTGTACGGAGTCTTAATGGGTTCAATTCGCCCCATGAGGAACAAGAAGCACAAGATGCCGACAACGAGCGCGATCGCAGCCACTAAAAACCCATCTGCAAAAGAGCCTGTACCGCCAGCAATGTAACCAGTAATAATCGGTGCCGCGATACCCATCAGGTTGTTGACGAAGTTCATGATACTTCCAACGGTACCAACTGTTCCCTTTGGCGCAATGATGGCTGGAATACTCCACCCGATTGGTGCCGCAAAGGCGAGGCCGCCGAGTGCAATGGAGATATAAATGATGGCGACATTCGGGTTGTTTGTAAACGCTGCTCCACCAACCGCGAGTCCCAAAATCATACCAATTGTGAACAACGTTTTCCGCACCTTCGACGGATTATATCCCTTCCGAATCAGCGAGTCTACCAAAAATCCGCCGATGAGGAAGTCAGTAATTGTAGCAATCAACCATGGTATGGCAACATATCCACTACTCTTTAACACGCTCATTCCCATCTGTTTCTCCAGGTACCCTGGCAACCACGTCAAGAAGAGATAGAAAGAATATCCATAAGCAGCAAAACCGATTGTCAAGCCCCAAACTTTTCTGTTGCTGAGCAGGAATCCAAGGTTTCGACCGACACCGCCTTCAGCTTCACCCTCTGACTGCCCGCCGCCTTCTGCAATGTACTCCAGCTCTTCTTTCGTGATGCTTCGATGCTCTTTCGGATCGCGATACCAAATCCAATAAATCACAGCGTAAATGGCACTCAGAACACCGGTCATCAAAAAGCCGCCGCGCCAAGTCCAGATTGTCACTGCCCACGCTACCAACGGAGCTCCGATAACGTTCGAAAACTTCGCTGCCGCGTCGAACATTGATGTGGCAACACCACGTTCCCGCATTGGAAACCAGTAGCCAGTGGCCTTCGACGCGCCAGGAAATGCCGGTGCTTCAGCGGCACCCAACAGAATCCGGGACAAAATGATAAGTCCCATACCGCTGACAATGGCTGTCATAAAAGTGGCTAAACTCCATACCACAGTACCAACACGCATCAGCCATTTCACGCCGATTTTATCCAACAACGCACCAATCGGAATCTGTAACAAAGAGTACGACCAAGCAAAGGATGACATCAGGACACCCCATTGCCCAGTTGTCAGGTGAAACTCGTGCATCATCGGTTTGGTAGCAACCGACATATTGGTGCGGTCAAAGTAGTTAATAAGAACGCCTAAAAACAAGACGACCGCGATGCTCCAACGGACCTTTCCACGTCGCATAGACAAACCCTCCTTAAGTCATCAGTGTTCCCTTATTCGGTTGTCTCATGAACAGGGAAAACATTTTACGAAAACGTTTTACTAAGTATTTATCAGAATGAGAGTTGTGTCAAGAGGCCCGGATTTAGATAGTTTTTACAGTACCCTTTGAAACGCTGATTCATTGATGTGCGACGGGTACCATGCCAGAACTCAGCTCTTGACGACCACCTGCTGCGTTAAAGGAACTCAGTTCCGCTAGGCCTCAGCTCTTGACGACTCCCACCTGCGTTAAAGGAACTCAGTTCCGCTAAGCCTCAGCTCATGGCGACCACCTACTGCAACACAAGAGCAAGAGGTCTATGTACGCGTTGCGGCCTTGAGAGCGGTGGTTTTCTATGTTGCCTGTTGCCTGTTGCCTGCCATCGGCGCCCATTGAAGTCATGAAGAAAGGCACCCCGAATCGGGGTGCCTTACCGTTGAATTGAATTTGGAAGTCGTTTGTGTTTAGGCGTGCGTCAGCCTTTAACCCCCCGCGACGACCGCCGGACCCAACCTGTCCCACGGGCCGCGCACAGCCTACATCTACACCCCTACATCTACGCCAAGAACTGATACTGTGCTTCCACTAGGCCGTAGTAGTGTCCACGCTCACGCATCAGTTCGGCATGCGTACCGCGCTCCACAATCTCGCCATGATCAAAGACGAGGATCTGATCAGAGTCACGAATGGTCGACAGTCGATGCGCCACAACGAATGCGGTTCGTCCGGCTAACAGCACCTGTAGACCCTTTTGAATCAAGTGCTCTGTGTAGGTATCGATGCTCGCTGTCGCCTCATCCAGGATGAGGATCCGCGGGTCAGCCAGGATGGCCCGCGCAAACGAAAGCAGTTGCCTCTGCCCCATCGAGAGGCGGCTGCCACGCTCGCGGACCTCTGTGTGGTACCCATCCTCAAGCTCGCGGATAAACTCATCCGCATACACAGCAGTTGCAGCAGCCATCACGTCTTCATCTGACGCATTCGGGTTGCCATACCGAATGTTGTCCATGATGGTGCCTGAGAAGATGAAGGTGTCCTGCAGAACAATGCCCACTTGAGAGCGGAGACTCTGCGACTGAATCGTCTTAATGTCCGTACCGTCGACCAGGATGCGCCCAGAAGTCGGATCGTAAAAGCGTGCTAACAGGTTCATTACCGTACTCTTTCCAGCACCGGTGTGGCCGACAAGCGCGATGGTCTGTCCTTGCTTCACATGGAAGTTGATCTCGTCAATGGCTTTGCGTCCCGGTTCATATTCAAACGTAACGTCTTCGAAAGTAACCGAACCCTCAATGTCTGCAAGGTTCTTTGCTGTTGGCAAGTCCTGTACCGTCGGTGTGGTATCGAGGTACTGGAAGATCCGCTCTGATGACGCCATCGCGACGAGCAACTGATTGTACAGCTGACCAAGCTGCGAAATCGGCTGCCAGAAGTTACCTAGGTAGTTCGCGAAGGCCACCAAGAGACCAACCGTAACCATGCTGCCAGGGGTGCGAAGCAAGTGAACACCGTATAGGAACAGCACTGCACTGCCGATGGCACCTGTCAAGTCAACCATGGGTCCGAACAAGATACTCACGCGTTGCGCACGCAAAAAATAACGCACCCAATCGTAGTTCATCCCCTGGAAAAACTGCTGGTTTTCATCTTGGCGGGCGTAGGACTCCGTGACGCGCATCCCTTGAATCGCTTCGGCAAGGTGCGCATTTAACCGTGACAGACGTATGCGGACCTGCTGCCAGGCACGCCGGATCGTCAAGGTCAGTCGAGTCGACAACAGGAACATGATTGGAACAATGATCATCGTCACCAATGCGAGTTTTGCATTCAGCGAAACCATGATAATGATAATCCCGATCAAGGTGAACACGTTCGTGATACTGTTGATGACACCGTTTGTGAACAGGTCCTGAAGCGAATTGACGTCGTTCATGATCCGGACCAAAACCGATCCGGCCGGACGACTGTCAAAGAACCCGAGAGACAGCCGCTGCACGTGGCTGAATAACTCTGCCCGAAGGCCTTGAATCACGCGTTGTCCGAGCAGGTTTGTCAGGTAGATGCGGTAGTGACTCGCCACATAATTAAGCAGGTACAACGCCAGTAACAGGATGCAATCAATCAGCAGTCGGTGGGTGTTATCCTTTGAAATCGCCGTGTCGATAACTTTACCGACCATGAACGGCCCAACCAGGGTCGCCACCAGGTTCCCCAACGTGGCTGTCAACGCGAGTGCAATCAACTTCGGATAATTCGTGACATAGTGGAACAATCGCTTCATTTGACCCAATTGGAACTTCTTCTCGAGAGCTTCGTCGTCTTTGTAGATAAACGGGGCTCGCAGGTTGGTGTCAGTGTGTTCGATGGTCCCTTCCGTTACTGCAACCGTCTTCGTTATCTCTGCATGACTCACTCGACACACCCCCCGCCAGGTACAGCAACACCGCTGAATCCGCCCGACGATTTCCCGGCTGCCTGACCCACAGCCTGACCAAGCGGCTGCCCCGTTGCCTGAGCTGAAGCCTGACCAACCGACTTCCCTGTTGCCTGCGCTGAAGCCTGACTGGCGGCCTGGCCCGAGGCGACAGACTCAAAGTCCTGGAACTGCATATCAAAGATTTTGCGATACAACCCTGACGACTCCTTCAGGAGTTCATCATGTGTACCCCGTTGCACAACGCGGCCGTGTTCAATGACGAGGATCTGATCGGCTCGCTTCACCGAGCTGATACGGTGCGCAATGATGAATGTCGTGCGTCCCTTCATCACTCGCTCAAGGTCCTGTTGAATCTTGAACTCCGTCTCCATGTCAACGGCACTTGTCGCATCGTCGAGGATGAGGATGGACGGGTTCATCAGAACGGCTCTTGCCAGCGCGATCCGCTGCTTCTGACCCCCAGACAACCCGAGTCCCCGCTCGCCAACGAGGGTGTAATACCCCTCCGGTAGTCGTTCGATAAACTCTGCCGCATCTGCCATCTCTGCAGCTCGCCGTACATCTTCCATGGTCGCGTTCGGACTGCCATACGCAATATTCGAGAAGATGGTGGTCGAGAACAGGAATGGTTCCTGGAAGACGACTGCAATCTGCCTGCGCAGGGATTGCAGGTCCCATTCACGAACATCTACGCCGTCGATTTTGACCGATCCGCTGTCGACGTCATAGAACCTCGGGAGCAGGTTGACCAGAGTCGACTTTCCAGCACCAGTAAGCCCCACGAGCGCGATCGTCTCGCCTGCCGTCGCACTCAGCGATACATCGCGGAGCACGGCTTCTCCGTCATAACGCATGTTGACACCGGAAAAATCAACATTTCCGAGCATCTGTACGGTATGGTGCTGACCTTGGTCACCGAGTTCGTCTGGTGCCTCAAGGATTTCCAGTAAGCGGTCTCCAGCGGCCACCGCTTGGGTCAGGTTATTGAGGAAGAACCCAAGGTTGGAAAGCGGCCAAATCAGTGTCCAGACGACGCTGAGGAAAGCAACGAGATCGCCAAGATTCATCCCTTTGTGGTGACTGATGACCAGCCACCCACCAATGAAGAGGATGAGCACCACGCCGAAGTTGCCAACAAATTCGATAAACGGGAAGAACTTTTTCCACAACTGAGTGGCATCCATATTCGCATCAAAATAGTCGTCATTACGCCCGTTAAACTTGACAATCTCGCGGTCTTCCTTGGCAAAAGATTTGACCGTCCGCATCCCCATGATGTTCTCCTGAACACCAGAGTTGAGCGTGCCGAGGGTTTTTCGAATGTGACGATAGGTCGGCCGAAGGCGACCGTCAAAACGGACCGCAGTGACGGCTAGAATCGGCAACAGGCATGCAATTACGAGTGCCAGCCAACCGTTCATTGACACCATCAGCCCGAGCCCGAATACACTAGTCAGAAACAGACTCACAAGGTTGTTGATGCCGAACGCCAAAAACATCCGAAATGCGTCCAAGTCGGCTGTCATCCTGGACATAAGGTCTCCTGTGTGAACCTGATCGTAGTAGGCAAATGGCTGAGTATTCAGCTTGCGGTACAGGGAGTTTCGCAGATCATAGCCGGTTTTGCTTCCAAAGACTTGACCTGAGTACTGGAATGCGAAGTTGAAAATCCCTTTCACCACGGCAGCGCCAATAATTCCTGCAACCAACATGGGCAATTCGTGATAATGGCCGCCGATAATGACTTGGTTCACAATGGTCTTCAATAGATACGGGTAGACGAGTCCAAGAGCGGTCGCCAATACCAGAAGACCAAGGCTCAGGTACAAAAAACGACGATAGGGACGATAGAATCTACTGAGCCGTCGAAACACGCTTGCCAATCCATTCCCCCCTCTAAACACTCCAATCGGAACAAGGTCCTCCGAAAACAAGGTTCCCCACCACCAGGTCCCTTGAGAACGCGGCACTCGTCCCGATTGGCAGATCGTGCAGAAATCAGCCCGTCGAAAGGTAACGGATTTCCGACAACGTAGTTGTGATTTAATCACAAATCCGAGGAGATGAGAATGACCGATTTTGCAGATTCATTTCCGATTTGGCTATTTTCAGGTTTTATTTCATGTTCGCACGGAACTGCTTGGGAGACATACCATAATGAGACCGGAATAAGCGGTAAAAGTAGGAGTAACTTCGAAATCCTGCTGATTCAGCAGCTTCCTCGAGGGTCATGCGGCTGAAGCGAATCCGCTCACAGGCAGCATTTAAACGGGTTTCCTGCAGAAATTGTACCATTGTTTGGTCGAAGGTTTCTTTGAACAAGTGTACGGCACGCGAAACACTCAGCCCGACATGGTGAGCAACATCCTGAATCAAGATGTCATCCCCAGCATGCTGCTCGAGAAACGTTTTCATTTGGTAGGCAACGAGAGACTCCCCAATTGCCAGCGTTTCGGACTCACTCTGAGCCGCGTCATCGAGATGTAAACAGAGCGCACGAAGGATGTAATCATAAACCTTACTCTTGTTTCTCAAATTTCCTGGACGCGCTCTCTGTCCGCCTTCGTAATGCCAGACGAGCTGGCGCCAGAGGCCGAGGGTCTCATCCGACAGAGGGATATTCACCTTGCACGGACGTTGTTCACTTCCCCACCACTGATCAATCCATCGTCCCCGGCAAAACACATAGTAGTCCACGCTGAGGGTAGATGCCGTCGTCGACTTCACACCCGATAACGGGTCTGCCTCAGCCTCATGGGCCAGTGTCCCAATCGATAGCATGTAGGGATCGCCCGGGGCATAACACAATAAGTCACCGGGGCGAACATCAACAACTTCACCGCACACGAGTGCCCTCGCGAACCCCTCAGTCTGCAGCCGAATGAGATAGGAAGCGAGCCCTTCGCGAGCAGACGCGTGAAACGGACCATCGTGAACTGCATAGCCAGCAGCAAGCACATGGGCTCCCGTGATTGCGCATTCTCCGTGCATGGACTCACCTCCCGTTTACAAACCATTTACCTAGACTTCCCGACCTAGGCTTCGAATCTAGACATCGCGATCTAGACTTCCGATCTAGACTTCCGATTCTAGACTTCGAAATCAATCTGCGACTTGCGCCGCTCTTCGGCCCTATCGATGGCAAGCGACAAGAGTGCATCGATGAGCTGCCGATACGAAAGGCCCGTTGCTTCCCACAGTTTCGGGTACATGCTGAAGCGAGTAAAACCAGGCATCGTGTTGATCTCGTTGACGAGCACCCTGTCGGTCCCCTTTTCCACAAAGAAGTCCACACGGGCCAATCCGCTGCAGTCCACTGCCTGATAGGCCAGCACTGCAAGACGACGAATCTCATCCATCACTTCTCCTGAAACTGGGGCCGGGATCAATAGACTTGACTCCCCATCGAGATATTTCGCTCGATAGTCGTAGAACTCATTGGAAGGGACGACCTCACCCGCTACCGATGCTTTCGGTTCGTCATTGCCGAGGACAGCAACTTCCACCTCGCGAACATTGGCCCCTTCTTCAATGATGACCTTTCGGTCATATCGGGCTGCCAAGACGATGGCCTGACTCAGCTCCTCGCGCGATTTCGCCTTTGAAATACCCACACTTGACCCGAGGTTTGCCGGTTTCACGAAACACGGATATGAGAGTGCTTCTTCTACCCGCGAGATAACGAGGTCTGGTTGCTTTTCCCACTCCGTCCGCGTGCAGTACACGTAGTTTACCTGAGGCAGGCCGACAGCCGCAAAGACACGTTTCATCAGGATCTTATCCATACCCACGGCTGATGCCGCCACCCCGGCCCCTACGTAGGGAATGTCGAGCAGTTCAAACATCCCCTGCACAGTGCCATCTTCACCGTATGAACCGTGCAGCACAGGAAACAACACATCGATGGACTCTGCCACGTGGCCGGGCAGAACACTTGATCCGCCAACGGGTTGAAGAGCCTGCGATGAGTTTATCTGCTCACCGCCGTCGTGTAGCGCAGCTGTTGTGCCTGTATCTTGCGCGCCGGCTCCGGTACCTGCCTCTTGCGCCTCGGTACCTGCTGCATCGTTCGCCATGCCATCACCTGTTAACAGCGCTTCTCCGGAGCGCGGCGCGGCGAGGGTTGCCCACCCACCGTCAAGGAACCGTACAGCATTATCACCAGAATGCCAACGTCCGTGTTTGTCGATCGCGATTGGCACCACATCGTACTTGGTTCTGTCCAACGCCTCCATCACGGACTTCGCACTTTCAATCGAGACTTCATGTTCTCCGGACTTTCCACCGAATACTACACCTACTCGTATTTTTGCCACAGTTGCCAACCCCTTTTTCGTGAAGCACCAATGCGGGGACCTAGATTGGAGCATTAGCGTTTCCATTATATACGATATCGGCGCTGTTTCGGCAGATAACGACGGCATCGGTCGAAACTCCCAGCTATGGATCGGATCGCCGTAAAAAAGCCGAAACCTACAGACACAGCGATAAACCAAAGTGTGCAGGTAAGGCAATCAACGCATGGCTCCACACCCGCAGTGATTTCATGAAAACAGTCTATTACTGGACGGGTTTACCCGTGTCAATCGCCTATATGTCCCTCATACACTAAACCCGTGTGCTACAATCCGAAGTGATCGTATTTGAAATGCGTGAGACTGGAGGATCATGAATGACTCCCATAACGGCTGCCGAGTTGGCACAGATTGTAGACGGTGAACTCATCTCTGGAGACCCCGGAGTACAAATTCGCGGGCTCAGCATTGATAGTCGTGCTATATCCGAAGGTGACGTATTTGTCGCATTTGACGGCGCTAAGCTCGATGGTCATCAATTTGTCATCCCGTCGTTGTCCAAGGGTGCCAGCGCGGCCTTGGTCACTCATGACCTGAGTGAAGTTCAAGCTGATATATCTAACGCTGGTCACAGCGCTCTGTCTCTTTCAGAAAGTGCCACCACTGCAGGCACGGCAAACCCGAGCATGAACGGGAAGGCCGTGATTCGGGTACAAAACAGCCTCGATGCTGTACAGAGACTGGCCATGTATGAACGATCACGATTCTCGGGCCCGGTTATCGGCGTAACCGGGAGCAACGGCAAAACCACCACGAAAGACATGCTAAAAACCGTGTTCTCGACTGGCGGGCCCTGCCTAGCCACAGCTGGCAATCTCAACACGGAATTGGGACTCCCGCTCACCTTGCTAAGACGTCAAGGAACGGAGACATCCATCGTGCTCGAGATGGGTATGCGAGGCCTGGGGCAAATCACAGAATTGTGTCGGATCGGCCAGCCGACAGCTGGAATCATCACAAACATTGGCCAGAGTCATCTCGAACTATTGGGGAGTCAAGAACGGATCGCTCAGGCAAAAGGCGAACTTCTAGAGGCTTTGCCGAGTGACGGAGTTGCGGCGCTGACTGCGGGTGACCCGTGGCTGGAACGCATCTACACGCGGTGCAAGGGACGGGTTTTATGGTACGGGCTGAGCGAACAAGCAGACGCCTTCGCTGGCGACCTCGAGCCGACTTCCACGGGAACTCGGTTCCGTGCTACCGTCCTTGGAAAATCAACAGTGGTCGAGTTACCGACACCTGGGCGCCACAACGTAGTGAATGCGCTTGGTGCGTTGTTACTTGGCGCGGTACATGATCTCTCCCTGGACGCCATGGCTGACGCACTGCGCAACCTGCCTGCATCCGTCGGTCGCCTGCGGATTTTTCAGGGGCGGGATGGTCGAAGCGTGATCGACGACTGTTACAATGCAAGCCCGCTGTCCATGAAGGCCAGCCTCGGCGTTCTCATGGAGATGGAGCAAAGGGAGCAGGCCAAAGATGCGACATCCGTCGCCATCCTCGGTGACATGTTTGAACTGGGAGATTACGAGGAGGCAGGGCACAGAGAAGTTGGACGCTTTTGCGCGGAGATTGGCGTGACCCGACTCATTACGGTCGGTGAACGAGCCAAGTGGATCGCAAAAGAGGCTGTGGCTGCTGGTCACCCACAGGTGCGCCACTTTGCGACCAAACAGGAACTTCTCAGCGAGTTGGAAGGCGAAGGCGTTGTGCCGACGGAAGCAACCGTGCTGGTCAAGGCCTCACGCGGCATGGCACTCGAGGACATTGTCGCAGCGCTGTAAAGTCAAGGACCCTGAACGTACTGGCGGGGCCTGACGGATATTTAGGTGGGTGCGTTAAGTCGCTCCCGCCGACTTAACCGGTCCGCCAAACGTGTATTAAGTCGCTGGTACCGACTTAACCTGCCCCGCCGGCACCACGTACAGTTAAACAGAATGAAGCCGCGCCAACGGGCGCGGCCACCTAATTATTCCTTAATTACACCAATAACACCGACAGGAGAACGTGGCACTATGGCACCCGGCCACAGTGCGCCTGAGCCCACCCCCAAATCGGTCATGGCCCCGGCGGCTCGGCAGCCCTATGGCCCCTGCAGCGGACATCTAAAGACGCCCTTGCCGCCACGCCACTGCTTACCGATTCAAATCGAAAGTCGCGTGCACAAAGGCCTTAACGCCCATCGGCAGTGACGCCTCGTCCACGGTGAATCGTGGATGATGGTGTGGATAAACGATGTTCTTCTCCGCATTGCCTGCGCCGACGAAGAAGAACGTGCCCTTCGCGGCAGTCTGATAAGCTGAGAAGTCTTCCCCGCCCATCGTAGGCACAGCATCTTCCACAACGTCTTCGGCAAACGCGCTCACAAGAGATGCGCGCAGTTTCGCGGCAACCTCTGCGTCGTTGATCACGGGGCGATAACCCTTCTCATATTCAAACTTATAGGTAGCACCGTGTGCTTCGGTAATGCCCTTAACGACGCGTTCCATCAGGGCAGGCACTTCATCGCGAAGCTCCGGCTTGAACGATCGAACGGTCCCGACCATCTCGACGGACCCCGGAATGACATTGTGTGCTGTCCCTGCGTTGAACTGTGTGACGGAGAGTACGAGCGGATCGAGCGGGTCCGTATTTCTCGATACGATATGCTGAAGGTTTGTGACCACCTGTGCTCCAATCGCAATGCTGTCAATCGTCAAATGCGGTTGTGCTGCGTGGCCGCCTTTGCCCAGTACAGTAATATGGAAGGTATCCGGTGCGGCCATCATCGGGCCTGCACAAATCCCGATCTTACCCACTTCAAGCGGCGCCCACAGATGAATGCCGATAACCTGGGAGACTCCGTCCAACACCCCCGCCTGCACGAGTTCCTCTGCACCACCTGGGAAGAGTTCTTCCGCGTGCTGGAACAGGAAGCGGACCTCGCCCGGAACTTCAGCCTGCAATTCAGACAGGATCTTCGCTGTCCCCAGCAACATGGCTGTATGACCGTCGTGCCCACAGGCGTGCATGACGCCTTCGTACTCAGACTTGAATTCGAAGTCATTCTCCTCCGCAATCGGAAGCGCGTCCATATCCGCTCGGATCGCCAGCACACCACCAGGTTGTCCCCCCTGAAGTTTTGCCACCACGCTCGTTTTCGTCGGCCGTGACAGCTCCAGGTTGCCGAAGGAAGATAACGTATCGTACACAAACTGTGCCGTTTTTTCTTCATGGAAGGACAACTCCGGGTGTTGATGCAGATACCGTCGCCAGGCTACAACCTGCTCTGTTACCTGTTCTACCTTTTTGTCCAGTTGATTCAATACTACTGACATCGAAACGACTCCTCTCCCAAATAGACTCATGTCCATTGTCACACGACGATCCGATCCGGTCCTTGGCCTCGCCGGTTCCCCTTATGACGATCCGATCCCACACCTTGGCCTCGCCGGTTCCCCCTGCGACGATCCGCTTCCGCCATGCCTAAGCCTCGTTCGCGAACCTCAGCAAAGTACCGAGCAGGACATCCGCAGCCATAGCGCAGTCTTCCTGCGAGGTGTATTCCGCCGGATTGTGGCTGATTCCATCCTTCGAGCGTGCAAAGAGCATGGCAACAGGCCAGCAACCTGTAAACTGCATCCCGTCATGGCCGGCGCCGCTCACGACCATTGGAGGGTTCAAGCCGAGTTCGTCCGCGGCCTCTCGCATGAGACCCTGCAGTTTCTCATCACAGGTCACTGGGGCCACACGCTGCAGGGTATCGATTTTGAGCGAGACGCCCCGCCTTCTGCAGATTTCCTGGGCTTGCTGGAGAATCCTCTCCTCCACCTCATCGCGCGTCTGTTCGACGACATCCCGGAGGTCGAGCGTAAACTCCACACGTCCCGGAATGATGTTGACTCCCCCTGGCGTCACGGTCATCTGCCCTACCGTGCCTACGGTTCGTTCCTTCTGGCCCGCTTCACGCTCAATCACAAGGAGGACCTCGGCGGCAGCTGCTAACGGATCTTGTCGGCCTGGCATCGGCGTTGTGCCTGCATGCCCTGCCTCGCCTTCCAAGGTGAACTTCAGCCATAATGGCCCTGCTATACCTGTCACAATCCCGACCGGCTGTTCCGCACGCTCGAGGACCTTCCCCTGCTCGATGTGCAGCTCCAGATAACCCTTAACGTCTTCCGGCGATCTCGCTGCATTCCTCACCGCCGCCGGGCTCAGCCCCTGCTGTTCCATGGCTTCCGCGACCGTGATGCCGTTCGCATCCGCGTGCTCGTAAAGTTCCTCTGATGTCAGTGTCCCGGCTATACCACGGCTGCCGATCATGCCGTAACGGAACCTCGCCCCTTCTTCATCCGTAAACGCCACAACCTCAATGGGATGGCGAGTCTCAACGTTCGCCTCTTTCATCGCAGCTAACGCCTCAATCGCCGCCAACACGCCAAGCGGACCATCGAAATCTCCGCCATTCGGGACCGAATCGAGGTGCGATCCCACGAGTACCACCGGCAA
The DNA here is from genome assembly GCF_001399675.1 of Paenalicyclobacillus ferrooxydans. GTDB lineage: Bacteria > Bacillota > Bacilli > Alicyclobacillales > Alicyclobacillaceae > Alicyclobacillus_B > Alicyclobacillus_B ferrooxydans. The sequence goes on from NZ_LJCO01000072.1 coordinate 68,326, forward strand.
CCCTGCCTCGCTGCCCTCTCGTCTGCCAATGAGGGTTCCTGTCTCATCCTCACGAATCTCGAGGCCTGCATCTTTCATAAACCCTGTCACGCGGTCTTTAATCGCCCGTTCCTCCGCTGTGAACGAAAACCGGGATACACCGCCGTCCGGTGTTGTACCAATTTCATGAAGAGTCTGGATACGTTGCCATAGCCTTTGCGCGTCTACGTTCAAAACAATGCCTCCCTGTACCGTCTATCAACAGCGTGACCTGCTCAAGCCGCAAACGGCATTTTTAAAAAAACCTCTCCATCTAAGTTAGCATGGAGAGGGTAACTTGGGCTACACTTTGCTGTTTCGTGGCCGTCGCCCCGAGTGCCTCACACCCGGCGCCTCTCATAAGCCGCCGCTCTGGACATCTCTACAACATTCGTCTCGATCTCCACATAGACAGACAACGCCGTAAAGCCTGTCAGCAGCTCAATCCCTTCCTCGACGCTCTGAACAGCCCAGATGTGGAACTGCCCATTCCGAACAGCGTCGACCACTTCCTCCGGCAGAAACAGGTTTGTGACGTTTTGGCGCGGAATCATCACCCCTTGTCGACCTGTTAGACCCTTGGCTTTACAGATGTAAAAGTAACCTTCTATCTTCTCATTGACCCCGCCGATCGGTTGGATTTCGCCGAACTGATCGACCGATCCGGTCACCGCGATCCCCTGTAGGATAGGTAACTCACTGAGCGATGACAAAAGCGCGTACAATTCTGTGCTTGATGCGCTGTCTCCATCAATTTTGGAGTATGTCTGCTCAAATACAATGGTGCCAGACACCGCCATCGGCATCCGTTTGCCGAACTCTGCCGCGAGGTATGCACTGAGGATGAGCACCCCTTTGTCGTGAATCTGTCCGCTCATCGCTGTTTCGCGTTCCACATTGATAACTCCGCGCCTGCCAACGTATGTCCTCGCGGTAATCCGGTGTGGCTGGCCAAACGACACATTGCCGCTGGCAAGGACGGCGAGGCCATTGATTTGCCCGATCCGCTTGCCGTCCGTATCGACCCTGATGGTTCCATTGAGAATCATCTCGAGCACCTTTTCCTTTATGAGGTCTGCCCGATGGACCTTTGCACTGAGTGCCGAGTTGACATGCTGTTCTGTGACTGTGTTTGCACCTGCTTGCTGCGCCAGGTAACTCGCCTCTGTGACAAGCTCGATCACAGGATGAAACCTCGTTGATAACTTTCGTTGATTGCCAGCCAAGCGCGCGCTGAAGTCGATGATCTCGGCAACAGCCCCCGCAGTGAACGGCGGCAACTCGTGGGCTTTCGTATAGCTTGCGACAAAGTTGGCGTATTGCCTCGATGCCGCAGCAGAGCGCTCCATCTCAGCGTCAAACTCCACTTTCACCTTAAAATGTTTTTGCATGGCATCGTCGTATTCATACAAAAGATGGTAGATGTCCGGTGTGCCAATCAAAATCACTTTAACTTTGAGTTGGATCTCCTGCGGCCGAAGGCCCGTTGAAACCATCCACATATTCTCTTCCTGTGGGTTATCGATGCGGATTTCACCATTTTTTAGTGCACGTTTCAAAGCGGTCCATGCGGCAGGATGGCTCAGAAGATCGATAGCCTGAACAATCAGGTAACCGCCGTTAGCGCGGTGCAGAGCTCCGGGTTTAATCAGGGTGTAATCAGACACCATGACTCCCCTGTTACCGCGGTATTCTACTTTTCCAAACAAGTTGAAATACGTGGGGTTCGGTTCGATGATGACGGGCGCTCCTGCCGAATCCGTATGATCCACCATCACATTGACCTGATAGCGAATTCGCGGATCGGGTGGTACCGCGCCAAGCAGAGCGGCATCCGGTGTTGTCGGTTCCGGATCTCCGTGAAATAGAGCGTGGTTTGCAATCACATCCTCCTTGACGCGCTGCAGGTAGCGTGCGACGTCCTCCCCCTGGAATTGCAATCTCAGTTCATCAAACAAGGGCTCAATCGCGTAAGCACAAGTCTTTTCTTCCAGCATCTCTTCTGCTGTACTTGCCTCTTTCTGTATGCTCTTGATTTGCCGCATGGCTTCCTCGAATGACTGCTCGAGTTGTTGCTGACGTGTGCGGACGGCAGCCCTGGCTGTATTCGACAGCTGTGCGAACTCGTCGGAAGGAATGGGCCGGCCCTCTGCATCAAGCGGGATCGTCACCATGCCTGTTGCCGTGCGTTGCAGCACCAATCCGAGTTCGTGTGCGCTAGCCTCGAGCAGGCTCCACACCTTCTCCGCTCGCTCATTGAATTGATTCATCAGTTGCGTGCTCTCTGCGGCGTACGCGTCGCTATCAAAGTACTGGGTGAGTGCCTTTTCCAGGTCCTTGACGAGTCTTTGCATCGCACTCCTGAACCGGACACCCTGCCCTGGGGGAAACTGCAAACATATTGGTTCGTCCGGGGCTTGAAAGTTATACACATAACACCAGTCATTCGGGACCGGCTTGCTTCTCGCCACTTCGAACACTTGTGAAGCTGTATACGTGGTCCTGCCCGTTCCCGGAGGTCCTACAACGAAAATGTTGTAACCTTCCGCATCGATTGACAAACCAAACGCCAGTGCCTGTACAGCCCTGTCCTGTCCCACCATGGTGTCACTCAATCCCGGCAGCTGCGACGTGTCCTCAAACCTGAGTTCCTCCGTACTTGTATGAACCCGCAATTCGTCAGCAGATAATTCTCTAAGTTTGTATTCCTCTTCTGGCAAAAGCAACAGCATCTGCAGCACCTTCCTCTCAGGGACCTCGGAAACGCACATAGCCACAAGGCGACGGCCTTGTGGCTGAAATCTGTGGTTGAGGCGCATTGCTGTGCCACTCGCGAGACCCGTTAACAAAAGGGTACACGCATGTAAACATTTATGAGAGCACCAAACGGGTGATCCTGAGCAGAAGGCACGGACTAGTTTCCAAATCCGAAAATAGTCCTCGCCCTCTCAACGTCCTCCTGATGAACCCTGCAACCGGGACCTCATAAGCTGGAACAGCCTGTCATCGGTCGATGACAGGCTTTCGGACTCTTCGGGCTCGAATCCGCATTATACGAGCTTTTCGTACCGTTCAAGTTGTTGCGCCACCTGCCGCTTTTCATCAACGGTGAGCAGCCGGCCAGCCATCGGGAACAGATGGCTGTCCTCTTTCCCCAAGTGATTCAGCAGGTGCGTTGCCAGTTCAATGATCTTCTCTCGCAACAGTTCCTCCGCGTGCGGATCCGCATTCGTCTGAACGAGATCGTAAATCCGCGTTGCTTCATTATGAATATTCCTGATCCGGTGATGCTCGTCGAGCAGTCTCGGCACCGGGCCGACATCCATGCCACCGGTGTACTTCGCAATCCGAGGAAAGACAACCTCTTCCTCTGCCAGAAAGTGTGTATCCAGTTCTCTTGCGACTGCCTTCAAGACCTCTGAAATCTGCTCAGGATGGTCCTCCGGATGCATGGCCAGAAGTCTGCAAAGTTCAACGTGATCGTCAACCAGCGGACGAAGCTCTGGGATGATGGCATCCAGGAGAGATGGATTTTGATAGGCATTTTCATGGTCTACCACGAAACCGGCGGTTTGTACCGCACCTGCTTCGTGCACCGGGATGAGAACCAACAGCACAGTACTCTTATCAATCGCTTGCACTGCATGCTCCACCTTTGGCTGGACAGTCAGCATTTCCAAAGCAGCAAGTTCACCTGTCTCACCTTGCATTGTGAACTCCACTCGACCGCTGAGAACAATCACGCACAGGTTGTGCGGGGTGCGATGCTTCGTCAAACCTTCTCCTGGATTCAGTGAAAGCTGCACAAACTTCGCATCTCCATGTTGCAATATGCTTTTTACGTTTTGGTCCTGAAACTGCAGTGATAACTTCTCCATCTCGTTCACCTCTAATGGAAGTTCAAACGAAAGTTCAAACGAAAGTTCAAACGAAAGTCCGACAACGCTTCATCCAAGATCCGAAATGCCCAGACTAAAGTTCAACAATACCTTATCTGAAGTTCAAAAACTCCTTGGCTTCGTCAGACATCAGGTCTGGGTTCCAGGGTGGGTCCCAGACGACGTCAACCGTCACAAGTCCAACCCCGAAGGCCTGTGCCGCTGCCCACTCCACCGCGTCGCTGATGGTATCGTGCGCCGGGCAACCCGGCGTTGTCATCGTCATTTCAATGTGGAGCAGCCCTTCTTCAGGCTCCTCCAACTTATAAATCAACCCGAGGTCGACGACGTTGACACCGATTTCGGGATCGTAGACATCCTTCAGCTTTTCCGTAACTTCTGCCATGTCAATCACGAACCATCAGCTCCTTACCGAGTGTTCGAATAGAAAGGACACGTGCCAGCTGCCAACAAAACCAAACAATAGCTACAGCACACAAGACAGATGCAATCATCACTCCAGGGACAAAAGCGAGTCCGCCAGAGACAGCCAGCAAAAGTAAACCAACAACAAACACGATGAATACCGGTCGAGCCCGTTCGACGTCAATCATATCCTTAATCAGCGGCGTTTTGCCCTTTTCAACACCCACGCTGTACCTTTTTGTCCAGACCAGAAAGGGCACAATCTTGTAGGCGTAACTCATCACAGTGAGCGTAATCCAGCCAAGCAGATAAAATGTGACGACAGCCTGCCAACCCGCCAGACCTTGACGACCAAAGGACAAAACAACAAGCCCAAGAATCGCAAGCACACCACCGCCGATGGCACTCATTGCGGTAATCATCGGTGCCTCTGTACGCCGACGCAGCCGTTTTTTGTAGATCCCGCGGAAATCCAACCCTTGATTCATAAACGTTGCGATGCCGAAAACCCCACCGCCGATTGTTACAGCCGCAACATGCGACCAGATGCCGAAGAGCAGGCCCCAGATGGCAATTTGAGCAAAAGCGAAGGTCCACGGTTGGCGTTTCGTTGAGAACCCATGTGACAAGGTGAACATCGGTAACAACTTGTAACTGAAACCAAGAATAAGAAAGGTGAAGAAACCGCCTGTCGCCAGAATGATGTGTGTCCAGAGGAGTTCCTGAAACACCGTTCCAATCACCGGCACGGCAAACGACACGACAAGTAAAAGTGCCGCGGTGACTGCTGCAGCCAAGTACACGTGCGCCCATTGAATGAACCAGACAACAGGCCCCTTAACGGTGGTCTTTCGTATCGACATCAGCATTACCGCAACAAAGATGTACAAAGATAATGTGACCAGACTGCCAAACACAATCAACCCTGGCGTCCACCATACGGCCATCGAACTGATGAGACCAATGACCCCGACTGCATACAGCCAGAAGTTATACCTTGCGACGGACACATTTGACAGCGGGATGAGAAATGCGACAGTCGAGAGTTGGTACACGGCCCCCATGACGAATGCCAGCAGAGAGCCGAGGGTGAGCATATGCGTCATAGAGACGACAGCCGGTTGAAGTGGCATGCCCTGACCAAGGCGACTAGACTCAAAGACCATGTCGATCGCAAACAGGAAAAACCCCAGGATTCCGAGTACCATGTAGCGCATCGGTACCGTAAATGGAGGAGATTGACTGTTGGACAATCCGCCACCAGGCCCTCCCATTCCCACTGATCCTGGCATCGGACGAGGAGCAGGCCGTGAACCTGAACCTGGCTTTTGTCCGCCTCTGTCACCAACTGTATTACTCATCGTACTTCACCTCCCAGCGGACGCAGTCTGACGAAAACTCACTGTTGCTTCAGGAATACTTGCAGCAAGGTACGGTGACTTGAATCACCTTCGTATTCCCTGACTTTTGTTCTGCGTCCCGTAAGCACATCCTTATTATTGCCGGGATCGGTGTCGGCAGCTGTGAAAAACATCACATTGGTAAACTTGTTCAGATCGTAAGAGAGACAGCAATGAGTGTGAACATGGCAGGCAAGATCAGCAGAGAGGCCAAGAATGTTCGTTTCGCCCAGATTGTACTGTCATAAGGAGATTGTAAAAGGAAAATATGGCTGACAAAAAACCAGCCTGTCAGAACCAAACATCCACCAACAAGCACTGGCTGATTTAGCCCAATCGCCGGTGCAAATGCGACTCCAGCCATCAACAACACAGAATAAACTAGCATCTGCCGCTTCGTCGATCTCGCTCCGCGAACCACCGGCATCATGGGAACACCAGCTTTTTCGTAGTCTTCTGCTTTATAGAGGGAAAGTGCCCAAAAGTGGCCAGGCGTCCACAAGAAAATCAGTGCGAACATCCACCACGCAGCGGGTGCAAGATGTCCTGTCACCGCGGCCCAACCGACGAGTGGCGGAAACGCGCCTGCTCCGCCGCCAATGACAATGTTTTGCGGCGTTCGACGCTTGAGCAGCATGGTATATACCACTCCGTAGTACAAAGCACCGAGAAATCCGAGTAATGCAGAAAGCGGATTAACCATCACATATAAAACGACGACACCGAGGGCCGTAAGCAGAATGCCAAAAGTAAAGGCCTGCCGGCTCGTGATGATGCCTGCAGGCAGAGGACGTCGCTTTGTCCGATGCATTACTGCATCGATGTCTTGGTCATACCACATATTCATAACCGCAGAGCCGCCTGCACACATCGCCAATCCGAGAATCCCAAACACGGTCACCCGCAGGCCGGGAAGTCCATGGTTTGCAGCAATCATGGCACAGTAGGCCGTGAAGGCAAGCAATGTGACAATTCTCGGCTTGGTCAGCACCATGAAGGCGCGCATTACACCCCATAGAGAACTCTGCGACTCGGTATCTGTCCAATCTTCATAGAGTTTCGATTCTGGAATCCCCATGATGTTTTACCTCACTCCTTTTGATAGAGAAGAAGGAGGCATGGAAGCCTCCCTCTGAGGCTCTTAAGGCCTCCGTTCGAACAGGATAAGCCGCGTTCTACGGTTAATCCTCCTGCTCCATCTCCCTGCTTTTTTACGAAACCTGTGAACCGAATCCCATAATCCAGACTGACATAAGCGCAATGGCAAAGGTGAAGATAAGCCCGAGTATCAGTGCCAAGGAATGATAAGGCGGGCCGTCCCCTTCAGTAACGTGCATGAAGAAGAAAAGCTGAACGACAATTTGAAACCCAGCCAAGATGGTCATGACAATCATCAGCGGTGCCACATGCATGGCGTGCGTTAGTGCCAGTGCGAATGAAATGGCTGTAAGAACCAGCGACAGCAGATAACCGAGGACGTATTGACCGGATCTGTGTTTGGCGTGTGACGGCCCGTTGCCCTGCGTGAGTTTGTCTGTACTCGTCGACATCTACATCACCACCCCAGATAGATAGACTACGGTAAAGATAAAAACCCACACGACGTCGAGGAAGTGCCAGTACAGGTTGACCACGAAGACCTTTCGAGCTGAAATCGGGTTGATGCCTTTTTTCGCGACTTGAATTGCTGTGACAATCATCCAGATGATCCCGATGGACACGTGCGTCCCGTGTGTACCGACGAGTGTAAAGAACGCAGACAAGAATGCGCTGCGCTGCATCGTTGCGCCTCGAAGCGCATCGGAAACAAACTCGCTTGCTTCAAACCCGACGAACGTAAGGCCGAGCGCAATGGTCACAATTAACCAGGTGAGCAGTTGCCGTTTGTTGCCGTTGCGCATGGCAAGTGTGGACATGCCTCCAGTGAAGCTGCTCGTCAAAAGCACAAATGTTTCAATCGTAAACCCTCGCACGTCAAAAATGTCGTGTGGGGTAGGCCCGCCATCGGTATGTGTGCGAAGGACGAGGTACGTTGCGAACAGACATCCAAAGAGCAGCATGTCGGTCGCAAGGAAAATCCAGAATCCGAGGATTTTCACGGATTGTACAGGGTTTTGATATTCCAGAGGTTTATCCGCAACATGCTGGTGCGGTGCAACCGTTGTATGTGCGACAGCCATCTTACAACCTCCCCAATGCTGCTTCGACTTCACGCACTTCTTCCGCCAGGATGTGATACTCATCATCCCATTCGAAGGCACGCAGGATCATCGTCAATGCAACGCCGACGAGTCCAATGACAGCAAGTACATACCAATTGAAGACGAAGCCAAATCCAGCGACGAAAAACGCCAGGCCCATCAAGAACGGACGGCCGGAATTCTTCGGCATGTGAATGTCAGCAATCGCATCCGGGTTGATCCTCCGGAGCTCACCCTCACGTCCTTCTTGCTTCATGACCCACAGCATATCTCTGTCTGTAACCGTTGGAATGACGGCAAAGTTGTAATGCGGTGCAGGTGACGGCAAAGACCATTCAAGCGTGCGGCCGTTCCACGGGTCGCCTGTGAGGTCACGCTCACCGTACTTAATGCTGTACACAATCTGTACAACGATGAAAAGGAAGCCAAGTCCCATAATGTAAGCACCGATGGTCGAGATGAGGTTCAACGTATGCCACCCCATACCGGCCGGATAGGTGTACATTCTGCGCTGCATGCCCTTAAACCCGAGTGCGTACTGCGGCATAAAGCAGACGTAGAATCCGATATTGAACAGCCAGAAGGCAATTCGTCCAATTTTCTCATCGAGTTTGAATCCAAACATCTTTGGCCACCAGAAGTACATACCGGCAATCAAACCGAACACTGGGCCAGCAATGAGAACCTGGTGGAAGTGCGCTATCAGGAAGTAACTGTTGTGATACTGGTAATCTGCCGGAGCTACAGCCAACATGACGCCTGTTGCACCACCGATGATAAAATTCGGCACAAAGGCCAGCGTCCAAAGCATTGGCAGCTCAAAGCTGATCCGTCCACGGAACATCGTGAACAACCAGTTAAACACCTTCACGCCAGTCGGAATGGCGACCATCATCGACGCGACCGCAAAGAACGTATTTACGTCTGCACCTGCACCCATGGTGAAGAAGTGGTGAGCCCAGACAAAGTAGCTGATGACACTGATTAGCAAGAGAGATGCAACCATCGATGTGTAACCAAAGATTCGCTTGCGTGCAAAGGTCGCGACGACTTCGGAAAACACACCGAATGCTGGCAAAACGACGATATACACTTCGGGATGTCCCCAGATCCAGAAGAGGTTGACGAACATCATCGGATCGCCGCCGTGCAACATCGTAAAGAAGTGCGTACCGACAATTCGGTCAAGCATCAGGAGCGCAAGCGCGATGGTCAGTGCAGGGAACGCAAAGATGATTACAATCGAAGCGGCCACGACTGACCACGTGAAAAGCGGCATCCGCATGAGTTTCATACCAGGAGCGCGCATCTTCAGGATTGTCGCAAGGAAATTAATTCCTGTCGCGATACTTCCGATACCAGAAATCTGCAGCGAGAGCAGATAGAAGTTTTCGCCAGGCCCCTTATCAAATCCAAGTTCTGTCAACGGCGGGTAACTGACCCAGCCTGCATCCGGTGAACCGCCAAAGACGAACGAAATGTTGAACAACATGGCGCCAAAGAAGAAAAGCCAGAAGCTGATGGCATTCAGATACGGAAACGCGACGTCGCGAGCGCCGATTTGCAAAGGTACGACAATGTTAAACATCGCGAAAATCATCGGCATGGCCATGAACAGAATCATGATGGTGCCGTGTGTTGTGAAAATCTGATCGTAGTGTTCAGCCGTCAAAAAATGACTGTTTGGCGATGCGAGCTGCGTTCGGAGCAGCATTGCATCCGCACCGCCGCGAAACATCATCAATAGTGCTGCAATAAGATACATAATCCCGATTCGCTTATGGTCAACCGACGTTAACCACTCTTTCCAAAGCCACTTCCACTTCTTGAAATAAGTCAGCGTCGCAACAATCCCAATCGAGGTGAGTGCAATCAAAATGTCCGATATCCAGATGAGATACCCTTCATTCCACATCAGATAGGTATCGGTGAACTGTTTCAGGGCCGCCGGCATGTCATTCCCTCCTGCCTCTTTACTTGTTTGAACTGCTCGACTGACTTGCTTCGTTGGCTATTCCACTCTTTGCAGTCGAGTTGCTCATCGCAGTGGAATTTCCACTGGCCATACCTGCCATGTTCATGGTTCCTGGCATGTACCGACCGCCTTCAGACCAGATGACATTGTCAAACAGCCCTTTCGGGAACGAAGAATAAGATGCGGTTCCCATCGTGCTTGGCTTCTTCAATTTGTTGTAGTCGGCCATGGTCAATGCAGGTGCACTAGATTTGGTTTGACTGACCCATTTGTTAAAGTCGCTGTTTGAAGCGGCAATGACGGTAAAGTCGTCATGAGCAAAACCTCTGCCCGTAAAGTTCGCCCCGTGGCCGTAATACTGGCCGGGTTTGTCTGCCTGAAGCCAAAGGCCCATAGCCATACCCGGCATGGTGTATTCCTGGCCGCCTAGTTGCGGCACCCAGAATGAGTTCATCGGGGCGTCAGACGTGAGCACGAACTGCACCGGGACCCCTGTCGGAATCTCGCAGTAATTAACCGTTGCAACGCCCTGGCCCGGGTATTGGAATAGCCACTTCCAGTCAAGCGATGTTACCTCAATCGTCATCGGATTGACATTTTGTTCAGGCGGTCTCGTCAGAGCAAACGTTGTCTTGGCGGTGAACACCGACAAGATACCGACGATAATAATCGGGATCGACCACCAAACCACTTCAAGCACCTTGCTCTCTGACCACTCTGGGCTGTATTTCGCCTTATTGCCAGGTGTGTTCCGGTAACGGAAGATGATAAAAAAGAAGATGGCGAGTGTCGGTACAATGACAATCGCGATGAGAATCACAGACGTGATAATGAGGTTTAATTCCTGTTTACCTACAGGTCCGACCGGATGAAATACTAAATACTGCGGACCACAGCCAGATAACAAGGCGGCTGCAAGAACGGCTGTAACAAGTGCCCCCCACTTCTTTACAGACTGTTTGTGCACGCTTATTTCTCCCCTTCCAATCAACGAGATTTCATGATCCTGCGGCAGTAAAATTTCATGTGTCGTGTCTGCAGAGGGCGGCGTTTATTCACGCCATGGTTCTGATGTCGGCCGGAGATAGTGGGGCACATTGGTCTGTCCAGGCCCGTTTGGCCTACTGACGAGTGCTATCAAAGGTCATTTTGACCCGGTTCATAACCAGACCGAACCTACTATGACAATGGCCATAAACGCCTAGTACAATCTGCATTCACACGCTACAATGCACAGAATAAAAGTTGGGAACATGGCTCAAGTGTGCGCTGGATCACAATTCAAAAAGGAGAATAGAGGGCGTTCACAAACTGTTCGCAAACAGGATTTTGGGGTTTGGGATGCTGTTGGGATGCTGTTGGGATGCTGTTGGGATGCTGTTGGGATGCTGTTGGGATGCTGTTGGGATGCTGTTGGGATGCTGTTGGGATGCTGTTGGGATGCTGTTGGGATGCTGTTGGGACTTGCCGCCTAATGCCGTGGCCGTCGGTCCGCGTGGTGGCTGGAGTGTGTAAGGGGTTAGCGTCTGATAAGACGACGGTCGGACGGCATTGCAGCCGTCCGACCGCTGTACAGGTTAGCTGAGGGTGCTCAGATAAGCGACAAGATCTGCGCGTTGTTGGTCAGTCAGTTGAGGAAAGCCTGGCATTCCGCCGCCGCCAGTCCTGATCCAGTTCTGAACGTTGTCATTGTTCACCGGTTGTCCATTGGGAAGTTGGGATTTTGACATGATACCCTTCAAACCTGGTCCAACGACCCGGTTAGTCCCTGTAGAGTGACACATCGAGCAGTCTTGCTGAAACAGTTTCAGTCCTTGCTGTGCATCACCCGTCACGGCCGTCGTTGTGCCCGAAGTGTTGGCGTTCGACGTATTTCCTGCGGGCGCTGCGGTATTACCGCCTGTGCCGCACCCGGCAACAAAAACTGATACGCCGACGCCGAGAGCCGCAATGGTGCTGTAAAGACGTAACCGATTCAACCTTACCCCCCCTCTCTGTCGTTTATAAAACCCATCCCTACGGACTAGAAACTTGTCACATAGAGGCTTGTACCCTGCTTTCACCAACACTATACCAAATGTCTTGTCTCAGACCACAATCAGACGACAATTGGATGACCTTAACGCCTCGCACTTGAATAACTGAACACGTCCCCAGGTTGCTTCGAACCTCATGATTAAAAAGGCACCATGAAATTCATAATAACCCTGACTCGTCCTGCCGAACCATCATCGACTGTTGAACGCCGGGTGCCGTGCAAATCGTACAAATCCTGTGCACCACCCCCGAGGGAAAGGAGGAAGGCCAACATGGATCGAGCAAATGAAGGACTCTCCCTGGTCGCATGGGTTGTCATTATCACCTTTATTGTATTGATGATTCTTGGAGGAGTCTTGTGGTGGTGGGACGCCTACATCATTAAGGGTTAAACGGAAGGATGTACATAATGCCAAAACTTCTGGGAAAGGTAACCATATGAAAATGAATGATGACCGTAATCAAGTACGCCGTCGCTATCGGTATGGACGAATTGTAGCTGCTGTTGTCATTGTCTTGGCGATCGCGTTTGTCTTGCTCGAGTTTCAAGAGTTTGCTCACCTCCACTTCGGTCGCTTTTACTGGCGCTGACGGAAGTGGAGCCGTGAAGTGGAGCCATAAAGCACAACCGCTCCCGCACGCCAAACACCGTCTGACATGGCCGCAGCAGCCACGTGCTGTCGAGGTAGGCCTGTCTTCTGTGACGCCAGTGTTCTGTCCAATCTTCTTGAAGGAAAAGGAGGGTGTTGCAACCTCATGAACAAGCCTTTTTGGACAAAGTGGCGACATTTGATGTTCGTACTTCTCGTACCGCTCGTTACGTCAGGGTGCGGCGAACGCTATCTCGTTCTAAATCCAGCCGGGCCAGTCGCGCGAATTGAGCAGCGACTGATTATCTTAACTATCGTCATGGTGCTGATCGTCGTGATTCCCGTCATTATTTTGACGGCCGTCATTGTGGCGAGGTACCGCGATCGGCCTGATCGAACGGCACCGTATATGCCTGAATGGTCGGAAAGCAAGGTGCTTGAAGTTGTCTGGTGGGGCATTCCAATCGTCATCATCGGCATTATTGGAACGTTCACTGTCAGGGACACGTTCCGGCTTGTGAAGCCCCAATTGCCAGAAGCTCCGTTGACCATCCAAGTTACTTCACTCAACTGGAAGTGGTTATTTCAGTATCCAGACCAAAACATCGCAACGGTCAACTACTGCAAAATCCCGACGAATCGTCCAGTCGAGTTTGTTTTGACCAGTGACGCACCGATGAACTCGTTCTGGGTCCCGCAACTTGGCGGTCAGGAGTACACGATGCCAGGCATGGCGATGCGTCTATGGCTGCAGGCGGACAAACCAGGCGTCTACTTTGGACATGGAGCCAACTTTACGGGCAAAGGCTATGCGAAGATGGCGTTTGACGTGGTGGCAACGGACGCACAAGGGTTTGACCAGTGGACAAAACAAGTCAAAGCATCTGCACCGCCGTTAACGAAACAGGGTTACAAAAATCTGACTACAAAGCAGGACATCGTTGGAAAACAAGAGTTCTCTTCCTTCCCGCCAGGAATGTTTGAAGCTGACATCCGCATCAACGGCGGCATGTACATGAAGCACCAGCTGAAAGAAGCCACAGACTGATGCGCTCTGTCTGCGACTCTCCCGTTGTCTTTCAGACACTGACCGCAGATGAGAAGAAGAATGCAATGAAAGAGGGAACACCATGCCTGCTTCAGTAACAAACTTTGCGACTCACTTTTTTGTCCTCGGCGATCCGTTAATTTACGGCGCCGACGCATCGATCGTCCTTGTCACTCTAGCCATTCTGTTCGTCCTTACCTACTTCAAAAAATGGGGTTGGCTATGGCGGGAATGGTTAACCACGGTCGACCACAAAAAGATTGGCATCATGTACTTGATTGCTGCTCTCCTGATGTTCTTCCGAGGCGGCGTTGATGCCATCCTCATGCGTACTCAACTCGTCTGGCCAGGTATGCACTTTCTACAATCGGAACACTACAACGAGATCTTTACCACACACGGCACCATCATGATTCTCTTTATGGCAATGCCGTTCATCTTTGCGATGTTCAACATTGCAGTGCCTCTGCAAATCGGCGCGAGAGATGTCGCATTCCCATACCTGAACGCAATCAGCTTCTGGATGTTTTTCTTTGGTGCAATGCTGTTGAACCTGTCATTTGTCATTGGCGGGTCTCCCGACGCCGGCTGGGTGAGCTACCCTCCACTGGCTGGTCCCGAGTACTCCATCGGACCAGGAGAAAATTTTTACCTGCTCGCCTTGCAGATTTCAGGCATCGGCAGTATGGGTACAGGTATCAATTTCTTCGTCACCATCTTAAAGATGCGTGCACCAGGGATGACCTTAATGCGGATGCCGCTCTTTTGTTGGTCAGTTCTCGCAGCGTCCATCTTGATTATTCTTGCCTTCCCGGCCCTGACAGCAGCACTTGCACTATTGCTGTTTGACCGGCTGGCTGGCAGTCACTTCTTTACCATGCTGGCAGGCGGTAACCCGATGATGTATATCAATCTGTTTTGGGTCTGGGGTCATCCCGAAGTCTATATCGTCGTTTTGCCCGCGTTCGGTATTTTTTCCGAAGTGGTCGCGACATTTTCGCGCAAGCGGACCTTCGGCTATGCCTCGATGGTCGCTTCCTTGATGACCATTGTCGTCCTTAGCTACCTCGTCTGGGCTCACCACTTCTTCACGATGGGTGCCGGGCCTGGCGTCAACAGCTTCTTTGCCTTGGCCAGTATGATTATCGGTATTCCAACGGGTGTGAAGGTCTTCAACTGGCTGTTCACGATGTACCGAGGACGCATTCGGATGACTGCACCGATGCTGTGGACTGTCGGGTTTATTCCGAACTTCGTCATCGGCGGTGCAACCGGTGTCATGCTGGCATCCGCGCCGACAGATTACCAATACCACAACAGCTACTTCCTGATTGCCCACTTCCACCAGGTTCTGATTGGCGGTGTGGTATACGGGATGCTTGCAGGGATGTACTACTGGTGGCCGAAGATGTTCGGTCACATGCTGAATGAGCGCTGGGCCCGTCACGCCTTCTGGTGGTTCAACATCGGTTTCTATGTGTGCTTCATGCCACAGTATCTAGTGGGCTTAATGGGCATGACGCGAAGAATCTACGACTATCCAGGTGACATGGGCTGGAACACATTGAATCTCGTCTCTACCATTGGGGCCTACATGATGGGCATTGGGTTCATCCTGCTTGTCTTGGACGTCGTGTACAGTATCTTTTACGGTGAGCGAGATAAAACGGGTGATCCATGGGATGGACGGACACTTGAGTGGTCGTTGCCATCACCAGCACCACACTACAACTTTGCGCGGATCCCGATTGTTACAGCTAGAGACGCTTGGTGGATTATGAAGGAAGCGCGCCGCGGTGATCTGACAGATGTTTCAACTACAGAGGGTGTCGAGAGTGTGCGCGTAACACAGTCGAAGCAAACCGCTCCTCAAAGCTTGAAACAGTCAGGGCCACTCCAGCCTATTCATATGCCGAAGGATTCAGGGCGACCCTTTGTCCTCTCTGTCTGCTTCTTCATCTTCGGTTGGGGACTGGTGTTTCAGTGGTATTGGATGGCGATTCCAGGATTTCTCGGTATCCTTGCATCCTTGTTAGCGAGGTCGTTTGAAAAGGAAACATCCTATCACATCCCGGTTGAAGAGATTGAGAAAACCGAAGCCGCGTACGGGAGGTTATAGCGATGACGGTTGCAGAACATCACTTGCATGAATGGGAGGAAGACCACGACCTCCCGCTGGAGTACTCGACCGAAGAAGGCGGACTGAAAATATTCGGTTTCTGGGTCTTTCTCGTTACCGACATGTTGTTGTTCGCATGCGTGTTCTCTACGTACGCAGTCTTGTTCCGGCATACGAACTACGGTCCGACCCCAGTTGGCATCTTTGATGTGAAAGGGTTCACCGCAGAAACGTTGATTCTGCTCACAAGCAGTTTCACCTCTGGCCTCGGTACGTTGTTCATGCGCCGCGGCCAGAAGGGTGCCTTAATCGGATGGGTGCTCGTCACAATTGTGCTCGGTCTGTCGTTCATTGGTCTAGAGCTCAGTGAGTTCATTGCCGACGTCCAAAATGGTGCAACGATGCAGCGAAGTGCCTTCCTGTCTGCCTTCTTTACCTTGGTAGGGATGCACGGATGCCACGTCACGTTCGGTATCTTCTGGATGACAAGTGTTCTCATCCAAGTTGCCGTACGTGGAATCAATACAGTAACAGCGCCAAAGGTATTCATCGTTGGACTGTACTGGCACTTTCTCGATGTTGTTTGGGTGTTTATCTTTACTGTCGTGTATCTGATTGGAGAGCTGACATAAGTCTGCACTGGCTGCAGCACGGCAGTACAAACGCCAATGAAGTGTTTCGATTTAGGAAGTGTTTCGATTTAGACACGCTTGTTCAGACACCTGTCCTGCAGTTCGAAGACTTGGCTTGGAAGCCTGGAGCAGGCAAAGAATATGGTTTATTGCAAGGAGATGACAAAATTGTCCACCGCAGAAGACAGAGTTCGCCACCCCGAGCCCTCCCACCACCAACACGGCGTTGGGGTGCCAATCATCGGGTTCATCCTGTCCATCGTCCTGACCCTTATCTCACTGTGGGCCGTCATGAACAAGGTAACGACGAATGCAGGGTTAGTCACACTCATTATGTTGCTTGCGGTTGTGCAGATTGCTATTCAGTTGTTCTTCTTCATGCACGTGACTGAAAGCAAAGGCAAACCATGGCACGTGTGGTTACTCGGACTTGGTTTTGCGATGACAGCGGCCGTAGTCGCAGGTTCCATCTGGATTATGACATTTGGTGCCGAAGCGTATTGATAGTGAGTCCGTCGGGAACAATTCCATCGCCATTCCGTTCACAACGCAATCAGGTAACCATCCAGAATAAAAATGAAATCGGCTGCCGATGTCATGCCCATCAGGCAGCCTTTTTCTTGCAGTGGTTTCCACTTATCTTAATCTCGGTTTCAAGGTTCATTGTGAGATGTACCATGCGCTGACTCGAGCCTATTTCACAATTAACACAGGTACTGTTGCCCGGTGCAAAACACGATAACTTACGCTGCCAAGGAGCAGTCGATCCACCGCCCCGCGTCCGTGACTCCCCATGAAAATGAGGTCTGCAGGCAATTCCTTGGCTTCGTCGCAGATGATCGAAGCGGGATCGCCAATCACAACCTCAAAGCGAACCCGGTCATTGCAGTTCTGAAACAACTGTTCACGCGCCTGCCGTTCAATTTCATCGGCGTGTGCATTGTCCTTCGCCGCCTCTCCTGGCATCATTGACCAATACGGGTACACGGCGTCAGGGAGAATCTGCGGAATTACATAAAGCATGAGAAGCTCAGCTTCCGGCCACTTTTCCATCCACTCGGCTGCAACCTGTCCAGCTTTCTTTGCAATGTCTGATCCGTCTGTGGCATAGATAAACTTCTTCATCATGCTTCCTCCTGTTCAGTTCGGAAGATGTGGACGTTCACACTTTCACGTTATCATGACTTGGACCAAGTGCGAAGGTCTCAACGAACTACGCTACATGAACCTTTTTCCTCCAATTTTAGTTCAGCTTTTCTTCAGTTTAGTTCAGCTCCCTAGTTATAGTTCAGTTCCCTCTTAACTTCCCTTTCGTTGCTCGCGTGACCTTGCGCACAATGGGTATGCTCAAATTGGTGTATTCTTACTGCAGAGCATTTGATTAGATTGGAGAGATTGGTCAATGAAGGTATTCGTACTCAGTCGAGTTTTGCTCAATCCGATTGCCCTGCCTGGAATGGGCAAAAGCATCGATCTGCCGGAAATGGCTCCACAAGAAAATCAGGAAATGCGGATGGCATTCTCACAGGGAGAGTTGTACGTCGAGTTCGACGACGAACCAGGAGTGACACACAAAGTCATTAATTTGTGGGCAAATCCACACTCAAGTCAGGCGACGTTATTCATTCGCTGACCCCGCCCGCGGTTGCATTCCCGCCTGCCGCCGACGTATCACCGACTCGAGGGGGCGTTACAGATGGCTGAGACGTCTACAAAAAAACACTTATCCGTCACAGTGTATTACCTCTTGATTGCCATGGGCATGGGGTGGCCGGCCCTGATTGCTACTGGTCGGTTGCTGTCGCTGTGGAAAACCGGGAATACGCTCTCGCCGCTGTCCCTGGCTGCTATCCATACACTCGTGCTGGGTTCCATGATGACCATTGCGTTTGGCGTCCTGTATCAGATTGTCCCCATCGCCTTTCAGGCTCCGCCGGTCGCTCGCCACGTACTGTATTGGCATCTCCCCATCCATCTCTTGTCCGTAATCCTGATGGTCATCGGCTTTTTGCACAGTCGGTTTTTATGGGTCGGTATCGGAGGCTCTATGCTGCTCATTGCAGCTGGGGTCTACTTTGCCTTTGTCCTTCAGAGTTATCGCAAGGCACGCAACAAGACGCCGGTTCATCGGTCTTTGACGATCCCGTTTGTGTCCCTGCTCCTCGTCATCCTCGTCGGCATCTTCCAGGCCTTTGTCCCACAAGATGTCACGCAGTCGGTCGTGATGACACACGTTCTCCTCGGCGGCCTCGCCTTCTGGGGTGGGTTGGTGCTCGTACTCTCCTACAAGCTGTTTCCGATGTTCATCATCAGTCACGGCTACAAGGCCTCGCTGGTTCGAACAGCAAGCCTCTATTTTTCCGGCGTAGCCCTTTGGCTCGTCAAAGAGTGGCTGCCCTCTCAAGCATGGACACCACTTGATATGGCCGTCACGATTCTCATCCTCTACGGACTCATCAGTTTCGTCGTCGATATGATCGCTGTCGTTCGTGCGCGGAAGCGACAGCGGATCGTGCTGCCACTTTACGATGCGATGGTCGCTACAGCGACAATCGTGATCGCACAGGTCTGGATCTTAGCTTTATTGTGGCTGCACGATACCACATCCATCGTGTATGCCGTGTATCTGTTTGCATTTGGCGGCCTCATTCCGCTGATGTTCGCCTACATGCAAAAAATTGTGCCGTTTCTCTGGTTTGAGTATCGCTTTAGCAAGCGGCCCGAACGAAAAACGGCACCTCTGATTGACGATATGGTCCCAAAGCGCCCTGCCCAAACCGGTTTCATCATCTACTACATCGGAGTGTTACTCGGTCTGACGTATCTCATCTTCGCGCCAAGCAGGGTGCGTCCTCATGCAGCGGGTGCGGGTTCGAGCGCAGCTGCGGGTGCAGGTGCAGGTTCTGCAGTGTCGACGGCGGGCCTAACGATGACTCCAACGTATCTCAGTTGGCTCAGTGCAGTCTGTCTGACCATCGGCAGCTTTGTGCTGTTTCTTGCGTTGCAGCACGTGTTAACGATTGGCGGGAAGCGCCCCAATGATGATGCGGCATAGCGCCGAGGACTCGTTGGTGGCACTAAGACACCCCTGGCAACTTCGTTACAAACGTTTTGATCTGAAGGAGGAGATTATCCATGGGAAATTGGTCTGCAAACCTGGAGACGGAAGAATACGCAGCGGATCGCAACCTGATACTGAATGACTCCGTGGAGGCAATACTCGAGACAAACCCGGGGAATTTCGTCAACCTTGCCGTCTCAGAAGCGCACGGGAACCCAGATGCATACCTGGTTCCGTTTCTCGAAGAGCGGTTTGGAACGTCCATTCGCATTCAGTTCATCGACCAATGCGGGTGCGGAGGGTACGTGTACAGGGTGTTTCGCCAATCCGCCGCGATGTGATGTATGTCACGATGCGCGAGGCACCAAACGAGTAAAGTCAAGATGTAAAGCAAAGCCACATTCATTGAACCGCAATCATACTGGAGGGAAAATCAGATGACAACATCTTTTGCAGCAACCGTAAACGCAACCGAGTATCCGCCGCACCTGAAACACAAGGTGATTTTTGAGACGTTTGACGGCCTGAAGGCAGGCGAGGCTATGTTGCTCGTAAATGATCACGATCCGATGCCGCTTCACTATCAATTCGAGCTCGAGCGCCCTGGCATCTACGAGTGGGAATACATCGAGAAAGGTCCCGAGTGGTTCCGAATCCGTATCGGTCGGATCGACGGGAGCAGTGCCAACGCGTGACAAGCTCTAGCCAGACACAGCTGACGGTGGAATGGTTACCCGTCGGACACATTACACACGGATATCGGCGGGTTTTGATTGTCAGGAGCGGATCGCGCATTCAAAATGTGGTTGCACTCGCCCCAATGCCGTACGAAGTCGTGTTCCAGGTGCAACAGTGCGCTGCACCTCGGCGTGTCACCGATCCGTCGCTCTGGTGGGGACTGTCCACTGTCGTGCGGCTGATCGAAAACGGGGCACTCGATCCTGCACAGAATCGCGACCTTCCCGACGATGGATACCTGCTGCATCGGCCGACATTCCAAGGGGCACAAGACCTGATTCCCGTTGACATATTCCAGGAAGCACTGGATGACGGCCAACTCGTTTGGCCCATTGGCGGTGACTCAGTGACCGACGACAATATGCCGGTCAGCGAACAGAGGTGAAAGCATGGCCCAGATTAACATTGTCAATGAGTCGACAATCCAAATCTCCGTTACCCTCGAAGATGCGAAGCGGATGGTGCAAGAAGCAGCACGGGATGTAAAACGCTATGCCAGCGACATTGTCACAATCTATGAGAAAATGCCCTTTTTCGACTACACCAGCTTCTGTTTTTACGCATACGACAGCGCAAAGCTCTTTGAGTGGGTTTTGGGAACGGATCCAAGGGAATACCACTCGTTCTCACTTGATGCACCCGACTCCTTTTTCTACACCCTCTACGGTGGGGTTGCTGCACTGTATGATGCGGCGAAAGAATCCGTCAAAGAACAGATGCTTCAGGCGTAAAAATCTACGTTTCAAAGGGAGTGATTGATATGGAACAACTCCTTGATGTCACAACTGATGGCCCGCGACTCATCATCGATGCGCGAACCGCCATTCGTCAAGGCCGCCATCCGCGCGCTGAGATACTGACTTTGGTTCAGGATGCTCCACCGGGGACGTTGTGTGAGATACACCTGCCCCACCGTCCAGAGCCATTGATCGCTGCGTTGCAGCAAGCTGGATTCAACGTCACCGTTTCTGAAGCAGCACCAGGGGATTTCATGTTGCGGGTATTGAAACTTTAAACGCTTTACACCGAAGACCTCTCACTCATGCAAGTGTGTCCTTCTGCTGTATCAAACCTTTGGAGTTCTCATGCTCTCTCGATTCTGGTTGATTTGATAAAGACTCGCCGGAGGCCCGGAAGACCTCCTCGCGAGTCCTTTTTTTGGGTTCTCAGCAATGTACGGTACACTTTAAATGTACGGTACACTTTATAAGTAGGTGACATAATTACACCTAAGACACCGACGCATCTGTGGACTCTGGAGAGGAGGACTCGCCATGACCAAACTCGACATCTCCAAATTCGAAAAACACATCGAATTGCGGAACATCCGAAGAGAGGACATTGACAACATCCTAACGTTGCAGGCCGTCTGTTTTCCAAACATGGAACCATGGACACGCGATCAGCTCGAGAGCCACCTTGACATCTTTCCTGAGGGCCAGTTTTGTGTGGAGTACGAGGGAAAAATCGTTGGTTCTTGTTCCAGCCTCATCGTAAACTTTGACGAGTACGATGACCAGCATACCTGGGGAGACATCACTGATAACGGTTATATCACGAACCACGACCCGGAGGGGTTCAACCTTTACGGAATTGAAGTCATGGTGCACCCCGATTACCGCCGCATGAAAATCGGGCACAGGCTTTATGAGGCGCGCAAAAACCTCGCTCGCCGGTTGAACCTGAAGAGCATCATCATCGGCGGTCGTATTCCAAACTACCACAAACACGCAAACGAACTGACTCCCCGTGCCTACGTGGAGGAAGTCGAAAATCATATCCTGTACGATCCGGTGCTGTCGTTTCAGATTATGGAAGGGTTTAGCGTCAAGCGGATCAATACCGGATACCTGCCCGATGATGCAGCGTCCGCAAAGTTTGCGACCTTGATGGAATGGAACAACATCGACTACCACCCGAAGTCGCGGCGCGTGTATCGAATGTCTTTCCCGGTAAGGATCTGTGTGATTCAGTACATGATGAAGAAGATCGATTCGTTCGAGGACTTTGCTCGGCAAGTGGAGTACTACGCAGACGTGGCAGCCGACTTTGGGTCTGACTTTGCCGTCTTCCCGGAGCTCTTGACGACCCAGTTGATGTCTTTTCTCGATGAGAAGCGGCCCGATCACGCTGTGCGTCAACTTGCCACCTTTACTGAACAATACATTCAACTGTTCACAGAACTCGCGGTGAAGTACAACGTCAACATTGTCGGCGGTTCCCACTTTGTCGAAGAGGATCGGCAGATTTATAACGTTGCCTATCTGTTTCGACGAGACGGCACCATCGAGAAGCAGTACAAGATCCATGCCACGCCAAACGAACGGAGATGGTGGGGAATCGCTGAAGGCGATCAAGTGAAGGTCTTTGACACCGACTGCGGCAAGGTAGCGATTCAGATCTGCTACGACATTGAGTTCCCGGAACTCGCCCGTCACGCAACAGATAAAGGAGCTGGGATCATCTTTGTTCCGTTTTGCACGGACGACCGTCAAGGATACCTCCGAGTCCGCTACTGTGCGCAAGCACGGGCGGTGGAAAACCAGGTATATACCGTGATCGCCGGCACTGTGGGGAACCTGTCACAGGTCGAAAACATGGATATCCAGTACGGGCAGTCAGCCATCTTCTCACCCTCTGACTTTTCCTTTGCGAGAGATGGCATCGTCGGTGAGTGCAGCCCGAACGTGGAAACCGTTGTTGTCGGCGACGTCGACCTTGAGACCTTGCGAAGGTCACGAAACACTGGGTCCGTCAGACAGCTGAGAGACCGCCGACGTGACCTCTATGAAATCCGTTGGAAGAGCCTTCGCACGGATGAATGACACATGGTAAGGACCGATTGGAAACACGGATTGGGAGCATTTATTGGAAGCACGGATCGTGAGTGACAGGCGAATGAAAAAACGCAGTCAAACCTTGGGCTTCAGGATCAGGAGTTTGGCTCCGGCCTCAACGAGAGGATTTCGCCGAACTCCAAGCACGATGTCGTTCCTTTGGGCCAGGCCCAAAACATACTCGTGATGCTCACTGCGTACATCGCGGAATAACTTGCCCACGAACGCCTCTGGAACGGGAATTTCATCAATCACAAACTCGTCTGAGTTGACCATCTGCATTAACAGTTCACCTGCGTGCGGTGCCTGAAGACTCTTCGCAAGGGTATGGCCGAGCAACTCTTGCCAGACTAACGTCCGCTCGATGCCAAGCGCTTGCAAGGCCCTAGACGCTAAAGCCGATCGTGTACTCACTGTAACCGGTACGTCTTTCGCGACCTCCTTCAGCGCAATGGCGGTCTCGAGAATATCCCCGTCCCGGACACCGGTTATGATGGCATGCTTTGCATAGGCCGGACGGGCTTTCATCAGTACATTCGGATCTCGCGGGTCACCCTTGATATAAGATACGTTCAAGGGTACCGCGGACGGTTCGATATCCTCCGCAACGAGGACAATCGAGCCAACGCCCTCTAATGACTTCAGCACTGTCAGGGTCTCATCCGCATTGCCGAGTACGAGAATGTGGTTGCGTCGTAAGCCCACGTGCTCCATTCCGACCAACCTCCTGATCTTTGTTTCTGCAACCCGAGCTGCCATGATGGAGAAAAGAGCCCCAAACAGTGGTATGCACGTCAACATTACCCCGATGGCAATCGCCCGGCCCGCTGTATTCGTGGGGGTCACATCTCCATATCCAACCGTAGATGCCGTTGTAATGGACCAGTAGAGTGCTTCCCAGAATGTTCGATGCTCGAAGTGCGCAAAGAGCAGTGCACCCAAGAAGATACACACGAGAGCAGAGACTGCGATGTACACTTCAGTTCGTCGAGTGATACTGTGAAGCAGTCGAAAGAAGAGCACGAACACATTGCTCACCTCTCTACCTTCGTGTTTACGCATTCGCAGTAAGCTGGTTTACCAGCCCATACGCTCCCGGAGCCCAGTGATGTGCGCAGTATGATGCTTCGCATGCCACGCGTACACGCCGAGGATGGCGGAGAGCGGACGCTTGCCTGCACGCGGATGCTCAAACGTTCGCTCAAGGTCAGATGGGGACATCGACTTCATGAGAAATGCCCAACGCCGCTGGATTCCTTCGAACATCAGCAAGGACATCTCAATCTCACCAGCGGTACTGTCCGGTAAGGCTGCAAAAGCGTTGATATCGATCGGTTTGATAACTGGATTGTCCTCAGTTAACGCGTGTTTAAAGTTCGTATATGTATGCATATGTGTATCCGCGAGGTGATGCACCACCTGCCGCACAGTCCATCCATCCGGCCGATACGGCGTGTCAAGCTGATCTGTCGTCAGCCCGGCAACAGCTGCCTTCAAGGCATCTGGAGAAGCCAATACATCGTGAATCCAGGATTGAATCACCGCGTCATCGATGACTTCAGGAATCTGGGGTCTGCCAATCGGGTAACTAAGATCCATCTCTATACCACCCTTGCATGCTGATATTTGCTCGATATCCACGTAAGAATTGGGGCAATATCGCTCGTGTATTCGAGCGTCTCCGTCACGTCCACAGCGATGTACGGAAGAGCGGTACTACGCCACGAGTAGCCGGATTCAGGCTCACCCGTGAGGCTCTGCATCAACGGCTCCCACATGCCGTTGTCAGGTATCCCTTCTGTGCTCGCACCATTCGTGTTTGCGACGGTCGTCGATATCATTTTACACTTTGTGAACACTTCCGTGTGCGTTGCGGTCGGACCAACTGCCGTTACAGCCCGAAACCTGGTCCTTGCCGGGCCAGCTTGCCGAGGGTCGATCAGATGATGGACCGGGTTTCCTTCAAAGCTCCAGGAGCGTTTCTTCAGCGAACTTGTGCACATGGCGATCCGCTCCAACGAAGCTGGAAACTCCACTGTTGCTGCCAAATCCTCTGCCCCACCGTACGGGTCCTCAACACCAATGGACCAACCTGCCCCGCTTTCCTGACAACCCGACAACACGATGTCACCACCTGCATCGACGATGAAGCCATAGCGGTCAGAGGATGCGATAGATGACGCAAGCAAGTCCGCAAGGCTGTCCGCTGCGTAACCCTTACCAATCCCCCCCAAGTCTAAAGGGTGATGCAGACAGACCTCACCCGAAGTCCCGGTGGTGTCAAAGAGCGGATCATCCAAACTCATGGCAGAGTCAGCCGACTTACTTACGTCAATCGGAGCACCAGGATAGCCAATTTGCTCTAAATGGCGGATTACGCGTGGATCAAAAGCCCCCCCGCTGACATGGTGAAACAGCGCCGCGAGATCAAGCACTTGCCGAAGCGTTCGCGACACGCGAACCCATTCTCCCACGCGCTGATTGAGTCTGACCAACTCACTATCGGGACGAAAGCGTGACATCACCTGCTCGAGTTGCTCTGTGCGCTGCTCAAGTTGGTCAAACAGGTGCTCTGCATAGACTAGTTCAATGGAAGTATCAACACAGAGATAGAATGACGAACCCATTGCACGATAGCTCCGTTGGTACCTAGCCACTACGTATCACCTCAAGTTATGGTGCCACTCGACGAAGCGGCTGTCAGATGGCCAGGTCGAGCCGTGTTGGAGGATGCTCTCCCACGCCCCCCATGCTCGGAACTCTTATCCCTTGGGATGCAATACCTTCTTCCATGCCAGTCCGTGTCCCTGACGTGGGAGTAAAATCCGAAAAGTGGTTCCTCGCCCTTCTTTGCTTTGCACGAGGATCTGCCCATAATGGGCTTCCACAATCCAGGCTGCAATGGCCAGTCCAATCCCGCTCCCGCCAGCGTGGTTTTCTGCCTTTGTAGCACGGTAAAAGCGGTCAAAGATCCGCGGCAGATCCGCTTCTGAAATCCCAATCCCTGTGTCCGTGATGCGAACTTCAACGTCATTTCTCGTCTTTTGAACGATGACGCGAATCACCCCTTCTGATGGGGTGTACTTAAATGCATTGTCGAGCAAAATCATGAGCAACTGACGGAGTCGCGTCGGATCGCCAGTAACCATTGCCGGCTTTGTAAGCCCTTCACCGATCAGTTGAATTTTCCGTTTTTCCACCAAGGGTTCTAGTGCGAAGACTGTATCTTGCGCCAAGCTTGCCATATCCACGTCGCGGATGTTCAACTGGGTCACACCGGACTCCAAACGTGCCAAGGTTGAAAGATTAGAGATAAGTTCTGTAATATACTCTGTTTCGGCCAGACCCTCCCGAATCGCCTGTTGAGCCGTCTCGAGATGGTTGTCAAACTGCGCCAACTCGAGCGTTCCATGCAGAATGCTTAATGGTGTACGCAACTCGTGCGCCGCATCGTTCACAAAGTTTCTCTGACGTTGCATGGCAGTCCGCACAGGCAACAAGGAACGATTGGCCAACCAATACGTCACTGGGATGACAAGCAAGATACTCGCGAGTCCGATCTCGATGTCAATATGCGTCAGCGATTCCATGGTCTCATGAACCACGGTTAGAGAGCGAAAACTGACGATAGTGCCAATCCTTTGGTTATTGACATAGAGCGCTTTTACCCCTGCCAAAAAGTACGTTCCACCAATATTGAAGGTATTCCACATACTGGCTGTATCTTGCATCGAGCTTTGCGCCAGTTGCTGCGCAAACGGAGCCAGATCAATAGGAGGAGCCGAAGTCATGGTTGTATCTTTGTCCACCACGTGTCCATCGGCTGCGATAACCCAACTCGCAACCACTTCCGGTGTGGCATCTACATGAACCTCTTGATCACCCTTTACGTAGTCCTCGAGTTGCTGGATTCCTTCGTCCGTTTTCTGTGACCATTCATCCATGATGGACTGGTACATTGGGTTCATGATTTGATGGCTTAGAATCACATGCGTCGACCCGATGACAGCCGTTTCGAACACCAAAAAGGCAAAGATATAGAGGAAGATCAAACGCAGCTGCAAACGGTTGATCAGTTTGTGTTCACTAAGTGCTGTACTTCTGTCCATTATTCCACCTTGTAACCCAATCCGCGCACCGTCTTGATAAATGGCTTACTCTTTGGACCAACGTCTAATTTTTGCCGCAATCGAGCAATGACAGCCTCGACAACATTGGCAACCGGGTCAGCGTCGGTCGACCAAACACGATTTAAGATAACTTCCTTTGTCATGACATGGCCCGCATTTCGCATCAGTAACTCAAGGAGTGCAAACTCACGGGCAGTCAATTCAACCGGCGTACCGGATCGTTTTACAACAAATGTTTCCGGGTGCAATTCAACATCTCCGACCACAACAGTTGTCCTATCGTCATACTGCGGCAGTCGTCTCTGCAGAGCAGTAAGCCTTGCATTTAACTCTGCAAATGAAAATGGCTTAGTTAGATAGTCATCCGCACCAGCTGATAGCCCGGTTACTTTGTCATCTATACTGTCACGGGCAGTCAACATGATGATAGGCGTCTGAACCTGGGCTTTACGCAGACGATGGCACAATGAAAATCCATCTTCATCCGGCAATTTTACGTCAAGCACCATGACGTCATAGTGTCCTTCATGGACCAGTCGCCAACCCTCGGCTGCACAATCTGCCAAGTCAACCGTATGTCCGGATGCCTTCAGCCCCCGATTCAGGAGTTCGGCCAATTTAACGTCGTCTTCGACCACGAGTAACTTCACCGAAATCCCCCCTTGACGGCTCTCGTGATTCAAATCCTGTGATTCCAATCCTGTGATTTGTGTCCATTAATGTCAGCCCATTGACTTAAATCCATGACTTAAATCCATTGAAAGTTTAGACTGGCAAAATGATCTCTGTGTGATCGATTTATGAACATTCTAATGGGAATTGTACATAATCCCGCACCAAGTAACCACTCGTCCAGACGTACAAAAGCCCCCAGGCCCGGTTTGGAGCGGCCTCGGAGGCTTGTTTGCGGCGTCACACGCTGTATTCTAACAGCCTGTTCGGACAGCGTATCCATGGATTTGTGTTTTCCCACTGACCGCCCACGTTCCAGTTACGGTCCGCTGACAGAATTAGTCGGTGTCGGTGGCGGTGTCGGGTTTTCAAGCTGTGTCTGGATGCTCGAGTATTTGGTGTTATAGATCGTAACCTTTTCTTTTTTGGCAAGGTTCGCAAGCAACTGAGTACTTGGAACAGCCTTCGATTGCTTAATTTGCTGCTCGATTTGGCTCTTCACCATACTTAAAGGCTCTGGCGTCTTAGCCCCTTGAGGGGTAAAAGAGGCCTTATTTTGATTGTAATAATTTTGGATTTCCGTATTAGTAACGGTGATTCCCTGCTCCGACAGCTTCTGTTCGAGAACATTCACCGTAAGGATGTCATTTAATTGGGTCTGCGTGATCCCGTTTGTTTGCAAAAACTGCGTCAACTGCGCACTGCTCGAGATACCGTATTGGCTCTCCAGGTTTTGCAGTGCAGTAGAAATATCCTGCTGCGTTGCTGTGATATTTTGTGCTTTAGCTCCGTCTTTAATCAATTGATTGTCGATCATCTGCTGTAGTGTCTGTTGACCAGCCATCGATTCCATTTGAGCTTCGAAATCGGATTGATGGATTTGATGGGCCCCAACGGTAGCGACAAGCGGATCGTTTTGCTGTCCGTGTGCTATTAGCCCCCACACAGCTCCAACAATCACGGCTCCGCCAATGCCTCCGGCAAGCACTAACCAAAGCTTGTCCAGCGGCTTACGCGAGACCGGCCCCTGTTCCGAGATATTATTCTGCACATCCTGTTCCGTTTGAAGCTCCGTAGACTTATCCTCTGTATTGCTCAATGAAATTCCCCTTTCTGGGCACACACAGCTTTTGTCACCAAATTCGTATGAACCCACGGTGCCCAGTTTACAACAGAGATGTGTCCGGCAGGTCTCGTCCATATGGTGATTCTGTGGAGAATTCAGCGGACAATTCGGTCACTAATCACTCGAAGTCATCAGGATTATCTACTGTGACATAGGCCTCGTCACCTTCAAGCGCGTCATTACCGTGATCGTCAATGGTCTCATTAGAAACATCAGAAACATCGACCGCGCCCGCGGCCGCATCATCAGCATCAACCGACCACGGTGCACCAAGTGGCTCCAGGTCTGTGATGTCACCTTCGTAGGAAAAATCATCCGGGCTTTGTTTGTATGCACGTGGACCAGCGTCGTCGTGACGAACTAGCTTTGCTGAACGAGTGGGATTGCTGCTGCCCATTTGAATCGAATCATTTCCCATTCACTTACCGCCTTCCTGTCCTTGAGATATAGCGTTAGTTTTTCCAGCTCGACAGTTTTCATGATTCCATCTAGATGGTCTTGTGGATGGTCTTGTGGATGGTCTTGTGGATGGTCTTGTGGATGGTCTTGTGGATGGTCGTTCAAGGCGGGTGGTAAAATGTTACAGAATGACAGGACCCTTGAGGTGAGACAGTAAGTTCGCAACAACATCACATTCAGAGGGAGATGTTGCACTGATGACACACATGATGAAGGGTACTCAACCGCAGAAGGTCAAACAGGACATCCAAAAGAGCCTGCAGGGCAGTGGACAGGGCCAGTTTGGTGCCGCTCAGGTAACCAACAGCTTGTCTGGAACAAACCCTGCCCAAGTGAGGTCTGACATTCAAAGCAGCTTGGGCAGCCAAGCTAATCAGGCCTTTACCAACCTCGGTGGAACTTCATCTGTAAGTGCCACGAGCTCAATGTTTGGCGGTTCCATGACGTCCGGGACGAATGCCCAGGAAGTCCGGAATCAGATCAAACAGAGCTTGGGAAACCAGGCTTACGGGGCTTCGAACGGAACCCAGGCGAACAAAGTTCGTCAGGAAATCCAACAAGACCTGAATCAGTCTAATTAACGTCACACCCTCTGAGTAAACGTTGCCAGTCTGTCGCTAACCGGCGGACTAGGTGCCTCTGGTAGGGGGAATCCCACCGGGACACGAAAATACAGACAGGATCCCGTATTGGGATCCTGTCTGTTGAGTTGTTGACAAAGCCCCCGTTTCGGGGGCTTTGTCAACGTTCCTCATACTTCCAGCGGTTGTGTTTTTTTGGAACTCCAAGCCGTTAAGTCGCCTGAAGCGACTTAACCCCTCATTTTTTGCGGCTTCGGTTTTGCCGACTTGGCCTCGGCGACCTGGGGTCAATTGGGCAGGCTTGGTCGCTGCCACCGACTTAGTTGCGGTCTTGGCGATCCGTTAAGTCGCTCGAAGCGACTTAACTCCTCATTTTTTGCGGCTTAAGTCGGTTTTGCCGACTAAACTCGGACCACTCGGGGCCAATCGCGCATGCTTAGTCGCTGCCACCGACTTAGCCAGTGTTCTGGCGATCCGTTAAGTCGCTCCAAGCGACTTAACCCCTTATTTTTTGCCGCTTTAGTCGGTTTCGCCGACTAAACTCGGACCGCTCGGGGCCAATCGCGCATGCTTAGTCGCTGCCACCGACTTAGCCAGTGTTCTGGCGATCCGTTAAGTCGCTCCAAGCGACTTAACTCCTCATTTTTTGCGGCTTTAGTCGGTTTTGCCGACTAAACTCGGACCACTCGGGGCCAATCGCGCATGCTTAGTCGCTGCCACCGACTTAGCCAGTGTTCTGGCGATCCGTTAAGTCGCTCCAAGCGACTTAACCCCTCATTTTTTGCGGCTTAAGTCGGTTTTGCCGACTAAACTCGGACCACTCGGGGCCAATCGCGCATGCTTAGTCGCTGCCACCGACTAAACTCGGGCGACCCGAGGCCAAAGGTGGCAAGCTTAGCGGGGTACTCCTATCTGCGAGATGGCCGATTATGTGGCTTCCACGAGGTCCTGTCTGTATTGTACTTCGGTATGCCAACATCTTTGCACTTTTCCCTGTTGTACTCAAAGTAATGGTAGGTGTACAGTTTGACTTGTAGCCTTTTTTATTGGGAAGAAAAGAGACAGGGGGGATACAGATACGGTGTTCAAGTTATTCTACAAACTCGATACTTCGCTGCCTCTAAAGTCAGCGCGAAATCGCGCCAACTATCATTGGTACGTTGTTGCGACTGTGTGCATCGGCGCATTTATGGCTGCACTCGATGCCAGTGTCATCAACATCGCTCTCCCCACCATGCAGAAACATTTCACGGTACCCATGCACGTCATCGAATGGGTTAGCCTTGTTTATCTGCTGACGCTGACTGGGCTTGTCGTTCCTTTTGGGCGGATTGCGGATATGGTTGGGCGCAGATGGATGTACGCATTTGGTTTCACGGTCTTCGTCATCGGCTCTGTGCTCTGCGGACTCTCGATGAACCTTACAGAGTTGCTTGTCTTTCGTTGCCTTCAAGCGGTCGGTGCTGCAATGTTGCAGGCGAACAGCGTTTCGATTGTAACTGCTGCAACACCTGCGGAGGACCGAGGCAAGGCGATTGGCATTCAAGCAAGTGCTCAAGGCATTGGCCTCACGCTTGGCCCGGCAATCGGAGGCGCATTGCTGTCATTATTCAGCTGGCGCTGGATTTTTCTGATTAACCTCCCTGTTGGAATTGTTGGAACAACTCTCGGTATCTTGTTGCTCCCACCGGATAAGACACCGCGGCATAAAGAACGTTTTGATTACGTCGGCGCCGCGTTGCTGATTCCCTCGCTGGTAGCACTGATATTCATGTTGAACATGGGCCTCAAGTCAGGATGGACGTCCCTCCCGCTTTTGCTTAGTTATGTTGTGTTTGTTGTCTGTTTGTCCGCGTTTATGCTCGTCGAACGTCGCATCAATTCACCCATGGTGGATTTAAGTCTGTTTCGGAAGCCGGTGTTCACACTCGGAAACATCACTGGCATTCTGTCTTTCGCCATCATGTACGCTGTCTTGTTGTTGACACCATTCTATTTGGATGGTGTAGCACGGCTGAACCCATTTTTATCTGGCTTGTTGATATCGATTATTCCGGTCGGAATGACGATTATGACTCCGATTGCCGGCCTCGTGTCAGATAAGAAGGGACGACGTTTGCCAACTGTCCTCGGTATGCTGGCGGCACTTATTGGATGCGTGTTGTTGTCTGGAATGAGTGCCGCAGCATGGAGTTACGCATTACTCTCGGTTGGCCTCTTTCTCGTCGGTGCAGGGGTTGGTTTATTTACACCGCCGAATAACAGCAGCGTCATGGGCAGCGTCCCGGAGAACCGTCTTGGTGTGACAGGCGGGATTTTGAATATGTCGCGGTCTCTCGGCATGGGACTCGGTGTTACCTTGGGAGGTTTAACCTACCAGATATTTTTAATCATGCAAGGTGTAAAAAGTGAAAAAGGGGCCCCTATTCCCCATATGATATTTGCTTTCCACGCCTCCTATATTACCGTTGCCATAGTTTCCTTGGTCGCCGTGTTGTTATCTCTAAAACGGCAGACGCCAGTCGTCAAAGCCAACAGCTAGCGGCATCACTGCAACAACCAGGAGCACACAAACGAAACGTGGTAAAAAGGGATCCCTTGCGGGATCCCTTTTATGAAGCGACTTCCTCCGTCGAAGTTGGCGCACTTACTCCGTTTGCGTGGGCTCTTTTTTGCTTTATTTATCGTGCATC
This sequence comes from Paenalicyclobacillus ferrooxydans, assembly GCF_001399675.1. Classification (GTDB taxonomy): domain Bacteria; phylum Bacillota; class Bacilli; order Alicyclobacillales; family Alicyclobacillaceae; genus Alicyclobacillus_B; species Alicyclobacillus_B ferrooxydans. The sequence continues at coordinate 100,947 of NZ_LJCO01000072.1, forward strand.
GTGCATCGTGCATCGTGCATGAGCCATGCACCCATGCACCCATGCACCCATGCACCCATGCCATTTTGCTTGAACTCAGCTTGCCTGGTTTCGACCTGGAGTCGCTCTATTTTGCTTTGCCGAGACCAATGCGAGCGTCCAAACCGCGATCGCCGGGATGCTGTTCAAATCAGTTGCAGCCCCTGCAAACAACCCGCCAAAGTCCTGTCCAAACCACCACGACCAAAACAACCAAACAAAAGCAAGCACAATTGTCACACGGTTCCACGCATTGAACAGCGTGATGCCGGCCATCACCACCATCAGCACAACGAGAACCAGGTTAATCAGTGGCCCGTAATGCATGATGGCGGTCCCAAAGTGTTCAATCGGGTTCGATAGGAAACGTGGTTGTGGCAACGCTCCAGCCGTTGCAATCGGTTCCATGAGCCCTCGAGGCTGCCAATACCCACTAGAAGGAAGTATCTGTAGCAAGGCCATATAGAACCAATACATCGTCGTCAAGTAGCGTAAGGCCATCTGTCCATGAAGGCGCAACCCCTTGGATGAACGGTCGAGGAGTAACAGAATCGCCACGATAACGTACAACAGAGCAGCTCCAGGAGCACCGTCAAAATAGCCTGCGCCGCCAAAAATCTGGCCAAACGCTTCCGCAAATACCCAAACGACGAGTCCCCAGCCAATCGAAATGATAAATCCGACCTTTGCAGCTCGGCCTTTACCATAGACAAACAGGAGTCCAATGACGAGTTGTAAAGAGGCAGCAAGTACATTAAACAAAACGTGCTCTGTGGACCAGATGGTTGATCCGAAATGAACCAATGAAACAACAAATTGCGGTTGCCCGTCTGCAATCCCTTGAATCACGCTTTCCATAATGTTCGGAGGATACCACGCGTAAAAATCCGGAGTGAACATGAGCGGTTGGAACTGAAGCAGCCCCGCAATAATCCACAGTACCCCAATACCCAGCCGCAACACCTTGAGCATGGGAGACTCTTTTGCAATCACTCTCGTAAGCCGCTCCCCTTCAGCGACACCCAAGGTTCATCACCCTCTCTTTCATAAAACTTGGGTTTCCAGATTCGATTCTGGCACATACGTTTAGCGTTGTGTCGATGATTTAAGTTGTTATGTTGCCTGTAAGAATCATCACACTGCTTGTCCTAGTGTAACGGAGGACGAAATGTTTTTCCACACAGGGAGATGATGACATGGAACATATTTCCTGCGAATCTCCGCTGTTACAGTATTCAAACGCCCACCAGTGCGGTGTCATCTGACAATGGCTTCACAAGCGCCTTCTTCTGCCACACCTTGCTCTTCCACCGGACTGACATGATAATGGCACGAGTCCACTCATCAATACAAATCGTCCACCAAACACCCGCCAGTTCCATATGAAGGTGTACGCCGAGATAGTATGACAACGGGATGCCCATTCCGATTGGGAAGATAATTCCCATCAGCACCGGGAACTTAACGTCTCCTGCCGCCCTCAGGGACTGAATGATGACGAGATTAAATGTACGGCCCGGTTCAAGCACGATGCAGATGAGCAACAGTTGTGTTCCCATGCGAATGACTCCGGGGTCCGAAGTGAAGAGATGAAACAAACTGTGTCCAGAAAAGGCCATGACAATGGCAATGACGACAGTGACACTGAGCGCGATCCGCAGGCTTTTCCATACCTGCTTGTAGGCCTCTTCCATCTTTCCTGCGCCGCAGAGATGGCCAACCACAATTTGGGTCCCAAATCCCAAGGCGCTGCCAATAACAAAGATGTAGAACATCAGATTCAAGGTGTAAACGCGCGTTGCCAACACGGTGGCTCCATAAATCCCCATGAAACTGGTCATGACGATTTGAGCGCTCTGATACGCCAAAGGCTCGCCTGCAGAAGGAACACCAATGGCCAGAATTTTTTTAAGGTGGTCTATGTGGATGTAGATATAGTCCTTCCAAGCAATGGTATACGGGACAACTCGGTACATGATAACCATCATCACAACGAAGGCGAGTAAGCGGCTTACGGACGTCGAAACAGCGACGCCGGTGACACCGAGTTTAGGCATTCCGAAGGCACCATAGATAAAAGTGTAGTTTCCGAGAATATGCACAGCGTTCATACCAATAGAGACATACATGGTAACCCGTGTGAATCCGTTGGAACGTAAAACTGAGCTTACAGCATTCAATAAAGCTTGGATAAAAATCGTCCCACCGACGATGTTGAGATAACTGTCAGTAAATGTGATTACTGTTGACGGCAGTTGCATCCACTCTGCGATGTTCTGTCGTAGCAATACAACAAGCATGCTGACAAGAACGCCGATGGCAAGATTCACCGTGATGGACGCGGCTGTGAATTTGGCACACTCCTCGATACGCTTGGCACCAAGGTATTGCGCAACCAAGACTGCTGTTCCGCCGGAGATCATACTGAACATCAAGAGCACCAAACCAATCACTTGGTTTGAAGACCCGACCGCGGCAACAGCAGAACCCGATACATGAGAAAGCATAAAGGTATCTGCAGTACCCATTAACATAAACAGCAGTTGTTCCACCAAAACTGGCCAGGTAATCTGCCCCACGCGCAGTTCTTTTGTCTCGGTCACATCATCGACTCCTTTGGCACGCAAGCCAACCTCCCTATGTTACGACGGATTTGTCTGGATGAGAATACCCAAAGGACCTCTGAAATGACTCTATGCAACAAAATCAGACCTCTCCGTCAGTTGCACAGAAAACTGAAGGAAAGGTCTATGATGGTTCTACTCAAAACTGTGGGCCCGTCATAAAATACACCATTACGTTGACGGTGGTTGAGGTTGCGTTGATCCGTACTCAACGGTGAATGCATCCGCTGTACTCGAGGGAACAGACGGCGTTGAAATTTGTTGTCCGTTTTGAACCATGACACCGCCATCTTGGACCTGCAAATCGGGGTTTGTCCCGTTGACCGAGCAGTTCGTGAAGGTCACCTGCCCATAATCCGCTAATGCAGCCAGCTGACCGTTCAATAACGGCGCCTCTTCAATCCATTCCGCGGAGGTTTGAGGACCGTTGTACGAAATATTTGTCTTTTGGAAAATCCAACCTTTGGTTCTGTTTCCCATGTAGATGGACCAGGTCCCCCCGGTCTGATGCGTGATGTGTGCGATAATTTTATCGCCCGCTGACACCGGGTATTCGTTTGTGCTAATAGTGGTTTCAGAATTCGGCAGGATTTCCCACCATGCGTAATACTGCGCATGTCCACCAACAACATTTTGGGCAGTACCCGCTTGAATCAAACTGTTATCGTTAAATCCATCAATACCAATCCACGTTGCTGAATATGAATCCTTTGTTGAGGTTGACGACTGGCCTCCGAACAGCGACTGCAACCATTGAACAAATCGCCCCCACCAGGAAGTTGGCTGCGTGGAAGCGGGAACTTTAACTGATGGGACAGACCACTCGGCCGAGACAGACTCGTATGTCCCTGACTTGCTGTTTGATACCGCATAGCCTGACCAGTTCGAAGAAGACCATCCAAACAAGGATTGGTTTGTCGCAGTTCCCGACGTTGCGCCAACAGGCCGGCGGGAAGCCTCTTCGGACCCCTGCGGTGGATGGATCTGCTGTTCCATGCTGTCGCCTCCTTGTCTCGTGTCTCATATACCCTATGTAGTGCGAGACCAAGGTGGTGAGGACACGCGTCTGTATCTCGGAGGTCCAGTTTATTTTGAGGAGTCTCATGTTTGAGAATTTCGTTTTCGAGAGTCTCATGTTTGGGGAGTTTTACTTTTTGCGAGGCTCACTGACTCAAAGAGCTTACCCCGCACCTAAAATCAACCCTTGCAATATACCCCACCGGGTATTACAATGATTAACAGAGATGAACACACAACACACCAACGCATACAAATGAAGCGTCGAGAGGAGCGTTCGTAAATTTATGTTTGAATCCATCAGTGCAAAAGAATTACACAGTAAACTGGAACAAAATCGTACGGTCGTGCTCGATGTTCGAGGCGCAGCTGCTTTCTCAGACTGGCACATTCAACATAAAAACGCAGACATGTTAAACATTCAAACGTCCAAGCTGAAGGCAGATGGCCCTGAGGCCTATCCGGAAATTCCGAAGGACAAAGAAGTTGTTGTCGTCTGTGCGGCGGGGAACGCGAGTCGCGAGGCATCGGAAATCCTTGCCAACCAAGGGTATAACGTCGTAAACCTGAACGGCGGAATGAACGAATGGAGCCAATACTACTACTCAGTATCTGTCGCAAGCAAGCCGGATTTGGAACTGATGCAGGTGATTCGCCCTGCTAAGGGTTGCTTGTCATACATGTTGGTTTCTGGCGACGAGGCTATCGTTGTAGATGCTGGTCAGCATGTGGATTATTATGCGCAGCTCGCAAGCACCAAGAACGCAAAAATCCGCCACGTGCTTGACACCCACTGTCATGCTGACCACATTTCCGGCGGTCCGGCACTGGCTCAGAATACGGGTGCAAAATATTGGATTGCTGCTTCTGAGATGCAGGGTTCTGCGATGGAATTTAATGCTCTCGTTGACGGACAGACTTTCGAGTTCGGAACATCCACGTTGCAGGTCATGGCCATCCCAACGCCTGGCCATACCCCTGGCAGCACATCATTCTTTGTGAACAGCCAGTACCTGTTGTCTGGAGACACCGTGTTCGTCAGTGGACTCGGCCGGCCGGACCTGGGTGGAAAAGCGAAAGAATGGTCAGAGATGCTGTATGAAACTGTGTCGAAGAAGCTGAGCGCGATCGCGGATGATGTCGTGATTTTGCCTGCACACTTCGCGGATATCTCCGAGATGACTGAGGCCGGCTATGTTGGCAATGACTTTGGATCCATCAAGGCGACCAACGAAATGCTTCAGGAAATGTCTGCACAACAGTTTACAGAACAAATGGTGAGCCAGGCAGGACAGACCCCGCCGAACTACTCAACCATCGTGCAGATCAACCGCGGTGAATACCAACCAAACGAGATGGAGCGATCCGAACTTGAGATCGGCCCAAACCGTTGTGCAGCCAAGCACCTTGCAGGCTGAGCGGGACACGAAGAAGCGGTGCCAGACCCGTCTGGTCACCGCTTCTTTTCATCCGTTTCGCCCTCTTCAACAACCCGAGCAACGACTCATCATATCGCAGTAAAAACCCCTATTCGTTCGGCGCCGAGTCAGGCCTACATCAGCGTTTTCGCCCACTTTGCGAAATCCTGCGCCGAGGGCTTTTTGCCTTCTTGTTTACACTTCTTGAGATACTCTTCCCAGATGACCTGTTCCGGATTTGTAATCCGTGAATTTTCCACCCTTCGTTCACCTCACATTTTGTCACCATAAGTAGACTCCCCTGAGCAAAAGGTGTCATACGCGAAGGATGGATTCTTACCCGTCGCTGAGCAGCGCTGCAAGAGCAATGTATGTAGCTAACAGCCGTGCATTCGTGGCAACGGTTGAGCCGCTGCCCTGTTCGAACATCCCGATGACCCAGAGCAGGGTCGCTTCAAGGACAAGGTACAGGAACGCAAGGTTTTGGTACTCGGCGGGAAGCAGTGCTTCGACAAGGAGAAAGCTGACCATTGCAACGACAGCTGTTTTCATCAAAAAATCTTCACCCTGTTTGCCCGCCATAGTCTTCCCCCCTGTTTCAGAGTATTATTGTATGAGCGTCCACAGAGAAAGTCATACGCCATGAAACCAGCAGCTACAGGGAGATCACGATGAAAGTCGTCTTAACTACGCTCAACGCAAAGTACATTCACACCGCACTCGCTCTCCGCTACCTTAAAGAGTATGTCAAAGCGGACTTCCCAGATATAGAGATCTGCGAATATACGATTAAAGATGTCCCGTCGAGGATTGTCGCCGACTTATACACCCGCCAGCCAGCGGTCGTCGGGTTTTCCATCTACATCTGGAACGTCGAAGAAACAATTCCATTGATTCAGATGCTGAAAAAGGTCCTGCCGAGTACAAAGATTGTACTTGGTGGTCCTGAAGTATCATACGATACCAAACACTGGATGGAACGGATCCCGGAGGCAGACTGCATTGTTCAGGGCGAAGGCGAACTCCCCTTCCGAGCTGTTCTGCATGCCATCGAGTCAGGTACGTCTTTTACCGCAATCCCAGGGATTGCGTGTCGGGACGGAAACCGGATCGTCATCAACAAAACGGAAGACAAAGTTGATCTCAACACTGTTCCAAGCCCGTATGGAGTTGACGAAGACCTCTCTCTTCTTCGTGATCGCGTTGTTTACTATGAGACGAGTCGGGGATGTCCATTCTCTTGCCAGTTTTGTTTGTCGTCCATTGAATCCGGGGTACGCTATTTTCCAATTGAACGTGTGAAGTCGGACCTGATTCGTTTAATGGAAGCGGGAGTCCGAACGATTAAGTTTGTCGATCGCACATTCAACCTGAAACGGGATTACGCGGTTGAACTGTTTCAGTTTCTCATCGATCATCGCAAGGAGACCGTCTTTCAATTTGAGATCACAGGTGATATCCTCCATCCACAGACGGTGGAATACCTTACAACGCACGTGCCGACTGGACTTTTCCGGTTTGAGATTGGCGTGCAATCGACCAATGACATCACCAATTCCTTGGTCAAGCGCAGGCAGAATTTCGAACGTCTCAAATCCAACATTCTCAGGTTGAAAGAGGCCGGAAATATCGTCCTGCACCTCGACCTGATTGCCGGTCTTCCTGAAGAAGATTACGCATCGTTTCAAAAGACATTTGATGATGTATTCGCCTTTCAACCGGATGAATTGCAACTCGGGTTTCTCAAGATGTTGCGCGGTACGGGTCTCAGGCTCGCCGCGGACAGTTTCGGATACATCTACATGGATCACGCACCATACGAGATATTTTCGAACCGAGTCTTGTCCTACGATGATGTACTGCGCATCAAGCAAGTGGAAGACGTACTCGAAAAATACTGGAACGAGGACAAACTGAAACACACCACTCGCTTCCTCACCACTCAAGTCTACGAAAGCCCATTTGAGTTTTTCCAGGTATTCGGAACGTACTGGGAGGAGAATGGTTGGAGCAGAATCGGGCATCAACTTGAGGATCTGTTTATCCGCCTGGATGGTTTTCTCAAGACGACGTTACGAACGCAGGGATCCTACGAAACTGCGAGGTCTTATATGATCTGCGATTTTCTTATGCAACACCGCATCCGTCCACACAAAGTCTGGTGGGACAGGGACCTGCATCGAAAAGACCGGGCGCAGGCCCTTTCAGAAGTCTACCTGCACCCGGAACGGTTTGGTGAAGCCTATCAGAACCTGAATTTGACGAAAGAGATTCTCGAGAAGCACACCGTTATCGAACGGATTCCCGTCCTCGTCGATCTCGACAACCCTTCCAGGAAGCCTGAGCTCGTTCCGGGCTGGGTACTCTGCTACTATCCCCCTGGTCTCCCAAAAGGGGAAAAACCGTATCTCTTTACAGCCCCTGCCCAGTCTCTCGCGTGACACGTCCAATCGTTTCACCGAGGGACTTTGCGCGGTGCACATCCATCCAAGGGGGCAAGCTGATCCGGATGTTGTGTTCTTGCGGTTTGACGATGATTCTGTACTGTTCCCACAGGGTGTTGCTGATTTGATTACTTTTGGTAGTCTGAAATGACAAGAGCGGGGCGCGCCCCATCAGCACGACACTGTTTGGTACCGGATCGGCCGTCTGGGTAAAGGCAGCAGCAAACGCCTGACCGAGTTCTCTATAGTGATCGACCAGTTGTGCTTCCGTCCACTGGCTGCGAAATTGGATGGCTGTGGACAGACCAATCATCTTTGACCAATCTCGTGTTCCGTATTCGTAACGCCATGCTCCTGCTTCGTCATCCAACCGGGCTCCGCCGACAGAGATCATCGGCGCACCGGACATCAACCCCCGCATCTCCGCCAAAACCCGTTCACTAACGTACAGGACACCTGTCTCAATGGGGCCAAACAGCCACTTGTGGGCCGGGAATGTATAGAAGTCCACACGGGGTTTGATAAGATCGGGAGTCGTTCCGGCCGCGTGCGATGCATCGATCAGCAACAAAGTTTCCGGAAACACACTGAACGCCGAAATGAGGGCGTCCATATCGATGGAAATTCCTGTGACGTGGCTCACCTCAGACAGTGCAACGAGTTTTGTCTGTGGACTCACGTGTTCCAGAACAAGGCCTGGGAACGCCGCAAGGTCTGCCTCACAAGCTGGGAAAGGCACGGTTTCGATCTCGATGCCGTAGCGGCGCTTTAAGTGCAGCAAAGGTTGACGCAAGGCCTCGTGCTCTTCGTCCGAGGTCAAGATGACGTCTCCAGGCGACCAATCAATGCTGTGCAGTGCCGCATTAATCCCGTCCGTTGCATTGCCGAGCAACGCGATCGACGATGGACGAACCCCGAGCCACCGAGCCACTTCACGACGACATTTGTCTTGCTCCTCCATCATGTTTAGATACCCGCGCGCTGTACGGATCTCCAAACTCGCTCCCGGCCCTCCGCGAATCCACTCTAGCCGAGCTTTGTTCATGGCTTCATACGCGGACCGAAGTGTCGGCCCAAGCGTTCCTGCATTCAAAAACTCAATTCCCTCGTCCACCATACACTCTGCACGCCATGCCTCACTGATGCTCACGACTGGCCCCCCCAACCACAAGGTCACTTGCTCGATCTGTTGACTTCATTCATTGCTGCGGCACGTCTTGCTACATCAGTTGTTACCGCGAATGTAGGCGGTTTCCAATTGCTGCCGCTGCTTCGGTCACTGCCACTGCAAGCGTTGCTCGCTGCAGTGATGCCGCCTTACCGCCTTACCGCCTTACCGCCTTACCGCCTTACCGCCTTACCGCCTTACCGCCTTACCGCCTTACCGCCTTACCGCCTTACCGCCTTACCGCCTTACCGC
>NZ_LJCO01000103.1 GCF_001399675.1 Paenalicyclobacillus ferrooxydans
CCAACCCCAGGGTCCAACCGACTTGTTTGCGGACATGCCCTTCAACGTGTAGCATAGAGCGCGGGCGATAAAGAAGCTCCGCAGTCTGTCAGCTTTTCTTGCAAGTACAGTTCAATGAACTTTGAGAAGGAGATAAAGTACACATGGTGTCACATACAGTCGGTCCTATGGAGGCAGGCAAGAAAGTTCATCGATTGGTTCGTCAACTTCTGCCTGGGGTACCCCTATCTGGTATACATAAAATGCTTCGCGTAGGGAGAGTCAGGCTGAATGGGAAAAAGGCCAAGCCAGATACCCTGGTTGCGGAGGGCGATGTTTTAGAACTCCGGATGGCTGAAGAGGATTTTGCTGTTGTCAGCAAGCCAACGCGCAAATATGGCGGCGTTCCTCGGGAAATTGACGTCATCTATGAGGATGAGACCGTCCTGGCAGTCAACAAACCAATGGGGCTGCTGACTCATGGAACCGCAGAAGAGCAGCGTGACACCCTTGCTAACCGTGTCCTCGCGTATCTTTTCGATAAAGGGGAACTGGGCAATTCAGGATTCGCTCCTGCCCCTGCAAATCGATTGGATCGGAATACGAGCGGGATCATCCTGTTCGGTAAGACGGGTGACATGGCAAGGGAGTTGGCCAACGGCTTTAAGGACCACACCATTCGTAAATGGTACTTGGCCGTCGTGAAAGGGCATGTGAAGAGCGGTGGCAAGATTGATGTGGGGTTGTCGAGGGATCCCCAACAGAACTTGACGCGAGTCGATAAGGAATCCGGCAAGGCTTCTTTTACTGTGTACGATCCGTTGGCATCTGCAAATGGCACCTCGATTGTCCGACTTGAACTGATCAGCGGGCGAACACACCAGATACGGGTTCATATGCAGCACATTGGACATCCGTTAGTGAGTGATCGCAAATACCAAGGCGGAAAAGTCATTCGCCGGCCGGCTGGCAGTATGTCTGAAAATGCGGGTCGCGGGATGGGGAAACAACAGCCAAGTTCACGTTACGGATCGAATTCAGACGCCGAGGAGCCTAAGTATTTGCTCCATGCAGCTTGGCTGAGGTTACCGATGGGAGATGTGCTACACGCTCCTCTGCCAGTGCCGTACCGACAGCAACTGTTGGCTCTCGGCTATCCAGAGGATGTCATATCCAAGCTGGAAAGTGAGGTTCCTGAATAAATCTGATACATTTTGGACGCATGCACTGGTCTGACGGTTTGACAAATCTGTCCAGGGATTCTGCTGCGCCAAACCAGCTCGCAAAGCGAAACTGAAGAAAAGCGAAACTGAAGAAAGGTTAGACCAAGCTGCGGATCTGGTCTGGCACGCGGATCTTTTCGTGACTGCTGGCACTCACGGTCACAATGACGACGGTCGCTTCCAACACCACGACATCGTGCTGATTGTTGATGGTCTGCTTCATCGTCATGCTTGTATTGCGCACTGAATCAAGCCAGGTGATAATCCGCAACCGATCGTTTTGAATGGCTTCTGCTTTATAATCCGCACTGATGTGAGCTACTACGGTGACAATATCCATGTCTTTTAAAGTCTGATAATCAAGTCCTAATTGTTCATACCAATCTTCACGGCCCCATTCGAGGTACTCGAGATATTTTGCATTATTGACGTGACCATTGACGTCGATCTCTGTGGAGCGTACGAGGATTTCAATCTGTGTTTTTGTTGTCACGGCGCTTCGTTCCTTTCCCCATACCGGATGCCTGGTTGATCCCGATTTGCTGGAAGCGAATTTCAGCGTATCACACTTCAACCGCATGTGCCTATCTTGTGGACATAACAACATGTAATCGGATCCATTTTCAATGCCTCAGGTGACATGAGACGCGCTCAACCGTCATACCACTATTGATAAGGCGTTATCGTTCAGGGTTGCCGGCAACCCAAATTTGCGAAACGCTTTGGTGATGCCTTGCAGGAAAAACGTTACTGGATGTTTTACCATTTGGCTGATGACGTTAAGGCTTACTGGGAGGGACCATTTGCCACGTTTAAAGAGGCAAGGAGGGTAGCCGAAGAAGTCGACGGGGATTTGTTTCCGGTAGAGATCTGGATTCAGACCGGCTGTCAGTCGGTATGGAAGTACAGTCGTCAATCTGCAGTGCGCATCATCTAACGTTTTGCATACGGGACCCGTCGTTGGGTCAAGCAAAGAACCGACTGTCGACTTGCTCGACAGTCGGTTCTTACGTCCGCATAGGATACGCGAATCAGGGGGACTTTTAACAGGGAGTGTCGATGTTCTCCTGAGAGGTGTACGCATATGACAACCAACAGAAAGCAGAACATCCCAGCACGTATGCTTGGAGCCGCTTTAGTTCTGTCTCTTATGCCCACGAGTTCCGTGCCGTTTGCGGGAAGGGGTCACTTGCTTCAACATGCTTCGGCGGCTGCCGTCTCTCAACAACAGTCACTGCGTCCGATATACGAGCGTGCCGCTGAGGATCATGACCTGTCCTGGGCATTGCTGGCTGCAATCGACCGATACGCAGAACTGACGGAATCGAAGTCGAATCAAAAGACCCACCCTTGGTATGGCTTTTCCTTCGAACCGGCGGCTTGGGCTGGTTTGGATAATCCCGATCCCGATGACGTGAATCCGCTGACGATTCGCCTATTTCACGGTCTCGGAACGGACGCCAATGGTGATGGGCTTGCAGTTCAATGGGATCCCGCTGATCGCATTCCCGTACTTGCGGAGTGGATTGACAAACTTTCCGGTGAAGATGACGCAGAAACGGCAATCTGGGACCTGTTTCAAGACCCAATTGCGATGGACCGTGTATTCTCGTTTGAAAAGATATTTGCAAAATACGGATTAAATCCCAATGAGCACTGTTTCCCAGTTGCCAAACGATACAACTATAGTGTCAAGCACTCTTTTGGTGCTGGACGGTCATACGGTGGACGACGGACCCACGAAGGTGTAGACATCTTTGCTAACTATGGTACGCCTGTGTTAGCTTGCAGTTATGGCTATGTAGAGCTCATCGGCTGGAATCGATTCGGAGGCTGGAGAATTGGCATCCGAGATGCAAACAACGTGTATTACTACTACGCTCATCTGTCCAGTTTTGCGAAAGGAATGCGCCAAGGTCAACTCGTGGAACCGGGAGAGGTTATCGGTTATGTGGGGAGCAGCGGATATGGACCACCTGGGACAAGCGGTAAGTTCCCACCGCACCTGCATTTCGGAATATATCGAGACACCGGAGCTCACGAATGGGCGTACAGTCCGTCAAGCCAACTCGCCCAATGGGAGAGACTCCCTCAGAAGATAAAGTACCCGAAACGCCAGGCGGAGTCGTAGGCTTTCTGTGGCAGAAGATCCGTATGCCAAGCCGGATTGGAGGGAGATCTCGCCCTAGGAGATCTCCCGGGGAGATCCGTGATTGGATGCGCTTTTTCGCGCAGAATGCTGTGGTATAATGGGAAACGCTTGGGTTTTGGCCAGGATCCCATGCCGCACGAGGCTTGGTCTTCGACACCGTGCGATTTTGTGTCTCTTTGAGGTGAGTTGGACTGTGATTGGACAAGCTGTTTCAGGGTGGGTAAGGACAAATTCAAACAGTCATCCTAGCCTTGAAGATTCTCGACTGAGCCGTTGGTCGTTATATGCGCTGACTGCCTTTCCGCTTGTAGACTTCGCTTTACGTATGCAACACATACACCCACTCGGGGTCATCTGGGACAAAGTCGTGATGCTTGTCCTCGTGGTCCTTGCAGTCATGCGTTGGGCGGATGGGTACCGTCAACAACCGTTTCACTGGCAACGTTACGCAGGTTGGTTTATTGTTTACGCCTTGGCTCTGATGTTTTCCGGACTGAGTCACCCCCTCACATCGCTGCAGGGATTTCGAATTGACGTGTATTACATACTGTATGCTTTTTTGATCCCGTTTGTAGTAGGACCAAAAGACGTACCAAAACTGTTGCATGCCGTCGCACTGGTGATGATTTTGGTTGCTGTGCACGGTGTGTTTCAGTATGTCATTAAGGTCCCAAACCCTCACAGTTGGCAAGATCTAGGCGAGTCTCTTCGAACCCGCGTGTTCAGTGTGATGCAAAGTCCAAACGAACTTGGGTCTTATATGGCTCTTGCGACACCGTTTTTGTTCGGCCTGTTTTTATATGAAACGGATCGTTGGCGTAAGGCCATCTACCTGTTTGGCATTGTTTTTGCCGTAATGACGTTGTTCCTCACCTTTACACGTGGGGCGTGGTTTGCGCTCGCCATCGCTGTTTTAATCATGGCCACTCTATTCGAACGGCGTCTGCTCATTGTTCTTGTGGTGCTTGGTATCGCTGCATTCTTTTTGCCGGCCATTCATCATCGCATTGCAGACCTCTTTTCACCGGTTTATTGGATCAAATCCTCACAGTCTGGGCGGGTTTACCGCTGGATTATGGCCTACGACAAGATGAGTAACAATCCATTGTTCGGAGTTGGCCTTGGGAAGTTCGGCGGTGCGGTGGCTTCCCAGTACAGTGGAGGTCTGTATTCTGACAACTATTATGCGAAAACGCTCGGAGAAACAGGATTGATTGGGCTTACGCTGTTTCTCATTATGCACTTGGCACTATTCGCTGAGATTTTCCGCAAGACCGTTCGAAAAGCAAAGGGGCGAGTGAGATTTTTGGTGATTGGTGCAGCTACGGGGTTGCTTGCTGTTCTAATACATAACGCCATGGAAAACGTCTTTGAATTTGCCCCCATGGCAATAACCTACTTCTTAATAGCCACACTGCTATTGGTTTGGGGTCGAGGTTTGCCAGAGTCCTTCAGTGGGGCAGAAGCAGAGTCAGGGGGTGCTGTTTCATGAGATGGAAACGTGGGTTGACGTGGCTTGGCTATCTGCTGTGGGCTCTATTTGTAAATGCATGTGATGTTTGGATTGTGCGCCCGTTGCTGCTCGATTACGCAGCCATTGGTATGGTTGGTTTGGTTGTACTTGTGTTGTTATGGCTGTTCAGTATCCCAAAGGCTTATCGCCGGCGGTGGCTTGGTTTTACGCTGTTCAGTCTGCTCCTTGGAAATGGAGTCAGTAACATCCTGTACAATCCATCGCTAGGATCGATTGTGCTTCTTGTGGTTATGGTTATTGGACTAACGTTCATCGCTTGGCTGATGGCACGCGTTCGGATTACCCGACTCCTGACAGGTGCGCTTGCGCTTATCATTGCAAACCTGTGGTTACCAATGACTCTATGGCCCTTCCTGACGCATTTTGAGGTCGCCTACCACGCCAATCTGAACTTGGTGCCTGGAGATTTCCCAACTGTCCCGCTCGAAGTCGTCAACACGCCATCAGGGCAGGAAGTAGTCTCGCTCACCAACGTTCAGGAGTCGTCGAAGAACCTGAACAAAGCAGCGTTGGCTGCAGACAACTCGCCAAATGCGCTTGAAAATCTATTACGGAACTACAATCATCGTTACGCGCTCGTCAGTCTGACACAAGCCGGCAAAGGGTTTCACTTGAAGGATGTAACACCTCAAAGTGCCCGCTCGGTCGATCCGCTGTCCTTGGTAACCACGTTTTTCCCAACAATCCGGGCGTACTGGGCGGTTGAAGGCAACAAGGTGATTCAGTACATGGCGCCGGCAGCGTCTCCCCGTGTGATGTCAGAAGCGGGTGTCACCCCTGGGAATTTGGTCTCCAACCTGATTACGATGGGTCAACAGACAGCAGCTGCAGAAACATCCAACTGGCAACAGATGCTGCAACCCTACGGTGGTATGGCCGAGCAACAGGGATTAACCGTTCAAAATGGCTACCTGAGAGGAACATGGAACGGTCAGAATGTCGATATCGCTGTGACAGGAAACCGGGTCGTCGGGGTGGGCTCATTCACCGGATCCGGTCAGCATGAGGTTCTGATTGAAGGTCCGAATTTCCTTTCGGTCGTATCGCTTGATACGGACAAGGTCGTCTCGACATATCAAGGTAATGTGTGGCATCCGCTGTCCAATGATGTTGTCACGGGGCCGCTTACTGCGTCCAAGCGCGATGTGATCTTCGTTAACAGCTCCCCGGCGGAGATTCTTGAGCCTGCCGCAACTGGGAATTGGAAGGTTCTTTATACGGCCCCCAATCCATCTTTGCGATTTGAAGCATCTGTGAGGGATACCGCGTCAGGGAGTCCGGAAATTATTACGGATGACCCGAGCTTGATTCGGAATTCTCCAACGCGCTACTTTACCAGTTACACCTATCGGGATGGACAGTTGGTTCGAAACTGGCGTGTCTACGAAACGAACGTGGTAAACGTAAACCCGGTACAGTTTGAGAAGAATGGAACCCAGTACATTGTTGCCGCCATTTATGGCACTGGCCACGTGCTTGTGCTGAAACGTCAATTCCTGCCGATATTGCCTGCAACTTCAGCGATTCTCGGCATCATCATCGTCCTCGGCTATGTACGGCGCTTCACATGGAAAGGAGAGGAGGCTCGATGATGGGAAGGCAAATGCGTTTTGTCGTGCCGGTTTTCACCGTGTCCGCAGCATTACTGCTGACAGCTTGCGGGCCTGCAGTCCAACCGATGAACACGGCAGGTGCAACCGGTCCTGTGTTTGTCAACCCGCAAAAAACGGGTACACTCGTGTCTCCCGCGGGATGGTTGACGCTTCAAGCGAGTGCACAAGCTGGAGCACAAGCTCAGTACTACAAGGAACAAATGTCGTCCACAATGGTTCAAGGCTCTCTCCATAGCGGCTTTTCCCTCTATGGAAGCCTGAATCCCCCTGACAGGGTGTCGCTTGCCCTGCAAGAGGGCAATACCAGCACATATTATTATCAACAGGGCCAGGTTGCGTATTACGAGGACAACGGTCGCTGGACTTCCACGACGCCGATTGCCAACGTGAACGTGTTCCCGTCGTATGAAAAGATCATCAGTCAGGCAAGTGCAGAGAACATCCCTCTATACCAGCAAAAACGAACGTACGTGTTTGATGAGTACTGCAATGTCTACACATCTGTGCTTCCGGCCGCGATGTTCACGTCTCTTCCGGCCTTCGGCGGTGCAGGGTCTAGCCGGCCCACAGGACAAGTCGCGGTGACATGGTATGTCGGCCAAACGGATCACATCCTGCGGCGCGTCGATACACAGTCTGTTGGTGGTGTTCCAGATATTGGTTCCATGCAGGTCAGTACATCCACACTGGTGTATGACATCAATTCACCAATAGCGAAGGTTTCCATTCCAACTGCTTTGGTCAAACAGTTAGAGAACTCTACAAAATGACGTATTTGCAGACAGGCAGAGATTGTCTGGGAAAATAGACCAAGTGTCTGTTTGCACCGGGGCTGCGGTTGGAATATAATCAGATTACGTAAACTATCGCTGAGTTCCAATGGAAGCGGAGGACCCAAGTAATTGGGGTGAATCGCCGTTAGAGGCGTAGGGGTGCCTACATCCGAACCCGTCAGCTAACTCCGTAAGCGCGTAGGTATGTGCGGAAAGGTACAACCGAATTGAACTGTTTGGTGCCCTTTCTGCCAACGTCACGAAAGTGAGCATCTGTTGGAACCCGGCGAAATACTCTACGTCGGGGGTGTCGGTCAATGACGAAGGAACCTGAATTGCCGAACTTTGTGAGAGACCTGGAGATTCTTCAGTCGCTGGATCGTCTTGAAACTCCCCTAGAGGAGTACGCAGCAGAGAGTGCAGAAGTAGAACCAGTGAACGACATCGAAACAGGCATGGAAGGTATCACATCGTAGGAACACAGCCCCCTCCTTGGGGGCTGGATTTTTGTTTATAACACAAAATTGTGGAGAACATATCCGGTGGGGCTGTAGACAAAGTAATCTATACATATTAAAATATCTCTCGGCTAAAATATTTTGCTGAACGAACGGGGGACCATGGATGAACATCCGCCGCATTGTGCTGTTGAACGTCATTGGGCTGATTGTGCTCTTGGGTGTCGTTTATGGTGGCTGGAACTGGTACTACCAAAGTGCCAACTACGTCTCCACAGACAACGCCTTTGTTGAAGGTACGGAGTACCCCATCAACGTACAAATCCCTGGGACGCTGACAGCGTGGAACGTACAAAACGGAGCAACTGTGACAGCGGGTGAGGTGCTTGGCCAGCAAGATACGAGTACAGAGGCAGCTCAGCTTGGAACTGCGGCAAAATCCTCGTCTGTCATGACTGCTGTTAAGAATTCAGCACAGATCACAAGCCCGATTGACGGAACCATTCTGAATCCGACTGCTTCTGTCGGACAAATGGAAGCACCTGGGACGCCGATTGCCTATGTGGTGAATCTCAATCAACTGTACATTCTCGCGAACATCAAAGAGACAGATCTGCGCCACGTGGCGGTGGGAGACACTGTCGACATATCCATCGACGCTTTCCCGAACCAAAGTTTCAAAGGTACCGTGCAATCCATTGGCTTGGCCACGAATTCCATGTTTTCGCTGATCCCGCCGAGCGACGAAACGACCGGCACCTACACCAAGGTGACTCAAACAGTACCAGTTCAGATTTCGCTGCAAGGATACAGCGGTGTGAATCTGGCGCCGGGAATGAGTGCCACAGTGCATATTCATCGTCAAACAGGGTCTTGATTCTGCGCTGTCCACGAATTTGCTTGCGCATTTATGAAAGCCTGTGATAATATAAGTCGGTATGATTACGGTGGTCCTCTGTCGATGGATTCGGCACGAACACCCGTGGGAAGGAGGCCGTATCTATGAACCAACTCGTTCGCGCTGTGACACAAGAACAGCTGCGTCAAGATCTACCAACATTTCGTCCTGGTGATACGGTTCGCGTTCACGTGAAAGTTCGTGAAGGTCAACGTGAACGCATTCAGGTTTTCGAAGGCGTTGTAATTCGCCGTCGAGGCACTGGCATCAGTGAAACCTACACTGTTCGTAAGATTTCTTATGGTGTAGGTGTTGAACGTACTTTTCCGGTTCATTCGCCTAAGGTCGACAAGATTGAGCGGATGCGCAGAGGTAAAGTTCGCCGCGCAAAGCTGTACTACCTGCGTGGTCTATCTGGCAAGGCAGCACGTATCAAAGAGATTCGTTAGGAAACGACGAAACGCGGACGCAGGAATTGTTCCTGCGTCCGATTTTCATATTGACCGCATTTTTGTTTCAGTAAGGAGAATAAGGAGAACTTCACGCGAAGGAGAACTTCACTCGTGCAACCCATTCATTGGTTTCCTGGACACATGGCAAAGGCACGTCGAGAGATGTCAACAGCTTTACGGGCGGTAGATGTGGTACTTGAGATTGTTGACGCTAGACTACCGCTTGCCAGTTCGAATCCTATGCTCGAAGAACTGATAGCCAACAAGTCGAAAGTCATGGTATTGAGCAGAGACGACCTGGCTGATCCCGTGATGACGGCGCAGTGGCTCGACTACTTTCGGAACCGTAAGCAAAGTGTGGTTGTTGTGAACGCACGGACCGGCAATGGAATTCGTGACATCGTACCTGCACTGGAGAGGGCCGCTGCTGAAAAACGAGCACGCGAAGCAGGGAGGGGATTAAAGCCAGGCTCGATTCGCACGATGGTTGTTGGTATTCCGAATGTGGGGAAATCATCCGTGATTAATCGTCTCGCAGGCCGTGCAGCAACCAAAATTGGAGATCGCCCGGGAATCACGAAGAACCAGCAGTGGATTCGACTTGGCGGTGTCGATCTGCTGGATACGCCTGGAGTCTTGTGGCCCAAGATTGAAGATGAACGCACAGGCTTTATCTTGGCGGTGACGGGGGCCATTAAGCCGGAGATTCTCGATATGCAGGCGCTTGCAGCGTATCTGTTGTCTTGGTTATCCCGCCATTACAAAGACTCTGTGAAGGAGCGCTACGGGGTAGATGTCGATCCGTTTGACTGGGATGGGATTGAGAACGCATGGGCGCATGCTGAGCGGATTCTCGAAGCCATCTGTAGTCAAAGGGGCTTGCGGCGAAGCGGAGGCGTTTTTGACCTGGAACGCGGGGCGGAACTCATTATCCGTGAAACGCAGACGGGTAAACTCGGCCGCTTGAGCTTTGAGGCGCCCCCAGAGGAACACCTGTCGCGATAATGCCAGTACCTCAAGAGAGTACTTACAGGTTTTCAATCGTTGTTTCCTCTCTCCGAAGGCAGTGGTCAAAGTTTACATTGGCAAGTACACTGGTGTGAGGATAAGCCGGTTTCTTGAACGGAAAGGGAGAGGGGAACTTTCGTGCCACTTGTAGATACAACCGCATGTGCTGTAAGCCTGTGGGATTTTGAGCAGCAGATGGTGCATCCATGCAAAGGGGAATACGCGGGCGTGGACGAAGCCGGGCGAGGGGCGCTTGCCGGCCCTGTGGTGGCTGCGGCAGTCATCATTGGAGGACGTCCCGAGGACTGGGCGGGTGTAACAGACTCGAAGGCACTGTCGAAGAAACAACGAGAGTCGCTGTACAGCCGTATTCGTGAACATGCTCTGGCCGTAGGTGTCGGAATGGCAGATCCATTAGAAATTGATGATCTGAACATCCTTCATGCTTCACGGTTAGCGATGGCCAGAGCGTTGTATCAGCTGGAGGTCATCCCTGACGTAGCACTGATTGACGGGCCTTATCCACCGTTGTTTCCAGCCGAGACGTTACCAAGTATTCCGGTCATCGACGGTGATGCGAAGTGTCTGTCGATTGCTGCCGCATCGATTATCGCCAAGGTTGAGCGAGACCGTATTATGGCAAAATTACATATCGAGTATCCCGAATACAGATTTGACCAAAATGCAGGGTATCCTACGGCATCTCACCTCGCGGCACTGTCCGAAATCGGACCTTCAGCGATTCATCGCCAGTCGTACAAACCTGTGCAACGAGCAAGCCAAGCAAGGCTGGATTTATTTGGCCATGAATGACAGGCAGCTCCTCGGACGGGCGGGCGAGGAGTTTGTCGAAAGGTATCTCGGTTCATGCCTCGGTTGGAACATCGTCAGCCGAAATTGGCGTTGTGCAGCCGGGGAACTGGATCTTGTGGCGATAGAGCATGAATGCCTCGTGATTGTTGAGGTTCGTACGAGACGCGGCATAGAGACAGGCAGAGCCGTCGAGGCGGTGGACAGGAAGAAACTTCGCCAGTTATACCGCGTGATTCCGTTTTTCCTCGCTGCGTTTCAATCGCTCTCACAGCTCCCCCTGAGACTCGACGTGGTTGCCCTACATATTGAACATTGGACGGTACAAGAACTAACGCACGTTCGGAATGCACTCATCCTCGACTTACTCTACTCTTGACCCGCTGCTTCCCAAGGTCGCTGCACCCTAAGGGCCAAGGCTTCAGCGAGATGGCTGGATGTAACTGAATCGCGGCCATCGAGTACGCTGATGGTGCGCGCAACACGCACGACCGCGTCCGCCGCGCGTTTGGACAACCGAAGCTTCTGCTCACTCGTTTCGAGCAGGTTGGTTGCTTTCGGTTCCATGTCTGACAGAGGTGAGGAGAGACGAGTTAGCCGCGCGAGCAAGGCTGCTCGGCCTTCCGTCACGATACGGCGCATGTCTGCGGACGATTGATGGTTGGAGCCTTTGACACGAGAGGGGCTGTTCGAAGACTCGGCCGTCGGTTGCATCGTAATGACGAGCTCCATACGGTCAAAAAAGGGACCAGAGACACGGGACCAATAGCGCCGAACCTCGGAAGGCAGGCAAGTGCAGGTGCCAGAACCCAGTTGACCGCAAAGGCAAGGGTTGAGGGTGCCTAACAGGATGAACGCGGCAGGGAACAGACTCGTATGGTTACCCCTTGTGATTCGAATTTGCCTGGTTGTGAGAGGCTCACGTAAGCTGTCGAGGGTCTGGCGCTGAAACTCCAACAGTTCATCAAGGATGAGAACCCCGCGATGAGCCAGTGTGGCTTCGCCTGGCATTGGAGGCGATCCGCCGCCAATTAATCCTGCGACCGTCAGCGAATGATGGGGTGCACGAAGCGGCGGGTAAGCGGTCAGTTCGGTCATGTCCCCACAAGCTTGATGTAACGCGTACACCTCGAGAGCCTCCGCGTTTGAAAGTGGGGGAAGAATGGTGGAGAAGCGTTCGGCAAGCATCGTTTTGCCGCACCCGGGCGGGCCAATCAAGAGCGTGTGATGTCGACCGCAGGCTGCAATCATCAAGCCGCGTTTGGCTGCTTCAAGTCCATGCACGTCTTTCATGTCTCCAACAGGACTGCTTGCGCCGCTGATGGCAGCGTCAAGTGAGGGATCCAAAGTCCAACTAGGCTGAATTGGGCAATCGGTCGCAGGTTTTGTCCGGAGCCAGGTGACCACCTCGGAAAGGTTGTTGAGTCCGATCCAGGTAAAATTCGGAATCGGCAGGCAAGCACCCCATTGTTCTTGTGAGATAAAAAACTGTGTAAAGCCACTACCGTGCAACGACAAAGCCAAGTTCATGATGCCGGGAACTGGTACGAGCCGCCCCGACAATCCTAGTTCTGCTGAAAAACCGCAGTGGTTTAGGCGTTCACCAGACAGGGCGCCAACAGCGTTCAGAATGGCCATTGTGATGGCTAAATCGAGACCGGCTCCACGCTTACGCAAACTTGCAGGTGACAAATTCACGGTGATCCGACTGTTTGGAAACGGAAGACCAGAGTTTTTCATTGCGGCTCTGATACGCAGGCGGGACTCACTGACAGCGGAATCCGGGAGCCCGACAATCGAAAACTGCGGTAATCCCTGACTGACATCTGCCTCTACACGGACAACCGTAGCGGAGATCCCTTCCAAGACCACCCCGAACGCAACACCAATCATCTTGTCACCTTCTTTTGCAAGTTCAAAACAACGCGGCATACATTCTTATATACCAGAGGTGTGTCAGTCTTTCGATAAGGTGCGGAATACAGATATAACCGATTGCAGACAAGTGGCAAACAAGCTACCATGTGGATAAAGGAGGCGTGGGGCGGATATGGGGAGTCAGCAGAGTCGAAAAGGACAGAATCGGCAACCGCGGTCGGAGGGCCGGGCCCGGGTAGTCAATATGCGTGCTTGGAAGGCGCGAAAGAAGATTCGAACGATGCGGGGAAGGTCCAGTTGGGCACGGTATGTCCTGCTCCAGCTGTCATATCTTCTAGTCATTTTCGCAGTTGGCAGTGCAATACTGAGTTGTATCCCCTCTAGTGTTCAATTTGAAAGCATCATCTGGGCATGGTTTTTCAGCTCAGTTGGCGCGGCTGCCGCACTGATTTTACAGGTCCTCCTAGAGCGAAAATGGTCAACCCGTTTTCTGTTTATCTACCTTGCGTGTATGGCCGTCAGCTTGGTGGCGGGACTCGTCTGGGCATAAACAGTGGCGTCTCCTCGTCTGGGCATAAACAGTAATGCATGGAAGTCTTCATCTGTTCTGCTATATAAAAGTGTGTTCTGCTATATAAAAGTGCGTTAATATTCCTGCAATTCCTCGAATGCTTGTAAATGCACCCGTGGTGGTCTATCTTAAGAAAGGGATAAGAAACCAGATCGCCTTCGTATTGATATGAAGACGACCGATGTGGTGTTTTTGTGTTTGCTATCACCCGGAGAAGGAGGAATTGACAGCATGAACATCCATGAATATCAGGCGAAGGCTGTACTCGCCAAGTATGGAGTTGCTGTGCCGTCCGGAAAAGTGGCTTTTACAGTCGAGGAAGCTGTAAACGTTGCGAAGGAGTTGGGCGGAAGCGGCGTGGTCAAGGCTCAAATTCACGCAGGGGGACGCGGTAAAGCCGGAGGCGTGAAAGTCTCCAAAACCCTCGCTGACGTGGAGGCGAACGCCAAGGAGATTCTTGGTAAAACGCTCGTCACGCATCAGACGGGACCACAAGGCAAAGTCGTCAAGCGGTTGCTTGTTGAGCAGTTGACAGACATCCAAAAGGAGTACTACATAGGTCTTGTTCTCGATCGGGCTCAGAACAGGGTTGTCATGATGGCGTCAGCTGAAGGCGGCATGGAGATCGAAGAAGTCGCTGCCAAAACACCAGAAAAGATCTTCCGTGAGACGATTGATCCAGCTGTCGGGTTATTGCCGTTCCAGTCCAGAAAGCTCGCTTTTTCGATTGGTATTCCTTCTAAGTTGGTCAATAAAGCGGTCAAGTTCATGACCGGTCTATATACCTGCTTCGTGGACAAGGATTGCTCTGTCGCAGAGATTAATCCGCTCGTCGTCACGGGTGACGGAGACGTGATGGCACTTGATGCGAAGCTGAACTTTGATGACAACGCACTCTACCGTCATCCGGACATTGAAGAACTCCGTGACTTTGATGAGGAAGACCCAAAAGAAACGGAAGCGAAAAAGTTTGAATTGAACTATGTAGCGCTTGACGGCAATATTGGCTGCATGGTCAATGGCGCAGGTCTGGCGATGGCGACGATGGACACCATCAAGTACTACGGCGGTGAGCCGGCGAACTTCTTGGATGTCGGCGGCGGCGCAACCGAGGAACGTGTAACGGAAGCCTTCAAAATCATTCTTTCAGATGAAAAAGTGAAGGGCATCCTCGTCAATATCTTCGGCGGTATTATGAAGTGCGATGTGATTGCAAACGCAGTCGTTGCCGCTTCCAAACAAATCAGTTTAGACAAACCGCTTGTCGTTCGACTCGAGGGAACAAACGTGGACCTTGGCAAAGACATTCTTAACAAATCTGGCCTGAACATTGTGGCGGCTGACTCGCTTGCAGACGCAGCACAACGCATTGTTGGGCTCGTTTGAGGAGGGGTTCGCAGATGAGTATCCTGATTAACAAAGACACGAAGGTCATCACACAGGGTATCACCGGATCGCAGGGGTTATTTCATACAAAGCAAGCGATTGAATACGGAACCAACATGGTTGGCGGAACAACGCCGGGCAAAGGCGGCACCACAGTTGAAGGATTGCCTGTATTTAACACGGTTGCAGAGGCCGTGAAGGAAACGGGTGCAAATGCGTCGGTCATCTACGTACCACCTGCGTTTGCAGCGGATGCCATCATGGAAGCTGTCGACGCTGAGCTTGACCTCGCCATCTGTATCACAGAAGGCATTCCGATTCTTGACATGGTCAAGGTCCGTCGTTATATGGAAGGAAAGAAGACCCGTCTAATTGGACCAAACTGTCCAGGGGTTATCACTCCTGGTGAGTGCAAAATCGGTATTATGCCGGGCTACATTCATACCCCAGGCCGCGTTGGCGTTGTGTCTCGCAGTGGAACGCTGACCTATGAGGCAGTTTACCAGCTGACTGTGCGCGATATCGGACAGTCAACTGCAGTCGGTATTGGCGGCGACCCCGTCAACGGCACCAACTTTATTGACGTGCTGAAGATGTTCAACGAAGACCCGGACACCGAAGCAGTCATCATGATTGGTGAGATCGGTGGTACAGCAGAGGAACAGGCTGCAGAGTGGATCCGCGATAACATGACAAAGCCTGTTGTCGGCTTCGTCGCAGGCGCAACAGCCCCTCCGGGACGCCGCATGGGTCACGCTGGTGCGATTGTGTCCGGTGGTAGCGGGACCGCAGAATCAAAGATCAAGACCATGACCGAGTGTGGAATCCGCGTTGCTCCCACCCCGTCCGATATGGGTTCGACCATGGAAGCACTGCTTGCCGATCGCGGACTGCTTGAGAAGTGCAAAGTCCGTTGATGTAAAGGATTGTTCGCTTGACGATGCCGGAAGCACCTTGATTGTGCGAAATGGCATGCACAGAATTACAACTTGGGTCTGACACTCCTCTCGAGGATGTCAGGCCTTTTTTGCGTACAGGTTACGAAGGTGCATGTGGCAACGAGGGTTGTTGTTTCAGGGATGTCATACTGTTCGTGTCTGAATCCTTCGAAGCTTTATTGCAGGTTTGGAGACTTGACGACACACTGAATGTGTTCAAGTCTCTCACGAAGGAGCCGAACGTGGATATGGTATCGGAAAGAGACTACACCATCGCTCTCGCGAGTTGTCCGGGACTGGAACCGGCAACCCTCCGCAAATTGATTGCAGGCTGTGGCAGTGCAAGGAACGTTTGGGATGGCGGGCAAGAGGATTGGCTCGCCGCCGCCCGCATCTCACCCGGCACAGTCAGACGATTGACGGCTTGGATAGATTCAACACGAGATGCATCGGGTGTGGAAACGAGGTTACTTGAGCGAAGGATTGGCTGTGTCGTCAAGGGAGATAAAAATTATCCGAGTCGGCTTTACGACCTTGAGAACGCTCCTGCTGTCATCTTTGTGCGCGGGCACAGTAGGGATATAGGGATGCTGTTTCAGCGTGACGATATTGTAAGTGTGGTAGGCACACGGCGCGCCTCGGCGTATGCTGTCGAAGCAACGCGATGGATTGTCGGTACACTTGCCAGGTCACGGTGGCATGTCGTATCTGGTCTCGCACTTGGAATTGACATTTGCGCACATCAAAGCGCTCTTGAGGTACAAGGTGTGACATCTGCAGTATTGGCTTGCGGCGTGGATCTCTGTTATCCTGTGAACCACAAACGTACTTACGACGCGATACTCGAGCATGGATGTATCATTAGCGAATACCCACCGGGGACGCCAGTCGCTAAACATCGATTTCCGGAGCGGAATCGGTTGATTGCAGCGCTCAGTCCTACACTGATTGTTGTTCAGGCCGGCGAAAAGAGCGGGGCGCTCTTAACTGCAGGCATGGCGCTCGACTTAGGTCGTGATGTATATGCGGTACCCGGTCCGATAACCAGCGTGCACTTTCGCGGCTCGAACCGTCTGTTGGCAGACGGTGCCGGAGTGCTTCTGAACCCAGAGGAGTTTCTTCTGGAGCAAGGGCAAACTCTCGTCGCAGCAGGATTTGAGCAAACTCCGCCGGAACGGTGGCGGAGACTCTATGAGATGCTGCAAGAGCCCCTTGGAGCAAGCGCTCTCAGTGAGAAACTTCTTGTGCCGGTGAGCCATGTTTACGCAGGTCTTTTGGAATTGGAACTTGACGGATTCGTTCAACGCAAGCCCGGTGGTGTATATCAGCGGAACCGGTAGTATTTGCATCCAAATTCTGACCGGTGTTAAGATGGGGTCAATATGCCGCTGATGCGTTTTCGCAATTCTGTTTATCAACGTCGAGACTCGGGGTATCATCTCGCCTTTGGATGCTGAATCATGGGTGGTTTAGGCACTCAACTCGTTCGAAACGGGCAGCAAGGGATCCCGTCAAGGAGGATATACATTGGCAGACTATTTGGTCATCGTGGAGTCTCCGGCAAAGGCCAAGACAATCGGGAAGTATCTCGGGAAGCGTTATGCCGTGAAGGCCTCCATGGGTCACGTTCGTGACCTGCCCAAAAGCAAGTTGGGTGTGGACGTCGAACACGACTTTGAGCCGCAGTACATTACCATACGTGGTAAAGGTGATGTCATCAAAGACCTCCGGGAAGCAGGCAAAAAGGCCAAAAAAGTGTTTCTGGCCGCTGACCCTGACCGTGAAGGTGAGGCCATTGCCTGGCATCTTGCGACACTTTTAAATGTAGACACGAGCGAACCCTGCCGCGTTGTCTTTCATGAGATTACAAAAAACGCGGTTCAAGAGGCATTTCACAAACCGCGAACGATGGATATGAATCTGATCCAAGCACAACAAACCAGGCGTATTCTCGATCGTCTGGTCGGCTACCGACTAAGTCCCTTGTTGTGGCGTAAGGTAAAAAAGGGGCTGTCTGCCGGACGCGTGCAGTCTGTGGCCGTACGGATGGTGGTTGAGCGGGAACGCGAAATCCGTGCTTTTCAACCAGAAGAGTACTGGACGGTAGATGCAGCGTTCAATACGGAGGATGGCAAATTCAAGGCACGATTCACAGGCTATCACGGTGAAAAGACGGCGCTCCCGAACCGTGAAGGTGTAGACGAGCTGTTGACACATGTAGACGGCAGGCCGTTTAACGTGAAGCATGTCAAGAAAAGCGAGCGTCGACGAAATCCGAGTCCGCCGTTCATTACAAGCAGCCTCCAACAGGAAGCAGCTCGTAAACTGGGGTTTCGAGCCTATCGAACGATGGCCGTCGCACAGCAACTCTATGAAGGGCTGGAGTTGCCGAAAGAAGGCAGCGTTGGTCTCATCACGTACATGCGTACAGATTCGGTGCGTGTTTCGGAAGTCGCACAAGACGAAGCTCGAGGGTTCATCGTCGACCATTTTGGATCGTCGTACGCGCCGTCCACCCCGCGCCAGTATCAAACGCGCAATAAGAATGCGCAGGATGCTCATGAGTGCATTCGGCCCACGTCTGTTCTTCGCGACCCTGAGTCGGTCAAAGAACATCTATCCAAAGATCAGTATCGACTTTACAAGCTGATCTGGGACCGCTTCGTGGCGAGTCAGATGAGTTCTGCCATCCTAGATACGACCACGGTTGATATTACAGCGAATGATGCTTGGTTTCGGGCCACGGGTTCGATTCTGAAATTCGCCGGTTTCATGAAGTTGTACATTGAAGGGCAAGACGATGGGACGACGGAAGATGATGACGCACGACTTCTGCCTCCGCTTGAAGAAGGGCAACACTTGCCGAGTCCGGCTTTAGTCCCCGAACAACATTTTACACAGCCACCGCCGAGGTATTCCGAATCTTCTTTGGTAAAAGAGATGGAGGAACGGGGTATCGGCAGACCGAGTACGTATGCACCCACGATTGAGACGATTCTCAAACGAGGATATGTGGTTCTCGACCAAAAGCGGTTCATACCCACAGAACTCGGAGAAATTGTCGTTGATCTCCTGGTGCAAAATTTCCATCAATTGATTGATACCGACTTTACAGCTCACCTTGAAGATGAGCTCGATTCTGTGGAAGACGGCCGTTCCGATTGGGTTGGTATCTTGAATGACTTTTACCGTCAACTCGAAACGGACCTTGAAGAGGCTGAGAAGAACCTCGAACATGTGAAGCTGGAAGATGAGGTTTCCGATGTCGAGTGTGAGAAATGCGGCAGGATGATGGTTTACAAGCACGGTCGCTATGGCAAGTTTCTCGCCTGCCCCGGGTTTCCTGAATGCCGCAATACAAAACCGATTGTGAAGGACGTTGGGGTTGTTTGCCCGGATTGTGGCAAACCGCTCGTTGAACGCAAAGGGAAGCGTCGGACCTTCTATGGCTGCAGCGGATATCCGGAGTGCGAGTACGTCCTGTGGAACCGACCGACCGGCACGCTGTGCCCGGAATGCGGACACCCGATGGTTGAGAAACGCAGCCGCGGTAAAGTTGAAGTCGTCTGCAGCAACGAGACCGCGCATCCAGGCCAATCCGGGTCGTCAGGGCGCACAGGGAAGGCAACTGGAGCCTCAAAGACAAAGGCAGCCGGAGCATCGAAGACAAAGGCAGCGGGAACGGTGAAGTCGGGTGTGAAGAAACAGACGGCAACTTATCGGCGTGGTAAAGACAAACGGAAATCAAGCCCCGACTCCAAACGCACACGAGCGGAAGCGCCAGCACGGAAGTCCGGAAGTTGATGATAGAACATCCGTTATCCACGGTTTCGACCGTGGATGACGTATTTTGGTCAGGAGGTGGAGTTTGGTGCGAGTCACAGTGATTGGTGCCGGCCTAGCCGGTGCAGAAGCAGCATGGCAAGTCGCTCGTCAGGGCGTCGAAGTCGATCTCTATGAGATGAGGCCCACTCGGCAAACACCGGCGCACCATACAACACAATTCGCGGAACTCGTCTGTACAAATTCACTAAGGGCGAACGCGGTGACAAATGCGGTAGGGCTGTTAAAAGAAGAAATGAGACGCATGGATTCACTGATTCTGCGCAGTGCGGACCTTCATGCGGTTCCCGCTGGCGGCGCCTTGGCAGTCGACAGGGAACGCTTTTCACAGGCAGTCACTGAGGAGCTCACAAATCACCCGAATATACGCGTGATTCGAGACGAAGTCTCGGAAATTCCAGGTGAAGGGTTGACCATTGTTGCCACAGGTCCTCTGACGTCACCGGATTTGTCGCAGTCTATTCGCCGTTTTATCGGCCAGGAACATCTGTACTTTTTCGATGCTGCTGCGCCGATTGTAACCAAAGAGTCCGTCGACATGGATAAGGTCTACTTTGCCTCGCGTTATGACAAAGGTGAGGCTGCATACCTGAATTGCCCGATGACTGAGGACGAGTTTAATGCTTTTTACGATGCGCTCGTGAGTGCGGAAACGGCGCCATTGCACGAGTTTGAAGAGGAAAAGTATTTTGAAGGATGCATGCCGGTAGAAGTGATGGCGAAAAGAGGGCGCAAGACACTCTTGTTTGGACCCCTGAAACCGGTTGGCTTGACCGATCCGCGCACAGGGCAACGCCCCTATGCTGTCATCCAGCTTCGACAGGATAATGCTGCCGCAACCCTGTTTAATATCGTCGGATTCCAAACGCACCTGAAGTGGGGCGAACAGAAACGGGTATTTCAGATGATCCCGGGTCTTGAACAGGCGGAGTTTGTTCGCTACGGGGTGATGCATCGAAATACATATCTCAACAGCCCCACATCCCTGGAGTCGACGTACCAAGCCAAACGCCGGCCGGACCTGTTCTTTGCCGGGCAGATTACTGGGGTTGAAGGCTACGTCGAATCCGCGGCGGCCGGCCTGATTGCAGGTATTAATGCAGGCCGCATGGCGAGAGGGTTGGAGCCGGTTGAGGCTCCTGTGACGACAGCTATCGGGAGCCTCGCGCACTACATTACACACGCTGCACCAGACAATTTTCAACCTATGAATGCGACCTTCGGACTCTTGCCTCCCCTCGAGGTTAGAGTACGGGATAAGCGAGAGCGTGCACAAGCGATGGCGGACAGAGCTTTAACGCACCTGGCGGGCTTTATCCAGGACTTGTCGTGATGGATACTCCACATCCACTATCTGAGGCGGTTGCCGAGTATATATATCGTTTGCGGGTTGAAAAGGGAAGCTCGGAACACACGGCGATGGCGTACGAGACAGATTTAACGATGTTCGCTGAGTTCTTGGCGGGGCAGGGTGTTGTCCGGTGGGATGAGGTGAAGGCTGCCCAGATTCGTAAATACGTCGCAATGATGACGACAAACGGGCTCGCCAAGTCCACCATCGCCAGGCGTCTGTCCTGTTATCGGTCGTTTTACGAACACCTGATTCGCGAGGGTACAGCAACACAGAATGCAGCCCGTTTCATATCGCTGCCGAAGCAGCAAAAACGCGTTCCGTCGTTCTACTTTCAAGAGGAGATGAAGGGGCTTCTTGAGTCTGTCAACGGGACCGATGTTTTGAATCTGCGTGACCGCGCACTGCTCGAGTTCATTTACGCGACGGGTGTCCGCGTTTCCGAATGCGTATCCTTGAACATAAAGGACATAAACTTGGAAGAGGGCTTCGCACTCGTACTTGGCAAAGGGGCAAAGGAACGCTATGTCCTGATCGGTGACGCGGCCGTAGAAGCGATTAAGGCGTATCTGCACAAACGAAAGAATGCAGGCTCTGACGATCCGCTTTTTTTGAACCACAGAGGCGGAAGACTCACCGATCGCAGCGTTCGGCGTGTGTTACACCAACGGATCGAAGAATGTGCGAAGTTGCGTCAAGTGAGTCCGCATGCATTGCGGCACAGTTTTGCTACTCATTTGCTCGATGGTGGAGCGGACTTGCGCGTCGTCCAGGAGTTACTTGGTCACGCGAGTCTCTCATCCACGCAAATTTACACACATACATCCAGAGAACGCTTAGTGCAGGTTTATCAGGCATCTCATCCGAGGGCATAGACAGGGAATAAGGAGGTTCACCAATGAGCATGGAACTTCATGCCACCACAATCTTTGGTGTGCAAAAAGATGGGCACGGTGCGATTGCCGGAGACGGTCAGGTTACCCTTGGCAACAGCATGATTATGAAGCAAGGTGCAAAAAAGGTTCGCCGGCTGTACAAAGGTCAGGTAATTGCAGGATTCGCCGGCTCAGTGGCTGACGCGTTTACGTTGTTTGAGAAATTTGAAGGAAAGTTGGAAGAGTTTCATGGAAACCTGCCGCGCGCGGCTGTTGAGTTGGCTCGCGAATGGCGCTCAGACAAGGTGTTGCAAAAGCTTGAGGCGATGCTGCTCGTGATGAACAAAGAGCACCTGTTGATTGTCTCCGGCGGCGGAGAGGTCATTGAACCGGACGACGGAGTTTGTGCTATCGGATCCGGTGGCGCATATGCGCTTGCAGCTGGGCGCGCATTGTTACGCAATACGGACCTGCCAGCACCGAAGATTGCTGAACAAGCGCTGAAAATCGCCTCGGAAATCTGCGTTTTTACGAACGATCATATTATTGTGGAAGAGATCTGAGCAGGAGAAAACTTCAGCAGAGAGTCGCGGAAAATTTGCAAACGTGATTTGACGACTGATAAAGGGAGCGGTGTTGATGCAGAAAGAAGACCTCACGCCTAGACAAATCGTTACAGAACTGGATAAATATATTGTTGGTCAGGGGCCTGCTAAGAAATCTGTCGCGATTGCTCTGCGCAACCGCATGCGGCGCGCCAAATTAAGCCCGCAATTGCAGGAGGAAGTCACACCGAAAAATATCTTGATGATTGGTCCAACAGGCGTCGGTAAAACGGAGATTGCCAGACGTTTGGCAAAGTTGGTCGGTGCTCCTTTCATCAAGGTGGAAGCAACGAAATTTACAGAGGTCGGTTATGTGGGCCGGGACGTTGATTCGATGGTCAGAGACTTGGCTGAAACCGCTGTTCGCATGGTGAAATCCGAATACGCGGAACGAATGAAGGGTGAAGCTGAGGAACGTGCAGAAGAAAGAATTGTCGAAGCTCTGGTACCGGATCCGAGCAGCCGCAAATCGAACCGCAATCCTCTTGAGATGCTGTTTGGCGGGGCAGGTGGTGGTGCGAACTCTGAACCTGTGTCTGACAATGTGAGGTCAGAACGCAAGCGCGTGGCTCATCAACTCGCGATGGGGGAGCTCGAAGACCGGATTGTTGAGGTTGACGTTGAAGAGCAACAATCCTCACCGATGCTTGGCTTTATGCCAGGTATGGGTGCTGAAGGGATGGGAAATCTCCAAGAGGTCCTCGGCAACCTGATGCCAAAGCAAACCAAGCGTCGAAAGATGACTGTCCGAGAAGCGAGACGCGTGCTCACTCAGGAAGAGGCTCAAAAGTTGGTAGATATGGATGCCGTGACGACGGAAGCGGTTTATCGCGTGGAGAATCAAGGGATCATTTTTATCGACGAGATGGATAAGATTGCAGGACGCGAGCAAGGTGCACGAGATGTGTCTCGGGAAGGCGTACAGCGGGACATTCTCCCAATTGTCGAAGGATCGACCGTCGTGACGAAGTACGGCCCAGTCAAGACCGATCATATGCTCTTTATCGGCGCCGGAGCTTTCCATGTGGCGAAACCGTCTGATTTAATCCCTGAACTTCAGGGGCGATTCCCAATTCGGGTTGAACTTGAAAGTTTAACGACTGAAGACTTCGAGCGGATTTTGAAGGAACCAGAGCATGCGCTCCTAAAGCAGTACACCGCGCTGTTGGAGACGGAAGGAGTGCGGGTTCGTTTCACGGACGACGCGATTCACCGAATCGCAGAGATGGCGGAGGTTGTTAACCGTGAAACCGAAGATATCGGTGCGCGCAGACTCCATACCTTGGTGGAGAAGGTTTTGGAAGAGTTGTCTTTTGAAGCTCCGGAAGTCCGACTTGATGAAGTGGTAATTACGCCTGAATATGTCAACGCTCGGTTGGGGTCGATTGTGCAGAACAGGGACTTGAGCCAGTTTATTCTGTAACCTGTCAATGACTGGTCTGGTAAGTCTTCCGTGATTGCACTGACTGCGATGCACTGACTGCGATGCACTGAGGCGAATTTCCTTTTTCGGAAATTCGCCTTTTTGCAAATCGAATATTTTATAGTTGCTGTACGTTCTAGGCTATGATATATTAAAAAATGGTGTAATTACCCGCACTAAGCGGAGCACACACGTTTGCAGATGGAGTGCCAGGTCCCGTGTTTGGGCAGCAGTCCAAGTGAAGCGGACGGAGGACAAACCTGGGAGGTTATGAAATTGGCGATTATTTCTATGAAGCAGTTGCTGGAAGCTGGTGTGCATTTTGGCCACCAGACGCGTCGTTGGAACCCGAAAATGGCGCGCTACATTTTTACCGAGCGGAACGGTATCTACATTATTGATTTGCAGAAAACTGTTCGTAAGGTCGAAGAAGCCTACAATTTTGTTCGTGACTTGGCTGCGGAAGGTAAGACGATTCTGTTTGTCGGTACGAAGAAGCAGGCTCAGGAAGCTGTCAAGGAAGAAGCAGAACGCTCTGGGATGTACTATGTAAACCAGCGTTGGTTGGGCGGCACCCTGACAAACTTCCCAACCATTCAAAAGCGCATCAGTCGCCTGGTCAAGTTGGAGACCATGGAAGAGGATGGAACGTTCTCTGTGCTGCCGAAGAAGGAAGTTATTTTGCTTCGCAAGGAGAAAGAGCGCCTTGAGAAGTTCCTTGGCGGCATCAAGAACATGAAACAGATTCCGAGTGCGATGTTTATCATTGACCCGCGTAAAGAACGCATTGCGGTCGCAGAAGCACACAAACTCGGAATTCCGATTGTGGCGATTGTTGACACTAACTGCGATCCAGATGAGATTGATTATGTAATTCCTGGAAATGATGATGCTATTCGCGCTGTCAAGTTGCTGACCAACAAGATGGCGGAAGCCGTCCTTGAAGGTGCGCAACAGGTGTCGGAGGAGACGACGACTACGACGGCTTGAACGATATGAATTTCGCTGAAAGAGGCTGGTGGGGTGGCGTGCCTGTCCTCACCGCCTCTTTTTGCGCCTTACTTACTTAATTGGGAGGTACTTAGACGATGGAGATCACAGCAGCACTGGTAAAGCAGTTGCGTGAAAAGACTGGCGCAGGCATGATGGACTGCAAACGCGCGCTCACCGAAGCAAACGGTGACCTTGAGAGAGCTGGAGAACTGCTCCGCGAAAAGGGACTAGCTTCTGCGGCGAAGAAGGCAGGGCGTGTGGCTTCCGAGGGCATTGTTGAATCCTATATTCATGGCGGCGGACGCATTGGTGTTCTGGTAGAAGTGAACTCGGAAACAGACTTTGTTGCCAAGAATCAGGAATTCCGGGATTTTGTTCACGATGTCGCCATGCATATTGCTGCCGCAGGGCCACAATATGTGCGTCGCGAAGAAGTTCCGGCAGATGTGGTGGAACATGAAAAAGAAATCTTGAAGCAGCAGACGCTGAATGAAGGCAAGCCTGCAAATATCGTTGACAAGATTGTTGAAGGTCGCATTGACAAGTTCTTTAAAGATATTTGCTTGCTGGAACAACAGTTTGTGAAGAATCCAGACAAGACTGTTGAAGAATTGCTCAAAGAGACCATTGCCCACATTGGCGAAAATATCTCGATTCGTCGCTTTGCTCGATTTGTTGTGGGTGAAGGAATTGAGAAGCAAGAATCCAACTTTGTTGAAGAAGTCATGGCGCAAGTGCGCGGCTAAAATGAGTACGAAACTGGGAACACCAATGTGTGTTCCCTTTCTATAGGCAGAATACATTTTTGATGCACCAGCGCCGGTCTGCCTGATAACGCAGCCTGAGGAAATCATTCCGATGAACTGAACTGGCACAGACAGTGCCATTTAGAGGGATGCGTGTTATATTGGTTTGAAGGGTGTCGGTGGAACGGGGGAGTATACATGTCGTCACCGAAATACAGCCGCGTAGTCCTGAAGTTAAGTGGGGAGGCTCTTGCGGGCGAAAAAGGATATGGGATTGACGCCCAAGTGATTCAAAGAGTCGCTGATGAAGTGAAGGACGTCGTTGGGCTTGGCGTTCAGGCGGCTGTTGTGGTCGGAGGCGGGAACATCTGGCGCGGCATCTCCGGAAGTGCGCAGGGCATGGATCGCGCGACTGCTGATTATATGGGGATGTTGGCCACTGTGTTGAACGCCTTGGCGCTCCAGGATGCCCTTGAAAAAATGCATGTCGATACACGCGTGCAGACGTCTGTGGAGATGCGTCAGGTTGCTGAACCCTACATTCGACGAAGGGCGATTCGCCATCTGGAAAAGGGACGTGTTGTCATCTTTGCAGGCGGCACCGGCAACCCATATTTTTCAACAGATACAACGGCAGCACTGCGTGCTGCAGAGATCGAGGCCGACGTCATTTTAATGGCAAAGAACGGTGTCGACGGAGTCTACAGCGCTGATCCGTTAAAGTTCCCGGACGCCGTGAAATACGACCACCTTGGGTTTTTCGATGTGCTGAGTCAAGGGCTCGGTGTGATGGACTCGACCGCTACGTCGCTTTGCATGGACAATGACATTCCACTTTTGGTCTTTTCTATTACTGAACGCGGCAATATTCGTCGAGCAGTGCTTGGTGAATCGATTGGGACGATTGTTGGGAGGCAGACCCGTGATTGATACGATTCTGAAAAGTACAGAAGAACGGATGGATAAGGCAGTCCATGCGCTGCGCCGAGAGTTGGTTTCTGTGCGCGCAGGGCGTGCTTCCGCAAGCATGTTAGACAGGGTTGTGGTAGAGTACTACGGAAGTCAGATGCCTGTGAATCAGGTGGCGACAGTGAACAGCCCGGAACCGCGTCAGTTGGTTATACAACCGTGGGATAAAGGGATGTTGACAGAGATCGAGCGTGCCATTCAAAAGTCCGATCTCGGTCTGAATCCAATGAATGATGGAAGCGTAATTCGCCTTGTCATCCCGCCGCTCACTGAGCAACGTCGTCAAGAGTTGGTCAAGTTAGTAAAAAAGATGGCTGAAGAGTCTCGCGTGGCAGTAAGAAATGTCAGGCGTGATGCCAATGATGAATTGAAAAAGCTTGAGAAAACCGGAGACGCGTCAGAGGACGAAGTGCGCCGTGCGTCGGATAAGGTGCAGGCCCTTACGGATCGCTTTGTTGGTGAGGTTGACAAGGCAGCGTCCGCCAAAGAACAGGAGATTCTGGAAGTCTAGAGCTTTGCTGAGGTGTTGAGTGGGGAGGTTTGGGAGGATGAAGTGGCTTTTCAACAGATCATCCCAGACGCAAAGCGGGACGGAGTCCCAATTGTCGAAGGAAAACTTCCCCAGCCATGTAGCTATAATCATGGATGGGAACGGGAGATGGGCCAGACGACGCGGCTTGCCGCGGATAGCCGGGCACCATGCGGGAATGTCGACTGTACGCGATATCATTCGCGCAAGTGACGAAATCGGGTTGCAATACCTGACGTTGTATGCCTTTTCAACAGAGAATTGGAAGCGTCCGCGAGCAGAAGTCGAGTACCTGATGCGGTTGCCAGAGGAGTTTTTTCGCTCTGAAATTGATGAACTCGTGCAGCGAGGCGTGTGCGTGCGCTTTATTGGCGATACCTCACGCCTGCCTGAGTATACGCAAGAGACTGTGCGGCGAACTCTGGAACGAACCGGAAACAACCAAGGTATGACTGTTAGCTTTGCGCTTAACTACGGCGGACGTGCAGATGTGATTGGCGCCATTCAGGCATTTGCGAGACAGGTCGAGAACAATGAAACCACGTGGGATGACCTGTCAGAAGATGTGTTTGGCAATTACTTGTCTACATACGGCATTCCAGACCCCGACTTGATTATTCGCACGAGCGGGGAACAGCGGCTCAGCAACTTTTTAATCTGGCAGGCAGCTTATGCTGAACTATGGTTCACAGAAGCTTTGTGGCCCGATTTTAAACGGGCTGAGCTGGAAAGTGCGCTGATGGATTATCAGAAGCGCAAGCGTCGATTCGGTGGTTTGAAGTAGGTGAAACTGTGCTGCAAAAGCGGGTCATAACTGCCACCTTGGGTGTCGTCGTGGTTGTCATCGCGATGGCCCTTGGAGACACGGCATGGCGTTTGCTGGTGTACGTTGGAGCGATGTGGGCGATGATTGAGTTTGTTGGTCTTGCTCAGCAACGCTGGTACGGTCTCTTAAGTATTTGCGCCTATGTTGTGGTTAGCTATGCTTTATTCAGTCGTTCGCCCGTCAGCGCACACTCACTGGTGGTAGTTCTGGCTGTTTTCTTAGCGGTTCCGGTGTTGCTTCAGAATCGAATTTCGGTGCAGCAAGCCACTTTTGTTCTGGTTGGTGCACTTTATATTGGGCTCGGCGGGAGCAGCCTGACAGCCATGCGGAGCGTTCCGCATGGTTGGCAATGGTTGCTCATCTATCTGTTGGCAATCTGGTCAACCGACACTGCGGCCTACTTTGTTGGGAGGTCTGTTGGCGGGCGCAAGTTGTTGCCTGCCGTCAGTCCAAATAAAACTGTCAGTGGATCAGTTGGAGGGTTGGTTGCTGCGATTGTCATCCCGACGGTGCTTGGTGTGATTCTGATTTCGCCTGTCGGGTGGTGGAAGTACGCCGTGGTTGGATTGGTTGCTTCCGTCGCCGGTCAGGTCGGCGATCTCATCGAGTCGGCATATAAACGCACTTCAGGTGTCAAAGATTCAGGCCGTTTGTTACCTGGCCATGGCGGCATGCTTGACAGAGTAGACAGCCTCTTGTTTGCGGCACCCCTCGTCTATTGGATTATGCAATCGTTAACTAAGCTGACCTGATTTCATTTCTCAATAAAGAGAGACGCTCATCCGGAAAGAAACGGGAAAAACAACGAGCGGCAGATGGGGGGAGCGGTTATGGCAACCTCAATTACTGTACTAGGGTCAACGGGTGTGATTGGGAGACTCACTCTAGAGGTTCTGCGTGATCTCGGGGACCGTTTTGAAGTGAGGGCTTTGACGGCGGGTCAAAATGTTGACCTGTTGATTGATCAGATTGTCGCCACTCGACCAGCGTACGTTGCTGTTGGCGATGAAACTGCTCGAAAAAGTTTATCCGAACGATTGCCCTCCGAATTTCGCCACATGGAGATTGGCGTTGGCACGGAAGGTTTGGTGACTGCAGCGAAACTCTCTGCGGACGTGGTGGTTTCAGCTGTGGTTGGAGCCGTTGGTCTCTTGCCCACATGGGCGGCTGTGGACAGAGGAGCAACAGTAGCACTCGCGAACAAGGAGACACTTGTGGCTGGAGGAGACCTCATCATGCCTCGTGTTACAGCACAAGGATCGTCGATATTACCGCTGGATAGTGAGCACTCGGCCATATTTCAGTGCCTTGCAAGCCGTGGGAGTCTCGTCGGGTCGGTTCGCAAGCTTCTCGTTACCGCATCAGGCGGGCCCTTTCGAACTTGGGATGAGGCACAACTTGAAAATGTCACGGTCGCAGATGCGCTTCGTCATCCCACTTGGAATATGGGGCGTAAAATTACCATTGATTCGGCTACACTGATGAACAAGGGGCTTGAAGTGATTGAAGCGCATCATTTGTTCCAAACCCCGTATGATAGTATTGAGGTAGTTGTACATCCCCAAAGTATCATCCATTCGATGGTAGAGTTTGTGGACGGTTCTATCATCGCGCAACTCGGCCCGCCGGATATGCGCTTGCCGATTCAGTACGCACTGACGTATCCCGAGCGTGTCAAGCGGCAGACGAGCAGCTTAAATTTCGCAGAACTGTCGCGGCTCTCTTTCGAAGCCCCGGATGTCAGTCGATTCCCAGCGCTCCGGTTGGCCTATGAGGTTGGACGAGCGGGCGGGTACGCGCCGTGTGTCCTGAATGCAGCCAATGAAGTAGCTGTCGGAGCTTTTCTTGAGGGGAAGTTGCCGTTCACGGCGATTTCCAAGGTTGTCGAGCAAGCGCTGGAAGAGCATGAACAAGGAATGCCGGGCTCGATTGAAGACGTAGTGGAAATGGATGGTGTTGCTCGTCTCCTGACACAGGCGATTCTCAAGGAGGGCAGGTGGCGTGATTGATATTCTCCCTAGTCGGTGCTGTCAAGGCGGTTGTCGCCGTAGTTTTGGTTTTTCTCGGTACCATCGTCATTCATGAGTTCGGCCACTTTATCGTCGCGAAATGGTCTGGTGTTGCGGTACCTACGTTCGCAGTTGGATTTGGCCCGAAGCTTGTGAAATGGTTTCGAAATGGGACGGAGTACTCCATACGGCCATATCTGTTTGGCGGCTTTGTGCAGCTTGCGGGAGAGGTCCCGCAAGATTCGCTGTTCCGAAAAGGTGAAAAGATTGCGGTTGTACTCGATGAGAGGGATACGATTGTTCAGGTTGGCGAACCGGATGACGTCCGGGGAGGAGACGTGTTTCGACTCGTCGATCTCGATTTAAGTGACCGGCTTACAATGACGCTGGATGCAGACGGCGATGTTCGAACCTACAAGGTCAAGCCGCACGCCAGGTTGATGACGAGTCGCAAGAACTCCATGCCGATTGTTGAGCGACACGAGCAGGTGCTCGGAAAACCGCTGTGGCAACGGGCCTCCATTATTCTTGCCGGTCCAGTGATGAATTTCCTCTTGGCAGGCATCCTATTTGCTGTGGTATATATGCATACAGGAGTACCGCTGAATCAACCTGTCCTTGGACAAATAGAAGCGGGTTCCCCGGCGCAGGCAGCAGGCTTGATGGCTGGGGATCAGGTATTGTCAGTGAGCGGTTCAAAGGTGACCGACTGGATGAGTTTCGTCAATGCCATTCAAGCCGATAAGTCGAATCCTCCTGCACCGCTTGATCTGAAAGTCTTGCGGTCTGGTCACGTCGTTAATGTCGAGGTTAAGCCGAAAATGGTTACGATCCCTGGCGGCGGACACGTCCCGCAACTTGGCATTCACCAGCCTGTTACGTATAGCG
Organism: Paenalicyclobacillus ferrooxydans; assembly: GCF_001399675.1. Lineage (GTDB taxonomy): Bacteria > Bacillota > Bacilli > Alicyclobacillales > Alicyclobacillaceae > Alicyclobacillus_B > Alicyclobacillus_B ferrooxydans. The sequence continues at coordinate 30,731 of NZ_LJCO01000103.1, forward strand.
TCACAAAGACGGTACCGAGTGGTTTTTCATCTGTCTATTATGCATCTGCAAACACACTCGGATATTTGTTCCACCAAGTGATTGCACATCATCAGTTTCAAAACCTTGCAGGTCCTGTAGGTATCGCAGATGTGATTGGTCAACAAGCTCAATCGGGCGTTTGGAACGTCTTGATGATTGCAGGTCTCTTGAGCCTGAACCTTGGGCTCATGAATCTGTTACCCATCCCCGTACTAGATGGGGGACGACTCCTGTTTATGATCGTCGAGTTGTTCCGTGGCAAGGCACTGGACCCAAGGAAAGAGGGGCTCGTGCACATTGTCGGGTTTGCGCTTCTGATGCTGTTTGGAGTCATGATTACGTATCGCGATGTACTACGGTTGTTTTAATGTGACCTGGGTTCATGAGATGGTTATAGTTGAGTTGGGCCTAATGTGAGCTATGGAATGTGGGAGGAAATTGGATGCGACAAACGAGGCTTTTCCTGAATACGATGCGGGAAAATCCCGCCGACGCGGAGATCGCAAGTCATCAGTTGATGGTGCGGGCAGGCTTGGTCAGGCAGTTGACCGCTGGTGTGTATACCTTTTTGCCGCTCGGGTACCGGGTGCTCAAAAAGATTGAAGCGATTGTAGAATCCGAAATGGATGCCATCGGTGCGCAAGAGGTCTTGCTGCCCGCCATGCAACCTGAAGAGTTGTGGGTTGAGTCAGGCAGGTCTGAGACCTATGGGCCTGATATGTTCCGTCTCGCTGATCGCCATCAGCGAAAAGTGGTGCTTGGACCGACACATGAAGAGGTCGTTACGAACCTGATTGATAACGAGGTCAGTTCCTACCGTCAACTTCCAATCACGCTCTACCAGATTCAAACGAAGTTTCGCGATGAAGTCCGGCCGCGCGGCGGACTGCTCCGTGTCCGAGAGTTTCGCATGAAGGATGCCTATTCCTTCCACACCTCCCCGGAAAGTCTAGATGAGACGTATCGGGATATGCATGATGCCTACTGCCGAATCTTTGAGCGACTTGGGATTGGCTATCGCGCTGTTGAGGCCGACTCAGGAGCCATCGGCGGCTCTGGCGGTTCACACGAGTTCATGGTGCTCTCGGAGGCCGGGGAAGACACCGTTGCCGGATGTACAAGCTGTGACTACTCGGCGAACCTTGAAAAGGCTGTTGCAGTGCCGCTGCCTGCAGGTGACGCATCTGCCACGCCGGCTCCTCTGGTGGTTCCGACGCCAGGCACAAAGACAATCGAGGAATTGTGCCGTCTGCTGGATGTTCCTGCTTCAAGGATCATTAAAGTCGTTGTGTACTTCGCAGATGGACAAGCTGTGGGCGTTTGCCTGCGTGGTGATCACGAGGTCAATGAGGCCAAACTGAAGGCGGTACTCGGCGCGGATCACTTGAGGCTGGCCACGGCAGACGAAGTGCTTTCAGCGGCTGGAAAACGCGTCGGATTTGTCGGACCTGACGCTCCGATTCGCATGCTGTTTGACAGAGACATTCAAAGTGTCAGCGATGGTGTGGCGGCGATGGCTGGGGAAGACGAGCACAAGATCCACGTTGTGCCAGGTCGTGACTTCGATTTGTCGGAAACCGTCGATATTCGAAACGTCGTGGATGGGGATGCCTGTCCTCGTTGCCAGAGCCCACTCGCTTTCTATAACGGCATTGAAGTGGGGCACATTTTTAAACTTGGCACACGCTATACAGATGCGTTTGACACCACCTATCTTGATGCAAACGGGGCTGCGCACCGGATCATCATGGGGTGCTATGGGCTTGGTACGTCTCGAGTGCTGGCTGCCATCGTCGAGCAGTCCCACGATGAGAAGGGCATCATCTGGCCGTCTGCGGTTGCACCCTTCCAGGTTCACATTGTCTTGGTCAGCGTCAAAGACGAGGCGCAAGTGAAAGCGGCCGAGTCCCTGTATCACCGGTTGTACGCAGCCGGGGTCGAAGTCCTCCTCGACGATCGCGATGAACGTCCTGGAGTTAAGTTCAACGACGCAGACCTGATGGGTGTTCCCGTGCGTGTGACGATTGGGAACAAGATTAAAGAAGGTCAAGTAGAGTTGAAGGACCGCAAGACCGGAGACGTTCAAGTGTTGTCGGCTGAAGAAGCTTTTGCAACTGTGCTGGGAATGGTGAAGTGATACAGAATTGGATGTTGGGGGGAAGACCATGGACGCCGTAGACGTGCGGAGCGAAACAGGCTCAACTGCGCCTGCCGACCTCGTAACACAACTCCTCCCGATGATTGAAACCGTTCGGGTCCACAGGGCCAGACGACAGCTCGCAGTTGTCTTGAAGCCTTGCCCTGTGCATTTCGGACTAGAAGCTCCTGGAGCAGATTTCAAGGCGCAGGTCGCCCAGTTTGTGGGGCAGTTTCGAAGTCTGCAAGCGGTTTGTGAAAGTCAATTTGCGGATGCCAATTACACTCTCTTGACGGAGGAGCGGATTCATCCGTCAAGCGTGTCAGAAGACGTCATCAACGTGCTGGTCGATGTGCTGCTCGACTGGTACGTGGATGATGAAGGGATTACTGGGAACATGCTTCGACACGCTGCGCGTGTGCTCCAAGTGTCCGATGGCGGTTGGCAGTTACAGTTTTGTCTTGGCACAGAAGCGGAATGCGCAAAAGTCCAAAAGAAACAGGCGCTTACGTGGATTGCAGAGCAGTGCAAGAGGGCGTTTGGCGTCCAGCTGTCGGCAATTTGCACAGTCGATTATCTCGCTCAAGTGCGGCAAGAGGCACTCCGCAAGGAACTGGACGATGCACAGCAAAGAGAAGTCGCAGACATGATTGCACGGGAGCAAGAGCTTGCGAAACGGGCAGAGACGGTCGAGGAGAAACGTCCGGAGGGCGGTGACCGCCCTTGGCGGCGCAAGAAAGAGGACGATGGCCCAATTGTGCCCTTGTGTCTGGGGCGTGCGATTGATGACCAACCGATCTCGATTCACGATATCCAGGATGAAATGCGCAGAGCTGTTGTGGAAGGGCGCGTGTTCCGCCATGAAGTGCGGACATTACCGAGTGGTCGAACACTTGTGCAGTTTAACATCACAGATGACAAAGATTCCATCTCAGCCAAACTGTTTGCGAGCACTGACCGTCAACTGCAGGCACTTGCCGACCTCAAGGACGGCGTAACCATAAGGATTGCAGGTAATGTACAGTTTGACACGTACGCCAAGGAACTCGTGTTCATGATCCAAGACATGCAACCGGGTGAATCTGCAGCTCGTAAGGACACTGCAACAGATAAACGTGTTGAGTTGCATATGCATTCAACGATGTCTACTTTAGACGGCCTGAATGAAGTGAAAGACTACGTTAAACAAGCTGCGAAGTGGGGCCATCAGGCAGTTGCCATCACAGACCACGGAGTCGCCCAGGCCTTCCCGGAAGCGTACGCTGCAGGGAAGAAGAACGAGATCAAAGTGATCCTCGGGGTTGAAGCCTATGTTGTGGACGATGGGGCGCCGATTGTCTATCGACCCGATGACAGCGCACTTGACGCTGCGACTTTTGTCGTTTTTGACACCGAGACAACCGGTTTGAACGCACGGGAAGATACGCTGATTGAACTCAGTGCGGTCAAAGTGGTGAACGGCGAGATTGTCGATACATTTACGACACTTATCGACCCGTTGCGCCGCATTCCGCAGAAAGTCTCAGAGCTGACTGGCATCACGGATGACATGGTGAGGGGTCAACCGCAGCTTGAAGACGCCTTGAATCGGTTTCGCAGTTTTGCCAGTGGTGCCGTATGGGTTGCGCATAATGCAGAGTTTGACGTCGGATTCCTTGGCCAGTGTGCAAGACGTCTCTCGATGCCGGACTGGAAGGAGCCCGTCATCGATACGCTTGCGTTGGCAAGAGCACTGTACCCTGGGGAGAAGAACTACCGTCTCAAGACGTTAACGCAAAAGTTTGAGGTTCAATTGGTCAACCACCACCGCGCTCTGGCTGACTCCGAGGCCACAGCCAAGGTATTTTTGAAATTGCTGGAGGGTGTAAAAGCCCGGCAGATTCATCGAGTCATGCAGTTAAACACGCTGCGTGGGGGCGTCGATGTGACACGGGTTCGTCCGTTTCATCTCACGATGCTTGCGCAAAATACTGCTGGTCTTAGAAACGTTTATGAACTCATTTCTTTTTCTCATACCGAGACTTTTCATCGAGTTCCCAGACTTCCGCGAAGTGAACTCTCTAAGCGTCGGCAAGGTGTGTTGATTGGCAGTGCATGTCAGCAAGGAGAGGTATTTCAGTCTTTTCTGCGTGGGAAGTCGATAGAAGAGATTGAAGAAGTCTGCCGTTTTTACGACTACCTCGAGATCCAACCCTTGCTTCACTATGAACCTTTGATTCGCGAGGGGCTGATTCAAAGTCTCGAGAGTGTGAAGGAGATCCATCGGCAAATTGTAGACATCGGGAAACGTCTTGAGATTCCTGTTGTGGCAACCGGGGATGTCCATTATCTGAACCCGGAGGACGCGGTATACCGGGATATCTTCCTGCAGTCTCAAGGGACGACCGGGCCGCAGCCGCCGATGCACTTCTACACGACAGACGAGATGCTCTCTGCTTTCTCATACCTCGGTGAAGATGCCATGGACGTGGTTGTTCACAACACGGTGCACGTTGCAGAGCTGATTGAAGAAGTGCGGCCAATGCCGAATGAACTCTTTACGCCCGTGATTCCTGGGGCAGAGGAAGAGATCGAGCGCATGTCGTACGAAAAGGCGCGACGTCTGTACGGTGATCCGTTGCCGGAAATTGTCGAAGCGCGGCTGAAAAAGGAATTGAACTCGATTATCACACACGGGTTCGCCGTCATTTACTTGATTGCACACAAACTCGTGGTCAAGTCACTGTCGGATGGCTACTTGGTTGGCAGTCGTGGATCCGTTGGTTCGTCACTAGTCGCCACCATGACGGATATTACCGAGGTCAATCCGCTGCCGCCGCATTACCGTTGTGAGACGTGCAAATATAACGAGTTCATCGAAGACGGATCGGTTGGTTCCGGTTTTGATTTACCGGAGAAAGACTGCCCGAACTGCGGCACACCGCTCGTCAAGGACGGACAAGACATCCCGTTTGAGACATTCCTTGGCTTCAAAGGCGACAAGGTACCTGATATTGACCTGAACTTTTCTGGCGAATACCAGCCGCGAGCGCACGCATACACCGTCGAACTGTTTGGTGAGGACCACGTCTTCCGTGCGGGCACAATCTCCACTGTTGCGGAGAAAACGGCCTACGGCTATGTTCGCAAGTTTGCGGATGAACGGGGTATGGTGCTGCGAAATGCTGAAATTGACCGACTGGTTCAGGGGTGTACGGGGATCAAGCGGACAACCGGGCAGCACCCGGGTGGCATGGTGGTCGTGCCGTCACATAAGTCGATTTACGAATTTACGCCCGTTCAGTACCCTGCAGATGACCAGAGTGCGGGAATGCGGACGACACACTTTGATTATCACTCTGGCCTTGAAAGCTGTCTGTTAAAGCTTGATATCCTCGGACATGACGATCCAACGGTCATTCGTATGCTTCAGGACCTCACCGGAGTCGATCCGAAGACGATTCCGCTCGACGATTCGAAGGTGATTGGGCTCTTTAGCGGCACAGACACGCTTGGGGTTGCATCTAAGGACATTCGTTCCAACACTGGGACGTATGCAATTCCTGAGTTTGGCACCAAGTTTGTCAGGCAGATGCTTGAGGACACGAGGCCGACGACGTTCTCCGAGTTGGTCCGTATTTCTGGTCTGTCCCACGGGACGGACGTGTGGTTGAACAACGCGCAAGACTTGATTCGCCGAGGTGTAGCTACACTGTCTGAAGTCATCTGCGCACGCGATGACATCATGGTCTACTTGATCTACAAGGGCCTGGACCCGTCGCGGGCATTCAAAATTATGGAAGGCATCCGGAAAGGCAAAGGCGTCACAGAAGACGACGAGAGTTACATGAGACAGTTTGATGTTCCGGATTGGTACATTGAGTCCGGACGCCGTATTAAATACATGTTTCCGAAGGCCCACGCGGCCGCTTATGTTCTGATGGCTGTGCGTATTGCATGGTTCAAAATCCATCATCCACTGGCCTTCTACGCAACCTACTTCACCGTTCGCGCGGATGACTTCGACGTTGAACTGATGGCTCGGGGACGCGAAGCTATCGTGGCACGCATTGAGGAGATCGAGGCGAAGGGTAATGCAGCGCTGCCAAAGGAGAAGAGTCTGTTGACGGTGCTTGAAGTGGCACTTGAGATGGTCGTGCGCGGATTCCGCTTTTTGCCCGTCAATCTCTATCAGTCCCATGCGAACAAGTTCCAGGTGATAGAAGACCAGCAGGCGCTGTTACCCCCGTTTGCCGCTATTCCTGGCGTTGGCGAGGCAGCAGCAGCGAGCTTGCACCGTGCAGCTTCAGAGGGTGAGTTTCTCTCCATCGAGGATCTCCAATCTCGCAGTCGGGTCTCGAAGACTGTTGTTGAGATTCTCGAAGGGCTTGGTTGCCTGAAGGGGATGCCGGAGACCAACCAGTTATCTCTGTTTGACCTATAGTTCTTGCGTGAAATGGTTTGATTGTTGTTTTGTGCGACTTCTCTGATGGATCGTCCTGTGTTTGAAAATAGGATGGGGCATCACAAGATGTGAACAGGTAAAAGGCTGGCCCGTTGTCCATGACGACGGGCCAGCCTTTTTGATATTCAGTGAGTCAGATGCCAGCCGGGCTCCACTGGGCCCCAACGGCAGTTTACTATTCGTCTGCCGCAGCGACTTCTGCACGCACGACATCAACAACCGACCGCGTGTCGACCGGATAGACCTCTGTCGATTCCGAGTAGAAGGTGACATGACAGCGTCGGCACCGAGGTTCGTAAGACTCTGTGGCTCCGGGAAAGACAATCGGATCGTTCCATGCCGCAGGTCGGCCGTCGATGAGACGCTGTGGCAGGACAGCTGGCGCGCCGCAGCGAACGCACGTTGACGTGAGGCTAACGCGCTCGTCTGCGAGGGCAAGGATATCGCCCATCGGGCCAAAGGGCATACCGCGAAAATCTTTGTCTAGTCCGGAGACGACAACGAGACAACGCTGACGCAAAAGCTGAGCGAGCACTTTGATGATGACATACCCGTCAGCGTCCCGTTCCATGAAAAACTGGACTTCGTCACACGCGACGATCCCATATGTATTGGTCATCACATCGTTGTACAAGGCGATGGGACTGTCAACCAGAGTGGCCTCGATTCGTTGTCCGCTGTGGCTCGCAATCTGTGTATCTGAGTAGCGCGTGTCGAGTCCGTGTTTATACACGCCGATGCGCCTAGCTTTGTAGACAATGTCTTCACGCCTCGCAGCCTGTGCTCGAATTGCCTCGACACGTTCAAAAGTGCGGATCCGAGCAATCAGTTCTTCTGTCTTTCCCGACATCATGTTTCCTGTAATAACCAAAAGATGTCCAACATCCGGGTTGGGCGTGTCAAACATTGTAAGTCAGACTTCCTTTCCATTGTTACGTCGCTTTTCGGTTGCTGTTATCGTATCGTCGCGGTTCACACACTGTTACTTAGGAGTCTTTCCGACTGCAAAATTCGACAAAAAAACGGCCCTTTCCTTCCGTCTAGTGGAATTTGTCCGTGTCAAAAATTCATTGACTCACTTACTTTGAAACGTGGACCGTTTTAGGACGGGGTCGAGCTGACTCAAGTGCTGGCTCGAACGGCCGAGCCCGATAAGGATACACTTCTATTTTAAGTCACTAGCCAGAAAGAGAAAACAGGTTGAAATGTGCCAAATTGCCTAAACAGTTTTTAGGAGAGTGGCGGGATTGGAAAAAACCAGAAGGATAAATTCTTATAGCCCCGGACCTGCCCTTCAGCGCCTGTATCGCCAAGATACACTGGGTTTAAACGTTCAGCGACCCAAACCCATACGGGGTCCCAAGGACTTGCGACGATACTCCTCAGTGGTCACGGTGGTCATTCCTTCCTACAATCCAGGCGGATATCTCAAAGAGGCCGTTAAAAGTGTATTCACACAGACGTATAAAAATTGGCGCATGATTATTGTCGATGATGCTTCGTCCGATGGCAGCATTGCAAGTATCCGTGAATACTTAAGAGACCCTCGGATTAGGGTGATCCGCAATAAAAAGAACATGGGCCAAACGAAGTCTCTCAATGTTGCCCTAAAACATGTGCATACGCCATTCATAGTTCAGCTGGACAGTGATGATTGGTTCTTGCCGCATACTTTACAAACACTGGTCAAGGAAACTCGCAATATCGGGCCAAATGTTGCACTCATCAGTGGAAACATTAAACTTCTGTGGCGCGCCAAAGGTGGAAATCCGAGCAAATCGCTCGTTATCAAAGGGAGGCAGTTCAAAGATAAGTACCCGTTTTTACTTTCCAATAAATCTTGTTGGCCGCGATTTTACCGGACGAGGGCCTTGCGAGCAGTCGGTGGATGGCCTACAGACGGACCTTATGAAGGGAGATATATTGAAGACCTGCGAATTCTGTTTAAACTGATACCGAGATATAGATTCAAGTGGATTGATAAGACTCTGTACGTACACCGCCGTCATAACAAGAGTATGACTCACCACACCCAGAAAATGAAAAAAACACTTTACTGGTTAATTGACAAAACCTTAAGAGACTGGGGTGACGAGTACCTCCCCACATACAGACTTCTGCGCAATGGCTATCCTCAGCTAAAATCGTTAGTCCCAAAGCGTGCTCTGTAATCGGATATTCGTTTTGGTGCACAGTGAACGAAAATCAAAAATCACTCCTCAACGAGCCAGTTGGCTCGGTGAAGAGTGATTTTTTTATCTGTCACGATCCGTTGTGCGTCTTTGTTTCGCTTGTGCACCAGCGTCGTTCAGCTCTGGTACCCGGCAGCTCCGTATGATTTACTGGGGCTGTTTGGCACGTTTCGCCGATTTTTCACGTTCGCCCTTGTTTAAGATGCGCTTGCGAAGCCGGAAGCTCTGCGGCGTTATCTCACACAGTTCGTCGTCTTCAATGTACGTAATCGCCGCTTCCAGACTCAACTGCCTGGGCGTCTTCAGTCGTGTTGTTTCGTCCTTCGTGGAAGAACGGACGTTGGTCATATGCTTCTGTTTCGTGCAGTTGACCGCCAGGTCGTTCTCACGGGAGTGTTCCCCGATAATCATCCCTTCGTACACCTCAGTACCCGGTGTGATGAACATTACGCCGCGGTCTTCCAGGTTTTGCAGACTGTACGCTGTAGCCGGGCCGCTGTCAATGGACACCAACACACCTTGGCGCCTCGTCGTGACTTCGCCGCGCCATGGTCCGTATTCGAGGAAACTATGGTGCATGATCCCGTAGCCTCTGGTCAGGGTCAGGAATTCGGTCCGAAACCCAATCAATCCGCGCGCCGGGACGGTGAATTCGAGACGCGTGGACTCGCCGGATGCCGACGGTTCCAGGTGACGCATTTCTGCTTTGCGCAGACCAAGTGTCTCGATGACAGCGCCAACTGCTTCGCTCGGCACATCGGCAACGAGGTATTCAATCGGCTCGTAGACGGTATCGCCTTCACGACGCAAAATGACCTGTGGTTTCGAGACCTGGAACTCGTATCCTTCGCGACGCATCTTCTCAATCAGGATGGAGAGATGAAGTTCACCGCGGCTGGCAACGAGAAACGTATCTGCATCGTCCGTCTCATTGACGCGCAGACTGACATCCGATTCGAGCTCTGCAAACAGTCTGTCGCGAACTCGCCTTGAGGTGACATAGGTGCCTTCACGTCCGGCCATCGGGCTGTCGTTCACGAGAAATGCCATTTCGAGCGTCGGTTCGTCGATGCGAAGGAGCGGCAGTGGATCTGCGTTGTCCGGGTCGCAGACGGTTTCGCCGACGGTCAGGTCCTCGATGCCAGCGACGGCAACAATATCACCAGCGACAGCCAAGTCCACTTCAATGCGGCGCAGACCTTCGAATCCAAACAGTTTTGTAATGCGTGAACGTGCAATAGAACCGTCGCGCTTTACAACAGCGATACTTTGACCGACCGATATGGTGCCGCGCGCAATCCGTCCGATGCCGATGCGACCCATGAACTCGTTGTAGTCGAGCATTGTGACTTGCCACTGAAGAGGCCCATCGGGATCGACCGTTGGGTTCGGAATGTGCGTGACAATAGCATCAAAAATCGGTTTCATGTCTGTGCCAGGCACATTTGGGTCTGTCGTTGCGACGCCTTGCAGTGCCGAGGCGTAAACAACGGGAAAATCGCACTGCTCGATGCTGGCTCCAAGCTCGATGAACAGGTCGAGAACCTCATCGACGACTTCGGCAGGCCGAGCTGCCGGTCGGTCCATCTTGTTCACCACGACAATCGGCGTGAGACCTTCGGCAAGCGCCCGACCAAGTACGAACTTCGTTTGCGGCATAACACCCTCGAAGGCGTCGACAACGAGGAGTACTCCGTCAACCATCTTCACGATTCGCTCGACTTCACCGCTGAAATCCGCGTGTCCGGGTGTATCGACAATGTTGATTTTGTAATCTTCGTAAGGAATAGCTGTGTTTTTGGCCAGAATGGTAATCCCGCGCTCACGCTCGAGTTCACCGGAATCCATTGCGCGCTCCTGGACCTGTTCGTTTGAACGAAACAGTCCGGATTGTCGTAATAACTGGTCGACAAGACTGGTCTTACCATGGTCGACGTGAGCCACAATGGCCACGTTTCGAAGCGAATTTGTTGCTGACATTTTTATCCTCACCTGTCATACTGGTTTATTGTTCTCTGGAGACGGAGAGTTCGCGGTCCTTCCAAAGACCATACCATCTCCGGCGCATCGGTGCAATTAGTTAACGATAAATGTCTTTGCCATTGAGTGGGATCCGTGCTATACTCGGATTGTTAGGCTTCGTATAGGTTATGACGCGAAGAGTGGGGAAACCCACTCTTCGTTGCATGAACAGTGGCTGTTGGGTATTATCTGCCCGCATCTGCTGCCAGCCGAAGAGAGTGACGGTATCAAGGGGAGGTAACTCCGTGCCAAAAGAACGTGTGACAGACATCGTGGAGAAACTGGCGGAGCCGATTGTGGAAGAAGCAGGGCTTGAACTAGTGGACGTTGAGTTTAAAAAGGAAGGCGCCAACTGGTACCTGCGCGTGTTTATCGACAAACCGGAAGGGGTAGACATCGACGACTGTACACGGGTCAGCGAACAACTGTCTGACCGTCTGGATGAAGTCGATCCGATTCCAACGGCCTATTTCCTGGAGGTATCCTCGCCAGGCGCTGAACGCCCCTTGAAAAAACCATCGGACTTCGAGCGGGCTGTGGGTGAGCATGTACATGTTTCCTTGTACGAAGCACTGGACGGCAGGAAGAGTTTCGAAGGAGAGCTCGCAAAGTATTCCAACGACGCCGTTACCCTGCACTACCTCGTGAAAGGGGTTCAGAAAACCGTCGAGATCCCAACCGAAAAAATTGCATCCGCGAGGCTGGCGGTTGAGTTTTAGGTTGCGCTTAACGTGTGAGGACTGTTCGTTCTCGGCGACGGTGAAAGGGGGAGAAAACATTCAATGAACGTTGAGTTTATCGAGGCTCTTGACCAACTGGCTAAGGAAAAGGGCATTGACAAAGACACCTTGCTCGAAGCCATTGAAGCGGCACTCATCTCGGCTTATAAACGAAACTTTAATTCTGCACCAAATGTCCGTGTAGAGATTGGCCGTGAGACGGGCGAGGTGCATGTGTTTGCCCGGAAGGAGGTTGTTGAAGTTCCTTCCGATACCCGGCTTGAAATCTCGCTGGACGCGGCGCTGGATATCAGTGCAGCGTACCAGATTGGGGACGTCGTGGAAATCGAGGTGACACCGAGAGACTTCGGGCGGATTGCGGCTCAAACTGCAAAACAGGTCGTGACACAGCGGATTCGTGAGGCGGAACGTTCGATTGTGTATCACAAGTACGTGGACCGCGAGGACGACATTGTCACGGGTGTGATTCAACGGCAGGATGCACGCGCGGCCTACGTAGACCTTGGTCAAACCGAAGCTGTCCTGCCGTTGTCGGAACAGATGCCGACGGATAAGTTCAAGATGGGTGACCGCATCAAGGCGTATATCACCCGTGTTGAGCGGACGACCAAAGGCCCGCAGATTGTTCTGTCACGGACGCATCCTGGTCTCTTGAAGCGACTGTTTGAACTCGAGGTTCCGGAAATATACGAAGGGGTCATCGAGATCAAGGGCGTGTCAAGGGAAGCGGGCTACCGGTCCAAGATTGCTGTTCACTCCAAGAATCCAGATGTCGATCCGATTGGCGCTTGCGTCGGTGCCCGCGGAATGCGTGTGCAGTCTGTAGTGACGGAACTCGGCGGCGAAAAGGTAGACATCATCAAGTGGAGTGAAGAGCCGGAGGAGTTCGTCGCGCACAGCCTGTCGCCAGCGAAGGTCTCGAGTGTGCAGATCCTTGACGAAGAACGGATCGCTCGGGCGATTGTCCCGGATTACCAACTGTCACTTGCGATTGGCAAAGAAGGGCAAAACGCGCGTTTGGCGGCGAAGTTGACCGGCTGGAAGATTGACATCAAGAGTGAAACCCAAGCAGCGGAACTCGGAATGTTTGGACGTATTGACTTTGAGGAAGATACAGAAGAAGAAGAAGACGTCGGTACCCTGTCAGTCGATTGGCTAAACGAGCCGTAGTCGGCTTTGCTTGGCTCGACAGGGTGTCAGCAGGGTGAACTCGTCTGGGAGGAGGACTTTGGACATGCAGAAGACAAAGAAAACACCTTTGAGAAAGTGTGTCGGATGTCAGGAGATGCATGACAAACGCGAACTTCTACGCGTAGTGCTCACGCCAGAGGGCGAGGTCCTGCTCGATCCGACGGGCAAGCAAAATGGGCGAGGTGCGTACCTCTGCCCCAAAGCGGAGTGTTTGCAACTTGCGCGAAAGAAAAAAGCGCTCGAACGTGCTCTGAAGACGTCGATTCCGGATGCGGTCTATGACCGCCTGTTGATGAAGATGGAGGGGATCGCAAAGTGACACAGCAAGAGGGCGCTCCGTCCGACCACTCGTCAGCACCGGACGGCCGTGACGAATCAAAGTTTTTACAGGCCATTGGGCTTGCGCTGCGTGCGCGTCACGCTGTTGCCGGACACACGGGTGTGCTCCAAAGTGTGCAGGGGGGTAAGTCACGGTTGGTGATTGTAGCAAGTGACGCGGGTGCAAATGGGCTGAAGAAGTACCGTGACAAATGCACATTTTATCGTGTGCCGCTCGTGACTGCTTCAGACCGCTCAAAGCTCGGAGTCGCGTGCGGGCGTTCATATACAGTCGTTGTCAGCGTTACGGACGATGGGTTTGCAAGGATGTTGTCGGAACTCGCTCGGGAAATCTACGGAGGTGAAGCCTTTGGCGAAACTTCGAGTTTATGAATACGCAAAGCAATTAAATATGTCCTCAAAGGAAATCTTGACGATTTTGAGTCGTTTGGATGTACCTGTCGCCAATCATATGAGCGTGATGGACAACGAGATGGTGACAAAGGTGGAACAATTTTTTAATGACGTAAAAAAGCGCGCTGCCCAGAAGCATGCAACGGAAGTGGAACGGGAATTGCGCGAGAAGCAACGCAGTCGGGAACGTGCCTCACGGCAGAACAATAACAATCGCGGTGAGGAGAGACCGGCGAGCAATGCGAACGCGGGTGCTGGCAGTTCTTCAGATGCACGTCCGCCTCGTCGAGATGACCGCCGCGATGACAGGAAATCTGCAGCCGCTGCATCTGTGTCAGGGGCTGGGGCAACTTCAAGTGCGAGTGTGTCTCCGCGTCTGGATGCGAGTTCTGATGAGTTAGGCAAAACCAATACCGGGAGAACGGCTGATGACAAGCCATCAGCACCTGTCGCGCCAGTAGGTGGTGAGACAACAAGCCAGAGTACAGCTGCGCAACAAGACAGCGCATCACGTCCGGACTCTCATTCGGAGGAGCGACCCGCGAGGAACTCCCGGCCGTTTGACGGTCGCCGTCCGTCCGGGGCTGGTGAGAGTCGGCCGATGTCCGGAGACAGTCGGCGTTCCAATTACGGCAACGGCCAAACGAGCTCGGGACAACGGGGCGGTTCTGGTTATGACAACCGAAACCGTTCAGGCTCCGATGGTCGTTCAGGTGGTGACAACCGGGGCGGGTACCAAGGTCGTCCCGACGGCGGCAGAAGTGAGGGGCAGAACCGGGGCAGTTCTGGCTCCAACGCTGGCGGTGCACCTCGCACCAATGATAATCGCGGTGGTTACAGCGGAGGCCAAAACCGCAGCGGATACCAAGGTCGTCCCGACGGAGGCCAGAATCGCGCCGGTTATCAGGGACGTTCAGACGGTGGGCAACGGTCTGGTCCAGGTGGACGTCCCCAAGGCGGCAGCGGTGCTGGTGGATACGGCGGTCGTCCCCAAGGCGGTGGCGGCAGTGGATACGGCGGTCGTCCCCAAGGCGGTGGCGGCGGTGGATACGGCGGTCGTCCCCAGGGCGGCGGCGGTGCTGGATACGGCGGTCGTCCCCAAGGCGGCGGACGTCCCGGGGCAGGCTCTGGGCGCGGCGGCATGACTGCGTCAGCGGCTCCGGTGGCAAAGCCGGTCAGCCCAAGCTCCAAGGCGAAGGAAAAGGAACGCGAGCGCAACAAGTCGGACTTCCCTCGCGATAGAAAAGAGCAGTTCAACGAGGAGAAACTGCAACGTTCCGGCGGGAGACGCCGCGGCGGTGGTGGCGGACGTTCCGAATCCCGTCGTCCGGAGCTGCCGACTCATGTGACGGTCGAGGGTGCAATGTCGGTTGGCGACTTCGCAAAGCTGTTGAAGCGGGAACCGTCTGAGGTCATTAAAAAGCTGTTGTTCCTTGGTATTATGGCGACCATCAATCAGGATATCGATACGGATGCCATGGAACTCATTGCCGGCGAGTTTGGTGTCACAATTGAAGTGACAGAACCGGTGGATGAAGAAGCGCTTGATATGCTGATTGAGGAAGATAAAGAAGAAGACCGCAAGTCTCGTCCGCCTGTGGTTACCATCATGGGGCATGTTGATCACGGTAAGACAACTTTACTGGATGCCATTCGAAACAGTCGCGTTACGGCCACGGAGTCTGGCGGCATCACGCAGCACATCGGCGCTTATCAGGTCGAAGTCAACGGTCGTGCCATCACCTTCCTTGACACACCTGGTCACGAAGCGTTCACCACTATGCGTGCACGTGGAGCCCAGGTGACGGACGTAACCATTCTGGTCGTCGCTGCAGATGATGGTGTCATGCCGCAAACGGTGGAAGCCATTAATCACGCGAAGGCAGCGAACGTTCCAATTATCATCGCTGTGAATAAGATGGATAAGCCGGACGCCAATCCGGACCGTGTCAAGCAGGAGTTGACTCAGTACGGCCTTGTCTCGGAAGACTGGGGCGGCGAGACGGTGTTTGTGAACATTTCCGCATTGAAACACGAAGGACTTGAGGAATTGCTGGAAATGGTGCTACTCGTTGCAGACATGCAGGAGATGAAGGCGAACCCGACCGGACGTCCGCGAGGTACTGTGATTGAGGCCAAACTGGATAAAGGCCGCGGTACAGTCGCTACAGTGTTGGTGCAAAACGGAACCTTGAAGGTCGGTGACATCGTGGTCGCCGGAAACACCTACGGAAAAGTGCGCGCGATGGTCGATGACCTTGGCAAGCGCATTAAGGAAGCGGGACCTTCGACGCCAGTCGAGATCCAAGGTCTGAACGATGTGCCGAGCGCGGGTGACCTGTTTGTGGTCTATGACGATGAAAGGTCAGCCAGGAACCTTGTTTCGAAGCGTGTCAACCGTGAAAAGGCAGAGCAGTTGCAAAACACGTCTCGGGTGACTTTGGATGACCTGTACCGTCAAATCAAGGAAGGCAACGTCAAGGAACTGAACGTAATCGTCAAAGCCGACGTGCAAGGTTCTGTCGAAGCCTTGGTTCAGTCCATCGAGAAAATCGATGTAGAAGGCGTTCGTGTCCATGTCATCCACAAGGGTGCAGGGGCGATTAACGAGTCTGACGTATCGCTGGCGAGTGCATCAAATGCGATTATCATCGGTTTCCACGTTCGTCCGGATGTCAACGCCAAACGAGCGGCTGAAGCTGAGAAAGTCGACATTCGCTTGTACCGTGTTATTTACAATGTGACTGAAGAGCTTGAGTCTGCGATGAAGGGCATGCTTGATCCAGAGTACAAGGAAGTTGTTCTGGGTCACGCTGAGGTGCGGAATACATTCAAGATCTCTCGAATCGGAACCGTCGCAGGGTGTTATGTTGTGGACGGTAAGGTTGCCCGCGATGCAGAGTGTCGCGTGGTTCGTGACGGGATTGTCGTCTATGAAGGAATGTTTGACAGTCTGAAGCGTTTCAAGGACGATGCGCGCGAAGTGGCCACCGGATTTGAGTGTGGTATCACGCTCGAAAAGTTCAACGACATTAAAGTCGGCGACGTGATTGAGGCCTTTAAAATGGAGGCTATCAAGGTACAATAAGCGAGCGGGCGAGACAATCGGCTGCAAGGGAGGGACTGCCCATGGCCGCAATCCGTCATCAACGCGTAGCAGAACAGATGAAGAAAGAATTGGCGGATATTATTCGCACCGATATCAAAGATCAACGCATCGGCTTCACAACCGTCACGCGCGTGGAGGTCTCGAATGACCTTCAGCACGCAAAGGTGTACGTCAGCGTGTTCGGCGATCCTGAACAAAAACAGGTCACGCTGAGTGTACTGCAGAAAGCTGCAGGGTTTATCCGCGGTGAAGCGAGTCGCAGGCTTCGTATGCGGGTTACCCCGGAGATGGTCTTTGTGCTCGATGAGTCCGGAGAGTATAGTGCTCACATTGAGTCTGTGCTGAAGAATATTCGCGGGTCTTCTCTGCACGAAAGCAGAGAAACGGAGGAGTAGCTCATGTCTGAGTCTCAACATTGTGCAAAAGACTCGGGGGTGGCAGCGGGGTGGACTCCGGCCCCGCGCCATCAAGATGAACTCAAACAAGTCGCAGACGCACTGCGCAGCCATGATGACTGGCTGATTGTGACCCATGAGCGTCCCGACGGGGACGCCATCGGTAGTGCACTTGCGATGGCATGTATTCTATCTGAGCTGGGAAAGCGCTGGACGTTTGGAATTGCTGAACCGATGCCGATTCGGTTCAGCTTTCTGCCGTTCTTTACAGAGGCGATCATCCTAGCAGGCGACGTTCCGCTGACTCATGTTGTGGCTGTAGACTGTGCAGACTCTGGCAGGTTTCAGTATGCGAAAAGGTTGATTCGGGATGATGCGATGGTGGTTAATGTAGATCATCATCAAACGAATCCTCATTACGGTCACGTCAACTTCGTAGACAGTGACGCCGCGGCAACGTGTGAGTTGGTTTATCACATTGCGCGTTCGCTCTCGGTTTCCATCTCAGAGGAGCTTGCCAAATGCCTGTATACAGGTATCCTCACCGACACCGGTGGTTTTGCACAACCGAATACGAGTCGGGCGGTCCACCAGATAGCAGCTGAATTGCTGGAAAGTGGTGTTCAGCCGTACGACATCGCCGGTCCCGCTCTCGAGGCTCGGACATGGCAACAGACAAAATTGTTACAGGCGTCTCTGAACACCTTATCTTTACACCAGGACGGTTTGGTTGCGTCATTGTACGTCACGCGTGAAATGTTGGACTCCACTCTGTGTACGGACGATGACACGGAGATCCTTGTCGGATTTGCCAGGGCCATCGAGACCGTGGAGGTCGGGCTGATGTTTCGCGAATTAGCGAATGGCCGTGTGAAGGTGTCACTGCGTTCAAAGCGGTGTGTCGATGTAGCCCGGATTGCGCAAGGGTTTTCGGGTGGAGGCCATGCGCGTGCAGCGGGCTGTGAACTGGCAGAGCCGCTTCAAGTTGCGATGGATTTGGTACATTTAAAAGTGCGAGAAGCAGTGATGGAGGCAGCAGAGTGTATTGCGGGATACTCATCCTCGACAAGCCCGCTGGGCTGACATCCCACGATGTGGTGGCGCGGGTTCGACGGAAGTTAAAAACGAAAAAAGTTGGACATGCAGGTACCTTAGACCCTGATGCCACGGGCGTCTTGGTGCTTTGTACAGGTGATGCAACGAGGCTTCTGGAGTACATGGGGGCTGATGAGAAGGTGTATCAAGGTCAAGTTGTGTTCGGTGTTGGCACTGACACGGATGACGCTTCTGGAGAGGTTGTCAACGAAGCTGATGCAAGCAGTCTTTGCGCGGATGAGGTCCTTGAGACCGCACACCAACTGACGGGGCATATTTTGCAACGACCGCCGCGGTTTTCAGCTGTCCACGTGCAAGGGAAGCGCGCTTATGACCTGGCACGGGCGGGTGCTGAATTTGATTTGCCAGCCCGAGAAGTATTCATCCGGGAGTTGAGTGTCGGTGAGTTTGTGCCGGGTGTTACTGCAAAAGCTGACTTCCGTGTTCATTGCTCAAAGGGTACATACATCCGATCGCTGTGTCGGGATTGGGGCGCTTTAATGGGATTGCCTGCACATATGTCTACGCTTCGCCGCGTGCAGTCCGGGTCTTATCGCATCGAGGAGGCAGCGGCGCTTGAAGCCTTTGAAACTGCAGAGGAGCCCGGAGTGTACCTCCGGCCGATGCAAGAAGCAGTTCGACACATGCAGAAGGTAGAGGTCTCTCTGAGCCAGGCAAAGCGTCTGAGTCAAGGGCAAGGTATCACACTGGCTGCACATGGACTCGATGAGGGGCCCGTCGCGGTGGTCTGTCAGCATGAAATTGTGGCTGTCGCAGCGGCGTCGAGGCAAAGTCTGGACAGCGACGTTGTAATACGGCCGAGAAAGGTTTTTTGGAGGGAGGGCCAGCAGTGATAGACGTGATTGAAGTGACAGGGATTCCGCCCGTCAGCGACGAGCGCCAGGTGCTGGCCATCGGCAAGTTTGACGGGGTACATATCGGTCATCAAGAAATTTTGAGGCAAGCTAGGGCCTGTTCTAACGGGGAACGAATCGCCGTGATGAGCTTTTGGCCGCATCCTGCTTGGACATTGGCAGGGAAAGCCGGATATGATCGTGCATTAACGCCCAAGTACGAACAGGCGCGTCTGCTCGAGGGGTTTGGTGTCAGTCGTCAATACCGCGTTGAGTTCTCGAAGGAATACGCGGGAACCAGTGCAGACGAGTTTGTTTCTGTCCATCTGTCGAGGCTTAATCTGGCGGGGATCATCGTTGGAGTCGACTTTACATTCGGCAAGGGTGGACAGGCAACGGTGGAAGACCTTGAGAGACTGTGCAGGGTCATTGGGGTCCCCGTTCATGTGGTCACAGCAGTAGAGGAGAACGGCATTAAGGTCAGCAGTTCACAGATTCGCAGTCATCTGGTACAGGGGCGAGTTGAGGCTGCGGAAGCCTTGCTCGGCAGACCCTATGCTGTCACGGGACAGGTAGCGCATGGTCAGGAACTTGGCCGCAAGCTTGGATTCCCGACGGCCAATCTGGAGGGCATCGACGAGTACGTGATGCCTGCAACAGGGGTTTATGCGGTCTCTGTTCAAGTCCTCGGCCGTAATGGTGAGGAAAGCGAAGCTGGAGGAAACACCTGGTTTGGTGTCCTCAATGCTGGCGTGCGGCCGACAGTCGATGGAACACGCTTTCAGGTCGAAGTTCACCTGCTTGACTTCTCGGGAGACCTATACGGTCAATCGATTCGTGTATCGTTTCTCGGTCGCGTTCGGGATGAACAGAGATTCTCGTCTCTCGATGCGCTCAAGGAGCAGATTGCAAAGGATACGGAATCCGTGCGCCGGTTGTTTGGAATTGGCAGAGGCTGAATTGACGTTGGCACTTATTATGTTATAATAACTTGGTCTTAACCGCAGGAAGCGACGGAGATTGACTCTGTCTGGTTGAACTGTAACGTTGATTTCCGTGTCCTCCGCACGCGAATTCTCCGTAACAGGGATGGGCTTCCCGACTAAAGGAGGATCCTGCTTAAATGCTGACAAACGAATTGAAGAAGCAGATTGTTGAAAAATTCCAGCTTCATGAGACCGACACTGGCTCTCCAGAGGTTCAGGTTGCTATTCTCACGGAGCGCATCACTCAGCTCACTGAGCACTTCCGTGTTCACAAGAAGGACCATCACTCACGCCGTGGACTTTACAAGATGATTGGACATCGTCGTAACTTGCTGAACTACATCCGCAATAAGGATGTTAATCGCTATCGTGAGTTGATTCAAACTCTCGGACTGCGCAGGTAGTAGTCTTGAAGGGGGAGGCGGGCTTCGGCCCGCTTCTTTTACATACTTGTACATATGGAAACGCTGAGAGTATATGCGTCGAGCGAAGGACATTGCTTGATGCTGTGAAAAGGGAGGATTATGGACAAGCATGGTGACACGTCATGAGTTTTCCGTCGGCGGCCGCAGGATGGTTCTTGAAACCGGCAAGCTGGCCAAGCAGGCAACAGCCGCTGTAAACGTGCGGTATGGAGATACCGTGGTTTTAGCTACGGTGACGGCTTCGAAAGAACCAAAGGACCTTGACTTCTTTCCATTAACGGTGAACTATGAGGAACGTTTTTACGCCGTAGGCAAAATTCCCGGTGGGTTTATCAAGCGGGAAGGACGCCCAAGTGAGCGAGCGATTCTGGCATCGCGTTTGATTGACCGTCCGATCCGGCCGTTGTTTCCAGAAGGTTTTCGCAACGAGGTCCAGGTTGTGGACTTGGTGATGTCTGTTGAACAGGACTGCGCTCCGGAAATTACGGCCATGATTGGTACCTCAGCCGCTCTCACAATCTCCGACGTCCCATTTGACGGGCCGATTGCTGGCGTGATTGTAGGTTACATTGGCGGAGAGTTTGTGCTGAACCCGACTGTCGCAGAGGCGCTTCAGAGCGAAATGCATCTGACTGTTGCAGGAACCAAAAACGCGATCGTCATGGTAGAAGCGGGTGCAAACGAAATCCCCGAGCAGAAGATGCTCGAGGCAATCTTGTTTGGACACGAGGCGATTCAAAAGATTATCGCGGAGATTGAGAAATTTGCCGAGATGGTCGGTGTGACGAAGCGCGAAGTGGTTTTACATGCGGTTGACGCAGAACTGAACAGCGCCATCAGGGACTATGCAACCGAGAAAATCCGTGTTGCGGTGCGCAATGCGGACAAGCTTGCACGAGAAGCTGCTATCGATGAAGTGAACCAAGAGGTGTTGGCGCATTTCGCTGAACAATTCGTTGACCAAGATAAAGCCATGCACGAGGTCTTGCATGATATCCTCAAAGAAGAAGTGAGGCGTGCAATCTTATTTGACGGGATTCGTCCGGACGGTCGCAAGCTGACGGAAATCCGTCCCATCTCCTGTGAAGTGGGTTTACTTCCAAGGGCACATGGCTCAGGGCTGTTCACACGTGGACAAACCCAGGCATTGTCGGTGTGCACGCTTGGAGCACTTGGTGATGAGCAGATGCTCGACGGACTTGGTACAGAAGAAACCAATCGTTATATGCATCACTACAATTTCCCGCCATTCAGCGTTGGCGAGGCTCGGGCGCTGCGTGCGCCAAGTCGTCGTGACATCGGCCACGGGGCACTTGGGGAACGTGCCCTTGATCCGGTGATTCCGAGTCCAGAAGAATTCCCGTACGCAATCCGCGTTGTGTCTGAGATCCTGGAGTCGAACGGGTCAACGTCGCAGGCAAGCATTTGCGGCAGCACAATGGCGTTAATGGACGCTGGCGTTCCCATCAAGGCCCCGGTTGCCGGTATAGCAATGGGTCTCGTCAAAGAGGGAGACGCAGTTGCCGTGCTCAGTGATATCCAGGGACTTGAAGACCACCTTGGTGACATGGACTTTAAAGTTGCCGGCACTGCTAAAGGTGTCACTGCACTTCAGATGGACATCAAGATTGCCGGCATTGACAGAGAAGTCCTTGACCGGGCTCTGAGCCAGGCGCATGAAGGTCGCATGTTCATTCTTGGCAAGATGCAAGAAGCGATTGTTCAGCCGCGCGAAGAGTTGTCCAAGTATGCACCGCGCGTACTCTCGCTGACGATTCCACCTGAGAAGATTCGCGATGTAATCGGACCTGGCGGGCGGGTCATCAATAAGATCATCGAGGAGACCGGTGTGAAGATCGACATTGAACAGGACGGCCGCGTCTTTATTTCCGGAGTGGATTCAGAAGGCGCAAACAAGGCTCGTCAACAGATCTTGAATATCACTGCGGACGTAGAGGTTGGTAAGGTCTATCTCGGAAAAGTGACCCGGGTTGAAAAGTACGGCGCGTTCGTTGAGGTGCTGCCCGGTAAGGAAGGGCTGGTTCACATTTCACAGCTCGACCTGAACCGCGTGAATAAGGTAGAAGACATCTGCAACGTCGGAGAGCAAATCCAGGTCAAGCTGACAGAAATTGATGGTCAGGGCCGGATCAATCTCTCTCGCAAAGAAGCGTTAAAGGCGGAACAGGAAGCCTAAGGGCGTTTCGCGTATGGCATGGTGAACACAGTCGGTTCAAACAACGATCGTTTGAACCTTTGTACTACAAATCCTTCTCTGTGGTTCAGAGAGGGATTTTTCGTTTATTTTGGGTACCCTAGCCGTATCATACACCGCTTTGAGCCGCCGTCTGGCGGCACCTCGGTGACGGCTGGGAGTTGAAGTTCTATGCAGTGGAAAGGTGTACTTATCAGTGTAAGTCTGTGTTCACAATTGTTCACAGCCGGTGGAGCTCCGGTACAAGCAGCGACAAAGTCCTCAGGTGCATCATCACAGGCGGCGAACACTGCTTCGTCAGGAGATAAGAGCGAAGCCGCCGTGCTGGAGGAAATTCAGCGAACACTTGGGAAATCCCCGATTGACGCGCATGTAGACCGAGTTTGGCATGCGGTTCCTGGATTGTGCGGGTGGGCACTAGATATCCCTGCGAGCAGTGCGAAAAGCAAGAGGATAAACGACGGGGCATTGCACTTGGTTTGGACATCCGTGCCGCCGGCTAAGCGCCTCACAGATTTACCGGCGGAGCCGATCTACAGAGGACCAGCGAACGAAAAGTCTGCTGCCCTCATGTTTAATGTCGCTTGGGGAGAAGAAGATATCCCGTCCATCCTTTCGACACTCGACAAGTACCACGTCAAAGGAACCTTTTTCCTCGATGGGGATTGGGTGAAGAAACACGGGGATTTGGCGAAGAAGATCGCGGAGGATGGTCAGGCCATAGGCAGTCACGGAACCGGTCATCCTGACTTTCGTCGACTTGGCGACAGTGCGCTCGGGAAGCAGATTACGGGGACGAATGAACGGATCGAGCATACAATAGGGAGAAAAATAGACCTCATCGCTCCTCCTGCTGGGGCCTTCGACGGTCGAGTGGTTCGGATGGCCAAACAGCACGATATGTACACGGTCCTATGGACGGTAGACACGATTGACTGGAACCGTCCCGCCGCCAGCGTGATTGTTAAGCGCGTGCTGAGTCGAATGGAGCCTGGCAGTTTGGTTCTGATGCACCCGACACCGTCCACTGCTGCTGCCTTGCCCGTGGTCATTGAACGGTTGCAGGAACAGGGCTATCGATTAAAGACGGTCGAAGATGTTGTTCACGAACAGCCGGCAGCACACCCCCCGCAAACCTTGAGGAGGCAACCCTGATTTGCTATAGTTAGGGTCGCCAATAGAGGTCGAATCTACCAATCACAAGATGGGCACCTCTGCGGCGAGGAGGACACAAATGACGTACAAGATACGCCTTCAAAACGGGATTCGCGTGGTGGGAGAGGAAATACCCAGCCTGCGTTCGGTCAGTATTGGCATTTGGATTGGCACGGGTTCACGCTACGAATCCCCAAGCAATAACGGCATCAGTCATTTTCTTGAACACATGTTCTTTAAAGGCACAGACCGTTATACGGCGCGCGAAATTGCCGAGGTCTTTGACGGGATCGGCGGACAGGTGAATGCGTTCACGGCCAAAGAGTACACTTGTTTTTACGCGAAGGTCCTTGATGAGCACTTTAATGTGGCGGTTGAAACCCTGGCCGACATGCTGCAAAACTCCACCTTTCATCCGGATGAAATGGAGAAGGAGAAGCGCGTTGTCATCGAGGAAATCAGAATGTACGAAGATACTCCGGATGAACTGGTGATGGATATCCTCGCTGAAAGCGTCTACGGGTCCCATCCGCTGGGATACACCATTCTGGGCCTCGAGGAGAACCTGCGCGCCTTTTCAAAGTCGGATGTGATGTCATACGTGGATGGACATTATCACCCAAACAATATCGTTGTTGCGATAGCAGGAAATGTGAACCAAACTCAGGCTGTGGAGACGATTGAACGTCTGTTTGGAAATCTGTCTTCGGCAACGCAAAGTGACGTCGAGATTGTACGCCCATCTTTTCAGAGCACCTTGTCTGTCCGCAAAAAGGACATTGAACAGGTGCATCTGTGTTTAGCGTCGAACGGACTCGAAGCCGGAAGCAAAGACCTGTACTCGCTGGTGCTCTTAAACAATGCCCTTGGTAACTCTTCGAGCAGCCGGTTGTTCCAGGAGATCCGTGAGGACAGGGGTATGGCATACTCGGTATTTTCCTTTCACTCGGCCTACCTTGATAGCGGGATGTTCGGTATTTACGCTGGAACCTCACCAGAACATGTTCATGATGTCGTATCCTTGATCCAACAAATTTGTGAGGATACAGCTGAGCATGGTCTTACAGAGGCAGAATTGACAAAGGGAAAAGAGCAGGTCAAGGGGTCGATGATGTTAAGCCTTGAGAGCACGAGCAGCCGAATGAGTCGGCTCGGTAAAAATGAGCTGGTTCTTGGTCGCGAGGTCACCCTCGATGAGACCCTTGCAGGGATAAACGCAGTCACTGCAGGTGATGTACAGCGGGTTGCAAAGAGAATCCTGCAACAACCATTCGCCATCGCTGCAGTCGGTCCTGTAAGTGAGGCTGACTTCAAACTCTTTATGAAATCTTAATGACGAGGTCCTGGACGGATGGGTCCAGGACTGCATTTTTTCTGGACAAGCCAAGATAGGTGGGGAAAAGTTGACCGCTACAGGCCGCATGGAAGTGACTTACACCGTGGTAAGCCCTTTGTTTCGGGATGAGTATCTTCCCGCGTACAAGACGAGTGGGGCAGCTGGTATGGACTTACACGCATGTTTGTCCAATCCGGTCCAGATTCAGCCTCTTGAACGCGTGCGCGTTCCCACTGGGATTGCCATCCAGTTGCCGGAACAAGGGGTTGTCGCGCTCGTTTATGCTCGCAGTGGACTTGCCTGGCGGCATGGCATCGGGTTACCAAACGGAGTAGGGGTTATCGACAGCGATTACACTGGAGAGATTCAGGTGCTGCTGACGAACTTCTCGTCGGAGCCATTTGAGATCCGACCTGGAGACCGGGTTGCGCAACTTGTGGTTGCGCCGATTTACATTGCAGGGCTGGTTCAAGCAGAGCAGCTTACGCCGACCGAGCGAGGTGCTGGGGGCTTTGGTTCAACCGGGGTCCGCCAAGAGTAGCACGGCACGCAGAGTACGGTATCATTGATGTTTCAAATTCTAGGCACGGTTGTTGCTTTCGCCTTTAGCGGCGAGGGCAACGGCCGTGCCTTTTTCGTCACCCATCATGCGGAAGGGGAATAGGCTAAAGGCGATGAGTGCAGTTGCACCAGCGGTTGAAAGGAGCAGGGAGGATGCTAACAGGTCGCAAGTTCGTATTCCTTGGCGGGGATGCGAGGCAACTGGAAGTAATTCGCCAGGTTACAGAGATGGATGCTAGTGCTACTCTTGTCGGCTATGACAACCTTGGGGAAAGTTTTCTCGACACACAATTGATGCCGATGTCAGAGAATGTCCTGGCTGATGCGGACGCCGTCGTGCTTCCTGTCGCCGGTATGGACAATGACGGTAAAGTCGATACGCGTTTTGCCGATGAACCGCTTCATTTGGAACCAGAGCACTTCGCGGCAATGAGGCCAGGCACATTTGTGTTCAGCGGAATTGCCGGAGAACGTTTGCAGTCGTACTGCGAGGAGCATCAGTTGCGTCTTGTCAAACTGATGGAACTCGATGAAGTTGCGATCCTGAACTCTATCCCGACGGCCGAAGGAGCGATTGCGCTGGCGATGCAGCACACGGACATCACCATCCACGGTGCCAATGTGTCCGTGTTGGGATTCGGCAGGTGTGGAAAGACCCTTGCACGGATACTGTCTGCGATGGGAGCCAACGTGAAGGTGTCAGCGCGGGATCCGGCGAACGAGGCCAGGATTTACGAAATGGGCTTTACCCCTATTTCATCGGGTGAACTCGACGGCCTGCTTGGGCAAGACGATATCATCTTCAACACCATTCCGCATCCTGTTTTAACGGCGTCCGTTCTTGCCACGGTAAACAAGTCTTGCGTAGTCATTGATATTGCGTCAAAACCCGGAGGGACAGATTTTCGCTACGCCGAACGGCGAGGCATTAAGGCGGTACTTGCTCCGAGCTTACCGGGCTTGGTTGCACCAAAGACCGCCGGCCGCATCATCGGCAATACCATCTGCCGGCTCTTGGCGTTGGAGTGATGCCTGAGCTTGACGCGGGAGATTTGTACGATGAAGCAGGTCCAGCAGGACGGAGGAGGAGATTTTAATGGGGTTACAGGGGAAAACGATTGGGTTTGCTATCACAGGTTCGCACTGCACGTACGAAGAGGTGTACCCAGAGGTGAAGCGTCTCGTTGACATGGGAGTCCACGTGGTGCCAATATTCTCAAATAGTGTACTCTCCGTAAGCACCCGCTTTGGAGAAGCAGGGGAGTGGGCAAAAAAGATTGAACAATTAACCGGTGAAAAGGCGATTACGTCCATTCCGGAAGCAGAACCTCTCGGACCTTCGAAAAGACTGGACTGCCTCCTGATTGCGCCTTGCACAGGCAGCAGTTTGAGCCGCCTGGCCAATGCGAACACGGATTCACCTGTTCTGATGGCTGCTAAAGCCACACTGCGCAACGATCGACCGGTAGTATTAGCGATTTCAACGAACGATGGATTGGGACTGAACCTGTACAATCTCGCAAAATTAATCAACACCAAAAATTTTTTCTTTGTTCCATTTGGGCAGGACGCTCCCCATGTTAAAATGAACTCGTTGGTTTCCCTGATGCGGTTGATTCCAGATGCATGCGAAGCCGCAATGGAGAAGCGCCAATTGCAACCTGTGTTGATTGAACGTTGGCGCGAAGAACGCCCGTCATGATTCTAGTAAAAAAATAGTGTGTGTCGGGAGAACAAAGGAGACGGCGTATGAGTTATCAAGATGGTGTTACAGTTGCCGTGCTTGGAGCTACCGGTGCGGTAGGCAGAGCGATGCTGGAGACGTTGGAAAAGCGAAACTTTCCGATTCGAGAACTGCGGGCCTTGGCCTCTCCTCGGTCAGCAGGGCAGAAGTTGACGTATAAAGGGCAGGTTGTCACAGTCGAGGCAGTCAGTGAAGAAGCATTTGAAGGTGTGGATATTGCGCTGTTCAGTGCCGGTGCAAGTACCAGCTTGGAATGGGCACCGAAGGCTGTGGCACGCGGGGCTGTAGTCGTTGATAACAGCAGTGCCTACCGGATGACAGACGGGGTGCCACTTGTTGTACCGGAAGTCAATCCAGAGGCAGTCAAGGCTCACCAGGGAATCATCGCGAATCCCAACTGTTCTACCATTCAGCTGATGGTCGCCTTGTCGCCGCTGAAACAAATCGGACTCGAACACGTCAGCGTGTCTACCTACCAAGCAGTCAGCGGCATGGGCCAAAAGGCAGTCGATGCGCTGAAGACTGAGTTGGAGCGCCAGGATGGGCAAAGTACGCTGTTTCCGGTCGTTGCTAATGATACCCACTACCCAATGGCATTCAACGTGCTGCCTCAGTGCGACGTGTTCGTCGAGGATGGGTACACAAAAGAAGAAATGAAACTCGTCAACGAGTCTCGCAAGATTTTGGAACTGCCACAGCTCAAGGTCAGTCCTACTGCTGTCCGGGTACCGGTATTGTACGGTCACGCAGAGTCGGTTTCCGTACGTTTAAAGGAATCCGTGTCGGTAGAACAGGTTCGCGAGTTGATGAAGGATGCTCCAGGCCTTGTTGTTGTTGATGATCCTGCGAAAGGACTATATCCTCATCCGCAGATGGCAACAGGCACAGGTGACACGTATGTCGGCAGAATTCGCAAGGACCTCTGGGATGACCGGACCATTTGGATGTTTGTCGTTGCGGATAATTTGTTAAAGGGTGCGGCATGGAATGCCGTGCAGATTGCCGAACTGCTCACTGCATACTAGGTGACCAAGGAGAAGGAGCGGTCGGAATGAGGGTTATTGTGCAGAAATTTGGCGGTACGTCCGTCGCGTCTCCGGAATTAAGAGCTGCTTGTGCGAGGCATGTGCAGGCAGCCCTTGATGAGGAGTACGGCGTTGTTGTGGTCGTGTCCGCGATGGGGAGAAAAGGCGATCCATATGCTACGGACACGCTGATTTCGACCCTGGGGCCGGCTGACGCGGTGTCAAAGCGCGATCGCGATATTCTGATGTCCTGTGGTGAGGCGATATCCTCCGTCGTATTTGGGAGTTATCTGCGCAGCCTCGGAATCGACGTCAGTGTTCTGTCTGGACAGCAGGCAGGGATCGTTACGAATGATCAATTCGGTGAGGCTCGGATCCTTGAGATTCATCCACAGCGGATTCAAGAGGAACTGAATCAGGGACATGTGGTTATTGTCATGGGTTTTCAGGGGGCAACAAGTGAGGGAGACGTAACAACGCTGGGGCGGGGCGGAAGTGATACGACGGCAACCGCGCTCGGCGTGGCACTTGGTGCTGAATACGTCGATATCTTTACCGACGTTGATGGGATTATGACAGCAGACCCGCGTGTGGTCAGCGACGCACGACGCCTTGGGCAGATCACGTACCAAGAGATCTGTAACCTGGCATACCAAGGTGCAAAGGTGATTCATCCACGGGCAGTAGAAATTGCCATGCAGCGAAACTTGCCGATTCGAGTGCGCCATACGGAGTCGATGGACCCCGGGACACTTGTGACGAACGCGGGACAGACCTTTGAGGTCACCGGCGTGAATGATCGATTTGTGACTGGGATCGCGCATACTGCGCACGTCTCACAGTTGGTGTTGAACGGCCCAATGCCCGATGCGAGGGCCGTGTTTGGCAAGATGGCTGAGTACGGAATCAGTGTCGATTTTATTTCCGTGGCACCAGACCGAATTGCATACACCGTAAAGGATACGGATACGGATAAAGCAGTCATGCTGTTGCAGGAGGCAGGACTCAATCCTGAAGTCCATCGGGACTGCGCCAAGGTCTCTGTTGTTGGTGCGGGGATTGCAGGCGTCCCAGGCATCATGGCACGGATTGTTGACGCACTTGCAAGAGAAGAGATTGCGGTCCTGCAATCTGCGGACTCTCATACAACAATTTGGTGCTTAGTAGATGGGAATAAAATGCAAAAAGCCGTGCAAGCTCTTCATCATGCATTCGGGCTGGCTGAGTAGATGACCAGGCTGTCGACGTACTTTTGATGAATAAACGTCGACTGAAGAGGTGAAGGAACGTGGATTTTGGAAGATTGATTACGGCGATGGCAACACCGTTTGATACGGCAGGAGCGATAGATGTTCCCGGGGTAAAGACCCTGGTGAAACATTTGCTAAGTACTGGAACAACGGCGGTCGTTGCGGCGGGGACAACCGGCGAGTCCCCAACGCTTTCGCATGAGGAAAAACTTGAACTGTTTGAACTGACACTGCGGGCAGCTGATGGGCAAATCCCGGTGATAGCGGGAACGGCAAGCAATGATACAAGAGCATCCATCGAACTGTCGAAGGAAGCAGAAAAGCTTGGCGTGCAGGGACTCTTGCTTGTTGCGCCGTATTACAATCGGCCGTCCCAGGACGGTCTGTACGCGCACTTCAAAGCCATTGCGGAATCCGTGAACATCCCCGTGATGCTGTATAACGTGCCAGGCAGAACCGGTGTCAACATCGACGTCTCAACCATCTTGCGTTTAGCGGATATTCCAAACGTGACTGCCGTGAAAGAGGCCAGTGGAAGCATGAATCAGATTCTGCAACTGGCAGCGAAAAAACCGGATGACCTGTTACTTTACAGCGGGGACGACAAGCTGACCATTCCCATGATGTGTGTCGGAGCCTACGGCGTTGTTTCCGTTGCTGCACATGTGGTCGGAGAAGAAATGTCAAAGATGATTGAGGCGTTTGTCGCCGGTGACGTGAAAACAGCGGCTGTCTGGTCCGGCAGATTGCTGCCTGTCTTTGAGGCACTTTTTGCAACGAGCAGCCCGGGGCCGCTCAAAGCTGCTTTAAAACAGATGGGACTTCCGGGGGGCTCGGTTCGTCTGCCGCTTGTAGATGCTCCGGAAGAGATTGGTGCTCTGATGGAACGACAATTGACGCGGCTTGGTAAGGTAAGCATCGGGTAACTGCAGTAATCGTAACGTCCTGGCTTTCCGAAATATATTGACACGGTTGATGATACACGCCCGTTTTGGGCGTGTTTTTGTTTGTTTTCAACACCTCTTCACGTCCGCTCTTTTTGATTCAGTCGGGAAGGGAGGTAAATATAACCTGATGCCATTGTTGTGCAGGGTCGCATTCGCGGATATAATAGAACCACAGGTGACTGGTGCGGCTTTGAATATCAAAGGACGAACATCATCACTTCGAGTCGTGTGATGTCCAGACAGGGATTTTGTGCTCTTTGATGGAGTGCAATTCGGGCGGACCCTGGACGTAGTGCGCGATGCAGAGGAACAGATTGAAGTTTGTGTATGGAATTCCTATATGTGGAATTAGAAACACTATATGGATTGGTGGAGGTGCAACGTGGCAAGAAAACGACAAAAACTGTCGATTATCCCGCTCGGAGGCGTTGGGGAAATCGGCAAGAATATGACGGTGTACAGGTATGGCGACGACATTATCGTCGTTGATGCGGGCCTGAAGTTTCCTGAGGAAGAGATGCTCGGGATTGACATTGTTATCCCGGATATCAGTTACCTTGTGGAGCATAAAGAGAAGATTCGCGGTATTTTCGTTACACACGGTCACGAGGACCATATTGGCGGACTGCCTTACGTCCTGAAACAGTTAAATGCGCCTGTGTACGGAACGGGCCTGACTTTGGGGCTGATAGAAAACAAACTGAAGGAACACGGATTGCTCGAGACCACAAAGATGTACAAACTGACGGCAGACTCCGTGGTTGAAGCAGGGGCTTTTCGCGTCTCATTCTTTTATTTGAACCACAGCATTCCTGACACTGGTGGATTTGCGATTGAGACACCAGAAGGCCTCGTCGTTCATACGGGTGACTTCAAGTTTGATCACACGCCTGTGGATGGGCGCCCAGCGGATGTACACAAGTTGGCTGCCTATGGATCTCAAGGTGTGCTTGCTTTGGTGGCAGACAGTACAAATGCAGAGCGAGAAGGGTTTACACCCTCTGAACGCGTCGTTGGGGGCAAGATCGACGAGATCGTGTCGAAAGCGCCTGGACGTGTGATTCTCGCGACATTCGCATCGAATATTCATCGCATGCAGCAGGTCGTGACGGCTGCGGAAAGGCACGACAGGAAGGTAGCCGTCGTCGGTCGCAGCATGGTGAACAACATTCAAATCGCCATTCAACTCGGCTGTTTGGAGGCACAGCCTTCAACGCTCATTGATGCGGATGATGTCAACAAGTACCCGCCGGAAAAGGTTGTCATTCTTTCGACGGGCAGCCAAGGTGAACCGATGTCTGCACTGACCCGGATGGCTCGAGCCGCGCACCGGAAGATTGAAATTGTTCCAGGAGATACCGTGGTGCTCGCCAGTTCGCCGATTCCGGGGAATGAAAAGTACGTTGCTCGGACAATTGATCAACTCTTCAGAGCTGGCGCACACGTCATTTACAGGGGAGTTCACGTCTCCGGTCACGGCAGTCAGGAAGAACTGAAACTGATGTTAAACCTTACGCGGCCTAAGTATTTTGTTCCGGTGCACGGCGAATATCGGATGCAAAAGACCCACTCCGAGCTGGCCATGCAAGTTGGTGTCCCGGAAGAGGATATCTTTATCCTTGATCTTGGCGATGTCTTAGAGTTTGACAGCGGTCATGCCCAGATTGCAGGTCGTGTGACGGCCGGCAGTGTGATGATTGATGGTCTTGGCGTCGGTGATGTCGGAAATATTGTGCTTCGTGACCGTAAACTGCTGTCCCAAGACGGTATTCTGGTCGTGGTTGTGACCTTGTCAAAGGAAACAGGACGAGTTCTGTCAGGGCCGGATATTATTTCACGCGGTTTTGTATACGTACGCGAGTCTGAAGCGTTACTCGACGATGCGACAAAACTTGTGGAGAATACACTTACGCGATTGGTTGCCGACAACGTAAACGAGTGGTCTTCGCTGAAGACGGCAGTCCGGGAAGCTCTCGGCCGTTTCCTGTTCGAACAAACGCGGCGCCGGCCGATGATTTTGCCGATTATCATGGAAGCTTGATTCCTTGGCTAGATCGGAATGAGAAAGAGGGTCACCCCACCGCCCGGGGTGGCCCTTTTTTGCATGCTGGGCAATTACAGGCGACATACTAGATGGGTATTTACAGTGAGGAGTGAAGCATGTGCCAGACAAAACACCACCACTTATGGAGCAGTTGGCAGGGATTAAGGCGGCACTCCAAAGAAGTGTCACTTCATCCGAGTATGCAGAGAACGAGCAGGGAGCCGAGGAAAACGTCGCTCAGAATATAGAGGCTTTGGGTACGACTGAGCCGCCGACGGCCCCGGATCCGAGGATTCATTGTTTATCCATCATCGGACAGGTGGAAGGGCATGTTGTTCTCCCGCCTCAGAACAAGACCACCAAATATGAGCATGTGATTCCGCAACTGGTCGCCATCGAGCAGAACGATGACATCGAAGGCTTGTTACTGATTCTCAACACAGTTGGTGGAGACGTTGAGGCTGGGCTCGCAATTGCTGAAATGGTGGCAAGTCTGTCGAAACCGACGGTGTCACTGGTTCTCGGCGGGGGGCATTCCATCGGAGTTCCCATTGCGGTCAGCGCAGACTATTCGTTTATTGCGGAAACCGCGTCCATGACCATTCACCCGATTCGACTGACCGGGATGGTGATTGGGGTGCCGCAGTCGTTTGAGTATCTGGAACGAATGCAGGAGCGGGTTACGCAGTTTGTAGTGCGTCATTCGAGAATTCAAGAATCGGTGTTCCGTGACCTGATGTTGAATACTGGGGAAATGGCCAGAGACATCGGAACGACCGTGGTCGGTAAAGATGCCGTGAAATACGGACTCGTTGATGCGGTCGGCGGCCTTGGTGACGCTCTACGCAAGCTGAACAGCCTAATGGCCTCCAAGAGCGAGGTGTCTGAACAAAAGGGGATGGTACAATGAGCCTGCTGTGGAGCATTGTTCCGACAGACAGTATCTTTGCAACAGAGATAAAAGACACATACCTGTTGCGCTCTGTTCCGGCTGCAGAGGCGACCATGATTTTGTCTGATGTCGGCGGTGGAATGGGGAAGATCGAAAGGTTGTTGAGTACAAACCCAAACGACTATCTCCGCCCTGAATGGCAGCCTGGATGTCTGGTTCGGTTGGCGGATTTCAACTCTGATTCCGTTTGAAGGCAGGAATGTATCCTCTCCATCGCGAACTCTCTCAGGTACATGACGAGTGAGTTCGCTCGTGGGAGGTTTTTTGTTACTGAAATGGCGAAAAAACATCGTAAGGAAAACATTCTTCAATTTGAACTGTCTGGTCTTGGACTTTTAACACTCAGTGCTCTCGCACTCGGAAGGTTGGGGTGGGTAGGGCGCTTTTTGGATGTTGCCGCAATCTACCTCGCAGGGTCGTGGAGTTTTCTCGTTCCGTTGTTCGTCGCGTACGGTGCGCTTTATATGATGGTGAAGCGATCCGTATTTCCTTGGGACAATCGGCACATGGGGATGCTTGTCATCCTCATCTCTTTGTTGACGCTGGTGGAATTCGACTTCTATCAATTTCTTGGGCAGTATTACCCGAATGAGCCAATCCCGCTCTTTCATGCATCACTCTTAGCGATGAACGACATGCGTAATCAGGTTCTCGCCGGTGCTCCGAGTGGGGGCACGCCGGGAAGAGTTGGCGGCGGGCTCATTGGATATGCATTCTTCATGCTGCTCAAGTCCTTGTTTGGGCTGTTTGGTTTACTGGTTGTGCTGTCTGTGCTCGCGCTTGTCGGCCTCTTACTTGTGTTTCAGATGTCCCTCGTGGCGGTGGTTCAGCGTGGCTCGCGCTGGGTTGAGCGCCAACTCGAGGCGCTCTGGCGGGGTTGCAAGCAGTACATTACACTCTTGTTTGGTCCTGAGCGTCCGCGAGAAAATCGGGGACGGGGCAAAAAGGACAAGGCAAACTCCGAACCGAAGCCGAAGCGCTCTCGCAAAAATGCGGAAGATGCCTTGATTGTGGATGCCGAATGGAGCCACGCCCATGCGGAAGAATTTGATGAGCCGAATACCGCGCCGGTTGTCCACGACTTTGCCGCACGACAACCTGCCCATGCCGAATCACGGCATGAACCAGAGGTGGACGCGGGAAAACCAACGTTGTCGCAGGTTGGGAACCAACTGGTGATGCGCTATCCAGAACCGAAACACCGCGACAAGCCAATCGCACCGCCCCCGACGACAGAGAAGAAGAAACCGATGGAGGAATATTCCGTCGGCCCGCCGGTGCACGACGAAAACTATCAACTGCCTTCCATTGGGTTATTTCGTCCTGCGGATGCCCGCAAGTCCGGCGTCAACCTGCGAGACGTTCAGGAGAATGCTCGTAAGCTCGAGAAGACTCTTGAGAGTTTCGGCGTTCAGGCAAAAGTTCTGGAGATCAGTCGGGGTCCTACGGTGACCCGGTACGAAATTCAACCCGCGACGGGTGTCAAGGTTTCGAGGATTGTAAATTTGACCGATGACATCGCGCTCGCGCTTGCGGCCCGGGATATTCGCATTGAGGCTCCGGTGCCAGGCAAGCCAGTCGTCGGGATCGAAGTGCCAAACGACGAGATTGCCGTTGTCACACTTCGTGAAGTGCTGGAGGCAGCGGAATTTGTCAATGGGGGCAGTCGGTTGTCGATGGCGCTTGGGCGCGACATCTCTGGCCAAGCCATTGTCGGTAATCTGCAAAAGATGCCGCACCTCTTGGTTGCCGGAGCAACCGGGTCTGGCAAGAGTGTGTGCATTAACGGGATGATTGCCTCGATTCTGATGAAGGCGAAGCCGCACGAAGTCAAACTGTTGATGATTGACCCGAAGATGGTTGAGCTTTCCGGTTACAATGGGATACCGCACTTGTTAGCTCCTGTTGTGACAGATCCGCGAAAAGCCGCGTTTGCGCTGAAGCGCGTGATTGAAGAGATGGAAAACCGCTATCAGTCTTTCGCAGAGCGCGGTGCCAGGGATATTGAGCGTTACAACGAGTTGATTTCTCGCGAGGGGGCCGATCCGCTGCCTTACATCGTGGTGATTGTCGACGAGTTGGCTGACCTCATGATGGTGGCACCCGGTGAGGTCGAGGACGCGATTTGTCGCATTGCACAGATGGCGCGTGCCGCGGGTATCCACCTCATCGTCGCCACTCAGAGGCCGTCTGTAGATGTCATTACAGGTGTGATTAAGGCGAACATTCCGAGCCGTATTGCTTTTTCAGTGTCGTCAATGGCCGACTCGCGGACTATTCTCGATGGCGGCGGCGCGGAAAAGCTGCTTGGCCGCGGGGACATGCTGTACCTTCCTGTAGGGGCCTCTAAGCCGGTGCGTGTGCAAGGGGCGTTCGTGTCTGAAGAGGAAATTGAGAAATTGGTCGACTATGTGAAGTCACAGCAAAACGTTGTTTACACGGTGGACCTCAACACAGGTGTGGAGGAGTCGAACTCGGGCCCGAGTTCGGATCTCGACGATCTGTTCCCTGATGCGGTCGATCTGGTTGTCGACGCAGGACAAGCTTCTGTATCGATGATACAGCGACGGTTCCGCGTAGGGTATTCCAGAGCTGCACGAATTGTCGACCAGATGGAACTTCAAGGTTTAGTTGGTCCGTTTGAAGGGAGCAAGCCGAGAGAGGTCACCGTCACAGCAGAAGAATGGGCAACTTTGCGCCACAGCTACATCCAGCATCGCAGCGCTGCAGAATGAACCTGCCTTGGCAATGATTTTACTGCTGGATACAACTTGCAGGTGACCGCAGGTCGATATCATTTCACCTGGATGAAGGCGACGCCGGACAGGCAGGATATTCTCCCTGATCAGCTCATAATCTTAATGTGAGATGAGTTACAGGGAGATGAGCCGTGTGTCAAAACGTATAAAAGGGATTGCCAACGGAAGTCGACAGGTGCTGTCTGGTCTTGCGGTTGTTGCGGTGGTGTTCGGAGGCTTATGGTTTTCACAGCACCCACTGCCTTTTGCAGTCGGACAGGCTGCGACTGCACAGTCAACGGTGGGAGGAGCTGGCCCCCAAAACTCGGCGTCAACGAGCTCTACGGGCAGTACAACTGGCGCATCGGATCCCTATGGGCAAAAACTCCAGGACATTCTGAACGGAGTGGCTGGGATGCAGGAGGTTGCACTTGAAAGCGGTACGACGGGAGAGACCGTAACCGCGACAATTCAAGTGAGTCCCGGGACGACGCTTGCGAATGTGGAAGATGCACTGATTAAGCAGTATATGTCCGATGTATTCGACACCGATCCGTTAGTGCAAACGGCAAACGTGTATTTTATCAATGATGGACAGTTCGTGGCTGGAGGGGGCCTTTCTCGAGCTGCTTATGATAAGTGGGCTGTCTCCACGTCGACGAGTGGTGGTGACGTACAGGCTTGGATGGCAGGGTTGCCGACAAGCGGAGCGGCTGGAAGTGTGAGCGGGTGGTTTGAGACCGCCAGCCCTCTATCATCCACTGGGAATTGACAGAGGGCACGATATCTCTACTTTAGTAACGACGTGGCATGCCTATCATGTACGCTTGCGTGAACTGAATGTCTCGACGCCGAATCTCTTTCATCAGCGCTCGAACAATCGGCTCGTGTCCAGTGCGCATGAGCGTCTCAACAATAGTAGCAGAGGTGAACGGCTCCTCAAGGGCATCCGTCATCTCTGGGTTTTCTTGAAGTTGTGAAAGCCATCGGTCATCATAGTGATCACCACGACGGTTCCGATAGGCTCTTTCATAGAGCTCTTTCACAGTGATTGGTAAGTCCAGGGTCTGGAGATAGAAGTTGAGTTGAACTAGGGCCTTTGCAACAGAAAGGTGTTCTCCTCCGAATCGCGGCATATATTATCCACCTCTTAATGCCATTATCTTTGAGGGTGTCTGGAAACGCAAGAGATTCTCAGAACAAAAAATGGTGATAAGAACTCGCGAAATTGACTCGGTCGTGTCAAAATATCTGCTATAAAGGAGTTTCAACTGGTGACGTCGCAACATTTGACCTGGCATTTATTGACCAAGACTCCTGCTAAAACGGCATTACTATCCTCTGTGCTTGCTGCTAGTTTACTCGTTGTTGGATGCGGTCCACCCGTGCTGTCTCAAATGCGTCCAACCATGACGAAGACATCGATTTGGGTTGGGCTGGTAGATAATCCGCCTGGCTGGTCAGCAAACGCGCTGGAGCAGTCACTGCTTGACGCAGGACTCATTCCGCAGGTGAGCCAGTTGACCTCAACGAATGTGAGCAGCGCACTTGCCAACGCGGTCTCAACTGCCCATGCAAGTTTGTACGTCATCTGCTCAGAGAGCCCTCTCGACAATCAGCTTCTGCAGGTGATGGAACAGCATCCGAGTGAGCACTATGAGGTCGTTGCACCTGAAGCTGATACGCTACCGCAAGACATACGGCTTTACTGCAGTCCTGGCGGTGCATCCGGATATGTACTTGGATATCTTGCTGGACTAGCTGGAGCGGATCACGGAGATACAACTATCGGACTCGTTACCGACGGGACCGTTACGGCATCCAAAGCTGACATTGCAGGCGCTCTGCTTGGTGTCGCTGCAGCGAACAGCCAATTGACTGTCCAGCCTATCGTCTGGACTGGAACTGGAACTGGAACTGGAACTGGAACTGGAACTGGAACTGGAACTGGGACTGGAACTGGAACTGGAACTGGAACTGGAACTGGAACTGGAACTGGAACGGTTGCGCCTGTGTTCCCTCACGTTGTGGTAGCAACCCGTCCGCTGACGGCTGCAGAGTTGCAGGTTGTGCGCCAGGCTGGCAGCGTGGTGGTGTCCTTGGTAGCCGCTCCTGCATATTCGGGGCCGCTCATCATCGGGCAGCCTGGGATGCCGAGCCCAAGTGGACTGGTACAGGATGCACAAGCTCTCGCACAAGGCAACTGGAAGCCCGGTGTGTACACACAAGTCGGAGTACCGACGGTACAGATTGCCCAGTCGGCTTTGACTGTCCCTTCCATGACCGCATTGCAGAGCCTGCTCCAAACTGCAGATCCAAGCCGC
Organism: Paenalicyclobacillus ferrooxydans; assembly: GCF_001399675.1. Taxonomy (GTDB): domain Bacteria; phylum Bacillota; class Bacilli; order Alicyclobacillales; family Alicyclobacillaceae; genus Alicyclobacillus_B; species Alicyclobacillus_B ferrooxydans. The sequence continues at coordinate 69,365 of NZ_LJCO01000103.1, forward strand.
CTGAACTTGTTGAACACGTGGAATGCACTTCCTGCACCTGTCCGAACTACTTGGTCACAATGGGTGAATCTAGGCAATCCGGCTGAAACTTTATGATTCAGGAATAGTTTTCGAGCGAGCCAGAAACATTAGGAAAGGAGATGTCTGACTGGTGTCGAATTTAGACGCAGAAACGGATCGGTCGCACAGCGAGTTTTATTTCCAGTACCACATCCAGAAAAATCGGCCGGGATTACTCGGGGACATTGCCTCACTTCTCGGGATGCTTGGGTTCAATATCATACAACTGGGCAGTGTATCCGACACGGGCCGTGGATTTCTGTTGACAACAGATCGGCCTGAAAGTGTTGAAGTGCTGCGCTTAATGATTGAGGCGATGGAAGACGTCAAACTGACAGGCCTCAGGGAGCCATCGTTACGTGATCGCATCGCTTTGCGCCATGGACGTTTTATTGAGCGGGCTGATGAAACGGAAACCCGTACATATCGTTTTGTCCGCGATGAGCTGGGAGTCCTTGTGGATTTTCTCGGTGAACTATTGAAACGACCAGGGCGCCGCGTCATTGGCGTTCGCGGACAGCCTCGGGTGGGGAAGACGGAATCGATTGTTGCTGCCAGCGTCTATGCAAATCGCCGCTGGACGTTTGTATCGTCAACGCTGCTCAAGCAGACCTTGCTGAAGGATCTCCCGGATTATGAGCTTGACTCGGATAACTTTGTGTACATTATCGATGGCGCAGTGAGCAGCTTGCGCGGAGACGAGTTGCACTGGCGGGTTGTGGACGATGTTCTCGCCCTGCCGGCTCCCGTTGTCATCGAGCATCCGGACATTTTTGTCAAACACTCGCATTACGGCTGGGATACGTTTGACATGATTATTGAGCTGCGACGAAATCCGGAGGAATTGATACAGTACGAAGAATATGAGCGCGAGGCTGCGCGCTGGCAGGACTAATGGAACTGCCGGAATGTCACCACTCGGAGAAGCGGGGGGCACAAATTGGTTGAACTCGGTCAGTTGTTAAAAGAGCGACGAGTGGTTCTAGGAATGGATTTGGATGACGTTGAACGACGAACGAAAATTCGAAAGAAATATCTCGAGGCCTTGGAAGATGGGGATTGGAGCGTTCTCCCAGGGGAGGTCTACGCACGGGGGTTCGTTCGTTCCTACGCTGAGTGCGTAGGACTCGATGGACTTGAGTTGCTGGAAAAGTACATCGATCAACCGCACGTGGAATCTCTGCGGAATCCAGGAAAACTTCGCCAGGAACCAACAAACCTGGACAAACCCAAGCCGATGACTGAGTCGATAACGGAACGTCCAATCACAGAATTCCAGGGTCCAAATACCCACATGACACCATCAGCACATGAGGCGCCGACAACACGCCGATATGACAAATCCAACCAGGATGACAAATCGAAACAGAATGACGGAGTGCCTTATGTTCCGCCTTCCACCCGGAACGGACCAAACGCCACCAAACCACGGTCTCGTGAACGTCGAGGTCCCCACATCGGCAGTTTTGTGGGGCAGGGAGCTGCAGTCTTGGTTGCCTTCGCCGTCTTAGCCGGAGCTTGGTGGGCGATTCGGGGCCATCATGGAACAACCCCACAAGTTGCCGCTGGTAACGCGAGTCAAAATGTCGCGGTAGCGTCTAATGCAGCTGGGAGCACCAACGCAAACACGGCGTCAAACCAGGCGACGAATGCCCCGGTTCAGGCAAGTACGGGAAACAGTACGAACACATCCAACTCTGCCAGTGGACAAGCTGCGCCGTCGAGTACCACGATATCTGTGCAGCCGTACAATGCAGCGACGGGCACACTGACCGTTGTTGACACGTCAAAAGGTCCGCTCGTATTGAATGCGACCGCGCAAGGCGGACAGTGCTGGACTCAGGTGTTGGCGGATGGGAAATCTGTTGACCCGAACGACTTTATCGTTCCAGGCACGACGAAATCATGGAGTGCCACGCAAGAACTTCGCATTGACCTAGGAAATGTGCCTGTGGTTTCCTTGACTGTGAATGGACAAGCTGTACCCCTGCCCAATGTCACAAAACCCATTTGGGTAGTCATCAAGAAGCAAGCTTAACTAAACCATCTTAAACGTTCAGTGCCGACTTTGGACAACGCGCGCGCAAGGGGGAGTTCCACATGGCGAAGGATGCCTCATTTGACATTGTGAGTGAAGTTGATGTGCAAGAAGTGACAAATGCAGTCCAGCAAACCATGAAAGAAATTGAAACGCGTTTTGATTTTAAGGGCAGCAAAAGTAATGTAGAGTTTGATGGCAAAGAGCTCATTTTGCTGTCTGATGATGAGTATAAACTTGGTGCACTGTATGACGTACTGCAGTCGAAGTGTGTGAAACGCAACGTTTCGTTGAAGTCCTTGAAGCCAGGTAAAGTGGAACCTGCATCCGGTGGCACGGTTCGCCAACGCGTAGCAGTTCAACAAGGCATTGAGGCCGATGTGGCGAAGGCGATCGTCAAACTCATCAAGGACGCGAAGCTCAAGGTCCAGGCGAGCATTCAGGGTGATCACGTTCGCGTGTCCGGAAAGAGCCGGGATGACTTGCAAACCGTTATAGCCGCCGTTCGGGAAGCAGACTTTGATGTGGCTCTTCAGTTTACCAACTATCGATAGATCTGAATCTGCCGAAATCTACATGTTCTTGTTTTGACGCAGGATTCCCAACTGAGGTATACTGTTTTGCGTCATAGGTAACTTGGAGTGAGAAGCGATTCGGGAAATGGGGCGTGTTGCGATTGAATCTGGCTAACCGGATTACGATAGCCAGAATTTTTTTAGTACCCGTCGTAACGTTCCTGTTGTTGGTCAGGTTTCATTTTTGGACGCTGACCATTAACCACCGTACGACTACAGGCAGCGAGATGATAGCTGCATTGGTGTTTGTTTTAGCAGCTGGTACGGATGGATTAGACGGATACATAGCGCGGAAACATCAGATTGTGACGAACTTTGGGAAATTTCTCGATCCGATAGCGGACAAGTTGCTGATTTCAGCCGTTCTGATTAGCTTGGTGGAAATGCAACGGCTGTCTGCATGGGTTGCAATCCTCATCATCAGCCGTGAATTCGCAGTGACTGCCCTGCGACTTGTCGCTGCGGTTGAGGGGTTAGTCATTGCGGCGAGTCGGATCGCAAAATGGAAGACTGCAGTCCAGATTGTTGCAATGGCAGCTTTGATGTTAAACAATTTTCCGTTCTCTTATGTCGGTTTTCCTTTTGACACCGTCGCAGTCTATGTCATGGTGTTCTTTACGTTGTGGTCGGGCATTGACTATTTTGTAAAGAACAAGTCGGTCATCAACACGAACGTGTGACCCGGTGAAATTGCCGACGGGGACTTTCATTGGAAGTGAGGGATTCACGTGCAGGCTGTGCGAGGCGAACATATTGCGATTGGGTCCGAAATACTGCTTGGTCAGATCCTGAATGCACATGCTCGAACCGTGTCTTTGGCATTTGCTGAACAGGGATTTTTCCTCTATTACCATACCGCTGTAGGGGATAATTTGGACCGCATCGCCAATCTGCTTCGGCAAGCGGGAAAGCGGTCCAACGTGATCGTCATTACTGGCGGACTAGGCCCCACCGAAGATGACCTGACGCGAGAGGCTGTGGCGCAGGTGCTCGGTCGTGAGTTGCATCTCGTACCGGATGCTGTCGCTGAAATCGAGCGCTTTTTTGCAGGCCGTGGGCGTCCGATGCCTGAGGTGAACCGCAAACAAGCGATGTTGATTGACGGCGGTGAGTTTTTGCCAAATCCGAACGGAACCGCGCCAGGGCAGTACGTTGAGTCAGAAGGCGTGCACTATTTTCTCTTGCCCGGTCCTCCGCTTGAGATGAAGCCGATGCTCGACAACTATGTCGTTTTGCGTCTCAAGCAACTGTTGCCAAACTCGTCAGTCCTGGTGTCAAGAACCCTGCATTTTTGCGGCATCGGAGAGTCGACGGTGAACGAAGAAGTCATCGACTTGCTGGCGTTGCAAAACCCGACGGTGGCTCCGCTCGCCAGTGAAGGAGAAATGCTGCTTCGTATCACGGCTTCTGCCGCCACTGCGGAATCGGCACAGGAGCTCATTGCCCCGCTAGAGAAGCAGTTACGGGAGCAATTCCCGAAGTATATTTACGGTGTGGACAGTGATTCGCTTCCGTCTGTAGTCGGTGATGCACTGCGGGCGAGGGGAGCAACCTTGTCTGCCGCAGAAAGTTGCACAGGCGGGCTTCTATCGTCTATGATTACTGCTATCCCCGGAGCGTCTCAGTATTTCTTCGGCGGCGTGGTGTCCTACGACAACTCTGTAAAATCGAGTGTTCTTGGTGTGTCGGAGGAAACGCTCAAAGAGCACGGAGCAGTTTCAGAAGAGGCAGCGAGAGAAATGGCCCTTGGTGTGAGGTCAGCATGTGGTACGACGTTCGGCGTTTCCATCACGGGAATCGCCGGACCGGGCGGCGGAACTGCTGAAAAACCCGTGGGTCTGGTTTATATAGGTTTGGCAGACTCGGATGGTTGTGATGTGTATCGGTTGCAGCTTCGGGGGTCTCGTGAGCAGATTCGGCTGCGAGCCGCCAAACAGTTGTTGTGGAGACTCTGGACGAAGCTGAATCACTGACCTCGGTACCATAGAGTGGGTGCTATGGATTCGGTGGAGACGGGGTAATGGATTTCGACGTAAGTGGATGATTGCACGAACAGAGGACAAATGGTGAATGGAAAGAAAGGTTGAGAATATGGGTTCATTTCAAGAGTTTGCACTGAGCAGAAGGGTTCAGCAGGCCATTGACGGCATGGGGTTTGAAGAGCCGTCGCCGATTCAGGCAGCATGCATTCCGCTTGTTCTGGCGGGACGCGATGTCATCGGACAGGCACAAACGGGTACTGGAAAAACAGCTGCCTTTGGTGTGCCGTTGATTGAACAGGTTTCACAGGAAGGACGAGTCCAGGGCCTCGTATTGACACCGACACGTGAATTGGCTATTCAGGTTGCAGGAGAGTTCCGCAAGATTGGCAAGTTCAAGCGGGTGCGGACCCTGCCGATTTACGGCGGGCAATCGATTGGGCATCAGATCCGTGCCCTGCAGCAGGGTGTTCAGATTGTTGTTGGGACACCAGGCCGAGTCCTTGATCACATTCGCCGCGGCACACTTCGCTTTGACAGCCTGAAGACGGTTGTGCTTGATGAGGCGGATGAGATGCTCGATATGGGTTTCATTGAAGACATCGAGACAATTTTGCGGGAAACCCCTGAGCATCGCCAAACGATGTTGTTCTCTGCAACGTTTACACCTGAAATCAAGCGACTCGCTGTTCGCTACATGAAGGATCCGGAGCATGTTACGGTCAATCGCGGAGAAATTACGGTGCCGCTGACAGACCAGGTGTATTACAAAGTGCTGGAGCGAAACAAGCTCGAGAGCTTGTGCCGGGTCATTGACAGCGAAGAAGTGCAGCTTGGGATTGTTTTCTGCCGGACCAAACGCGGTGTAGACGAATTGGTGGAAGCACTGGTTGCGCGCGGGTATTTGGTGGATGGTCTGCACGGAGACTTAAGCCAGGCACAGCGTGACAGGGTGATGAGAAAGTTCCGCACGAACGAGGTCGAGTTGCTCGTTGCGACCGACGTTGCAGCACGCGGTATTGACGTTGACAATGTCACGCACGTCATCAACTACGATATCCCGCAAGATCCCGAATCGTACGTGCACCGGATCGGCAGAACCGGTCGTGCTGGTAAACGCGGTCTCGCTATCACGCTGGTCACACCTCGGGAATTCAAACTGCTCAAGCAGATTGAACGCGAAACGAAGACTGCCATGGTGTCCCGTGAAGTTCCAACGCTGGCGGACGTTGCAGAGCGGCAAGCTGAGATTTGGCGCAATCGCCTGGTTGAAACGATTCAGAGCGGCGGGCTCGGACACTATCGTGCCATCCTTGGCAACATGGTTGACGAGTACGATCCGGTTGATATTGCCTGCGCGGCTTTGAAGTTGTCTTCTGCCGGAGAGTTGCAGACCGAAGAGGGAGAAGAGTACGACTTCGGCGAAACGGGTGCAGGACCGGGGATGGTACGGTTCTTCGTGAACATCGGCCGCGGTGCTCACATTGGCCCATCGGATTTGGTCCGGGCAATTTCAGAAGAAGCCGGTGTCCCAGGACAGGTCGTTGGGAAGATCGATATCTTTGATCGCTTTACGTTTGTTGAGATCGAAGAAGACGCAGCACCGTTCGTCTATGAAGCGATGCGTAAAGGGCGGATCAACGGTTCCCGCATTAATATGGAACCTGCTCGTCCGCGTGCACGTACACGCTGATTTTCGGATTCGTCAGTGCCTTGCCATTTCTGCTTTTCCACGCGTGATGTTTCAGTAAACCCAAGCGAGAGTGCTTTCGAGACTCTCGCTTTTTTGGTCTTTTTATGCGAACAAGTGTTTGCATTCGTTTATGAAACTGTTACAATAGACAGCAGGAAGCAAGACATGAGAGACGAATTATTCATGGAATGATAGTTTGCTAGATATTTTAAGGACGGTGTGTTCATGAACGACCGACGTGCTGCACTCGATATGGCACTGAAGCAGATTGAAAAACAGTTTGGCAAAGGTTCGATTATGCGCCTTGGTGAAGCGTCTGCCAATATGAACGTTGAAACAGTTCCAACGGGCTCCCTCGCCCTTGATATTGCTCTTGGTGTGGGCGGGTTGCCGAGAGGTCGTATCATTGAGATCTACGGTCCTGAGTCCTCAGGCAAGACGACAGTTGCACTCCACTGTGTCGCAGAAGTTCAGAAGCGTGGCGGTCAGGCAGCCTTTATTGATGCTGAGCATGCGCTTGATCCGCTTTACGCAGGCAAACTCGGTGTAAATATCGATGAACTCTTAATCTCCCAGCCAGATACCGGAGAGCAAGCGCTCGAGATTGCTGAAGCGCTCGTTCGCAGCGGAGCGATAGAGATCCTTGTCATCGACTCCGTCGCAGCACTCGTACCGAAGAGTGAGCTCGAAGGGGACATGGGGGACTCCCATGTTGGTTTGCAAGCGCGGCTGATGTCCCAAGCGTTGAGAAAGCTTGCCGGCGCGATTAGCAAATCTCGAACCATTGCCATCTTCATTAACCAGATCCGTGAGAAAGTGGGCGTGATGTTCGGAAATCCGGAAACCACAACGGGTGGACGAGCGCTGAAGTTTTACTCCACAATTCGCCTTGAAGTCCGCCGTGCGGAAGCACTCAAGCAGGGCAATGATGTGGTTGGAAACCGGACACGGATTAAGGTTGTGAAGAATAAAGTCGCTCCGCCATTCAAGCAGGCAGACGTCGATATCATGTTTGGTGAAGGCATTTCGAGGGAAGGCAGCATCATTGATATCGGCAGCGAGATCGATGTCATACAAAAGAGCGGCGCCTGGTACTCGTTTGGTGACGAACGTTTGGGCCAAGGTCGGGAAAACGCAAAGCTGTTCCTGAAAGAACATGCTGATATCAGCGAGAAGATTGAAATGCAGATTCGCGAGGCCTATCAACTCGGGGCAGCGAAACCACTGAATACTCCTGCGGCGGAGGAAGAAGTGTTCAGCTTTGACGAGTAATTCGGAGTCAAAGATCGAAAAGCACGAAGCTGTAGAAAAACGGCCGGAATTTCTCCGGATGATTTTTGACAATCGGGACCCCTTGGAGGTCCCGATTTCAGCATGGGTCGAGTACGGGCTGAAGGACGGGTTACATCTGCCGGAAAGTGTGCTTCAAGAACTGTCGGAGATAGCGGCGCGGGCAGTATGGCGGGGTAAAGCGCTTGGTTACCTCAATCATCGGCCACGCACAAAGGCAGAGGTCGTCCGTTATCTGATTGGCAAGGGAGCCTTTCCTGAGGTCGCACAACAGGTCGTCCGCAGCCTTGAAGCGGATGGGTACCTCTCAGACAAGCAGTACGCCGCTCAGTTTGTTCAGACCTATGCTGCAAAATCGAGCCGTCGAGAGATGGCCTGGAAACTGAGTCAGCGTGGCGTTTCGACTTCCGCAACAGAAAAAGCGTTTAATGACAAGGAAATTTATGAGGGGGAGCTCGCGGCGGCTGTCAAGACGGCAGAAAAGACCCTTCGTGCAGTGAAGGCGGGAGACCCGCAAGCCATTCGCCAAAAAGTCTGGAATCGCTTGCTTCGAAAAGGCTTTTCAATCGAGACTGCGCGGACTGCTTTGAATCTTGTAAGGTCAGAAATGCAGAGTATAGCACAGTCAGAATTTCTTGACAACGATTGGGAATGAATTATAGAATGAAATTGCGTATGCATTACGGCCTCTAGCTTAGGTTCTGTGCAAAAATGGCAGGCTTTGGGCAAGGAGGCACTATCATATTGGTTACGTTGATATGGATTATTGTCGCAGTTGTGGCATTGGCCATTGGATTCGGGGTTGGTTACTTCAGCCGAAAGTCACTTGCCGAAGCAAAAATTGGCAGTGCTGAAGCGAAGGCCTTGGAGATCATTGAGTCTGCTCAACGCGACATTGAAGCGAAGCAAAAAGAAGCACTGCTGGAGGCAAAGGACGAGGCTCATCGCATTCGGCAGGAAGTTGAACGCGAGGGTCGGGAACGTCGTTCAGAGGTCCAGAAACTGGAGAAACGTGTACTACAGAAAGAAGAATCGTTGGACCGTAAGTTGGAATCCCTTGAGCGCAGAGCGGATGGTCTGCGGGACAAGGAACGCGAACTGGCAGAGAAAGAAAATGAGATTGCCGTCCTGCATCAGAAGCAGGTGGAAGAGCTTGAACGCATCTCAGGGTTTACTCAAGAGACTGCCCGTTCGTTGATTTTAGCCCAGGTGGAGCGAGACAGTCGTCACGAAGCCGCCGTTCTCATGAAAGAGATTGAACAACAAGCCAAAACAGACGCGGAGAAGAAGGCGCGCGACATCGTGGCAACAGCCATTCAGCGCTGCGCTGCTGATCACGCTTCTGAGATCACAGTCTCGGTTGTCAATCTTCCGAATGATGAAATGAAGGGTCGTATTATTGGCCGTGAGGGCCGCAATATTCGTACCTTGGAGACCTTAACTGGGATTGACCTCATTATTGACGATACACCGGAAGCTGTCATCTTATCCGGATTCGATCCGGTGCGTCGTGAAGTTGCTCGAGTGTCTTTAGAGAGACTTGTGGCAGATGGCCGTATTCATCCTGCGCGTATTGAGGAAATGGTCGAAAAGGCACGTCGTGACATTGATGAACTGGTTCGAGAAGAAGGCGAACAAGCCACCTTTGAGACGGGGGTTCACGGGATTCATCCTGATTTTGTCAAACTGTTGGGCCGGTTGAAGTTTCGGACAAGTTATGGACAAAATGTTCTCAAACACTCCGTCGAAGTGGCGCATCTCGCTGGACTGATGGCAGCGGAACTCGGCTTGGATGTAAACCTGGCGAAGCGGGGTGGACTCCTGCACGATATCGGTAAGGCCGTCACCCACGAAGTCGAAGGCTCGCACGTCGAAATCGGAGTCGATTTGGCAAAGCGCTACAAGGAGAACCCAATCGTGATTAATGCGATTGCAGCACATCATGGAGACGTTGAGTTTACATCGCCTATCTCTGTGATTGTTGCGGCAGCGGACGCCATTTCCGCTGCACGTCCTGGTGCACGCCGTGAGACACTTGACATCTACATGAAGCGACTTGAGAAACTGGAGTCCATTGCAGAGTCTTTCGAGGGTGTCGAAAAGTGTTATGCAATCCAGGCAGGACGTGAAGTTCGAATTATGGTACGTCCTGATGTGATTGACGATGCTGAATCGGTGCGTATTGCTAAAGAGATTTCCAAGAAAATCGAAAATGAACTGGACTACCCAGGCCAAATTAAGGTCACAGTAATTCGTGAGACTAGAGCCGTTGAATACGCAAAATAGAGTAGCCTTTTGGCTACTCTATTTTTTGCGCAGGAGCATTTCACGACAGGATTTCATGTGAGCTGGTACAGCCTGCACAAACAACAAGGTGGGAAGAGCATTGAATGTACTGTTTATTGGTGACATTGTTGGACTCGAGGGTCAGGAGTATGCAGAACGGGTACTTGAAGAGGTTTCACGCGATCATCAACTTGACCTTGTCATTGCAAACGGGGAGAACGCAGTTCATGGACGCGGGCTCAATCGAAAGGCCGCTGAACGTCTCTATGATGCCGGTGTTGAGATCATCACTCTGGGAAACCACACATGGGATCAGCATGAACTGCAGGACTTTATTGACGAGGACGCACGAATTGTACGTCCATGCAATTATCCTCCTGGTACGCCAGGGCGAGGATATACCGTCTGTAAGGTCGGCAGTACCGAAGTGCTGGTCGTAAACCTGATGGGGCGAACATTTCTTAGCCAGCTGGATTGCCCTTTTCGAACCATTGACGCGGTTTTAAAACAACACCCCGCGATTCGGCACATCATCGTCGATATGCATGCTGAGGTTACTTCAGAGAAGTTGGCTATGGGGTGGTATCTAGATGGCCGAGTATCCGCTGTGTTTGGAACACATACGCACGTCCCAACGGCGGATGAACGGGTTCTCCCGCACGGCACCGCGTACATCACCGATGTGGGCATGGTCGGTCCGCGGGACGGGATCCTCGGTGTTGACCGGGAGATTGTTATCGGCCGCCTCATCAGTCAGATGCCAGCACGTTTCTCGGTTGCCAAGGGACCACGCCAGTTCCACGCTGTCCTTTGTGAATTGTCCGATGAAACCGGTCGTGCCACGGCCATCAAACGCGTTACGAAATATGAATCTGCGTAGATTGTGGAAGTTCTACAGGAATAAACCTACCTTTGGCGAATATCTCTATATTGTGCTAGTCCAGTTCCGGGTCGCCGAAGGAGGTCGCTTTCGTGGACGTATTAAAGGTATCTGCCAAATCAAATCCGAACTCTGTCGCTGGTGCGCTGGCAGGGGTGCTTCGGGAACGGGGCTCGGCGGAAATTCAGGCGATTGGTGCAGGTGCGCTGAACCAGGCTGTTAAAGCAGTCGCCATTGCGCGCGGTTTTGTTGCCCCAAGCGGGGTTGATCTTATCTGTATTCCTGCGTTTACCGATATCGTTATCGATGGAGAAGAGCGCACCGCCATTAAATTGATTGTTGAGCCACGGTGATTCGATTTGCCAGATGATTGGATATGGGTCTGCATGCCCATATCGTTGGGGGTGAATGTGTGCGCATCGCGGATGCACACGTAGATGTTCTGTGGAAAATGCTTGGATCAGACACCAACTTCTACGGGACGTCGCCGCTTCAGGCAAGCTACGAAAAACTACGTCAATCCGGGGTGGCGACACAGGTGTTCGCCCTGTTTGTCGATCCGGCTCACCCGGAGTCGTTTCAGTTGGAAAATGTGCTCTTATCCATTGATACGTTTTACCGGCAAGTCGTTGTTCCTGGCAAGGTCCAAGTTGTCAGAAATGTGGGAGAATTATCTGAAGTGCGCCAAAACGGTTCTATTGCCGGGATTCTTTCGATTGAAGGCGGAGGCTGTCTGCGAGGCAAACCGGAGTTGTTACGTGTCTTTTTCGATCTCGGTGTGCGTGGCATGGGCCTGACATGGAACTACCAAAACTCGCTTGCGGACGGATGTCGGGAGCCGCGCCAAGGTGGTTTGACCGGGGTTGGGCGAGAGGTTGTGAGAGAGATGGCCCAGCTTGGAATGTGGGTTGATTTAGCTCACCTGTCGGATCAAGGGGTTGAAGATGTCTTTCGGATTACAGATGGCCCTGTCATGGCTTCACACGCGAACGCCAGACGCGTTCTAGCCCATCCCCGTAACCTGACTGACGAGGTCATTACGGAATTGATTCACCGAAAAGGCTGGATGGGTATGGTCTTCGAGGGATCCTTTGTCGGGAATCTGGAGGAGGGTCCTGTGTCACGTGATGCCGTCTTTCGCCACATCGATCACGTTCTGAAACTCGGCGGGGAGGACTTGATTGGACTGGGGTCAGACTTTGACGGTACTTCGAATCCTCTCCGAGGTCTGGCTGATGCAGGGGATTATAAGTCTTTTGCACTTGATGTGGTTGACCGGTACGGTTCAGAACTTGCGGGGAAAATCCTGTTTCAAAACTTTGAAGACTTTCTTCAACGCAGCCTTCCGAACGAGTCGTGTTTTAGACCGGGCAAGTGAACGGTTCTTCCCGAGTCGTGCTCTCATCTTGGAACTCGTCATTTGGAATTTTTCTGTTTGGAACTTTTCGAACCCGCGTGTGTTCATATGAGACAAGTCTTCGCTTCAGGTGAACGGACTTTGGCAGAAACCAGAGTCGGTTCACCTTTTGTGTGTTTTACCCCCGTAACCACGCCGCTCTCTGCGAGTCTGCGATGGGGACCAAGCCCGAATTTGCAGGCCGGAGCCTTCTTGAATGACAGTCATTCGCCTAACTGCATAGGATGTTTGCGTGATGTCTGGGCGGTGACAAAGGCGTCGATGGTAGATAGGCACCACTGACATCCGTCCAGCATACTGTGCATTACAAGCAGGCTCGGCAATCGTCAGGCGCCAGATTGACGACCGGGCTGTTACAGAGGAGGTTTCCGCATGGTGCTCTCAAACAAGGACCTCAATTACCGGGAGATCGTCGCAAACGCTGTTTGTGGCCGTGGCAGTAAGTATTCCCAAACCACTTACACGCTTCGCCCCGCAAACCGTCCGACCACAATCGGTGGTTGCTGGGTTATGAATCACAGCTGTGAAGCGGAATTGGTTGGAGACTACGTTGAGGTACATGGTCGTTTCGACTGCAATGTCTGGTATTCGTACAACGGCAACTCAGAGACTGCCGTTGCAAAAGACACCGTATCCTACGTAGAGCAGATTGCCCTGCGTGACCTGGATATGGAGGCAGACCGAGACAGCCGTGAAGTGCAGGTGCGGGTCATTCAGAACCCTAACTGCCTGGACGCTACGGTGACTGGCAACGGATCGGAAATTCTGGTTCGGGTCGAAAAGGAACTCAGTGTTGAAGTGATTGGCAAAACGAAGTTGATGGTACTCACAGCAGATTTGGCAGAGAAGAAAGAGGAAGACTTCCTCGACGAGGAAGATGACCTGCTTGAAGAGGTTGAGATTGAGGACTGAACTTGATGACTGAGCTTTAAGGATGCCTCTTTCCGCCAAGAATTGAAAACTGAACTGCAAGCACTACGCAGCGGGCGACGGGGCGGTTTACGCCCCGTCTTTTTTCAGCCCTTGATGGGGCTTTCGCGTCATCTGGACGGAGACAGGGAGGTGCAGTTCATGATGATACGGTTCAGCGTCGATCCCACAGTTCAGAAACGACAGGTGTTAGGGACGCAAGGGCTCTTTTTGCGGCCTGGATTAACGAAGATTCGCTTTGGCAACCGTGTCGTGCAAGGGGTTGTTCAGTTCGCTGCGTCGAACCGTCAAGGGGTGAAGGTCGTAAAGACTGCCGACGAAGGCCCTCTGCTTCGTATCAGCAGTCAGTTGCAAAAAGCCTTGCGCCTGCCGGTAGAAGGCAACATCCATCTAGCACCGGACGGGGAGACATGGAGACTCGGACCGTGTCTCGGCATCTACGTGACACGAGAACGAAACGAGCAACGGATGTTTGGTGAACAGACACGTATGCTTGAGGAACTGACTCAGTACGGCAATGAGCGCGGCATTGATGTTGTGGTCCTGACACCTGGGTTTGTCGGTGATGAGCGGGGCTGGCGGTTTGACCCCCGGACGGGGAAGTGGGAACTGTCGCAAACGACGGTCCCGGACATCATCTTACGGCGTTCAGGGCGATTTCATGAACCGGCCACGAAGGTGAATGCCGACCTGCGTGCCTTTCAGCAGGCCGGGCGTCTGCATAGTCTTCCACGCAACAGCAGCAACAAGTGGACGTTTTATCGGGTCATGGAGGAAAACGCGAAGCTGCGCAGGTATGTTCCCGCGACCATGAAGGTGGCGTCTTGGCAGCAGTTGAAGATCGCATTGGCACGACTCAAGGATGCATATCTAAAACCCATCAACGGCGCACAGGGCATCTGCATTCACCGACTGTACCTGGAGACGCCGAAGGTGATTCGCGTCCTGAAAGAAGAGCGGGTTGTGCCAAGAGAGGCGGATCGCCTGTCGACCCATTTTCAACCGGAGACAAAGGTCGTCACGGACCGCCTGCAGTCAAATGCGGAGATTGAAGCGTTTTGGAAGTCCATCCAAGGGCAGTTTCGACAATGGGTCCTGCAGGAATCGGTCTCCCTGCTGCACACGAGAGACGACCGCCCAGTAGATTTTCGCTGGCTGGTTCAGTACACAGATGCGCCGTTGGTCGTTGGCCGGGTCGCGCGAGTCGGTTTACCTGGAGCGATTACGACGAACATCCATACCGGTGGCCAAGCGATGCAAGCTCGGACAGCCTTGGAACGGCTTCCGGACATCGATGTGAAACAGATTTTGGCCGATATGGACAATTTGGCCTTGTCGGTTTTCGAACAGCTGAGAGATGCGTTTGGTCCATTCGCCGAGGTCGGCATTGACATTGGAGTGGATGAAAGCGGCCGCGTTCTCGCATTTGAGGTCAACCCGACGCCGGGTAGGCGGATGCTCAGATCACTGCCGGACAACGTCCGTGAGCTGTCACTCCTGACTTTGGTTGAATATGCTATCAGGGCCGCTGGGTTCGGCAATGGAAAGTGACGAAAAGGGAGTCGTTCGAATGGGGACAGGAAACAAGATGCACCTTGTTATCTTTGAAAGCCCACGATCATACATTCGAATCCACCCTGCGCTTGTAAACCGACTCTCATTGCGGCCCGATTCAACGTGCGACTTAGCTTTTGGGACGCGACACACGTCGGTGCCTGTGATGATCGATGGCACTGCACCTGAGGACAGCGTACTCATCAGCCGTCCACTCTACAGACAGGTTGCACCGGACTTGGACATCGACTTTGTCAGTGTGACTGCCAATCAGCAGGTAACAGTTGGCCCCCTCATCGGTATCCTGTGTAACCCCGTGTGGCAACCAAAGCAGGGTGTGTTGAAAAACAATAAGCAACTGCCCGGGCTGCAAAAAATG
The DNA here is from genome assembly GCF_001399675.1 of Paenalicyclobacillus ferrooxydans. GTDB lineage: Bacteria > Bacillota > Bacilli > Alicyclobacillales > Alicyclobacillaceae > Alicyclobacillus_B > Alicyclobacillus_B ferrooxydans. The sequence continues at coordinate 84,446 of NZ_LJCO01000103.1, forward strand.
GCGGAGATCGGTCGACGGGAAGGTGCGTTGGTGTACTTGTTCGCCGCTTCTGCAGTAGACTTTCGAACGCGCAGCGTGAAAGGTTACGTGTGGGAAGGGGGGCGTTGGCAAAGAGCACTTTTGCCTTTGCCGGACGTCATTTACGACCAGGTCATCTCACGCAAGGTGGAACATACGAAGACCTACATGGAGAAACGAAACCAATTAAGTGATATGTATCGTGACCGCATCTTCAACGACGGTTTTTTCGATAAGTGGCAGGTTACCGAATGGCTGACGGGTGACAAACGGACCCGTGTGCACGTGCCTCATACGCAGCTTTACAAGGATCTGAAGAGCTGCACAAGGTTCTTGCAAAGTCATGAAGTGACGTTTCTTAAACCTGTCCATGGCAGTCTTGGCCTCGGTATCATCCGTGTTGTTCGGGAAACCGACGGAACCTTTCGCTACGAGGTAAAGCGAAAACAGGACCACGAAGACGGCAGTGCGAAATCGGCTGCTCAACTCTCGGAACTCTTGCGACCGCGCTTACGGCGACGACCCTATATCCTCCAGCAAGGCTTGAAACTGGCTCGATATAAAGGGTGCCCGTTTGACGTGCGTATCGTCCTGCAGAGAGACGGCAGCGGAGAGTGGAAGCGCACGAAGATGTTTGCGCGCGTCGCCAAGGCTGGCGAGTTTACTTCGAATCTGAGCAGCGGCGGTGAGGCGTTACCGGTGTCAACGATTCTCGAATCCTTCTATGCCAGACTGCAGGATCGCAAGAGGTCACGGAACCAAATGACGCGCGTTGCCACTCTGGTTACAGAGGTCCTCGAAATACAATCGGGTAAACAGTTCGGCGAGCTCGGCGTAGATATCGGTCTCGATGAATCAGGCCACGTGTGGGTGATTGAAGTGAATTCTAAGCCGTGGAAGCGGCCATACACGGAAAAAGGGCGCCAGGACCTCGTTGACCTGGCGTTTGAACGCCCGATACAGTACGCGATTTATCTCGCAAACCAGCGTTGACCCGCCGCCAGAAAGGAGATGTCGCATTGTGACGTACTACTTGCTGCATACGGGGCAACCGTCAGCAAAGCGTTTGCTTAAACGAGTGCCAGAGTTACGGGAGTACCAGTCAACCGCAGACATACGTTCGGATGATACCGTGATGCGCTGGGGACAGTCGTTTGAGGCAGACCCGCCGCAAGGTCGAGTTTTAAACCCTCGCGTTGCGGCAGAACGAGCCAAGTCGCGGGTGTCGATGTTGCAGTTTTTGCGGCAAATGGGTGTTCGGACTCTGCCGAAGAACCAGAACGCGCAGGGGATCAACATCGTTCGCAACTATCGATTTCCGATTTTTGATTTGCGCGCACTCACCTGCTTTCGGGCCGACAGCGGGCCGGCTTGGGTGAACCAGCGGATTCAACGGGTCCAGGACAATTTTCGTGAGGTCAGCCTTGATGATGATCGCGTAACAACGCGAGCCATGTACCTTGCGGCACGAGCCCTGCATACTCTCGGGCTGGACAATGGACTGGTCAGTGTGGCCATGGGACAAAAAGGGATGCTCTATGTGGTTGATGTCACACCGAATCCCGTTCTGAAAGGGCGTTTGCTGGATTTGTACGCGGGGGCTGTGGAACGGGACATCGACAGTGAAAAAGATGTTGCGAGGGGCAGTCTGGGGCCTTTTTTGATGGGTACGGATGTCGAATTGATGCTGAAAAACGCCACATCCGGCAAGATGGTACTCGCAAGCCGCTACTTTTCACGGAAAGGCAATATTGGTTGCGATGACCGCAGTGTCCAATTTGACGGGAAGCGGCTGCCCCTGCTCGAATTGCGGCCAGAACCAGACTCGAATCCGGTTGGACTGGTTGCAAATTTAAGAAAGTTGATGACCGAGGCCTCGCATACCATTAATCAGCGCAACGTAGAGTGGCGCGCAGGAAGTATGCCGTTCCAGCCCTACAGTATCGGAGGACACATTCATTTCTCTGGGCTTCCATTCACGAGTCAATTTGTCCGTGCGCTGGACAACTATGTAGGCTTGCCATTAATGGTGGTTGAGGATCAGCGCACCGCCGTTTTACGGAGAAAACGCTACGGTTTCTACGGGGATATTCGGCACAAGGACTATGGTGGATTTGAATATCGCACTCCTGCGAGTTTTATTGTCAGTCCGGAAATTGCGACAGCCGCCCTCTGTCTGGCATACGTGGTGGCCGTTCATCATAGAGAGTTACCTGTTTACGACATTTACGACAGACAGCTTCAACAGAGCTTTTTCAATGGGAATGCGGGAGCATTGGCGCCGATCGCGGAGCGGAACCTCGCCTTGCTCGCAAGAACATCAAGCTATACAAGGTACCGTGAGCATATCGAGCCGCTGGTGGCGATGATCCGCTCTGGTGCCGTGTGGAATGAGCAGCAAGACATCCGTGCTGCCTGGGGCATTCCGCTCGTCAAGCCGAAGGCTGCACAGACATCTCGGCGGCGGGCACTGTCTCGCGGTTGAAGCAGATTCTGACGGTTTGGCAGCAACGATTGTGTGGGTGATTGAGGGGAGTGTGAGTGGAAGATGTCGGAAACCTTGGACGCTGAGGTGGTTTGGGTCCGCGCAGGCGGGCGAATCAGGGCTGTGTTATATACGACTCCACGAATCAAATCAAACCTGGGCAAAGGCGTTCAAACTGTACGCTTCTCAAATCTTCGCCTCCCCTGGCTCACCACGCTTCCAAAAGGAAGGATGGTGTATCGACATCCCACAGAGATCACGTTTGAGCGGGGAGAGGCCGTGATTGGACCTGTATTTGCGATTCTCGCAGGTACGCGTCACTTCACCGACAGCAGGGCGGATTTTCGGGATGTTCTGGAAACAGGTCGCAGTCAGGGGGCATTTATCTATGTGCTGCCGACGGAATGCGTGCGTGACGGAGACGTCTGGTCCGGATATGTTCGCACGGGTTATCAGAAGTGGGTACCGATTCCATGTCCACGCCCGGAGGCGGTTTACAATCGGATCCCAAATCGCGTGTTGGAAGTGAACCGGCACGCGAAACACGCCAAGATGACCTTGCGGAAGTACCATACACCGATGTTTAATCCGGGCTACTTCAATAAAGCGGAAACCTACGATGAGTTGCGCCGGGCAGGATTAGCTGGTTATCTGCCTCAGACGCTCGATGAGATGACCTGGAAGGGCTTTTCCTCCATGCTGCAGCAAAACGGCGGGGTCTATCTGAAGCCTGCGTCGAGCTCCGTTGGGCATGGGATCATGCGCGTCGACCGGACTGCGCGGGGATGGCGCCTGCGTGTTTTAAAGCACCTGAAATGCAGCGAATACGACGCGCCGTCGATCGCCAAAGCTTGGGAGCTTACGAAACAACATCGGATCCGCGGAAAGTACGTCATTCAACAAGCGATTCCCCTCGTTGAGTGGGAAGGAAAACCGTGTGATGTCCGGGTTCTGTTGCAAAAGCACGGCCTCAACTGGCAGGTCGTAGGCAAAGGTGTTCGCGTGGCAGGGAAAAACTCCATTACGACGCACGTACCGGCTGGAGGGTCCATTGTAGACATCGATCATTTACTCCAGCGGGCTTTCCCCGATTCTGCAACACAGGTCGACGCCCGAATTGAAGAACTTGCTCTGAACTGTGCCGCGGCAATTGACCGTGACTTTCACGGTGAACTCGGCGAGATGTCGATGGATGTGGGGGTTGATAAAGAGGGGCGCGTGTGGCTGTTTGAAGCCAATTCAAAACCGATGAAGTTTGACGAACCCCATATTCGCGAACGTTCTCTGGCAGGCGTCATTCTGCGTCTGAAAGAGTTGCGCCGTCGCCGCGAAATTCGATAACCTACAAATAAAGAAGGGGGCACAGACATGGGGAAAGCAGTTTGGCTGGTCGATGCGTTTACAACACGGATGTTTGGCGGCAACGTAGCGGGGGTTGTTCCGGATGCAACCGGACTCACAGATCAACAGATGCAGTCGATTGCGGCAGAATTAAATGCGTCGGAAACCGCATTTGTGCTGCCGCCGTCGCCAGGCACGAACGCAGACTTACGTTTACGTTACTTTACACCGCAGGTAGAGGTTGACCTGTGCGGCCACGCTACAATTGGTTCGATGTGCGGTTTGTTCTCCGCCGGACGCTTTGGGAATCGCGATCTGCAGACTTCTGTCCAGGTTGAGACGCGCGTCGGTGTACTGCCCATTTCGTTGTCTTGGAAGGATAGTGTCCCTTGGGCTGAAATGGGACAGGCTGCCCCCATGTTTCGGGAGGCAGACATCGATGTCGCTGTCCTCGCTCAGTTTCTGGGAATTCGACCCGAGGACTTCGATTTTTCTCTGCCCCTTGGCATCAGTTCGACCGGGTTGTGGGACCTGTTTGTTCCGGTGCGATCGCTAGCAGTGATGGAGCAGCTGCAACCGGATTTTGCCCGACTCGCAGAATGGAATAAGACCCTCCAAGTCGCAAGCACACACGTGTACACGCGTGAAACAGTCGATGAGCAAAGTGACTTTCACGCCAGGGACTTTTCTCCCGCGCTCGGCATTCCAGAAGACCCTGCAACAGGAACGGCAACCGGGGCACTCACGGCGTTGCTCCGAAAGAATGGACAGGTTGCTTACGGGCAACACGTGATCTTCGAGCAGGGGTATGAAATCGGTCGAAACAGTCTCATCGAAGCACACATCGAACAGGGTCTCAATCATGGTTCAGATGCTGTGTACGTGGGCGGCCCGGCAGTTGTTTCCTTAAAGGGTGAGATGGAGATTTGGCTTAAAGGGTGAGATGGAGAATTGGCTTAATGGAGATTTAGCTTAAAAGGTGAGATGGAGATTGAATATCAGGCTGAACGATGCGCTTGTACGTTCCCGTCGTTCGTCGTGGAGCGCTGGATAACGGTCTGCATAAGGGCTGTGTTATGATAGAGGACAGCAACATTTGGCGTCGTTATTATGTCGTCTGATCCTTTATAATAGAGACGTTTGAAAGTGAAAGTGAGGTCAGTCAGCGTGGAGAACCGAATCCAGCAACTTCGCGAGGGACGGCTTGTCCCCGGCGCAGGGTTAACGTTTGGTACACATAGACCGAATCCTGTCGAACGTGTTTTGTTCGATCCCGATATACTCACCAAAGAATACCAGATGGGCAAGAAGGCATCCGGGTTGCCTTATCGTTACCTAATCAAGACCTACGGATGTCAGATGAACGAACACGACACTGAGACGATGGCGGGACTTCTTGAAGCGATGGGTTATAAACCTGCTGCGACAGACGAGGAAGCAGACTTCATCCTCTTTAACACTTGTGCTGTGCGAGAAAACGCCGAAGACAAGGTATTTGGTGAGGTGGGTCGCTTGCGTCCGCTCAAATACCGCAATCCAGAGCTCCTAATTGGACTATGCGGATGCATGGCGCAAGAGGAGGGTGTGCAAAAACTCGTCCTCGATAAGTTTCCTTGGGTGGACGTCGTGTTTGGCACGCACAATATTCATCGCTTACCCGAACTTGTGTTTCGCGCTCGGGCCAGTCAAGAAACGGTGCTTGAGGTCTGGGACAAGGCTGCAGAGACGGTGGAGGCTGTACCGAGATCGCGCAAGGATACCATGCGGGCCTGGATCAACGTCCAATACGGTTGCAACAAGTACTGCACCTACTGCATTGTTCCGTACACGCGCGGGCGTGAGCGCAGCCGTTTGCCGGAGGACGTCATTCGTGAGATTCAGGCTTTGGTCGCTGATGGTGTCCGCGAAGTCACTTTGCTTGGGCAAAACGTGAATGATTACGGCGTCGACCTTGGCACTGTCTCGTTTGCAAACCTGCTTCGGCAGGTCAACGAGATCGACGGGCTGTACCGTATTCGTTTTACCACCTCGAACCCGTGGAACTTTACGGACGAGTTAATTGACACAATCGCAGAGTGCGACAAGGTGGTTCCTCATATTCACCTGCCCGTTCAATCCGGCAACAACACGGTGCTTAAACGGATGAACCGCACGCATACGAGAGAGTATTATTTGGAACTTGTGAACAAGATTCGTGCGAAAATCCCAGGCGTATGCCTGACAACGGACATCATTGTCGGCTTTCCCGGCGAGACGGAAGAAGAGTTTCTCGAAACGCTCAACCTGATTGAGACCGTACGCTACGACAATGCCTTTACTTTTATCTATTCACCGCGCGAGCATACGCCTGCAGCAAGCTTTGCGGACGATATCTCAGCCGAGGCCAAAAAGCAACGACTGCTCCGGCTGAACGAAAGACAATACGCCATCAGCAACGAAATGAATCAAAAACTGCTTGGTGAAAGTCTCAATGTGCTGGTTGAAGGACAGAGCAAAACCAACCCGAACGTACTTGCAGGCCGTACGGACACCAACAAGCTGGTCCTGTTCGAAGGCCCCATGACCTTAACAGGGAAATTAGTTCGAGTGCGTATTACTGAGCCGAAGACATGGACCCTGTACGGTGTGATTGAAGGGGTTTTGCCAGATGGCAGTGATAGAAGGGTAATGGATGGCAGTGATAGAAGGGCAATGGATGAGCGGGATGCAACGATAAATCAAGCCACGACAAATTCAGAGTCAAAGGAGGCACTAGCATGAGTCGAGATGAACTTTTGATTAAAGCCGAAGCCATTGGACAGACCATTGCAAAGAGCGACCCTGCCCGTCGCTTTTGGCAAGCCAAGTCGAAGATGGAACAAAACCGGAAGGCGCAGACCTTGTTTGAAGACCTGAAGCTAAAAACCAATAACAAACTTGGTCTCGAGCAAGTCGTCGGTACGAGTCATCCGAAATTGAATGAACTCAATCAGGAGATTCAGGCGCTGGAAATGCAACTGTCGGAGATTCCTGTCGCAATGCAGTATAAGACTGCACAGGAAGAACTGAATGAAATGATGCAGGACTTGATGAGCATTTTGATGGACCGTTTATCAAAAGGCTTGCCGGTGGAGTTTGGCCCTCGTGAGGGTTGCGGTAAGGGACCCGACGGCAACGGTTGTAACTGCGGAGAGCGGGACTAGAGAAGTAGACGATTCGGGGCGCCAAATCGGCGCCCTTGATTGTATCAGCCTCACTTTTGTCGATTGATGGGGATGTTGCGCGTGTATTGCAGGTATTGACAGTGCAGCTGAAAGTACGCCTACCGTACCGCTTAAAGTGACGCATTGACGATGATTGGTTTGAATGACTCGATTTGGTGGTGACGTTCGTTGGCTTTGACACCGATGATGCAACAATACCTTGATATCAAGCAATCCCATCCGGATGCGCTCTTGATGTTCCGGCTTGGTGACTTTTATGAACTGTTTTTCGAAGATGCAGTCACTGCCAGCAAGGTCCTTGAGATTACTCTGACAGGCCGAGACGCCGGCGAGCAGGGCCGTGTTCCGATGTGTGGTGTGCCGCACCACGCCGCAGAACAGTACATCGGGCGCCTGATTGACAACGGCTATTGCGTCGCGATTTGCGAGCAGGTCGAAGACCCGAAGGCGGCCAAGGGCCTCGTCAAGCGAGAGGTTATTCAGGTTGTGACTCCCGGAACTTACGTTAAAGACGGCGATGCAGAGAGTCGCTTTCTCTGCGCTGTATCGCAGACAGGCCTTCTGACGGGCATCGCTTTTGTCGATGTGGGTACGGGTGAAGTTTGGTACGGCTCCGTGAGTGACGAACAAGCACTTCTGGAGGCGCTCACCACGTTTGCACCGCGAGAGGTGCTTACTTCAGAGGCAGAGGATGGGCTTGCTCCGGGTATCGAGGCGTGGACGAAGGAGTCCGGATCGCGGATGTCGAGGGTCCCTCACAGTTCGAGCAAAAGCAAACAAGAACTGCTTTGTATCACGCGTCAGTATGGAGTCCTACATATTGAATCTCTCGGGCTCGAAGAGAACTCAGCCGAAACATCCGCAGTCGGAAGGCTGCTCTCCTATCTCGAGGATACCCAGCGGCAGGTGCTGAGTCACCTAAAGTCTCCGCAAAGTTTTCAGCGATCCGGTCACGTCTTTCTCGATGTCGTCGCCAAGCGCAATCTCGAACTGCTCGAGACGCAGCGTACGCGGCAGAAAAAGGGATCGCTGTTCGGGCTGCTAGATCGAACCAAGACAGCTATGGGATCCCGCCGCATGCGGAGATTTATTGAGCAACCGCTGATATCTGTCGGCGAGATCAACGAGCGGCTCGATGCCGTGGGTTGGCTTGGCGACGAACTGTTTGTGCGCGCAGAGCTTGAGGAGTGGTTTGCGCGGGTGTATGACCTTGAACGGCTGATCGGCAAAGTTGGCTTCGGTTCTGCCAACGCGCGCGATCTCGTTGCCATCGCACAGAGTCTGTCTTGTGTCAAAGGCGTGAAGCAGTGCCTGGCGGGCACTCCTGTTCCGTTGCTGCAAAGGCTCTCCAACGGCATGCCAGATCTGTCGGAGCTCGCAGACAAGTTGCTTGCGACGCTTGTCGATCAGCCGTCGATCTCGGTCCACGACGGCGGCATGATTCGCGAAGGAATCGATGCAGAACTCGACGTTCTGCGCGGGATGCACGTAGACGGGAAACAGTGGCTGGCGGAGTTTGAACAACAGGAGAAAGACCGAACAGGCATCCGCACACTCAAAGTAGGATACAACAAGGTGTTTGGGTACTACGTGGAGGTCTCAAAAACAGGAACTCACCTGGTGCCGCAAGAGTACGAGCGGAAACAAACCCTTGCCTCTGCAGAACGCTACACCCTGCCTGTTCTGAAGGAGCGCGAGGACCAGATTCTCCATGCTGAAGAACGTGCCCTTGCGCGCGAATACGAGCTCTTTACGGTCTTGCGGGATGAAGTCGCGGGTATGATTGCACAGATTCAGCAGACTGCCGAGCGGCTTGCTGAGCTCGATGCCCTCGCAGCCCTCGCTGCGGTCGCGGTAGAATACGGCTACACCAGACCCACTGTCGCCTCGGAACGCGGTATTGTCATTCAAAACGGCCGTCACCCGATGGTCGAGGCGGCGGCACCGATGTCGTTCGTCCCAAACAGTGTCGAGCTTGGGACAAGCTGTGATTTCATTCTGCTGACTGGCCCGAACATGGCCGGAAAGAGCACCTATATGCGGCAGGTTGCACTGATTGTGTTGATGGCCCAGATCGGATCGTTCGTCCCTGCAGAATCCGCTCATATCGGTGTTGTCGACCGAGTGTTTACCCGGATTGGTGCGTCGGACGATCTCGGTGCCGGGCAGAGCACGTTCATGGTCGAGATGGTGGAACTGGCGCAGATTTTGCGTCAGGCAACGCCAAAGAGTCTGGTGCTCCTTGATGAAATTGGGCGGGGGACAAGCACGTACGACGGTATGAGCCTTGCAGAGGCGGTGATGGAGGCGCTCTTAATGCCAGGGCGAAACCCCCTCACCTTGTTCGCCACGCATTACCATGAATTGACGGAGCAGGCACAAGCATTACCGCGTGTGGAGAACTTCTCTGTGGCCGTGAAAGAAACGGACGATGGCGTGACATTCCTGCACGCTGTCGTACATAGACCGGCTGACAAGAGCTACGGCATTCAGGTTGCGAAATTGGCGGGTGTCCCGTCGCCAGTCATCAAGCGCGCGACTGAGATTCTCGCAAAGCGTGAACGGGAAGCGGTTCGCTTGCAAGCTGAACTGGAGGAGGACGTATCCGTGCGGGAAGCCGCCGCAGCGTTTGAGCCTCCGTCACAAAAGCCCCACGTAGACCCAGAGGTCTTCGACTGGCTGCAAACCGTCAGTAAACTGCGCGTGGAACAGATGACCCCGATTGAAGCCATTTCGGAGCTCGATAAAGTCGTGCGTGCCGTCAGGGAGGTGACATCATGGGCCAAATCCAAGTAATGTCTGAGGCATTAGCCAACCAGATTGCTGCAGGTGAGGTGGTAGAGCGGCCTGCATCCTGTGTGAAAGAACTCGTTGAAAACAGTCTTGACGCAGGGGCGAAGTCCATCATCGTGCAACTCGAGGAAGGAGGCATTAAGCGGATCCGGGTTCAGGATGACGGGCACGGCATGGATGAAGATGACCTTCGCCTGGCCTTCGCAAGACACGCCACGAGCAAAGTCAAGTCGTCCCGCGACCTGTTTCGGATTGGAACCCTTGGGTTTCGCGGTGAGGCACTCGCATCCATCTCAGCCGTCGCCCGTGTCACGCTTCAGAGTCGCATGCAAACAAGCGAGCAAGGCTGCAGCATCTCTGTTGAAGGCAGCGCAGTCACCCGGCCTGTCGAGCCAGTCGGCATGCCGGTCGGTACGGTGATTGAAGTGAGGGACCTGTTTTACAACACTCCTGCGCGACTGAAATACCTGCGCACAGTCCAGACGGAACAAGCTCGCTGCGTCGAGGTCGTACAAAAGGCAGCGCTCAGTCGCCCTGATGTCCGCGTCAGGGTTGAAGTGGATGATCACGTGGTCTTTCAGACGGCAGGAACCGGGAATCCGCAGAGCGTTCTTGCAACACTGTACGGTGTTGGGGAAGCAGGACAGTTTCTGCGCGTCGAAGGGGAGACCCCCGATTACCGCGTGACGGGTTACATTGGGCGGCCTACACAAGCGAGATCGAGCCGGCAACATGCAAACCTGTTCGTCAATCAACGTCCGATCCGGAACATCGCCGTTCATCAAGCGGTTGCGGGAGGCTACGGTCAGCGGCTGATGGTCAATAAGCAACCGATTTACGCCATCTATATCGAGCTCAATCCGACGTTGGTAGATGTCAACATCCACCCGCATAAGTCAGAGGTTCGCTTCAGCGAAGAGCGTGACCTGACACTGTTGATTCAGCAGCTTGTACGGAAAGCACTCGACGACGCATTTCTGGTTCCGACTGCCCGGTTGTCGAACACAGACGCCAGGTTTTCAAACGAAGGACCAGCCGTCCGTGATTCGGCTTCACAGCAGGCGAACGAACGCTCTGCAGGATACACTTCGGGAGTGGGTGCGAAGACCGTGCAGGCACGCTTGTCGGGCATCTTGCCACAGGCACGTCCGCAGCCGCAACCGCAGGGGCAACCGCAGGGGCAACCGCAGTCACGTCCACAACCGCAGTCGCAAGGGCAGTCGCAGGAGCGGCCAAAATATCCTTCAGGAACCCGTCCTGTGTCTTCAGAAGCCCTCGAGACGATGTACGGCAAGCAACAGGTCTCGTCGCAGCAGGATGGGCTGGCCGAGCTTGCGGCCGCATCGCTGTCCAAAGCGCCCCAATCTTACTCGGTCGGAGTTGGAGAGACTGCTGTGGAAGAAGTCGCGGGGCAGAATGGAGCCATTAACGCTCAGGAAGGTACCGAGATCGACACAATCCTCGCTCACCGAGTCGCCACGGAAGCGGTCGATAACGCCGACCATTTCAGCGCGACCGACAGCGAGCGGACACCAACCCGGGACGGCTGGCGCCTGCGCGCTATCGGACAGGCGCTTGGCATGTACATCCTCGCTGACGACGGTGAGGACCTCTATATCATGGATCAACACGCAGCTCATGAGCGCGTCTTGTACGAGCGTTTTACGAAGCAAATGGAGGCTCGGGAAGCGAGAAGCATCCCGCTGTTGACGCCCATGACGTATCACCTGAGCCCAGGAAATGCGGCTGTGCTGACCCAGAATATCGAGGTCTTAGCTGAAATGGGGCTGTTGTTTGAGCCTTTTGGCGGCTACTCCTTTGTTCTCCGGACGATTCCTTTGGTGTGGGATGGCCTTAACCACGAGGCCTTGGCGGAGGATGTCGTGTCCTCACTGTCGGAGGACGCCCGCGCCATGGACGTGAAAACTGCGCTGCGCGAGCGGATCATCATGCGTGCGTGCAAAGCTGCCATTAAGGCCAATCACCGGCTTTCTGAGATGGAGATGACGGCACTCATTGACGCGTTTTCACAGCTCGACGATCCGTTTCACTGCCCTCACGGTCGACCGGTGTTCATTCGTTTGACCAACCGCGATCTAGAGAAGGAGTTTCGGCGCATTGTCTGAAGAGTATCCGTTGCCAAACGAGCCAAGCACAAAAGGGATGCTGCGAGGAATCGTCTGTACGACTCCTTGGAAGGAGACGAAGGCGCAGAGGGACCTCGCTGACGACCTGTCACGCTGGTTTGACTGCCCGGTCGTTCGTCGAAATGACCGGAGTATCCTCGCGGTCTGTACCGACGAAGGTGTCGAGACAGTTGTTGTTGCAGACGGGGTTCCAAAGGTGTATCGAAAAAGAGCCCCGGACGCCCCAATCTTCTTCCATCCTGGCATGGCATTTTTAAGGATTCAGGGCATGCTGCGAGGAGAAACGGATCGGCTGGTTCGGGCGGCCGGCATCGAACCAGGCATGACCGTGCTCGATGCCACCCTCGGCGGGGGGACGGACACGCTTACCCTGGCACACGCCGTTGGGGCTGGGGGGCAGGTCATTTCCTGCGAGGTCGAGCCGGTCCTGTTCAACCTATTTCGCTACGCAAAGGCGCACGGGTTTGCGCCCTATTCCGAGCTCGCCGGGTTGGCAGAACGGATCGAGCTCGTCGGTATGCATCACCTGGATTGGCTCCGCGGTATGCCGGATGATTCTGCGGATGTCGTTTATTTCGATCCGATGTTTCGCACCGAGTCTCTCGGCCGCTCTGCGGGTATGGATGCCCTGCGTATGTTTACGCATCCCGATCCGCTGTCGATGGAAGCCATGTCTGAGGCCAAGCGGGTGGCGAGGCAGAGCGTGATCGTGAAGGAGCGTCCGATGTCACGAGAGTTTCGGAGGCTCGGCCTAACAGTGGACAAGCCAAGGGCCAAGCTTGCATACGGTGTCTGGTGGAAGGGGGGAAGCTGGTGACTGCTGAAGAGAAGCCACAAAAGTTGCCTGTACTCTGCATTGTCGGCCCGACGGCCACCGGGAAGAGCGACCTCGGGATTGAGGTGGCGTTGTCTGCTGGCGGCGAGGTCCTCTCTGCCGATTCCATGCAGGTGTACCGCCAAATGAATATCGGAACCGCGAAAATCAGCAAAGACGAGATGCAAGGGGTGCCGCACCACCTGATAGACCTCGTGGACCCGGATGTTGCGTTTTCTGTGGCTGACTGGACGGAACAGGCCGATGAGGCCATCTTGCGCCTCCACGCGCAGGGGAAGCTGCCGATTGTCGTCGGGGGTACAGGCCTCTATATCCGAGCGATTACGGAGGACCTTGATTTTGCTGAGCAGCCGGAACTGCGGGCGATTCGCGATAAGTGGCAGGCCTTTCTCGCTGAACACGGGCCCAAGAGCCTGCACGATGAGCTAGCCAAGAGGGATGAGCAACGAGCCTTGATGCTCCATCCAAACGACACCAGACGCGTAATTCGTGCCCTTGAGGTGGTAGAGGGGACAGGCCGCTTGATGTCCAGTGATTACGACTGGGGACAGCAGGGTGGGCGCTACCACACGGTTCTGATCGGCCTCACAATGCCGAGGGAGGACCTTTACGAGCGGATCAACCTGCGGGTTGATAGAATGGTGGAACAGGGCCTTTACGACGAGGTCCGGACGCTTTTGGAACTGGGTTACGGCGAAGATTTGGCATCTATGCAGGCCATCGGGTATAAAGAGATGGTAAGGGCTGTTCGCGGGGAGATCAGCTTACCGGATGCCGTTTTGGAGATTCAACAAGCCACGCGGCGGTTCGCAAAGCGTCAGCTGTCCTGGTTTCGAAGAGATCAGCGTATTGACTGGCTGACTGTCGACAAGACCCGAGGTGTGGCCCAAGCAGACAAAGTTCGGATTTTCGACTTGGCACGAGGATTGCGGCAGGAATTAATACAACAGACCGAGAATAGAGGTAACGTGTGATTTTACAGGAGCGGAGGATTTGTTCATGACAAAACAGCCCGTGAACATTCAGGATACCTTTCTCAACCAAATTCGAAAAGACAAGATCCCTGTTATCGTGTACCTGGTGAACGGGTTTCAGATTCGTGGGAACGTCAAAGCATTCGACAACTTCACGATTGTGTTGGATGCGGATGGAAAGCAACAGCTCATCTATAAACATGCGATTTCCACATTCACGCCAATGCGTAATGTGAATTTGAATTTTGAGACCAATCCTGGCGACTGATAGGGATAGAGCAGGGCCGGTTCACGCATGGTGTGAGTCGGCCCACGGTAAGCATGGACAGCATACCTTAAAAGCACCCTGGCAGCGGCCTGTTTCCTCGCAAAACTGTTTGAATTTCAGTGGTAGAAACTGTATCAAACAAATTAACGAAGTGCCGTTGACAACAGACTTCGGGATATGTTAAGTTATTTCCTGTCGCTGCGCCAGCGTAGCTCAGCAGGCAGAGCAACTGACTTGTAATCAGTAGGTCGCAGGTTCGATTCCTGTCGCTGGCTCCAGTTCTGGAGGGGTACCAAAGTGGCCAAATGGGGCGGACTGTAAATCCGTTGCGAAAGCTTCGAAGGTTCGAATCCTTCCCCCTCCACCAGTAGTAACGTAAAGAATTGATGTACAAAACATTCATGGACAACCATGGATGTGACATAGGGGCGTAGTTCAGCTGGTAGAACGGCGGTCTCCAAAACCGCATGTCGTGGGTTCGAATCCTGCCGCCCCTGCCAATATGGTGAGTGTGGCGAAGGGGTTAACGCACCGGATTGTGATTCCGGCATACGTGGGTTCGATTCCCATCACTCACCCCATAGTGGGGAGTAGCCAAGCGGTAAGGCAACGGACTTTGACTCCGTCATGCGAAGGTTCGATCCCTTCCTCCCCAGCCAGTTTTATCCGCGGTTTATAACCGCAACACATGTGCCCGTAGCTCAGCTGGATAGAGTGCTTGACTACGAATCAAGAGGTCGGGAGTTCGAATCTCTCCGGGCACGCCACATCGGGTATTAGCGCAGCTTGGTAGCGCGCCTGCCTTGGGAGCAGGAGGTCGCAGGTTCAAATCCTGCATACCCGACCACAGCTGTTCTGAATGGTACTTGTACCGTTCGGGCAGTGAGCCTTGGGGGTGTAGCTCAGCTGGGAGAGCACCTGCCTTGCACGCAGGGGGTCATCGGTTCGAATCCGTTCACCTCCACCAAGCGCCTGTTGTGACCGGTTCACAACAGGCAGGTATTCCTCGATAGCTCAGCGGTAGAGCATCCGGCTGTTAACCGGAGGGTCGTAGGTTCGAATCCTACTCGGGGAGCCAGTGCTCCCATAGCTCAGTCGGCAGAGCGCATCCATGGTAAGGATGAGGTCATCGGTTCAAATCCGATTGGGAGCTCCATTTATAGTCATCATGAATGAGAGAAAGGATTTTATCTCGACGTAATTCCAGTCGGTTTGATTGATGGAACGAGGGCGTTTAGCTCAGTTGGGAGAGCATCTGCCTTACAAGCAGAGGGTCGGCGGTTCGAGCCCGTCAACGCCCACCATATGGAGTGATGGCCGAGTAGGTCGAAGGCGCTCGCCTGCTAAGCGAGTATACGGGCAAAACCCGTATCGAGGGTTCGAATCCCTCTCACTCCGCCAGATAGCATTTCGTGATGGAGCACACTTGATGGTGTGCTCCTTTTGCGTCTGTGTTGACGTGTGAGCGCGCTGTTTTATCGTTCAGCAGACCCTGTATCATTGCGGCCCTCATGATGGTCTTCTCCCTTGATTT
Source organism: Paenalicyclobacillus ferrooxydans (assembly GCF_001399675.1). GTDB lineage: Bacteria > Bacillota > Bacilli > Alicyclobacillales > Alicyclobacillaceae > Alicyclobacillus_B > Alicyclobacillus_B ferrooxydans. The sequence continues at coordinate 100,044 of NZ_LJCO01000103.1, forward strand.
GTTGGATATCTGACCTCATCTAGGGAAACGCTATACCCGAGTGCTTATTGGAGGGGGAGGTTGCAGTTTGGCTCATCAGGCAACAAAGGAAAAAACGAATCAGACAAACGACATGCCGCCAATATCCCGGGAACTGAGCGAGAACATCGACTACTTAAACAATCTGCTTGGTGTCGGGCAAGGTGACGGACACAGCTGGGACATCATGGCGAAACCGTTTGAGTTCGGCAACTTTAAGATGATGTCCTACGTTTTGAACGGTTACTTCCTAACCATGAATATGGTCCTGATTCTCGATGACCTCCAGAAGAATATCCAAGGTTTCTTGGCATCACAGCCAAACGGCAATTTCACGCTTGCTGAACTCATGGAGTACTTGAACACGCGTGTCAACTTCGTCCAGGTGCAGCCCGTCACCAAGATGCAGGATGTAGTCCGCTTTATCTTGTCCGGGCCGTTTATCATCTTCATCGAGGGTTTTGATCAGGCTCTGCTGATTGATACCCGTATCTATCCAATGCGCAGCATCTCACCGCCTCTGGTGGAGCGTGTTGTCCGTGGCCCGCATGACGGTTTCACAGAAACCATGCTGATGAACACTGCACTCATCCGGCGCAGGCTCCGTGATCCCAGCTTGAGGGCCGAGTTGATGCAAATCGGATCGCGATCGAAAACAGACTGTACACTGATGTACATTAACGAAATTGCCGACCCGAAGGTCGTTGAAAACGTCCGGTCAAAACTGAAGAACATCGATTTCGACAGTATTATCATGGCGGAGCAGTCCGTGACAGACTTGATTCAAAAGGTGAAGTGGAATCCGTATCCGATGGTCAGATATACGGAGCGTCCCGACGTGGCAGCAACGGCCCTGATGGAGGGCCACGTAGTGATTGTGGTTGATACAAGCCCGGAGGTCATCATCGCACCCATCACCTTGTTTCAGATGCTGCAGCATCCCCAGGAGTACCACTCGTATCCGATGGTTGGTACATACACAAGGTGGATCATCCTTGTGGCTTATTTAATCACCATCATCGTTCCAGGACTGTTTCTGTTGATGAACTTTCATCCGAATACCATGCCGAAGGCCCTCAGCTTTTTCCAAGCGAATATGGGCGGCCCGCTCCCACTGTGGGCGGAACTGTTAGTCGCTGAATTCATGCTCGATGTTTTGAAGCTGGCCGTCCTGAACACACCGCCAGCGATTGCTTCGATGGTCAGTATTGTCGCTGCGATGGTGTTCAGCCAGTTTGCTGCAAAAATCGGACTGTTGGAACCGGAAGTGCTCGTTTATATGGCATTCGTACTCGCCTGTCAATTTGCCATGCCGTCGTACGAAATCTCAATGGCAAATCAGATGAGCCGGTTGTGGATTCTCGCCTGGACGCAAATCGGACACTGGGTTGGGTTCTCCTACATCGGATTTGCTGTGGGACTTGTTTCACAGTTCGTGTATCTGGCAACTCGAAAGTCGTTTGGCGTACCGTACCTGTGGCCGCTGATTCCATTTAAGTGGGCAAACGGCATGAAGCAGGTCTTGATTCGCCAGCCAACCAGCAACAACCAGGGTGTGCCAAGGATATTGACGCGCTCGAAGATTAAGGGAAGGTAAGGGGAGCAGACACGGCTAAGTAATGCATCGGAATGAGAGAGCACCTAAAATCCCGCCTGCGTGCAGAGTGCGCAGGCGGGATTGTTTGCAACGTGCAGTTGCTGTGTTCTGCACATGTATTCAACCGATGAAAAGCATGCGATGAAAAGCAACTGATGAAAAGCAACCGATTGACAGCAACTGATGTGAAAAGAGAGGCTGCTGTCCGTTACTTGATTTCAATCTGTGTCAATTTCACCTTGTGCCCATAAGCATGAGCCGTAAGAACAATGGTGTACGTCTTTCCGTTGATGCCAACTTGAACGGTGCTGGTTGCTGACATCAACTGCTCTTCTTGCACATGCAGCGCAACGTTATACGCCGAGAAATACTGGATTCGAGGCAGCTTGACACCAAAGAATGGATTCACGGATACCTTGGGGGCGATTGCATCGATGGCTGTCAGGTCTTTGTCAGATGAAGCGTGTATCCAACCTAGATATAATTCAATCATTGCATGAGTTGCCGACCAGGCATTGTTGCTCTGTGTAAAGGAGTTTGCCGGTTTTCCTGTATAGGTGAGTGTGCCCATTGGCAGCGTGTTGGTGTTGAGCGTCAATCCTTCGTCAACGATCTTTTGCGGAATGGTGACATAGTAGTTTGTGTCTGAAGCAGGGTTCGCAACTGTGACAGCTGTGCTTGATAAGTGAACGAGTTTTCCATAGACAAGGAATCTGTACGGCGTGAGATACAGTGCATTGAGTGGGTAGCAACTTTCCAGGACGATACTAGAATCCGAACTGTTACGAACTGACTCGCCCGTTTTAACCACCTTTGAACTTGTAACTTGGAAGTTAAAAGTCCCGTACGTCGTCTTCACTTGGATTACGTCCCCGGTTTTTAAGCGATTGATGTGTCGAAACCAAGTGGCATTGTGAGCTGCAATTAGAGTGGTTCCAGGTTTTCCAGGCATCACGCTCGTGACGAGATGACCAACCGCCGACTCGAGTTGGGACGGGCCTGTACCTTGTACTAAAGGTGCCTGCAGCGAAAGGTTCGGTACAACGACTTCGCCTATAACCTGCCCAGTGTTAAAAACCGGAACATTCAGTCCTGCAGAGATTGTTGGAACCGCGTACGCATTAGAAGTTATTGAATTCTCCTTAGCACTGGAACTGCTGACTAAGGTCTGCGCCGTCAGTAACAGGTGCTTCCCGACAATCGCAGACCGAAAGTAAAAGAATGGGATGCTGCTAAGTACCAAGACACCTGCTAGACTGAGAAAACTTCCGATCCAAAAGAAGATGCTGCGTCTTGAATGGTGTCTGTTGTTGTATAGTTTCATATGACCTCAATCCCCAGCTGAAATCCAAATAAAATGGTCTAGAAGAAAATACCAACCCAACTTGAACAGTTGTTACTCCTTTTTGGAAGACTTTCGCGATGACCTTTTGCGGCGGCCATAGAGCATCAAGCCCCCGCCGGCAGCTGCCAAGACTCCGCCATCGATGGCAATCGTATCTATGGGCAGACCAGTCACTGGACTTGTCGCACCCTTCACATTGCTTGGCGTGTGAGGTGACTTGTTATGCGACGTAGTAGGCGGTGTCGTAGGCGGTGTCGTAGGCGGTGTCGTAGGTGGTGTCGTAGGTGGTGTCGTAGGTGGTGTCGTAGGTGGTGTCGTAGGTGGTGTCGTAGGTGGTGTCGTAGGTGGTGTCGTAGGTGGTGTCGTAGGTGGCGTCGTAGGTGGCGTTGTAGGCGGCGTTGTAGGCGGTGTCGTAGGTGGCGTTGTAGGGCTTGAAGGCTGCACTTCAAAATTGACTGCTTTGTGGCTAGTGATGATGGGAGTCGAGTAAGGTAACTTTGCTATCGTTTTGAAGTCCGTTGTTGGTGTGTTCTCACCGCGGACGGATTGGTGCAAATCTGATGTCGTCTCGCTGGCATGCGCCTCCATGACATGAGCTTGAGACAACGAAAAGGACACCAAACTGACGACCACAAATTTGCCAATTCTTGCGAATTTTCTCACTGAATACCACCCGATCTTCCTTTTCTTATATATTACACTATATTCGTTATTAAGAACAAGATAAACGTTAGATAACGGGACAACGGGGATACTCACTGCGCAAGTCAGGACTACTGTAGCACTCATACAAAAAGCATTACCTCGGCATACTTGACTTACTCTGGTCGGAATGGCAGGACTGAGTTCTGCAGCGTCACCCATTCGCTTTACCATCGGAACTACATTAGGGCACACTGAACCGTATCACAAGTGATCGTAAAGCGGAAATTCGAATTAATACTTCGTAGCTCGGAGATCTTTGGAGATTAATGCCGTAAACCAGTTCAGTTGCGCGGTGGGGGAATTACCAGACGGAAAAATG